>NZ_JACHKT010000014.1 GCF_014204325.1 Arcicella rosea
GACTAATCTCTCAATCTTACCAAATCTAGCTACAATTATCTTCCTAATTGCTCCCTCTTCTCAACCCGTTGGCGTCGTTTGGGAGTGCAAAGATGCAAGCTTTATTTTTAAATACAATGGCTACACCTAAAAAAAATTGACTTTTTTTGAAAATATTTTATAAGTATTCTGTTTTTCAATAAGTTAAAATCGAAAATATTTTTCAGAAAAAATGATTAAAAAGTAATGACAAAAACTACTCAATTTTATCTAATTAGAATATTTATAAAAAAACAAAAAATAAACATGTTGTGTTTTTTGTAAGAATTAATCTAAGCCTAGATAAAACTAAAATATCCAAGCCACTCATTGAAAGTAACTTGGATATTTACGACTTACTGATGCGTAGATGCCTAATAATTTAGCAATTGTATCATATCATCAGATATTTCTACTTCTCTTCCTTCTTTACTCATCCAATATTGGAATTTTTCTAATCGGTTATAAGGATTATATAGATCTCTTAATGAGAAAATCATGCCCATGTGCTGTTTGGCAATTTGAGTTGGTTGGTTATCTATACTGAAATACCATTCGCTATTTCGTCCTGCGTCTTGCATTTCATTTATTAAGATAAGCTTGTCATTATCATTCAAAGCATCGTATCTTCTTTCAAAGTAATTCAGTTCTGCTTCTTTAAATAACATCACAAGTCTTTTAAACTCCTCTTGTCTATTGGCTTTCTCTGCTTCCTGCTTTATCTTCTGTTTTTTCTCTTCTACTTTCTTCTTTTTCTGTTTGGTATAACCTTGATGTTGCTCGAACAGATTTTTCGTACTAAAGTATGCCATACTTCGTACTATTACTTTTTTATCTATCAAAGCATTGAAACAATCTTCTACTAATTCCCTCCCGTTGTTTTCTACATAAGTATCTATTTCTATTTCTATGGTATTTATTTCTGGTTTCTCTACTAAATTAATCTTCTTGAAGAGTGTATATAAGTATGTATTATTATTCTCGGGTTGTTCTTCTTGCTTCAAAGGTTCTTTCATTTCTGAGAAACTTTCGAATTCAATCATTCTAATAGCATCGTCGTCGGTTGATGAGGCTTTCTTTTTTAACTTAATGAAAAACAATAATCCTGTTATTTTAGGGCGTAGTTTATCAAGGTTCGTTCCTTTTTTTTGATAAGTAATAAAGATGTCTGTTTTATCATTGATTTCTTCAATGGCTGGGATGAGTACTCTTTTCTCAAGATTAGAGAATTTCAAATATCCACTGGTATTGTATTCAAATTGAATTTTGAAGCGTTCAATGTCTATTTCATAGAAGCCTTTGTTTAACCAAGACTTGAAAAATGGATATAATTTAATCGATTGGCTATTCTGTAATCTAAAGAAGTTCTCTTTCAAGAAACTAAAATTCTCTCTTTCATTTACTTCAAGAATCTTTTGAGCTAAATCTCGCACGATAAAAAGCTGTATTTTACCAGAACCTTCGTCATGAATCATTTGAGAAATAATCGTCGTACTTACTTCTAATTTTCCTTCACGCCACTTTAATAAAGTCGTTTGAAGCATTTCAGCACTTTCTATCAAATAATTATAGCCCTTTTTATGGGTTACTCCTATTCTTTCTAAAAAGTCTTTAATATGAATGGTAAAGCAAACACTTTCGTTTTGCTCCATTCCGAACAAATGTGAGGGCTTTAGACGAGAAGCTATTTCAATGAATAGTTTTCTTGTATAAATATCATCTACCGAAACCGATTCATTCTTAGAAATTCTTCTGATGAATTTGGGATTAGCTAATGGATTGTTGAAAATCAGGTAATCTGGATTATTCTGAAATAATTCAATACTTAAGCTTGGTTCTAATTCATTTTTCATCTGCATATTGGTTACCTAATTACAAAACTAATTTCTTTTGGCAACTTTACAAAAAAATGTTTCCAAATAGTATCCTTTTTTAATAGCATATTTAGGTCGTATTTTTAATAGACAAAACCAAAGATTATCATTCGAAAATCTCCTCTATATAATTACTTACCTACAATTTGTTGCCTAATAAAATATGAATTAATCAGGACGAAAAGCTCATATTTCATAAGAATACCTACAATTTGTTGCATAATTAAGATATTTGATAGACTTCATCTCTTTCTAAAACATGGAATTGGTTTAAAGTAGCAAAGAATTGATGTACGATGATATTAAAGAGAGTATATAGACTAGCATATCTGTATTTTACCTACAATTTGTTGCTTAATTAGTCGTAAAACATCATGTAAAGCTTATATCATATTTTCACCTACAATTTGTTGCTTAATTCAAGTAGAAAAGCAACAAATAAAGCCTCAAAATACACCTACAATTTGTTGCCTAATTGATAGAAAGGAAGACCATATTTACTTTAGGCTTGATAAACAAAATGGATAAATAGAAAGGATGAAAAACGCTTTTTGAAAAGCATATTTTTAAAAGTGAAAAATATGCTTTTACCTACATTTTGTTGCCTAATACTTCAAAGCAAGAAGATTATCGACATTTCCAAGTTTTTTTCTAGTAATTTGTACTCAAACCTACAATTTGTTGCCTAACGATTTTATAAATATCTATAAATCATTAACTTAAAGAATATTGATTTTATTCATAATCATCGTTTACCTACATTTTGTTGCTTAACACCTACAATTTGTTGCCTAATACCTACAATTTGTTGCTTAATTACCTACAATTTGTTGCCTATCACCTACAATTTGTTGCCAAACCACCTACAATTTGTTGCCAAACCACCTACAATTTGTTGCCAAAATATGATATAACAATCTGATTTTCAATTGATTACAGAGGTACTAAAAAATATATTAAAAAACTCTTTTAAAAATATATTTAAAAAAGCCTCTCTCAAAAAATAAAAATTGAGAGAGAGATTTTTTAATTTTTATTTTTTACAAAAAACGTTTGTATGAAATTTTATGCTTTTTGTAAAATTTTGCATAATATATCATGCAAAACCAGTACATTTGATAATATTTTCATTTCAAATCATTATATAAATGTTGACTCAAGAATTATTATTGAGATTTCTCAGAAGAAGAAATGCCATTTCAGTGGCGACATTAGAGAGAGAAGCAGGACTGGCGAAGGATACTTTAGCCAAAGCATTGAAAGGTGAACGTAATTTAAGTGAAAAGCATTTAGAGCTACTTTTGCCAGTGGTTACTTCTTATGGGTTTTCAATTGATTTGTATGAAAAGGCTAGAGTAGTTTCGGTAATCAATCATAAAGGGGGAGTTGGTAAAACCACAACGACAGGATATTTGGGTGAAGCAATTGCCAAAAAAGGCTTTAAAGTATTAATTATTGATTTAGATCCACAGGGAAATTTGAGCCAAATTTTTGATGTACAGATTCGTGATGAGCAACAAGTTTATACAAGTTTGGTGAAATTAGCCGATTTACCCATCTATAATATTGGTGAAAACTTAGACATTGCCCCTTCTGATATTGAATTAGCAAAAGCTGAAACAGAATTAGTAAATAAAGTAGGAGGAGAGCAACGTTTGAAAATATTGATTGCGAGATTGAGTCAGAATTATGATTTCATCTTGATTGACTGTCCGCCGTCATTGAATATTCTTACGATGAGTGCGATGCAGGCTTCTAATAGTTGCTTAATTACTCTTTTGCCTGAAATGTCGGCTTTAAAAGGCTTAAACACTTTATTAGAACGCATTTCGGAAGCTCGTCAGATATTTAATCCAGCTTTACAAGTGGATGGAATTGTGTTTACGATGGTTAGGAAAAATACCGTTCACGATGGTATTAAAGAGACTGTGAGAAGTATTTTCCCGCATACCAAAGTATTTGATAAAGAGATTAAGCACTTGATTGCTTTTCAAAAAGCACAGATAGAGCAAATTCCTATCAGAACGTTTGACAAAGATTCAGAAGCGGCAAAATGCTACGAAGAATTTTGTGACGAATACTTATCATTATTTTAAATCAGTTAACATTTTAGAAAATGGCAAAGAATATCAAAATGTCGATTGCTGAAAAAGCGAGAGTAGCTATCACAAATAGTAGTTTTTCACCCTTGGAATCGATTAAACAGAATATTACTGTTCTTGAAGAATTAAAAAGCTTTATTCCGCCACTGTTAGATGCCGAATTGGCACAACTAAAAGCTAATTTATTGGCAAATGGCTGTAAAGACCCTTTGTTGCTTTGGGAAACTACCAAAGATGTTATTGGTCTAGGAAGCAGAGAAGAGCCAGCTTATGTGTTAATTGATGGACACAACCGTTACGGAATTTGCAAGGAATTTGGGATTACTTTCAATGTTCAATTATTGTCGTTCAATTCTTTTAAAGAAGTAAAAGAACACATGATTGATTTGCAATTGGGACGAAGAAACTTGAATGCACAGCAGGCTTCGTATTTACGTGGATTACGCTATAACACTGAGAAAAACGATGTTATTGATAATTTACAAGGCAAAAAAGAGGAAATAGATTCAGATGGTCAAAATGTCCATTTGGAGAAAGAACCTAAAATTACCACTGCTGAAAGATTAGCAAAAGAGTATAACGTTGGTGAAAAGACAATTAGAAGAGATGCCGCTTTTGCCGAAGGATTAGAAAAACTAACACCTACACTTCGTAATGAAGTACTTTCGGGCAAGAAGAAAGTTGACAAAAATAAAATTCAATTATTAGCAAAATCGAATGAAGAAAACCAATCAATTGATGATATTGAAAAAGTAGATGAAATTTTACAACAAGTAACAAAAGAGAAAAGTACAGAGAATAATCAAATTGATATTGCTCAAGAAAAATATAACAAAGTTTTAAGTACGATTAACGAAGCTTATCAAACCAGAAGTATTCAAGCTTTTGAAGCAGTTGAAATTGCTTTACAAGAATTCAAAATGATATTAAACTAAGTATTTGTCAGATGGTCAAAATGTCCATTAGGAAAAATAATTGACCAGATAGAAATTAATGAATTTTAAAAAAAAGCTCAGATGGACATTTTGACCATCTGAGCTTTTTCGTTTTACTTCTTTAAAATTCCGTCTAAAACTTTCAGTTTACCGTCGATTTTATGCTCGTATTTTAAGCCAAGAATTTTGCTAATCATTGGATAAATATTCACGTTTTCAAATCCGTCAATTTTTGTTTGTGATTTAAAAGCTGGTCCCCAAGCAAAAAATGTTGCGTGCATATCCTCCAAAGCTGGGTCGAAACCGTGTTTGCCTGGGGTAGTTGATTTTCCCGTAATGCCAAATACTTTTGGTAAATGCGGTACAAGCAAAATATCACCAATACGATTATACTTGTCGTCTTTTTTTGCGTAATGCCAACGGCTTGGAATATCTTTCTTCAAATACACATCAAAATCTTTCGCTTCTTTTTTCAAGGCTTTGTAAGTTGGCAAAATGTCTTTTTTGTCTTTTGCATAAAGCTGGAGTAAAGCATCGCCACGAGGAATGATAAATTTGGTGGGGTCAATCGCAGCAGGTAAAAGCATTGGATGTTCGTTTTCAACTTTAGTCATTCCGTGGTCAGAAACAAAAACAAAGTTTATTGGCAAATGAAGTGAATCTACCGTAGCTACGAGTTTCCCAATACTTTTATCGACAAAATGTACGGCTTCTTCAGTTTCTTTTGAATCTGGTCCATAAGTATGTGCTTCGTGATCTACTTCAGGAAAATAGAAAGTAATAATATGCGGACGTTTATCTTCTGGCAATTGCAACCAGTTTTTTACCGTTTGGATACGAGTATCAATATCAATTTTCTCGTTGTAATTGTAATAATAAGTAGGCAAAATACCTTGAATATTACTTTCAGAAGCCACCCAATAAAAGCTGGCACTGAGCATCTGTTGTTTTTCTGCCAAAACCCAAAGTGGCGTTCCGCCATACCAAGAGCCATCGGCAACGGCTTTTTTATTACTCATTCCATAATTTTCTTGGCGTTGAGCATCATAAAATGAATTATCAACCAAACCATGATGAGAAGGATACATTCCTGTAACGATGCTATAATGGTTTGGGAAAGTAAGTGATGGAAAAGAAGGAAGCATAAACGAAGCCGTTACGCCATCATTACTTAGTTTACGAAGATTTTTTGCTTGATATTTATCAGTAAAATCTGCCCTAAAACCATCTGCTGAAATTAATATAACATAAGGTTTTTGCTGCTGTTCTTGGCTATTTGTACGGTTTGGAATGATTTGCTGTGTTAAATCCTGAGAAAAGCCATTGTACAAACACAAATATGAAAGAACGAAGAAGAATAGTTTTGTTGATTTTTTCATTTGAAATACTATCAAAAATTGATAGGCTTTAAAATTTGTTGAAGTGAATTGATGATTTGTAAAATCTGTAAAAGCAATTTAGCCCATAACTAGTCAAAAATCAAAAACTTGTTCTTTTCCTTCATCAAATCGGCACAAAAATCAAATTTAAAATATCGAAGCACATCATCGTTACATTAAATGTTTGTTAAACTTCTGTGTGGCGTACAAATTATGAGAAGTATCAAGTGGAAATTTGAAAGATTTTTTATTTGATATTCCTTATGAATTACTTCAAACATTACTTCCTTTTTCGTTTTCTGAAAAGCTTTTTGCTAATCATTCTTTTTCTGCCCAACATTTTTTCACAATCGCTTAAACAAGACGAGAATGAAAATATTGGATTATTCTCGCATAATCCAGACGCTACTTTTAGGCTGTTGAAAGAAAAATATACGAAAGCCAACGAGCAGAAAGATGCCGTACAGGCAGGCATTTACTTGCAACAAATGGGACAAATCTGTTATCATTTTGGGCATTATCCGCAGGCTTTGGATTTTCATTTACAAGCCGGTAAGCTATTCAAGGCGAATCAGAAGAAAGATTTATTGGCAGAAAACTTAAACGATTTAGGTGTTTTGTATTACTATAATCGTCAGCGAAAGCTTGCTCGCCAACATTACGATGAAGCTTTTGCTATTTATAAAAGTAATCAGAATGACTTGGGCATGGCGAATACTTTGGGTAAAATCGGGCAATTGTACGAAAAACAACAGAAGTACGATAGTGCCTTTACCTATCAGCGACAAGCGATGAGTCATTACCAAAAAATCAATAATCGTCAGGGAATGTCTAAGATTTATGAAAATATCGGAAGTATTTATGAAGATTTAGCACGCTACGATTCGGCTTATTTTTATTATCAACAAGCATTTGTAGTCAATCAAAAAACTAAAAATCACATTGCTCAAATTGAAGTACTGAATAATTTGGGCGATGTTTTGAGGAAAACAGGAAAGCTAAAAGAGGGTTTGGGGTATTCAAAAAAAGCCTTGGATTTGGCTTTGGTTTCTAAGGAAACGTATCAATTATCGGGTGCTTATCGAGACATTGCGAAAGGATTTAATTTAATGGGTCGGAATGACAGTGCTTTTCATTATTTAGAATTAAGTCGAAAAACGGCTTTGGATATTTACGACGAAAACAGCAATAAACAACTGGCTTTGCTACAAGTGATGTACGACATTACGAAAAAAAATAATGAAATAGAGCAACTGAATAATGCCCGAAAGACGAATCAAATTATTGGTTTTGCCATTGGAATTGTTACGATTTTGTTGGCAGCTTTGGCAACGGTTATCATTAGTCGCCAGCGTTTGAAAATTAAGAGTGAACGTTTTTTGAATGAAGAAAAAAATCATGTGTATGAAACACAAAAAACCTTGATGGAAGTAGCTTTACGCAACAAAGTATTGGAAGAAGAAAACCTAAAAAATCTGTTGGAAATTAAATCAAAAGAATTGAGTTCGCATACGTTGCACGTGATTCAGAAAAACCAATTGCTTGAAAAGCTCTATCACCGATTAGAAGAAATGATTAAAGACGACCGCCGAGACCCCAAACGTCAGCTTCGACAAATCATGCAGGAAATCAACCAAAGTTTTAATCACGACCAGTATTGGGAAGAATTTAGAGGAATTTTTGAACAAGTACACCAAAGCTTTTTTGATAAACTAAAAGCTACTTCCGATAACCTTACGGCAAATGATTTACGATTGATTGCTTTGCTAAAAATGAATCTTACTTCTGCCGATATTTCTTCCCTCTTGGGCATCTCTCAAGATAGTTTAAGAGTAGTTCGATACCGATTACGAAAGAAATTAAACCTTGCTCAAGGTGATAGTCTTTCGGCATTTATTCAAGCTTTATAAGTGCTTAATGATTTAGAAATGTAACGGTAACAATTTGATAATGTATCGAAAGTCAATTTTTATATTACTGAAAATCAGCTACTTGTATTGTGTTTGTTACTCTTGTTGCCTTCTTGTTTATGGGCTTTGTAACGCTGTTGCTTTTTTGTAACGCCCAAAATTTGCTTCTGTTCTGATTGTATTTGCACCTTTGTCTCATCAAAAAAACGAGTGCAAATAAATTTTTATTTCTCTTACGAGTAAAATATCAGCAAGTGAAATAAAAGCAATACAAAGAAAACATGAACAGAATTTACAGCCTAATAAGTTGTTTTATCCTACTGTCATTTACCGCTTTTTCAGGAACATTTAGTGGAAAAGTAATCGACAAAGAAACAGGAGAACCTTTGATTGGAGCGAATGTAAGATTGGATAAAAAAGGCTTTTATGATGCCACAGGTTTAGACGGTTCTTTCAGCATCAAGCAATTGCCAGCAGGGAAATATCAAATAAAAATTAGCTATGTTTCATATCAGAGTGTCACCAAAGAAATCACGATTGGCAAAGAAGACCTTTTTCTAAGCTTTAGTTTAGAGCCAGACGTAAAACAGTCTTTGAATGAAGTAGTAGTAAGAGCCAGTGCCGATAAATCAACCGAAAATTCTGCTCGTTTTTCAGAACGAAAAGCCAATCAGTTGATGAATATTGTTTCGGGAAGAGCCATAGAAATTTCACCAGATTTGACGGTGGCAAATTTAATCCAAAGAGTATCGGGCGTTTCTATTGAACGCAATAGCAATGGCGATGGACAATACGCCATTTTGCGAGGCATGGACAAGCGTTACAATTATACTTTGGTGAATGGCATCAAAATTCCAAGTCCCGACAATAAGTATCGTTATGTGCCTTTAGATATTTTTCCTTCAGAATTGTTAGGACGATTAGAAGTATTCAAAACCTTAACGCCTGATTTAGAAGGTGATGCCGTTGGCGGTGTAGTAAATATGGTGATGAAAGACGCACCAAATCAGTTAGAAATCAAAGGAAATTTGGCAGGCGGTTATAATGAATTATTTATGAATCGTGATTTTACAAGTTTCAATGCCAGTCAGATTCAGCAATTATCGCCTTATGAATTAAACGGAAATACTTATTCAGCCACAGCCAAAGATTTTCCAAAAGGAACACTAACACTTCAAAGCAAAAAACCTATTCCAAACCTTGTAGGCGGTTTCTCTATTGGAAACCGCTTCCTACAAAACCGTTTGGGGGTAATTTTAGCAGGAAGTTATCAGAATACTTATCGTGGCAGTAATAGTAAATTTTACTCTTCAACGGTGTATGATACCGAAAGAACGTCAAGAATTACCAGTTTGGCAGAACGCCAATACTCTGAGCGTCAGGAGCGTTTGGGTTTGCACGCTAAAATAGATTTTCGCTTGAACGAAAACAATAAAATTCAATGGTACAATGCCTACATGAATTTGCTGAATGAACAATTGCGTGATACCAAAACCACAGAATACTCTTCGGGTGGCTACGACCCCGAAAAAGGAAATGCAGGCTTAACTTTCGGCATTCGTTCAAGAGTAACCCAACAGCAAATTTTCAACAGTACTTTGCAAGGAACGCATCAATTAAACGACAAATTAAAATTCAATTGGTCGGCTGTATATTCTACGGCCTCAAATCAAACGCCAGATAATACCAGTTTTAGCGTATTGGGTAAAAGAGAAAATTTTGTAGAAACGAAAATCTATCCGCAACAAAGTAGCCGACGTTGGGAACATAACGACGACCGAGATTTAGCGACTTACTTGAATCTAACTTATTTAAGTGAATTGAAAGGTAATCCATTGGAAATCAGTACGGGCGTATTGTATCGAGATAAGCAAAGAAATAATTTTTATAATAATTACATCCTACAACCAACCAATCTTTTGGCGGTTTACGGAAAAGATTTTAACAGCTACGACGAAGTAAATTTTACCGTTCAAAATCCAAGAGGAA
The DNA here is from genome assembly GCF_014204325.1 of Arcicella rosea. Classification (GTDB taxonomy): domain Bacteria; phylum Bacteroidota; class Bacteroidia; order Cytophagales; family Spirosomataceae; genus Arcicella; species Arcicella rosea_A. The sequence goes on from NZ_JACHKT010000014.1 coordinate 10,208, forward strand.
CAGTCGCTTCTGCTTTGAATTATGATGCTACTGAAAAAATTGCGGCAGGGTATTTAATGGCAAAATTGAGTACAAAAGCTACGCAAATTATCGGTGGAATGCGGGTAGAACATACAGACCAAGGTTATCAAATGCTTTTTCCATTGGGCGAACTTCGTCCTTCGGGCAATCAGGTTTATACCGATTTTTTACCAAGTTTGAATATCAAGCATAGTTTGAGCGACGCTCAAAACCTGCGTACTTCTTATTTCCGTTCAATCAATCGTCCTGGATTTTTTGAAATAGTACCGGGAAAAGTCGTAAACGAAGAATTTCAAGAAAGAGGAAATCCAGATTTACAGCGTGCCATTGCGGATAATATTGATTTACGATACGAGTACTTTCCCAATCCAACAGACCAAGTAATGGCAGGGATTTTTTATAAGGCAATCAAAAATCCGATTGAATATACTTTACAAGTAGATGAAACCCGTGGGCAAGATGTTTTTTATACGCCCGGTAATTTCGGCAATGCCAATAATTATGGTTTTGAATTAGATGCCATCAAGTATTTTAAAAACTTCGGAATCAAAGCGAATTATACTTATACCAACTCTTCTATCACCACCAAAAAGAATATCAGAGTGCGTGATAATGCAGGGAATTTGAGTTCTATTTCCGTCAATCAAACTCGTCCACTTTATGGACAATCAGAACATATCGGTAATTTTTCTTTACTCTATAAAAATAATAAAACAGGTTGGGATGCCCAGTTAGCGGCTTCGTACACAGGAGACCGTATCAATACCGTTTCGCAGTTTTTAGACAATGATTTGTGGCAAGAAGCCTTTATTCAAATGGATTTTTCGGTAGAAAAGAAACTCAACGACCGCTGGGTGATTTTTGCCAAAGCCAACAATTTATTGAATACGCCCATGCGAGTTTTCATTAAAAATACCAACCCCGTAAACAGTAATATTCCAGATCAAGCCAGCAGTAATGGCAAAACTTTGATTCGGGAAGATTTTTATCAAAGAAGTTATTTAATCGGCATAAAATTCAAATACTAAAACAAAATTTTAACATTTATCCTTATCATGAAAAATTCAAAAATGTTTGTGGGCATCTTTTTATTGATGACCTTGTTCGCTGCGTGTAGCAAAGACGACAATACGACAACACCAGTTGTTGAGCAGTCGGTAACAGGTGAAGTATCAGGTACTTGGGCAAAAGGCTCTATCATTCAAGTAAAAACAGATATTATCATTCCAGCAGGAAAAAGCTTGACGATTGAAGAAGGCGTAACCGTAGTAATGGATACAACGACTAAGCCAGAAATCATCGTAAACGGTAATTTGTATGTGTTGGGAAGTACGGCGAGTCCAGTGAAATTGACCGTTCCAGAAGGAGCAAGAATTACCAAAAACAAATTTGGTAAATTATGGGGCGGAATTTTGGCTTCAAAAACTTGTTCTGAATTAGTAATCAGCAATGCGATTTTAGAATATGGCGGAGCAGTAACGACAGAATCTTCAACTTCTGTAAAGCAAGGTTTATACAAAGCCGTTAGCGGTGAATTCGACCCAGCAATCTGGTTTTCAAATACCGCAGGAAAATTAGTGATGCAAAATTCAACCGTTCGTTTTTGGCAAGACGACTGTACTTATTTGGAAGGAGGAAGTATCATTTTTACCAATAATACTTTTCATACAACGGGCGAAAGCGGTGGCGAAGGCATTAATATTAAATCAGGTTGTGTGGCTGACGTTGCCTATAATTTGATTTACAGCACTAACACAAACGCTTTGAAATTATCAAATTCTGGCGACCGTACTCCACAAGCTTATGTGGTTGCTTACAACAACACGATTGTAAACACAGGCTGGAGAAGACCAACGATTAAAGGTGGTTCTATCTGGTTAGAAGCAAGTGTGCGTGCAGAATTGTACAATAATTTGATGGCAAATACTCGTTTCGGTATCAAAAGAGATGTGAAGAAACCAGAAGATAGTCGTTCTAAGGCAAGTAATTCTTTGTATTATTCGTATTCTCAAGAAGGAGCAACGCAATTCCAACCAAGTGCTGAAATCTTAACTGGAACAAACGATATTATCAGTAATAAAGCAGGCGATAACGACCCTAAATTTGTGAATTATCCAGTAAGTACGAGTCAATCAAATGCAGATTTCTCTACTTCTTGGGATTTTCACTTGGCGACAGGTTCGCCAGCCTTGAACAAAGGAATTACTACTTTCACCAGAAATTTCAAAGACGGAATTACGATTAACGGACAAACCTACAAATCGCCAGAACCAGCTTCTTATATTGGTGCTTTTGGAGTTAAATAATTGTGAGTTAGTGAGTTGTTATTGAGTGAGTTAGATATTGAGTGTGTTAGTGATTGAGTGAATTAGTGATTGATAAAATAATAATCAAACAAATAACAATCATTGAATTTTTGATGAGTTATTAACCTTTTAATCACTCAATCACAACTCACTAACTCACTCAATATCTAACTCACAATTAAAAAAAAGATAAATAATGAATCATCGGTTTTTAACCATTTTTTTGCTTGGCTTTTCGCTTACTGCTTGTAAACAAGTAGCAGTTCAAACAAAAACTAATAACAGCGAACAACAGGTTATTCAGCCTACTTTTATCACTGAACCTGTAAAACACGATACCGACGACCCAGCAGTTTGGATTAATCCACAAGATGCCAGCAAAAGTCTGGTGATTGGTACAGATAAAGACATTGACGGAGCTTTGTATGTGTATGATTTACAAGGAAAAATTCAAGAAGATAAAGTAGTTCGTAACCTGAAAAGACCTGATAATGTGGATATTGAGTATGGTTTAAAACTCAATAACAAAGCCACAGACATTGCAGTAACAACAGAACGTTTTACGCATAAACTCCGAATTTACGCTTTGCCAGACATGAAACCTGTTGATAATGGAGGCATTGAAGTTTTTGAGAATGAAACAGGAGCAGAGTTTCGTGATTTGATGGGCATTGCCTTATACAAAAATAAAGCAGGGGAAATTTATGCGATTGTCGGAAGAAAATCTGGTCCAACAGATGGTACTTATCTTTGGCAATATTTGCTGGAAGATGACGGAAAAGGACAAGTAAAAGCTACTTTAGTAAGAAAATTTGGAGCTTACAGTGGCAAAAAAGAAATAGAATCCATTGCCGTTGACGACGAGTTGGGTTATATCTATTATTCTGATGAAGGCGTTGGCGTAAGAAAGTATTTTGCTGAACCTTCAAAAGGTAATCAAGAATTGGCTTTATTTGCGACTACAGGTTTTACAGAAGACCACGAAGGAATTTCTATTTATCAGACTTCCCAAGATAAAGGCTATATTTTGGTTTCCGACCAAGGAGCAAACCAATTTCATATTTTTAGTCGTGAAGGAACAGCTCAAAATCCACACGAGCATACTTTATTGAAAGTAGTAAAAGTAAAAGCCGTACAAAGCGATGGCTCAGAAGTAGTTTCTGTACCTTTAAACAGTACTTTCAAAAAGGGATTATTCATCGCCATGAGCGACGACCGTACTTTTCATTTCTATAAATGGGAAGATATCGCAGGAAAAGAACTGAAATAAATGTTGAGTTTGGAGTGCGGAGTGATGAATGACAAATAAGTTTTACTCTTCGTTCTACACTCCAAACTTAGCACTTAAGGACTTTTAGTTTTTATTGATATTAACAACTCTATGAGCTTCTACCAACAAGGCAATCTCTTCCATCATTTCTAATACTTCGTCAATTTCGCTCTCTTTCCACAAAATATAATAGTTTTTCAAGGGCGTTCGCATCATAAATTCTTTGCCGTGCGAAGTCCAGAAGTCAAGAATACCAACTCTGTTTTCTAACATTTCCTGAAAAGCACCAAATTCAAATTCATTGAGAATGAATAAGGAATTTTTGTATGCAAGATTGTACTTCCTGCAACATGGACAATAGCCAATATAACCGTTTTCATTTTCGGTTAATGTATTGAAATCGTGTGAATTTTCCATAAAAATAGCTTTTAGCAAGAAGTATTGAACCTTAAATTTCCGATATTATATCCAGAATTTAAGAAAAACTACCACCGCAAAGCAGTGGCAGTTTATGCAAGAGAGTGATGTCTTTTACTCTCTCATTGAGCGATTCAATATGATCAGTTAAACTTTGTACTCGCTTCAGGTTGATACACATATCTGAAAGTATAATAACGAGCAGCATCAGTGGCAGCAGGCGTTGTTGGAGCACCTTTGTAATAGCTCAAAATTTCTACTTTTGCGTATTTCCCTTCCGCTGTTTTGATTAAGATTACTTTCCCAGCAGTTGGTGAAATAATCCCATTTGCATAACTATACCAGCCATTTCCAGAACCTGTCGGAACAGCAAATGCTGTTTTTGAGTCTTGTGCAAAAGTAGCCGATGCTGGCACTTCTGTAATTTCATTAAAAATGCCGTTTAGCACTACAGCAGCGGCTTGTCCGCTACCCGAAGTTCCACCGTTTGTGATGATTGTCGTTGCCTTAAAACCAATGTCCCATTTCAAACTTGCAGAGTCTGTACTTGCTACGATACCGTTTTTAAAACTAAAAAAAGTATATTTTCCTGTGCTAGTTGGCTGTCCGTTTGCTCCAACAGAAGTGGTTGGGTCGGCGGGTAAATCTTTTACTGTTTCAGATTTTACAGGTTGTACTACAACGTCATCGTCTTTTTTGCAAGCAGAAAAAAGTGTACTAATTACTAAAGTTGATAAGGTAAATTTTTGAAAAGAATTCATTTTGTGTAAGTTAATTGTATGATAATGAAAGCTTTGAGCCTTTAGCTCAAAGCCATTTAATTTGATGTTAAGATATTTTCTCGCATTGATAACCTAAGCCTGCAAGAGCATTAATGATTTTTTCACAAGGTGTAAATTGTTCAGATACAATTTTTAAAATCTTGTTCACATCGTGAAAGTCAATGTTGAAATTGCTAATTCCGATTGACTTGAGGGCGTCCCAAATGGCTTGTATGCCAATAGGAGAGGCAATGTTTGTTTTAAACACTAATGTTTCCATCTGATTGATTTTATTGTTTAGGAGTTAAATACAAGTCCATTAACCATCTTTGAGCATCGGAGCGATTTTCAAAAATATTTACAGGACAGCCATAAGTACGTTTGGCTAAATATTGTACAATATGGTGATAGACGTTTGCCATGAAAAAAGATTTTGTAACGATTGCAATGCCAAAACACTGTTTTGAAAACTCTCTACGATAATGTTTGAACCAAGTAGTTTCTAGTTTGATGACACCTCTTTCACGACAAAGATTTCCTTCTGGATAATCGAAGAGTAAACCGAAGTTCTCATTTTTACCAATTAATTTACTCATTTCTGATAAATAGCCTCTGGTATCTTCCTGAGTAGTTTTTCCGCTGATTTTCATCGAAAAAACAGGGCATTTAAAATGCGTTTCAATCTGTACCATTGGCTTAGTTGTTATGAAGTGTATTCTTGAAAATTAAGTCTAAATCAATTCTTTCACAGGCTGTGTGCAATACAAATAAAAACTCATTCATTTCGGTATTACTTAAACAAATTCCTGATGAAAATACATCTGTTTGTATTGATGGAATATCTCTTAAATTGCATAATTCTATGACATAAAATTTTTCGGCATGAGGTGCTTCTTTTAATTTTTTCAAAAAACGAATCATTGAAATCCATTCAAAAGTCATCAATGTGTTTTTGAATTGAATTTGTATTTCATTACAGCACTTGCATTGCCAAGCACTGGCATTATCTGTTTCGATTAAAATGATATGTTTTTGTTGTATCTCTTTCATCTTGATAAAGTTTAGTAGAAAGCTTTTTAAAAACAGCCTTGATATTCAAGACTGTTTTTGTACCATGTGAACGAAAAGAAAAAATAAAAACTAACTGTATTAGAAATGGCTATGATAAAATTGTAGTCATTTACTATATTCTCGTGAATTCCAAGTCTTCCCACACATTAAAATCCACCACTATTGTTCTGTAATCTTGTGTTTTTCAAGGTTTATTCCTACACTTAACCAAATGAGTCTTCCAGCTAAATTTGGAATGTTTTTAGTATCTGTATAACCAAGTGCATTATCAATCCCAGCTTGTACTCTGAATTGTTCTTTGAAGGTTTTACTGGCAGAAATATTCCAAGTAACATAACCTTTTACAAATTCATTGTCAACATCGGCAATTCCATTTCCATTATAATCAGCAAAACCGTATCTACTTCTATAAATCCCTCTTAATGAGGCTGTTAATCCATTTTTTGTGTTTTCGTAGAATACTTTAAAATTAGCTGAATGACGAGAACGATTGAAAAGTCCTTCATAATCAGATGCTTTTACTCTTTCGGTTATCAATGTTTCAGGGTCACGTCTGAAAAGCTCACCTTTTTCAATTTTGTCAACTACTTCTTTATCTTTTGCTTCCAAAAATTGGTAACCAGCACTTAGCGTAATGGGCGATTGTTGGTTTGCAATCGTATAACTAGCATCCAATTCAATGCCTTGCGTAAAAGCTTTGGTGAGATTCATGTAACTAAAAACACTTTGTCCGTTAGTTTTCAGTGCAACTGCTTGGGTTTGAATCAAGTTTGAAATATCATTTCTAAAAGTATTTACTTTGATTTTCAGTCCATTATCTAAATCAATTTTTCCACCAAAATTATAAGCAAGTGAACTTTCAGCTTTTAGTTCTCCGAGTTTAGTCACATCAAATAATACTTCTGAAATCTGGTTTTCGGCTTGTAAACGAGCCAAATTCAAGGCGACTTCTTGCGTACCAAACACGCTATAACCAGCCACAGCGTTGGTGAAATTAAGATACAATTGTCGGAAATCTGGGGCTTTGAAACCCACTCCAACAGAGCCGTTGAGCCTTACCTTTTTAGATAAGTCGTAAGCCACCGATACTTTGGGGCTAAACTGTGCTTTGTAAGCGGAGTGAGCGTCAAAACGACCGCCAACTGTTAGGTTTAGAGCTTTCACCAGTAAGTTTTCGTACTGAAAGAAACCATAATTGGTTTCAAATCTTTTGGTATCGTCGTATCGAGTAGCTTCTACACTTTCCCAAATTTTACCGCCGCCCAGTGTTAAAAATTGTTTTTTCCCTAAAGCATAATCCACCTGAATTTCGGGTCTTTGGAAGGTTTGAGAAAAGTACGTAGCATCATATACGTTATTGTCTTTCTGATATAAAAGCTCAGAATTGGTTTTGTAATGCGTATTATAAAATCTGAAAACTGCTTTTAGGTTTTGATTGAAGGCAATTCTCAGATTTGGGTTAATGTTCCAATCTTTTACAGAACCCGTTCCAGCGATTTGGTCACTTCCAACCAGTAAACTACTTTGTTGATTTTCAATATTATATCTTGTCGAAATATTCAAACTAATATTTTTAGAAAAATCATAAGTAAACTTTGGTGTAATGGTATAATTCTGGAAAGGCGAAACAGTTGCTCCAAAAGTTTCAGGCGTAAAATCGTAACCGCCAGAAGCATAACGATTTAAAAAAAGGTTAAAACCCGATTTTTTCGTTTTCATGCTTAAATTTCCAGCTAAATCACTTGTCTGATTCGTTCCGTATCTTGCAGAAAAAGAACCTTTTGTACCACTTGGTCTTTCAGTAATAATATTCACCACGCCAGCCAACGCTTCAGAACCATACAAACTTGACGACGGCCCTTTTACAATTTCAATCTGTTTAATGTTGGCAACCGCCAATCTTGATAATTCTAGAGTACCAGCCGTTCGCCCAACTAAAGGTTCTCCATCCAAAAGTATTAAAGTATAATCTGGATTAAAACCTTGAATTTGAATACCTTGTCCGTGATCATTCACGATAAAAAGTCCTGTTTGTTCTGCCAATACTTCGCTTAATCGCAATGAACCCATTGCCCGAATCTGTTTCTGCCCAATCAGTGTTACAGGCATGGGGACAGCATTTAAAGCTCTTTCATTGCGAGTAGCGGTTACAACAACTTCATTCAAATTACTTGTTTTTAAACTATCATTTACAACATGTTTTTGTTGCCCAAACATGTTTAAAGTCCAAAATATTAATAGTAAGGAAATTAACCCTTTCATAAGACGTGTTGATAATGAGCAACCTTTTTCGGGTCTCAGTTTTCTAAATAGTATTTTATTGATTATATAGGTTTCGATGAAAATATTGAAATTATCTTTAAAAATTCCTTCAAGGTTTAACTTATAACTCTTGTTTCTTACAGTCATAAAGTCTTCAAGTCCAAGCCATTCATCTTATTTCTTGCATCTTGACTCTTGCTTCTTCAAGTCCAAACCCTTCGTGTTGTTTCTAGCATCTTGTCTCTTTCGTCTCCAAGTCCTCAAGTCTCCCAGAGTAACATGACAAAGGTAAATGATTATTTAGAAACATTCCAAATAAAAACTGAAATTATTTTGAATTAGTCTAAATAAATACAATATTTGCATCGTCAAATAAGCATTTGCAAGTATTTCGTAAATAATCCTTATTAAAATAGTATCATGAAAAAACAATTATCAAAACACGTTATTCGTCTGATATTCAGTAGTTTTTTAGTATTTCATAGCGTGTTTTCATTTGCTCAGAAAACAGCCATAATAAAAGGAAAAGTATTTACAAGTGACGGTAAAGCAGCAGAATTTGTAAACGTATCGTTGAAAGGCACAAACAAAGGTGTAGTAGCAGACGAGAACGGTTATTATGAAATTAAAGAGATAAAACCCGGAAAATATACAGTACAAGCGAGTTTTGTAGGATTGGACTCCTAATCAAATATAGTAAGATTGTATGCAAAATTTTAAAAAAATCATCGGAAAGATTCATCTTTGGCTTGGGCTTGCGTCTGGTATTGTGGTGTTTATTGTTTCCATTACGGGTTGTTTATATGCTTTTCAAGAAGAAATTCAAGACTTTACTCAGCCTTTTCGCTTTGTGGAAGCTCAGAATAAAGCATTTTTAGCACCTTCTAAGTTAGAAGCAATTGCCAAAAAAGCTTTGCCAAACAAACAGCTTCATGCGATAATGTACTCGGCAAATGAACGAGCAGCTCAGGCTATTTTTTATCATTACGAACCATCTTATTATTACATTGCTTACTTGAATCCTTACACGGGTGAAGTACTGAAAATAAAAGATATGGATAGCGATTTTTTTAGAATTGTACTCGTCGGGCATTATTATTTGTGGCTTCCGCCCAATATTGGTCAGCCAATGGTGGCGATTTTAACTTTGATTTTTGTCGTAATGCTGATTTCTGGTATCGTTTTGTGGTGGCCAAAAAACGAAAGTGCCGCCAAGCAACGTTTCTGGTTTCGCTGGAAAAACACCACAAAATGGAAGCGAAAAAACTATGATTTACACAATGTATTAGGTTTTTATTCCGCTTGGATTGTGCTGATTATCGCTCTAACGGGTTTGGTTTGGGGCTTTCAATGGTTTGCCAATTCGGTTTATTGGCGTTTGGGAGGCGAAAAATCGACCGTTTTTTCTGAAGTATATTCAAACACTAAACAGAAAACAGCCTTAACAGCACAATCGCCAGTCATTGATAGAATTTGGCAGAAAATGATGGCAGAACATCCCGATGCTAAAACGATGGAAGTGCACATTCCCGAATCAGATTCTGCTTCAATAAATGTCAATATTAATACTGAAATCGGGACAAACTGGAAAATTGATTACCGATACTTCGACCAATATTCTTTGAAAGAATTATCGGTCAATCACCTTTACGGCAGATTTCACGAAGCAAAATTGGCTGAGAAAGCTATCCGAATGAATTATGATATTCATGTTGGAGCAATTTTTGGTTTTGCGGGAAAAGTACTTGCCTTTTTAGTGAGTTTGGTTGCTGCAAGTTTGCCCATTTCAGGTGTATTTATTTGGTGGGGGAGAAGGAAAAAGCAAGCCACAGCTACTGCCAGTAGCAAAGTATATAGCTAAAAGCTTGGTTTTGTTTTGAATCGTTTATCAAAGTAAAGTTTATTAAAAATCAATTATTACCCCCAATAATCATTTTTGGGGTAGGGGATTTTCATGTTAAAACCTTAATAAATTCTTAAAAAACACTGAATATAATCAGTACTTTAATCCATGAAAAATTCATACTTTTTTAGAAAGAGTATATCCATCGTCATTATTTTATTAATGACTGTCAATGCTATTTTCGCTCAAAATGCCATTATCAAAGGTAAAATAACTACTGCTGATGGCAAGCCTGCCGAATTTGTAAATGTACAATTGAATGGCACTAACAAAGGGACAATTTCGGACGTAAACGGAGCATATCGTTTGGAACGTGTAAAATCAGGAAGTTTTACGATTAAAGTAAGTTTAATCGGATTGGAAACCAAAGAGCAACGCATAGAAGTAAAAGCAGGAAAAACGTTCGTCGTTGATTTTACTTTAGCCGAAACAGCCAATCAATTGCAAGAAGTAGTGGTTTCTGCCAACAATAAATTCGCCCAAAAAGAAACGGACTTTGTAGCTAGAATGCCTTTGAAAAACCTTGAAAATCCACAAGCTTATAATGTGGTGAGTAAAGAACTTTTGAAAGAACAATTGGTGACAAGTTTTGACGATGCCATTAAAAATGCACCGGGAGTTAATCGCCTTTGGACAGCCACTGGAAGAGGTGGAGACGGTGCGGGCTATTTTTCGATGCGTGGGTTTTCAGTACAACCAACCATGATTAATGGCGTAGCAGGACAAACCAACGGAGGTATCGACCCAGCCAATATCGAACGCATTGAAAGTATCAAAGGGCCATCAGGAACACTTTTTGGAAGTAGCTTGATTTCTTTTGGCGGTCTGTTGAACATTGTTACCAAGAAACCTTATGAAAGTTTTGGCGGAGAAATTAGCTATTCTTTAGGTGGTTATGATTTAAGCAGACTTGCCGTGGATGTCAATACGCCACTTGATAAAGAACAACACGCTTTGTTGAGAATCAATGGCTCTACGAATTATCAAGGTAGTTTCCAAGATGCAGGTTTTAGAAAAAGTACTTTTGTGGCACCAAGCCTTACTTATAAAGTGAATGATAAATTGTCGGTGAATATTACGACAGAATTCATGACGCAAACGGGGACAAATCCATTGATGATTTTCTTGAACAGAGCTCGTCCATTAATTGCAAAAACGCCAGAAGAATTACAGTTTAATTATTTCCGCTCTTATACAAGTAATGATATTACAATTACAAACAACACGCTTAATGTTTTTGGTCAGGCAAATTACAAGATTTCTGATAAATGGACTTCGCAAACGAATATTTCTAAAAGTGTCAGAAATTCAGACGGTTACTATTCTTATATCATGTATCAACAAGCGAGTGATACTTTGATAAACCGCTTGATTAGCGACCAAACTGCCACAGGAACAACGACGAATCTTCAACAAAACTTTATTGGCGATTTCAACATTGGTAAAATTCGTAATCGTTTGTTGGCGGGTGTAGATTACCTGCAACTCATTACGCATAACAATAGCTCGGCTTATATTTTATTCGACCAAATAAATACCAGCAAAGAAAACGACCCACGTTATGCGATGCTAACGAAACAAGCTTTAGATGCAAAATTGGCGGCGAATACTGCACCAACAAAATCGCAAACGGAATCTAAAACTTATAGTGCTTATGTTTCAGATGTGTTTAATCTTACAGAGAAATTAATGGTAATGGCAAGTTTACGTTTCGACCATTTTGAAAATATCGGGACAACCAATTTTGCCACAGGGGTTACGTCGGGGAATTATACACAAAATGCCTTGTCACCAAAACTGGGTCTTGTGTATCAAGTATTGAAAGATAAAGTAGCCATTTTTGGAAATTATATGAATGGTTTCAGAAATGTAGCACCTGTTACGCAGCCTTTTGCAGACATCGACGGAACCTTTAAACCTCAACAAGCTAACCAATATGAAGGTGGTGTTAAGCTCGACCTTTTACATAATCGACTGAGTTTAACGGCAAGTTATTATGACATCATGATCAATAACATAACTCGTTCAGACATCCTGATTCGTGATGGAAGACAATACAATGTTACTGTTCAAGATGGTTCTCAACAAAGTAAAGGTATTGAATTTGATTTAGTTGCGAATCCAATCAATGGTTTAAATATAATGTTTGGCTATGCTCATAACGACAGTAAGCAAACTAAAGTAGCTGAAAGTTTATTGAACCGTCGTCCTAATAGTGCAGGGCCAGCTGATTTGGTGAATTTTTGGGCGAGCTATACTTTCCTAAAAGGACAAGTAAAAGGCTTAGGTTTAGGGTTTGGTGGAAACTATGCCAGTAAAAACGAAATCACCAACAATGCTATCACGGGCGTATTTACTTTGCCAAGTTATACAGTGTTGAATGCAACGGTATTTTATGGGATACAAAAATTCAGAGTGGGCTTGAAAGTAGATAACCTGACCAACAAAGAGTATTTCAGTGGTTGGTCAACCGTAGAACCACAAATGCCTCGTCGTTTAATGGGTAGCGTTACTTTCAAATTTTAAACCTCTGCATTCATGAAATTATATTTAACAAGTATTTTTATTTTTCTGAGCATGTGTGTTTATGCTCAGAAAAGTACTTTGTCGGGAAGTATTTCTGATACAAAAAATGCCAAATTACCGGGCATCAATGTAATATTGAAAGGCACAAAATTTGGTACGACGACGAATCAAGACGGTTTTTTCTCAATTGCCAACGTCAAAGAAGGCGAATATACTTTGCAATTTTCGGGAATTGGTTATGAAACCCTTCTTCAAAAAGTAAAAATTACCTCTGAAAACTCATCGTTAGCGATTCAATTAAATGAATCGCTAACGGAATTGCAAACCGTTGAAATTACAGGTAGAAAAGAGACAGAATACAAGAACAATTCAACTTTTATCGGTTCTAAATCGGCAACTGCACTAAAAGACCTTCCGCAGTCAATCAGTTATGTTACCAAAGAATTGATTCAAGATCAAGCTGCTTTTAGGGTAAACGATATTGTGAAAAATATGAGTGGTGTAAGTCAATTTTCATTTTATAATGATTTGACTATCAGAGGTCATCGTGTAAGCGGAAACGATAATTATTCCATGTTAGTAAACGGAATGCGTGCTTTTACGAGTTTTTGGAAACAGCAATTAATTCCGCATATCGAACGTGTTGAAGTCATCAAAGGTCCATCGTCGGCACTTTTTGGAAATGCAGCGGCGGGCGGTTCGTTGAATCGTGTAACGAAAAAACCTTTAGACGAAAAACGTCAATCTTTCAATATTTCGATGGGAAGTTTTGCTAATTTCCGTACCACAGCCGATTTTACAGGGCCAATGAACGAAGAGAAAACACTCTTGTATCGTTTGAATTTGGGCTATGAGAATTCTGGTTCGTTCAGAGATTTACAATTCGAAAAAAACTATATCATTGCTCCGTCCTTTTCCTTCTTACCCAATAATAAAACCCGTTTAAATTTTGATATTGTTCTACAAAGTGGTGATTCTCGATTAGACAGGGGTCAATCAGTGTTGGGAACAGGCGATTTATATTCTACGCCCATTTCTAAATCATTAAACCGTTCAAATGATTATTTGAAAGAAAACGTATATAATGCTACGATTTCCTTGAATCATAAGTTTTCAAATCATGTTAGTTTCAATTCTTCATTTATGCGTACTGCTTATGACGAAGATTTATTGGAACATCGTTCAGCCAATACTTATGCCAAAAATGCAACGGGCGGATTGATAGATTCGGAAATAGAAATGCAGGTTTTTATTCGTAAAAGAACCTTTAATGTTGATAATGTTTCTAATTACTTCAACATTGATTTTGGCTTAGGACAAACTGCTCATAAAGTGGTTTTGGGCTATGATTATGCTCAAGAAGTATTAGCCCCAGGCGGTTCGCAACTTACGGCAAGAGGTTATAGAAACGCAACGAACACAGGAAGTATCAATACTTATGACCCGACGAAAAAAGCTAATTACTTATTAGATGCCAAAGGAAATCCCGTGCCAAATGTTGCTCATTATGATTTGACGGCAGCAAATCCTTATTTTTTGGCAGATATGAGTAAATATTTCTATCAAAGAACAGATTATGCACCAACGTTTTATTCAACACAAGGCGTGTATTTGCAAGACCAGATTACGTATAAAAAACTACAAGTACTTTTAGGTTTACGTCAAGACTATTTTACAGATTTAGAAAATTATAAAACGGCAACCGAAAATAAAGTAACACAAAAAGCCCTTATTCCGAGATTAGGATTGGTTTATAGCCTGAACAAAAACGTGAATGCTTATGGTACTTTCGTGAAAGGTTATCAGCCACAAACTTCTACAGCGGTTTCTAATGTAAATGCTGGTGGTCCTTTCGACCCACTTTACAGTACACTTTATGAAGTTGGTGCAAAATCGGATTGGTTCGATAAACGTCTCACAGCCAATGTTTCAATTTATCAATTAACGGTTGATGGTGCTTTGTACAATGCAGGCGTAAGTGGTCAGCCCGATTTATTGACACAAGTAGGGCGTGAAGTATCAAAAGGGATAGAATTGGATGTTATTGGACAATTGGCAACCAACTGGAATTTAATCATCAATTATTCCTACAACGATGCCACTTTTACCCAAAGTAAAGACGAAACTTTAATCGGTCGCCAGAAACCAAACGCCCCAAAACATCAAGGAAATATCTGGACGAAATACGTTATCGGAAAAGGAAGTTTAAGTGGTTTGGGTATTGGTTTAGGAACAAATTTCGCTACCGAACGTTTGGGTTCGATTGTAGCCGCCAATGCCGAACCACAAGTAATACCTGCGTATCAGCTTTTTACAGGAGCGATTTACTATAAAATTGCTAAATGCCAAATACAATTAAATGCCAATAACCTGACCAATAAAACTTATTGGGTGGGCGGATATGATAAAATCAGAATGTTTCCGGGTGCACCACGGAACTGGATGCTAAGTATTAACTATACTTTATAATATGAAAAGTATTAAGAAAATTATTGGACAAATACACCTCTGGCTCGGACTAATCTCTGGGCTGGTGGTGTTTGTGGTGTCTATTACCGGAGCATTGTATGCTTTTCAGGAAGAATTTGACAACGTTTCTAAACCTGATTTTTTGTATGTCAATGACTTCGGAAATCATCAGCGATTAGCTCCAAGTGTTTTACTGAATAATTTCAAAAAAGCCTATCCCAAAGAAAAGGTAAATCAATTGAGGCTAAAAACGATTCCCGAAAATGCTGCCGCTCTTGTTATTACCCAGAAAAAGAAAGTAATAGCATTAAACCCATTCACGGGAAAAATTCATGGAGAAAGACAACTCGACCGAGATTTTATGACAGTTGTGGTACAAATTCACATAAACCTACTGTTGGGACATATTGGCGAAGAAATTATCAAGTGGAATACGCTTATCTTTTTTGTGATGTTGCTTTCGGGCTTGTATTTGTGGTTTCCTTCCAAACGAAATCAATTAAAGTCAGCATTCAAGATGAAATGGAATGCTACTCGAAAACGCATTAATTACGATTTACACAATGTTTGGGGCTTTTATATGCTCTGGATTTTATTGCCTATTACGCTTACTGGACTTTTTTGGGTGTTCGACAGCGTACCAGAAGCTATTTACAAAATCAGTAATACCAAAATGACCTACAACAAAAAGGTCAACTCTGTGTATCAACCTCATGCCAAAATGGTATCGGTAGATTCACTTTTGAATGTTGTAAGTACTTATGGCAATTACGCTACTGCCAATATTCAACTGCCCAAAGACAGCATCGGAAATTATCGTTTTGTGATGCGTTATCCTTATCGCTGGGTACGAAAACAAAATACTTTTACTTTCGACCAATATACGGGCAAATTACTCAATCAAGATTTGTACGAGAACTTTACTACTGCCGATAAAATCAGGGTGTCCAACTACGATATTCATACGGGACGAATGTTTGGTTTTATCGGTAAAATTTTAGCCCTTTTAGCAGGACTTTTCGGAGCAAGTTTGCCCATTACAGGCTTTTATATTTGGTGGGGACGACGAAAAAAAGAGAAACAAAAAACAAAAAATACAAACCATTCCAAAGGAGTATCACAAAAAATAATGTTAAAAATATCATGAAAAAACTATTCACCGCTATTGTATTGATGGGAGTATCAATCTTAGCAAATGCTCAAAAATCAGAAGACATCAAGGCTATTAAAGGTCAATGTGGTTGTTTTGATATAAAATTCAGTTATGCCGAAACCTTTGCACCTGATAAAAATTACCAATTTCATGACCGTTACGTAACAGGCGGAAGAGAATGGGTTTTTGTGGACGAAGAAAGTAAAGATAAATTAGTGTTAATGCACTTGTTGGTCATTAATGACACCATGGTGATAAAACACTGGCGTGAAGATTGGCAATATGAAAACACAGATTTATTGGCTTTTGATAAAGGAATGACTTGGAAAGCAACCCAATTACCTAAAAACCAAGTAAAAGGACAATGGACGCAATCTGTTTTTGAAGTAAACGATATGCCACGTTATGAAGGAACGGCTTCGTGGATTCATAAAGATGGCAAACACCTTTGGGCAAATATTACGGATGCACCACTGCCAAGAAGAGAATATACTAAACGTTCTGATTATCAAGTATTAAGAAGAAATAATCGTATTCATGTAACGCCTGCTGGTTATTTGCATGAACAAGATAACGATAAAGTAATGCGTGATGCTTCGGGCGATAAATTATTGGCTCAAGAAAAAGGATTGAACGATTATCAAAAAATAGATGATGCTAAATGTAAACAAGCCATTGATTTTTGGGCAAAAAATAAAGAATACTGGGTAGATGTACGTGCTGTTTGGGGACAATTGATTGCTCAAAACAAAGGATTAAGCCTAAAAGCTAAATCAGAAGACGGAAAAATGTTGTGGAAAGAATTAGATGATTTGGTTGAAGGATTCAAGAAAATAGAAGTAAAAAGTGCAGCTCAACGCCAAACAGAAATTCGTTCGTTAATTAATAAGTATTTGATTAATAGCGAATTATATTCCTTCAAAAATTAACTTGTAATAAGAAAGATTTTAGAGGCAAGATACAAGACGAGTGATAAATTCAAGTCCTAGTTCCTGATTGGAAATAAAAGGCAAATTGAAATACGAAATAGATATATCAATGTATATTTGTTTCGTATTTTAATTGAAAAAGAGATGAGTTTCCCAGAAAAAACAATTTTTGTATGCGATGGCAAAAAATGCAGTAAGTATAAAGATGTCCGTAAATTTTTGAAGGAGTCTATCAAAAAGCATGGTATGGATGATACCGTCGGTATCGTAAAAATAGAATGTACCGATCATTGCAAGGATGCTCCTGTGATGTGTTTTCAGCCCAGTAACCAATGGTTTACTGAGGTTTCGATGTGGCAAGCAGACCAACTTTTTAAGGAAATAATTTTAAGCTAAATAAAAAAGAGCTTTCTGAATTACTCAGAAAGCTCTTTTTTATTACTCCTCACTACCAATTTTTGCGATTTCTTTATCCAGTACAAATTTCCCTGTTGGGCTTTCTGAATCAATCAAATCGAATAATTCTAAGGCTCTGCGAGCATTCTTTTCTTCTTCTCTTTGTTCAGTTACAAACCACATCATAAAATCTTCCGTAGCATAATCGTTTACTTCACGAGCTTTCGCTACAATTTTATTAATTGAAATGGTTACTGCAATTTCACTTTGTAAAGCGATTTCAAAAACACTTTTTAAAGAAGCGAATTCCTGTGCTACTTCATCAATCACTGGTGTGATAGCCGTTCCGCCTACTTCTGTGATATATTTAAAAATCTTAAGGAAGTGTTCTCTTTCTTCTTCAGCTTGTTTGTAAAGATATTCAGCTGATTTTGCATATCCATTTCTATCTAGCCACGAAGCCATCGCTAAATATCTTTGAGAAGCCTCAGCTTCTATTTTGCACTGAGCATTTAATGCTATTTCGATTTCTTCTTTGAGCGAAGTACGGAGTCTTAGTAAGTCTTTCATCTTATTCCTCTTTTATTTAATATAAGGAAAATTAATAAAAAAGAGGATAGAAAGATTGGGAAATGATGGAAAATGCTTAGAATTTGTACTAAGTCTAAACAACTTCGAAGTCTCCTAATACTTCATGCAACATAGAATACATTTCAATAGCGAACCTTGCTCCATCAAGTAATTCTCTTAATTGAACAATATCACACAACGTTAATTTAAGCGAAAGTTGATTTTGAGGAAACTCAAGAATCTCAAAATCATATTGATCTGAAATGTTAAAAATCATTTCATGAATATTAACCGCTTGAACTTTTCTTCTGAAAGCTAAAAAATCTTGAATTTTAAAAGCAAAGCTCAATTCTTTAAAATTCAAATAAATTTTATCCGACAAATCGCATTGCAAAACACTTCCCTTTTGGGTTGTGAATAATTCATGTTGGTAAGTACTCGAAAATAACATTGATTCTCATTTTTTATCTTCCTCAAAATTAAGCTTCAAAAAGAATTAAATCAAGTATTATTTGAAATAAGTCTAAATAAAATTTAACAACGATGATATTTTAAATGAAAAACAACTAAAATGCCTTATTTTGGCATATAACTAATTACATTCTAGTACTTTACTCTTTCAACTAAACCGTTTTCTTTTTTTGTTGATAGTCAGCAATCGTCAGTAATAATGATGGTAATAGAATTAAATTGGTAACCATCGCAACCAATAAAGTAATTGAAACCATTACGCCCATTGCCGCAGTACCACCAAAACTTGAAACCGCAAAAATTGAGAAACCACAGAAAAGAATAATGGCTGTATAAACCATACTTAAACCCGTGCCAAAAATACTGTTGGTGATGGCCTGCGAAACGCTATGACCCCTTTCGTATAATTCCTGACGATACCTTGTTAGGAAATAAACCGTTCCATCGGAAGCAATTCCGAAAGTGATGCTAAATACTAGAATGGTAGAAGGTTTAAAGTGAATATCCCAGAAACCCATCAAACCTGCTGTTAATGCCAAAGGAATTAAACAAGGAAGTTTTGAGAGAATAATTACTGGAATAGAACGGAAAAGTGCCATGCCAACAATCGCAATTAAACCAATGGCAATCAATAAACTTTCGTAGAGATTCGCAAGTAAGTAATCATTACTTTTCAAGAAAACTAAGCTATGCCCCGTTAGACTTACTTTGTATTCTTTTGGGTCGAAGATTTCATCTACTTGCGGGCGAATTTCATCTATTAATTCTTTAATGCGAACAGAACCCACGTCAGCCATTTGGAAACTGATACGAGTAACGCTTTTATCTTCATTCAAAAACGATTTGAATTGTTTTGAAGAAGCGCTACCATTCTGTACATATTCCGTCAATTTAGCAAGTTCCAACACGTTCGGCAATACAAAATACTTGGCATCGCCACCACGATATGATTGATATAAAAATCTAGTTGCTTCAACAATTGATAATGGTTTTGAGAACTCCTTGTAAGCTCTCATTTTGTTTTGTAAAGCCTTGATTTTATATAAAGTACGTGCTTGATTTGCAAAAACGCCATTGGGTTTTTTGGTATCAATCATGATTTCAAAAGGTAAAACGCCATTGAAATTTTTCTCGAAAAATCTTAAATCTGTATAAATTGGGTCATTTTTTGGTAAATCATCAACCACATAACCAATCACTTGTACTTTCGTGATGCCATAAGCCGAAATCAGCACCACAATAAAAACCACCGAATAAATGGCTTTTCGTTGATGATGTACCAAGTAATTGATTTTTGCTAGAAAATTATTAATCCATTTTACTTCCAAATGTTTTAAATGACGAGCCTTCGGCAAGCCCATATAAAACAACGCAATCGGAATTAATAGAATACAAAGCAGATAAGTAATCATGACATTGAGTGCGGCAATGACACCAAATTCAACCAAAAGACTACTGTTGGTAAAGTAAAAAACGCCGAAACCAATGGCTGTAGTGACATTCGCCAAGAAAGTAGAAAGTCCAATGCCAGTAATCATGTTGTTAAGAGCAAGCTCTTTATTACCATGCTGAATTAATTCTGCTTGGTATTTATTAATTAAAAATACAGCATTTGGAATGCCAATTACGATTAATAATGGTGGTATTAAACCTGTAAGAATTGTGATTTTATAACCTAATAATTGAAGTGTTCCGAGCGAGAAAATTACCCCAATCAGAACTACGAAAATTGAAAGTAAGGTAAAACGAACCGAACGGAAAAAGAACCAAAGAATTAAACCCGTAATCAAAATGGCTAAACCCATAAACAGTTTCATTTCTTTAGATACCTTTAGCATCGTAGCTGTACGAATAAAAGGCATACCAGAAAAGTGTAGCTCGGTTTGATTTTTAATAGAGTAATCTGTGGCCAGTTTTTTTATCTGATTTACAATGGCAATTCTATTGACTGAATTCAATGTTTTTTCATTGAAAGTAATAGCCATTAAAGCTGTGTTGCTTTCTTGATTAATTACCTTGCCGTCGTAAAATTTCAAGGCTAAAACTTTTTGCTGAATAGAATCTAATTGTACTTGAGAAATAGGCGTATTGCCATGAATCGGCACTACTTCAAATTTTTTGAGGACATCATTCCGCTTTAATTCGTATAAATTGGCAATCGAAATAATGTTTTTGATACCGTCTAATTGTTTAATATCTTCTGTTAGCTTAACAAGGTTTTGATACTTTTCTAATTCAAAAAGCTTGGGAGATTGCCAGCCAATTACCATGATACTTCCGTCTTCACCAAAAGTTTTACGAAAATCTTGATACTCTTTCTCGATAGGGTCGTAAGCGGGAAGAATCCTAGCAATTTCATAAGAAAGCTCTATTTTGCTGGCTTCAAAACCCGTAAAAACCGTTGAGCTAAGAATAATTCCTATCCAGAGGATGCGATATTGAATGATTAATTTGGCAATTGTATTCCACATAATGATATGATTTTGGAATCCTGATGTAGTAACAAAAGGATTATTTCCTGAAATAACAATCAGGAATTAGTAAAGATATTTCTCTTCACTTTTAGATTTTTCTAAAATATGAAAAGAAATAAATTGATAAAACTAGTGATAGAGTAACGTAAAATCATCAAAAACTCTGTAAAGCTTTTGTGAAATTGTTTTTATGAGAAGAAACTCAAGGGGCATTTTTTGCAATAAAATGCTCAAATAAAATCTGATAAAAATAGCGTTTAAAATGAGATGGTGTTTCAAACTGGAATGCTAATGGATTGGTATTTTGAATGTAAGAAAGGACTGATAGTGCGTCTGGTTGCTCGCTTGTAGCGTTTAAATCCACAAATACTCTAATATTAGAACCGAGGGTTTGTTGTTCGCTTGGGCTTTCGATTTTACATTTATGCTTGCCAAAATGTTGAGCTTGTTTCACCGACAATGTTCTTCCATAAACAGAAAACACCAATATTTGGCACATTAAGAATGTGCTAAATAACCGTATTATGAAAGATTTTTTTTGCATATCAGAATGCAAAATTACGGTGTTTTTTGTTAGAAAGAAATATTTTACTAAGAAGAGACTAGGAGTAAAGTAACAAGAAAAAGCCCTGCATCAGAATGACGCAAGGCTGAATTACAAATTGAAAGCAAAGAGGGTTCTTAAACTTTTGTTTTAACCAGTTTTGAAAGTCCTTTTGTCGCTCTCCACTGGTCATTTCCGCCAAGTACATTTTGAACAGTATATTTTTTGACGTCTGATTTTGCTAATTGTTTTGACCATTGTACTCTTGCTTGCGAAATACCACCTACTTCTCTTGAGTGATACTCTGCATAAAAAGCAGTTTTTTCCGCATTTACTTTATGCCAATTATGCCATCCTTCTGGCTTAATGATGTTCGACATTTCACAACATAAAAATACCGTTTTAGCATAATCTCGCCACGGCCTTCCTAAATAATAAGTAGCTGCTGGGGCACTTCCTGTTAAAGTACAACGATTAAATACAAAACCATGAGATTGATTCTCTGGCGTTGAGGCAGCCGTAAAGAAGCCTGCATCTAATTTACCATTTAATTGGCAATGGTCAAAATACGCAATTGCCCAGCCAAAAATAAAATCTACCGTACCTTCAATATAACAGTTTTTATAATACTGTCGAGTACCAGCACGCTTTGGGTATAAAGTATCTTGAAATCCTAAAAAACGACAATTGATAAAACGAGCCTTATCGCCGTCAACTAACATCGCTACTGCTTGTCCTACAGGGCCAGCACCATTTGCAAAAGTAATGTTTACGGCAGTAAAATCATCTGCAACGATTCTGGTGGATGCGGAAGTCGTAGTACTTATTTTTATACCATTTTGACCTAATTTTCCAGAAAAATCATCGAAAGTTAAAATGGTACCAGAGGCATTTTCTCCGACGAGCGTCACCATATTTTTGGTAGAATCTAGGACGATTTTTTCCTTATAAGTACCACTTTTAACAAAAATTAGTACAGGAGTATTGTTATTAAGAGGAACAGCATCAAAAGCTTCTTGAATACTTTTGAAATCTCCACTACCATCTTTCGCCACCGTTATTTGTTTGGCTGGTGAAGCCAATAAATCCATACTTAGCATACAGCAGAAGTAAAGGAAAAGGAATTTTAATTTTGACATGATATTTATCTATTCAATATCAGGAATAATTTCGGCTCGAATTGCTAAATCAAGTCAAAATGCGTCCTCATTTAATGTTTAGTAATTGTTTTTGGTTAAGTAATTTTGAATCATGTAAATTTATATAAACTTTTCAATATAAATTATGATTTTAATTGTTTTTTGTAAATATTAGTCATTAAATGAAGTTGATAGGTAGAAGTATCTGCTTTAAAACGAAAAAAGACCTCTAAATAAATAGAAGTCTTCTTTCGTTGAATCTGGATGAATTTTACTAAATTGTAATTGCTTAAATATTAAATGGTTATGGCTGATTCAATTTATTTTAAGGATATATTTTTATCAACAATTTACGATGCTAAAAGTAAAAGAATAAGAGTACGCCCAAAAGAAGGACAAAAGGTTCCAGTTTTGTGGGTGAGCTGCTCCAGAAAACAACGTAGCCAAATGCAATTAGGTACGGTTTTTAGAACAGACGTTAAATTGATTAATACTGGAAAAAGAAAACCTTACTTAGCTGCCACTAAAAAAATTATCGGACAGCTAAGTTTGTTCTAATTTGTTTTGATAATTTTTTTCACCATTTGCTCTTTTCCTTGAATCACTTCGATGGCATAATTTCCAGCAGGTAAGTCGCTAAAGCTTATTTTTTGAGAGAATCTTACGCCTGTTTTTTCATAAACATCTTGTATCATTACTCTGCCTAGTGTTAAGTCGCTTACTTTTACGGCTAAATTTTCTGTGCTTTCGTTTTCAAGGGTTAATAATACATAATCTGTTGTTGGATTAGGATATGTATTTAATGATGCTAAAGCTGGCATTTCGTCAATTGATTTCTCTGTACTAGCAAGGCTAAACATTTCTTTTGTAGGAATAATGTTTCCTGTTTTAGTTGTTGCTGTTTCTGTAGCAGTTGGTATAAAGAAAATCGGCGTTTCAGTAACGTTTATAGTAAATTGTCCTGAGCTACCAGTAAGTGCAGAAACACTCATAGAATCTGCCCCTATTTTTGGAGTATATAAATTTGCTTTTGAAACATTACCAAGATTGAACGTATAGCTTCCTGTACGACCTTTTTCATCTGGAATAAATAACACGTAAGCAGATTTTCCGTTTAATTCATATCTATCAACCATTGGGTCTTGCGAAATCGTTTCTTTATATACATACTCACCCATCAATTTATTAGTTTGATATAAGTAATCTGCTGCTGGTCTGCGTGTTTTATCTTGATTGATTAAACCAGATGAACTAAAATGTAGCGGGTTTGCAAAGTTATCGTCATAGATTTCATAAAAGAAAGTTTTAGCAACGCCTAAACGATTGTACAACAATGATGATCTTAAAGTCCAGTCTGCTTGCGTAACATATTCAGATTTATTTCCGATTGGAATCGCTTTCAATGAACTTCCTTGATTGATGTCATAACCTAATTCTGAAATCCAAACAGGCATATCGTAGGCATAATCATGTGCCATTTGAACAAAGTCTTTAGCTGTTTGACCTGCACTAGATACTTCTGGTGCAACACCACGACTAGATGTTCCGCTTTGGCTAGAATTAGCATCATCAGAGTAAAGGTGATAGTTGATTACATCCCAACATAAATCAACCTTTCCATCAGCTTTATAGCCTCTGAATTCTTTACACCAGTCAATCATACCTCTTACATAATCTGTTGATGCTGATGCCAAGCCTGCCATTACAACGTTCATTGTTGGGTCTGCATTTTTTACACCTACACCAGGTCCCATTGTATTTTTGTGACCATCATAGAAAGCAGATAAGTTTGCGGCATGTTCACGGGCAGTTTGGTAAGCACTACGTCCTTTCCACCATTTATCACGTTCGTTACCACATTCCATGTATTTTACTACTCCCAAACCAACTTTAACAGTATTTACACGGTCGAAAGTCCATCTAGGTTTATCATAAACACTCAAAAGACTTCTATCAACATTCGTATTATTTCCATAACGGGCTGCAAATTGAAAAGCAACACGAGCTTGTTGAATATAAGAAGCAGGGTCAGTGACAGATTTTCCGTATTTAACAGGAGTAACATTTCTATCTCTTTGTTCTTCAGGATAGGTATTTACAAGCCAATCTGGAGCTGTTTGGATACATGCTAAAACTTCAATACCTTGTTTTTTACAACGGTCATATACTTTATCGTAATCCCAACCACCATTAAATGTAGGGTTGAAAGTATAGCTTCCTTCACGAGCTTCCAGTTTATCCCAGTCGATATAATGGCGGAAACCAGTAAAAGATTTAACAGCATTGAATTTTGTTTCGTCAATTTCATCAGCATCAAATGGGTTATAAAAATCCCATTCAAAACCGTTTGCACCAAAACCATCTCTCATTTTAACGGTATTGTGTGCTACTGTTACAGGTTTAGTACTTTGTTTATGTGTACCATACAATTCCATTTCAGTTGGATATTGACCATGAGTATTGATAACCAAGTATTTAATTTTTCCAGTTGGAGGAGTTGCTAACACGAAGGAGTTAGGATTGGCAGGATCTGGCCCAACCCATGCGTTATAAGCTTCACCTGTGAATTTAGCAACAGGAATTCTTTCCCATTTATCTGTAATGATAGAAAGGGTCATTGGGTCATTAGTAAATATACCTTGTCCATCATAAAAACGAATACTTTCTAATGTAATTTCTTCATCATCAAGAAGTGGATAGTAAGCATCGTAATTCGTCATTACTTTTACCCAACTTTGTTCAACAGTAGTTGTTAAATCGCCATCCACTAATTCTTTCAAGCCTCGTCCAATGGTATTAAGTTCATACCAACGTTTCGGGTCGATTGTGATTTTTGTACCTTTTACAACAGGGATTGGGGTAGGTGTTGGTGTAACGACCACAGGCTCTGGTTCTGGTATTACCACTGGTTCTTCTGGTATTATTACAGCAGGAGTTGTAGCCGCTAATCCATAAACATATACTTTTTGTGGAATATCATTTCCGTATTTACGTACAATAATCGCATCAGCATCAAATGGGCTTGCGACTACAATATCTACAAATGTTTTGTAGGTAAGTCCTTCAAAAGTACCGAGTAATACTTTATTCGTTCCATCTTGTGCATATAGAGATACAGGATGCTCTGTGAAAGTGCCTTCAGTATCATACAAAGATAATTTTGTGATTTTACTACGTTTCTCTAAAGTCAATTTTACATCAACCCATTTATTATTACTGCTTCCCCAAGCATTTTGAACGTAATCGTTCAAATCATCATTCAACCAAGGCGTAAAATCTTGCCCTGTGTTTGAACTAGGTTTGATAGTAATGATTTTGATGCGTTCAGCAACAGGCGTTGGGTCTATTGGAGCTGTTGGTTGTGTCGTAGCCGGTGTTGTTGGTTCAGTTGGTGCTGGAGCTGTTGGTTCTGTTGGCGTTGTTGGTTCTGTCGGTGCTGGTGTTGTTGGTTCAGCCAGCGTCGGTGTTGTTGGCTCTGGTTCTGGTGTTACCACTGGTTCTTCAAGTATTGTTACAGCAGGAGTTGTAGCCTCTAATCCATAAACATATACTTTTTGTGGAATATCGTTTCCGTATTTACGTACAATAATCGCATCAGCATCAAATGGGCTTGTCACCACAATGTTTACAAATGTTTTGTAGGTAAGTCCTTCAAAAGTACCGAGTAATATTTTATTCGTTCCATCTAGTGCATAAAGAGATACAGGATGATCTGTGAAAGTACCTTCAGTATCATACAAAGATAATTTTGTGATTTTACTGCGTTTCTCTAAAGTTAATTTTACATCAACCCATTTATTATTACTGCTTCCCCAAGCATTTTGAACGTAATCGTTCAAATCATCATTCAACCAAGGCGTAAAATCTTGACCTGTGTTTTCGCTAGGTTTTACAGCTGTTATTTTAATGCGTTGAGCTTCTGGAGTAACAACAACAGGTGCTGGCGTTGGTTGGATTACTACTGCTGGTGTTTCAGGGATGATTATTGGGCTCGTCGGAATACCATAAATTTGTACCTTTTGAGGAATATCATTGGCATATTTACGAACAATAATAGCCTTTGCATCAACTGGAGTATTAACTGTGATATCAAAAAATGAGTTATAACTTAGCCCTTTAAAAAGACCCAATAAAACCTTATTTGTACCATCTGTAGCATAAATTGATACGGGAGTATTTTCAAAAGTTCCTTGAGCATCGTACAAAGAAATTTTAGTAACCTTGCATGATCTTTCCAAAGAAAGAGTTACATCTACCCATTTGAAATTACCAGACCAAGCACTTTCCACTTGGTCGTTTAAATCATCATTTAGCCATGGACTATAATCTTGCCCTGTATTTTCACTAGCGGTGATAGAGGCAATTTTGATTCTTTCAACATTTTGGCTAAAACCTAGAAGCGGAGCTAGGTATAACAAGATAAAAAGTAAGCGTTTTTCCATTGTTATTGGCGGTTAAAAATGGAGTGAATAAAAAATAAAATAACAGGAAAATTCTTGTATTATTTGTAAATTTTCAAACACTTTTGGTTTAAACGATGAATTTATTATCCTAAGTTAAAAAAATATGTTTGATATTTTTTTTAAAATATTAAAAAACAATTAAAATTTATTTTTAGGATTTGTTTTTCGTCACTGATTTTCTTGAAATTTTTTTAAAAAATCACGCTAAAAATTATTTAGCGTGTATTTATGACTTTTATTCTTCAAAATGTCTTTTCTAAAAAATAAAAAAGATGTTTCTACAAAATATACGAAATATTATAAGGTTTGGTCGTAATATTTAAAAAAATGAGAACAAATACTTATATGTTTTTTTTACAATATTAGGAATGAGGGACGCAATAAACAGATGAGGGTTGTTTCCTTAAAACCTGATTGATGTCAAATACTGTATTTTAGCTGTATGAGAAAAGTCAGATTATTACGAGTAAAAGGGTAGAATCATAAACCTTATGTATTTAAGTCTGAGATTTTGTTACAATAGAATTGGATTGATTGTATTTCCTTACGATTTTTGTAACAAACCCTTTTTAACAAATTGAATATGACTAATACGCTTTCAAAAACTCCCTTACAGCATCTTCTGAGTATTCCTGTGATTGTTGCCTCTCTAGGTTATTTTGTTGATATTTATGACCTTCTTTTATTTGGAATTGTTCGGGTTTCAAGTTTGCGAGATTTAGGGTTGAATGATGAGGAAATCTCGTCTGTCGGAAAAGATATTCTCAACTGGCAAATGGGCGGTTTATTAATTGGAGGGATTTTATGGGGCGTTTTAGGAGATAAAAAAGGAAGATTATCTGTACTTTTTGGCTCTATTATTACTTATTCTATTGCCAATATTGCTTGTGGTTTTATCCAAGACCCAACAACTTATGCTATTTTACGATTCGTCGCTGGTGTAGGCTTGGCGGGTGAATTAGGTGCTGGCATCACTTTAGTTTCGGAAGTATTACCAAAAGAATTGAGAGCCTTAGGCACATCATTAGTGGCAGGGATTGGCTTATTTGGTGCGGTGGCGGCATATTTTACCGTAACACAGTTTGGAGGTTGGCGAAATGCTTACTTTATCGGTGGCGGTTTGGGTATAATATTACTGTTGATGCGAATCAGTGTTTTTGAATCGGGAATTTTTGAAAATATTAAAAAGCAGAAACACGTTACTAAAGGTAACTTCTTTTCCTTATTTACAAATTTGGATAGATGTAAACGTTATTTGAAATGTATTGGTATCGGAATGCCTACTTGGTTTGTTATTGGGATTTTAGCCACTTTCGCCAATGAATTTGGAAAGAAATTAGGCATTCCAGAAAACATTGAGCCTGGAAGAGCCATTATGTTTTGCTATGTAGGTATTGCCTTTGGAGATTTATCAAGCGGTATTATTAGTCAATTGTTGAAATCTCGTAAAAAAGCTGTTACTATTCTATTAGTACTCTCATTGATTTGTAGTGTTGTTTTTCTTTATGGAGGAATTTCTACGGCATCAGGTTTATATACACTTTGTGTGTTTATGGGTTTTTCAGCAGGATACTGGGCAATGTTTGTAACGATTGGAGCAGAACAATTCGGAACAAACCTCAGAGCAACGGCTGCTACAACTGTTCCGAATATGGTAAGAGGAACTGTCATTGGAATGACATTATTGTATTCAAGTTTAAAAGGAGATATTGGCGTATTTCATTCGGCAGCCATTGTCGGAGCTATCTGTTTTATAATAGCTTTCTATTCTATTTTAACCATTCAAGAGACACATGGGAAGGATTTGGATTATTTAGAAGAAGAATAAAAATAGATTTTAATAAAAATTCCCAAATGGTCAAATTGTCCATTTGGGAATTTTTATTTTGTCCCTAACCATAAAAGTCCATCAAGGTTTCCCTAAATTGACTTTTTATATCTAAAAATATGAGGATTATACTGCTACTTCTAACTGAAGGACTTCCGCTGTTTGAATTCTTATGTTTTCGCTTAATTCAGCATTTTCACTCAAAGATTCACCGAATGAAGGAATCATTTGCTTTAGTTTTTCTTGCCATTCATCAGATTTTAATTGTTCTGGATAGCAACGTTCCAACAAAGTAAGCATGATTGAAACAGCAGTTGATGCACCCGGAGAAGCTCCTAATAAAGCAGCGATTGAACCGTCGGCTGCACTCACTACTTCTGTTCCAAATTCAAGAACTCCGCCATGTTTTGGGTCTTTCTTAATTACTTGTACACGCTGACCAGCCGTTTCTAATTCCCAATCTTCCATTTTAGCATTTGGTAAATAGTCTCTAAGAGCCACCAAACGATCTTCAGGCGATTGACGAACTTGGTCGATTAAATATTTTGTCAACGGAATATTGGCTAAACCAGCCGAAATCATTGGAAAAACATTATTTGGTTTGATAGACAAAGGTAAATCTAACAAAGAACCATTTTTCAAGAAACGAGTAGAGAAACCAGCGTAAGGACCAAAAAGTAATGCTTTTTTACCATCAATCATACGAGTATCCAAGTGGGGAACCGACATTGGCGGAGAACCAACAGCAGCTTTTCCATATACTTTAGCGTTGTGACGCTCAATAATTTCTGGATTCACACATTTCAACCATTGTCCACTTACAGGGAAACCGCCAAAACCTTTTCCTTCTGGAATCGCAGCTTTTTCTAATAATGGTAAAGAACCACCACCAGCACCGATAAAGACGAACTTCGCTCTAACAACTCTTTTCTCGCCAGTTGTCAAATCTTTTACTTTTATTTTCCAGAAACCGTCTTTTTTCTTCAGTTTTCTTACTTCATGATTGAAATGAATGGAAACATTTTGGTCGTTTTGTAAGTCTTCAAACATAATTCTGGTTAAAGCACCAAAATTTACGTCTGTTCCCAAATCCATTCTAGTCGCAGCTACTTTTTCTTCAGGATTTCTTCCTTCCATGACCAAAGGCATCCATTCTGAAAGTAATTGAGTGTCTTCAGAATAAACCATTCCATTAAATAAATGGGATTCTTGCAAACGGGTAAATCGTTTATGTAAATAATCTACATTTTTTTCGCCCCAAACAAAGCTCATGTGCGGAGTACTTTTGATAAAAGCCTCTGGCGACACATCATTTCTTTTCTGTACTAGATAAGACCAAAACTGTTTTGATACTTCAAACGATTCTGCAATAGCAATTGCTTTTGAAATTTCAACAGAACCATCAGGTAATTGAGGCGTATAGTTTAATTCGCAAAAAGCCGAGTGGCCAGTTCCCGCATTATTCCAAGCATCCGAACTTTCGGCTGCGGCAATGTCTAAGCGTTCAAAAATTTCTATACTTAAATCTGGTTGCAGTTCTTTGAGTAATGCACCTAAAGTGGCACTCATAATTCCTGCTCCAATCAATACTACATCAAGAGCTTCGTCTGAATTATTATTTTTACTAGTCATAAATCAATTAATTTTAGGACAATTCTACAAGAAGAAAAAATGGATTTTATCAGTTTGAAAATTGGAGATTCATAATAGGATTTATCCAATATTTAGTTCATCAAACAAAGTTATTACCTCAATAATCCTAAACAAACAGCTAGGTATAATCTTATAAGTTAAGTCCAATTAGTCATTGGAATTAATCTATAAATTGTGGAAAAACTTTACAGTGTCTTTACAGATTTTATAAAAAAATTACTTTGAAGAAAAATGAAAGGGAGAAGCACTGTATTTGTTTAGGGCTTTGTGAATCAGCAATTAAGGAGAAAACAGCTTTTATCAAATACTGATTCGTATCAGTAATAATGGTAGGAATAACAGGAATGAGTATAACATTTACTACTAAAAAATGAAGGAACTTTGTTTTCAAATTATAATAATATCTATTTTGATGAAATCTGAGGCACTATTTATAAGGTATTAGAAGCCTTTTACCTTCATTATTAATATTACATACTTGTAAAGTATAGATGGGTTCGATATGAAAAACATGATTTTAGCATTCATAAGCTAATCATTTTACTTTTCGCTAGATATGCAAACCGATAAAACAGTAAAACGCTGTATAGAAGAGAATACTGTATAGTTTGTATAAAAATACTATTTATTTACAGAAGAGGATGTTAATGAAGAATTACTAAAATCCTATTTTATTTAAAAATAGACAACAAAATTGACTATTTTTAAATATTCGTGAACGAATATCATTTTTTGTAGGTTATAAAGTCACCTTATTATCCAAATAAAGTAAAAATTCCATTTATATTTATTCAAAATAAATTATTTTACTTATCAAATTCATGCGTCAGACTAGAAAAATACTATCAATGATGTTGCTGACAACTTTATTGGTTTTAAAAATTCCCTCGAATCTATATTCTCAAACGGCTGTTCAAGAAAATTCGTCGGAAAAACTTGTGGCAACGCCCAAATTAGATGATGCCACGCTTGAGAATGTAGTACAATATGCCATTAAAAATCATCCACAGATTCAGCAATCACTCATCGACCAACGCATCGTTGAAAACACCATCAAGGGAAAATTAGCTGATTGGTATCCTCAAATTAATTTCAATTACAATCTACAGCATAACTTTTTGGTTCAGACAAATATCATCGGTGGTAATCCAGTAAAATTGGGCGTTGATAATACTTCTGCAGCACAGTTTTCACTTTCCCAAAACATCTTTAATCGTGATGCACTTTTAGCAAATAGAAGTCAAAACGACGTGCGTTTACAAGCCAGCCAAACAACAGCGAATACTAAAATCAATTTAGCGGCGAATGTTTCAAAAGCTTTTTATGCAGTGTTGGCAACCAAACAGCAGATTAAAGTAACCGAAGGCGACATTATTCGTTTGCAAAGAAGTTTGAAAGATGCTAAAAATCAATACAATGCAGGAACGACTGATAAAATCGACTACAAAAGAGTAAGCATTACGTTGAACAATACTTTGGCTTTGAAGAAAAGCAATGAAGAATTGTTGAAAGCAAGATTACAAAACTTAAAATCGTTGATGGCATATCCTGAAAATGAAGAATTGGTGATTGTATATGATACTTTACAGTTAGACAGAGACATCGTGATTGATACTTTACAACAATCAGATTTTACTTCACGCATCGAATACAAACAGTTGGCTACGTTAAAAAACCTTCGTGAAGCAGAATTGAAGTATAATAAGTGGAGTTACTTACCTACGGTTGCTTTCAACGGAGCGTATAATCTCAACTTTTTGAATAACTCGTTTACAGATTTATATTCAAGAAATTATCCGAACTCTTTCGCTAACATAACGCTTTCTTTACCGATTTTTCAAGGAGGAAAACGCAAGGCAAATATCAATTCTGCCGAATGGCAACTCAAGCGTGTAGATTTAGACGTTAAGAATCTGAAATTGAGCGTCAACACAGAATACCAGCAAGCGTTAGCTACTTATAAGAGTAATTTGGCAGTGTTTCTTTCACAAAAAGAAAACATGGAGTTGGCAAAAGAAGTCTATGATTTAATTCAATTGCAATATCGTTCGGGTATTAAAACGTATTTAGAAGTAATTACTTCTGAAACCGACCTTCGCACGGCAAGAATCAATTATTATAATTCACTTTACTTGGTGTTATCGAGCAAAGTAGATGTACAAAAATCATTAGGACAATTAGTTTATTAATTAATAGATGAGTTGTGAGTTAGTGAATTGTGAATGAAATTTTCTTTAAAATGATTCACTCATTCACAATTCACTAAATAAATCTTCTGGTAAAAATAGCAACGAATAACAGACAAATAAATGAACAGAATCAATATGTTTTTCGATAAATCAACACAATTTTCAATCATTGCAGCTTTATTTTTATTAAGCTCATGCGGTGATAAAAAGGCAGCACAAATGCCAACGGCTCCGCCAGTTCCTGTAACGATTGAAGCCGTAGAAGTAACAGATGCTTCGTATCATGATGAATATCCTGCTACGGTAACAGCTTTGGATGTGGTAGAATTAAGACCACAAGTAAGCGGTTTCATTACGGGTGTACATTTCAGCGATGGTTCAAGAGTACGCAAAGGACAATTGTTGTATTCAATTGATACACAGTTGTATGAAGCAAATTACGACCAAGCCGTGGCGAATTTAAACGTGCAAGAAGCCAATTTAGCAAAAGCACAAAAAGATGCGAATCGTTTTCAAGAATTAGCGAAAAATGATGCCGTTGCCAAACAATTGGTCGATAATGCCGATGCAGCTTTGGAAGTAGCAAAAAAACAAGTTGAAGCTTCAAAAGCAAATATCAAAGGAGTACAAACTAATGTGCGTTATACCAAAGTATATGCACCTTTTGATGGAACGATTGGTATTTCTTTAGTGAAAAAAGGAGCGGCTGTAACGGCAGGACAAACGATTTTGAATACGGTTTCTACGGATAATCAATTAGCGGTTGATTTTAACGTTGACCAAAAAGATATTTACTACTTCAGCAACTTAATCCAAAAAGGGAAAGCCAACAATGATTCTACTTTTACACTTGCATTTGGGGGAGATATTTATCCACACACAGGAAAAATCTTGTTGATGGATAGAGCCGTTGACCCACAAACTGGAACGATAAAAACTAGACTGGCTTTCCCTAATCCTAAAAATTTACTTCGTTCGGGCATGACTGGAACCGTTAGAGTTTTGAGTACTTCTAGCAAAGCCGTTGTGATTCCTTACAAAGCAATTTCTGAACAATTGGGAGAATTCTTTGTGTATGTACCGGGCGATAGCAGTAAAGCGACTCAAAAAAGAGTACAATTAGGGACAAGCCTAGGAACAAAAATCATCGTAAAAGATGGTTTGAAAGAAGGGGATAAAATTATCGTTGAAGGAATTCAAAATTTACGTGAAGGTGCTGTTTATACCACTGAAGTTCCTTCGGCTACACCAGCGAAAAAATAAGCTTATTGAGAGTTTATGAGTGGACGAGTTTAAGGTTTATGAGTACAATGTTTATGAGTTCAAAATCATAAAAATATCTTATAAACTCATAAACTTTAAACTCATGAACTTATGAACTCAAGGACTCAAAAAAATTAAAAAATATAGAAATGATAGCAGATGTTTTTATAAAAAGGCCAATCACCGCAATTGTTACCTCATTGGTGCTTGTCATCGTAGGAATCATTGCCTTGACTACATTGCCTATCTCACAATATCCAGATATTACGCCTCCAACCGTTACTGTATCAGGTAACTTTACAGGAGCAGATGCCCAGACGGTGGAGCAAACCACCACCACGCCGATTGAAACACAAATCAACGGTACACCGGGCATGACTTATATGTCGAGTAACAGTACCAGTAGCGGACAAAGTAGTATTAACGTTACTTTCGATATTGGAACAGACGTAAACATTGCCGCATTGGATGTGCAGAACCGTGTAAGTGTGGCACAACCTACTTTGCCAGATGCCGTAAAACGCCTTGGTTTAACGGTTCGTAAGCGTAATCCAAGTATCATGATGGCATTGGCTTTGTACTCGCCAAAAGGTACACATGATGCAAAATTCATCGGAAACTTTGCCAATATCTATGTAAAAGATGCCTTGCAAAGAGTAAAAGGAGTAGGAGATATTGTATCAAGAGCGGATGATTTTGGGATGAGAATCTGGTTGAATCCAGAAAAATTGGCTGCCATGCGTATGACGCCAAGCGATATTACAGCGGCTTTGGCAGAACAAAACCTACAGATTGCAGCAGGTACAATTGGTGGAAATCCACAACCTTCAACGCAAGCTTTTGAATATAGTGTATTGACAAACAGTCGTTTAAATACGAAAGACCAATTTGAAAATATTATCGTTCGTACTGTGCCAGCTACAGGAAGTATTGTGTATTTGAAAGACGTAGCCAGAGTAGAACTAGGAAGATTTGATTATGGCGTAAATGCTTTTGTTTCGGGAAAACCTGCGGCTTTTGTAATTATTTACCTTGCACCAGGAGGAAATACACTAAAAACCTATGAAGGAGTGGTTGCCGCTTTGACGGAAATGAAAAAGACTTTCCCGAAAGATATTGACTACGTAGTGCCTTTAGAATCAGCTTCGGTTGTAAAAGTTTCTATTGAAGAGGTAATTCATACCTTGGTTGAAGCCCTGATTTTGGTAATTCTGGTAGTATTCTTATTCCTTCAAAACTGGAGAGCTACGTTAATTCCAATTTTGGCAATTCCTGTGTCATTAATCGGAACGTTTATTTTCTTTATTCCTTTTGGTTTTACGATTAATACACTTACCCTTTTTGCCTTTGTATTAGCCATTGGTATTGTGGTGGATGATGCCATTGTAGTGGTTGAAGCCGTACAGCACAATATGGATGAATACGGAATGACGCCAAAACAAGCAACTAAGAAAGCCATGAAAGATATTTCTGGGCCAGTAATCGCTATTGCGTTAATTCTTGCGGCAGTGTTTGTTCCAGTAAGTTTTGTGCCGGGAATCGTTGGTAGATTATATCAACAATTTGCTATTACCATTGCAGTTTCTGTAATTCTTTCTGCTTTTGTAGCACTTTCTTTAACGCCAGCATTATGTACAATTATGCTGAAACCATCGAAAGATAAAAATGCTAAAAAGAATATTTTAGAAAAATTCTTCGCTTGGTTCAATACTAAGTTTGATAGCCTTTCACTTTCTTATACAAGAGGGGTTGCGAAATGGATTAAAGCAACGCCAATGGTTTTGGTGATGATGGTTTGTTTATTTGTTGGTTTAGGATATTTGTTCAAAACAAAACCAACAGGTTTTATTCCAACAGAAGATGAAGGACGTTTATATGTAACTTACGAAATGCCAGAGGCGACATCTACAAGCCGAAACGTAGCGTTGTTTCAAACCATTATGAAACGTTTGGAAGTATTGCCAGAAGTAAGAGTAGTAGGTGGTATCGCTGGTTTGAACATCGTAAGTTTTTCTAACAAAACAAACGTTGGTACTTTCTTTGTAAACTTAAAACCTTGGTCGGATAGAGAAGGGAAAGAACATCAAGTACAAGCGGTCATTGAAAAAATTAAAAAGAGTACGGCTGATATTAAAGAAGCCAGAGTCCTTGCAATTGCACCGCCAGCAATTCCTGGACTAGGGCAAACCGCAGGTTTTACGTTTGAACTTTTACAGACAACCAGTCCTGATAATGTACAGCAATTTGAAAAAGTAGCTCGTAAATTTTTGGCGGCTGTCAATCAGCGTCCAGAAATTGGCATGGCATTTACATTCTTTAGTTCACGCACGCCAAGTTATCAGATTGATGTAGATCGTGATCAAGCCAAAAAACAAGGGGTACAAGTATCGGATGTTTTTGGTACACTTTCTACTTTATTGGGTAGTTCGTACATCAACGATTTTACTTTATATGGTAGAAACTTTAGGGTAATGGTGCAGGCAGATAGTAGTTACCGTTCTTCTTTAGAGAAAATCGAAAAGTTTTATGTAAGAAATAACGTTGGAAACATGGTGCCATTAAAAGCTTTGGTAAAAGCAAAAGTGGTTGAGAATGCTGCTTTGATTTCGCATTATAACGTTTATCGTTCTATTGAAATCAATGGTTCGCCAAAACCTGGTTTTAGTAGTGGACAAGCCATTACGGCTTTGAAAGAAGTAGCCGCTACCACCTTGCCAACGGGTTATTCGTATGAATTTTCCGGGATGAGTAGTGAAGAATTAAAAGCAGGCGATAGCACAACATTGATTTTTGGAATTTCTATCGTGTTCGTATTCTTGTTCTTAGCTGCTTTGTATGAAAGCTGGTCGATTCCATTCTCAGTATTGTTTGCCGTTCCGATTGGGGCTTTTGGTTCAATCTTAACGCTTACTTTCTTACCGAATCTCTCTAATAACATTTATGCCCAAATCGGTTTGATTACTTTGATTGGTTTGGCGGCGAAAAACGCTATTTTGATTGTAGAATTTGCCAAAGAACGGGTTGATAAAGGAATGGAATTAATTCCTGCTACTTTAGAAGCCGTACAATTACGTTTACGACCAATCATTATGACTTCCCTCGCTTTCATTCTGGGTGTTTTGCCTTTGGCATTTGCCAGTGGTGCAGCGGCTGAATCTCGTAAAACCATTGGTTGGACAGTATTCGGTGGGATGTTAGCCGCAACCTCTCTAGCGATTTTCGTCGTACCAGTACTTTTTGTATTGATTGAAAAAATTGCAGGGGGAAAGAAAAAGAAGGAAATTGAAACTGATTTAGCAATCGAGTAAAATAATAGTTGAATTGCAAAAAGCTTCATCGTGAAATCGTTTCACGGTGAAGCTTTTTTTGTTTTCTGGTATTAAAAAAATGCAATAGCATAAATTATATGTAGTGGTAACCTTTAGGGGTACCGTTTCTTATCTTAATTAATTAATTGTCAATCGGTAACTGCAAGAGTTACCGCTACATGCAAATACTTTAAAACCTTTGTAAACCTACTTAATCTTTATAACGCTGTTTTACTTCTCTCCAACATTTTTTCATTACAAAGAGTATTAAATACAAAAATCTGTCTATTTAGGAAATAAAGTATTTGTAAATGGCAAAGAGTCAGGATTGGTTTACCCCCTAATTTTGACGAAAAACCAGACAGTATTATGCTTTCTACTTTATAAATTTGTATTATTCAATACAATTGTTGAATAAACGCTTTATTTCTCTAAATTGAAGAGATGTCAAATCTTTGTATTTTATTATTTAATTAATATACACTCAATGTTTATTTCCTTCGCTAAATACAGTTTATATCTAGGAGCATTTCTAGGTTTAAGCTCTCTTGCCCATGAATCTATGACCACACCAGTAAAAGCCGAGAACGCACAGGTGTGGGCAGATACTTTAAATCGACCAGAGGAAAACCGTTTTACAAAAAGCGTACTTTCTAATGACCTCAACGAACCGATGGAATTGGCTGTTGCACCCGACGGTCGTGTTTTCTTTGTAGAAAGAGCGGGCAAATTTTATGTATATGACCCCGTACAGAAAAAAACAAGATTACTTTATGATTTCCCTGTAAAAGCGGTTGATAAATACTTGAATGGTTTATTAGGGATGACGATTGACCCTAATTTTGCGAAAAACCATTATCTCTACTTCTTTTATACTATTGAAGATAAAGGACAAACCAAGCAACGAATCGGAAGATTTAAAGTAAATGATGATAGCACGCTTGATATTGAAAGCGAAAAATCTATCATCGAATTTCCACTTGATTTAGAAGTAAGTGCACATACAGGTGGTTCTATGGCTTGGGATGCTCATGGTAATTTGTTTATTTCAACAGGTGATAATACAGTGCCTTTTGAATCAAACGGACATGCACCTATCGACGAAAGAGAAAAAAGACCCATTTTTGATGCACAACGTTCGGCAGGAAATCCGAACGATTTACGTGGAAAAATTCTTCGTATTCATGTAGAATCAGATGGCTCTTATACCATTCCAGAAGGTAATTTATTTCCGAAAGGAATGGAAGGTACTCGTCCTGAAATTTATGTAATGGGTTGTCGTAATCCATACCGTATTTCGGTTGACCCAGCTACTTCCATTTTATATTGGGGCGAAATTGGTCCTGATGCAGGAACGGATGGCGTACAAGGTCCACGTGGTTATGACGAATTCAACCAAGCGAAAAAAGCAGGAAATTATGGCTGGCCATATTTTGTGGGCGATAACAAAGCGTATAATCAGTATGATTTTGCGACTAAAAAAGTAGGTACTCCTTTTGATGCAAATGCTCTCGTAAACAATTCTCCTTATAATACAGGGATGAAAAATTTGCCTCCAGCTCAAAAAGCAATGATTTGGTATCCATATAATCAATCTGCTGAATTTCCAAAATTAGGTGTTGGCGGTAGATGTGCAATGGGCGGCCCTGTGTATCATTTTGATGCTTCCGTATCAAACCCAAATAAATTGCCTGCTTATTATGATAAAGCTTTATTTGTGTACGATTGGATGCGTAATTGGATTTATGCAGTACGTTTAGACGAACAACAAAATTACCAATCAATGGAAGCATTTATGCCAACGACGGGCGATTTCCGTCGTCCAGTAGATATGGAAATTGGTCCAGACGGTAGTGTTTATTTATTAGAGTATGGTTCGGTTTATGGTATTGATAACGAAGATGCACGTTTAGTGAAAGTGGATTTCAACAGCGGAAACCGTGCGCCAGTGGCACAAGCGATTGCGACGGATACTATCGGACTAGCTCCTTTTAAAGTAGCTTTCACAGGAGATAAAAGCCATGATTTTGATAAAGGAGATAAGTTAAGTTACCAATGGAAATTTGAAGGAAAGGCAATTTCTACCGAAGTAAATCCAACTTATACTTTCAGTAAAAATGGTATCTATAAAGTAAGCCTTACCGTAAAAGACCAATTAGGAGCAAGTAGCACAAGTACTATCAATATTAAAGTTGGTAATACAGTACCAGAAGTAGCCATCGCTACGACAGATAACAGTACTTTCTTCATTCCAACACAAACGCCTTTTAAATATGCTGTAAGTGTGAAAGATAAGGAAGACCAATTGATTGACCCAAAACGTGTTAAAGTGGTGTTGAATTATATTCCTAAAGTGAGTAAAGAGCCACAAATGGGACATCAGCAATTGACTTCTACTTTTAGCTTAGGAAAATCTTTAATTGCTGGTTCAGATTGTAAGGCTTGTCACCAAGTAAATGCAAAATCGGTTGGGCCATCATTCACAGAAGTTTCTAAAAGATATAGGGAAGACAAAACTGCGATTGCTAAATTGGCGAACAAAATCATCATCGGTGGTGGTGGCGTTTGGGACGAACGTGAAATGAGTGCTCACCCACAACTTTCTCGTGAAGAAACCACCGAAATGGTGAAGTATATTCTTTCATTAGGCAACGAACCAATTGAAAATAGAATTCCTCAAAAAGGTTCGGTTACGTTGAAAGAACACGTTGGAAAAGAACAAGAAGGACGTTATGTTTTAACGGCTTCATATACAGATAAAGGTTCGTTAGTTGCTCCACAAGGCAAAACAAAAGCATTATTAGCTTTGAATAAAACAGATGTATTGGTGTTACGCCCAACTAAAGTATATGGTAGCGAAGCAGATGAATTGAACAACGTTAGCCGACAAGGAAAACGTTTGGGAAGTATTCATAATGGTTCATACTTTGTGTTGAAAAATATCGACCTGAAAAATATTGAACAGTTAACTTACCGTTATTCTTCAAGAGATAAAGGAGCAACGCTAGAAGTACATGCAGATTCGCCAACAGGTGCGTTGATAAGTACTTTAAACTATGAGCCAACAGGTAATTGGAATACTTATACAGAGAAGAGTGCGGCACTTCAAGCAACTACAGGAAAGCATGATTTGTACTTTGTATTTGTAAAAACAACAACGCCAAACAAAGATTTATTCAGCTTAGAATGGATAGATTTTGTACCAACTGCTGTAGAGAAATCGGCTACTAAAGCGACGGTTGGAAAGTAAGTATTAGAACATTTTGGTAGAAAATAAAAAGCATCCATTCATCATTGAATGGATGCTTTTTTGTTGGAAGATATATGAAAGTTAATCTTTCTTCACCTTCACTTCCGAGCCTTCTCTCACTTCTTCGGTTGCTACTTTTACTAATTGGTCGCCTTCTGATAAATCACCATAAATTTCTACTTTTCCTTCTGCTTCTCTACCTTTTCGTACTTCTACCCATTCAGCTTTTCCGTTGACGATTTTTACCACGAATACTTTTTCTGGAGCATTCGCCACGGCTGCTTTTGGTACAACAAAAGTCTTTTCTGTGGCTGGGAACGATATTTTTACTTCGGCAACCATGCCTGGTAACAATTTCTTTTGACTGTTATCAATGTCCATTTCAATACGTTCTGAGCGAAATTTTGTGTCTAAAGCTCCCGCCAAACGATTAATTTTTGCTTTAAATACTTCACTTGGAAAAGCTTTTACCGTAAAAGTGATTTCGTTTTTGTCGCCTAAATAAGAAGTGTAAGCTTCTGGAATTAAGACGATTAAACGTAATTTTTTCTGATCTTGTAAAGTAAACATCGGAAACTCTGAGCCTTTGCCTGATGGCCCAACATAAGCACCCACACTGATATTACGAGCCGTAATAAAACCACTGAATGGCGCTCGGATTGCCAAGTAATTCTTATTATCTGCAATTTCTTTATAGCTTGATTTGGCGGCATCTAATTGTGCGAAATCAGCATTTTTGCGTGCTAAAGCTTGGTCTAATTCATTGGGCGAGATTGTACCTGCGGTTTTGCTGGTTTGTAAAAGACGTTCGTACAAAGCTTTACTTGCTGCATATATGGCTTCTTGCGATTGTAATCTTGAAGCTGAGGCTGATAGTTGTGAAGAAAGTTCTGGTGCTTCCATCGTCACTAATAATTGTCCTTCTTTTACTTCAGAACCAACATCTACATTCATTTTTTGTACAAAGCTGTTTACTTTGGCGTATAAATCTACGCTGTGTTTGGCGATTAATTCCCCTGGAATTTGAATCGTGGTTGACATCATTCCTTTTTCCAAAGTAAAAACTTCTACACTGTGTATGGTTGGTGCGGTTGATTTTTCTTCTTTTTTCGTTTCCGAATGCCCGCAACTATTGAATAATATCGTGGCAGCAAATAAACCAGCGACAGTTAAAATTGATTTGATAGCTTTTGATTTCATGGTTGTATTTAGCTGTTAGCTAATAGCTGTGAGCATTTAGCTAACAGTTTTATTTTTGTTGAAAGATTTTAATCACTCAATCACAATTCACTAATTCACTAATTTATTCCTCTCTCATAAATGGTAGGAATATAATGTTTACTTTCCTTGTCTTCTGGGTCGAGAGAAACAGATTCGGTAGAAGTATTTTCTTGAAACCAAGCAAAAACTAAAGGAAGTATAATTAAAGCAGCAAAAGTTGAGGCAATTAATCCGCCAATCACGGCACGAGCCAGCGGAGATGTTTGGTCACCACCTTCGCCCAAACCCGAAGCCATCGGAATCATCCCCACGACCATCGCCACACTTGTCATTAAAATCGGTCGAATCCGCAAGGCTGCTGCTTCTTTGGCTGCTTCCAAAGCATTTCCTGTTACTTTTCGGAGTTGCTCGGCATTGGTAATGAGTAAAACGGCATTGGCAATAGATACGCCGACCGACATGATAATTCCCATGTACGACTGTAAATTCAAGGTAGAATTCGTCAATTTCAGCATTAGTAAAGCTCCTAAAATCACCGCAGGAATCGTTGTGAGAATGACGATAGATACTTTAAATGATTGAAAATTAGCTGCTAACATCAAGAAAATCACCACAATGGCAACTAATAAACCAGCTTGTAAACTGTCTAAAGTTTCTGTCAATACTTTACTTAAACCGATGGGTTCAATGGTTAAACCTCTTGGCAATTCTCCGAGCGAAGCAATCGCTTTACTTACATCTGCTGTTGCTGTTCCTAAATCTTGTTTGTATAAATTGGCAGTTACCGAAAGCGTTGGTAAAGCTCCTAAGTTATCGTTTTCACCATAAATGGTATCGTTCTGAATCGTCGCAACGTCGCTCAGAACGGGCCTTATTGAATTTCTCTGCAAAGCAATTTCGCCAATATCACCCACGCTGGTCATTTTATTTTCAGGAATTTGTACCTGTACACTGTAAGTCAAACCTGATTTTTCATCAACCCAAACACTTTTATCGGTATAACGAGACGAAGAAGTAGAGGCCGTAAGTGTACGTGAAATTTCACTCATATCCACACCCAATTGCGAAGCTCGTACTCGGTCGATATTAATATTAATCGCTGGGTATTTGATGGCTTGTCCCAATTGTACATCTCTCAAATAGCTGATTTCGTTTAATTTAGCAATCAACTTTTTGGCATATTCTTCGTTGTTTTTCTTACTTCTTCCTGCAAAACGTACTTCAATTGGCGTTGGCGAACCTTGGCTTAGAATTTTATCCGTCAATTCAATCGGTTCAAAAGAAAGTTTCAAATCAGGAATGGTTGCTTTGATTCTTTTTCTGAAATCATCCTTGAGTTCTTCCAAATCCACTTTAAAATGTTCGTTTAGTTGAACTTGTAAAACGGCTTCTTGTGGGCCACTCATAAACAAGTAA
Source organism: Arcicella rosea (assembly GCF_014204325.1). Classification (GTDB taxonomy): domain Bacteria; phylum Bacteroidota; class Bacteroidia; order Cytophagales; family Spirosomataceae; genus Arcicella; species Arcicella rosea_A. The sequence continues at coordinate 53,481 of NZ_JACHKT010000014.1, forward strand.
ATCGGACTGGTAGAGAAAAGTCCGGGATGTTGCCCGACGAAAGCAGAAGTAATTTCAACGTTTTCTTTACCAACCATTTTTTCAAGAATGGCGATAGATTGAATCAGTTTTTGTTCGGTTCGTTCAATTCTTGTTCCTTCTTTGGCACGCAAACGTACTTGAAATTGTCCGCCATTGGTTTTGGGTAAAACGTCTCTTCCGATAGTACTTAGCAACAAAAATGCTAAACCAGAAATAACGACTAAATAACTTATAACCAATATTTTACGATAAGGAAAAATCTTTTCAAGCATTGCTAAAAACGAATTTTTGAAACGGTCGAAAATACTTGGTTTTTTAGGAGGATGTTCTACAAAATACTTTTTCTGTGTAATCTGATTGAATTCTGATTGAACACTTATTTTAGAAGCAATGAAATCTTCATTATCTGGCAAATTGGTACTGTGTGGGCGTTCGTGCGTTTTCATCAACCAGTTTGCCATAATTGGCACAAAGGTTTGCGACAAAAGGAATGAAACCAACATTGAAAAACCAATCGCCAAAGCCAAAGGCAAAAACAAAGCTCCAGGAATGCCCGTCATCGTAAAGGCTGGTGCAAAAACTGCCAAAATACAGAAGAGAATCAAGAGTTTCGGGAAAGCAATTTCTTTACAAGCATCCCAAACGGCTAAGGCTTTGGGCTTGCCCAAATCTAAATGTTGGTGAATATTTTCAATCGTTACGGTGGACTCATCGACCAAAATACCAATGGCTAAAGAAAGTCCACTGAGCGTCATGATATTAATGGTTTGTCCGCACAATTGTAAAAAGAGTACGCCAGCAATGATGGAAGTCGGAATCGTCAGGATTACAATCAAAGCCCCTCTGACATCGCCCAAAAAGAGTAAAACCATCAAACCCGTTAAAATTGCCCCAATTGCTCCTTCGGTAAGTAAACTTTTTACGGCATTGATTACATAAACAGATTGGTCGAATTCATAAGAAAGTGTAACATCTTCGGGCAATTGACTTTGGAGTTTGGGCAAAGCTTTTTTAAGATTCTGCACTACTTCCCAAGTAGAAGCATTGGCAGATTTGGTAATTGCCAAGTAAACAGAACGTTTGGCATTGATTAAAGCATAACTTCCCGTAATATCGGCGGCATCTTCTACTACAGCAACATCTCTCAGAAAAAGGTTTTGGACACCACCTTTAAATAGCGGGATTTGCTCAAAATCTTTGACCGTCCTAATCGTCGTGTTGGATGGCGTGATATAATTATAGTCACCAACACGCACGTTTCCAGAAGGAGAAGTTTGGTTATTGAGCCGAATGGCTTCTACAATTTGATCGACCGTCATATTATGCGAACGCATCAATTCTGGGTCGGCTTTAATCACAACCGTTCGCACGTTTCCGCCAAATGGAGCAGGAGAAATCAATCCCGGAATTGAACTAAAAGACGAACGAACATAAGTATTGGCAAGGTCGGATAATTCATTATTGGAACGAATTGGACTACTCAAAACCAATTGCCCAACGGGTAAAGTAGAAGCATCAAAACGTAAAATAAAAGGCGGTTGCGAACCGGGCGGGAAAATTGCTTGGGCTCGGTTACTAAAAGCGGATACTTCTGCCGCCGCCTGAGCCATGTTTGTTCCTTGATAAAAAGTAAGTTTCATCAAGGTTAAGCCTTGTATGTTTTTGGTTTCTATGCTTTTTACACCAGAAACATAGAGTAAAAGATTAACGTATTGACGCCCAAAAAAAGACTCCATTTGTGTAGGCGTATAACCGCCAAATGGATGTGAAATATAAATCACGGGCATATTCATATCAGGGAAAATATCAATTTTGATATTCCTGATGGCATTGATACCAAAGAACAACAAACCCGCCACCAATACAAGTATCGTGATAGGTTTGCGTAAGGCTGTTTTGATTAAATTCATTATTATCTAGCTTGTTTGATGAGTAAATCGATGTCTCCGTTGCTGGCTGCTTTCAATACTAAAGCTTGCCAAACGTTGGCATAGGCAACGCTGATATTGGTTTCTGCTCTGTTCAGCACGAACAAAGCTTGCGTAAGGTCGATGATGTTTGAAAGTCCATTTTTGTACAAAACAGCTTTTTGTTCGTAAACAATGCGAGCCGCATCTAATTGTATCGGTGATTCTTTGTAAGTCAACAAAGCATTTTCAATGCGTTGGTCTGCCAAAATCATTTGGCTTTTCAGTTGATTTTCTATCAAATCGTATTCACTTTTTAAGCCTTCGCTGATAAACTGTTGAGCTTTAATTTGATGATTGATTTTGGTGGGCGACATAAAATTCCAGAACATCCCAGCTCCAAGGATAAAATTACTTCTGGAAGGAGCAATGCCCGAAAAGTAGTTTTTATCCACATGATTATTGGTAGGAGAGTAGTCATAGTCAAAACCAGAGGCTTTCGACTGAAACGAACCGAACACACTAATTACGGGTAGTTTATTTCTGCTCAGGAGTTTCTGCGTATTTTCAGCAATGTTAATGCGTGATTTTACCAATTGAAGAGTCGGATTATTTTCTATCGCTAAAGTAGAACCCAACTGCTCAGGAATTTTACTGAAATATAAAGTATCTAATTGAAAATGCTTTGTTGGCGTGTTCAATAAAATTGCCAATTGGTTAGTCGCCTGTAATTCAATGTTTTGTGCCTCAATTTCTCCGAGTCTGGCATTAGAAACCTCTGCATTAGTAATCGAAGAGTCCACGCCTGCATTCAAACCATTCGCTGTTCTTGCTTTGATTACATCACGCAAGGCTGATACTCTTTTGTAATTCTGCTTACTAATTTCTACGAATTTTTGTGCAGTTAGAAGACTGAAATAGGCTGCGGTGATTTTAATAGCATGAGCAAATTTTTCTTGTTGTAAATCTAATGAATCTCTTGAAACTTGCGAACGGGCAATGTCCACACTTGCTTTTAAGCGACCAAAAGTATATACATCCCAGTTCACGTTTGAGGCGTACAAAGCTCCAAAAGCCGTATTCCAATTTTGGCTTGCTGAACTTGGACCAGCCGCAGCCATCCCAACGCCTCTGTAAGGATACAAAGAGCCAAATTGACCGTTGGCTGTTCCGTAATTGTTTTGTATTGCCGCAGTTACATCTGGCAAAAACTGTTTCTGAGCATTTATTACTAAGGCTTCCGATGCTTTTAAGTAATTCTTTTTGGCTTTGATAGAATTGTAATTTTCTAAGCCTACCTGAATGGCATCGGATAATTTCAAGAAAGGTACTTGTGAAAATGTACTGCTACTGCCCAGAAAACAGCACAGTAAAAACAGAAGACTTATGTATTTTTTGGAAATTATCATACTGAAATGAATGATTGATGTGAAGTGCAATGAAATAGTCTATTGTGTTGACCAAATATATTCAAAGATTTTGATAGCATTTATAGGTTCTTGTCTCTAAAATGGATATTTCTCATTCTATAAAACATTTATAGAATCTTTTGTAGAAAAAATAAAAAAATATAAATAATTTAAGAAATTGGTACTGAGGAACAAGTACTTTTTAGCATTTGAAAGAATTAGAAATCATAATATTTCGATAACGAGCTACTATTTTATTCCTAATACTTTTGTGATTTTAAAACATATTCACCAACACAATGAAAAGACTTCATTTACTTTTTTTACTCTTTTTTATCGGAAATAAAGCGATGGCACAGCCTACAAGCTATTCCATGAAAAATACTCATGCCCATAACGATTACTTGCACGAACTTCCCTTTTATGAAGCCTACTCTTTACATTATGGTATGATTGAAGCCGACGTTTTCAAGCAAGGAGACGATTTGATGGTAGCTCATGAAAAATCTTCTATTCGTCCGAATCGTACTTTTAAAAATTTATATATTGAACCGCTGTTAAAACAAATTAGCTTAAACAATGGAAAGGTTTATGCCAACGGACAAAGACTTCAATTGCTGATTGATATTAAAGAAAATGGATTTGAGGCTTTGCGATTGTTGGAAAAGCAATTAACACCTTATCGTAATTATTTTGATGTAAAGAATAATCCTGATGCCGTTCAAATCGTCATCAGTGGCGATATGCCTGAAAGTATTGATTTCGATAAATTTGATGAGATTTTTTACTTCGATGGTCGTCCGAGACAAAATTATTCCGTAAAAAACTTCGAGCGTGTCGCTTTGCTAAGTACAAGTATTACAGATTTTACTCGTTGGAATGGCAAAGGACTCATCACAGCACCACAATACTTAAAAGTAAAAAACTTTGTGGATTCTGTGCATCGCATTGGCAAACCAGTACGTTTGTGGGCAGTTCCTAATTCGTTGACGGCTTATAAAGCGTTGATGAAATTGGGCGTTGATTATATCGGTACGGATAATTTATCAGAACTGGCAAATTATATTAAAAATCTGGAGGCTTTTTCTGCCAAACCGATTGCTCAACACATTCCTTATTTGCCAATGTATCAAGTTGATGGTATTCAAAAGAAATCAAAAAATATCATTTTCTTGATTGGTGACGGCATGGGATTAGCTCAAATTTATAGCGGCATTGCAGCCAATGGCGGAAAGCTGAATTGGACTAATTTCAAACACATTGGTTTTTCAAAAACTAATTCTGCGGATAGTTTCTGCACGGATTCAGCAGCAGGAGCGACGGCTTTTTCTACGGGCGAGAAAACTAACAATCGCTATATCGGCATGAGTACCGAACAGCAACCTTTAGAAAATATTGCAGAGATTTTGGACAAAAAGAAAATCAAAGTAGGCTTGGTTGTTTCTGAAGAAATTACGGGAGCTACGCCAGCTTCTTTTTACGCTCATCAGCCAGAAAGAGATTGGTCACAACTGATTGCCAATGATTTAGCTACCAGTCCGATTTCATTGACGATTGGTGCAGGCGTAGAATCTTTCAGACCAGAAACGATTGAACAACTCAAGAAAAAAGGAAAAGTATTTACTAAAATTGAAGCTTTGGAACAGGTAAAAACCAAAGAAAAAACCTTTGTTTTTGTTGATAAAAACGAAGTACGCCCCAAACACGAAGGCAGAGGAGAGTATCTTTCAGAGGCTTTTGAGGCTGCCGTAAAACAATTGGAAAGTACTTCGCCAAACGGTTTTTTCTTGATGTTGGAAGGTTCAAAAATTGATTGGGGTGGACACGCCAACCAGTTGAATTATGTAACAAACGAAATGTTGGATTTCGACAAAGTAATCGGAAAGGCTTTGGAATATGCCGATAAAAATGGCGAAACCACGATTATTGTTACTGCCGACCATGAAACGGGCGGTTTGTCATTATTAGAAGGCGATTTCAAAACAGGAAAATTAGAAGGAAGTTTCAGTACCAACGACCACTCAGGAATTGCTGTTCCAGTAGTAGCTTATGGCCCAAATGCACAAATATTCACGGGTTTTTATGAAAATAATACTATTTTTGAGAAGTTGCTTAAATGCCTGCGGATAAAGTGATGAGCTTTGAGCCGTGAGCTATAAGCTTTTTTAATGCTCATAACTCACGGCTCAAAGCTCAAAGCCAAATATGCTCCCTCGTCAACATACATATACTTTTGAAAATACCCCTCTTTCAAATCTTACTTACCTTACGATTTTAAAGCATAGTTCTTCGTTGATTGCTACGGATGAAAAAGGTTTTTTTGAGCTTCAACCCGAAAAAATCGACTTGAATTATGTAGAAATGCCCGTTTATCTGAATCGGCAAGATTTTCTTATCGTCACCGTCAAGCAAGAAAAAGACAGGCTCGACATGGCTTGTGAATGCAATGCAGCCATCAAAAATCTTTGCGAACATCAAGTACAAGTACTCCTCAACCTAACCGAACGCCAACATTTACGCATTTTTTTTGACGATGCTTTACGCCACAACAAAATGTTGGCTTTTGCCAAAGACTATGGTTTAGAAAACGAAAAAGCTTTAGACGAGTACTTTCAAATAGAATATCATCCTTTTAAAATTCAGATAAAACCTAAACTCAAAGAACTGATAGCGGTTAATCAAGCGGCGAATGAGTATTTGAGTACCAATTTATTGCCAAAATCGACTACACCAAATGGTCATTTTGACCATTTAGGAGAAAGTCAAAAAATGTTTATCGTAATAGCCAAACATCGCTATTACGACCATTTGATGGTTGAACTTTACCAAGCTCCTTTTACGAAAGAAGGTAAACTCAAAAATCCACTAAAAATACTCAATCCATTAGATTTTATCTGGAAAACTACTGAAATAGAAGAAGTTAAGTTTTTTTCAAGTGTGCTGAAATTTCAGCAACCCAATGGCGAAAAGGCATCAAAATTACTTTTTGAAGGACTAAAAGCTTTGGCAAAAAATCCGCTAAATCTTGAAGTATTTTACCATGAACCTAAAATTTCAGAGAAAGTAAATGCCAGTTCTGTACTTCCAATTCATTTGAAATCGCTGAAAATGGACATGAAAATGCAGATTGATTACAAGGATATTTTTCATGAAGTTTCGGCTGAATTGTTAATAAATGATAGGGCTTATTCATTAGAAAACCTTACGGTTAAATTCGATTATTTTGTTCAAATCACCGATACTTTGTACTTGATTGAAAATCCTGATTTTCTGAAAGTCATTACTTTTTTCAAGCAGCATAATCATAAAATGCTGGTGCATCGCTCTAAATTTGAAGAGTTTCAAAAGAATATTTTATACAAATTGGAGAACAAAATTCGAGTACATTATTCCTACATTCGCCCCGCTACGCCTGCCCAAATTGAAGAAAATACCATTGATATAAATCAGCAAAAAATCATTTATTTATCTGATTCAGAGGATTATATCTTGATTACGCCCGTGATTAAATACGGAAAAATTGAAGTGCCTGTTCTGTCAAAAAAACAGCTTTATGTATCGGATTTTAATGGAAATATTTTTTCATTAGACAGAGACGAAAAAGCAGAAATTCAATTTACGGCAGATTTAATCAGGCAACATCCAGATTTTGAAGACCAGCTCGACCTTGATTATTTCTATTTGCATCGTGGGGCTTTTTTGGATGAAGACTGGTTTTTAGAGGCTTTCGATACTTGGCAAAAGCAAGGAATTACGATTTTGGGCTTCAATGAACTCAAAGAAAATAAACGAAATTATCATAAAGCGGTCGTGAATGTCAGCGTAACCAGTGGCATTCGGTGGTTTGAAACAGAGCTTTCGGTTTTGTTTGGCAAACAGAAAGTTCCTTTAAAACAATTACAAAAATCGCTCAAGCACAGAAGTAAATATGTGCAATTGGGCGATGGCACTTTGGGCATTTTACCGACAGAATGGCTACAAAAATTCACGGAGTATTTTGAAGCTGGCGAAATTGTTGAGCAAAAAATCAGGATTCCAAAGAGTAATTTTTCGGAAGTAAGAAAACTATTTAAAGAAGAATTTTTGGCAGATGAAGTAAAACAAGATTTGAAAATTTATGCTGAAAAACTGAAAAATTTCAAGCAAATCGAAAACGTAGCAATCCCCGAAGGTTTGAATGCGACTTTGCGAGATTATCAAAAACAGGGCTTAAACTGGCTTAATTTCTTAGATGAATTTGGCTTCGGCGGTTGCTTGGCGGATGATATGGGCTTGGGTAAAACGATACAAATTATTGCTTTTATTTTATCGCAAAGAAGTAAAAAAGTACAAAATACAAATCTGGTGGTAGTGCCTACTTCCTTGATTTTTAATTGGGAAGCCGAAGTTGCCAAATTTGCTCCTTCTATCAAAATCCTGAATGTTTATGGAGCAAACAGAGAGAAAAGCACCGCTAATTTTGATGACTACGAAATCATTTTAACGTCTTACGGAACACTTTTGTCGGACATTACTTTCTTGAAAAAATATCATTTCAATTATGTTTTTCTGGATGAATCGCAAGCCATTAAAAACCCCAATTCTCAGCGTTATCAGGCGGCTCGTTTGCTGTCGGCTCGTAATAAAATTGTGCTGACAGGTACGCCCATCGAAAACAATACTTTTGATTTGTACGGTCAGTTGTCTTTTGCTTGTCCGGGTTTGCTTGGCGGGCTTCAACATTTCAAAGACCATTATTCAATGCCGATTGATAAGTTTAAAGACATAAAAAAAGCGAAGCAATTACAAGAAAAAGTAAGTCCTTTTATTTTACGAAGAACCAAAAAACAAGTAGCCAAAGAATTGCCCGATAAAACCGAAGTAGTGATTTTTTGCGAAATGGGCGAGCAACAAAGAAAAGTATATGATGCTTATGAAAAGGAATTTAGAGACTTTCTGAATCATAAAATTGAAGGTGATATACCAAAAGAAAGTATGCACATTTTGTCTGGTCTGACGAAGCTCCGACAAATCTGTGATTCGCCAGCTTTGCTGAATGACGAAGAGTTTTATGGCGGAGAATCCTCTAAAATTGAGGCTTTGATGGAAGAAATTGAAATGAAATCGTCGGAACATAAAATCTTAGTTTTTTCACAATTCGTCACCATGTTGGATTTGATAAAAAAAGAACTGGTAAAGCGAAGCATTTCATTTGAATACTTGACAGGTCAAACTAAAAACCGAGAAGAAAAAGTAAATGAATTTCAAGGCAACGAAGCAGTAAGAGTATTTTTAATCAGTTTAAAAGCAGGTGGAACAGGCTTGAATTTGACCGAAGCAGATTATGTATATTTGGTTGATCCTTGGTGGAATCCTTCGGTTGAAAATCAGGCAATTGACCGCTGTTATCGCATCGGACAAAAGAAAAATGTAGTGGCAGTAAGGTTGATTTGTCCGAATACACTTGAAGAAAAAATCATGCGTTTGCAGGAATCCAAAAAAGATTTAGTCGGCGATTTAATCAAAACTGATACTTTGATGTTGAAGTCATTTAGCAAAGATGATTTATTGGCTTTGGTGGGCGGCAAGCCGTGAGTTTAGTTAGTGAGTTGTGAATGAGTGATTTAGTGATTATTTTAATTCAAATGCTAAGATTGGGATAAGAATATGAGAAAAAGTATTTATTGATTTAGCCTAAAAACAAATAAGGCGAGATGGAATCTCGCCCTACGGTTTTTAACAAACGCCCTCTTTTACTTTTTCTCTTAAAAGCGTAGTCGCTTTAATCATATTTTTCAAAGCCAATTCTGTTTCTGCCCAACGGCGAGTTTTCAAGCCACAATCTGGATTTACCCATAAATTTCTGGCTGGAATATTGACTAAAGCTTTCTCTAACAAAACCAACATTTCTTCGGTTTCGGGTACTCGTGGCGAGTGAATATCATATACCCCCGGCCCGATTTCGTTTGGATATTTGAAATCAACGAAAGCATCCAATAATTCCATTTGCGAACGGGAAGTTTCAATCGTAATCACGTCAGCATCCATGTCGGCAATGTGTTTGATGATGTCATTAAATTCAGAATAACACATGTGCGTATGAATTTGTGTTTCGTCTTTTACACCCGAAGCACTTAAACGGAAAGCCTCAACGGCCCATTGCAAGTAATTTTCCCAATCGGCACGACGCAGTGGCAAGCCTTCACGAATGGCAGGTTCATCAATTTGTATCACTTTAATTCCTGCTTTTTCTAAATCTAATACTTCATCCCGAATCGCCATCGCAATTTGGAAAGCGGTGGTTTTGCGAGCTTGGTCGTCTCTTACAAATGACCATTGCAAAATCGTAATGGGACCAGTAAGCATTCCTTTCATCAGTTTTTGCGTTTTCGATTGTGCAAATTCCGACCAGCGAACTGTCATCGCCGTAGGGCGTTCAACGTCGCCATAAATAATTGGAGGTTTCACACAGCGACTACCATAACTTTGTACCCAACCGTTCTGAGAAAATACATAGCCCGATAATTGCTCGCCAAAATACTCTACCATATCGTTGCGTTCAAATTCGCCATGCACCAATACGTCCAAGCCAATTTCTTCTTGCCAATGGATAGATTTTTCAATTTCTATCGCAATTTGGGCATCGTACTCTTCTTGAGAAATTATTCCTTTTTTAAGGTTCGCTCTCAATACACGTACATCATCCGTTTGCGGAAACGAACCAATGGTTGTAGTCGGGAAAAGTGGAAGTTTTAAGGTTTCCAATTGTAAAGCCTGACGAACACTAAACGGACTTGGACGATGTGAATCTTTTTCCGTCAAAGCGGTTACTCTTGCTTTTACTTGTGGTTTGTGAATCAGATTTGAATCTTTTCTACTTTGAATAGCCTGTTGATTTTCAGCCAATTGTTGAGTAAATAAGGGTGCAGATGCTGGTTCTGCAAGCTTTCTCAGCACATTTACTTCATTCAATTTTTGCTTGGCAAAAGCCATCCAATTTTTGATTTCTGGTGTAAGTACTTGTTCGTTTTGCTCTAAATCTAAATCGCAAGGTGAATGCAATAAAGAACAAGAAGGGGCAATCATAACTCTTTCTTGTCCTAAAGTATCAATTGCTTTCTGAATGATTTTCAAGGATTTAGCATAATCGTTCTTCCAAATATTTCTACCATCGACAACACCAAGGGATAAGATTTTTTCAGTTTTAGCAAAATCTGTTTGCTCGAAAATATCATCCAATTGCGAAGGACAACGTACTAAATCAAGGTGTAAGGCATCAATGTCTAAAGTAGTGGCTACATAAATATTTTCGCCAGTACATTCAAAATAAGTAGCGACCAAAATATTTAAGTTAGGTACAGCTTTTTTGATTTTTTGATAGGCTTGTTGGAAAGCAATTTGCTCGTTTTCGGTCAAGTCTAAAGTCAAACAAGGTTCATCTAGTTGAATCCAATTTGCTCCACGAGCCACCAATTCTTGTAAAATATCAATATAAATTGGCAATAGTTTTTCTAATAAATCAATGCGATGAAAACCTGCTTCTTTTTCTTTTCCTAATAAAAGGAATGAAACTGGACCAATCAAAACAGGTTTGGTAACAATTCCGATTTGTTTGGCATCTTCAAAATCGATGATGATTTTATCAGAATATCTTTTAAATTGTTGATTTTTAGTGAATTCAGGAACGATATAATGGTAATTAGTATCAAACCATTTGGTCATTTCCATGGCTTTAATGTCGAGTCCGTTACCTTGTACGCCCCTTGCCATCGCAAAGTAAATATCTAATTCACGGTTAGTTTGTCCGTCCACCAAAGCATGATAACGCTCAGGAATTGCTCCGACCAACATGGCAGTATCCAAAATGTGGTCATAAAGTGAAAAATCATTCGAAGGAATCAAATCAATACCAGCCTCTTGTTGAATTTGCCAGTTTTGTCTTTTGATTTGGCGACCAATCCAGAGTAATTCATCTTTGGTACTTTTTCCAGCCCAAAATTGCTCAGAAGCACGTTTTAATTCTCTTTTGCTACCGATACGTGGGTAACCCAAATTGTGTGTAAACATCGTAATTATTGTTTTAAGGTTCGCACTTTGTCGATTTCCGACAAAGTATTTTGGTGCGTTTTATCAACACCGAATGAAACTTGAAAACACCACAACCGCCATGCGTAAAGCATAAGTACACGCTATTTCAGTAAAGAAATAGTCAATATTCGACAAGTATTTGTAAAAAATCAATGCGTGAACTAAGCCCTAATCGTGAGGGAATAGCCATTGAGAAGGTAGGCAAGTCTCCTGACTTATAACATTTTCTTCGCCCTTCTCATTCTTGGAAAAGAACAATGGACAAAACTGAAGAAAAATCGTTTCTAAACGAAACTGTTACTTACAGTAGCACGTCTGTTCGTGATTTACACACGATTCCTTTTTAATTTCTAGCAAAAAGCAATTTGCTTTTTCTTAAAACCGACCTTCTGATTGACGGGTGTTTGCTGTTACGAAGCAAAGGTATCAAGGAATTATTTTTAATAGATATATTAACCTAATAAATGATTAAAATTAGATATAATAATAAGTATTATATCAATAATTAGATATTTATATATTTAAAATGTATAAATATAGGTAAAACATCTTTTTAAAATTTATTGTAAAGGCTTCCTGTTTATCAATAGTGTCAATCTTAGATTAAGGATATGTTAGGAAAAAATCATGTTTTGATAATACAGGCTTTACTTTCCAGAAATCTTGCATGAATAACTTGCAACCAAATTAAAAACCTAATCCTTATCATTATTTTTTTTGATTGTGATTTAATTATATCATGACAAAATGAAAATATTTCAATTTACAACACAACAACAATGAACACAAAACCTTTTTTTAAGACCCAATCGAAGCTTATCCTTGGCGTCTTAGTTGGGGCAACAGTTGGCGTTTCTGCTAGTCCAACTTTTGCCAGTAATATTACTCTTCTCTCAACAACAAAATCTTATGCTTATGAACAAATAGTACTAAACAAATCAGTAAAAGAAATTACTGTAAAAGGAAGAGTAATTGATGCAAAAACCAAAGAGCCATTGGCAGGTTGTAACATCCTTGTAAAAGACAGCAAACGTGGTATAAACGCTGATGTAAACGGGAATTTTAGTATTACGGCGGACGAAAAAGCAACTTTGGTATTTTCATTCATTGGTTATGAAAAACAAGAAATTGCCATTGCAGGAAAAAGTACAATAGAAGTATCGCTTGTTTCAAGTGCTTCAGATTTAGAGCAAGTGGTAGTAGTTGGTTACGGGAGTTCAACGAAAAAAGATATTACAGGTTCAGTAAAATCATTGAAACCTGCTGAATTCAACCAAGGAATTATCAACTCGCCAGAACAACTTTTGCAAGGTAAAGTATCGGGTGTAAATGTTACTTCGGCAAGTGGTGAACCGGGTGGTGTTCAGAACATTAGTGTGCGTGGACCAGGTGGAGTAAGAACAGGAAGTACGCCACTTTTTGTGGTTGACGGTTTGGCTTTGGATAACTCAAGTAGCGGTGGAGCAACAAATCCACTTAACTTTTTGAACCCACAAGATATTGAATCAATCGACGTATTGAAAGACGCTTCTGCAACAGCAATTTATGGTTCAAGAGGAGCGAATGGCGTTATTTTAATCACGACCAAAAAAGGAAAAACGGGATTTTCTTCTTTCAATTACTCTACAAGTTATGGTTTCTCGACAATGGCGAGAGCTTTGCCTGTTTTCTCGGCGGATGAATACCGTAAACAAGTACCAGCTTTAGGAGGCGATTTGGACGATTTGAAGGCTTCAACCGATTGGCAGAAAGAAATTTCAAGAACAGCACTTACTAAAAACCATAATATTTCATTGGGTGGTGGTGCTGAAAAATTGACGTATTATGCTTCTTTCGGCATTCAAAACCAAGAAGGTATTCTGAAAAACAACCAATTAGACCGCTACACGGGTCGTATTAATGTAACACAAAAATTATTGGAAGACCGTGTGACTGTCGATGTGAATTTGAATGCGACAAATACTTATAATGAGCGTCCGTCAATCTCAGGAATTATTGGAACAGCGATTTCCGCCAATCCTACTTATCCTGCTTATGACGATAAAGGACAGCCTTATTCGTATGTAAATGCTTCAAATCCATTGACGACCTTGAAATTGGAAAAAGATGCTACTTCTATTACTCGTATCATCGGGAACATTTCTCCTTCTATCAAAATCATTGATGGTTTAGTGTATAAATTGAATTTCGGGATTGATAATTCAAGTTCAGCTCGTGATTTACAATCGTTGCCAAGTGCAGTGCCTTTGCAAGATGGTCGTTTAGAAACAATCAATATTACAAATACTAACCGCTTGATTGAAAACTATTTGACTTACACAAAAGCCATTAAAGAACATAGTTTTTCTGCTTTAGTTGGCCATTCGTATCAGAAATTCATGTTCCGTGGACGTGCTTATAGCATTAACAAATTCCCGATTTCTGATATTGAACCAATTTATAATCCTGGTTTAGGACAAGACCTTACTTTGGCAAACAACAAGCCATCGGGTTATGCTACAAACGATGAATTACAATCGTTTTTCTCAAGAGTAAATTATCAGTTCAACGACAAGTATTTATTGACAGCAACTTTAAGAGTTGATGGTTCTTCAAAATTTGGAGCAAACAATAGATATGGCGTTTTCCCTTCTTTCTCGGCAGGTTGGAGAATCTCTGAAGAGGAATTCTTGAAAGGTTCTGCTTTGAGTAATTTGAAAGTAAGAGCAGGTTGGGGGCGTACTGGTAACCAAGAAATTCCTTCAAAAATCACACAGGCAAGATTTACTTCTGTTATTTCAGCAGGTACATCTTATCCATTAGCAGAAACTGGTCCATTTCCAGCAGGTACTTCTTATACAAGATTGGCAAACCCGAATATTCAGTGGGAACAGTCAACACAAACAGATTTAGGGATTGACTTTGGGTTCTTGAATGGAGCTTTAACAGGAACAATTGATGTCTTCAATAAAGTATCAGGCGATATTTTATTAGAAGTAATTCCTGCCGATCCAGTGCAGCCAGCAGGTACTTTTTGGACGAATGTAAAAGATATGACGATTACTAACAAAGGTTTAGAATTAGAATTAAACTATCGCCATGCTGCTACAGAAGGTTTTACTTATGAAGTAGGCGGAAACGTTACTTTTATTGATAATGTTGTTAAAAATTCTCCTTATTCAGTAATTCCTTCAGGTTCAGCTTCAGGTTCTGGTTTAACTTCGGCAACTATCAACGGTTATGTGAGCGGTCAGCCAATTGGTACTTTCTTCTTGAAAGAATTTACAGGATTTGACGACAAAGGAATCAGTACTTTCCGTGATGTAGATGGCGACGGAATTGTAACGGATAAAGATCGTATCGCAGCAGGAAGTGCTTTACCAACGAAACAGTTCAACTTCTTTGGTCGTGCCAACTACAAAGGATTTGATTTATCAATCAATTTCAATGGTGTTGCTGGTAATAAAATCTATGATAATACTGCCAACGCAAACTTCTATAAGTTAAGATTATCGAAAGGTATCAACACAACGGCAGAAGCTATTGCTTCAACAAATGAATCGGTAAATAACTCTGCTCCAGTATCGACAAGATATTTGAAAGACGGTGCGTTCTTACGTTTGAATAACTTGACTTTAGGTTATAATGTAAATACTAAAGCTTTAGGAATTAGCAAATGGGTTTCTACTTTGAGACTTTCTGTAACAGGACAAAACCTTGCTGTATTTACAAAATACGATGGTTTTGATCCAGAAGTAAATACTGATAGAACTGTTAATGGTATTACTTCTTACGGAATTGATTACCTAAGTTATCCAAAAGCGAAATCTGTCATTTTTGGCTTAAATATTTCATTTTAATTAGAGAACCCAAACCTATGAGGTTTTTAAAACCTCATAGGTTTAAGCTTCAAGCGAAGCTTGATTTGAAGACTAAAAAAGGGATGAAATCATTTTCAAATCTTCAAATTACCAAATTTTCAAATTGCAAATCATCGAAATCATGAAAAAGAAACTATATGTTTTATTCGCCCTAATGGGCATATTATCCATTGAAAGTTGTACCAATCTTGAAGAAGTAGTATTGGATGAATCTTTCACGTCAAATCTTTCTGAAAAACAGGCTGCCGACGGAATTATGGCACCTGTTTACGCAAGGCTTCCAGATATTTTTTTACATACCAATTACTTTGCCATTCAGGAAATCTCTACGGATGAGGCTATTTTACCTTATCGTGGTGGAACTGACTGGGGCGATAATGGTATTTACTTGGCTTTACACGCACATACTCAAACAAGTACTGACCCGAATTTAAGAAATACTTGGAATTTGATTTTGCAAGGAATGTCAAGAGCTATTACAGCTATCAATACTTTGCCAAGTTCTAAAGACCCAATTGCAAAAACCTATTTAGCAGAAGCAAGAGGTATGAGAGCTTATTATTCGATGTTGACTTTAGACCTTTTCGGTTTAGTTTTCGTGAAAAATGACATCGGTGAAAACTCTACAATTTTGAGAGGCGACAAAGCTGTTGAATACATCAAAAGTGAATTATTGGCTGTTGAACCAAACTTAGAAACAACTGTTGGTCCAGGAAGATTAACAAAAGGAGCTGTTTGGGGATTATTAGCAAGATTATATTTGAATGCTGGCGTATATCGTGACCCTTACGCAACAGCAGTTACTTTCAAAAATGAAGATTTAGATAAAGTAATTGAATATACTGATAAAATTATTGCTTCTGGACAATATCAATTAGCGAGAGATTATTTCTCAATTTTCAATTCAGATAATCATACAAACAAAGAATTAGTTTTTGCGGTAGATCAACGTGCTGAATTGAATGGACATAACCGTTTGGCGTACTTCTCGCTTTCGGGTGACCAGTTTCCATTGCCAGCATATCCAAATGCAAACGGTACAGATGGCCCAGCGATTACTTCTGATTTCTACCGTACTTGGGTAAATGCTTATGGTTCACAAGACCCGAAAGTTGACCCAAGATTTTACAGAGAGAATCTTTCTATTTACTCAAATCCTGCGGATTCTTGTGTAGCGGCTGAGAATTTCAACATCAACCGTGGTATTTTAAGAGGTCAGCAATATGGTTTGATTCGTAAAAATGGTGTTTTTGTGAAATGTGCTGATGGAAAAATGAAAGTTGGTAAATTGGCTTATGATACTAGAAACAAACCAACATTAGCCGTTGATTTTACAGAACAGATTGATTTTACAGTAGCAGGAAGTAATTATAATACTGGTTACAGAGTAGAAAAATATGAGTTCAGTAAAAAATCGGTAAGTGGTAGAAACTTTGGAGATGCAGACATCGTAATCTTGCGTTTGGCAGATGTTTACTTGATGAGAGCCGAAGCAAAATTGCGTAGAAGTAACGACGTGGCGAGTGCTTTAGCAGATGTAAATACTGTAAGAGCTGCAAGAACTTACAGCACACCAGCACCAGCTTTGTCGGCAATGTCTTTAGATTTACTATATCGTGAAAGAGGTTTTGAGTTTTATTGGGAAATGCTTCGCCGTACAGACATGATTCGTTTTGGAAAATTCGAAGATAAATGGACGGAAAAATCAAATACCGATAGAAACAAAAGAATCTTCCCAATTCCACAAACAGCCATTGACGGAGCTTCTAATATTCCAGGATATTTAGTTCAGAATACTGGGTATTAATTAATAAATCATAAAAAAGCGGTCGAAAAGCTAATTTCGACCGCTTTTTTATGATTTTAAAATTCAAGATGACTTCTATCTAATTACTTCTCCTTCGCCATTTTGGCTCTTACTTTACTAAGGAATTCTGCTGAAATACCAAGGTATGAAGCAATATAATGTTGGGCTACTCTTTGCGGAATTTTTGGATATTTTTTCAAAAAATCAGCGTATCGTTCATGAGCAGTCTGAGCAATAGAATTAATCAACCTACTTTGTGTTGCCGACAAATTCTTCTGAACCAATAACCTAAATTGTCTTTCAAATTTGGGAGCTTTGGCGAGTAAATCTTCTTTTTTATCAGGCGTCAGCACAAAAACCTCACAGTCTTCTAAAGCCTCAATAAATAAATCTGAAGGTTTTTGTTCATGGAAACTGGCAATATCACTTACCCACCAATCTTCAATGGCAAACTGTAAAATTACTTCAAAACCATTTTTATCGATATAATACTTTCGCATACAGCCTTTTATGACGAATGCTTCGAAATTACAAATCTCACCTTCTTGTAATAAAAAGGTCTTTTTCTTGATGGTTTTGTATTGAAGATGTTCATTGAAAATGTGTAATTCTTCTTCCGAAAAAGCTACATTTTTACAAACATTTTTATTGATTTGGTCGAAATAAGTACTTAAAGGAGCGTTTGAATTCATTGTAAGATGACAACTTTTAAGTTGCAAAAAGATTCAGGTTCTCCTCAAAAATACAAATAATTTCCAATTATCTTAACCAAAACGCTCTACATCAAAAGCCTTTATATCAATACTTGTCGGCTGTTCGTTCACCAATTCTGACACCAATTTTCCTGTTCCTGCACCCAAACTCAATCCCATCATCGAATGTCCAGTGGCAATCACAACATTTTTATGTTTCTTCGTTTTACCAATATAAGGCAAGCCATCGGCAGAGCATGGACGATAACCGTACCAAATTTTGTCATTACTTGGTTGTTGAATATCAAACTCAGGGAAAAAGTCTTTCACCGATTTTAAAATACCTTCTACTCTGTGATATTGTGGTGGCGTTTTGGTAGAAACCACTTCCATTGTACCGCCAAAGCGAATTTTATTTCCGTCCATCGGCGTTACAGCCACTCTTCCTTCTGCCAAAATAATAGGATGATTGATTTGATAAGGCGAATCTTCCAAAGTAACGGAGTAGCCTCTTCCTGGCATTAAGGGTAAATTTACAGCCACCATTTCTGCCAATTCTCTACTCCATGAACCCGTCGCAATCACAAAATCATCGGCTTCATAAGCTTGTTGTGGCGTAATTACTTTCGTAATTTTTCCATTACTTTTTTCAAAACGAATTACTTCTTCGTTGGCTTTCAGCACAACGCCTTTGCTTGCGAGGTCTTTCAACAATACTCGCATTAATTTATCAGGATAAAGGTGTGCGTCACATTTAAAGAATAACGCACCCAATCCGTTAATTTCTGTTTGAGGCTCTAAGGCTTGCAGTTCTTCATAATTCAATAAAGTAACGTCTAAGCCTAATTCTTGAGCCTTTTCTACAGTATGATGTGCATGTGCTTGTACGGCTTCTGTCTGAAATACTTCTAGCATTCCTTTGTGTTCGTAGGCGAAATCGAAATGTGGTAAACAAGCCCATTCTGCAAATTCGTGCTGACTAAGTAGCGAAATATCTCTTAATGGAATGGCTGAATCGGCTACATTTTTTTCGGTAGCACTTTTCATAAATTTCAATCCCCAATCAAGTAAAGCAGGATTTAGCGAAGGTTTCACATAAAATGGACTTTTAGGATTCAGCATCCATTTTAAACCTTGCCAAATAATACCCGGAGCTGCCAAAGGAATAAAATGACTCGGACAAACATAGCCCGCATTTCCGTAGGAACAGTTATCCGAAAAATCGCCTTTGTCGATTACTGTTACCTGATTACCAGCTTTTTGTAAATAATATGCGGTACTTAATCCAATAATTCCACCACCTATAACTACTACACTTTTCATATCTTTAATAATTAATTGCTTATTTGAATTTATAAAAACGCCAATTTGTTTTGAAGTCTTTTTCTAAAGATTGCTTCGTCAGAATGGCTCTAATCATCTCAATCGGTAAGGAATTTTCTTGCATTACGCCATCATGAAATTGCTTGTAGGACATTTTTCCAGTATCCACCAATTCATTTTTTAAAGCCCTGAATTGCAAACCGCCAATCATGTAGGCAATTTGATAAAGTGGGTCATAACCGCCCACAAACGAACGCCTTACTTCGCCTTCGGCATTGGCTTTTTCATGTCCAACTCGGTCGATTAAGAAATCGATACATTGCTGTGGTGTCCAGTTTTTTGTATGATAATTGAGCGAGAAAATAATTCTGGCACAGCGGTGCATTCGCCAAAAAAGCATTCCAATTTTATCTTCTGGCGATTTTGGGAAATTCATATCATACAATAATAACTCCCAATACAAAGCCCAGCCTTCCATCCAAAATGGTGTATCAAACTGACGATAAACCTTGTTTCTATTCAGCATAAAGTATTGTAAAGAATGCCCCGCAATTAATTCATGGTGAACGGTCGCTCTTGAAAAATGCGGATTATTACCTCGCATACTCATCAATTTTTGGTCTTCCGTCATGGTATTGGTTGGGTACGAAATGATAAATTCTTCTCCGCCCAAGAAAAATGGATTCACCAATTGTCTTTCTGGCGACATCATACTCATTCGCCAACCTTCTTCTGCCAAAGCTGGAATCGTTATTAATTGATTTTTCTTGAGGAAATCAAGCGATTCATTGTAAAGTCTCATCATTTCTTGCGGTTGTTTCGATGGCTCTACATACTTCGTTTTAACGTATTCAAGGGCTGCTTTCCAGTTATCACCAAAACCTAATTCTTTACTTGCCTTTAGCATTTCAGCATCGCACCAAGCAAATTCTTTATTAGCAATATCAACCAATTCTTCGGGCGTATAAGGAATCATTTCGATTTGTAAACGACGCATAATTTCCTCTTTCCCAATCGGATTACCAACAATTCCACTGGCATCTGGTTTCTGAGTAGAAAGATTTTTACCTTTTCCCTGAAAATTATTGGCATATACTTTCAACAAAGAATCTAAACGGTTGTAAGGCTGTGGCATCCACCAAGTAAACATCGGGTCATAACCATTATAAAAACCATAAACTGATTTAATGGCTTTTTGTAAACTCCTAGAAAGATTTGCACCACGTTTGCCTAAATTTTCGGTAATGGTGCTGTCTTTACTTAATTTAGTATTGAGTGAAATGAGTTGTTTCGCCATTTCATTGAATTGAAAAGCCCATTTTGGGGCATCCAAAGGCGTTCCTCTTCTTCTTATTTTCTCTACAGCATACAAACTATCAGCAAAAGGGAACCATTTTTTGATGGCTTCATACTCTTTTTCTTCTATCGTAAATTGATACAATTCTTCGCTTAAATTTCTTTTGAAAAGTGTATAATCCACTTTTGTTCCAATATTTAACTGATTAAAATTGAGTTTTGTTAATTGATTTTGATAGTCGAGAATCAATTTTTTTAAGCGTTCTCGTCTTTCTGGCGAATGTTCAACGAAGTAAAATCTGGTCAATATTCCTTTGTCGGCATAATATTGCGTCATGATATTGTTTACTTCGCTTGTTTGTAAGTACAAATCTGTTGCCGCAACTTGAGCAAAATTGACTGAACGACAAGCGATTAGGCAAAAAACAATCAATAAAAACTTTTTAGAGAGTGGTTGATATTTTTTCATTTGTTGCTGAAATTGTGGCTACCGAATTGTAGCAAGTAAAAGTATAAAATTGTAGTCTTTATCAGTTCATACATTTTATCTATACCTACTTTAAAATTAACTTGAATGTTACGTAGAAAAAAAGAAAGGTACTTCTTCATGATTTTTGCATGAAAAAGTACCTCAAATATTTTTTGAAAAGTATTAGAGACTAATCCCAACCGTCGCTTTCAAGAAAAATGGAAAGCCTGGAGTAAAGTGAATTTCTTCAACCGCATTTGCTTCATTTTGTAATCTGGATTCGGTGGCGAATTGTGTTTCGTTCCATTTCACATTGAAAAGGTTTTCTGCCATTAAACCAAAATTTACTTTCTTGAATTTATAATTTACGTTGGCATCGGTAACGGTATAACCTTTAGCAACGATAGAGTAATCTTCATTCGCTGCACGATTTCCTAAATGTCTCACTCGCAAACCGCCCGAAAAACCTGATGGATGTGTTACGCTCAAACCGCCTGTTAAAGTAAAATCTGGAGCGAGCGGAATATAATTTGCTCCTTCGGGTTCGTCGATGCTTCGAGCCAAAGTATTGGTCATGTCGGCATTGAAAAATAGCCAATTATTGATTTGATAACGAACGCCTACATCCAATCCTTTTCTTACCGATTTTCCACTGGCTTCAATCACGGCTTCGTCACCAACGTAAACAAATTCTTGGTCGAGATGCAAGTACCACAATGCCATATTCAGAATCAAGCGGGATTGTGGTTTCCAAATCATGCCCAAATCTGCACCATAAGCGGCTGGTAATACTTGTTTGCTATTGCTGGCTAAACTACTGACACGAGTATCGTTTGAGTGAAAACCTTTGCCTGCTTTGAAGAACAATTGTATGTCGTGGTCGGGATTATAAATGATATTCAATTTCGGACTGGCAATTACTTTCGCTACCGATTGCACCTGATTATTGTTGAGTTTATCAAGATAATTGAAGTTGAAATAATCTAATCTCAAAGCTGGGTTAATCAACCAATTGCCACGGTGATACTCTATGCCCGTAAAGCCAAAAGCATTGGTTTCTTTCACGTTGCCAAATTTGAGTCTTTCTAAAATTGTTGTACGGTTGAGTGTATGCGAAAGCTCAATATCATTTACGGCATCGTATCTAAAACCTACGCCCGACTGCCAAGAGAGATTTCCCGAAGGAAGTGTATAATATTTATGAATTTCAGATTGCATCCCCAAAATGTCTCTGGATTCTTTTTGTTTGATTTGGTCGCCATTGATAGAATCTTTCAAGAAAAAAGTAAAGTTGGAGTACAGTTCAAAATTGTAATGACTGTAATAAGCCGTGTTTTTAATCAAAAGCGATTCACCGACTTTTTTAGTATGCTGAAAATTTACATTGGTTCTACTGGTGTTTCCGCCTTCTTTGTCGTCGATTGCTCCGAAACGAGTAATCAAACCTTCGTCAATGGCACGCTGTGGTACTTGTCCAGAAGCATTCCATTTACTGCTAAAATATGCAATCGAAAAATTGATTTTGTGCTGATTGGGCAATTCCAAAGCGTATTTTCCCATCACATTTACACGATTGAATTTCTGTGGAGAAATAAATGGCCCGTCGGAATACAAGTATTCACTGGCGATATAGGCAGATTGTTTTTCTTGTTGTCCTAATAAATTCACCAAAGCCATTGTTCTGAAAGTATTAAACATTCCAGCGTTTACCGAAACCTGACTTTCTTTAATTCGCTCTTTGGTCTGAAATTCAACATAACCAGCCGTGGTTAAATTGCCTTTGTTGGCAAAGTACGGGCCTTTCCCATAATCAATTTTTTCAATGGTTTCTGGAATCAAAAAATGTAAATCGGCATAGCCTTGTCCGTGTGCGTGCGAAACCATATTCACGGGCATTCCATCAACAGAAATATTGATGTCTGTGCCGTGATCTAAATCGAATCCACGCAAAAACAATTGTTCGGCTTTACCACCGCCAGCGTGCTGACCAATGAATAAACCCGGTACTTTTCGTAAAATTTCTTGGGAAGAATTGACAGGATAAGTCTTTAAATCAATTTTTGAAATGATACTTTGGGCGTTTACTTCGGGGCTAATTGTTACTTCGTTTAACTGAAAAATACTTTCTTCTAAAACGATTTTCAAAAATTTTTGTGCTGGTTGATAAACAATCTTTTGGGTTTTGAAACCCATGCAAGAGATTTCTAAGGTATCGCCTGTGCTAACTTTTTCCAGTACAAAATATCCCAATTTGTTAGAATGCGAATGTTTATCAATCCGTTTGTTCAAGATAAAACCGCCTTCGATTGGATTTTTATTTGTGTCTGTAATTGTTCCTTCAAGTTTTTGGGCGAATAGATTTAGGTTAAAGAGTAAAAGAAATAAGGTAAGTGTTTGTTTCATGAACGTTGATGAATGAAAGGGTTAATCTAATATGAAATGTGAGCTAAAGCAATGCTACAGAGGTGACGCTCCTTAACTCTATATGTTTTAATATCAATATAATATTACTTTTTTCGCCACCAAAGTAAAAAACCTGTAATGGTTAATAAACCGGGCGTAAGTCCAATAATTACATAGAGGATTTTCAGGAATACGCCTCCATAATTTCCTACGTGCAAAGGGAAGAAAAGGGCTTCAATTTTATCTCCGATAGCCATTTCTGAAAAGCGTTGAACGTTAATAAACTCCCCTGTTTCAGCATTAAAATTTACTCTATTTCCTCCTGCAAATAATGGATTTTGTCCTTCAATATTTCCCCTGACATTAAATTTCTTTTTGGGTTGAGTGGGCAAGTACACATAATTAGGTACTAAATCAGGCATTTTTTTCAAGGCTTCTTGATACATTTTATCAAGCGACACTTTCACTAAAGTATTTTGTGGGGTTGGTATTTCTTCGTTTCGCCAAGTTTCGGATTCAAAAGCAAATAAATTCATCCAAAAACCTGTAAAAAAGATGATGCTATTAAGTACCAAAGCCCATACGCCTACTACTCGGTGTAAGTCAGAAGAAATTGTTCTCCAGTTTTTAGTTTTAATTTTTACTTTGAACGTCAGTACTTTCCAAATGAATTTTCGATAGACTAAAACGCCTGTTAGCATGGATAAAAGCATAACGATTCCCATTGAAGCTGCAAAAGCCGCCCCAGGCATTCCTTGATGAAAGGAAAAATGAAATTGAAAACACCACTCCAATAAATCAACTCGCCAATCGTCACTTCGTCCATGACGAATGATTTGTCCAGTATATTGATTAATTCTTATCAGTCCTAAATCATAAGTTGTCAACTTCGTATCGTTAAGATATAATCTAAAAAAGTAGGATTCATTGGCTGGTGCATGGGGATTTATCCACGAAATACCATCTAAATTTGGATATTCCCGAGTAATTATTCGATAAATATCATCAATGGCAAGGGGATTTTTTTTAACTGTTACCGTATTTAAGTCTGCATAGACAAGCTCTTCCAACTCATCTTTAAATACCAATATTGAACCACTGAGTCCTAACAACAAAAGAAAAAATCCTGTTGTCAGTCCCAACCATTTATGAACACTATAAAGTTTGCGATACAATTTCATGGAAGTTGTGTTAAATAGCGTTATAAAAAATTCAGCCCTTTTCCACAAGGGAAAGGGCTGTCAGAAAAGCTAAAAATTTAGTTTTAAAGAAAGAATTATCTGACGCAAAGTACCGGGCGTAATAAAACCTCTTCCTCCATAATAATAATGTTTATCTAAAAGATTATCGCCTGAAAGTGCCAATACATAGCCTTTTTGCGTATAGCTTACTGTGCCATTTAGCAAAAAGTAATCCTCTGTATAAAACTGTCCTGCTGATTTACTATTGATAATATAATCTTTACCATAATAATTTCCGCCAAGTCCAAATGATAAACCTTTCGGTAAAGTATAACTTACGTAAGCGTTACCCATCCATGCTGGGCCAGAGTTGATTGGACGAAGCCCTTCCGTATTTACATCTGAAGCCGTAATTTGGCTATTGTTATAAGCAACACCTGTGTGAATGTATAAACCTGTAAACGGACGGCTCTGTACATCTACTTCTACTCCACTACTATACTGTTTTCCATCTTGAATAAACATGGTAACATTGGCAGGATTGGCACGTACTGTATTACTGACCAAAATGTTGTAATAACTAATACTGGCATCCAATACATGATTTACATTTGAATACTTGAAACCTGCTTCAAACTGATTACCAAATTGTGGTTTGAAATTTGAAACAGTGCCATCTACTTGGCTCACTGGTGCAACGTTTTGAAAACCATTCATATAACTACTCACAAAAGCAAGTTGCTCTGGAATGATTTGATATGTTAACCCTAATTTTGGAGAAAATGTCGTTTGACTAAATTTCCCAGTTGTGCTTTCTTGGGTTTTATTATAAGTACCCAAATTGTCTAATACATCCAGTCTTGCACTTAGCATAAGTGATAGATTTTTCACTGGATTAATCACATCCGAAACATATAAAGAATAAGTATTCAAGATAGATTTTGTAATAGTTGGCACTCTTCCAAGTAATCGACTACTGATTTCACTTTCATTCAATAAGCCATAATTTACATTTTTCCCTGCTACCGCCACAGTATCAAACACCGGACGCACTACGCCATTGGCGGCATTGGCTCTTGAACCATCCAAGCCATTGGCTGTTACGCCATAACTATATCTGTAAAAATCAAAACCAATCAGTACTCTATTACGAACGTTTCCAATATTGACATCGCCGATAAAATTTTGTTGAATTTGTTGATTGATGATAGATTCAGGAGCATAATTGATAATTCTTCTAATGATTGAAGTATTGTTATTAATCAACGCCATCGTTTGATAATTTCCATAAGATTCACTATTTGAAGTCATGAAATTAGTTTCAGATTTCCATTGATTCGAGATTTTGTAATTCACTTTAGCATAGAAATTGATAGCAGTTGTTTTGAACAATACACTATTGTCGGTATAAGACTTAAAGTAATCTAAATTCAAGGCATTAGCACTTTCAGCGTTTACCAACACACCACTCCTCAAAGGGTTTGATGGCGTTAGTAAAGTATTGTTGGTAGAAACTCTTCTTAAAATTTCTGCCTCAGCTTCAATCGTTAATTTATCGTTTACTTTATAAGTAAAACTTGGAGCTAAAAAGAGATTTTGGTAAGTCCCTTGGTCTTGGAAACTTTCTTTGTTGGTATAAGCACCTGTTATTCTTAATAAGCCTTTCGCTTGCTCGTCTAATTTGGTATTAATATCTACCGTTGCTCTTTGGAAATTATTATTTCCACCCGCAAATGTCAAATTAGTAAAAGTATCATTTTGTGGTTTTACCGTTACTCTATTGATTACTCCGCCAAAAACAGTCATCGAACTTCCAAATAATGTTCCACTTGGACCTTTAATAACATCTAATTGAGCAATATTTACAGGGTCAATATCAGAAGCAACGTAGCCAAGTATGCCATTTCTAAAATTCGACCTCGTTCTGAATCCTCTCACGGTATAATAAGGCGATACACCTGCCCAACTTGGCGAAACACCCGTTACGTTAGAAAGCATATTGTACTGAACAAAGTAATTTCTGTTCAAAATTAATTTACTATTGACAGCATGAGTAATCTGAGGATTCTCTAAATTTTTCAAGGGAATTCTTGATGTAAATTCGCTTGAAACATCCGTAGAATTATTTAACCCATGAATAATAACTTCGTTTAAATCTGTTGTCTTGAGAATTGTTGAATCTTTTTCTTGAGCATTTGAGAAGCTGAAAGAACCTAAAAATAAAAGAGAAAATACTACTTTTTTCATATAAATAACATATTAATATAAGTATTCTATTTCGAATACAATGTGTGCCGTATTACTATTTATAAGCACAAAATTTGAAAATTTGGTAAATGATTTTAAAACGTTCTCGTCAACGTTATTCCTTAGATATTTGGGCTTTATAGCATATAAACTAAATTCAGTAAAAATCTACACATTCAGTTTCTACTTGAAAATAGACATTAGTCGCTTCTGTAGCATTCAGCAAGAATCCTTCATTTGCATACTGCTTTTGTTTAGGCACAAACAAACTATTGAGTAGAGTAAAACACACTACAAACAAACGTTTAAGACACAAGAAATGGAAGATATTATGATTGAGGGGGATGAAAAACACCTTTTAGCATTCCTGTTTGAGGATTCGCTAAAAAATGAAAATTAGGTAAATGTTGTAGAAACATAATGAAAGATAAATCATTAAAGTTAAAATGATTTGAAGAACAAAATAGCTGAATTTCAGGCATTTTCTCTAACCTTTCTGCTGTTTGTTTTTGTTCTCTTTCTTCAGTGGCTTTTAATTTTTTGGCTAAATAACATTTCCCATTACAATGTAAGGAAGATTTATTTTTATTAACACAAAGTACTTTAGCAATATAAGCTTTATTGGCTTGAAAGTACACAACAATTCCCATACGACTGAATAAGGGAAAATTCAGCATTACAAGTAGAAAGTATATGGTAATCCGTGTAAACATTCCTCAAAGTTAGTTTGGTATTTTTTTCAATGCTAATTCTCCAATGAAAATATCAATGTGATATTTTGCTACAGCTCTAAAAATATGCCTTATCAATTTTTAAAAGCTAACTGAAAAAGAATACACCAAACCTTTTAGATTTATTATAAAATCGCTTAGTTTTTGAAGTAAAAAGGCTAAAAGTTGTGGTGAACCGACCAAAGAGGGAGATTTAAGTCTTTCTGGAAAATACTTTTACAGGTTTAGCTGACAAGGTGATATAAAATAAAAAATTCTTTCAATAGGGGTGGAATTAATTCCACCTCTATTGAAAGAATAAGAAATGATCTCTAAAAACTTACTTTAGTGAAGTTATGCACTGATAAATCTCTTCAAAACTCGGTCGGGCGAAAACTACTTCGTTCATACATTTTGTTACTAAATCTTGAAGTATCTGTACTTTGTCTTGGTCGGTTTCGTCGGCTTGAAGGTATCTTAATAAATCATCCAACAAACAAGCAAAAGCCCTTACTTCCAAACGCTGAATAGCGGCGGCTTTGCTTGAATGCACATGATAAGTACTTCCCGCTCCGAAATCGCCAAATAAAGTGTTGGCTTCTTCGTCCACCAAAGTATTATGAGCATATAGGTCGCCATGCGAAACACCCAAAGCGTGCAAATGTTTACCTACACTGGCAATTGAAGCTGAAATTTTTATCACTTCTGCCAAGGTAAAAACTGTTTCGGGCGGATAAGTATCTCTGGTACAGGTTTCAAAACTTGGTGCCCCCCCCAAATTCCTGAAATTCGCAGGAATCAATTCCATCAATAAACCATGTTTATCGGCTGGATGTTCTTTGATTTTGCCTAATACTGTTACCAAATTCGGATGATTTCCTGCCGAAATACAAGCGTTCATTTCATCAGTTGGCAATCCATCGCTGGTTACTTCTCCTTTATATACTTTTACGGCAATGGTTTTTTGTTGGGTAATCCACTCAGCTTTTGAGATATTTCCAGAAGCACCTTCGCCCAATTGTTCTTTTATCTCCAATTCATGCCAAGCAATTTCTTCTAAAGCGATTTGTTCTTCGGTACTTTCCGAAAATGGATTTCCTGCAAAAGCCAACCAAGAAAGTTGAGGAAAAGAAAGCAATTCTTCAGGAAATACTTCAATCTGATTGGCTGAAATACGAAGTAATTGTAAATTTTTACAAGCTGATAATTCTTTGGGTAAAGCTTTTAATCGATTACCTGCCAACATTAATTTTTGCATTCGGTTACATTTTCCGATTGAAGCAGGAATACTTTCGATGGCATTGTTGGTCAGAATTAGCCAACGAGTAGTATAAGGAATGGCGTTTTCGGGAATACTTTGAATTTGATTGGTTTTAAAGCCAATCATTTCAAGGTGTTGACATTCGCCCAAAACTGCTGGAAATTCAGTGAATAGATTATCAGAAAAGAAAGCAATTTTTAGTTTTTTTAGCTGGGCAAAGTCATCGGGTAAGGCTGAAAGTTCATTACCTGATAAATCTAAAATTTCTAAAGTATCTGCCAGTTGATAGATTTCTTTGGGAAAGCTTTTTAAGCCACAAGATAATTTTAAACGTGTTGTTCCTAATAATTCTCCTGAGTACAATTGTTGGAGTGTCTGCATGAATGGCAAAGGTTTGTTTTTTCAAAGATAGATTGGGATTAATCCCAATCCTATAGATAAGAAAACAAGTTTTTATAGAAAATCTATTGATTACTGATGGCATGACTTGAAGTCATGCCATCAGTATAAATCAGCACTTTGCTGTATAAAGTTGATAAACAATCGACTAATTACAACTATTACAGTTTGTGACGTGTCTTTAGAAAGTTCGTCTCTCAAATTGTACAAAAAATGAAAATACTTTCAGCATTTATTTTACTGCTTTTATTCACGCTATCTCTTAGCTGTAAAGACGAAGAGGTTTCTCCGCAAAAAGCGATTTTAGGGAAATGGGAGTTAGTTGGTATTGGTAATGGAAAAGTGGAAATATCAGCTAATTTAAAATGGTATGATGAGTATCTTGAGGACAGTATCTTGCTACAACACGAATATAGTAGGGGAAAAATAGTTAAAACAAAATACTATTGGGAAAGCAATGGTTTTTTGAATACAGATGGGACTACTTATAAATGTGTATTTTATAAAGACACTATGCAATTAGACTACGCTCATGCAAATGCTTTATTTATGACACTTTTTTACAAACGGGTTAAATAAATACTAGTACTGATGGCATGAATCAAGTCATTTAAACGAATAAAATAGATTTACTCTTTTAACATCAATAGGGTTGGGATTAATCCCAACCCTATTGATGTTTGATTATTTGTTGTACTCAGTAATCTAATTTTATACTCTTGCTTTTTCTAATAAAGCCTTTGTTGCTCTGATGCCAGCGTCTTCATCCAAATAGTTTTCTTTTGCTCCCATCATATTTATCGTACTCATGAATAATTTTAGCATCTTTGAAAGCCTCTAAAGTCATGGCTTTAGGTTTTTCTCTTTCGGTAAAATTACCAAAATCAGGCAAACAACCAGCGAATGGATTGTTTACTTGTTTCAATAAAGCCACTAACCAATCTGGATTGGTAGAAATGGTGATATAATTTTCGATGATTCCGCCAAAGAAATTTCAAAATGAGGTTTAGCTGTACCAAAAACGGTTTCAGGAAGAAAACTCGCCGCAGTTAGTAAGCCCAATTGCCCCATAAACTCACGACGACTTGAATGATTTTGTGCTAAGTTTTCCATTGGTTTTGAAATAAAACCTCATCCCCCAGCCCCTTCTCCTGTAGAGAAGGGGAGAAGACTTTTTGATTTAAAGCTCCCCTCTCTGACGGAGAGGGGTTGGGGCGACCGTCGCTGCGGGTGAGGTATGCTGCTATACTTACTTTTTATCTCCATCAAAAGCCATTCCCATCGCTTCTAATTTCACTTTTGTAACAGCTCCTGCATCATTTTTGATAAAGACTACAATGGCTTTTCCGCCTGCATCATATTTATCTGCTGTGCCAGTAGCCGTTAATTCACCTACTTGTCCGCCAGCATCAATCATCAATTTGTCATCTTTTACTGATATTGAGATTTCTTCAAATGGCAAGCCTGTCATTTTATATTTACCTGCATAAATAGTCAAATCCGTTTTGGCTTCTGGTGTTGTAGTGGCTGCTGGAGCGGATTCTCCAATTTCTGTTTTAAACTCAGCACCCATTACCACCATTAAAGATTGTCCTTCTGCTTTTTGATTTTGGAAAACTACATACAAATCATGCGTACCATCTGTTGGTGCAATACTGATGTCAACAAGTTTTCCTGCAAAACTCATTTCGTCTGTTGGGGCGATAAACGGAGAAGCTCCAATTACTTTACCTGTTGGCGAATCAATGCGAATTTCAATGACTCCACCTTGTGCATTTAACTGCGGTTTTGGGGTCATGGCTACGAATGAAATTTGCTTAATTTCACTTAAATCAATTTGAGAAAGCGAAACGTAAGAGCCAGATTTTGAAGGAATTGCTAATTCATTTCCTCCGAATGACATTTTTGAAACGGCTTCATACTTATCAAATTTATGCGGACTCATTTTCGCATTACGCAAAGTAAAAGTCTTCTCTGAAGCTAAAGAAGGAATATCTTTTGAACCTTGATCTTGATAAGAAGCACGTAAAATATACACTCCTTGTCCTTTGTCGTTTGCAGGTAATTTTGTTGTGTAAGTACCTTTTACGGGTAAAGAATTTACTTTTGCTTTGTCTTGCGATAAACTCAAAATATACTTCACCATATCGGAAGCATCCGCTGCCGAAAGTTGTGGGTGACCGCTCATTGGTACTTCGCCCCAAACACCACTTCCACCAGAAATTACTTTTTTAGTTAATCTTTCTAAAGCACCTCCATCGTTTTTGTATTTCGCTGCTACTTCTTTGTACATTGGACCAACAGATTTTTTGTCAACACTATGGCAGGCCTTACAGTCGCTTGCTTCCATCAATTTTTTGCCCGAAGCAAAACTTGCCGAAGCATCTGCCGAACGGTGTCCTTGTGAGATAGCGATTTTATCAAAACCTTCTGCCAAATAATCAATACTTACTGCTACTTGCTCAGGTTTGATTTTTCCATTAGCCAAACTGCCGTCTTCTCTATCGCTTACTTTTACTTCATAATCGAATGGTTTATTCGGGAAGTAAAATGTTTTATTACTCTTCGGTAAATCAAAAGCTAAGGTTGGCGGTTCATTTCCAGCCGTTAGTTCCATTGATTGACTATTGCTTTGTCCTTTACCGTCCGAAACCGTTAACGTCGCTTTATAAATGCCCGCTTTCGTCAATGTCAAACTTGCTTCTGGCGTATTGATTACTTTTACAAATCCTTTTTTATCTGTGATTTTCCAAGAATATTTCAGCACATCGCCGTCGGCATCTACTGTACCTTTCGAGCTAAGTACTACTTTAAAAGGAATGGCTCCACCCATTTTGCCTGAGGCAATTTGTACAATTGGCTTACGATTTCCGCCATTGTATTCGATGCGAATCAAACGAGCATCATCATTGGCAGTAAACCAACCCGAACCGTACTCCAACATATATAAATCGCCATTTTCAGCAAATTCCATATCCATCGGATTACTGAATTTATAGCTTGGCATAAAGCGTTCCATCGAAACATAATTTCCTTCTTTATCCAAAGTAACTGCCATAATCCAGCCACGCATCCATTCATAAATCAATACTTTCCCATCGTAATATTTCGGAAAAGCATGATTGGCATTTTTGAAAGCTTCACTATAAAATACTGGCCCAGCCATGGCATTTCTACCGCCACTACCAACTAATGGGAATTCTGGAGATTCTCCATAAGGATACCAAATAAATGCTTTTTGTGCAGGCGGTAATACTTTCAAGCCTGTATTGTTTGGTGAAGTATTCGTTGGTGCATTAGCATCCCACAATTCTAATGATTTATTATTGACAAAATCAAATTTGTTATAGGCTTTGTTGTCTCCTACAAAATGAGGCCAGCCATAATTGCCTGCTTTGCGTGCTTGTCCTACTTCGTCATGTCCTGCGGGGCCACGGTCGGCGGCTGGTTTGTTAGCATCTGGACCAACTTCTCCCCAATATAAATTACCATTTTTCTGGTCAACTGAAATACGGAAAGGATTACGATGTCCCATTGTGTAAATTTCAGGACGAGTATTTGGCGTACCTTTTGCGAATAAATTTCCCTCTGGAATGGAATAAGAACCATCTGAAGTAGGTTTAATTCTGATGATTTTACCTCTTAAATCATTCGTATTGGCAGAAGATTTCTGAGCATCCCAAGCACTGCGGTCTGGGCGTTCGTCGCTTGGGCTATAACCGCTTGAACCATGTGGGTTTGTGTTATCACCTGTTGAAAGGAAAAGATTTCCTGCTTTATCCCAAGCGATAGAGCCACCCGTATGGCAACATTGTTCTCTTTGCGTTGGGATTTCTAATAATACTTTTTTAGAATCTAATATCAATTCATCACCACGTAATTCATAGCGAGTCAAAATGTTTTTGGC
Organism: Arcicella rosea; assembly: GCF_014204325.1. GTDB lineage: Bacteria > Bacteroidota > Bacteroidia > Cytophagales > Spirosomataceae > Arcicella > Arcicella rosea_A. Next base: position 86,440 of record NZ_JACHKT010000014.1, read on the forward strand.
GTCGTCGCCTACTGGAGAATAATATAAGTAAATCCAGTGATTTTGAGCGAAGTTCGGGTCTTTACTCAAACCTAATAAACCATCTTCCGCTTCCGAAATTTTACCTTCTTTGTCTTTATATTTTGTACTTACTGGAATGGAAGCAATGGTTTTTAATTGTTTGGTTTTAGTATTATACAAACGAACATCTCCACGACGCTCGATGAATAAAATACGACCATCATTCAACACGCTCAATTCCATTGGCTCGCTTAGTTTTTCTTCTAAAACTACTTTTGCAAAGCGGTTTTCTTCTGGACGAGCCTTTGCGTAATCCAACGGCTTTGGTGCGTCTCCACCAATTACATAATTCAAACCAGCCCAAAGATGTGCTAAGAAAAGTGGTTCAGAAAATGTTTGGTCGGTATGTCCCATCGCAGTATAAAAAGAGCGACCGCCATCAAATTCGTGATACCAGCTAATGGGGTGATTGTCGCCATTTTTTCCACCTTGGTATGTTTTTTCATCCAATTTCACCACAACGTTAATTGTTGGGTCAATTTTCTGAAAACTGTAAAATTCATCTTCACGCTCAAATTCATCAGGTAACATTTTAGTTGACCAATGATTTTTTTGTGAAACATAAAATTTACCTTTTTGTACATTGTTTGGCATCGGATGATCCAAGAAGTACGCACCAGCCAAACGACCATACCAAGGCCATTCATACTCAGTATCCGTAGCAGCATGAATTCCTAAATAACCACCACCCGCTTGAATGTAGCGTTCAAATTCTCCTTGTTGTTCAGAATTCAATACATCACCTGTTGTACTTAAAAACACAACTGCCTTATAACGTTTTAGGTTAGCGGTATTAAAAGCTGAAGCATCCTCTGTTAAATCGACTGTGAAACCTTTCTCTTTTGCCATTTTCTGAAAAGCAGCTTGCCCTGCTTCGATAGATTGATGGCGGAAAGCTGCCGTTTTGCTAAAAACTAATACTCTGGGCGGATTCGTTTGTCCGACAAGTAACTGAGCACTTAACAAAAAAATACCCATTATCAGTAAAAAGGTATTCGTCAAGCTATGAAATCGGTAATGTTGTTTACTCATCTTGAATGATTGTTTTGAATTAGATAATAAATTTAAATGATTGAAAATGAATACTATTCTGAGTGGATGATTTACTGTTTACGTAAATAATTAAACAAATAATTGATTAAGTTTTATCATTGTTTCATTATGGAACAATGATACTTCATTTTCTTGAATCCGCCAAGTTTTTGTATTATTTTTGTAAAATTTTGAATCAAAAAGAAAGTATATGGAATCCGAACAAATAATTATTGACGAAGAGAAATTCATTCCACACTTATCTATCGATTGTGTGATTTTTGGATTTCACGGAGAGCAATTAAAAGTTTTATTACCTAAAGTAAAGAATTTAGATTTGTGGTCATTGCCTGGTGGTTATGTCTTGAAAGATGAAGATATTGAAAAGGCAGCCCAAAGAATTTTAGAGGAAAGAACCGGAGTAACAGATATTTATCTTGAACAGTTTTATGTTTTTGGCAAAGCAAATCGCTCGACAGGCGAAACGCTCAAGAAAATATTATTGAAGAATAATGTTAAGATTAATAATACGAGCTGGGTTTTTGAACGCTTTGTTTCAATTGGGTACTATGCTTTGGTAGATTTTTCTAAAGTAAATACTAAAATTGGTATTTATGACGAAGCTTGCGAATGGCACGATATTCATCAATTACCCAACTTAGCTTTTGATCATGCAGAAATTACCCAAAAAGCACTAGAAACACTTCGGTTTATGTTGGATGATAAACTGATTGGGTTAAATTTATTGCCCGAAACTTTTACGATGAAGGAACTCCAAATACTTTATGAAACTATTTTGGATAAACCTTTACGAAGAGATAATTTTCAAAGAAAAATATTATCGATGGGTATTTTGGAAAGAGTAGAAAAGAAATTTACAGGTGCGGCACACAAAGCTCCTTATCTTTATAAATTCATAAAATAATAATTTATTGATTTTAGTTGTTGTTCATTAAGTAATTTACCTCTTAATTTCCCTTATTAATAAATACGTTGCACTACGATTAAAGTGCAGAAATCAATCACATGGATAATATCAACAACATTATGCTTCAAGCTGCTGAAGCGTTTAAACAATACCGTAAGGTTTCTGGAAAACAAAAAGCTGTTTTTTTAAGAGCTATTGCCGAAGAAATTGAAGCTTTAGGCATGGAGCTTATTCATACCACAATGGAAGAAACTAATCTTCCTGAAGCTAGATTATTAGGCGAACGTGGACGGACGATTTTTCAATTAAAAATGTTTGCAGACCTTTTAGAGGAAGGTTCATGGGTAGAAGCTCGTATCGATACCGCTCAACCAGACCGCAAACCTTTACCGAAGGTAGATATTCGTAAAATGTCTGTGCCTTTGGGCGTGGTGGTGGTTTTTGGGGCAAGTAATTTTCCTTACGCTTATTCAACCGCTGGTGGCGACACGGCTTCGGCTTTAGCTGCTGGTTGTCCAGTTGTTCTAAAAGGTCACCCAGCACACGCACGTACTTCTGCCATGGTTGCTGATGCTATTTTGCGTGCCGTTGAACGTACAGGAATGCCAGAAGGTACTTTTTCGCACGTAGATGGTGGCAATGGTTTTGAAATCGGAAAAGCATTAGTAATGCACCCAGTAACCAAAGCAGTTGGTTTTACGGGTTCTTTTGCTGGTGGAAAAGCTTTGTTCGATATGGCGAATCAACGTCCTGAGCCTATTCCTGTATTTTCAGAAATGGGAAGTATCAATCCAGTTGTGTTGATGCCAGAAAAATTATCGACAAGTTCAGAAAGTATTGCCAAAGATTATGCAGGTTCAATTACTTTGGGTGTCGGACAATTCTGTACAAATCCTGGTCTAATTTTAGGCGTTGATAATGCTGATTTACAAAGCTTTATTAAAGTACTTGCTGCTGAAATCGAAAAAGTTTCGCCTTCAAAAATGTTGAATGCAGGAATTTATCAAAACTACGAAGGCAAGAAAACAGTAGCTTTAGCACAAGAAAATGTAACAACTGAGGCAGAATCGCTGGTTGAAAAAACGGATAGTATTCAAGGCTTGGCAACGGTTGCTTCGGTAGATGCTGATGTATTTTTAGCAAATCCTACTTTACACCAAGAAGTATTTGGGCCTTATTCTTTGGTGGTGAAATGTAAAGATTTAGCACAATTGGCTACCGTGATTCAGCATTTAGAAGGACAGCTTACGGCTACTTTTATGGCAACAGAAACGGAATTGCAAGCGAATGATGACATCGTAGAAGCACTTAGAAATATCAGCGGACGCTTAATTTTCAATGGCGTTCCTACGGGTGTGGAAGTATGTTATGCCATGCACCACGGCGGGCCGTTCCCATCTTGTACGGATGCCCGTTTTACTTCTGTTGGGCCAGATGCCATCAAACGTTTTGTTCGTCCTGCGAGTTATCAAAGCTTTCCAGATAGCCTTTTACCTGCGGAATTACAAGATACCAATCCACTAAACATTTGGAGAATGGTTGATAACGAATGGAAAAAATAATCATTAAATTTATATCAATCGGAAATATATTTCCACATTGATATTTTCAATAATTTTTGCAAAACCTAAAAGACGGCTGATGAATTTTTGAGAATTCATTAGCCGTATTCTTTTTATAGGATTTTTAGCTAAAGCCTTCTCTTTCATCTTGTCTGTTTTGCCAGACGAAAGACTTAAATTATTGGCATATTTTTAATATTAAATTGTATTTATACATAAAATAGCTCTTTTTTTCAAAAAATCAATATTTTATTGCCGATTTTTTGAAGTTGCATTTTGTCTCATTCAATATTTAAAAGAATATTTCCTATAAAATCGGAAATATATTACTAAAATAAATATTTTACTGTTTGTTAATATTTTATTTTAAATATCATTAGGTACTATAATTCATTTGTCTTTAAGTTTGCATGTCTTATTTCAAAACTAAGAAATGTTTACTCAAAATTGTTATTAAAATGATTGAAGCAACTGAAGCCATAGAACTAGAAAAGGAAAGTATTTCTCTGGAAAGAGTACCCACTAAAATTTATAAAGATGCCGCTGAAGCCTCAAAAGCAGTAGCACAAGAAATTGCCAAAATTATCCGCCGAAAAAATGCTTCAGGAAAACCCGCAGTATTGGGTTTGGCAACTGGCTCGACACCTAAAAAAGTATATGCAGAACTTATTCGTCTTCATAAAGTAGAAGGTTTAAGTTTTGAAAATGTGATTACTTTCAATTTGGATGAATATTATCCGATGCAACCAGATGCAGTACAGAGCTATCACCGTTTCATGAAAGAACAATTGTTTGATCATGTAAACATTGCTCCTGAAAACTGTCATATTCCAACAGGAACTTTACCTTTAGAAAAACTCGCCATCTTCTGCAAAGAGTACGAAGCACAAATTGAAGAATTAGGCGGTTTAGATATACAAATTTTGGGCATCGGTAGAAACGGACATATCGGTTTCAACGAGCCGGGTTCTTTGGTGAACTCGAAAACAAGATTAATGACGCTTGATATTACGACTCGTATGGATGCTGCGGGCGACTTTGGTACTTTGGTAAAAGTGCCACGCAGAGCAGTAACGATGGGCGTAAAAGCAATCATGGAAGCGAAAAGAGTTGTTCTTTTAGCTTTTGGTGAACATAAAGCACAAGTAATTAAAGAAGCGATTGAAGGCACAGTTTCTGAAAAAATTCCAGCTTCATATTTACAAGGACACCAGAATGTAAGATTTATTTTAGACGAAGCCAGTGCTTCTGAATTAAGTAGCCGCAAAAAACCTTGGTTATTTGATGAAGTAATTTGGAATAAAATGATGGTGAAAAAAGCCGTTACCAATTTGGCTTTGAGCTTGGATAAACCGATTCTGAAATTAACTAATCGTGATTATAACGAAAACGGATTAAGTGATTTACTCGCCAATTACGGTCAGGCTTACGACATTAATTTACAAGTATTCCAAAGTCTTCAACATACTATTACGGGTTGGCCGGGTGGAAAATCATTGGCAAGTGATGCCAACAGACCAGAAAGAGCTTTTCCTGCTCAAAAAAGAGTATTGATTTTTAGTCCACACCCAGACGACGATATTATTTCAATGGGTGGAACTTTCCAACGTTTGGTTGACCAAGGGCATGATGTACACGTGGCATATCAAACTTCTGGAAATATTGCTGTTGCAGATGATGAAGCTTTGCGTTTTATTGATTTCTTAGACGATTTCAACACAGCTTTTGACATTGAAAACAAAAAATATAATACTGTTTTTGAAGAAGCAAGAGCATTTTTAAGCAAAAAGAAAGACAGTGAAATTGATATTCCTGCGGTGCGTTATGTAAAAGGAATCATTCGTCAGGGAGAAGCTAAAGCTACTTGTCGTTTTGTAGGTATTCCATCATCGAATGTTCACTTTTTGAATATGCCTTTTTATGAAACAGGTGCTATTCAAAAAATGCCATTAGGCGAAGCAGACATCAAAATCGTTTCAAATATTATTGCTGAAATAAAACCACATCAAATTTTTGCAGCAGGCGATTTAGCTGACCCACACGGAACGCATAAAGTATGTTTAGATGCCATTTTTGAATCGCTTGAGCGTTTGAAAAAAGAAGAGTACATGAACGATTGTTGGGTTTGGTTATACCGTGGAGCTTGGGCAGAATGGGACATTCATGAAATTGAAATGGCTGTGCCGATGAGTCCAACACAAGTATTACAGAAACGTCATGGAATTTTCAAACATCAGTCGCAGAAAGACGGAGTAGTTTTCCAGGGAAACGATTCTAGAGAATTCTGGCAACGTGCTGAAGACAGAAACAGTGCTACGGCAGATTTATACAATAAATTAGGTTTTGCAGAATACGCAGCCATCGAGGCTTTTGTGCGATACCACTTTTAATATTATGCTTGGCGTCTGAATGCAGATGCTAAGCATTACTTCATTCAAAAACTTGAAAATTTAGTTAGAACTGGTTATATATTAATAATGCTTGAACATTAAAATTCACTACGGGCAATGCCTGTAGTGAATTTATTTAATATAAACCTTTTAAGAATTTGATCCTTACTTTATTGATATATTTTGCCCCAAACCAACCACCATTATGACTAAAAGTAAATCATTTTTTTCTCCCATTGTGATTATCGGAATGCTGTTTTTTATCTTCGGATTTATCACTTGGCTCAACGGAACGCTTATTCCATTCCTTAAAATCGCTTGTGAACTTGAATATGCCCAAGCACTTTTGGTAACTTTTGCCTTTTACATTGCTTATGTCTTTTTAGCGATTCCTTCTTCGATGATTCTGACGAAAGTTGGTTTTAAAAACGGTATGGCTTGGGGTTTAGTAGTGATGGCAATCGGTGCAATTATTTTTGTGCCTGCGGCTCAATCTCGTTCGTTTGCACTATTTCTTACAGGATTATTTATTCAAGGTGCGGGAATTTCTTTACTTCAAACGGCATCAAATCCTTATATCAGTATTTTAGGACCAATTGAAAGTGCAGCCCAACGTATCAGTATTATGGGTGTTTGTAATAAAATTGCAGGGGCTTTAAGTCCACTGATTTTAGGAGCAATCATTTTAGAAGGAGCGAGCGACATCGAAACACAATTAAAAACAAGCTTGGCTGCTGAAAAAGAAGTACTCTTGAACGAATTAGCAGGAAGAGTAATTGTTCCATACATTGTAATGGCAATCGCTTTAGTACTTTTGGCATTTTTGATTTACAAGTCTAGCTTACCAGAAATTGACACAAGTAAAGAAGAAGCCGATACGGCATCTGAAGCAGGAGAGAAGAGTGTTTTACAACACGCCAATTTAGTATTTGGGATTTTAGCGATTTTCTGTTGTGTGGGTGTTGAAGTAATTGCAGGAGATACCATCGGACAATACGGAAGCTCGTTAGGCATCAGTTTAGATGTTTCTAAAAACTTTACTTCGCTAACGCTAATTGCGATGTTGGTTGGTTATTTTGTTGGTATTGTGGCAATTCCGAAATTCATTTCTCAAAATAAAGCTTTGATGGGTTGTGGAATAGTAGGAGTAATTTTTACACTTGGTATTATTTTCACTTCTGGCTTTACTTCAGTAGCTTTTGTAGCGATGCTTGGTTTAGCCAATGCTTTGATGTGGCCAGCCATTTTCCCATTAGCGATTAAAGGTTTAGGAAAGAAAACAGAGTTTGGTTCTGCTTTACTCATCATGGGTATCGGTGGCGGAGCGATTTTACCATACTTCTACGGAAAATTGGCAGAATCATTTGGCATTCAAGAAGCATATTTAATTTTGATTCCTTGCTATTTATATATTTTGTTTTTTGCTACGATAGGTCACAAAAAACAATCGTGGTAGAAGAATTAGTGATTGAGTGAATTGTGAGTTAGTGATTAAATAGAAAAATCACTAACTCACAATTCACTCAATCACTAAATAAGTAAAAAGTACCATAGACAGCTTGTTAAATACCATTGTTTCGGATAGTCCTTCTCTAGCTTTGTTGTATGATTAATAAATGATAAATGTCATTTACTTTCAATAAAACAATAAAGTTATGAGCCAGTATCAGACCTTAAAATTAGACCATCAGCCTTCTCGTTTTCAAGCCATTACAGCATGTAAATGTCCACAGTGCAGAGAAGGAAAAATGTTTAAATATCCATTTTTTCGTGTAGATAAGTTTGACCAAATGCACAATAATTGCCCAGTTTGTAATTTGCGTTACGAAGTAGAACCAGGATTTTGGTATGGAGCAATGTTTGTGAGTTATGGTTTTTCTATTTTAATATTAGCAGTTTTAGGAGTGGTTTTATATTGGTTTTTCAATGACCCACCAATCATGGGTTACATCATTCCAATTACAGTCATTTCATTGGTTTCTGTTCCTTTTAATTTCAGAATCTCAAGATCTGTCTTTTTACATCTCTTCGGTTTTGTGAAATACAAACCTGAGATAGTTGTGAATGAGTGATTGAGTGAGTTGTGAATTGTTTTAACAAGTAAGATTGAAAAAGAACTAATGGGGAACTCTATTTCTGTAAAGTTGCTTCCCATTCACTAATTCACTAATTCACAATTACATAACTTGCAATTTGCTATTTTAATAGGCAGATAATTCTGGTGAATTGGAGGGCAGTTCAGTAATGAGGTAGTCGATTTCTTGCAAGTCGGCTACTTTCATTTTCATAACAGAATTCAATTTTTCAGAAATTGCCAATACTGCTACTTTATCCAAAGCTTTCTTCATTGCCTTTTCACCTGAACAGTTTCCCAATCAGAATCCGTTACTCCTCCCTGAGCATCCAAGGCATTTGTTCCCAAAATACACAAATCAGCTTTCATTTCTGATAGTCGGTGATGAACTTCGCCGCCAGTTGGTTGAAATCATAACAAAAGGAGGGAATTTTTTATTGAACGTTGGATCAAAACAAGACGGAGAATTACAAATTGAACAACAATCTCTTTTACAAGAAATTGCTCTTTGGAATTTTGCCAATGCAGAAGCCATCCACGAAGTAAAACCGCTTTCTGTGGTACGTGAAGACAATATTTGGTTTACGCAGTCGAACGATGAAAAGTATATTTCTGCCATCGTTCAACGAAGTGGCTACGAAGATTGGAAGTACGGCACACGCAAAAATTTTGTGTTGACGCACATCGAAGGAAATGCCAATACCAAAGTGAGTATTTTGGGCTATAAAAGCGAATTGGTAGAGTACAAAAAAGATTTTGATGCCAAAATTCATACTGCTCCAACCAATATTGGTTTGGTAGTAAGTGCCGTAAACGGACAAAGTTTTTACACGAATAATCAATGGAAAAATGCGGTGGTTTTGAAAATCGAAAATGCTAAATTCAGAAAACTCAACACGCGCAAAGCAAGCCAAAGTAATATTGATGGAGCGAAGTAAATAGGAGTGCTGAATTATGAATTGATTGCCAAGTAAGAGTGTAAAAATTGATTTATAAATATTTGAATAAAAAACAATTCACAACTCTTCATTCAAAACTCATCATTAAAAAGGGTAGCTCTTTTTATTAAATTTTAAACCTTGCAGATAAGCAGAAAGTCACAGTGATTTTCTGTATCATCAAAAACAATTTAAAAAAATAAGAAGAACAATTATGAACACTATTGAAGTACTTTCACCTGAAATTTCTTTCATAAATCTTGGACTCTCTTTACCTCCAGCACCACTTCCTTTGGGTGTTTATAAACCCTATTTAATTGATGGCAAATACTTATACTTATCGGGTCACGGCCCAGTAAGAGACGATAAAAGCTTGATTATTGGTAGAATTGGTAAAGATTTAGACATCGAAGAAGGAAAATTGGCGGCTCGTCAGGTGGGTTTAACCATGCTTTCAACCATCAAAACGCATTTAGGAAGTTTAGATAGAGTAAAGCGTGTCATTAAAATTTTGGGCATGGTCAACTGCGTTTCAGAATTTGAACGTCATCCTTACGTAATCAATGGTTGTAGCGAACTTTTCGCCCAAGTATGGGGAACAGAAAACGGCATCGGCGTAAGAAGTGCGGTAGGAATGGGAACGCTTCCAGACAATATTCCAGTGGAAATTGAAGCAATGTTTGAACTCCATGAAGACTAAGCCATGAGTAACAAAACGATTGAGTACAACATAAAAAATATTGAAACACTCGATACGCCTGCGTTGGTGGTTTTTCCGAGTATCGTAAAGCAGAATATTCAAAAATTACTGGCTTCGATTGATGATGTAAATCGCTTGCGACCGCATATCAAAACGCATAAAACCAAAGAAGTAACCAAGCTTTTGCAAGAAGTTGGTATTCAGAAATTCAAATGTGCAACCATTGCCGAAACTGAATTATTGGCAATTTGCGAAGCAGAAGATGTACTCTTGGCATATCAGCCAGTGGGAGCGAAGCTTTTACGTTTGATTGAAATCATTAAACATTTCCCAAAAACACATTTTGCTTGTTTGGTCGATTCTGTGGCGGTTGGCGAAGTAATGTCAAAAATTGCGTTGGAAAATCAGCTTACTTTATCGCTTTATATCGACTTAAATGTAGGCATGAACCGAACAGGAATTGTACCCGAAAAGGCTTTTGAGTTGGCGATTGCTTTACAAAAATTACCAGCCTTAAAGCTTGAAGGTTTACATATTTACGACGGACATATTCGTGATTTTAATCTTGAAATTCGTACACAAAATTGTAATACGGCTTTCCAATCCGTAGAAAATTTAGTAGAAAAGCTAAAAGAAGAAGGCATTCAAAATCTCAATATTGTAGCGGGCGGAACGCCTACTTTTCCGATTCATGCTCAAAGAAAATCCATAGAATGTAGTCCGGGCACTTTTGTGTATTGGGATAAAGGTTATCAAGATGCTTATCCAGAACAAGATTTTGAAACGGCTGCTTTGGTAATTAGTCGAGTAATTTCTTTGCCCGACAAAGATAAAATTTGTTTGGATTTAGGACATAAATCTGTGGCTGCAGAAAATCCTTTAGACAAAAGAGTATTTTTCTTGAATGCTCCAGATGTCACTTTTATCGGACAAAGCGAAGAACATTTGGTATTGGGTGTTCCTGAAAACCATACTTATCAGATTGGCGATATTTTTTATGGTTTGCCCATTCATATTTGCCCAACTTGTTCTTTATACGAAAGGGCAAATATTGTTGAAAATGAAGTATTAACAGGCGAACAATGGAAAACAATTGCAAGAGATAAAACCATTTTCATATAGCCGTAAAACGGGTTTCCAACCCGTAAATTTATCTTTTCTGACGGATTGAAAACCCGTTTTACAAAATATGTTTACAATAGACGCACATCTTGACCTGAGCATGAATGCAATGGAATGGAATCGTGATTTAAGATTATCGGTCGCTGAGATTCGTGAAAGAGAAAAAGGCATGAGCGATAAGCCAGACCGTGCCAAAGGAACGGTTACTTTTCCTGCATTAAGAGCAGGGAATATCGGCTTAGTCGTTGCGACGCAAATTGCCAGATTTGTAAAACCCGACTGTACTTTGCCGGGTTGGGCTTCTCCCGAACAGGCTTGGGCTCAAACGCAAGGACAAGTAGCGTGGTACAAAAGCATGGAAGAATGCGGCGAAATGGTTCAAATCAATAATCTTGAATCTTTAGAAAAACATTTACTGCTTTGGAATGACGGCACGCCCAACGACAACAAAGCCATTGGCTATATTTTAAGCTTAGAAGGAGCAGATTCACTTGTGACGATTAATCATGTCGAAAAAGCCTATCAGTATGGTTTGCGTGCTATTGGTCCAGCTCATTACGGGACAGGACGTTATGCTCAAGGAACAGATGCGACTGGTTTTATGGGAAAAGCTGGGCAAGATTTATTGAAAGAAATGGAAAGGCTAAACATCATTTTAGATGCGACGCACCTTTGCGACGATAGTTTTTGGGAAGCCATGGATCATTTCAATGGAGCGGTTTGGGCAAGTCATAATTTGTGTAGAAGTTTGGTAAATCATAATCGCCAATTTAGCGACGAACAAATTAAGGAATTGATTAGCCGTGATGCTGTAATTGGCGGAGCGTTAGACGCTTGGATGATGGTACCCAATTGGGTAAGAGGTAAATCAACCCCAAAAGAAATGAACTGTAATTTGGCGGTGATGGTTGACCACCTCGACCATATTTGTCAATTGGCTGGAAATACCTTGCACGTGGGCATTGGTTCAGATTTGGATGGAGCTTTTGGTACAGAACAAGGGCCTTATGATTTAGATACCATTGCCGATTTACAGACGATTCCGTCTATTCTCGAAAAAAGAGGTTATACCCAAGCCGACATCGAAAACATCATGCACGGCAACTGGCTGAGGTTTTTGAGAAAGAATTGGGCGAAGTAAGTAGGAGTTATGAATGTTGAATGTTGAATTCAAAGTACTGATTATAAAACAGTTACTTTCTCCGTTGGTAGTATCAAAACCTTACTTGGCTTCTCGATTGAAATAACGCTCTACATATTCGCTAGGCGACTGATTGGTGATGCGTTTGAATACTCTATTGAAATTCGTAATACTGTTAAAACCACAGCTATAAGCAACGTTGGCAATGGTTTCGCTATTGCTGTTTGTCAATTTTTTACAGGCTTCATTAATTCGAACTTCGTTGAGAAATGATAAAAAAGTATGACGTGTATGTTTTTTAAAATACCGACAAAAAGCGTGTGGCGTCATGTGGGCTTTGTTTGCAGCGTCTTCGAGCGTGATGGGCTTTTCGTATTCCTGCATGATAAAATTGTAGATATTACTAATTCTTAAACCTTCGTTTTCGCTATAATTCTGTGGTTGCGTACTCATAGAAAGCGGTAAAAGCGAAGGAATAGCGGCAATACTTCTCAGTAAATCTATAAAATACATCATCTGACTCACGCCATTACTTTTATTGAGCAAAACAATTTTATTGGCTATTTCTGAAACATTTTCCTGCGGAATTTTGAATCCGTTGGAGTGTTGCTGTAAAAATCTTTTAAGCGTATTAATCTCTGGCAAGTCAAAAAAAGAAGATAATTGTCCGCTTGGATTAAAGAAAATAGCAATCGCTGATACTTTTTTTTTGCTTTTTGGGTGAAAATAAGAAGCTTCGCTTTTGAAAAGATGAGGCTGATTCGCACCCAACCAATAAATTTCATTGGAGCGAAAACGGTGCATATTATTATCAGCAATCAAAGTGCCTTCGCCTTGCTGAACCCACATCAATTGAATTTCCTGATGTCTATGTAAATGTGGATAAAAATGCGGTAGAACGTCTTTTTGAACAATAATTGTTTTATCGTGAGGAACTGGAATCGTAAATGGAAGTACTTTCATAAGACTTGGTATTGTGAATGAGGTAGAAAATTGAATTTTCTATTTATATAAAAATAAAACATTAGCTCTATTTTAACAAACACTAGCCTAAATATTTAAAAATAGTGTTAATTTTTGAGTAGCTCTATTCATCCAATTGGATGAATAGATTCAAGTCATCCCAAATTTTAAAACATTCCTTATAAAGTTTTTACTTTCAATTTACGCCATTTTACTTTGATTCCACCACCACTGTGAATTTGCAAAGCAATGATTCCCGCACGTCCACCGATTTTTTCATCATTGAGCGTAATCATTTCTTGTCCATTTACGAAAGTGGTTACTTGATTGCCTACCACTTTTACAACCATCGTATTCCATTCGCCCATTTTTAAGGCTTTGTCTTTATCGTCAGTTGGTTTAATCAACCAACCTCTTCCATAAGATTCATAAATTCCACCCGTCCAGTGGCCCGGAGGAGCTACTTCTGCTTGCCAACCTGTGATTTTTGTACCATCAATACTTGAATGAAAAAACACGCCACTGTTGCCGTCGGCTTCTTGTTTAAACTGAAGACTTAACTCAAAATCTTGAAAACTTTGCTCTGTTCCTAAATATCCGTACTCTTTATCTGGACCACTTTCGCAAATCAATTCGCCATTTTCTACGTACCACTTTTCTGTACCATAAATCTTCCAGCCACTCAAATCTTTTTGATTGAAAAGCGAAATCCATTTTCCTTTTTTAGGCGTTTGAGCTTGTGTACCAATGCTTAAAAACAAGAGTAACATCAACACAAACGAAGTCATTTTTTTTATCATAGTTGTTCTATTTTAAAGGATTTTCTTAGTACAAATCTATGTTTTTAAATCTGTCCATTTACATTGAGTTGACCTGTACGGAAATATGTTGCCGATTAATAATCATTACTTTATGGAAAACTCAGCTAAAAAATCAAAAATGGATTCAAATCACAGATTTATCTCAAAAACAGGATAAAAATATTCACTGAACTGCTTAGATTTGAAGACTGTTTTCAATCATATCATCATCATTTTCAACTCATGACATTTCAAAAACAATCCATAAAAGTACTGGTGGTAGGTTGTGGCAATATGGGAGCTTCTCATGCCATTGCTTACCAAAATACCGAAGGCTTTGAAATCTGCGGAATCGTTTCTACGGGCAAAAGTAAAGAGGTCCTCAACGAACGTTTGGGCGGTGGCTATCCACTTTTTAGCGATTATGCCGAAGCTCTGGCAAGTACAAAACCCGATGCTGTTTGTATTTCTACTTATCCAGATACGCACGAAGCTTTTGCGGTAATGGCTTTGGAAGCCGATTGTCATGTTTTTATCGAAAAACCTTTGGCTGATACTGTGGCTGGTGCAAAAAGAGTAGCGGATTTGGCAGCTGAAAAAGGTAAAAAAGTGGTGGTGGGTTATATTCTGAGACATCATCCTTCTTGGGAAAAATTTGTAGAAATTGCCCAAGAAATGGGGAAACCTCTGGTGATGCGGATGAATTTGAATCAACAAAGTCATGGCGTGATGTGGAATGTTCACCGTAATTTGATGAAAAGTTTAAGCCCGATTGTGGACTGTGGCGTGCATTATATCGACGTGATGTGCCAAATGACACGCTCGAAACCGATACAAGTAAATGCCATTGGAGCGAGATTGACAGATGACATTCCTGAAGGAAATTATAATTATGGACAATTACAGATTCGTTTTGAAGACGGTTCTGTGGGTTGGTACGAAGCAGGTTGGGGACCAATGATGAGCGAAACGGCTTTCTTTATCAAAGACGTAATCGGGCCAAAAGGTTGTGTTTCAATTGTAGCAAAAGAAGCTGGAGGAGCTGGAAAATCTGACAATGTAGATTCACATACCAAAACGGAATCTTTAAGAGTACATTATTCAGACATTAATTCAGAAAATGCTTTTACAAGAGCTGATGAATGGATAAATCTCACCGACGAGCCAGACCATCAAGAACTTTGCAATCGTGAACAAAGATTTTTCTTGAAAGCAGTTCAAGAGGATTTAGACTTAACCGACCATCTGGAAGATGCCGTAAACAGCCTAAGAATCGCTTTCGCTTGTGATGAATCGGTAAAAACTGGTTTGCCTGTGATGTTATAAACTTAATTTTTAAACATGGAGGAAATGGATTTCCTCCATGTTTAAAATCCTATTTCAATGTTTCTACGACATAGACTTTATTACTGGATACACATAACGAACTTTACTTTTAGCATTCTAATTTTTACTTAACATCAAGTGCATCCAAGATATTACCATCAATGGCTTCATTAAACTTGCGTGCAAATAGTTTTCCTGAACCAATTAAAGTCTGTAAATCTTCCATTTTAAAGGTTTTTGGACTTGCATTTCCTTCAGACCAATCTATGTAACGAAGGTTATCGTTCACCATTTCGTTTTGATAAATAGAATTATAAAGAATTGTTTGGAAAACAATTTCATCACTTCCCCAAGTAAGTTCAAAAAAGCGTTTTACATTTTTATTTTGCTGTAAGTATGTTACAATATATTCAATATGTTTACTTGTAATGGTAAACCATTGAGAACGCCCAACGGGAATCAATTTATTAGGCATTTTTCTTTGGGGCAAAAACATGTTGATGTATTTTTCTACCGTAGTTCTCCCTGAAAATTGATAATTGGATAAATGATATTTCGTAACTCTAGGAATCGCTTCTTGCCATTCGGTAGCGACAGAAAGCGTGTGCATAAATGCTTTATTGGGGTTTTTCTCAAAAAAAGCATAGATTTCATCCGTACTTTTTAAGGGATAGTCTTGTCCACTCAACAAATTAATATAATCATATTTTGTTGGTGATGCCAAAATTTCTTCAAAGCTATTCACTGTTGCTTGCACAATGCTATAAGCACCCCAATATACACTTACTCTATTAGTAATCAGTGTTACTTGTTTGGAAGCCAAAGAAAGAAATGGACTAATTTCTGTTTTTAAATCAATATGTATATAAAAATCAGCGTTGGGATGAGCCAAACGATTGATTAATCTTTGTATTTGAGAAGGGTTTGCATGAGCCAAAATTAAATGTGCAATCCTCATTATTTTGCTGTTTTATTTTTTAGTAAATATTCCTGTATCATAGCTTTAATTTCTGTAAAACCTGCTGTGAAAAAGCCTATTAATGTAAAATCTAAATATTTTTTCAACCAATAATATCCAAAAAATACGCCTGATAAAAAGGTGAATAATGTGGCTAGAGCAACTCCATTGATATTTCCGAAAAGATGAATCCCTATAAAATCAAACAAGACATTTATTCCAAGCATTACTAATACTTTATAGAAATTGATTCTAGGTTGATGGATAATATCCAACGTTATTCCAAGGAATCTGTCTAAGGGATAAAACATAGCAAAAGACATAAAAATACGATATGTAGAAACAGCAAGAGAACCTGAATACTGGTTTCCGCCTAAAATAACAATAGCCACATCCGCCAAAATAATTGCCGCTACTGATACAGGAAAGAGTGCCAGAATAAGTGTCCCTGCATATTTTTGCATAATGCCTACTACTTCCTCTTTGTTTCCTCTATTAAAAGCTGCTGACATTGAAGGCATAGCTGTTGATAAAAAGCTTCTCAAAGGTATTTCGATAACTTCCATCAAACGCATAGGCATTGTGTACATCGTTATGGCAGCAGGCCCAGCAGTACCCAAAACAAACATGATGACAAAAGTATCAGAGCTTCTTAGCAAATTGGTACTGATGTTTGTTCCAACACTGTATTTACCAAAGTGAAACAATTCCAAAATCCATTCTTTAGTTCTTTTGCTGAAGGTTCGCATTCGGGTCCATCCTTGATAAACACAGAACAAACTTACGGTTACAGAACTTATGGCATTGATTAAAAGTACTAAATCGAGGTCTAAACTTGTAAAGAAAATAGTTACAAGTATCATTATGATAAATGCTCCTTGACTTACAACACGAATCAGTAAAAGGCTATCAAATCGTTGATCTGACTGCAAAGTCCAAGCAGCAACAGATGAAGGTAAAGTGAACAAGAAAGTAATCCCAAACCATTTTATCACCGTTTCCATTCCAAAATTATCGATGAATGGTATGGCAAATGCCGCCAAAATATTTAGAATAATTAATACTCCTGTGATTAGAAGACTCAAATACCATACTGAACCCAACACTGCATCGGCTTTTTCTCTTTCAGCTCCTGAATAAAACTTAATCATGGCTGTTTGTAAGAAACCTACTCTAAACGTATCAATCAATGAAAAAACCGTTTGAAAGAAAAACCAGTAGCCAATATCCCCTGATGTCATATTCCGAAGTAGAATACCAACTGTTACCATCGCCAACACAGACATTGAGCCATTACCAACGAGCGATAAAAAGTGTTTATTCTTTAATTTCGAAATTATCCCTTGTAAATTCATACCATCAGATTTATATATTTTGAAAATACTCCTGCTTTAGCCTTTTCAAAAGTGATTCCTATATTCAATTAATTATTACCATTCAATAACTGATGCTGAACAGTATAAATTTGTTTTACACAAGCTTCCCAAGTATGCCCTTTGGCACATTCTATCGCTGCGTTTCTTGTTGATGTATTTTGTGGCAACAAGGCTTTTTCAATGGCAAGTTTGTAACCGTCTTTACCAATTGCTAATTCTACATGTGGCAAAAACATCTTCATGGCTGGTGTATCTGTTGCCACTGTTGGCTTACCCATTGCCAAATATTCATCTATTTTTCTAGGATAATTACCCACTGTTAAAGCATTTACCAATTGTGGATTCATACATACGTCTAAATACTGCATGTAAGCTGGTAATTGATTGGGTTTTTTAGCCCCCAAAAAATGAACATTGCTGATATGATGTAAACGACTGTGTTCAAAAACTGTTTCTTCTGGGCCAATTAATACGATTTGCCAATCGGGATTTGTCTCGGCAATTTCTATGAGTAATTGTATATCCAATCTTTCAGAAGTAAGTAAGCCTGCGTATCCAATCCGTGGATGTGGTATTTTTGCCAAATCTTCGGGTTCGGTATAAGTAAAATCGGCTTGATAAATATCTGTTTCACAACCTTGACCAATGTCTAAGCTAATGCCGTTATGATTTCGGGCATAATCTGCTAAATAAGCAGAATTAGCAAAAACAGCATCAGCCATTTCAATGGCTTTGGGTTCTACTCTACTTCCATGAAATTTAAAATATGGATGTTCTATCAGGTTATCTCTGATATAATAAAAACTCAATAAAGGTTGAAGGTATTTTTTGGTAAACAATGCCGTAAACATTTGACTATCATTCAGTACAACAACCTTCTGTGGATTCCAACCTAAACCCTTTATTGCTTTCTTGAGGCTTGCAAAAAAATCTTTCCCATTGCGTTCATTTAAAGTATCATACAAGCTTAAATTTTTCAACCAGTTAATAGAATAACCAATTGTAGCTGGCGTATGAACCCATAAATTCTCCCCTGCTTTGATAGTGTTTTCTCCAATTCCTAGGGCAAGTTTTACTCTCTGCTTTCCATGAGCAGTATTGATTTGCTTCAAGATAGAGTTGATGTCAATAGCAGGATTAACATACAGTACAGGTTTAGATTTACTAAACTCTACCGCCAAGTTTCGGGCATTACTTCCCAAATTCAATGCCCATTCTTGTTGGGCAATGACGATGTATGCGTCAACGTTTTCTGACATATTTTCTATTTTTAACTTTCAATCCTTGTCTAAAACCCAAAATAAGGCAAATAATGACTGGAATCGATATAATGTCCCAAGGCATAATTTTTATTACGTTTAATGTTCGCTATCTCCATGAGGAGTATGAATAAACTGTTTTCTTGCTTTTCCTATTTTGAGCATCGCTTTCAACATCGAAATTATTGCCCCTGGAATTTGTAAAAAAGCCATTAATAGTTGTTTGTTATACCATTTTGAAGGAATGCTCAATAACAACGAAAATGCTAAAGCCAAAAATAAACCAATACTGTAATTGAAATGTTCGCTTGCAAAAATGAAGGTAAATATCAACCATAGCACCATTACCGCAACCAACATTACTCTTGGAAATAAATAGGTTTGGAACACTTTATTAAAAAAAGCAATGTTTCCCTTGAACAACTGAACCCAACCTTCGATAAAGTACTTTTCAAGAAATTCTACTTGCATTGCTAACCATCTACTTCTTTGCTGGCTAAATACATCTGTTTTAGCCACTTTTTCATCTAAAACGTATTTCCCATCAAGAAATGCTACGTCTTTTTTATCTCTTACAATTCTGAATTCTAATTCTTTATCTTCGCCAGATGTGTCGCCAATATCTTTTAAATAACTCACAAATAGGTTCCAGTCGAACGCCATACCACTACCAATTAATGCCGAAGGTAAACCAACTGCTACATGCCCACGACGGAAAATATTATTATTAATTTCTTCAGTACAAGCATCCAACAAAGCAAAAGGAGTTTTAAAATCTTTGGCAGTTCTATGTCCTTGAATTACTTGATAACCTTGTTCATAAGCATCGTTTACAGCATGTAAAAATCCTTGTGACATGTGGTTATCGGCATCCAAAATTACCACAATATCTACTGGCACTGCGGCTGTAGCTTCAATTGCCTTTTGTAAGGCTTTCCCTTTCGTACTTTTTTCAAAGCTTACTTCTACAACCTTTATTGGAAGTGATTTTAATGTATTTAAAGTAGTTTCGCTAAATGAATCTGCAATGATGACCACTTCAAACAAATCCTGAGGATAATCTTGTTTGATTGCATCTCTGGCTGTTGCGATAATCACAGCGTCTTCTTTATAACCGGGAATGAAAATGCGGATTTTTCTAAGCTTCTGAGCTTTTGGAAAATGTTTTTTTATAGAAAACTTTCCTGCTAGGGCAAAAAAAAGCAAGTAGAATACCTGAACAGAAAGGTAAGCGAGTATTATTGTTTCTAAAATGGTAATTATTTGATTAATCATAGCGGAATGGTTATATCGAAAGCTACATTTTTCTTTTTTAAATTTATAGAAGTTGCTGTTCCTCACTATTCACAGCAATTGATTCGGTTTTAACCTCTGGAATATCCCAACGAGGACTCAGCCAAATTAAAACCCAACTGATATAAACAATTGCAGAAGTAGGCATGGTATTCAATACTTCATTTCCATAACTACATAGCAAAATCCCTGCTGTTCCCCCACACAAAGCGATTAATTGGTTTTTCAGTACGGGGTCTCGGGTTCTCCAAATAATTCCTGATGATTTCCCCAGAATATAAAGCATGATACCGAACCACATAATAAAACCAACGATACCATACATTCCCCATATTTTTACATAAAGGCTATCAGGTGGAATATGTGAAATATATTTATCAGCATTAAATTTTTCTCCCCATTGCCCCATAGTACCTACTCCTGTTCCGAATGGTTTACTACCTAGGTAATCTCGTAGGATAGCTTGATTCATTAACCTTACTTGTAAAGACGCATCTTTGGGGTCTAAGGAACTCCTAAGGCGAACAATCTCGGCATTACCACTTCCGATATTCGTGTACTTTAACATTCCTATAAATCCTCCCCCAACGATTGCACCAAGCAGTAGAATCTTTGTCTGTTTGATTAATATCAAAAACATTAGCCCACCACCCACAATTGCGAAAAGTGCCCCCCTTGTTCCTGAGATTAACATTCCATAGAATAACAGTAAACCTGCAATGGCAAACCACGCTTTTTTTAGTAGTTTGTGGGGCCCTGTTGCTAAAATGATACATACAATTGCCAAATGTCCTTGCGATGCACCAAATTGCGCAGCATCAAAATAATATGAGAATATTCTTAACTTACCGAAAAGAATATGGGTTTTTTTCCCTCCTTCTTCTAGCCATTTATGTTCTGCTTCATCAACCCCCAAGTAAAGTTGTTTCATTCCATAAAGCGCTCCAATAACAGACATGATGATGATAATATTCAGAAACAAATCAATATCAGTTCTTTTATTGAGTATTAAAAATGTCAGTACTACCGTTAATACCCAGTAAAGCGTAGCTGACCTCATTTCATAAACCCATCCTAGAATACTCGGTCTTTCAGGATTACCTATCTGTATAAATGTGAGAACCATCCAAGAGATTGTAAGCCAAACTAAGTCATTATTTAAGTGTCTTTTCCTAAATCGATTTCTCTGATAAAATATTACAGCAAATAAAGTACTAAAAAGGATTGCCTCAATACCCATACCCACTTGTAAACCAGAGATATGCTTACCGAGATAGGGCATAATGAAACAGTAAACCAAGAAACTAAGAATACCAACTCTTGGCTGGTAAAAAATCCATGTGACAAAACCTATTGCGAAAGGGAAAACCAAAAAGAGAATTCCAGTGGCTACTCCATTTTTAGCGATGGACATCCCCATGAAAACAGCCATTGCAATTGCAACTAAAAGCCAGCCATTTCCCAGTTTGTTTCTAGAATTATAAAATAAATCTCCTCCCATTTCGATAATTTTAGCATTACTGCTCAAAATACACCCAAGTATTTTTACCGTATTTTCTATTGATTTGATTGGATTTATCCTTTGCTTCGCTTTCTGTTCCAAACGCATCGTAAGCTACTCTTACAGTAGCATTTTTTTGTGTTGGACTGATTACCTGTGCATTCGCAAAACCACTTTTTTTCAGCTCGTCCATGTACGTTCTGGCATTGGCTTCTGAGCTAAATACTCCTGCTATTACAAAAAATTGCTTTGATGATTGTAGTTCTTTGTTACTTTCTTTCACAAAAGCACTATCTACTACAGGTAAACTATTATCAAAACCTGATGTTCCTATCGAAGACGAATCTATCGTTTGTTGCACCACTTTATCTTTTACAGGAATTTCTTTTCGCTGATTTTTATACAAATAAATGGCTACTGTGGACAGAATCAATCCTGCTAGGATACCAAATAAAATGACTCCACTGACTTTATTTTTTTTAACTGGGTTGATTAGATTATCTTCCTCAATAAGATTTTTATTCTTTGCGTTTCTATTGATGGAATTTCTATTTCCAAATTCAAATTTAGCCACACGTTTAATGAAGGATCTGATAAGATTTCGTTTTTTAGGAACTTCACCGATGTATTCTTCTGCAAAACTTATATCTACACCATTGAGTAAAAACAACGGCTTATTCCCTGTTGTTTTGGTGAAAACATTCACCATCTCTTTGTCTATCTTTGTCCAAATTCTATTAGCACGACAAAGCATAATAGTACAATTCAAACGTGGGAATGATTCTGGTTTGATAATCATGTTATCTAACGGCGGGAATTCTATCAATGAAAAATCTGCATTGAGGCTACCATTAAAATCATAATCATTATTCCAAGTATGTGTTTCTACTGTATAATCAAGAGCCGTCAATTCTTTGGCTAACAAATAAGCTAAAGTAGATTTCCCTTCGCTTTTTTGCGTACTGATTAAACCGATAGTAATCGGTTTAACGGAAAGGTCAATTGTTGCAAGCAATTGTTGCATTAACCTAATATTTGACTTTAGTAAAAAATAAGGGTTTTCGTTCAATAAAGGATACACCCCCAATAATGGTAAACCCACAATACTTTTAGCTCTTTGTGGTTCCATCAATGTTTTATTGATTAAAGCCTGAGTAATAATTAAGGCTAATACTAACACAAAACCAACCATAAATCCTACAATTACCAAAACCAACCTTTTAGATGCATTGGGTCTTAAAGGCAAATATGGTGGATCTACAACATTCAGTTTGGCTGTAATTTCTGTATTTTGTTGATTAAGTTTAGCATCATTTAAACTACGAAGTAAATCCAAATATTCTTGTTCTGAAACAGAAATTAAGCGTTCTATTTTTTTGAGCATTGCACCTAAAGGGGCAAATTTTCTGTACTCTGCTTCGAATTCTGCTTTACGTTTATCCATTACAGTTAAACGTGCTTTACTTTGTTCAAAAGCAATAGTGTTCCTAAACCATTCATCTAATACTGTTTTAGTAGGAATGCCATTAGGGGTGTTTGAATCTGTATAAAGATTATCCAAAGAAACTTTGAGCTTCCTTTCAAGTTGGCTTGCTGTCTTCCTCAAGCTATCTATTTGATCTTTCTTCTCACCTTTTTTATCAAGTACTTCACTAAGTGCAATTTTATTATAAACGTCAGATAGTTTTCCTCTTTCCTTGATTACATCGCTACCATATAAGGTTTGATAAGTTTTTCCTTTGATACTTTCATTCACTTTTGACAAAGATGAACTTAATGCCATTCTTTCCATTTCTAGGTTATGGTTCATCGCATATAAGCCTTCTCTTTCACCTGCTACCGCTTTAGTTTGTTCATAGTAGTTGATGATGTCATTACTTTTATTAAATTCCATAAATAGCCTTTCAGCCGAATCTAATTTGGCAAAAGCTTTTTTGGTTTCTGTTTCAAAATAACCTAAAGCACTTACTGTTTGTCCTTCCTTGATTTCTCTGTTTTTGAGCATGAAAATCTCTTCCAACAATTCTATCGTTCGTTTACAGATATAAGGATCGTTGGCTTCATAAGAAATCTTAATTAAATCACTACTACTAATTCTGGATGATTTTATTTTATTAAGAGCGTTGATAGAATAATATCCATTATCTGAATTGATAAGCTTATAGATAGCATTCTCTTTATCTTTCGCCATATAAGCTTTGACAGCCTTCTTGGTTTCTTCCAGAGTAGGTTTAACTAGCTCTTTTTTAAGAGCTTCTGGTATTAATTTTTGAAGTTCGTCATAAGAACCCCAAGTAAGTGTTTCTGGGATATGTTTTTTAAGAAGGAGGTGTTCGGATAATAAAGCTATAGCAACATCCATTTTGGTGTCTCTTGAATCAATTACCGACAAAAGGTTATCAAAAGCATTACTTGTTGCAAAAAAATCGGTTTTGTTACTTCCACTCAAACTGTATCCAGAGGCTATTCCAGTATAAATATTTGATTCTGAAGAATAAACTTTCTTTTCTTTACGAGTAAAATAGAAAATAGTAAATGCTAAAGCCGAAGGGATTAGAATCAACCACTTAATATTTTTTACAATTAACCTTATAAAATGTAAAAAGCTCATTTAATCTGCTGTAATAATGTTGATAAGTTCACCCCCACAAAAGCTTCTAACTGCATAAAAACAGTCTGAAAAGTATTCAATGATGTTTCGTATTCTATTTTTGCTTTGTTGTATGATTCAAGCACTTTAGCTTGTTCATCTACTCCAATTTGATTTTGGGCAAACTGTTTTTCAGCAATTATAAAACTAGATTCAACAGATTGTAAATTACTAGTACTTAATGCTAATATTTTCTTAGCTAATTTAAGTGCTTGAAATCGGCCAATTACTTCTTGTTTTATCGTTAAATTAACGTTTTCTTGTTCTGCCAATGCACTATTAATCTGTGCTTGACCAGCCTTGATGATGTGTTTTCTATTGAGTACACTAATCAATGGAAGTTGAACGCCAATTCCTACATTATAAAATCCTGTTTGGGATGTCGTAAAACTATTAGCCCCCGGAATCACACCTGTTGGATTATTAACAGCAGAATAATTTGTTCCGTAGTTATATGAAGATGATGCTGCAATACCGCTGTATAACGCATTTTTGCTGACTTTCAAGTTCGCATTTGCCACTTCTACTGCGGCTAAACCTTTTTTTGTCTGAGGGGAAAATTGAATAGCAGATTCTATCAATAAAACCAGAAAGTCTTCTGATTCTAACGCTTTTGCCATTAATATATCTGTTGAAACTGTTTGTGCATTTACTTCAAGGGTATTCATTCCAATAATAAAGAACAAGACAATCCTGAACATATTTTTTTTTAGCCAAACCATAAAAAAACATTTTAAAAACTTCAAAAATATAACAATTTCTTGTACACAAGCCAAAGCGAATCAAATTGTTATGTATTACAATATAGCAAATATACACTGATTTAAACAAGTATATTAAATCCGTATGTTAATCCTATAAAGGATTTCTATTGCTAAAAGACTAGATTCCCTCTTCGTCCATTCGTTTCAAATCTTCAATCACAATCTGTTTCACCTTGGCCACTTCTGGCAAAAGTTCGTTGTAACGTCTTATCAATTCTTCGCCTGTTGGGTTACCTTTTGCATAAAGTTCATATTCATGAATCTTAGGGCTGATGTCAGGGAAACCAATCATCGAAAAACAAGGCTTAAATTGATGTGCCAATCCGCCCACTACAGCAAAGTTATTTTGTTGTAATTTAGCTTGAATATCTTCCCAAATAGGTAAGCTGTCTTCTAAAAAAGACTCAAACATTATTTTTACAATCGTTATATCATCTCCGTAAATATTGTTTAAATGACTAACGTTAATTTGAGCATTAAAGCTGAACATATCTTTAGATTGTTTCTAATAATTAGTTGACAAAAACTATACCACAAAAATGACTGAATTAAAAAAAACGTGATGTTTGAAGAATTACTTTAGAATCATCAAAAACAATATTTCATCCAACGGTCATTTTATAACTTTTAAAAGTACAGAAAAGCCCACAAAATTAAAATTTATCCCTAAGTATTTTGAAGATTTATTTGAACGCCATGCCATAAAAACATTCTTCTGAAATAATTTATTGAGACACTTCATCGAAACACACTAATAGTCAGATATTTATAAAAAAATAGACTGATGATTATCGGAATGTTTTCCAATATCATCAGCCTATTTTAAAATCATGAAAAATGTTTACTTCTTGCCTGTCAGGTCTTTAATTACCTGTACTTCATCTTGTTTATAAGGCGTTCCGTCGGGTCTGAAAATATCATGAAACCATAATTCTGGTTCATTGCCATTTGGCATTGGCTTATCCCAAGCATAAATGGTATTGGTTTTCCCAGCTACTAAGCCCCAATTATAAGCTGCGATATTTTCTTTTTTCAAAATAGGCATGATATTGCTGAACAAACTATTTCTGCTTCTTGCCATGTATTCTGTACAAAGTAATGGACGCTGAGAAAGTGATTTTAGCTTTTCAATATCCTTGGTATGGTTTTCGGTATCGCCATAATTATGGTAAGTAGTTACGTCTGAATTTTTGATTTGGAAGTCAGATAATTCTTTCAATTTCCAATCCCAAACACCCGCTGAAAGTGGCTGGCTTGGATTTGCTTCTCTTCCCCAAACGAATACTTTTTCTACTAATGGCATACTACGATTGCCATAACCAGAATTGCCCGGTTCGTTATACAAATCCCACAATACGATTCGCTTATCGTTTTTAAAGCTTGCTAAAATATCTTTTACATAAGCTTCTAATTTTTCAATTACTTGTGGTTCTGTAAAAATCAATTCACCTGGGTCACGAACCCATCCAGAATTATGAACGCCCGGTTTAGGATCTGGCTGTTTTCCAACGCTATAAGTTGGATTCCAGCAATCATCAAACAATACAAAAAGTGTAGAAATATGATGTTTATCGGCAATTTTCAAATACTGATTGACACGATTTTTAAAGCCTTTTGGATCTACTTCCCACGCTAAATGATGTAAATATACTCGCATTGAGTTCATTCCGATACTTTCGGCATAACCCAATTCTCGGTCGATAGTTACAGGATCAAAACTTTCGGCTTGCCACATTTCTAATTGGTTGATGGCAGTACTTGGGATAAAATCGCTGCCTCGTAGCCAACCTTTGGTTTTGTACCAAGCATTGGCTTTTTCGACTGACCAAATTTCTCTCGCTTTCGTCTGAGCGACGATGCTCTGAGCTAATAAACTGAAAGCCAATAGGCTAAGTAATGTTTTGAAAATCCTCATACAGTTAAATAGTTTATTTTGTCAACAAAATAAATCAAAACTACTACTGTAGTAGCCTGATTTATCTTGCTTACTATCAATATTACTTCGCTGATGTTATTTCCAATAAATCTTTATCATGATGAAACTTTTGAACGCATTGATTATCAAAAATCATCGTCGCACCATTTTCAGCAGAGTATTTTTGCCAAGTTGGTAAACCTTTATGATTAGGATTTCCAGATTTTGCAAAATTTATCCAAGCCTGACTCATTTTATTTGAAAGCACATAAGCCGAAGCACCACCGCCAGTCATTTCTTCGCAACGAGCGATGTTATTAAAAATGAACGGTATTTCGATACAGTGAATCGCCTTGTACATTCCATCCATTACGGGCGACTGCCAATTAAACATATACATATAAACTGGAGCAGCATCGGCTGTTGCTTTCATATTAGCTTGTTTTACAGCTCCTGGGCGGAACATTGTTAAGTCAATATCTATCAAATCTGATGGTTTCGTTGTATTTGGATAAGCTTTTTCCACTGCTTTTAAATAAGCTTCGGTTTTATCTCCATACTTTTTCTGTAAAAATGCCTTGGCTTCTTCGGTAGAAAAACTTCTAATGGCAGGGTTAATCAACGAAGCCATGAACTCATTTTTTGTTGACCCAATCAACATAGGAACATCTTTAGAAATGGCTAAACCTGCTGGGTCAACTTGTTGGTAAGGCAAGTAATTTCCATCCTGACTTGGTCCCCAGCCTAATCCGCCACCTACGAATGCTTTTCCTTCTGCTTTCATTTGAGCTTGTACTTTTTGTTGAGCTATTTTGCCAGCAGCATTCAATTTTTCGTATGATATTTTTTGTAAAGAATCTACTTGATTTGGTTTTAAACCCAATTCCTCAAGTAAAGCGGCACTTACTTTCTGAGCGTTTTCTTTTTCTAAAAAGCTAGTTCTGTAACTTCCACTCTGTACAATAGCTTTATGAAAAAGTCCTTTCGCCGAAGGTGCATACATTAAAGTAGTTACTTTCGCTCCACCTCCCGACTGTCCGAAAATGGTTACATTATTTGGGTCGCCACCGAAATTTGCAATGTTGTCTCTCACCCAATGCAAAGCCGCTTCTAAATCCATAACGCCAACATTGGCAGAAGATTTATATTTTTCGCCATAAGCTGATAAATCGCAAAAGCCCAAAATATTCAAACGATGATTCAATGAAACCACGACAACATCGCCTTTTTTACTCAGGTTTTCTCCATCATAAGACGGCAATTCAATCGAAGAACCAGCTGTAAAACCACCACCATGCAACCAAACCATTACTGGTCGTTTCTTATTATCATTAATGCCTGAAGTCCAAACATTTAAGCTTTGGCAATTTTCGTTGGTATAACCCCAGTTATGATTGAAGGCAAATTCTAGTACATCATTCACGGAAGTAGTAGCGTCCATCGGACAAACCGGGCCGTAAGTCATCGAACTTCTTACATCCGACCAAGGCTTTGGTTTACTTGGAGGCATAAAACGCTCAGATTCTGCATAAGGAATACCTTTATAGGTATAAGTACCTTTATGAATATAGCCTCTTACTTTTCCAGAACCCGTTTGCACAACTGCCGTAGAAGCATTAGCAATTATGGCATCGGCTGGAGCAGTACTTTTCTGACTAAAACTCGTCATGGGCAACAAACCGATAACAGACAATAACAAGAGTGATAAAGTTTTCTTTTTCATGATAAATAGACGATTGATATAAAATTGAGTTTTGAAAGGTAAAAAGTTTCTATTGTCTCATTGTGAGACTTTAAAAAGTAAAAGTCTGAAATAATATTGGAATTATTCAATATTATTTCAGACTTAATGTTAAAAAGAGAAGATTTTAAATTAATTAACCCAATAAAGTACTTGCAGGTATGCCCAAATCTTTGTGGAGAAATTTCAAAAAGTTAACACTCATTTGTTTTTTGCCAGATAACATTTCAGAAATAGTACTTTTACTGATGCCAAATCGCTGTGCTAATGCAGTCTGGGTAAGTCCTTGTTCTTCCATTTCGTATTTCAATGCTTCAATCGCAGTAAGTGGCTGGATTTTATAATGCTTTTGTTCATATTCATGCACCAGTAAAGACCATACTTCTAAAGCATCACCTTCAGGAGTATTTGGTTTTGCATGAAAAATGCTTGCTAATATTTTCAAAGCAAGTTCATAGTCTTGCTCATTTTTGATTGGCTTAATTATTTCCATCATGATTATGAATTAAAATCAATTGTTCTTGCATCTATTTTATCGTACTCTTTATGTGTGCCTACAAACTTGACAAAACATAATTGGTAATCATAATTGAAGGAAGCGATTAGCCTAAACTTATTTTTGGCGATATTGAAAACGATTCTCTCGTTTCCTACATAATCGGCTCCTTTGAAATCTGTAATTACTGCTTGTGGGTTTGAATAATTTTTTACTTCGATTTTGCCATACCAGTATCTCAAACCAATTTCTGCTTCAGGAAATTTTTCCCAAAATGTTTTCAGTGTTTTTAAAGCTATTATTCTCATAAAATATAGGATGACAAAGAATGTTCGCTAATCGAGAACTTTAGACAAAGTTATATGATTTAGTAAAAAATTATACATTACTGGTTTATTATTTCACGGAAGTTTTTGAATTTATTTTTACTTCCGATAATTAAACATTATCAAAACTAAAACTATATTTGTAGCGATTAAAAACAAAAGCCAGATCATGCAGGAAATTTCGCCCATTGTGCAAAATGCTTTAGTAAATGTTCAAACACTTGCCGAAAAAGTTGATACTTATGGTCGCAAAGGTTTGGAAGGTGCTGCCAATACACAAAGAGCGTATCGAGCAGATTTAAAACATTTTCAAAATTGGTGCGAAAAAAATAATTTCACGATGATGCCAGTTTCGGCTTCTACGCTTTCAGGCTATGCTGCACATTTGGCGGATACACACAAATGGTCAAGTATCAATCGGCGATTTGCCGCCATCAGCAAACTTCATCATCTGAACAATTTGGATACACCGACCCAAGACCGACAGTTCAGAGCCGTTATGGAAGGAATCAAAAGAATAAAAGGTATTCGACAAAAACAGGCGTCTGCTTTTAATATTAAAGAAATTAAAAATGTTTTGCGTAGCATTGAAACTGACACCAATACTTTATTGAGAAATAAAGCGATTTTATTGTTGGGTTTTACTGGAGCTTTCAGGCGTTCGGAATTGGTCGCTTTGAATTTGGAAGATTTAACTTTTTCAGAAGACGGACTCATCGTTTCGATGGGAAATAGCAAAACCAACCAATATGGAGATTATGAGGAAAAAGCCATTTTTTATAGTCCAGAAACTGTACTTTGTCCCGTACGAACTTTACAAAATTGGATTACTACTTTAGGAAGAAATACTGGGTCATTATTTGTCAGAATCAGAAAAGGAGATTTATTAACCGAAGAAAGGCTGAACGATAAAACCGTAAACGATTTAGTCAAAAGCTATTTGGGCAAAAAATATTCTGCCCATTCGCTCAGAGCATCTTTTATTACCATTGCCAAACTAAACGGAGCCGATGATAGTGAAGTAATGCGACAAACCAAACACAAAACTTCCGCCATGATTATCCGCTACACTCGTTTAGAAAATATCAAGCAACATAATGCCGCCATGAAACTAGGTTTATAAAGATTTTATTTTAACATCTTATTAAAAAATCGAAATCATGCTCAAACTCATCTGATTTCTGTTAGCTTTAAACTTCCATTTTCCTCATCATTATTCATGCAAGCTTTTACATTTTTCGACAGAGACATTAGTTGGTTATCCTTCAACGAACGAGTATTAATTGAAGCACAACGAAATGAAGTACCATTATTAGAAAGAATAAAATTTCTATCTATCTATTCATCCAATTTGGATGAATTTTACAGAGTAAGAGTTCCTGCTTTGATGGCACTGAAAAAACTTTCAGAAAAAGAAGAAATGGATGATGCTGACAAAAACAAGGAAGTTTTAAAACAGATTAGGGAAATTGTAAGTAGTCAGCTACAAAGTTTTGGCAAAACACTTACCGAACAAATTCTTCCTGCACTCCAAGAAAACAACATCCATCTTGTTTATAATGAGGCAATTCCAGCGGATATTTTAGCTTCGACAAGAGCGTATTTTTTCACGCAAGTTCTTGCATTTTTACAACCTATCTCATTTTTAAAAAGTGATAAAGTCTGTTTCCCAGAAAATAACAAACTCTACGCCTTAGTAGTATTATCATCTGGAAATCAAGAAGATGAACAGCTTCAAA
This sequence comes from Arcicella rosea, assembly GCF_014204325.1. GTDB lineage: Bacteria > Bacteroidota > Bacteroidia > Cytophagales > Spirosomataceae > Arcicella > Arcicella rosea_A. The sequence goes on from NZ_JACHKT010000014.1 coordinate 117,494, forward strand.
TTGTCAATATTCCTTCAAACGATTTACCAAGATTTTATACTATTTCCAAAAACGGCAAACAATATATTGTATTTTTAGAAGATATTATCAAAGAACATCTTCACTTAGTTTATAAAAAAACAAGTATCAAAGGATTCTATACCTTTAAAATCACTCGTGATGCCGATTTGTCTTTAGAAGATGAGTATAAAGGAGATTTAGTAGAAAAACTCGAAAAGCAAATTGCCAAAAGAGATTTCGGTTTTGCTACAAGATTCTTGTTTGATGCCAAAATGCCTAAAAATTATTTAGAAATATTAGCGACGTATCTCAATCTAAAAAAGCAAAGTATTATTGAAGGCGGAAGCTATCACAATTTGAAAGATTTCTTCGGTCTTCCAATCAATGATCCAGCGTTAAAGTACGACAATTGGCAAACGATTTCTCATGAAATTGCTAAAAATCAGACACTTTTTGGTGAAATAAAACAGCGGGACATGATTTTTCATCCGCCATATCAGTCTTATGATACCGTACTTCGCTTTTTTAATGAAGCCGCTATCGACCAAAATGTAGAAGAAATTTACGTAACACTTTATCGAGTAGCCAGCGATTCAAGGATTGTAAATGCTTTGATCAGTGCCGCCAAAAATGGCAAAAAAGTATCCGTTTTAGTAGAATTAAAAGCTCGTTTTGATGAAGAAAACAACATTAAATGGGCGAAAAAAATGAAAGCAGAAGGTGTAAAAATTATTTACAGCGTGCCTTCGCTGAAAGTTCATGCTAAAATTGCTTTGGTGAAAAAGAAAGTCGGGAAGAAAATTTCTTACTTTGGTTTACTCGCTACTGGAAACCTGAACGAAAGTACCGCAAGGTTTTACACAGACCATATTTTATTGACGGCTCACCAAGAAATGTTGGCTGAAATGGAGTTGATTTTCAGGTTTTTAAGTAAAAAGAAACGTAAACCAAATATTTCAGACATTAGTAATTTCAAACATTTATTGGTTGCTCAGTTCAATTTACAACATCAATTTATTGCTTTGATTGACCGAGAAATCGCTCATGCACAAAAAGGTTTACCTGCCAAAATCACCCTCAAGATGAATAATCTTGAAGAAAAAGTACTGATTAGTAAGCTTTATGAAGCTTCAAATGCTGGCGTAAAAATTGAGCTAATTATCAGAGGAATTTGCTGTTTGATGCCAGGAGTAAAAGGCATGAGTGAAAATATTAGCGTGCGAAGAATCATTGATAAATACTTGGAACATGGCAGAATTTTCATTTTTCATAACCAAGGAAATCAGGAAATTTTCATGGGTTCGTCAGATTGGATGAACAGAAATATTTATCGTAGAATTGAAGTATGCTTTCCTGTTTATGATGAAAAAATCAAACAAGAAATACTGCAAATCATTGATTTACAGCTTCATGATACAACTCAAGCAGTTTCAATCAATGGTGAATCCAGTAATATTTTCTTTCCAAAAGATGAAAATACTTTACGTTCACAAGCAGCAATTTATCATTTATTGAATCAATAGTTTTTAAGAGTAGCTTCTTCTTGTAAAACTAGAAGCTACTCTTAAAATATTACTTCTTAAAATTGAAAGCCTTCAACATTTTATCAAAAATCTGATTGTTGAAGTAAATGCCCGAAAATGCTTCAGCACCAACGCCATAAGCATACACTGGAATCATTACTCCAGTATGACTTTTTGTAGTGAATTTTCCTTCAACATGTCCTTCTTTATCTGCATCAATCAATGAAAAACCGCCAGTTTCGTGGTCAGCAGTAATGATAACCAACGTATTTCCATCTTTATCGGCAAAATCAAAAGCTTCTCCGATAGCTTTGTCAAAATCAATCATTTCATTGATAATGTACTGAGTATCATTAGCATGTCCACCCCAATCTATTTGCGAACCTTCAATCATCACAAAGAAGCCTTTTTTGTTTTGCTTTAAAATATTGAGTGCTGTTTTAGTAGATTTTAACAATTGTTCTCCACGTCCTTCAGAAATTTTCACTTGTTCTTCATCCGCCAAAAAGCCCGCTAATTTTCCTGATTTTACGTTTTCTACTTCTTCAATTGTATTGGCAATTTGGTAATTTTTAGCCTTCAAACTATCTATTAAATTTCTGCCATCTTTGCGTTTAGCAAAGTGTTTTCTGCCACCGCCAATAAAAACATCAATATCTGTTTTCAAAAAATCATTAGCAATTTCTTCAACCATGCTTCGTGATGGCTGATGTGCAATAAACGAAGCTGGCGTAGCATGAGTAATGGAACAAGTAGCCAATAAGCCCGTTGCTAAACCATTTTTTTCGGCAATTTCTAAAATCGTTGGTTGTGCTTTTTTCAAACTATCTACTCCGATTGAACCATTGTAAGATTTTTGTCCAATCGACAAAGCCGTTGCTCCTGCACCCGAATCCGTCACAAAATCATCCGTTGCCTGATTTTTATGAAAACCAATAAACTGACTTCTTTCGATATTCAAATGCCCTTTGTTGGCTACAATTCCTGCATAAACTTGGGCTGAACCCATTCCATCGCCGATGAGTAAAATAATATTTTTAGGATGTTTTGAGGAAACTTTCTTTTGTGAAAAACCCGAAAAAGAAAGCATCAATAATAAAAAACAAAGAGATTTTCTCATGAAATAAAAGGATTATGGTAGTGTTTTACGAATAGAAACCAGTGTCGATTACTATTTAAAACTGCTATAATAGACATTTCTACTTTCAAAAAACAGATTATATCAAAACATCATAAAAGCATAATACTATTTTTACATAAAGGAAGCTTAAATGGCATTCAATTACATAAATTTCACGCATAAAAACCAACAGAATACACAAAACAAAGCCTTAACTTTAGCACATTATCCAAACATAAAAATTTATAAAAATGCTTAAACAATTTTATCTCTGCTTATTTTTCATAGCAACCAACCTAGTTTCGTTTGGTCAATCCAACGAACATCCCGTCGATTATGTCAATACTTTGATGGGAACTGCCTCAAAACCAAGCTTATCCGCAGGCAATACTTATCCAGCCATTGCTTTGCCTTGGGGAATGAATTTCTGGATGCCACAAACTGGCAAAATGGGCGACGGATGGGCATATACTTATGATGCCGACAAAATCAGAGGTTTTAAACAAACTCACCAACCAAGTCCGTGGATTAATGATTACGGTCAGTTCGTCATTATGCCAACTACTGGTAAAAAAGTTTTCAAAGAAGACGACCGTGCCAGTTGGTTTTCGCACAAAGCCGAAGTAGCCAAACCGCATTATTATAGCGTTTACTTAGCCGACCACGACGTTACCTCAGAAATTACGCCCACAGAAAGAGCCGCAGTTTTGCGTTTTACTTTCCCAAAAACCGATAAAGCTCACATTGTAATTGATGCTTTAGACAAAGGTTCATATATCAAAATTATTCCTAATGAAAGAAAAATCATTGGTTATACCACCAAAAATTCTGGCGGTGTTCCTGATAATTTCAAGAATTATTTTGTGATTCTATTCGATAAAGCTTTCGCCAATACAAGTACTTGGAATGGTAAAGAATTAGTTGATAATGTACTGGAAATCAAAGATAATCATACAGGAGCAGTCATTGATTTTGCCACCGAAAAAGGCGAAAAAGTAAATGCAAAAGTAGCTTCTTCTTTCATTAGTTTTGAACAAGCTGAAACCAATCTGAAAGAAGTTGGAAGAGACAATTTCGACCAAGTAAAAGCAAAAGCTGAAAAAATCTGGAATACTTCATTAAATCGTTTGAAAGTAGAAGGCGGCAGCGACCAGCAAACTCGTACTTTTTACTCTTGTTTATACCGCACAATGTTGTTTCCAAGAAAATTCTATGAACTTGACAAACAAGGAAAAGTAGTACATTATAGCCCTTATAATGGAAAAGTATTGTCGGGATATATGTTTACTGACAATGGTTTTTGGGATACTTTCAGAGCCGTTTTTCCATTCTTTAATTTAATGTTCCCTTCGCTGAACGCACAAATTATGGAAGGTTTAGCCAATACTTATGACGAAAGTGGCTTCTTACCCGAATGGGCAAGTCCGGGCCATCGTGATTGTATGGTGGGTTCAAATTCAGCATCAATTATTGCCGACGCTTACTTGAAAGGAGGTAAAGGTTTTGACATTAATAAATTGTATCAAGCTTTATTAAAAAACAGTGAAAACGAAGGGCCTTTAAGTTCTGTCGGAAGGTTAGGTGTAAAGTATTATAATCAATTAGGTTATGTTCCTTACGATGTAAAAATTAATGAGAATGCTGCCAGAACGTTAGAGTACGCTTATGATGATTTTTGTATTTCTGAATTGGCAAAAGCCCTAAAACGCCCACAGGAAGAAATTGACCGCTTTGCGAAACGTTCACAAAACTATAAAAATCTATTTGACCCCATTACGAAATTGATGCGTGGAAAAAATCAAGATGGCACTTTCCAAACACCTTTCAATCCTTTTAAATGGGGCGATGCTTTTACAGAGGGCAACAGCTGGCATTATACTTGGAGTGTTTTTCATGACATCAACGGTCTTTCTAATTTGATGGGCGGAAGCAAAGGTTTTAGCAAAATGTTGGATTCTGTTTTTGTAGTTCCTCCTGTTTTTGATGATTCCTATTATGGTTTTGTCATTCACGAAATCCGTGAAATGCAGATTATGAACATGGGAAATTACGCACACGGAAACCAACCAATCCAACACATGATTTACTTGTATAACTACGCTGGCGAACCTTGGAAAACCCAATATTGGATTAGAGAAGTAATGAATAAAATGTATCAACCAACACCAGACGGCTACTGTGGCGACGAAGATAATGGGCAAACTTCAGCTTGGTATGTATTTTCTGCTTTAGGTTTTTATCCTGTTACTCCTGCTACCGACCAGTACGTTTTAGGTACTCCGTTGTTTAAAAAAGTAACTTTATCGCTTGAAAATGGCAAGAAAATAACGATAAATGCCCCAGAAAATAACGAGCAAAACAAGTACATCCAAAGTGTAAAATTCAATGGTGCAAGCCATTCTAAAAACTGGTTGAGTCATAAAAAACTAACACAAGGTGCAACGATTGATTTTAAAATGTCGCCTGCTCCAAACAAGCAGAGAGGTGTAAATGCGGTAGATTTCCCTTTTTCATACTCTAAGTAAAATCTAAAAAAGCCCAAAACACGAATCGTGTTTTGGGCTTTTTTAGAAAAATCGAATCGTTAAATCAATAATTTTTTGCTTAAAATTGCTGTAAGGTGGCATTAATAAATCTAAAGCACTAAAAGGCGACCACTGTTTCATCACAGCTCTGGCATTGGAAAAAGCTTCAAAACCATATTTCCCATGGGTTTTCCCTATGCCACTATTGTTTGACCCACCAAAGGGCAATTCGTTATTAAAGAAATGTAAAGTGTTATGATTGACAACTGTTCCTCCAGCTCTTGTTTCACGAATTACCTTGTTAATTACTTCATCTTGCTTACTAAAAATATATAAAGCCAACGGTTTTTCATGCTGTTGAATATGCAGGATTACTTCATTTAAATCTTGATAAACCATTAAAGGTAAAAGCGGGCCAAAGATTTCATCTTGCATAATGGCACTTTTTAGATTGACATTCGATAAAACTGTTGGAGCAATAAAACGCTCTTTTTCGTTCATTTCTCCTCCTATTTCTAACACAGCACCTTCCGAAATCGCATCTTGTAAATACTGTTTCAGACGATTGAAATGTGCCTGATTTACAATCCGACTATAGTCTTTAGACAACTCTGCTTCTTGTCCATAAAGCCCAACGATTTGTGCTTTCAGCAAGGTTAAAAACTCATTTTTCACCTTTTCATGAACATATACATAATCTGGAGCAATACATACTTGTCCATTATTCAAGAATTTTGCCCATGCTATTCTTTTTGCTGCTTTACTTAAATCGGCTGATTCATCCACAATCACAGGCGATTTTCCGCCCAATTCTAGAGTAACCGAACACAAGTTTTCGGCAGCTGCTTTCATTACTTTTTTACCCAAAGTCGGGCTTCCAGTAAAGAAAATATGATTAAAAGGTAATTGAGTAATATAGGCTGCTACAGCAGAATCTCCTTCAAAAACTGCCACTTCGTTCTCTGGAAATATTTCTGCCAACATTTTTTTCATTAAAGCGGTAGAATTTGGCGTATGTTCTGATGGTTTTATCATCACACAATTGCCCGCAGCAATGGCAGAAATTAATGGACCAAAAGTTAAATTAAAGGGAAAATTCCAAGGAGAAATAATCAAAACTACGCCTTTAGGTTCATAATGAATGTAGGAGGATGTTCCCAAAAGTGTAATCGGACTAGGTACATATTGGGCTTTCATCCAAGTATGTAAATGTTTAATTGCATGATTGATTTCGTTGGTTACGGTATATATTTCTGTTAAATCTACTTCTGCTGGTGCTTTTTTGAAATCATCAAACATTGCTTTTTGAATATCTTTTCTATATTGAAGTACCAAATTGAGTAAATTTTTCAATTTGATTTTTCTTTCAAAGACATCTGTATTCCCAATGTTGTATTGATTTTTCAATTGTTCAGAAAAGATTATCTCAATCGTTTCTTCCCATTCTTTTTTTATCATCATTAATAAATTATTAGCAAACAGAAAACTGTGTGATATTAAATCATAACCTTAATAACTTTAGCTAAATATTTAGCAATACTCAGATGACAAACACTTATTCGTACAAAAAATTATATTTTTAATAATTGAATTGGAATATAACAATATTATATCATAATATTTATATTTGAAAAGTAAATAAATGCGGATAGCAGTATTCTTTATATAAGTGCAAAATTTTTGATGTTCCAAGCTTTTGCAGAATCTGATTTGGAGGGTTTAAAAGCATAAAAACATTTGTTTGGCAAGGTAATTGATGTTAACTTTAAGAGAGAATATTGAAATAATAACATTTTTAATATTAATGTGTTTCAATGATTTTTTTTTACGATATTTATTTAACTATTGATTTCAAATTGATTACTATTGTATAAAATAAACTAGTACAAAAATGACTTCCTTTTGTTGATTTACGATAAAAGAAATCCTAAGTAATTGTAATCCCGTTTATTTTCGCAGTAAGGCTAAAAACTCAAGCACTAAGAATAATGAGCAACAGTAAATTGAAACTGCTAATCGTAGATGATGAAGCAAGTACTAGAAAAGTATTAGAGCATTTCTTGAACAAAGAATTTGATGTAACTGTCAAAAATGATGGAATGGAAGGAATGAACTGGTTAGATGCTGGAAACGATACAGATTTTATTATTGCTGACCTTAATATGCCCAATTTGGATGGGAAGGAATTTGTAAAAGTTGTTCGTGCAAGTAATTTATTCAGTAATTTACCAATCATCATCCTTTCTGGAACAGATGAAAGTAAAGAAAGAATAGAGTGTTTAAACCTTGGAGCTGACGATTTTATGTTAAAACCCTTCAATCCGATGGAAGTACATGCCAAAGTAAAAGCTATTTTACGCCGAGTAAAATAAGTAAAGCCATTAACCATTTTATAAAAACGTTTTAAAAGATTTACTCATCACTGCTATCTCAAACTTGATAAAAGCAGTACCAAATACCGTGTAAGTCCTGACTTTGCATTATTAAAATCACTAATATATGAGTAGTATCCCACAGACTATATCATCACCAAAGGATGATTTCCCTATCAAAGTAATTTTGGTTGAAGATGAAGATTTTGTTGTGGTCAATTTTTTGAAAAAATTTGGGCAAAAGCTTCATATCAAGGTTCTCAATAACTCTGACGAATGTTTGGAGTTTGTTAAAAATACTTATCCTCCTGATGCCATCATTATTGCAAGAAATTTAGGTGGAATTAAGTTTTTAGAAACCATCCGAAAAGATAATTGGACGAAGAGTTTACCCGTAATCCTTACCAGCGACCACGTTACTCCTGGTCTTATCAAAGAAGTAATCGAGAAAAAAGGAGATGATATTTACCCAAAAGACTTCAGTAATGGTGACTTAGTTACTCGTTTAGAGTACTTCATCAAACGTCGCCATTATGTAGCATCTCAGCAAACAAAATCTAATATTTTAGAAGTGAAAATACCTTTCTGGAAACGTTTTATTGACGTTGCCTCAACGGGTTTTGCTTTATTATTACTTTCTCCGCTACTTATTGTTATTTCCATTCTTATCAAATTAGATTCAAAAGGGCCTATCGTTTATAAATCTAAACGTGTTGGGGCTGGTTATAAAATCTTTGAAATCTATAAATTCAGAACCATGCGTACTGATGCCGATCAGTTGATTAAAAACATGGAATCGCTGAATATGTACACAAAAGGTACAACTGAAAAGAAAAAAGATGGGCTTTGTGATGAATGTGCTTTAATTGGTTCTTGTCAGCAAAGATTATATCTTGACGGAGAAGAAACTTGTGAAAAGGTTTATTTAAACAAAAAGAAAGAAAAAGTTGCTTTCATGAAATTCCAAAATGACCCACGTATTACCAAATTGGGTCGTTTCTTGAGAAATAGCAGTATTGACGAATTACCTCAGTTGTTTAATATTTTCTTGGGTGATATGTCGCTGATTGGTAACAGACCTTTGCCTTTGTACGAAGCTGAAAAATTAACGACTGACGATTATATCGAACGTTTTGCTGGCCCTGGTGGACTTACTGGTCTTTGGCAAGTAACCAAAAGAGGTAAAGGCAAAAAAGATATGACAGAGCAAGAAAGAATAGAGCTTGACATTGAATATGCTCGTAATTTTTCGTTCAAGTATGATTTAAAGATTTTCTTTATGACATTCCCTGCACTGTTGCAATCAGAGAACGTTTAGAAAAATCGAACCAGAAGAACCGCTAAGCATCGTATTTTAATACTTTGCCATAAAATTGAACTATGAAACTGCTATTTGAACTATGCTTTTGGATTTGTATAGGGCTCGTTTTCTATACTTATATTGGCTACGGAATCGTTGCTTGGATTTTTGTAAAAATCAGAAAAACACTTGGGCTTACCTTCAAAAAATATAACGACCCAGATTACTTGCCTAAAGTAACCTTAGTAGTTCCTGCATACAATGAAATGTCTTGTATTGAAGCAAAAGTAAAAAACACTTTTGCGTTAGATTATCCTTCCGAAAATTTTGAAGTACTCTTCGTAACCGAAGGCTCAAATGATGGCACTTCAGAATACATAGAATCCCTTCAAAATCAATACTCAAACCTGAGAATGATTGGCGGAGATACTCGTAGAGGTAAAATTGAAGCGATGAATATAGCAATGAAAACCATTGATACGCCCATCGTAATTTTTACAGATGCTAATACTACGTTAAATCAGCTCGTCATCAAAAATATTGTAAGGCATTTTCAAGACCCTGTAGTTGGTGCTGTTGCTGGCGAAAAACGTATTCAAACCGAAGGTTCAGAAGCTGCTGCTGGTGCTGGCGAAGGTTTGTATTGGAAATATGAATCTTTCCTTAAAAAACTAGATACAGAGCTGTATTCAGTAGTTGGTGCAGCAGGTGAATTGTTCGCTGTAAGAACCAACTTGTTTGAACACGTAGAAAAAGATACTCTACTTGATGATTTCATCATTTCATTACGCATTGCAGCCAACGGTTTCAGAGTAATTTATGAACCAGATGCCTATGCCAACGAAAGACCATCTTTCTCCATTCAAGATGAAATGAAGCGTAAAATCAGGATTGCAGCTGGTGGTTTTCAAGCCATTGCTCGCCTTGGTTTTCTTTGGAATATTTTCAAGTATGGTTTGCTCTCTTTTCAATATATTTCACATCGTGCCATGCGTTGGGCGGTTGCACCATTTTGTCTTCCTATTTTAGTATTGATTAATGCCATTTTACTTTTCACTGGTTCTGAGTTATTAGATATTTTCAATTATCATCTTTTGATGATTGCTCAAATTGCCTTTTATACTTTGGCTTTACTTGGCTATTATCTTGAAAACAAGAAAATTAGGGTAAAAATATTGTTTGTTCCTTTCTATTTTTCGTTCATGAATTATTGTGCTATTAAAGGTTATTTCAGATATAAAAACGGATTAACTTCTGGCATTTGGGAAAAAGTAAAAAGAGCAGAATAAGTTTGTAAAACCTTATTCTATCAAAAGTATTACTTGTAAGCAGCAAGTTAATCTCTTTTAATATTGATACATTATTGCTTGAAAACAGATTTGCTATTTCATAAATTGAAAAGACTATGATTAATTTTTCTTTACCAACTTGGGTAACACAAATACTAAAAAAACCATTACGCATCAGCGAATACTCAGCTGCTGAAGTTGAAGAGCTCAAGAAAAAATTAGCCATCTTTTCTAATGAAAACCCTATCGTTTCAGTCGTAATTCCTGCTTGGAATGAAGAAGAAGGTATTTTACATACGCTCATTTCTCTTGCCAATACAAATACAAAATATCCAGTAGAATTATTGGTCATTGATAATAACTCTACTGATGGAACAGCCGCTTTACTTCAGAAACTGGGTGTAAAAACCATTTTAGAAACCAAACAAGGCGTTGGTCATGCAAGAACAAATGGATTACATTCAGCCAAAGGAACATACATTCTGACGGGCGATAGCGATACTTTATATCCAGCAGGCTGGATTACTACTATGACAGACACTTTAATAAATGGAGCCAATATTCCTGTTTATTGTGTACATGGTAGTTACTCTTTCTTGCCCGCTCCAAATACGCCTCGTTGGCAATATGGTTTGTATGAAGTAATGAGTAGTTATGTCATCAAGAAAAAAGAAAAAACTCAGCCTTTTTTGAATGTTTTAGGCTACAACAGTGGCTTTATTCGTCAAAAGGGAATTGATGTAAATGGTTATGACATTGCTGTTCAAAGAACTTTTAGAGGTATTGCTGGAGACGATGCTGGACACGCTGCTGAAGACGGAATGATGGCATTAAGACTACAAGAAGCTGGCGGAAAAATTGCAGCCGTAGATGGTGCAGATGGAAGAGTTTGGACAAGTGACCGTAGAATTCAAATAGATGGCGGACTGAAAAAAGCTTTAATATTTCGTTTGAAAAAATATCTTTTTAAATAAAATTTTAGGAATATGTCTATCGTCCAAACCATAAAATCTAGTCCCACTTTAAAGAAGTTTGTGCATTGGTGCTTGATTCCAAAGTATCAGGCTCGTCCTAGACTTTGGGTGAAGTGGTTTATTAATCCTTTCTTTCATCAAAAAGGAAAAGGTTCTGTAATATGCCGAAGAACGAGAGTAGATGTATTACCTTTTCAACCATTCACTTTAGGCGATTTCAGTACTGTTGAAGATTTTGCTACTATCAATAATGGCGTCGGCCCTGTTTATATCGGAAATAATTCAAGAGTTGGTATCGGCAATGTAATTATCGGCCCAGTAACCGTTGGAAACAATGTTATTTTTGCTCAGAATATCGTAATGAGTGGCCTCAATCACGTCTATACAGACGTAACAAAACCCATTCATTTACAGCCAGTTACTACAGCAACAATTACCATTGAAGATGATTGTTGGATTGGTGCAAATGCAGTTATTACTGCAGGAGTAACCATCGGCAAACATAGTGTAATTGCAGGAGGAGCTGTGGTTACAAAAAATATTCCTCCTTTCAGTGTTGCCGTTGGAAATCCTGCCAGAGTGATTAAACAGTATAATTTCGTAACCCAACAATGGGAAAAAGTAAGTTGAAAAAGTAAATGACTGATTATGACGAATCATCTACCTAAAGTTTCCATTATCACCATCAATTTTAACGGTACAGCTGTTACCGCTGATTTATTACGTTCATTAGAAAAAATTACTTACCCTTCTATTGAAGTAATTGTAGTTGATAATAGCAACAAAGAATTAGGTCATCAACTACCAATAGACTTCCCTTGGATAAAATACATTGAAACGGGCGAAAACCTTGGTTTTGCTGGTGGTAATAACCGTGGTATTGAAGCCGCAACAGGTGAATATCTTTTTTTACTTAACAACGATACTGAAGTTGACCCAGGTTTCTTAGAGCCACTCATTGCTAGATTTCAAAGCGATTCAAAAATTGGAGTTGTTTGTCCCAAAATTTTATACTTCGACGAACCAGATACGATTCAATTTGCAGGATTTTCTCCGATTAGTCCTATTACTGGACGAGGTTTTTCCATAGGATATTTAGAAAAAGATAAAGGTCAGCATGATACAGCAATGCCTACTTCTAGGGCTCATGGAGCTGCCATGTTATTTTCAAGAACTGCTTTTGAAAAAGTAGGATTTATGGCTGAATTATTCTTCTTATATTATGAAGAAATGGATTATTGCGAAAGATTTGTAAGAGCCGGATATTCTATTTGGTATGAACCTGCAAGTAAAATCTGGCATAAAGAATCAATCAGTACAGGTAAAGGATCAACATTAAAAACCTACTATTATAGTCGAAATCGTTTACTTTACTTGAGACGAAATACTTTTGGCTCACAAAAAATATTAATGTATTTATACTATTTTTCAGTAGCTGTTCCTAAAAATTTACTTGGATACATCACAAAAGGAGATTGGAAACATTTAAAAGCTTTCTGGGAAGGCTTAATTTGGAATTTCAGCAATACTTCAAAAGACATTCACGATAAATGAGTCGTACGGAATTCCATTCCGTAACACAAAATATAAAAAACATTAGGCAAATGCGTATAGGAATAGAAGCACAAAGAATTTTTCGTAAAAAAAAACATGGAATGGACATCGTTGTCCTTGAAGTACTACGGGAGCTTCAAAAAATGAATACTTCTGATGAATATTTCGTTTACGCACAGCCAGATGCTGATATGAATGCTCTGCTCCCAAGTGATAACATGAAGCTACAAATTTCAAAAGCCGCTTCTTATCCAGTTTGGGAACAAAAAATACTTCCAGAATCTTATAAAAATGATAAAGTAGATTTACTTCATTGTACCAGTAATACAGCTCCAATTTCCACTAAAATTCCTTTGGTGGTAACAATTCATGACATAATTTATTTAGAAAAATGGATGATTACTGAAGGAACATATTATCAACGTTTCGGAAATTTATATCGCCGTTGGAACGTTCCAAGAATTGCTCATAAAGCCGACATGATTATTACAGTAAGTGATTATGAAAGAGAGCGAATTATCGAAGGATTAAAAATTCCTGAAAGTCGTGTAAAAACGGTTTATAATGCCTGTGGTAAACATTTTACTCCTGATGCAAGCCCACAAGAATTAAAGGCTTTCAAGGATAAAATGAATCTACCTGATAAATTTATCTTGTTTTTAGGAAATACAGACCCAAAAAAGAATCTCCCAAATGTATTAAAATCAATTGGAATACTTCATCAACGTGGTCAGCTTGACTTTACATTAGTAATGCCTGATTTTGGTAAAGAGCATTTACTCTCAATCCTCAAAGCTCAAAATAACGAGCATTTGATGCAACACATAATGTTAACAGGCTATATTCCTAATCAAGAGCTCCCAAATCTTTACAGATTAGCTCAATTATTCTTATATCCATCCTTACGAGAGAGTTTTGGAATTCCTATTTTGGAAGCAATGGGCTGTGGAACTCCTGTCATTACAAGTAATACTTCAGCCATGCCTGAAGTTGCGGGGAAAAATGCAATATTAATTGACCCAACACAGCCTGAAGAGATTGCTGAAATGATTGTATCCGTCTTAAACAACACAGCACTACGAGAAAAGACAATTACTTATGGTATTGAAAGAGCAGCTCAATTTTCTTGGGAAAAAACAGCGAAGCAAGTATCAAATATATACAGGGATGTTTTAAACAAATAATTTGATTTAAGTTAGCTAGTTGAAATAATAAGTTCGATAAGTATTAATAGGAATTGAAAATAATCGCACAGTAAAAGTAAATCCAATGAAGTCATTAAATATAGTTGTTGCAAGTGATAATCACTATATCATATTATTAGCAGCACTCATCAAATCAATTGAAGCCAATCTTTCTAAAGGTCACATTATTACAATCTATATTATTGAAGATAATATAAGCAATAATAACAAATTGAAACTTCAAAAATCAATTGATACTAACATTACAACACTCATTTGGAAAGAAATGAATAGCGTAATTCCAGAAGGAATGAAACTACCATTAGATAGAAGTTCCTATCCTTTGAATATTTATATGCGTTTGTTTATTCCATATTTCATTCCAAAGGAAATAGAAAGAGTCTTGTATTTAGATGTAGATATGATTGTATTAAAAGATGTTGCGACTTTATTTGAAAACGACCTTGAAAAACATGTAATTGCCTCAGTATTAGACCCTAGGATTATCACATTCGATAATAGCTGGGGAGGAGTATTGAATCACGATGAATTAGGCTTATCTGGAAAGACTCGTTACTTTAACACAGGCTTGATTCTAATGAATACAAAAAAATGGAGAGAGTTAAATATAACAGAGAAAATCATAGACTGTATTGATAACAATAAGAAATTTGCCAATTACCCAGACCAATATGGATTAAACGTAATTTTAGCTAACCAATGGCTTGAGTTGAGTCCTCTGTGGAATCATTTTTCGACAATTTCACCCAAAGAAACACCTTATTTAATACATTTTGTAGAAAGAAAACCTATTTACCAAGCGTATAATTACAGCGAAGAGTTCAAAAAAATCTTCTATTTCTATTTAAAACAAACGGAATGGAAGAATTTTAAAGCAATTGGAGAGTCTCAAAGGTATATAAAAAAAATAAAAAATATACTTAATAAGTTTAAACCATCTTGGTTATAGACAAATGATGTTTTAAAAGGTATGTCTAAAAGAGATACCTTTTAAAACGTAATTTATCAAGATATTCATCATTTGCATTAGTATAAAATAAAACTCCCTTGATAAGTTAATTTATCAAGGGAGTTTTATTAATATTTTTGGGGTTTATTTACTTTCCCGCATATGATTGCAGTATCATCAACGGAACTGGGCTTAACTTCTCTGTTCGAGATGGGAAGAGGTGA
>NZ_JACHKT010000015.1 GCF_014204325.1 Arcicella rosea
TGCGGCCGCCGCTGCGGTTACTTTTCTTGTTTCAAGACAAGAAAAGTAAGGATTGTACAATAATAAATAAAAAAACCTCTCAAATCGTCCTAAACTTCACTATTCTAAGAAAAAAATCGGGATGACTCATGTTTGTTTAGTATCTTTCTACAAAACTAAAACCCAATCACCAAATTTCCACCAACTGTTCTGCCATCATACATCGGAGTAAAGGCTATTTTTGAGGGATTATTACTTTGTTTTTTACCTAATTTTTCTTTCAACCAAGGATAAATGACATAAGCTGCTTTTCCAGAAAGTATTCCAACTCCTGCACCCACCACTACGTCCGAAAACCAATGACGATTGTTCATTACTCTCAATACTCCTGTGGCAGTTGCTGCTGAATAAGCTCCAATTCCATACCAAATACTTTCATCATTATATTCTTCGGCTACTATCGCCGCCCCAAAAAAAGCATTGGCTGTATGACCTGACGGAAAGGAATCTTGTCCAGAAAGATCAGGGCGAAGTACTTTGGTGGTATGTTTTAAACTAAATACTGTACCAGACATTACTGCTGCTCCGATGAATAAAATCCCCATGCGGTCGCCAAAACTGTGTTTTGCTTTTACGCCTATGAGGTCTAAACCAACATAAGCCGCATAAGGTGTATATTGAATTATGTCATCAACGTTGGTTTCAAAATGCTTATAATATTTATCATGCCATTCTAGTTGTTCTTGTTTTAAACCAAAACTTTTAAGCAGATAACCTCCAGAAAGTAACACCGCAGGAACAACTAACTGCTTAACAGTAAGTTTACGAAAAGTAGAGTCTCGCTGTTGTGAAAAAGTAGCAGGACAAAAGCTAAAACATACAAAAAAGTAAAGAATAGTGTTCTTTTTAAAATTCATCATTAGACGGAAATGTTTGGTTTTAAGCAAAATTATAGCGAATAATCTAATTAGGGTGATACAAAGGCTTTATAAAAAGAAGTAAATTGATGGCAATAACCATTACAAAGTCGATTTTTCAAGATACTCTGATGGTGATTTGCCAAACTCTTTCTTAAAGATACGAGTAAAATAAGAAGGGTCGTTGAATCCTACTTTATAAGCAATTTCTGCAATGGTAAAGCTTTCTGTTTCAAGTAATTGTACTGCTTTTTTTAAACGTACATTCTTGATAAATTCGTTCCCAGAAAAATTAGTTAAACTTTTTAATTTACGATATAACTGCATCGTACTCATGTTCAACTCTCTTTCTAAAAATGCAATATCTAAAGAAGTATTCATCATATTTTCTTCAACAATTCTTACTGCTTTTTCTAAGAAGTGTTCATCAGAAGAATTTAAAGTAATTTCTTTTGGATTTACTTTGATTTCTTTGCTGAATCGTTCTCTTAGTTTTTTCCTACTTTCTAGCAAGTTTTTTACTCTTGCTGCTAATAAATTAGCATTAAAAGGTTTGGTGATATAATCATCCGCACCGATTTCTAAACCAGCTAGTTTACTATCATTACTTCCTCTTGAAGTAAGAATGATAACAGGAATATGACTCGTACTTTCTTTTAATTTGATATGCTCGCACAATTCTCCACCTGTCATTTCAGGCATAATCCAGTCAGAAATAATCAAATCAGGTACTTGTTCTATGGCGATGTCAAGGGCTTTTTTACCATTGTTAGCTTCAATAATATTGAAATTTTCAACGAAAATCTCTTTAATATAATTGCGTAAATCGTCGTTATCTTCTGCAATTAATAAAAGTGGTGCATTCTTTTTGGATGTTCCATACTGTTGATTTCCAGTAGCATTATCTTCAATATTAATTGGTATCATTTCCGTAGCATTCTCATTTTCACGAATCCAACTACTATCATAAGCGTTTTTATTAATGGGTAAATGAACGGTGAAAGTACTTCCTTTTCCCAAACGGCTGCTTACCAAAATTTCGCCACGATGTAATTCTATCAATTCTTTACACAAAGCCAAACCTACGCCAGTTCCTACTACTTGTTTTTGTGGGTCTTTGCCATGAATTTGATAAAAACGATTGAATACATTTTGTAAATTTTTACTGTCTATTCCAATGCCCGTATCGCTTACAGCAATGATAATTCGCTGATTATCCGCAGGATTTATAGATACTTTTACCGTGATTTCGCCATGATTATCTGAAAATTTAAAAGCATTTGATAATAAATTGGTGACAATTTTCTCTAAAATATCGGTATCAAAATACGCTAAAATATAAGGAGTAGAAGGTTGAAAGTTCAGTTTAATATTTTTCTGTTCTGCTAAACCTCTAAAAGATTCTGTGATTTGTTGCACAAAATCAACCACATCGCTTTGAGTAATTTCTGGTGAAAGTTTTCCTGCTTCTAATTTCGATAAATCTAATAATTGATTAATCAGCTTTTGTAATTGCTTGGCATTTCTATAAATAGATTCTGTTCTTTTGCGTTGTGCATCTGGAATGTCTTTGTTTTCGGATAAATACTTCTCTAAAGGACTGATAATTAGCGTCAACGGTGTTCTGAATTCATGAGAAATATTGGTAAAGAAATTCGTCTTTAGCGTATCTAATTCCTGAATTTGTTCTTTTTCTCTTTCCTGTAATTCTATGTCTAATTTCAAACGTTCACGAACAAGAACAGTTCTTCTTAAAGAGTAAAGTCCAACGCCAATGATAACAACATAAAAGAAATAAGCCCACCAAGTATTATACCAAGGTGGCAAAATGGTTATGCGTAAAAGGGCTTCTCTTTGGTTCCAAACGCCATCATTATTAGTTGCTTTTACTCGAAACAAATAATCGCCAGGATTTATGTTGGTATAGTTGGCTGTTCTTTGTGTGCCTATATAATTCCATTCTTTATCGAAACCTTGGAGTACATAAGCATATTGATTATTCTTGAATTGTTGGAAATCCAAAGCAGTAAAATCTATTGAAAATACATTTTGGTCAGCTTCCAATATCAATTCTTCTGTTTGTGAAATATCTTGTTGTAATGGAGAATTTTTCTGACCAACCATTGCTGGTTTATTGAATAATTTCAATCCTGTAAGATATACATTGGGCACTTTGTTACTTTCTACCAAACTATCAGGATGAAAAATATTTAGTCCTTCTGTACCGCCAAAAAATATTTCTCCACGGTTATTTTGTGCATAAGCATTCATTAAAAACTCAGAACCTTGAAGTCCATCAGCTTTTGTATAATTCTTGAAGGAATTGCTATAATTGATAAACTGCGAAATGCCCTGATTGGTTGATAACCATAAGTGATGATGGCGGTCTTCCACAATGCCTTTGATGGTATTATTGGGTAACCCATCTTCTGTTCTCCATACTTTAAAGGTTCTTGTGGCAGGTTGATACAAATTTAAACCGCCGCCATTTGTACCAATCCAGATTTGTTTGCGAGAATCTTGGAATATTTTATTGATTTGGTTCGCACTTAATCCATCCGAACGATTTGACTTTTTGATATGTACAATTCTTCTTTTGATAGGGTCATAACAGTAAATGCCATTGTTGTATGTACCAATCCAAAGTGTTCCATTTTCTTCTTCTAAAATAGAGTTAATGTGCATTCCCAATAGAACTCCTTTACGATTTAGGTCTGGCACGGGATTAAATTCTCCACTTTGTTTATCAAAGAGTAAAATACCTTCTTCCTGAGTACCAACCCAAACTTTTTTTGCTTTGATAGAAGGACTCAAACAAGTAAGGTGAGTAGTATTACTGCCGTCGTCGTAAGGATAAAGTGAAAAGGAATTACTTCCTTTTTTCATGATTCTAAGTCCAATTTCCCAAGTAAGTACCAAAAGGTCGCCATCACGGTCATAATACAAATTATTGATGTCGTTGGTACTGGTTGTCAAGAAAGAAGGATTGATAAAATAATGCGAGAAGGTATTTTTAGCCCTGTCAAAAAGTGTCAATCCGTTATTACTCCCAATCCACACACGATTTGGGTCGTTTTCACAAGCAATTGCTGTTACTTTATCTCTTAATAAATTTTGAGTTGAATTTACTTTATGACGATATAATTTGAAGTTATTACGATGGCTATAATGTACATTCAACCCTGCTTCCCAAGTACTTATCCACACATTATTATCACGATCTACGAAAATACTTTGAATAGCATGAGAACTCAAACCTGTTTCTGAATCAGGATTTGATTCTATATAAGTAAATTGCGAGAAATTATTGTTTCTCACTAAAAATACACCATTGTCTGTTCCAACCCAAAGTACACCATCTTTATCATAGACCAAATCTGTAATCAAATTGGCTCTATTAATTTGATTTGGACTGTACATGATTTGTGTAAACTGATTGCTTCGTGGGTCTAAACGATACAAACCATTACCACGAGTACCTACCAAAATATTTCCTTGTGGGTCTTCTACCAAACAAGTAATTTGATTTTTGCGAGGAGGTAAATTACTTTGAAGCCTAACTGTATTGGCGTGATTATTTTTATCAATATGAGTAATTACACCATAATGTCCGCCTAGCCAAAGGGTATTTTTTTTGTCTTGATAAACCAAAGAAATATCGTTGGTCGTCAGTAATTCAGATTCTACCAAACGCCATTTGATAGTTTTCTGCTGATTATCAAAACAAAGCAAACCATAACCATAAGTAGAAACCCAAATTTTGTTGTCGGGAGTGGCAATGATAGAAGAAATACTCAGTCCGCCAATACTGGTTTTATCATCCGCTTGTTTGAAATGTATAAAATTTCCTGTGGTTTTGTCTAGCTTATTGATACCTCCATCAAAAGTACCTACCCAAAGGTTTCCCTCTTGGTCTTCTGTAATACATGAAATCGTGCTACTACTGATGGAGTTTGGGTCGTTTGAGATATGTCTGTAAACAGTGAATTGGTAGCCGTCGTACTTGTTTAAGCCATCTTTGGTTGCAAACCAAATGAAGCCCCGTTTGTCTTGAAAGATTTTACCAACTGTACTTTGCGATAAACCTCTTTGTGTACCAATACGGCTAAATTTCAGTTGTGCCACCAAAGGAGTGAACCAACTGCAACAGATTAACAATATGAGTACAATGCGTAATTTCATCAAAAAATAATCTTCCTTATGCAATTTAGGAAAATTTCAATAAAAGCTTGTTTTTAATTAACAGAATGGTACAACAGAAAACTCAGCAAACGTTCGAAAGTAAGTAGTTCGTCGGGACTAGCACCGATGTTTCTTAGCGTATCTCTGTGCTTGTTTGATAAATCTAAAAAGTGTTTATCATGGGTTAGTCTCGCTGTGATGATTCCTTTATAGCTCCGATGCAATTGATTGTATAAATACTTACAAGGTTTTGAAAGATGTACATTGAAAATATTATTTAATGCCACCAAATTATCCGAATCATTCAGAAACGGAAAACCTCTTTGTTCCAGAAATTCTTTCACAATTTCACAAGTATCATCTAAATCGTTTTCGTTGAAAATTTTATATCTAAAATATTTAGCATCATTAAATTTCCCGATTGAAATCACCAAAGTATTTGAATCTGGCCAATAATCACGAGTATTACCAATAAACTGTTGGGCAATTTGTTCTACTTGATTATTTCTACAACCAATATTTACCTCTAACCAAGTTTCATTTTGGTAGGGCGTTACTGTAAAAATTACGTTCTGAAAGCCCGTTGGAGTGACTTTGCGAAATTGTTTTTTATCAGCCAATAACACAAAATTATAATTACTGAAAAACGGTTCTAGTTTTTCGTAGAGAATGGTTTCAAATGGTTTCACTGGCATAAAAGCAATAATTTTGTGGTTTTGTATTGAATTTTAATCAAGCAAATATTGAAGTATTGAGCTTAAAAAAAGCTTTTTACAATTTGTTTGATGTTTATTCAACTATTTTTGTTCAAACATTTGTGAATGATACCCTTTAAAAATATGAGATAACTACAACGTCTCAATAGATTTTATAGATAACATTTTTCACCAAGTAATGTTCCTATTATATTCAAAACGGAAGTTTTGATTGACTTAGTGAAAATTATGCAAAAAATTTTAATTATTTCAGATACTCATAGTTTTCTTGACGAACGTCTCTTGCCTCATCTTGATTGGTGCGACCACATTTGGCATGCTGGCGATTGGGGTTCGGTTGAACTTTCGGATACTTTAGAAGCCATGAAGCCCATTGAAGGTGTTTATGGTAATATTGATAATGCCACACTCAGACAAATTTATCCTAAAATTAATCATTTTACTTGCGAGGAACTCAGCATTGGAATGACGCACATTGCTGGTGCTCCATCAAAGTATAAACCTGATGCTTTGGAATGCTTTGCCATTAAAACCCCAGATGTTTTTGTCTGCGGACATTCCCATATTTTACAAGTAAAAAGAGATTTGTCCAGAAATGGAATGCTTTTCATCAATCCCGGTGCAGCAGGAACACATGGTTTCCATAGCGTACAAACAGCAATTAAATTAAAAATTGAAGGGAAAAGAATTTTTGAAGTAGAAGTGATTGAAATGAGTAGGAGGGTGAAGGGCTAGGGCAAACATGAATCATCCCGAATTTTAAAATCATAAAAAAGCGGTCGAAAAACTAATTTCGACCGCTTTTTTATGATTGATGTGCAACGAATTCCTACTGTTTGAGCGAAGCGAGGTGGTTCGCCACTCCGATTACGAATTCTTGAATTTCTTTTGTTACTTTTCTTGTTTCAAGACAAGAAAAGTAAGGATTGTACAATAATAAATAAAAAAAACTCTCAAATCGTCCTAAACCTCACTATTCTAAGAAAAAATTCGGGATGACTCATGTTTGGACAGTCTATTAGCAATGTTAATTAATCAAATTATCTAACAAGTAAATTAAACTAGCCATTGATGCCGCACCCATTTCTAATTCACGTTGGTTTACGGTATCAAAAGTGTCGTTTGAGGCATGATGATATTCAAAATAGCGTTGTGCATCTGGTTTAAAACCTATCAGTACTGTGCCTTGTGGTGCCAAAGGCCCAATATCAACACCGCCACCGCCACGCTCAATTTCATGTAAACCATAAGGTGCTAACAGTGTACGATATGATTGAACTTTCGCTAATAATTCAGCCGATGCACCTTGCATACCAAAGCCACGAGGAGTAAACCCTCCGTTATCAGACTCTAAAGCGAAAATATGTTTTTCATTATTCTGTTTGGCTAATTCCGCATACTTCACACCGCCACGGTTTCCGTTTTCTTCGTTCATAAACAATACTATTCTGATGGTATGCTTCGGTTTGATACCCAAATTTTTGAATAAACGAGCTACTTCTATCGATTGTACAATGCCTGTTCCGTCATCATGTGCACCTTGTGCTAAATCCCATGAATCCAAGTGTCCGCCCACTACAATAATCTCTTCTGGATGTTCAGAACCTTTAATCTCCGCCACCACATTATGCGAAGGAGCATCTGGTAAAGTTTCACAAGACTGTTTGAAATAGAATTTAGTATTCGGATTTTCCTTTAAGGTTTTGCTCAATAAAGTAGCTGCATTGGTACTTAAAGCTGCCGCAGGAATCAGTGGCACACCTGTAGCATAGACCATAGAACCAGTATGTGGAAAATCGTTTTCAGTACTACTCAACGAACGAATGATAACACCAATTGCACCCAATTTTGCAGCTTCATTAGCACCACTACGACGTTGGTCGCCAGCTTGTCCATACGCTTCAAAAGTATTAATCTTGGTAGGATCCATCGGGCGATTGAAGAAAATAATTTTTCCTTCGCATTTTTCTTTGCCCAAAGCTCTTAGTTCTTGAAAGGTTTTTACTTCAATTACTTCTGCCGTAATGCCTTTTTTAGGCGTAGCCACCGAGCCTCCCAAAGCTACCAAGGGTACTTTGATTTTCTGTTTTCCATCTAAAATATAGCCTTCTTCTTTAGCACCACGCACCCAATGTGGCACCATGACATCTTGTAAAAAAACACGGTCGTAGCCACCGCTTTCTAAAAGTGTTTTTCCCCACTGTACAGCTTTTTTAGCACCTTCCGAACCACTTAGTCTTGGACCTACATTGGTGGTTAAATCACGAAGCCATTCGTAGGATTTGCCATTTGAGAGGGATTCATTAAAGAATTTACGAATCACGGTTGAATCATTATCTTGTGCAAAAGATGATAATGATAGCGATAAAATTAAACTTGTGATGAAGGTAGTTTGTTTTTTCATTTTTTATTGGTTGATGAATTCTTTTTAGTTTATGAGCTTATGAGTCAATGAGTTTATTTAGAGTTATGAAAATTTGATTAACAAGATTAAAAATCTTATGAGAATTAATGAACCCACAAACTTAAAAAGCGATTCCCACTCATAAACTCATAAACTCATAAACTCATAAACTACAAAGAATTCATTGTGAAGTATTGAAGTTTCAATTTAGCACTTTCTGCTAAGATTTGCTCTAAAAAATGTATATCAAAACCATATTCTTCGGGTTTATGAGTGATTTTACGCAGAGGCTTATGACCAAAAAGCATCATAACAGTTTGTTCTTTTTGTGCTTTTGCCAAACCTTTTTGAATATCTTTAATAGTCAGATTGGCACTTACATCAATGATTAAAGCATTTACTTTTTGGGTATCGTCGTGATGATGATAGATTTCATCCATATTTTCTACTTCTCGACGATAAGTAAAACCGAAAATGTTTCTTTCCTTCATCGAAACATCACGCAACAGCCTAAAATGTTTTAACAATTCACGGTCGATATACCAAATCTGTGAGCCACCTGGATGTGCAAAAGTAGTAGGAGAGAAGCCTTGTAGCTTCATGGTTTTCAGGGCTTGGAATACTTCTTTTTGCATATATTCTTCTAAAGAATGTTCCCAAACATATCTTATCGAACCCACGTGCATTGCACCGTGACAGCCAATTTCATGTCCATCAGTTTGTAATTGATGCAACATTTCAATTTCTTCGGTCGATAAACTATCAGGTTGCGTAATGTAAAATGTTACTTTTGCATGATACTTTTTAAAGAGCGGTCTGAGTTCAAACCATTCTTTAATAAATCGGTCGTCAAAAGAAAGTGCAATTCCAGCAGGTTGAGAAACCTTTTTTTCTTGACAGCTGATTATAGAGATAAAGATTAGTATGTATATAGATTTCATTGTTCTTTAGATTTTAGAGTTATGACAAAAGAAGCAAGAAACAAGACACAAGATTTTTGTTTTAAGATTTCACATAAATAATAACCTGAAGACAAAAGTTCTTTACTCTTTTCTCTTTCTTCTCATGTCTTGCCTCTTGCTTCTTTTGTCTCAACGCTAAAAATTCCATAAAAACATGTTTACCAAACCCAAAATATTTCAACAATTCCCAAAGCTAGTTGCCGCAGAAAGTACTCGGAAAGATGGCTACAGCGAAGCCCCTTTTACTTCATTGAACTTAGGCTTGCATTCAGGCGATAATCTTGAAACAGTTTATAAAAATAGAGATAAATTTTTTGAAGCACTTGGTTTTTCTGCTGAAAAGGTAGCGTATTCGTATCAAATACACGAAGATAAAATATTGAGTGCAACAAAAGCAGGTTCTTACGAAGGTTTTGATGCTTTGATTACTAATCAAGCCGATGTATTTGTAACCGTTACTGTGGCAGATTGTACACCTATTTTGATTTATGATGAAAAGCAAAAAGTAGTTGCGTCCATTCATGCAGGTTGGCGAGGAACAGTTCTGGGCATTGTCACTAAAACCATTCAGCAAATGACGGCAGACTTTGGGACAAACCCAGCAGATTGTTTTGCATACATTGGTACTTGTATTGATGAATGCTCTTTTGAAGTAGGAGAGGAGGTAGCCCAAAATTTTGAGCAGAAATTCAAAAGGTTTGATGCTGAAAAGGATAAATACTTTGTCGATTTGAAACAAGCCAATCTGGCACAATTGCTTGAAGCAGGAGTGCCCGACAATCAAATTGAAGTATCAAAGTTTTCTACTGTTTTAGACAATGAAAGTTATTTTTCGCACAGAAAAGAAAAAGGGAAAACAGGAAGGATGTTAGCCATTATTGGCTTGAAAAATGATTGAATTCTGAGAATAATCAAATATAATTGCAGTATTTAAAGAATCTGTATTGGAATAGTTATATTTTTTGCAATTGTCAGAACTAATATTCGTAACTTTGTGTCAGTCAAGTAATTAACACAGATTAAATGATTTTCACTCTTATAAGTGAACCTCAACTTAGAGTAACAACAATCATTAATCGTGTTTCATTTAACAACACAAATGTATGAAATACAATCCATTGTTGGCGGAAATGATTCTGGAAGAATCAAAGAGCCACAAAACAGAAAACTTGAAAGCATCTCAAGAAAATGATGCCGATAAAAGTTGGTTAGAGCGTTTTTTCGATTTCCTAACGCCATCTAACATTCACGTTGCCACTAAGTAGCAATTTATAGATTTTAGAAAGAGGTTTTCTTGCAGAAGAAAACCTCTTTTTTTGTGGTTATTAAAACAAAAGAGAATGCCATTGACGACATTCTCCCTGAATTTTCTGATTAAATAGATTTGAGTTATTTTTCACTGTAATGAAAAATCGTTGATTAGTTACCTCCACTTTTTACACGACCTTTTTCGTCTTCTAAGCCAGTTTTGCGTTGGCGTGCGGCGGCAACTTTACTATTTCCAAAACGATATGAGAAGTTCAAGCGAATTACTCTACTTTCCCATTTGCTATTTACTTGTACGTCAATATCATTGAAAATGAATGAGCCACGGAATTGGTTAGTCCAGAATACATCATTAACATTTAATTTCAAAGTAGCTTTATCTTTCATTAATTTCTTTTGAATCCCGAATGACAATGCACCCATCGGACGACCTGCTAATTGTCCTTCAACAAAAGGTGACTGATACCAACCGCTTAACTCTAAAGAGTATTTTTTAGGTAAAGTAAATTGGTGTGTCATATTTACTTGATAAGTAGTAGCACGAGCATCCAAAGGTTGAAGGGTAGTCGTTGAAGTACCTTCCGAGTTAATAATTGTTTTAGGAATATCGCCTACGTAATGGTTATTGTATAAGTTCAAGTAAGTATTACTAAACCACCACTTTGTGATTGGCACAGGCACAGAGAACGAAATTCCTAGGTTTTCAACATAACCAATGTTGATTTTTGTTACGTTCGTTGTTTTTAAAGTGTTGTTTTGTTCCAAAATCTCTGTCATAATTCCATTGGTACGGCTGAAATTTACAGTGGTTGTAATGGCATCTTTGAACGTATGCGATACTTCAAAAGCATTGGTATATTGTGGTTGTAATAATTCATTACCTCTTGAATATGTATAAGGGTCGAGGAAGAATAAGAACGGATTCAAATCTTCATAACTTGGACGGTCGATTCTACGACTGAACGAGTAACCCAATTGATGATCTTTTGATAATTTCTGACGGAAAAATACACTTGGGAAAAGGTTGGTATAATTTCTTTTCAACAATTCTTTTCCTAATAAAGAACCTTGCCCGTTTGTATTTTCAACTCTCAAACCTAATTGAACACTTAGCTTTTTGAATTCTTTAGAGTAGTTTACATAACCAGCATTGATGTTTTCTTTGTAAACAAAATCACGAGTACGATTGGGGTCATTTACTGGCGTATTGGCATCACCTACCAAGAAATCAAAACGCATATCGTTACCAGAGTGTACATAACTTGTTTTTAAACCAGCTTCAAATTTTGATGTTTTATTGATTGGATAAACTAAGTCTGTTTTGAAAGAATAAATATTGATTTTTGAACCTGTTAAACCATCTTCATTTCTTTTCTCACGTAAAATATTCTGAATATCATATTTTGAAGTACGATACTTCATTGAATTATTGGCATCATAACGAGCGTAGTCTAAATCAGTTGTGATTTCTCTACCAGTTGAATCAATTATATGTTTGAAGTTCAAATTGGTTGAATAATTTCCCCAATTATTTCTGATACTTCCCAACGTTCTAGAAGTAGTATCCAATTGAGCCTGCGAATTTTTGATTAATGTTTCGTTGTTCAAATCTTCGTTCCAATTTCCATTCATCCCGTTGAATAAGAAACCAATGGTGTTCTTTTTATCTATGAAGTAATCAGCTCCCATTTTGTAAGAGAAAGAACTATTTCTACGGTCATTATTACCTACTTGATCAAAACCAGAAATTACTTTGCCATTTTCAAAAAATTTACGATTGATTGATTGGATTTGGAAGCTTTGACGGTCGTTTGCAGAGAAATTTCCGAATAGATTTACTTTGCCATTTCTGTAGTTTAAGTTTAAACCAGCACTTTCTTTTGGTAAAGATTTATAAAAACCGTAACCAAGCCCAATGTTTGCCGAACCATTCAAACCTGTATTTTGATTCTTTTTTAAACGAATGTTGATTACTCCAGCATTTCCAGCGGCATCGTATTTAGCAGGCGGATTGGTCATGATTTCGATTTTATCCAATTGAGAAGCTTGCATGTTACGAAGCATATTTGCTAAATCACCAGCCGACATATACGTTGGTTTGCCGTCTAACATTACCATTACATTTTGCTTTCCTTTCAATGAAATGTTCCCGTCTTTGTCAACTGTAACACCTGGAGATTTTTCTAAAACTTCAATCGCTGTATTGCCTGCTGAAACAATTGAGTTCTCAACATTCACAATTGTTTTGTCTATTTGCTGTTCGATAAAAGGTTTTTTGGCGGTAACCTGTACTTCTCCCAGCTCATTAGATGCTTCTGCTAATACTAATTTTGTTAATTTAATGTTTGGCGTTTCTGCTGAAAGGATAAACTTTGGCGTGTAATATTTTTTATATCCCAATTGAGAAATATTGACGATATAAGTACCATAATTTACTTTCTCGAATTCAAAAGTGCCGTTAACGTCGCCTAAAGCACCTTTTACTAATGAAGAGTCTTTTGCGTTCAATAAAGTAACGGTAGCAAATTCTACAATTTTACTTTTGTCGTCTGTGATTTGCCCTGAGATTTTTCCCTGAGCTTGTGCCTTAATATTAGCTAAACTAAATACGGTAAGGATTGCGTAAAAAATTGTTTTCATGATGAGTGAATTTTAGGTTTTTAGATTTATTGGTTAAACATTTTGGATGATTGATGATTCGAAATTAATAGTATGCCAACTACCTTGTTATGCAAACTACTTAATCGGCTTCCCTAAAGGATAAATGGTTTGTTGAATACCATCAATGAAAAATTGAAACGTTAAGGGGAATGATTTGTAGCTAAGATGCAGCCATGCAGAAAAAGGTTGCAGAGAATTGAGAAAAAATCTAAAAAAGATTTTAAGACAAAAAAATAGGCGATTTAGCTGAACACTAAACCGCCTATTGAGAAATGAATTTTACTTTATTTTACAATTTCAGAAATGATTTTCAAACCATTCAACGTCAATAATTTATCAACTTCATCAAATTCATCTCGAAGTGGCGTTAGAATAGACGAAAGTCCACCAGTAGCTAAAACGATACAATCTTGCCCAACTTCTTTTTTGATTTGCATTATCATTTCACGAACCATTCCTACATAACCCCAAAGAATTCCTGCTTGAATAGCATGAACAGTATTTTTTCCAATGGCAGATTCAGGCATAACTAAAGGTACTTCTGGTAATTGTGCAGTGTTTGAAAAAAGCGATTTTACAGCCGTTTTTAAACCCGGAGCAATGGAAACACCTAAAATTTTACCTTCGCCAGTAACAACGGTAAAAGTTAAAGCTGTTCCGAAATCTACGATTAAACATGTTTTCTTGTAGGTATAATATGAATAAGTAGCATTACAAACTAAATCTGTACCGATTTCATAAGGACTTAGAATTTCCATTTTCAATTGGTCATAGATTTCTGGACCAATAATGATTGGGTCGAGACCAAGCATTTCTTGAACTGTTTCTTTCAAAACATGTTTTAAATCTGGCACTACGCAACTAATAATTGAGCGATTGATTTTACTGATTTTTAGATTGTTTTCCAAGAAAAACAGGCGAAGCTTTGCTTCAAAATCAGAAGAACGCCCAGAAGAATCAGAAGGAATTCTGAATTGATGAATCCATTCTTGGCGGTTATGAATCCCGAAAACTACGTCGGTATTACCAATGTCTATGGCTAAAAGCATACTTTCTAGTTTATAATATTAAAAGCCAATTTTACCTCTTCTTTTTCCTTTCCCTGAATTGTTGGCGTACTCTAGCATTTCTTCGATTTCTTTCTGAAAACCACCAGAAAGAATTGGGAATCTCAACCAACTTCTTGGGTCTAGGTTACGGTCGTCCACATGGAAACTTGGTGCATAGCGTTCACGTTTCCATTGATTTCTAGCGAAAAGTCTAAAAAATCTTTCGATAGAAGTAATTAATTTTTCACGAGTGTAAATACCTTCAAATTCCATTTCCATGATTTTTAAACAATCTGTAGGAGATTTTTTATCACGAATTGCTGAGGTTTCAATGGCGTTTAATAAATCATAAGGCATTAAATCTTCTTCGTCAATCTGTTTAGCTTCTAGCGGACGTAATTCGGCTGTCGGTTGCAAATTATTCATGGCATTTAAGCCTTTTATTTGATGAGTTCCGCCCAAACCAGTGTTTTCTAGCCAACGCAACCAATGACGCAACCAATGTTTGTCGATACCCGCAATCGGTGAAATAGAGCCAGAAGTGTCTCCATCCATCGTAGCATATCCAACCGATGCTTCAGAACGGTTAGAAGTAGATAAAAGTAAAGCATTGTTGATATTTGCCAACAACCAAGCACTTGGGCTACGAACCCTCGCTTGAATATTTTGTAATGCAAGGTCATCGGTCTGCCAAGATAAATCTCTTCCAATAGCACCTTGAATCAATCCTTTATAAGTTTCCACCAAGCCATTGATGTCAATATCATAAAAAGTAGTGTTCAAATCTTTGGCTAATGAAGTAGCAGAATGACGAGTATCCGATGAACTATTTTGTGTTCCTTGATAAATATTTGTAATCAAAGCAGCAGATAATTCTGCTACAGAATTACAAAGTTGAATCGCTTTGATGTATTTTAGTTTTTGTTTGAAACCATCTAAACCCAATTCTGTAACAGCCATTTCGATGGCTAAGTAACACAATGCAGTAATAGCAGAAGAATCTGCACCACCAGAAAGTGAAATTACCCAGCCATTAGAACGTGATTTTCTTAAATAATCGAATAGTGCTAAAGCGATAGCTCTTGCAAATTCTTCTTCTTTCTGAAAACCATTCGCTTCCCAATGTTCAAGTGCATAATTATTTTTAATAGGAGCAATCTCTGGATAATCGAAAAGTACTTGTACAGCATTTGAAGCCCTGAATAGGATAAAATTTTGACTTTGTTCTAAACGAATTTTATCTAAATCAATCACCGCTGAAGTCAAGTAATAATCTTTGTAAGAAAATCTTGTACCAGAAACGAGCATTTCGCCAGCCTGAGCAATCATCGCATCTCCGTCGAAGATGGCTCTCCCTGACTCATTTCCGAGCAAATTTGCATAAATATAGGCCACTCCAAAAGCACGAGAACCATCTTGAACGAGGCGTTCACGAGTTTGCGTTTTGAAGAAAGAAAAATGAGAAGCCGTTGGATTCAGAATAATATCACAACCTTTTAAATAAAGTTCTCTTCCGGGGCGATTTGCCACCCAAGCATCTTCACAAATTTCAAAGCCAATTTTTACACCGCCTACTTCAAAAAGTAAATCGCCAATAGGGTAAGAAAACTCACCAATTCTAAATTCAGTTTTTTCACCCACAGGCCAATGTTGAAACCAACGAGTTTCATAATGAATACCATTGTTCGCCAAAGTTTTTTTACAAGCGAAGCCTCTGATTTGCTTATTAACAATCAAACAAGCAGCATTATAAATATGATTATTGATACGAATGGGTAAACCTACACAAACTGCAATGCTTGAAGTATGTAGAGCAATATCCTCTAAAGCATCTAAAGCACTGTCGCAAGTACCTTGTGCATAGAACATGTCTTCGCAGCCATAACCAGTAATGCAAAGTTCGGGTAAACACAAAATGCTGATGTCTTGCTTTTTTGCTTCCTCAATACAGTTAATGATATTGTTTTTATTACTCTCCCATGCTAAAGGTGTTTGGTTTACGACCCCAGCGGCTACTTTAATTAGATTCATGTTGTTGTATTTTGAATAGCCAAGGCTAATTCTTTTTATCAAAATTTACTCTTTCGCCAGGAAGTGTATATTTGAATTTACTTTTCCCTGACTTTTTATCTTTTTTACCATTAAACTTTTTACTTCCTTTAACAGGATTCCACGGCCAATGTTTCTTAGTCGTCGTCCATGAAAAGGCCGCTCTTGGTCTAAAAGTTCCACCTTCGTGTTTATGTTCTACAGAAACCCTACAGTTTTTCTCTGGACAACGCTTCGCCCACAGACATCCCGATAAAGTAAAACAGGAAAGTAAGAACAGGAAAATGTAGTAAAAAGGATTATATTTCATCAGCGTTGAGTTTGCCAGACAAAAATACATCATTTTGAACCATAACGAAAAAAGGAGAGGAGGGATTTGGGTACAAAAGTGTGAGTACCTAGAATGAAGTTAAATCTATAAAGCAAAAAACCCTTCATACGCCATGTATGAAGGGTTTTTGTAATTTTTTGAGCCTTCTATCGGGATCGAACCAATGACCTACTGATTACAAGTCAGTTGCTCTACCAGCTGAGCTAAGAAGGCTTTTCTCAACGATTAGCGAGATGTTCTTCGTTTATCGTGATGCAAAATTAGTAGGTTTTGTATTACTGTGCAAACCTTTTGGAAAGAAATTTTTAACATTTTGTTAAACTTTTTTGCAAGTTTCTGAAATTCAAAAGATTAAGCGGTGAAATTTTTTTCAAAAAAAACAGGGCTAATGATTAAATTAGCCCTGTTTTGGTGATTTTTCATCTTTCAGCTTCTCTGATTATTTTAATTTGATGTTTCAAATCTGATAAATCTTTTGCTGCTTTTTGAATTTTTGCTTCAACATCTTGACGAAGCTTGTCTGCATTTTTAGATTTTGCGAAAAATTCTAAGTTATTTCTGTAAACTGCAATGTCATTTTCAATAGTCTGCATTTTACGACGGATGTCATTTTCTTTACGAATTAAATCTTTTGGTGATTCTCCGTGTGCTCTCACCATTTCAACTTCATTCTGTAAACTCAATTGCTCACGTTCTCTACCAGAAAGTTTTGCCATTGCACTTACATACTTGTTGATGGCATTGATATAACGTTTTCCGATATTTTGCATCTCCTTTTTAGGAACAAAACCAATTGCCGACCATTGTGCTTTGAATTCAGCTAATCTTGTTGTTTCAGCACCTTCAGAAGCTTCTTTTTCAATTTGCTCACAAAGGGCAATTTTGTTTACTAAATTAGCTTCAAACTCTTTTTCTAACGTTTGGTTTTTAGCTCTTTTTAAATTGAAGAAAGTATCACATACATTTTTGAATTTACTGTAAATGACATCTTTTTCTTTTTCAGGAACATGACCAATCTCACGGAATTCTTTTTGTAAACGAATTACTGTATTAGTGGCTTCTTGAGATTCATCTTCATTGGCTAATAATGCTTCTACTTCCTCAATAATTGCATTCTTGGCTTTTAAATTTTCTTCTCTTTTGATTTCTAGTAAACGGAAAAATTCAGTTTTGTTTCTAAAAAATGTTTTAATATCCGACCAAAATTTATCGCTTAATTCTTTGCCTTTTTCTTTAGGCATAAAACCTTTGATATTATTCCATTGGTCTTGGAGAGCCAAAAGAGCTTTGGTGCGGTCGTTCCATTCAGTAATTGAAGCGGAATTAAAGCTTGCGAAAGGTTGAATAAGCTCTGCAATTGAAGTTTTCAAAGCGAACACTTGTTCTGCTTCTGCTTTTGACGCTTCTAATTGTTCACGACGTTTGCCATAAATAATATCTAAAGCATCTTTTACTCTTTGCCAGATAAGTTCATTTTCTTCTTTTGGTGCTGGCCCAACGTGCTTGTACTCTTCAAAAGTTGCTACAGCTTCATCCAACATTTTACCAGTAACGTTTTCTGTTTTCGACGTTTCTGCTATTCTTTCGATTTTGCTACATAACTCAATTTTGTGTTGAAGATTACGCTTGCGGTCAAGTTCTAACAACTCAAAATAAATACTACGATTACTGTAAAATCTATCAACTAAAGCGTGGAATGTCTGCCAAAGTGTATTATTGTGTGGCGAATTTACATTTCCAGCAGTTTTCCATTCTTCTTGAATCTTCTTGAATTCATTAAAACCAGATTTGATATGAGCTGGGTCACTGCTATCTTCACCTTCAACCAAAGTACGAAGACGATTGATAAGTACAGTTTTTTGACTGAAATTCTTATCTTTTTCTTTTTCGATGTTTGCAAAATACTTAGAACGTTCTTCTTTAATCGCTTTGAAAAGCGTATCAAATTGTTCACTTGCAGCGTCTAGCTTAAATTCAAAACCATCTTCAGAACCTTCATTTGCTTCTTTAAATTTAGCAAGTGCTTCTGCTTTTTCTGCACTTTTAATTTGTTCAAATAATGGTCTTACTTCTTTCAAAGTATCTTCAGATTTTCTGAAAATACCTACTGAAGGATTTTCTTTTACTTCTGCTAATACTTTCTCTAAAGTTTTTACAAAATCTGCTTTCTGAAAACCAGAATAATCAATTGCTTGACTATCAGTTGTTTCTGTCTCTTCAATGGTTTCAAGTACCGCTGATACAAGAATAGGCTCAGGTGTTACTTCAGAGATTGTTTCAGTGGGTTCAGGGGTTGCTGCAACCTCAAGAATAGATACTTCTTCCGCTGGTGTGTTGGTTGCGGATTCTGTTACTTCGATAGCTTGTGCTTCGATTTCTTCTTTAATTTCTTTTGCTTCTTCGTTAATCATGCGTTCTTTTGACAGCGCTCTACAAATCAGGATTTAATAAGATTAGAGTCGGCTGTTACATTTGAGATAAACATTTAACAATCAGGTTTTTCAACCTGCTGACAGACAGTTAATGATTGTTGTTTTGAATTTGTTACTAAAATAATCAATTAAAGATTAAATCATTAAAAGTAAATATATCAAATTCTTTCAATAAGTTTTTTTTCTTTAATTACTACACAAAGAATTTGCTACAAAAATAAGTAAAATACTTACAAACAAAGCTCAATAATCATCTTTTCACAGAATCCTTATCGCTTTTTTAGTGAGATTATGCTTCTTTAGTCGAAATTCTCAGTTCTTTTGGGTAATAATTATTAATTCTATTAGGAAGAATTTTTGCCCAGCCGAGTCCAAAACCTTTGAAAGTTATTAAAGACCAGCCTTTTACCACTTCTTCCAAAACGAAATCGTCTCTTCTTAAATACTTGTTTGCTTCTTCTGGACTTACTTCAACTTTGTTTATTTTTTCGGATAAAAATATGCTCATGGCAAGCTCATGGTCAGGAATTAAATCTTTATTAGATAGTTTGCCAATTTTTGTTCCTACTTTTCTTAGATTAAAATTGAAAGTAATCAAATTAATGGCATGCTCGTGGGCTGGGTTAACTAAAAAATATTCACCATCTTTTTCAAACCAAGTATGGTCATCAATGTCTTTTATCCAATGTCTTAAAATTTCTCGTTCAGTTCTACGATTATTATTTTTAATGGGTTTTCCAGAACGAATAAATACTTCTTTTTCAGACGATTTTTTTTTAAAAGCTGTAATGAAAAAGCCTTCGCCTTTTACTTGATCAGGAAAAAGTCTAAAAGAGCCTTCTGAAATTATTTCTCCTCCAAGTATGTCGGTATTTTTTGCTGTTAAATGTTCAGCATTAAAAGTACTTTCTATCCAATCTACAATTTCTTCATTTTCCTCTTTGGAATAAGATGACGTTGAATAAATCAGAATTCCACCTTGTTTTAAACTTGACCAAGCATCACTAATCATTTTCTTTTGTTTCAATGCCCAAGAGTTAACATTTACATCCGACCATTCCTTTAAAATATTGGGGTCTTTTCTAAACAAACCTGAACTCGAACTTGGTGCATCAATCAATAGAACGTCAAAAAAGCCGAAAAGTCGCATGAAATCTTTTGGGTCATTATTGGTAACAATTGTGTTCATCGTACCCCATTTTGTCAGATTATCACTCAGATGATTACTTCTAGTTTGAATAACATCATTACAGATTAATAAAGAATCTGGCGTGATTAAACTAGCAATTAATGTACTTGTTCCGCCCGGTGCAGCACATAAATCAAGCACTTTTAAATCTTGAGATAAATCTACTGTACTTTTTAAAACTTGTTCTAAATACATCGAACTTGCTTCTTGAACAAAAAAAGTACCTGCATGATAAAGTGGATTCAGCGAAAAGTCACTGCGATTTGCTAAATATTTACCATAATTTGACCAAACTATTGGTTCAGCATCACTAAAAATTTCGGAATTTTTGAATGGATTGATGCGAATAGAAATAGGAGGTACTTCATTTTCATGTGCTTTAATAAAGGTACTTTCATTAAAACCTTGAATGTTTTGCAATGAATTAATTAATGCTTGAGGGACTTTCATAAAGTGAAATTACACAAAAAAGCCAAACTGACGAAAGTTTGGCTTTTTGCTTATAATTTTCAATGTTTAAAAATGCTTGGAAACGATTCAGATTATTTAGTTTTTATTTTTTCAACAATCCAGTTTCCTACTTTTCTGCCTTGAACTAAACCGTTGTCTAAAGCTGGACGGAAGTGAATACCACCGTATAAACGGCTGATAGAAGCTTCGTCGGCTGCTTGTTTGAAAGAAGTAAATTTACGCACTGGTAAACCATAAGGAATTTCTGTAGAATCAGCAAAAGCAACATTGTCACCCAAAATTGATGATAATGCAACAGAAGCTGCTCCAGAAATTACGGAGTGTCCAGAAGTATATTCTGGAAATGGTGGCGTTTGTAGCACTGGTTGCCAATCTTTATCAATATTAGCATTGATAACACTTTCTGGACGAATGCGAACGGAACGATATTTTTCTGTCCAACAAGAAATAAATCCATCAAAAACGGCTACTGAAGTCATTAAATAAGCTTGAGCTGTTTTATAAATATCAGCGTTGGTATTTCTACTTACTTGCGACACAATTCCCATCCAATGTCCGCCAGGAGATACTTTTTTAGTAGCAAACATAGCATGACCAGTAATATTCATTTTAAATGGATTACAATCCCAGAAATTACAAATTGCTCTTTGCTCATCCGTCAAATTTTTAACGGTATTATAGCAATCCATTACTTCATTGTAATAGTCGCTTCCTTTTGTTAAGTCAAATTTTGAAGGTGGTGGCGGAGGAAATTGAGCGGAAGAATCTAAAGTATAAGAGCGAATCTTTTGCCAATTAGGTTCAACGGCATCCATATAAGCTGGAGGTGTTGGTACCCAAGTTCCTACTTTATTCGTTACTGTGAAACGGAAACCACGAGTTTGTTTGTAATTATCCTTTTTAGAATAATTCATGATAGAAGCTGCTACAGAATCTCCAAAAGCAATAGAATTGTCAAATACTTCGTCGGGCATACCTGTTGCTTTAAAATCTTCCCAAAGTTTTTTCTCGAAATCTACATAAACATCTTGGGCAAAAGTAAGGTTTTTGCCAATGGTTAAAAATGCTCTAGTAGCCGCCAATGGATAACAATATTGTTTACTTGAATCTGGCTTATAAACTTTTTCAAAACCATTGAACTGCCCAACCATAGATTTTAAACCTTTGTTGGCAGGAACAAGTGCTTCGTAAGCCGCCAAAGAAGCATAGCTGTAAATACGACTTGAAACTGGAGGAGCAAAAATATCGTGAATAATAGACTCAGTAACTTGTAACTGTGTTCTTCTTAAAAATTCAGGATTTTCGGCGGCTTTTTTCCAACTGCCATCATCTTTTTTGCAACTGAATAATAAAGTAATGCACGAAAATATCAAGAGAATGTTTTTGTTCATTGTTTGGGTTTTAAAATGGTAAATCAAAATTACAAAACTTTTTTTCCTAAAAAATGGAATTTGTTAATTTTAAGGATGATTTTTATCTTTTTTTTAATTATTCTGATAATGATAATCAAAATTGGTAAATTGAAAATGCTTTTAATTACTTCTAAAGGCTTGTTTAAGTCAACAGTTGTTTATTCTATAAATTTTTAAACATATAGCTTTTTTGGGAGTTGATAAATTGAATTAAATCATAAAACTTTGAAAATACTTATTGTTGGCGCAGGTATGGCTGGACTTTCAGCTGCAAGAATTTTAGCAAAATATCACGAAGTAACTGTAATTGATAAAGGCAGAGGAGTGGGAGGTAGGATGGCTACAAGGAAAATTGGAGATTGCCAAGCAGATCATGGTACACAATATTTTTCTGTACAATCAGCTAATTTCCAAGCTTTGATAGACCAATTACTTACTGAAAGTGTTGTATCAACATGGCAATTAGCACAACGAACAAATATCCGTTATTTTGGAAGTAAAGGAATGAAAATGATTCCAAAGAAAATGTCGGAAAATATCAATGTGATTCTTAATGAAAAAGTATGTAAAATTGTTAATAACAAGCTTCTCGCAGAAAGTGGAAATGAATACTTTTTCGACCAATTAATTATTACACAGCCTGTTCCACAAATTCAGGAATTGTTAAATCAGTCATCAATAGATATTTCTGCTAAAGATGAATCTGTCTTGAATTCTGTAAAATATGAGCCTTGTATTGCTGTAATGGCTGTTTTAAATAAAGAAACAAGTATTCAAAGTGGGGGAATAATACTGGAAAATAAACCTGTAGCTTGGATTGCAGATAATTTCCAGAAAGGAATTTCAACAAAACCTTGTGTTACGCTTCATGCCTCTGCTAATTTTAGTGCAGAGAATTTTGAAGGAGATTTAAATGAAATTGCTCAAAAAATGCTTGAATCTGTAGAAGAATTTATTCCAAAATCATCCATCGAAACTTATCAAGTACACCGCTGGCGTTATAGTCTGGCTTCAAGTCGCTTTCACGAAACTTTTTATCAATTTGATGATAAATCCATTTTTATGGCAGGCGACGGTTTTGGTATTGGAAATGTTGAAGGTGCATTTTTGTCAGGTTTAAATGTAGCTGAATTTATCCTAGAAGCTTCTCTTAAAACCGTAAAATAATCCACGGTTTTAAGAGAAGCGAACTTATAAAATCTCTGCAACTTTTCTGCCTGTCATCATCGCAGCATTCAAAGATGGGTAAGCAGTATAATCGCCGCATTGATAAAGTATATCACTGATTTGTAATGAGTCAATCTTTTCGTTTTCCTGATTTAATTTTGGTAAAGCTTGTGGAATGTGATAGGTTTTCAAATGTTGCCAAGTGGATGCTTCTTTGCCAAACCAAGTAACTAATTCCTTTTTTATATTTTCTGTCAAGGTTTTCTCATCCTCCATCACATTTCCTTGTGTAGAAACAGAAATTAACGATTTTCCCGCTGGAGCATAATTAGGAGCAATATCGCTCGGAACGCACAAATTATGGATTTTTGCTTTCCTATCTGGATTGAGTACTAATAAGTTGTCTGCCAGTGGAGATTTATTTGCCGAAAAATAAGTACAAGTAGTTTTATTGAATTGCAGATTTTGTGGTTTTCCTAAAAGCTTTTCAGCAGTGAAACCATCGGTTGCTATGACAATTTTCTCTCCGTGCAATTTTTCTCCATTTTCTAAATAAACCCTATTTCCTTCAATTTTTGACACTTTTGTATTGAATCTAATAGCATCTTTTGGTAAATAACTAGCAATTTGTAAGGGAATTTCCTGCATTCCCTTAGCAGGAATAACAGCATTGCCTTCATAGAATTTCCCAAAAATGAATTTAAAAAAATTGGCTGAAGTATTTAACTCATCTTCAAGAAATACTCCACCGAAAAAAGGTTTAAAAAACTGCAAAATCATTTTGTCTGAAACACCATAATTTTGAAGATATTTTAAGGTAGATTGATACTTATTTTCAAAAATATCGTCTTGTGTATTTTGAGTATCGATAATTAAACGAAGTACTCTGAGTTTGTCGGCAAAAGTTCCAATATTTGAAAAAAGCGTTGAAAACAAAGCCGATGGCTCTTGTAACGGATTAAGCATTTTCGTTAATTTATTTTGTTCATTGTCACGAATCAAAGCACCAGATTTGAAAGATTGGAGATTTAATAGCTCATAATTTAGCAATTTTTGAGCTTCTGGATAGGCAGTCAACAAAACCTGAAAGCCTCTATCAAGTAAAAAGCCGTCTTGTTTGTCAGTTTTTACTCTTCCGCCGATTGTGTCACTAGCTTCCAAAATCAAAGATGCAATTCCTCTGTCTTGTAAGTATTTGGCACAGGTCAATCCAGCTATGCCAGCTCCGATGATGATAATCATTTCTGTTCTGATTTAATAATGATAAAATATTTTAAGTATTCAGAAGTTTTTAATTAAACCTATAAGGATTTATATAATAAACTAATAAAAAGAGCTTTAGCCTCAAATCCTTATAGGTTTATATTCTCAATTAGTTTATCCTTAGTACTTAGGCTCAAATAAACTTGATTTTCTTTAAAATCTATTACGTTTATAGGACTTGTATTGTTTATTGTGTTTTTTCCTATTTAATAAAACTAACAAGCGATTACACAAAGAGTTTTGACTTTCTTGAAAATTACATAAAATCATTATAACAAAATGAAGGAAAATATAAATATTCTAATATTGCAAAATGTGTCATTAGCTTGACAAATTAATGGGTATCAATTTTTTATATTTACATTCATCTAAAGAATTACAAGAATGTGATTTTATATTTTAATATATAACAAATTGATTTTTAGATTATTATGTATTATTTTGATTTGAAATGAATTTATCTTAATCTAATTTGTTAAAACTAATAACATACAAATAATATACTTTTCAGAGATTTTTTATTATTTTGCATCACATTTAAAATCTACTTAAAATTGAATTAAACCGATAAACTATTTAATAGATTATTAAAATTTTAAGGAAAATTGTATTTTATTTAGATTGCTTTTAAAGGTTGATTTATCCACATACAAGTATTTTGATTAGGCTGAAAAGTAAAATCATCATCAAATTTCTAATATTATAAGATATGAACTATCAAATTCACGAAGAAAATGGTTACAAGTACATCGACGAAGGAGAAGGCGAAATTCTTTTTTTACTTCACGGGCTTTTCGGTGCATTAAGTAACTGGGAAGGAGTAATTGAGGGCTTCAGAGGTAAATATCGAGTAATTATTCCGATGATGCCAATTTATGAAATGCCAATTGCAAAAGCTGGATGTGAAGGATTGACTGAATTTATTGAAGGTTTCGTGAATTGGAAAGGTTTTGATGAGTTAACACTTTTAGGAAATTCTTTGGGCGGACACGTTTCCTTGATTTATACATTGAGAAATCCTTCTAAAGTAAAAAGATTAGTGTTGACAGGAAGTTCGGGACTTTTTGAAGATGGAATGGGCGGTTCATATCCAAAACGTGGAAATTATCAATACATCAAAGAAAGAGTAGAATATACTTTTTATCGCCCAGAAACGGCTACAAAAGCTTTGATTGATGAAGTATTTGAAATTACCAACAGTGCATCTAAAGTAATTAGAATTATCTCGATAGCAAAGTCTGCACAGCGGAACAATATGGCTAAAGATGTTGTTAGAATCAAAGTACCAACGCTATTGGTTTGGGGATTGAACGACACCATAACGCCGCCGCAAGTAGGTCATGAATTCAATCGTTTAATTGAAAACTCTGAATTACATTTTATCGATGAGTGCAGTCATGCACCGATGATGGAATGTCCAGAAAGATTCAATGAAATTTTGGATGGCTGGCTTGAAAAAACTCCTATTCGTGTAGTTGAGTTGGTATAATCAACTTAAAATTTGGAATTTATCTATAATCAAGTATATTAGCTTAATTATATAAATTTCATCGACACAATATGCACGCTAAAGACTTTATCAATCCAATGTTACCAGTGCTAAAATCTACAGATACGGTAGGTGAGGCGTTAAACTGGATGGAAGAATATAGAATAGGACAATTACCATTGATTCACGAACAAGAATATCAAGGTTTGATAAGTCATGATATTTTACTGGATGCCGATGAAGATTTACCACTTTTGGCATTGCAACCTGAATTTGAAGACGCTTTTGCCAATGTGAATCAACATATTTTTGAGATTCTAAAAATTGTACAGCAACACGACTTACAAGCTGTTGTAGTGCTTGATGAAGAACAAAGTTTTGTAGGTACAATCAGTGTTCAAGAATTATTGAATCAGTTTTCTAAAAACTTAGGCTCGCAAGAAATTGGAGCAGTATTAGAAATTGCAGTCGAAAACAGAAGTTATTCACTTTCAGAAATTAGTCGTTTAATAGAATCTAATAACGTTAAAATTATCAGTTCATATTACACAAGTGGTACTGGATTAGAAGACTCTAAAGATATTTTAACCTTGAAACTAAATCAACAAGATATTTCAAGGGTAATGGCAACACTCGAACGTTTTGAATATGATATTGTTGGTGCTTATAATTTTGAAGAAATTACTTCACCCGATAAAGAACGATACGATATGCTGATGAAATATTTGAATTTGTAAGTTTAGGCTCTTGAGATTTTCTCAAGAGTTTTTTTGTTTTGAAGCGTTTGATAAAAACTTCAAAAAGGAGTAAAAAAGTATCAAAAACACTTATTTGGTTGAAAACTATAAACAAATCTAATATTCAATTCCCAAAAGTTTGGGAATTCACTTTCTTCTTTCTTCTTTTGTTTTCAGATAGAAAATAAAGCAGTTTTTATTCATCAAGTAGAACTTACTTCCAATCAATACAGATCATACAAAATGAAAATAGCCATTAACGGGCGAAATTTTAAGGATGAAATCAAACCTTTTGTTCAACTAATGTTTGATTTTCTGGCTCAAAAAGGAGTCGAAATCCAAATTTCGGAAATCTATCAGCAATTTTTGACTGAGGTTGGAGTAAACCATCATGCAACGCAATTTTATACTTCTCAAGAAAATTTATTTGATGCTAATGTTATTTTGAGTTTAGGTGGTGACGGAACATTACTAGATACAGTCACGCATGTCACTAAGCGAGAAACGCCAATTCTTGGTATAAATACTGGGCGATTAGGCTTTTTAGCGACAGTTTCACCCGATAAGATTAATGAAAGTTTGGAAGAAATTTTTGCTGAACGCTACACCTTAGACCCACGAACTTTAGTAAGTGTAGAAACTCGTCTCAATAATGAACCAATAGATGTTTTTAATGGAATAAATTTCGGATTGAATGAATTAGGCATTATGAAAACC
The DNA here is from genome assembly GCF_014204325.1 of Arcicella rosea. Classification (GTDB taxonomy): domain Bacteria; phylum Bacteroidota; class Bacteroidia; order Cytophagales; family Spirosomataceae; genus Arcicella; species Arcicella rosea_A. The sequence continues at coordinate 27,394 of NZ_JACHKT010000015.1, forward strand.
GATACTTCTTCAATGATTATGTTAAAAGCATATTTGAACGGAGAGTTTCTTAATACTTATTGGGCTGATGGTTTGATTATTGCTACTGCAACAGGTTCAACAGGCTATAATCTTAGTGTTGGCGGCCCTTTAGTAATGCCAAGTTCTGATATTTTTGTAATTTCTCCCATGAGTCCGCATAATTTGAATGTTCGTCCTTTAGTAGTTTCTACAGACGTAATTTTAGATTTTGAAGTAGAAAGTAGAAGTAATAGCTGCTTAATTTCTTTGGATGCACGCTCTAAAGTAATTGATAGCAACGTGAAAATCAGGATGAAAAGAGAAGCTTTTAAAGCAAATATTATTAAACTGAGCGATAGTAATTTCTTGAATACATTAAGAAGTAAACTTAATTGGGGATTTGATACAAGGAATTAATAAATCATTTTAATTAAAATTAAGCAAGACGATTCCATCTGAATATATTATTTTCGTTGTAAAATTTAATTGGTGCTCATAACAAACCTACTTGTTTTACGTTAAGAAATTGTTTGTTGTTTTAATTGAAATAGAATAACCACATAGATTCCATCCATTACCAGACAAATATGAAAAAATATTCTTCAATACTTCTGATACTGATAATTTGTGCATTGAATACGCAAAATTCTGTCGCACAATTTAGATTTTCAAATCTTTTCGGAGGCAAAGATAAACCACGCAAAAATAGATTGTTTGAACCAAACTCTACAGTCAGTTTAGGCGTTGGTACTTCAAGCTATTATGGTGATATTTCTCCTTATAATAGATTTTTACAATCTACAGTAAATGGAATGCGTTGGAATGTAAACTTCAATTTTACCCGTCAGTTTTCACCAACCTTTGCACTTCGTTTTGGGCTTACTTATGCTAGGATTTCTGGTGATGATAATTATCTTGAAGGAGTAAAAGGTTATGAAGGCAATTTTGTCAGAAACTTACATTTCAGAAATGATATTAAGGAGCTTTCAATCGTTGGACAATATGATTTAGTACGTACAAGCCGTAGTTATTTGCGTAGAGCTAATATTATTCCTTATATTTTTGGTGGAGTTGCTGTTTTTGCACACGACCCAATGGCTAAACCTGATGCTTCTTTGTATGGGAATGGTTGGGTTCGATTACAACCTTTAAATACAGAAGGTCAAGGTCTTCCGGGTTATGCTAATAATCCTTATTCATTAATTAGCGTTTCTTTTCCACTAGGTTTTGGGGTAAAGTATAAATTGAATAAACATTGGGATTTAGGCATAGAAATGAGCTACCGTTATACTTTGACGGATTATTTGGATGATGTAAGTGGTAATTTTGCGGATCCTGCAAATTTAGCAGCACAAAGTCCACTGGCGGCTTCAATGGGCAATCGTTCGTTAGAAAAAGTTGCTGCTCGTTCTGGAAAAGACCGTACACAAGGAGTAATAAATTATTTAACAGCTAGAGGCTTTTATGACCCAACTGCACCGTACGACCCTTTTACTTTGACTTCTATTCCAGGTTTTTCAGGTAAAGACGATTTACGTGGAAATCCAAGTTATAACGATGCTTACATGTTAACAACCGTAAAGTTGATTTATCATATTCCTAGTAAAATTAAATGTCCAGTTACTCGTTAATCAGTCTGGAATAACATTCATGAACGGTCAGGTGTGTATTTCACCTGACTTTTTTATTAATTATGACATTATCAAAGAAGTTTCTCCTTTTAGTATTTAGCTTGTTTAGTCTAAATACTTTCGCACAAAAAATAGAAATAGGAGGTGGTTTAGGAGTAATGAATTATAAAGGAGATATTTCTCCTGATTTTCACCCAGCTTTCGCACGTTTGGGTGGAAATTTGCTTTTTAGGTATAATCCCAACAAAATAGTTAGTTTCAGGTCAAGCATTGTTTTGGGCTCGATTTACGGAGATGATAGCAAAGTAAATGATTCTTTTAATCAATTAAGAGGGCAGACTTTCAAAACATCTATTAATGAATTAAACCTGATTACCGAATATAATTTTTTCGACTATAAATCCAATCGTTATCATAAAGATTGGAGCCCTTATGTTTTTGGTGGATTAGGTTTGATGAAATTCTCTCCTAGAGATTCACCAGTAACAAATTATAAAACCTTACAAGTAGTGATTCCTTTTGGAATTGGCGTGAAATACAACGTGGCTGGACCTTGGGATATTAACGTCGAATTTGGTGCTAGAAAAACCTTCACAGATTATTTAGATAATTTAGGTGGCGATAACCCAGCTTTACCTAAAAACCAACAAAATGACTACAGTCGTGGTGATATGTATTATTACACATCACTGTCTTTAACCTACAAATTTATCAAAGTATATTGTCCTTAAATAAGAACTTTCATGTTTTGAATCATTAAACGTAATTAATAAAAGCTTAAAAGCTTTCTATTATTTTATGTTCAATGCTGTTTTACGTACTTTAAATGTCATACTTGCTAGTAATAAGGGCTTCCTTGATTTTGAATAGGATAGGGAATTCGTTAAATTTGTCATATTATTCCCAAAAAGTACTCCTAGTTTATTTTTTGACTTATTATCCAAGTTTTAAAAGCTACAAGAGTTACCCATCATACTAGGAATAAAAGGCTTCAAACCTACTTATTGCGTACTTGGAAGCCTATTATTATAAGTTTTATGTGTTAAAAAGTGTTAAATCGGTGAAAGAACAATTAGACCCTAACAATCTACCAAAACATATTGCCGTTATCATGGACGGAAACGGACGTTGGGCAAAACAGCAAGGCTTCGTTGACAGAATTTTCGGACATAGAAATGCTTTAAAAGCAGTAAAGGAAGCCATTGAAGGTAGTGCAGATTTAGGTGTAAAATATTTAACACTTTATGCTTTTTCAACTGAAAACTGGAATCGCCCAAAGGCAGAAGTTGATGCTTTGATGATGCTTTTAATCAGTGCCCTCAAAGATGAACTTGAAGATATGAAGAAAAATAATGTTCGATTAGATACCATCGGTGCAATTGATACATTACCTGAAAGTTCTCAAAGAGTACTTAGAAATGCCATTGAAGAAACGAAAGATAATACAGGTATTACTGTTATTTTAGCTTTGAGTTACAGCGGGAAATGGGACATCGTTAAAACTGCCAAAAAGTTAGCTGAACAAGTAAAAAATGGAGAATTAGCCATTGAAGATATCGATGAGCAACTTTTCGAGCAATCATTGGATACCAAAGGGATTCCAAATCCTGATTTGATGATTCGTACAGGAGGCGACCACCGTATTAGTAATTTCTTACTTTGGCAATTAGCTTATTCTGAATTGTATATTTTTGAAGAATTGTTCTGGCCAGACTTCAGACGTGAACACCTTTTTGAGGCAATCCTTGATTACCAAGATCGTGAACGTAGATTTGGGAAAACCTCAGAGCAAATTAAAAAACCCGTAAATGCTTAAAATACAAATGTTTTCTTTCTCATCTGAAATGAGAACTATTCGCAAAATGAAAAAATATACTTTATTACTTTCATGTTTATTCATTTCTTTTCTATCACAAGCACAATTGCGTGGAGCAATGGGTGCACGTTCGCCAATTGCTGAAAAAGCAATTGAAATGAACTATGCTGAACCAAAAGAATATGAAATTGCTGAAATTACTACTACTGGCTCTAAATTCTACGATGGTAATTCAATGATTTCTCTTTCTGGATTAAGAGTTGGAGATAGAATCAAAGTTCCGGGTGATGCTGCAACTTCAGCCATTAAAAAATTGATGGGACAAGGAATTTTAGAAGAAGTACAAGTAGAGGCTACCAAAATTGAAGGCGATAAAATTTGGTTGAATATCGTTATCAAGGAACGTCCTAGATTGTATAAAATAGAATATACAGGGATTAAAAAAGGAGAGCAAGAAACACTAAGTGATAAAATCAAGACCTACAAAGGGAAAATCGTTACTGAAACGGTAAAGAAAAACGTAGAGTTAGCTATTAGAAAGTTCTATCAAGATAAAGGCTATTTGAACGTAAGTATCAAAATTGCTGAAAAAACCGATTCACTTCGTGGTAATAATGCAACGATGAAAGTTGCCATCAAAAAAGGTGATAAAGTAAAAATTTCTAAAATTGAATTTGTAGGTAGAACAGAGATTAAAGAAAGCGTACTTCGTCGTAAATTAAAAGGAACGAAACAAAAAGCATTTTATAAAATCTTTACGTCTTCAAAATATGTTCCAAAAAAGTTTGAAGAAGATAAATTGAAATTAATAGAATTCTACAATAAAAAAGGATACAGAGATGCTCAGCTTCTTTCAGATTCTGTTTTTAAAGATTCTGACAAAACTGTTAAAATTATTCTAAACTTAGATGAAGGAAAACAGTATCACTATAGAAATGTATATTGGGAAGGAAACTACATTTATCCAGATTCAATCTTAACAGAGTTATTAGGCGTTAAAAAAGGAGATGTTTATAATGTTGAAGATTTAGAAAAACGATTGAACGGTAAGCCTGGAGAAGACGTTAGTTCGGCTTACATGGATAATGGGTATTTATTTTATCAATGTGAACCTGTTGAAACAGCTGTTGCTGGAGATTCAATGGATTTAACGTTCAGAATTACAGAAGGTAAACAAGCGACGATTAATAAAGTAATTGTAAACGGTAACACTAAAACTTCTGATCACGTAGTAATGCGTGAGATTAGAACTTTACCGGGACAAAAATTTAGTAAATCAGCAATCATTCGTACTGTTCGTGAATTATCAACGATTGGTTATTTTAACCCAGAAAAAATTACGCCAAACCCAATTCCAAAAGCAGACGGTACTGTTGATATTGAATACAATGTAGAAGAAAAACCTTCTGACCAAATTGAGCTTTCAGGTGGTTGGGGTGGTTACATCGGTTTCGTAGGAACTTTAGGGGTAACTTTTAATAACTTTTCTGCAAGAAATATTGGCAATTTAAGTGCTTGGAAACCATTGCCTTCAGGAGATGGTCAAAAACTATCAGTTCGTTTTCAAGCGAATGGTACTTCTTTCCAAAATTACTCTTTATCATTTACTGAACCTTGGTTAGGTGGTAAAAAGCCAAACTCATTCTCTATATCATTGAGTAGAAGTATTTCGTATCCATACAAAATTCAACAGTATAATCAGTTAAGTGGTTATAATAATGGTTATGGAAGTAGTTTATATGGTAATGGTTTCGGTTTGGGTGGTTTCGGTTATACAGGAGGTTTAAATACTTCAACATCTGATAGTGCTACAGCTGCTCAAAATGATGCTCACTTTAACAGTACAACTTTAGCTTTTAGTTTAGGAAAGCGTTTGAAAGTACCTGATGATTATTTCTCATTAAGTAATTCATTATCATTACAATTAATTGACGTTAAGAATTTGCCTTATTATGGTTATCCAGAAGGAAATTCAGTAGCGGTTTCGTTTGTGACGAACTTTTCAAGAAACAGTATTGATAACCCAACATTCCCACGTTCAGGTTCTAGTTTCTCATTGACTGCTTCTTTAACTCCTCCTTACTCTTTATTTGGAGGTGATAATAAAAACTTAATTGAGTATCATAAATGGATGTTTGATGCCTCATGGTTTACGCCAATTACAAGTAAATTGGTATTCCACATGAGAACACACATGGGCTTCCTTGGTTCTTATAATTCAAATAAAGACATTACTCGTTTTGAACGTTTTGACCTTGGTGGTTCGGGTATGCAAACTGGCTTTAATGTTATCAGCCGTGACATCATCGCACTTCGTGGTTATAAAGACAGAGTATTTGGTTCACAAGGTAGTTTGCCAAGTGGTGGGGTTGCCTACAATAAATTCGTAATGGAAGTTCGTTATCCAGTTTCTCTGAACCCATCGGCAACGATTTTCCTATTAGGTTTTGCAGAAGGCGGAAACAACTTTGCTAATTATTCAGAATACAATCCATTCAAATTATATAAGTCGGCAGGCTTTGGTGCTAGAATTTTTATGCCAGCTTTCGGTATGATTGGTATTGATTACGGTTTTGCTTTTGATAAAGTGCCTGGGCAAACATCAAGTAATGGTTTTGGTCAGCAAGCCTTTACTTTCTCGATTGGTCAGCAAATACGTTAATAAAGAATTGAAAAACCAAGCCGATTTGATAATTGGCTTGGTTTTTCAGTATTGTTAATCTTTTGTTAATCAATTTAGAATAGCAATAAGATATTGTTCAAGGCGTTAATCAAATACATTAACTAAATTAACCACCTTAGCCATGAAAAAGCGGATATTTTTACTAATTTTGCCATTCCTGTGTTTTTGTGTCAGTATAAAGGCACAAAAGTTTGGTTATATAGATACCGAATATGTTACTTCTAAATTGCCTGAATACATAAATGCTCAGGAAGAAATTGAGAAACTAACAAGTAAATGGATAAAAGAAGTAGCTGCTAAAAATGATGAGCTTTCTAAATTAGAAAAAGCTTACAGATTCGAGGAAGTACTTTTAACAGAGGAAATGAAAGTACAGCGATTAAAAGTAATTGCTGAAAAAGAGAAAGAAGCGAAAGAGTTACAAAACAAAATATTTGGTTTTGAAGGTGAGTTGTTTAAGAAAAAACAAGACATTATGAAACCCGTTTTGGACGAAGTAGCAAAAGCGGTAGAAAAAGTAGCTAAACAAAAAAAACTAGACATTCTCTTTGATAAATCTTCTGAAGGTTTAGCCATGTTATATACCAACCCAACTCATGATTATACAGATTACGTAATGGAAGAGCTTGGAATTTCGCCTGAACAAATTAAGGAAAAACAAGAAGAAGAAGCGAAACAAACAGAAGAAAATAAAGAAAACAGTAACGCAACAAAAAGTAAAACGAATAGAAAAGGGGCAGTAAGCAACTTTAAAAAAGAGTAATTAACCAAATCAGAATAACAAACAAAATGAAGAACAAATTTTTAATTGCTTTATTTGCAATTCTTGCTTTAGCAACAGCTAATGTAAATGCACAACAAAAAATCGGTTACATCAGCTTAGATTACATTTTAGCTCAAATGCCAGAAGCAAAACAAGTAGAAACTGAATTGACGACTACTAAAACGCAATATGACAACATGTATCAGCAAAAAGTAAAAGATTTCCAAACTAAATTAGCTGATTATGAGAAAAATGCGGCTACAATGGCTGATGTTATCAAAGCGGATAGAGAGAAAGAATTACAAGGAATGCAGTCTAGTATCGAAGAGTTCCGTCAGAATTCATCTACTTCTTTACAAAAGAAGCAAGCTCAATTGTTACAACCATTGTTGAAGAAAATTGAAGACAACATGCACGGCGTAGCAAAAGAAAATGGTTTTGCTTTCGTATTTAACTACGATGCAGGACAAGGAACTACTCCAATCGTTTTACATGCTCCAGATGATGCAAACATCTCTGATTTAGTGTTAAAAAGAATGGGTGTTACTCCAAAACCATTTACTCCAGCACCAGCAACACCAGCGGCTACAACTCCAGCAGGAGCAGCTCCCAAAAAATAATTGAAATAATTTCAATTCATCAAAAAAGCCTCAGGATTTTAAATCTTGAGGCTTTTTTGATGAAGTATTTTTCGTGTTATAAAAGCTTGCTAATAATATTCTCTACAGATATTCCTTCTGCTTCTGCCTTAAAGTTTCTAACAATTCTATGGCGAAGTACAGCCATTGCTACAGCCTTCACATCTTCAATGTCTGGAGAATACTTTCCATTCAGCAAAGCATTACATTTTGCCGCCAAAATCAAGTTTTGAGAGGCTCTTGGACCAGCTCCCCATTCTAAATACTTATTTGAAATAGCATCTGCTAATTCAGTATTTGGTCTTGTTTTATGAACAAGCGTTACGGCATATTCTACTACATTATCAGCAATAGGGACTCTTCTTACCAATTGTTGATAGGCTAATATTTCTTCACCTGAAACTTGTTGAGAAACCTTATATTTCTTGTCTGAGGTCGTATTTTTAACAATGTCTAATTCCGCTTGATAAGATGGATAATCAAGCGTTACCATAAACATAAAACGGTCTAGTTGGGCTTCTGGTAATGGATATGTACCTTCTTGTTCAATTGGGTTTTGAGTTGCCAAAACAAAGAAAGGTTTATCTAAAGCATATTTTTTACCTGCAACTGTTACAGAGTACTCTTGCATTGCCTCTAAAAGTGCAGATTGTGTTTTTGGAGGCGTTCTGTTTACTTCATCTGCCAAAACGATATTTGCAAATATTGGGCCTTTTACAAATCTGAAATTTCTTTCATTGTCTAGCGTTTCTGAGCCGATGATATCAGAGGGCATCAAATCTGGAGTGAATTGAATCCTGTTGAAATCTAAATCTAATGCACCAGCAATGGTTTGAATGAGAAGTGTTTTCGCCAAACCTGGCACACCAACTAATAAACAATGTCCTTGACAAAAGATAGCGGTGAGAAGCATTTTAACCGTTTCGTCTTGACCGATAACAACCTTTCCAATTTCTGAAGTAAGTTTCTGATAGGATTCTTTTAAAGCATCAACTGCTTCAACATCTGACTTAAATTGAACCATATTTTCTATTTTGTTTGTCGATTTTGTGTCTTTTTACACACAAAATTTTGCTTACTATTTTATGAGATGTACTTATAACGAAAAATGTCAGGCTAATCGTAGTTTAACCTGACACAATTTAATTTAAAACAAGATTTTTACCAAAGAATAATGAATCTTAAAATCACTGATCATTCGTTTTCATGATATTACATTCTTTGTATTCATCAACAATGTAAATAAATACATCGTTTTTGGCTGTTGCAAACCATTTTTCAATGGCTGTATTTCGTTTTCTGTTCAATGCGTAATTTGACATTCTTTGGAAATCGTCTTCTAAATTTGCATAGTGAGGAGCATGTTTTGCTTTGTAATATAAAATTCTTACTGCCGAACGTCCATCTTCAGTTCTGTATGGCATTGGAGGAGTAATTGTTCCTACCGTCATTGAGTCAATAGTAAAATATAAACCAGATTCCATCGTACCATCTAAAGCCATTTTTATTGAACGAGTTTGTGGGTCAGTAATCATTCCACCAGCATCTTGTGTTGCTTTATCTTCTGAGAATTCTTTCGCTGCACGTTCAAATTTGATACTATCTCTTTGAATTAATACTCGGATACTATCTAAGTATTTTGTTGGTTCTACAACGTCTAATCTTTGATAGTCTGGTCTTAATAAAATGTGTAAAGCGTGATATTCTTGTCCACGTACTTCTAGTAATTTAATTAAGTGGAAACCAAATTCAGATTCAACTACATCCGACAGTTGATTTGGTTTTAATTTCAAAGCTGCTGCTTCAAATGGAGCAACCATTTGTCCACGTTTAGCAAAACCTAAATCGCCACCTCTTTTTCCAGAACCTAAATCTTCTGAATATAATTTAGCCATTTCTTCAAATGACTCTCCATTTTCAGCTCTTTTTTTGTAATCGTACAGCCTTTTGTATAATTCTTCTTTTTGTGCCTTGGTTGTTTTAGCAAGTCTTACAATATGCCCAATTTCTACCTCTGAAGGCATGTAAGGAATAGAATCTTTAGGAATTGCTTCAAAAAAACGTCTTACTTCTTTAGGCGTAATTTTAACATCACTCGTAATTTTTTCTTGCATTTTACGAGTTGTCAATTGTTCTTTAATGGCAGAACGGAGCTCATCTTTCAAAGAAGAAATACTTTTGCCATAAGCTTCAATAATATTTTTCTGAGAGCCAAACTGCTGTTCCATTTGCTCCATTCTTGAAGTAAGTTCAGATTCTACTCTTTTGTCTTCAACAGTGATGGAGTCAATTTCAGATTTTGCCAACATCATTTTGCCAACAACTAAACTTTCAAAAATCTGACAAGTAGATGGAGCACCAGCCTGACCACTTTGTTTGTATTGTTGTACTTGAGATTCTAACTCTGATTTTAAAATAAAATGGTTATCAACTTTTGCAATGATTTTATCAATTACAACTGGCGTTTGTGCCTGTAATGCTTGACAAAAAAGCAGACAGATGGTAAAAAGGGAAATGAAGAATTTCGAAAATTTCATCTAAAAAATGAATTAATATGAAACGTACAGGAATTTATCGTTTTTAAAAATGTACGTAGATTGACAAAGATAACGTTTTTTAATCGCTTATTTGATATGCTTGCACCGTTAAAAAGTGTTAAGAACATCGTCTAAATCATAAAGAAAGAAGAAACAGGCTATTGAATATGAAAAAAGTCAAAAGAGAAATGTATTTACTTCTTCTTTTGACTTTCTTGTTTAATCTAATACTCTTTGAATTTCACTTTCATTAATCGTTAATGGATACTTGGCTTTTAATTGATTAAGCCATTCATCAGATAGTTGTTTTTGATAGTCTCGGGTTACTTGTCCACGAGCTTCTTTAAAAGTTTTTGTTCTTGGTTCTTCAACTTTCTGAATATTGATTGAAACAAATCTACCTTTTACGCTAATGTTTTTCTCTCCTAAAGTCCATTCAACGGCACCTAAATACTCGTTTTCATCTTTTTTGAAATAACCTTCTTCGGCACTTAGACTATTTGGTTTTAGAGCATTGAAGCGTTTTACAACATCTTCCATCGAATCAGATAAGAATCTAATACCAACTCTACTATTTTTACTTCTATCAGTTTTTGAGACTGGCTTATATTTACCATCGTCTTTTTCAATGATTCTCATGGGCGATACACCACTGTTGATTAAGTAGTTCACCGCTTTTTTAGCTCTTTCAGCCGAAATACTTTCTTGCTCTTCTGGGTCAGAATTACCAGTTACTTCAACAATATAGTCTCTGTTTTTTAAGAGAATAATGTTTAAATCGTACAGCATTTTTTGAGCATCGGCAGAGAAAGCTGACTTATCTTTTTCAAAATAAATATCAGGAAATCTACGGTTCATCGGGTAAGGTGCTTTGGCTAACAGCGTTTTGGCTTGTTCCAAAGTCTCTTTACGGTCGCTAGTGATTACTTTCGCTAAAACTCTGTGCGTGTATTGATATTGGTCGATATGCTGATTATAGAACTTTACTTGTGCTAAAGAATCTAGTGATTTTTCAAATACGTTATCGTTCAACATCTGCTTTTGAAGAATCCCTTCTCTATATTCTTGAATATCAGCACGAAATTCTGGGAATTTTACTTCAAGATTAGCTTCTTCAAACCTTAGGTTTTGATTTTCTACAAATTGATCGTACCAATCAAGGGGAGTTTTTTCGTCAAGTGCTTTTAGTTTGGCTAATTGACGCTGATGTTTTGTGACGAAAGTATAAAAATCTTTAACCGTTGAAATCGATTGATTGATTGTGAAAATTGTTTTACTTAGATAATCTTCCGAACCAATTCTGTCTTTGTAGAAATTGTCGATAGCTTCTTGTTTTACCGAAACCGTTTCTTGGAAATTATTATCTTTTTGTAAACGCTTTACTAAATTATTTTTGATGATGACATTGCGTGAAGCATCAGCATTTATTTTTTGGCGAATAAAAGGTGCCATTTCATCATATTTTGGCAAACTTTTCTTTTCAATAAGTCTGAAAATATGCCAACCCAAGGAAGTCTGAATTGGTAAAGTGTAGTCGTTCTTTTCTTTTAATGCAAAAACTGTTTCTACAATTTTCTGGTCAATTAAGGTGCCCGCATCCCAAAATCTATTCATTACTCCTCCATTATCTTTGGTGCGTGGGTCTTCAGAAAATGCTCGGCAAACTCCTTCAAAAGGTTCATTTCTTTTAAGATATTCGTAAGCTTCGTCAATTTTCTTTTTTGCTGCCGAAGCTTCAGCTGAAGAAGCATTAGGAGCAAGGCTAACAAGAATATGAGCCAATTTTACTTTTCCTCTGAAAGAATGTCTATCTAATACTTTTATTAAATGAAAACCTTTATTGGTTCTAAAAGGAATAGACATTTCACCTTTTGGAGTATTGTAGGCGGCAGTTTCAAAAGTATAATTATTTTCTAATACTGACAAAAAGCCTAAATCTCCGCCTTTTACGGCTGAGTAAGTATCTTTAGAATTTGTTTTGGCTAATTGTTCAAATGATTCGCCTTTGGTGATTCTAGCTCTGAGTGTCCTTAGTTCGTTATAAGCAGCCATTGTATCTGCTGGACTAGCATTTTTGGCTAATGGAATAAAAATCTGGGCTACTCTTACTTCCTCACGCATTCTTTCATACGATTCTTGGATGAGCTTTTCTAATACCTGTTTATCAACTAAATATGGATTGGCTAATTCTTTGCGATAAGTATCTATTTCTTCACGAAAAGCACGAGTAGTATCTTTACCCATACGCTCTGCGGCATATACAATTAACTTATAATTGATGTAATTATTGATAAATTCTTTCTGATTGTCTTTTCTGATACTATCACTTTGAAGAAGCTTTTGGTAGGTTTGGGCGAATTCTTTTGAGTTGATAGTCCTATTCCCGATTTTAAGTACATAATTTTCATTTTGAGCTTCGGCACTGACTACCGTTATCAATAATAATGCAATTATTCTGTATATTCTGGTTAGTGATTTATTCATTATTTTTCAATCTTAATTGTTTGAAGCAATTATTTTCAAACCTTGATACCCTAAAATTTATTCGCTTCAACACACAAAACGTATAAGTACATAGTACCTTATGTAACTATTAAATGCTTATGTTTATTGTAAGTGAATTACAAAAATATAAATAAAAAACCAGCAAAGTATTATGCACATTTTATTAAAAAACGGACATATTAAGATAACTTGGTGTTTATTAGTAGATTACTATTGCTGCAAAAAAAGAATCAACGGATTTTTAATTCATAAGTGAGTTTGTATCGGAAAGTGTTTTTGAGATGTTCTCCCTCAAAGATTAAATTAACAGGATAGCTTTTTTGAGTATTTGAGAGAGAATCTAATTTTAATTCAAAAGTACTTTGTCCAAGTAAATCGTCTTGATCGAAGCGTTCGGCAACTTTCAATCCTAAACCAGCAGCTTGCAAACTGGCAAAAACAATTGCCAAAGGAGTTTCGTATTCTGCAATGTTGATGATAGTTGCGGGGATTTTTGCTAAACCACCTAATTCATTGATTTTCTTGATGGTACTCATTGCTTTTTCATAATTATCAATTTCCATCAAAATCACAGATGACAATAATTTACCTTTTTCAGGAATAACAATTTCTAGTTTCTTGAACTGGTCAGCTTTAATAATTTGTCCTTTTTTTACGCTTTCTACTCCCCATGAATTATTAACTACTTTCAAAATTTTCTTGTTCTCATCAACCACTGTTAATGCGTAAGTCAATGAAACTTCATCTGCAAAACTTAAATCTTCCTCCAAATCAATGGCTTCAATTGATTTAATAGAGATTTCTACAATTTTATCTTTTTTTACCACAGGTGTTGTAACTGTACTGGTTGTACTGGCTACTTTAGCACTTTTACAAGCAGAAAAACAAAGGCTGATAGCAAAGAAGAAAACGATTTTTTTGAAAGTAAAACGCTTTCCGATATGTTGAAGATGAATAGAAAACATCGTGATAGTGTTAGTGATTTTGTTTAATACTCAAAATAGGGCATTTCTGTGCTTCTTTGCAAATTTTCTTTTAAGTGATTAAGGAAGTCAATCGTATTCATTAAATCTTGGTATTTACCAACTTTTATAAAATATCAGTTAATCAACTTTGTAACATCAAATTAAAATCTCATCAAATAATGACAATTATTATGAAATGTATTGAAAATAAAGTTTTAATCAGCCATTTAGAAGATAGACTTGAACTACATTTGAAAGAGAGTATCAGTCTTTTTCAAAATCTTCATGAAAGTGTTTTATTAAAACCTGCCAGTAATGGAGGCTGGAGTATCGCCCAATGTTTGGAACATCTAAATACTTACGGAAGATATTACTTGCCTGTCATTAAAAAAGCGCTGGAAAATCAACCTCAGCAGGAGGGAAGCTTATTATTCAAAAGTTCGTATTTAGGGGCATATTTTACGCAATTGATAGAGCCAAGAGAAAAAATGAGAAAATTGAAAGCGGCTAAAAAACATACTCCTCCTATAAATTTGAATCCTTATTTGGTAGTTGCCGAGTTTATAGAACAACAAGAAGAATTATTGAAATTACTTAAACAGAGTGTAAGGGTTGATATGAACACCATTCGTATTCCGATTTCAATTACCAAGTGGATAAAATTAAAATTGGGCGATATATTCCAGTTTTTGATTGCTCATAATCAACGCCATATCATGCAAGCAAAACGTAATTTATATATCAGTTATAACGTACCTGTAGAAGATTAAACTTCTTTTCTGTTTATTTAATATCAAGCGTAGGTTATCGCTATGTTTATCAAGAAAACATGAGTCATCCCGAATTTTCTCTTGAAAAAGTGAATTTTAAAAGATTTCAATGTTTTTTGGATTGGTTCTCGTCCTTACTTTTTGCCTTGATGCAAAAAGTAACAAAAAAATCAAGAATTCCTAAACTCGCTTCGCTCAAACAGTAGGAATTCGTTGTTCATCAATCACAAAAAAGCGGTCGAAATTAGTTTTTCGACCGCTTTTTTGTGATTTTAAAATTCGGGATGACTCATGTTTCTTTTTTATTTTTTGATAAAAATCCCTCAAACTCATTATTTTTGTTTAAACAATTATTTTGAAACACTTATGAACGAGGCTTTTCTACACTTTCTCTGGCAATTTCAATATTTTGATAAATCTTGCCTGCAAACTACTGATAATGAATCGCTACAAGTTATCAAAATTGGTAACTACAATACCAATGCTGGTGCTGATTTTCAGGATGCTCGTGTTCTGATTGGTGAAGTAGAATGGGCTGGTGCTGTAGAAATTCATCTAAAGTCTTCAGACTGGAATCTTCATGAACATCAAACAGATACTGCTTACCAAAATGTAATTCTTCACGTAGTTTGGGAAGACGACAAACCGATTCTTCGAAGTGATAATACTAAAATTCCAACGTTGATACTTTCAGATAAAACGGACAATACTTTAACCCAAAAGTACTTTAATTTGATAGAAAGTAAAGCGTTGATTCCTTGTCAATCTCAGTTCGGTCAAGTGAGTGAACTCAAAAAAATGGCGATGTTGGATAAAGTATTAATGCAGAGACTTGCTACGAAGTCATCCACTATTCATGAATTGCTTACCCAAAACAAACAAGATTGGGAAGAAACAGCTTACCAAGTATTGGCAAAAAACTTCGGATTTAAACTTAATGCCGAGCCTTTTATCAGACTAGCACAAAATTTACCGCTGAAAGTTTTAAGTAAACATCGGGATAATCTTTTTCAAATAGAAGCTTTACTTTTTGGCGTAGCGGGTTTTCTTACTGTCAATAATGTTGAAGTTGAAGATGAGTATCAAAGTAAATTAGCCAAAGAGTTTCAATTCCTAGCTGCAAAATATCAATTGCAAGAAAAAGTACTTGGTTTGCACGAATGGAAGTTTTTACGGCTCAGACCTGCTAATTTTCCAACGGTTCGTTTGGCACAGTTTGCCAAAATTATTCAAGAAAATATCAATCTATTTTCTGTGATGTTATACCTTGAAAATGTAGCAAACGTTACTAAAATTATGCGAGTGAAACAATCTGCTTATTGGCAAGAGCATTATTTGTTTGGCAAAAAGGCAAATGGGAAAGTAGCAATTATTGGGGAAAGCTCTATCGAAAATATCATCATCAATACCATCATTCCTTTACTTGTTACTTATAGTCAGCAGAAAGATGATGCTCGTTATATCGAAAAAGCAATCCGCTTTTTGGAGGAATTACCTGCCGAAGAAAATAAGATTACAAAACATTGGCAAAGTTTAGCTTTACCAATGAAGTCAGCTTTTGATTCTCAAGCAGGTATTGAATGGTTCAATGTATTTTGTCAGTATAAAAAATGTCTTTCTTGCGAAGTTGGTATCAGTTTGTTGCGAGAAAAGCTATAATTTTAATCCAAATGCTAAATCACCAGCATCGCCCAAACCTGGCACGATGTAATATTTCTCATTCAAATATTCATCAAGTGTTCCTACAAAAAGTGTGGCTTCGGGTAAGTGTTCTTTCAAGAAAGTAACACCTTCAGGAGCAGCAATGGCAGCAGAAATAATTACTTTAGCTGGCTTGCCATACTTCAATAAAGCTTGATAAGATTTCAACAAAGATTTTCCAGTAGCCAACATGGGATCGATTAAAATAATGGTTTTATCCGTTAAATCTGGACTTGCCAAATAATCCATTTCTACTTCAAAGCTCTCATCGGCAAGGTGTTTTCCTCTGTAAGCACCTATAAAAGCATTTTCGGCTTTATCGAAAACATTAATGAAACCCTGATGAAAAGGTAAACTTGCCCGAAGAATGGTTACCAACACAGGCTGATTAGCTAATAATTCTGTTTTTGAAATGGCTAAAGGGCTTTGCACTTCGGCACTTTGGTAGGAAAGTGTTTGTGAAATTTCATAAGCTAATACTTCTCCTAATCGCTCCAAATTTTTCCGAAATCTCATCGAATCTTGTTGGATTTTTACATCACGAAGTTCAGCGATGAAGTGGTTCGCTATCGAGTTCTTTGAAGTTAAGATAAACATAGTTTTCGTTTAGAATAAAGTTTCAAGGCTATTTTTTACTCAATCACAATATCATATTGATACAGTAAGCCTCTTATGCCATCGTAAGAAAATTTCGCTTTTTTGATGTTATTTTTTTCTGGATTGATGGCGTAATGTTCGGCTGTTCTAAAATCTGTTTGAGTTAGATTGGTTTGTTCAAAAACAGTATTTAATAAATCACAATGATTAAAAGTTGCTCCCGTTAAATCTGCTTCACTAAAATTTGCTTCTTGAATCTGACAATGTTCAAATTTAGTTTTCTTTAATTTGTTCTTGAAAAAGTAAGTATAATTTAACGAACAATTTTTAAAATATACTGAAAATAAGAATTCTTTACTGATACTAAAATCTACACCAATGATTTTACAATCAATGAATTTTACCGTTTTTAAACTTGTATTGTTCAAATTGACGCTACTAAGATTACAACTCTCGAAAGTACAATCAATGAAATCTTTGTTGGATAGATTCGTGTTTGAAAAATCACAGTTTTTGAAAGTGCAACTATCGTACTCTTTTCCTAAAATTACTTGTTTTGAAAAGTCGATTTTTTCAAAAACTTGTTCATAAAATTCTTCGTTCATTCTTGTATATTTTATCGAAAACTAAAGCTTTTTATTATCCATCTTATCAAGTTTCTTCTTGATTTCTTCAAGCAACGCAAATTGTTTTGCCTGAGATTCAAACAACGTTTTGATTTGTTCTTCCAATAATAAATCCATCTTCTGTTGTAAACTTCTGATTTGCATTTCTGCTTTCAAATTAATCAAATAGTCATTTTCGCTTCTCATTCTATCTTTTTCTTCCTGACGATTCTGGCTCATCATGATGATTGGTGCTTGCAAAGCGGCAATACATGAAAGTATCAAATTCATCAAGATAAAAGGGTAGGGGTCAAATCGATATTGAACAATCATGACGGTATTGAAAATAATCCAAAGTGTGAGGATTACCCCAAACATGATGATAAATTTCCAACTTCCACCAAACTGAGCGACTTTGTCTGATATAGCTTGCCCTTTTGTGATGGTTTCGATAGGTGGATTGAGAAGATTCTGGACAATCAAGCGTTCAGATTTTATCGTTTCTTCAACGATTTCGTGAAGCTTTTTCAAATGCAGATTTTCATCAGCTAAAAGTTGCTCAACATTAAAGTCTTTTTTCATGGTAAATTATTGAAATGTGTGTTAAATAATAGACACGAACTGTGGAACGTTTTTTTAGCAATAGATGAAAGAGATTGAAATTACAGCTTAAACAATCTTTCTAAATGATGATATTCTATGCCAAAGTACTCTTTTGTAGCTTTTAGTTTTGCTAAAATCTCTTCTCTTTTTGACCCAGCATTCGGACTTTTAATCCCTACTACCAATACATTTTTAGGCGTATGAGCGTCTGAAATAAATTGAAACACTTTAGTTTTATAACCGAAGTATTCCAAAATCATCGCTCTGATACCGTCTGTTACCATTTCTGCTTGTCGCTCTAAAAAGATGCCGTACTTCGTCAAGAAATCTAATTCGTTGGATGCTTTATGTTTTTCAATTTCTCTTCTGATTTGTTTATGACAACAAGGTGCAACCACAATCAAATCGGCATTAGCAGTGATTCCTTTATAAATGGCATCGTCGGTAGCGGTGTCGCAAGCGTGCAAAGCAATTAAAATATTTGTACCTGTACTATCATAATCTTCAATTGTTCCTTCCACGAAATTGAGTGTTGAAAAACCCGTATTTTGAGCAATGTTATTACAAAGTGCCACCATGTCTGGTCGGAATTCAACGCCCGTTACTGCTGCTTCAAGCTTCAATACATTGGTTAAATAATCGTACAATGCAAAAGTTAAATAGCCTTTTCCAGAACCCATGTCAGCTACTTTCAAATGATTTTGTGTAGGAATATCTTTGATTAAAGTACTCAAAATTTCCACATAATGATTTATCTGACGATACTTGTCTTGTGCATTTTTATAAACATTTCCTGCTTCGTCAGTAATCTTTAATTCGTGTAAATAAGGTTTTTCTTGGGGCTTTATCAAGCGATTTTTCGCTTTGTCGTGTTCCAAAGAAATAGCTTTTGGATTACTTGAATCAGTTTTACGAAGAACGGTTTTTTGATTTAATTTTTCAATAATCAAATCAAACTTGTTTGTAAAAAGTGTAGCAATATTAAAACCTTCTTGCAAAGCGTTTTCAACAGCATTGATGCCTTCCGACAGTGAAAAATTCTTTACAATATCACGAGTTTTATAGCGATAAGTAAAGCTAAGTTTTTCATCTTTCTTGATTAAAACTCTTTTGATATAAATATTCTTGAGTTGCTCTTCTGTGCCTTTATAATTGCCCAAAGAGATTTTTACGAAGGAATTATCTTGCAGACTTTCAGAGAAAGCCTTGATAAAAGTCGCTAAGTGTTCTTGTTGATTCATGGTAATGCTAAATATGAGTTATAAATTATGATATGTGTAAAACATTGACTAACAGTACTTTAAGGTACATTGTGGTATTATATTCCAACAAATGGACAATCTTATAAAAGACACAGAAAACCATAGAGAATACAAGAGTTTCACAGAGAAACATTGTAACAAATACTCTGTGCAACTCCATAAAACTCTGTGTATGAAAATTGTCAAGTAATTAGCTTTGCTTGTTTTAACATCAACTACATATCTGACTCAGCGATTTCAAATTTTTTGGGCATTTGTAATTCTTTGGCATAATAAGCCGTAGCGTATTTGTGGAGATATTCTAATAAAGTATTCATATCAGCATGAAAATCAAATTGAATATCTGGGTGCATTTTCACTACTTTTTTCAACAAAAAATCTGTTCTTTTCACTACATAAAGTGCCAAAGTATCTGATTTTGAAGAGTATTTTTCAATCCATTTCAATTGTTTTTCAAAACACTCTTTCAGTAATTTCAAGGTTAATTCTACTTCGCCGTATTTGTCCTTGGTTACTTTTACATGACGAGTAATTTCTGCATTGGTATAACGCATATCCATCATCAAATAGCCCGAAGAGTAATTGGTGGTATCGTATAATTTATCAATCAGTACTTTAATATCATCTCTTCTCGACTCCATCGTTAGGCTTTCTTCTACCAAAGTAAAAGTCAATTGTTGAATCAAAATATCATCTTTGCCGATGAGTCTCAATAATAATTTATCTTTCTCTTTCTGAGGCATCGCCACAATCGCCTGCTGTAATTCTTTTTCTATTTTTGCCATGTTGAATGCAAAACTGGATGCTAATGATTTATCTTATCTTTGTAACAAAGTTAAGGATAAATGAGTTTTTAAAGTATTATTCCTGAATTACTTGTGCCGACACACATTCTTATGAAACATAAAGGTCTCTTTTTTGCCATCAGTATTATTTCACTTTGGGGTATTTCGCTTGCCTACTTGTTGAATTATCCGATAGATTTTTACAATCCTTTGGTGTATGTTTTTATGTTGTTGCAAATGCAACTTTATACGGGCGTTTTTATTACGGCACACGATGCTATTCATGACGTTGTTGCTCCTAATAACAAAAAACTCAACTATGCCATTGGCTTTTTGTGTGCTACGCTTTTTGCTTTTAATAACTATGGAAAATTATCGAAGAAACATCACTTACATCATAAAAACGTAGTGACAGACGAAGACCCTGATTATTATGATGGAAACTTTTTCAGATGGTATTTAAAGTTTGCTTTAGAGTACGTTACCTTCTGGCAGATTTTGTTGATGGCGATTACCTATAATTTATTGAAATTAGTTTTTCCGATGGAAAACCTCATTGTTTTTTGGGAAGTACCAGCGATTTTGAGTACGCTACAACTTTTTTATTTTGGTACTTATCTTCCGCACCGTGGCGAACATGAGGCGAATGATATTTATAAATCTCGAAGTCAGAAACTCAATCATTTTATGGCTTTTATTTCATGTTACTTCTTTGGCTATCATCACGAACATCATGCTTATCCCTACTTGCCTTGGTGGAAATTAGCTGAGGCAAAGGAGAAAGAAGAGTTGAAGGTTTTGAAAAACTGAGGAGGCTTAAAGTCGTTCCAATATCTTTGATGCTCGATTCTTAAATGCTGGAGATTGATATGGTAATTGTTCTTCTAATATAAATTTCAACTCAGTTTTAAGTTCAGGATAATGCTTGCTGAGATTGAACAAAACCGTCATTGAAAATGCTTTGATAGCAACCGCTTCTTCATGGTTACTCAAGTATTGAAAGCAAATGTCAGCTGCTATTCCATGTAATTCTTCTGGGATTTCAACAGTTTGTAGCACTCGTATCGTATTGCGTTTGATGGCATCGTGTAAATTATCTTGCTTGAGATTTAACAACATTTTTTCGATATAAGGTATTATCAAAAAACTCCAGCGGTCAGTACAATGAGACATAATATTGGCTGAATGTTGATTTTTTCTGCTATCACCTTCAATGAAAATAGTCATTAATTCATCAAATCTTGCTGGATTTCCATCAATCCAATCAACAATTACAGCATACTTTTCTTTTGAAAATCGTTCCGGAATGGCTTCTTTGATGTTCATCTTATAAAAACTTTATTTCAATTCTTCTGTTCAATTTACGATTTTCGGCAGAAGTGTTGGGTAAAATTGGCTTGCTTTTTCCATAACCTTCTGATTTTACCATTGCAGGATTGATTCCTTTTTGTATTAAATAATCACGAACGGATTTTGCTCTTTTTTGGGATAAAACTAAATTTTCAGCATCCTTTCCAACGTCGTCGGTATGACCAGAAATTTCTATCGGCAAATCTTTATTTTCATTCAGCAAAAGCGTCAATTTATCTAATTCAATTCTGGAAGCTTCTTGTAATTCCCATTTTCCTGTATCAAAAAAGATATTATTTAAAATCTCTTTACTATTTTTCTGAATCGGTTCAAGCGGAATGTCGAGTACTTTATCTGTGCCAGATATTTCAGAGAAATCAAAATTCATACTCTTGAAAAAATATCCTTTTTTATTGACAAAAACGGCATAAGCTCCGCCATTTTCCAAGACAAAAGTATAATTTCCTGTCTGAGCATCAGCCTTAAAAAGTCCCACTTTTTCCTGTGTTTTTAGCGAAATCAATTCAATTTCAGCCGAAAGTTTTTGTTTACTTTTGGCATCAAATACGATTCCTTTTAAAAAATAAGTGGACTTAAATTGTTGTTGGAAGTTTTCGGGCAAAGTAATTTCTACAATTTTAGCACGACGTACTCTATCATCCTGACTTCTTTCTAAAGAGTAATAAGCCTTTTTGCTGTCGGAAGTAATAAAAAAAGCGACTTGGTCTTCATTAGTATTTAGCGGAAAGCCCAGATTTACAGGTTTTGTCCATTGATTTTGCTGATTTTCAGTAAAAAACAAATCCAATCCGCCCATGCCTACATGTCCTTCGGAAGAGAAAAAAAGCGTTTTTCCGTTGGCATGAATAAAAGGCGAAAGGTCGTCTTCGCTGGTGTTGATGACATTGCCAAGATTTTGTGCTTTCGTCCAAACATTCATGGAATCTAACTTACTCAGCCAAATATCTCTTTTGCCGATACTTCCTTTTCTATCCGAAACAAAGTACAAGGTTCGTCCATCCGCAGAAAGTGAAGGTTGTGATTCCCATTCGCCAGAATTGATATTTGGCCCTAAATTTTGTGGTGACGACCAATCATTCCCTTCTTTATAAGCAATGAACAAATCGCAACTTCCGAAGCCTCTTCTGCCTCCGCAAGAAGTAAACACCAAAGTTCTACCATCAGCCGAAATCGAAGCCGTTCCTTCATTTTCCAGCGTATTGATTTTATCAGAAATGGAAATAGGCACAGACCAAGTACTGTCTTTGAAAACAGATTGATAAAGGTTTTCATCTTTATCTTGTTGACCCGTAAAAATCAGCGTTTCACGGTCGGCAGAAAGTACGGGAAAGTATTGGGAATCGAAACGATTGACAGTTTTAGGGAGTTCAACAGGCGAAATTTTCAGGGGATTTTCTAAAGATTTGATAGCAAACTTACAGCTTTCTAAACGAGCCAAATATCTTTTTTGGTTGGAAGTCGTAACTGATGGCTGACCTTTTTCTAAATATACCAAAGCTTTTTGGTAATCGCCTTTTTTGAGGTACAATTGTCCCAATTGTTGGGAAGCTATTTCTGTCACCGAGCTTTTTTCCTGAGCATTTACCGCCTTTTCATAATTCAGAATCGCATTGCCAAATTGGCGATTTTGTTCGTATAATTTTCCTAAATGGAAATAAGGTTCAGCAAATAATTTGTCTCTTTCAATGGCTTCTTCAAACTCATTATAGGCCGTTTCTAAATTTCTTTCTTGCAAAGCCTTTAAGGCATTTTGGTATGCGTCAATAGCTTTTTTGTTAGTGGAAGACAGCGTATTTTGAGCTTTAATAAAGAAGGAGAAATTAGCAAAAGAGAGGAGCAAAAAAAGGAATCTCATGTCTGGGAAATTTAATAGAACAAAAGAATTTATTTTACAAAAACGGGAAGGAATTAGTTAATGTTAAGTGAAAAATAAAAGTTTTTAGGAATAAAACGAATACTCAAAGCTAAATTCATTAGGGTGCGACTTAAGTCGCACCCTAATGAAAAGAAACATTTTTCACAACTAATGATGCTCTTTTAATTCATTCGATTATGCACAATGCAAATAAAACTGATAGCGTATGTTTTTGTATCTAATTGATAGTCAAAGGCATAAAGCTCAACTCCTCACTCACAATTCAGCACTCATCATTGCTATGGAATATCCATAAACTTATGTACTTGTAACGAAATTCTCCATTTTGGATTGTTCTTGATGTACTCTATGATTTGCGGAAGCATTTGTTCCATTCTACTCCATTCGGGTTGAAGGTACAGCATACAATCAGACGAAACCAAGCTGGCAAAGCTTTCAGCCCACTCAAAATCTGATTGATTGAAAATGATTACTTTCAATTCGTGTGCTTTCGGATAAATATCAGGATTGGGCGATTTGAATTTTTTAGGAGAAAAACAAATCCAATCCCAAGCACCTGATACTTGTTCACAAACGCCTGATGTTTCAATATTGGTTTCAAAACCTGCTTGATGCAAGGCTTCGGTGAGTTCATCTAAATTGTGCATCAAAGGCTCGCCACCTGTGATTACCGCCAAACGTCCTTCGTAAGCAGAAGCCTCCGCCACAATTTGACTAATACTTAATTTTGGATGTGCGTTTATATCCCAAGATTCTTTCACATCGCACCAGTGACAGCCCACATCACAACCGCCTAAGCGGATAAAATAAGCGGCTCTACCTTGATGAAAACCTTCGCCTTGAAGTGTATAAAAGGCTTCCATCGTAGGAAGTGATTGATTGGAAGGAATAATTGCTATATCGTTTTGCTCTTTTGTCATGCGTGTAATGTAAGTAAAATACAAACACAAAATTAGCACATTTCCCTCAGTAAATTGTTGTTGGGGTTTGAAAGCTGTAAAAGGGTTGGATTTGGAGGTGCTGAGGATTTATTGTAGATGATTTTAAAACTCACGGCATGACTCCAAGTCATACTATGAGTAACAATCTATTTATCAACACTTCTAATTTCTTTCTGAACCAGTAGAAAAGCTTAAGTTTGTAATACTTTATTCAGTTAAAAACTGAATTTATTTTAGGTACAAGTGACGCTCCGATTAAATCTGTCCTTTATAATTTGGGTCAAAATCTACCATCCATTCAATTCCGTATTTGTCTCTAAACATCCCAAAATATGAACCCCAAGGACTGTCGGCAATAGGCATTTCAATTTGTCCGCCTGCTGAAAGTCCGTTAAATAATTTGTCGGCTTCTTCCTTGCTTTCTGCACTGATTGAAATTTTACTTCTGTGTTCATTTTCGTTTGTGCGTCCCATAATTTCGGGAACATCATTGGCCATCAGAACGTTTTTCCCAATCGGCAAAGCAATGTGCATAATTTTGTTTGCTTCGTGTTCTGAAACCGTAAATTCAGGTCCAGCAAGGTCTTTGAAACGCATAATCATTGCGAATCCTCCACCAAATACAGATTTGTAAAAGTTAAATGCTTCTTCGGCATTTCCGTTGAAGTTAATGTGAGGATTGATGAGTGCCATAGTTTTATAAGTTAAGTTCTTTATGTACAAACCTAAGCTTTAACACTCAATAAACAAGGTCGGAAAACGACAAAAAAGAGGTTCTTTGTGCCAATATGTGGGTTCTCATACGACTCTTGCTTGACACTAACTGGTTCAAGCCTGTGGCTTGGACTTATAAATCGTTTCAGGTTAAAACTGAAATGATTTTGACGCTTTGCTTAACACTTGAATCAGTTAGGGTTTGCAGAAACTTGTCGCTGAACAGATAAAACAAAGTCCTCGGATACATTAGATAATTTCGCACATTGTTCAATGGTTAAACCCATTGATAAACCATTTTTAACTGTTTCTATTTTTACAGCCTTTTCTTTTCTATCCTCTGCCTCTTTGATTTTCCTACTCTCAGCTTTTACAGATTCAGCGTTACGAGCAATCAAAATCTCTAATGAAGCCTTTTCGTCAGGTGTCATTTTACGACTGTCCAATTCGTCAATGGCTACTTTGAGCCAATCCTCGTCCCAAAATTTAGGAAATTGTATAGGATTGGTAAATGTATGAGTATGTATCGTCTTCATTTACTATGCGTCCCAGTATAAATCAGTTTTTGTAAATCTGTTTGACAATCAATTTCTTGCAAAGTAAATTTATCTAATTCTAATGTGATAAAAGTCATTTGATTATCAAAAAGTTCGCCTTGTTCATTTCGCAGATTCGCAACGGTATGAAATTGATAATATGGTAGAATATCGCTTTCCAAAATTGCTACACAAAAGATTTTGGTCAGTGTTCCATAGTCAAACTTCCCACGTTTTACCATTGCATTAAACTTGTGCAAAGAATAAAACTTCATGCGTTGTACAAAATTTTGGAAAGTTTATTTTCATAAGTGAATAACATTTCTTCCCAGTGAGTAAAAATTGAAAAAGTATGCTATTAAATATTTAGATTTCTTGTAATTCGTTTATTTCAGACTCTTCATTTTCTTTATTACAGCTATTTGCCAGTGCATTTGCAACGTGCCACATTAAAACTGGCGGAATTGCATTACCAATTTGTTTATATATCTGAGTTTCGCTCACTGGAAAAACAAAATTCTCCGGAAAAGACTGAATGCTTGCTGCTTCTCTTGGAGTAAAACGTCTATAAATTTCATTTTCAATGTCAACTAACAAAACAGGATCTCTCGAATTTAGACTCGTCTTTGCTAAATGAGAAGTAACTGTTAAACATTGTCCATCTAAATCTTGATACAAACCACGCTTCATATTATTTTTCGCATTTTTCATTCCCTCAACAGCTCTTTGAGAAAAATAATATTTTTCGTCTTCAATTTCCAATTGTGGAATTACTATTTTAAGAGGAACCCATTTTTTGGTGCTGAAAAGATTAGTTTCTGAGTGTGTTTCTACTGGAAATTTAAAATCCATATGTAGGTCATTTCTTATTCCAACAATAAAAACTCGTTCTCTTTTTTGTGGTATTCCAAAGTTTGATGCGAGCAATAACTTGTATTTTACATTATAGCCAACACTTTCAAATTCAGTAATTACCTTTTTAAGAATTGCTCCTTTTTGTAGCGTTACCAATCCTTTAACGTTTTCGCAAACAAAGAATTTGGGTTGTTTTACTTTCAAAATTTTTACAAGTTCTTTATATAGGTTAGCCCTGTCATCGTTAGTGTCTTTGTTTGGGTTTACTGTACTAAATGATTGGCAGGGAAACCCTCCTAGCAATACATCAAAATCTTCAATATCATTAATATCTACGTTTTTAATATCATCGCAAACAGCAGGATGTTTAAAGTTTGTATTATATGTTTCAACTGCATATTTGTCAAAGTCTAAAGCATAACTTATCTCAAATGGAAGAGGAGGATAATAATCATTTAGGAATTTAATCCCACCAAAATAATAATTGCTTCTCAATTTTTATTTGGGATATTAATTCCTGTTCTGTGATAAAAATTTGGTTTAAATCTGGACAAAACTCTAATAATTCTTCGTAAAAAGCAGAAAAATCATCTATATCCTTTTCAAATTCTATTAAAATCCAAGAATAATTTGCTCCAAGAATATTAATCGAAAACTGCTTATTCCAATTAGTTAGTTTTTGAACAATCTCATCAGTAGTTAATTCAAAACTTACTCCGCTTGTTTCTTGAACATTGATTATTTCAAATTGATTTTTTGATTTAATGATTGAAAGTTCATTGTTCTGAATATCAGAAATAAAACCGATATAACTACTTCCCAACAACCATTTTCTAATATGTTTTATAGCTTCAATACTATTTCCATTAGATTTAGACAAAACGGAATTTTTAAATCCGATTGGTTCGTTGTTAGCATCGAATATTATTCCTTGATGAATTGGGTTTTGTGTTTCGTTTTTTAACGTTTGTAAAATAGAAATCCGAAAATCTAATGTATTCGCCAAATTAATTTCGTTCTCTGTTAATTCCATAAATTAAATTTTAAGGTTGAAATACAGCATTATTGTGATAAAGAAGAAACTCTTCATTTGGCAAAAATTTCATAGGGGGAATTATTTGTCTGTTTTCAAATTTGGATAATTCTTCTTGGTAAAAAATCTCTTTTGAATATTTTTTCATTTTAGAAGAAAACAATATTTTGTAGTTTTTGTCAATTGAAATCAAACCCTTGTCAAAAGCCTTGTCAAATGTTGCTGACAAACAAATTCCATTAGTTGGGTTTAATCTGTTCTTCTCATCTTTCGACCAAGGCTTGATGTGAGAAGCAATTAAAAGTTCAGGAATTTTGATACCTGTTATTGAGCAAACATTTGAATAATTTGATAGAACCAACGTTCTAAAATAATCTTGATTAATTCTTACTTTCGTTTCACGAATTTTATATTCTCCTTTTTTAGAACTATCGACAAATATTTCTGTATTTCCTTTTTTGTAAAAATCTACAAATTTTTCAAATAATAGATTTTCACTTTTGAAAAACATTTCATCAAAATTAGTGGAAAATTCTTCAAAAATTTCTTTATCTAACTTTCCAATGTTGGTTGCTCCCTTTCTTCCTAAAAGCTTCTGTCTTGGGTCTAGACTTACAAAATTCACAAGTTTAAAAGCTACTGCTCCTGGTGTTCTTCCAATAATGTGTCCAAGCTCTTTTACATCAGTGCTACTTGTATTAAATTGCCCATATGGTATTTTACAATATAAATTGTAAGCCAAAATTAGTTCATCTCGTGTCCAATTTCTTCTTTCCATATCTATGCGACATTTTTTTGCGTTTGGGATTGCAGTGGAAATCCTTTTTTTGGGAAACGAACAAAAAGATTGAAACAGAAAGCCAGACCGAAGGGAACGTCCAAATCAAAATTTACATTATTTAACTGGCTTGTTTTTCCTCCTTTAAAAATATAATCATCAGGAAAAGATTGCAGTCTTGCACTTTCTCTTGCAGTTGGCACACGGTCAAACTCATAATGAAAATGATGATTGTGTCCTGTGTCAATTGTAAAACTCGGTTTTTGACTATTTAATCTTGTCCACGCAATATTTACTTTTCTTGTTTGATGAAGCTCTTTTGGTAAATTCTTGTAATTACCACCATCTGGAACCATCGAAATGATTTCAATCGTTTTTTCATTATGAATTGTAATTTGATGGTTAAAAATTCCTTCGGAGTTTTGTCTCATCATTTTTTGAAAATCATTTTGAGGTTTGATAGGATACTGACTTCCATCATCTAAAGTGTCTTTAGGTAAATCTGAAATAGCTTCTTTTGACGTAATATGTTTTTCTGTTGTCGGTTCGGGAAAAATAAATTCTTTATTATTTTTTGTACCAACAAAAAATGCTCTTTTCCTATTTTGGGGAATACCATAATCTGAAGCCAACAAAACTTTGTAAACAATGGTATAACCAAGTTCTTCGAAATCTTGAATAATGCTATCTTTTACAATACCATTTCCCATAGAAATAATATTTGGAACATTTTCCATGACAAAAACTTTTGGCTTGTAAAAATCAACAAAACTCACAAATGATTTGTAAAGTTGGTTGCGTTCATCATCAACAATTCTTTTTCCTGCAATAGAGAAACCTTGACAAGGTGGACCTCCTATAATTACATCAACTTCTTTAATGCCTGTTAGCTTTGAAATTTCTTTGGGTGTTTCTTTAAATAAATCGGCTACTATTCCTTTTGCGTTTTTATGTGTGTTTTCAAATGTTACAATTGCATCTTTCCAATGGTCAACACCCAAAAGTACTTCGTATCCTGCTTCGATGAATCCATACGAAAGTCCACCGCAACCACAAAATAAATCTATTACTGTTGGTTTATTTGTCATTATCAAAATTAATTTCTCCTTGTTTTACGTTTATGTTCTTTAAATAATTCATTTTTTCTTCTGCTACAGTTAGTGTTTTTAGAGAACAATTATATTGATACATTTTTTTTGCGAATTGGTCTCCAAAATATTCCGTTTTCAAATCTTCAATATCAAGTCCAAAAATGTAGGATAATTTTACCAAACATTTTTCGTCAAATTCTTTTTTGCCTGTTTCAATTTTACTCAAAGCTCCCGAATCAATACCAAGTTTTGCACCTAATTGTGTAAGTGTAAAATTGTTTTTAGTTCTTAATTTTCTAATATACTCTCCGAAATTTGCTTCCATTGTCTTGAAATTTAAATCTTGACTATTTTGACAAAATTACGAGAATATTTTTTGACGTGAGAATTTTCAGATTAATATTTTCTTAAAAATTAGTTAATGACTTTATAAGGAAAAAAATGTATAGGAATCAGCATTGCGGTGGTTTATACTTCTTATGCACTGACCGCATTATTAACTGGGAATTTTTCAATTAGCCACGAAAAGGTTAGCAAATAATTCTCGGTAAAAACTGATTAATAGTTATTTGGGGATTGTTAGAGTTTTAACCTTACATAAATTACATTCTAACACATCAATATTTACTCAAAAAATTGCTAATCATGTCTTTTTTAACTTGGAAAAATATTTCAAAATATCAAGAAAGTCTCAAATCATCATTCAAGACGTTCTAAATCATGTTTTAAGGCGTTTTCTGTTTTTTGAGGGGCAAACTTTGACCCATCAATTCAACGAGGCGAAAACCTCTTAAACATTCAAAAAATGAAAACGCAAATCAAATCTCTTCTTTTTATTTGTTCTCTTTTAATCGCTTTTATCGGAAAAGCTCAAACAGAACTTGCTCGTGTAAGCTTTACTATCAAAAATCCTTCCCTCAAAAACAAACTGATTGGCTTTAGTAGTTACAATACGCAACTACAAAAAATTACGGGTGGCTATGGTTATGGCTTAAATGCACTGGCTTCGCACGCTGTCAATTTGCCTACTCCCGTTTATGTTTATCAAGAAAAAAATGGGAAGAAAGAATTATTCTGTGTGGTAACTCAGAAAGATGATGGAAAAGTCTTTTTTATCAATCAAAGCTATGACATTACTCGTGAACAGTATTTAGACTTTGCTCGGGCAGAAATGACTCAGAAGAATCAAGAGAAAGATAAAGACGAAAATTCAATAGAAAATATTGCTAAAAAATTAGGTGTCAAATTGGTGGGTGTTAATATCAAAGGGGCATCTTGGTTTCCTTCGATGGCTCATGTACGTTATGAATTACCTTGGGGAAAGGATAAGCAAACGGGTTTTTCTACTTCTTTAAGCAAAGCAAAAAATAAATATGTATTTCTGCCGGTGGGTACAAAAATCTATCAATGCAGCGATAAGTATTGGGATAACAATGTAAAATTCACGGAGAAATTATTGCTAAGCATAGAAGGAAGTAAAAACGACTACACAGTTTCGTTAGAGTAAAAGTAAAACTCAATATAAATCATTTTAAGTAATGAACATAATTCAAGTGATTTTCTTGTCAACCTATTTTAGGCAAGCACAACTAATCACCAATCACTATTTACTAATTACTAATTAATTCAATTTTAAAAAATAGAAATCATGAAAGCATTAT
Source organism: Arcicella rosea (assembly GCF_014204325.1). Lineage (GTDB taxonomy): Bacteria > Bacteroidota > Bacteroidia > Cytophagales > Spirosomataceae > Arcicella > Arcicella rosea_A. The sequence continues at coordinate 58,111 of NZ_JACHKT010000015.1, forward strand.
TCTCTAAAATCATCACTCCTGTTTATACTTCTGCTTGGTACACTGACTTGTTATTGGCTTTGCCACGTATTATTGGCTGTTACTTTTTAGCCGTAAATTTTGGCGGAAGTAAGTTCCCTTGTCCAGATTGGTTTATTCAAGATGTGACCAAATTTGGTTTTCCTTTTCCTGCCTTTTTTGCTTGGGCTGCAGTACTTGCCGAAACATTCGGGGGAGCATTGTTAGTGTTGGGTTTATGTATTCGCTTGGCTGGTTTTATGGTGATGTGTACGATGTTAGTTGCTATTTTCTTTCAAAAATGGGGAGGCGAAGTATGGGAAATGTTGCCTGCGATGGGCTTCCTTTGGATTTCTATTTACGCTGTCGTAATGGGGTCTGGCACTTTTGGACTCGACCACCTCATTGCAAAAAAATGGTTTAAATAAAACATTTTGTGCTTAATTTGATTTAATTGTTAAACTGCCTAATCATACTTTTATTTCTAAAACATTCCCCCAGATGCAAATCTACTGGTCTAATTATTCTGTTCCGCTTTGGTTTGGTTTTATTCAAGCATGGATTTATGCTTTCCTGTTTTGGAAAAGAGCTTATCAAAACAATCGTCTTTCCGACTACCTATTTGGTCTGGTTTTGATAGGAATGGCTTTTAATATTTGGGAGTATATGTTGGGTTTTTCGGGCATTGAAATCCTTTGGCAAGAACTCAATTTTCTGCCAAGAAACTTTGGACTCGCTTTTCCTCCGCTTTGTTACTTTTATTTTAAAAGTCAGATTGATAAAGATTTCCGTTTTAGTTTAAAAGATATTTTTAACTTTTTGCCCTTTTTGATTGATACTTTTTATAGAATCGTCATTTTTTCGATGGGGAAAGATTTTGTACAATACTTTGAGAAAAATTATCATAATGCTTGGGGAATTGGTCATCTTGAACTGCTGACAAGTATCGTGCTGACTGCCTATTATGTATATCGAGCATTCAAGCTTTACAATCAATATAGATTATGGACAAAAACACAATTCTCTGATATTGAATCGGTTAGTTTTAAATGGTTTCGTAATCTCTTGATTGTATTGCTTTTAGATTGGGCTGTTTCATTGATTAAACTGGTAATCATTAGCAATTTCAAATTAGATTTTTACCAAGATTGGTGGGATAATTTAATAGGTGTGATATTGATTTATTATATTTCTATTACGGGTTATGCACAAGCTCAACCCACCAAAGATTTGGTTTTTAAAGAAACGGAAGATTCTGTATTGGAAAACCCACCCAAAGAAAAATTTGAAGAAGAAGAATTAAGTAAATGGAAAACAAAAATCTTGCAATTGATGCACGAAGAGCAACTGTATTTACAGCCAGAACTCACACTTTCGGATATTTCCAGTCGCCTAAAAACCAATGTGTCAGTACTTTCGGGCGTAGTGAATAATGCTTTTGGAAAGAATTTCAATGATTTTGTGAATGAATACAGAGTAAAAGAGTTTCAAAAAAGAGCCATTTTACCTGAAAATAAAAACATTACACTCTTGGGCATCGCCTTCGACTGCGGATTTAATTCAAAAGCCACTTTTAATCGTTCCTTTAAGAAGTTTACAGGAAAATCGCCGAAAGAGTTTTTGACTTAATACAAAACTGGTTTTAGGATTTCCTAAGACCTAAAATAATCATGAGCGTCACGCCCGAAAGGGCTTATTGAAAATATAAAAATGTATAAAGGCAAAAGGAATATTTACTCTGATACATTTGCGAGCTTGACGCTCTTTGACAGTTTCGGGAGTAGGAAACAATTTACGATTAGTATGATACTTTTCTTTCAATTTTTTCTCCTCAATCGTATTGACTCATACAAGTCATTTTTCACGACAATTTCTTCCGTTGCAATCAAAGAGTATTCTTCATTAGGGAAAAATATATCCCAAATCCAAACAAACAACTTAATATGTTCTGAAGGAGTATTAAAAGGTAATAGATTTGACTCGATTAGTCTTCCAAAATCAATTTTTGTTTTTTTTAGGTAAAATACTAAACTAATTTTAACCTTTACTTTATAAGCATCAGTCGATTCTTCATAGTATGGATAAAGATACTCTTTTAATATTTTTTTTACCTCTTGCTCATTATCGGCATCTAAATATTGTAAACTCCTGAATTCATCTAAATCTGCTCCACCTGCTAAAGGACTAAGGATATCATGTAATAAATATTGGTTTACCTCTATCATTTTATTTTTGGAATTAAGCTATTTGATTTACCCTCCTAAACAAGTAGAAAAACAGTAAAAACGCCTGATAAGCAATCCTATCAAGCGTTTTTTATTAATCCTCAGCTTTTTCTCTTCCGTCTGCCATTCTTACGATTTTGGGCGAAAATTTCGCTAATACTTTTACCAATTCTTCCTGAGCAGCCATTACTTTATTGATGTCTTTGTATGCTTGTGGGGCTTCGTCTAAATCTGCCCCAATCAATTGTACTCCTGCCTTTTCAAGTGCCTCTTTTAAATCACTTTTGGTAATCATTCCTAAAGCTTTGGTTCTCGACATCCTCCGTCCTGCTCCGTGCGAGGCAGAATTAATACCTTCATCAATCCCTTTGCCACGAATCACAAAACCCGGCTGAGTCATCGAAGAAGGAATAATACCTAAATCATTTGCTCCCGCTGGCGTTGCTCCTTTTCTATGCACCATAATTTCAGTTCCATCTGCCAATTGTTCTTTCCAAGCAAAATTGTGGTGATTTTCAATGCGTTTCAAAGGATTTTGATTCATCGCTCTGGCTATTTTATTATGAATTTCATGATGATTCGCCGAGGCATAATCACCTGCTAAATTCATTGCCAACCAGTATTCTTGTCCTTCGTCGGTATTCATATCCAACCAAGCCAAATGCTTGGCTTCTTTGGGTAAGCGAGTTTTGTTCATGGCAATTTTTGAATAATGATTCGCAATATTGCCTCCCAAACCCCTTGAACCAGAATGTGAAAGTAAAGTTAAATATGAACCTTTAGGAATATTCATCAAATCGTCCTCCGCCAAAATTTCCAAAATACCCCACTCTACAAAATGATTTCCTGTGCCAGAAGTACCCAATTGACGGTAAGCTTTGTCTTTCAAATCACGGATAATTTTTATCGCTCCCCATTCCGAACGGTCGAATAATGAATCATCAAATTTCTTCCCTGATTCTGTACCCATTCCGAAAAAAGTATTTTCTGTCAGTACTTTCTTCAATAATTTATCTTCTTTTTGAATCATATTGGCTGGCAAATCGAAGATACTCATGCACATTCGGCAAGCAATATCAACTCCAACGGCATAAGGAATAATAGTGTTGGCGGTTGTCGCCAATACGCCACCAATTGGCAAACCATAACCTTGATGAGCATCGGGCATCAACGCTCCCGCTACTGAAATGGGTAATTTCATAGCAGTTTGCATTTGGTCTAAAGCTCCTTGTTCGATTTGACTCGCTCCGTAAATTTTATAGTTTAAAGCTTCTTCTCGTAAATCTACATCCACATCTGTCTGACGACCCACTTTCTTGATTTCAAAAACAGGTTTAGCGTTTTCGGCTTCTACCAAAGCTCTTCCGTAGTCCGACAATACGATTTCTTGACCAATTTCTTTTAGATGCTTCGTGTAAATGGCAAGGTTTGTTAATTTATTTTTAGAAAAAGCGTACTTTTTCGGGGAATCTATCATTTGGGCAAACATCAAAATCACCTGATTTTTGGGATAAACCCCATGACCAATTAAACCATTGGCTACTCTTAAAAATTTGGCTAAAGCCTCCTCAGTTTCCACGCCCAAAGCTTTTAGTTCTTCTTGGTCGATGGTTTCTTCTTGTAAAATGTTCATTGTTTAGTTTAAGTTTGAATCATTTATTAAAATAGGTGTAGAGATATTTACAAGGCAAAAAACGAAAAGAGAAAGATTTGCTCTACCAACTGAGCTACTACTTGTGTAAAGTAAGTGGGACTCGAACCCACGACCCAACCGCCCCGAAGCATCTCTTTTCTACGGCACTCATTTCTTTGAGGTAACAGGCATCAAATGTTTTATTAAACTGGGACTCGAACCCAAAGCCTAACGCTTTTACCACGAAGTAACATTTGACTAACGACACTCATTTTTACTGGAGCAAAAATCTATACCAAGTGCGGGGCATTGCATTGCTGGAGTCGAACCAAGAAGACCTCATTGAATTTCTCAATCTCGCCATTCCTCCCCTATATGGTTGCTACGAAGTAACTCGGTATTCTACGGCATCCTGTAAAGTCTTTAAAGCTCTATTTTATGAATTGTTTCTAAGACAGATTTTTGTGATTCAAGTGCTTCGAGAACATCAAAAATCTTTTCAGACCAACCTGCTATCAAGAATACATCTTCTTGTGGAGTATTGACTGGCATTTGTCCATATCCTGTTAAATCAAAAAGGTACAATTTTGCATTGGGTGCTATCTTTTTGTAAAGCCTCCAACAGTTTGATAGCGTGTTCTCGCCTTGTGTATCCCATAATTGCATATCTGTAAATATCATTACTTTATCTGCTTGATATTTACGGCTGATTAAATCTTGAATTACCAAGTGTCCATTTGTTGCGTAACCCACTTCACCTTCTCTGCGGTAAAAAGCATCAACATTGGCTAATATTCCTTGTGAAGGTAACTGAACTACTTTCCAAGTGTCACCAAATATACCTGTCACAACGTTTTTACATTTGGCTTGTAAAATCATTCCCAAAAGCAAACCTATATCATAAAACCTAACCTTACTTTTAGGAGAAATATTTTTTTGCATCGACCCCGAAACATCACAAGCAATCACCACTTTTACTTCATTTCCAAAACCTGACAAACTACTTGTACTGTGTTTGATGGCTTCTTCTAAAGTATTCAGTACTAATGAAACATTTCCATGTTTTACTTTCGATAATTCACGATAAGCTGCTAAAAACCTGAACGGTAATTGTTTAGAATTGGCAACAGCTTTTGGATTTGATAAATAATTAAGAGCCTTTTGAAGATATGCTTCTTCTACGTTGGCTTCTAAAATATTTCTTAGGTTTCTCAACATAGCCATGTAGCCAATCTTCTCACTTTCAATAAGTTCTTGCCATTTTTCTTTAAAAGCGGCTTTCTTTTCTTTGTTATTATTGAAATGTTTTTGTCCTAAAGCTGAAAGTTCAGTTTCCCAAGTATAAGGAACAGCCAAAGTATTCTTGGCAATTTTATCAAAAAGTAATTGTTGTTCAGGACTTTTTGGCTTAGGGTGTACCAAAAACAAAGCATCTTTCAGTTTAATACCGTTTGACTGATTGTATTTAGCAAACTGGTATTCATCAAAATTATTAAAAGCACCCGATAAGCCCTTTTGAATTTGTTTTGATAATTTATTGAGTTGCTTTGTGCCAGTACGAGCATTACTTTTTTGATAGTATGCCAATACTTCTACTATTTCATCTGGTCTGACTACGATTTTTTCAATCGTTTTTCTGACCAAGCTATTTCCTTGAGTAACTTTTGCTAATTCAACAGACAGTAAAACAGGTACTGTTCTCAAGTGCATTTGCAAACGCACATAAACAGCAAGTTTAGCAACAAACTCAGGACTTACTTTTTTCATCAATTCCTGAATTCTTTTTTGTCTGCGATTTTCATCTTCATAATAGGTAGCCTCAATTATACTTGTCACAGAAGCTGAATACAATTCCATTTCAGGAGTAATTCTGTAAGTTTTCGAACCTTCATAATTTTTAGAAAGGTTAAGAGCATCTTTAAACCAATTAAATTTCATCATTATAAGCTGTTTTCATTGTTGACACTACAAAGTTGCAAGCTCACAACGCAGTCTTTTTGCGTAGCAAAAATTATTTTCTATTTTTAGTGAAATATTTTAAAAATTCACAATTCAAAACTAATCCTATACAAAGGATTGTCAAATTATTGATTTTGGGTTTCAGATTTCAGCTTTATAAAAAACGTTTTTTAAATTACTTTATCCTATTTCCCGAAATCTGAATTAATTAAATCTTTCGTACAACATAATTCAAAACTCATAATTCATAACTAATTCAATATGCCTGCTAATAGAAATGCCTTGATTCGGTATAAAACCATTGATACTTGTTTGCAGAACCGTCACAGAAAATGGACTTTAGAAGACTTGATAGAAAGTGTTTCGGAGGCTCTTTATGAGTATGAAGGAATCCATAAAGGCATCAGTAAAAGAAGTATTCAGGCTGATATACAAATGATGAGAAGTGAAAAATTGGGTTATGAAGCACCGATTGTTGTCATCGACAAAAAATATTATACTTATGAAGACCCCAATTTTAGTATTACAAAAACGCCTTTGACCAGTGCAGACGTTTCCAGAATGAACGAGGCACTTGATATGTTAAAGCAGTTCAAAGGGTTTTCTCACTTCAACCAACTCAGTGAAGTAATCAATAAATTAGAAGAACATATTTACAGCAATAAAGAAAAACGTAATTCAGTAATTGATTTTGAGAAAAACGAGAACCTCAGGGGACTTGAGTACTTGGATGATATTTACCAATCTATCCTTCAAAAAAAAGCGATATATCTGAATTATCGGTCATTCAAAGCTCAACAGGCAAATCAATTTTACTTTCATGTTTGGTGGCTAAAAGAATTTAAAAACCGATGGTTTGCCGTAGGAGTACGACATAAACATGATGTAATCACCACTTTGGCATTAGACAGAATCTTAGATTTGAAAATTGATGCAGACGCTCCTTACATCGAAAATCTAAAATATAGCCCAGAATTGTATTATTATCATGTGATAGGTGCAACGGTAAGCCATAATGTGCGGGCAAGCAAAGTAAGAATCAAAGTCAGTAATTTGCACGCTCCATACATAGAAACTAAACCTTTGCATCATTCACAACAAGTAGTAGAAAGAAGCAATACGGGAATTATTATTGAAATAAAAGTTCAATTAAACTTTGAGCTTGAGAAGGAATTATTGGGTTTTGGGGAAGGCTTGGAAGTATTAGAACCACCTATTTTAAGAAAAATCATGCAGAAAAGATTGGATAGGGCGAGTGAGCAGTATAGATAATTTTCAATAGGGTCGGGATGAATCCTAACCTTTTACTCATGGCATGACTTAGAGTCATGCCATGAGTTGTTTTTTATCATAAACACTACGCTAAGCGAAGGTATGCAACATTATTTTTTCCCAACTCTTGATTTTATAAACTCTAACTGATCTTCTGTCAATGTTGTCATATCAATGAAATTGCCAAACTTTTTGCTGTGATATAAAATCAAAAACTTACCAAACTCTTTTTGCTTAATAATATGTGACCACAAAAAATCGCTATTAAATGTCAACCCTTTAACAGCAACTCCTCGGTCGCTAAAAGTGTATGTCATCTCATTTTGGAAACTTGGATTTGATGTAAACTGTCTAATAGAAATTAAAACAATTACTGATGGAGCTAACAAAAGAAATATTCCAATAACAATATCATATATTGGCATATCAGTGTAATAATCTATGACTTTAAGATAGTCAAGTAATACAATTGTTAGCAAGTAAAGTCCAAGCAAAGTGGCAAAGATAAATATCGGCTTTTTATAAAGTCCGACATACATTACTCTTGTATACTCTTTTATTGTCAAACGTGTTTTGATTGTAAAGTCTTCCATAGGAATTGAAGGGTTTAGCTAAATTTTATAGTACTTTTTGTATTATTCACAAACTAACTTTAGAATATGGTTTAGATAATTGGTGCGTTGCTTACGCACGTGTTGTTGGTGAGCAAACTCCAACAACAGCAAAAAAATTCTGTTAAAGTGAACGATTTTAATTGTAGTATGTTTAGTTAATACTTGTTTTATTTTGAAACAAGTATTAACTAATAAATAGAATGGCACTGTATAATTTCCCAATTTATATTTTAGTAAAAGGAAGAAAAGCACAAGAACTTTTAAAGAATGAAAACTTTCTTCTTGAAGTTGAAGAATCAATTGATATTGTCGATATACGTAAAATTATACTTAAATACTTTATGATTGATATTGATAATCATAATGATAGAGGTCTAATATCCATTAATGATGATTCGGATGAGCCTTTTAATTACAAATTAGTAATTAAAGATTTACAAGGACCTTACTTAGGTAAATTTTCAAATCAAGTTTAATTGACTAATTATGTATTCAATACTAATTAATAACCATCTCAAACTGGTCTTAAGATTTATTAAGACCTAAAACGAGGAAGAACTTCACGCTCGAAAGGGCTTATTGAAAATATTAAAATTTATCAAGGTAAAATGGATATTTATACCTGATACATTTGTGAACGTGACGCTCTTTAACATTTTGGTTCGTAGGAAACAACCTACGATTATTTGAAATTAAGCCCTTCTTCTTTCGTTGTTGGTGCAGGTTGCCCATGAACCATTTCATAATCTATGATTATTGCAGAGTTTGATATTTCAAGCATTTATCTGTCCGTTTTAAATCCTTCATAAATCCATATGCCTGCAAAAGTTAAAACCCAATAAACTGGGGTACAAATAATTAAGCCAACCAAAAACCACTCTTCTTCACCGCCCATAATGTAACCTGCAATATAGGGTAAAATTAGACTTGCTACGATGATAGCTCTTTGTACTCCTTTGAGTAATGCTTTGAATCTTGGAATCATAGTTTTCTTGTTTTGTCGTTTCTTAAAATGGTACACAACTCGCTAATATGCGAAATTGATGTCGTAATTCTACATTGTTAAACCAATTTTCTATTTTCCGAAAAGTACTACTTTATTTTTTCTCTGCAAACTCCTCTCTATTTTTTATCAAATACCCTTTAAAGCCTAATTAATCGCTTATTCTTTCCTGTTTCTTTTGAAATAATTTACCGTATAATAAAAATACGCTTGTTGATGTCGGTTCAATTTGAAAAAAAATATTAATTTTAAGTAGCTGATAGATAGGCTGATGAATGCTTTTATGGAACTCAAAGCTGTGATTAGTAGGCTTTTTGTCTGAGAAAGAATAATTTCAAAGGCAATCTTTTATATTTGAATGAGTAATGAAAATCAAGATAATTGACTCTTGCACAAGGAAATAACACTAAACTAATTACCTATGAAAGGATACTATAAAATTCCGACAATCATTTTTTCACTACTGTTAATAATTCCAGGAGATAAAATATCATTTCCTGTTTTTTTGATAATTCTATTAAGTTTTACAGGTGGTTTTTTGCAAATACTATTTAGTCTCTTTTCAATTACTTCAATAATTTATTTAATATACTCTACATATTCAAAATTCAACAATAAAGCAGATAGTATTGTTACAATTACAATTATTCTTATCTCCTTTTTATTGCTACTCACACAATATAATACTCTTTATTATTATGGAGATATAGCGGTTTTTATTTCAATATTTTTGTTTCTAGCCTTCTCCATTTTAACGCTTTATTATTCAATTAACAAGCTAATTAATCGAGGGAAATAGCCATTCATAAATTTAGATATATCCTTTTGTTGTTTTAATCATGGGATGACTTAGTGTCATGTATGAGTTGAAATTTGAGTTGGTTTTAATAGACAAGGGTCGGAATTAATCCCGACCCTTGTGAATATTAATGATTATTTTCCTTGAAAACTGATACTTATTTCCCTTGTGCTTCTACCACAGCAATGGCTACCATGTTTACAATTTCACGTACTGATGAACCCAATTGTAATACGTGTACTGGTTTACGTAATCCTAAAAGGATTGGTCCGATGTACTCAATATCACTGGTTTCTTTCAATAAGTTATAGGCAATGTTAGCCGCAGAAAGGTTAGGGAATATTAAAGTATTTGCTCCTTCCTCCGCTAACTTAGAGAATGGATAATTTTCTTTAATCAACTCATTATCAAAGGCTAAGTGTGCTTGCATTTCACCTTCTACAATCATTTCTGGATGCTTTTTCTGTAAAATAGCCGTCGCTTCTCTCATTTTTACAGCATCTTCTCCGTTGGCAGTGCCAAAGTTGGAATAGGTCAACAAAGCAATTCTTGGTTTCAAGTTGAAACGTTCAACAGCCTTGGCAGTTAGTTCTGTAATTTCAACAATGTCTTCAACCGTTGGATTGAAATTCACAGTTGTATCTGAGAAAAATACTGGGCCTTTTTTCGTCAATAAAATATACATACCCGCTACTTTCTTCACGCCATCTTCACGACCAATAATCTGTAAAGCTGGACGAATAGCATCTGGATAATTACGAGTAAGACCTGAAATCACACAGTCAGCATCACCAGTTTCTACCATCATCGAAGCGAAGTAACTGCGTACTTGCATCTGCTTATGAGCTTCGTACTGATTGTAACCTTTACGTTTTCTTTTATTGAAGAAAATATCACCATACTCTTTCAATCGTTCAATCGTTTCTGGTGCACGAGTATCAATGATTTGTACTTCATTCAAATCCAGATTATTTTCTTGAATAATTCTTCTGATTTTATTTTTATCCCCCAATAAAATTGGCACACAAATACCTTCATCTTTCGACTGTTGAACAGATTTTAATACTTTCAGATTTTCAGCATCAGCAAAAACAACTCGCTTAGGCGAACGTTTCGCTTTGTTGAAAATATATTTCATCAATTGATTATCTAAGCCCAAACGTTTACTTAGTTCTAATTCGTAAGCGTCCCAATCCGTAATTGGTTTTTGAGCCAAACCTGCTTCCATTGCCGCACGTGCCACTGCTGGAGCTACGGTAGTAATTAAACGTGGGTCAACGGGTTTTGGAATAATATATGTTCTTCCGAAAGAAAGATTCTTTTCGTTATAAGCCAAGTTTACGATGTCTGGCACTGGTTTCTTTGCTAATTCAGCTAAAGCTTTTGCAGCCGCCAATTTCATGGTTTCATCAATTTCAGTAGCACGCACATCCAAAGCACCTCTGAAAATGTATGGAAAACCTAACACGTTATTTACTTGGTTGGGATAATCCGAACGACCCGTCGCCATAATAATATCTTCACGAGCGGCTACAGCATCTTCATACGAAATCTCAGGCGTTGGGTTTGCCATTGCAAAAACGATAGCATCTTTTGCCATTGATTTTATCATTTGCTGAGAAACGATATTACCAACCGACAAACCTAAGAAAACGTCAGCGTCAACCATTGCCTCCGCCAAATTATGTATATCATTTCGGTCTGTAGCAAAAGGCTGAACGTATTTATTCAAATCTGTTCTTTGTTTCGATACCAAACCATCTTTATCAAACATCAAAATATTCTCTACTTTCGCACCTAAACCTAAGTACAATTTTGCACAAGAAAGCGCCGCAGCACCAGCACCCGAAATCGTGAATTTACAATCTTCAATGCGTTTCCCTACAATTTCCAAAGCGTTCAACAAAGCCGCTGCCGAAATGATGGCTGTACCGTGTTGGTCGTCGTGCATGATAGGAATATTAAGGTCTTTTCTTAATCTTTCCTCAATCTCAAAACACTCTGGCGATTTAATATCTTCGAGGTTTACGCCACCAAAAGTTGGTTCTAAGATTTTTACAGTACGGATAATTTCTTCGGGGTCTTCGGTGTTTAATTCAATATCAAAAACATCAATGTCCGCAAAAATTTTAAACAAAACGCCTTTACCTTCCATCACAGGTTTTGAGGCTTCTGCACCGATGTTACCAAGTCCTAAAACGGCTGTACCATTTGAAATTACGGCTACTAAATTACCTTTTGCTGTATATTTATAAACATCTTCACGGTTGGCTGCAATAGCCAAACATGGTTCTGCAACGCCTGGAGAATAAGCAAGAGAAAGATCTCTCTGAGTTTCGGTTTCTTTGGTTGGAATTACTGCAATTTTGCCTGGGCGACCTTTAGAATGGTAGTCTAACGCATCTTGTTTTCTAATTGAGATTTGGCTCATAATGAAGTGTCACTAATTGGGTTTGTTTAAAAAACTGTCGCAAAAGTACGCTAAGGGTTTTTGATAAACTAAGAAAATCGTGCTGTATTAAAGCACCAGAAAAAATGACGACGGTTCTTTTCTGACAAAAACCATTGTCGAAATATTTTAATATAAAATTTTATTAAAGCGTTACCGCCCAAGTACGCAAGAATATTTGGTGAGAAGCTAAAACTTCAATACCTTCTTTTTCTATTAATTCTTGTTCGTGATTTTCACTATCGGCAATGCCACACCAAGGTTCTATACAAACGAAGTTAGCATTTATTGCTGCCCAAATTCCCAAAAATGGAAATCCTTCAAAATCAAAGGTAAGTTTCGTATCACTATTATCTGCTTTTAAAACTACTGACGTTGATTGTAAATGCTTGAAAACGAGTGCATCTTGATAAAATAATTCTTTGGTCAATGGCAAGCGATTGGTGTTTTCTAAAAAAGTTGAGGCTTCTTTTTTGATTAAACCGCCATCTGCCAATTCCCAACGGGGAAAATCTTCGGTTTGATTAAATTCCAAATAATAATCGTCATAAACAGAATTTTCAGAAAGTGGCACAGCAAAAGCTGGATGCCCGCCTACTGAAAAATACATTTCTTCGTTTCCAGTATTTTTCACAGCATAAGAGACCGAAAGAGTTTTCTCCACTAAAGTATAAACCAAACGAAACTCAAAATTGAAAGGAAATACTTTCAGGCTTTCTTCATCTTCTTTCAACAGAAAAGTGATACTTGATTCCATCTGACTTTCTACTGAAAATACTCTTTCACGAGCAAAACCATGCCGAGGAAGGGTATAAGTTTTTCCTTGATAGCGATACTGATTATTCTTCAAAGCTCCAATGATTGGAAAAAGTACGGGCGAACTTTTCCCCCAAAAGGCAGGGTCGGCATTCCAAATATATTCTGTATTATTTTCTTTGTTGAAAAGACTCACCAACTCAGCCCCAAGTGGATTGATTGTCGCTTTTAGAAATTGATTTTCAATGATTTGCATAATTATTTTATATGTGTCAGTTTATAATTTAATTTTTCTGAAATAAATATTTCGTAGCGGCAATCCCTTGCGGTTGTCGTTGATATTGTAAAGATTCTCTGATGCGGCAACCGCAAGGGATTGCCGCTACGCTTTTTTCAGAAGATTCAAAGCACTCTTTCCATTTGTTCACGGTCAAATTCGCCTTCATTGTTGGCTAACCAAATCGTTGCTACGCCATTTCCGATAAAATTAGTAATCGCTCTCGCTTCCGACATAAATCTATCGACACCCAAAAGTAAGGCTAAACCTTCTACAGGAATAACTTTTACCGCCGAAAGTGTGGAAGCCAACACAATAAAACCGCTACCCGTAACACCAGCCGCACCTTTTGAAGTAATCATCAAGATACCAATTATCGTCAAGATTTGTTGCAAATCTAAATGAACATTGAATACTTGTGCTAAAAAAAGTACTGACATCGACAAATAAATGGTAGTTCCATCCAAATTAAATGAATAACCAGCAGGAACAACCAAACCAACCACCGATTTTGAACAACCCATTTTTTCTAACTTTTCCATCAAAGAGGGCAAAGCCGCCTCTGACGAAGATGTACCCAATACAATCAAAAGTTCTTCACGAATATATTTCAAGAATTTCAAAAGATTGATTTTATACATTCTAAGAATAAAGTACAACACTACAAAAATGAAAATTGCCATCGTACAATAGACTGTCACCATCAATTTTCCTAAAGGTAAAAGCGTATGCACGCCGTACTTGGCAATGGTAAAAGCCATTCCACCAAAAGCACCAACAGGAGCAAAAAGCATTACTTTGTGCAAAGCCCAAAATATTTTATTGGAAATGGGCTGGAGAAAACTAACTACTTTATGGCGTTCACCATAGTTACTAAAGAGTACTCCTAAGAATATAGCGAGGATAAGTACTTGTAAGGTGGCATTGTCTAAAAGGAATTTCAACCAACTAAAAGCCTCTGCCGATTGAGTATATTTTGAAATATCACCGCCTTTTATTTCAGAAGTAACTACGCCATCGCCTGGTCGGATAATATTTGCAACCACAATACCAATCAGCAAAGCGATTGTAGTTACTACTTCAAAATATAAAAGAGATTTGGCACCAACTTTACCAACTTTTTTCAAATCGCCCATTGAAATAATACCTAACATAATGGTAATGAAAATAATAGGGCAAATAAATACTTTTACAATGCTGATAAAAATACTACTCAGAAATTCGCTAAAAGTAGTTTTTATTTCGAATTCAGATAAGTAAAGACTGATTTTAATAGGTTTGTCAAGGATTTTTTGAAGTGCTACTTCTGGTGCGAAATGACCCAGTAAAACCCCTAAAGTAATGGCGGAGAGAACCCAAAAAGTTAAATTTTTAAAAAGTCTTTTCATGAAAATTGGATTTTAAAAGCTTTAAGCTTAAAAGATATTTGTCAAATTCAAATGGTAATTGGCTACCGAAAAAGCTTAATAGCAATATAAGTGTCTTTTTAAAAAAGATTTCAGCTTAAATTAGACATTTAATTTTCGCTTAATAACACAGAACCCCTTTGAACTTAATTTTGGAACTCCTTTTAAAGCGTAACAATTCATTGAAAGTAATCAAAAACTAAAACAAATCAATTTCATGAGAAGTAAATTATTGTTAGCCGCAGGCTTAATATTATCAACTTTTGTAGGTTCACAAGCACAAACAGAAGTAAAGCATTATCCTAATGCCTTGAACTTCTTGGTAATGGGCGACTGGGGAAGAAACGGTGCCGACCACCAAAAACCTATTGCCGCACAAATGGGAACAGTAGCGACAAAAATTAAATCAGAATTTGTGATTGCTACGGGTGATAATTTTTATCCAAGTGGCGTTATCAGCGAATTTGACCCACTTTTCAAGTACTCTTTTGAAGATATTTATACAGATTTTTCTTTGCAATGGGATTGGTATCCAGTCTTGGGAAATCACGATTATAAATCAAATCCTGATGCACAAGTAGCTTATTCAAAAATTAGTCGCCGTTGGAAAATGCCTGCTCGTTATTATTCAAAAACATTTTCTATCAATGGTGATGCCAATCAGCAAGTATTAATTGCCTTTATTGATACCAATCCTTTTATTCCAGAATTTTATAAAGGCGAGTATAGCAAAGCAGTGATCGGTCAAGATAGTACGGCACAAAAAGCATGGCTAGACAAAACTCTTTCTGATAATTCACCATCAATTAAATGGAAAATAGTTGTGGGTCATCATCCACTTTATACTGCTACAGAAAAAAGAAGAGAAAGTTATGATACCAAGGCTACTAGAAATTCATTAAAATCAGTTTTGGATAAACACCAAGTAGATGCTTATTTATGCGGACACGACCATGACTTACAACATTTAAAACCAGAAGGTAAAACACATTATTTTGTATCAGGTTCTGCTTCTGAAAAAACGCCAATTGGTACTTTGCCAATCAGTAAATTAGCCCTTTCAGACTATGGATTTATGGTTTTCTCAGCAACTGCCAACAAGCTATATGTACAAGTTGTAACAGAAGATGGTAAAGTAGTTTACAAAACCGAGTTAAGCAAGTAAACATTAACTTTCGAATAATTTATTCAGCGTATTGAGTGGTAAACCATTTTAAAATGTTATTTACCACTCAATACGCTTTTTTTATGAATGATTTTCTACGGTAAGAAATTACCATATTTTAACATACATTTCTGTAATTCAACAGGTTAACTATTAACTAATTATTACTCCTAGAATAAATTCTTGCCATTCTGGAATTAATCTGCAATTTTTACGTATAAATTTTTGTTCTGGTGATACTAACAAACGAGAAAAGACATTACAAAAATTAAGTAAAAAAGTATTAAATTTAACAATGGCAGAGCATACCAAATGCCTTATTATAGGCTCAGGACCAGCGGGTTACACCGCAGCAATTTACGCTTCACGTGCAGGATTGACACCCATAATGTATCAAGGCCCACAACCGGGAGGGCAATTAACAATAACCAATGATGTAGAGAACTTCCCTGGTTACCCAGACGGCATCCAAGGGCCAGAAATGATGCAAGACCTTGAAAAACAGGCTCGCAGATTTGGTTCAGATGTTCGTTATGGAATGGTAACTTCGGTTGACTTTTCTGTAAGTCCTAAAAAAGTTTTAGTTGACGATACACACGAAATTCTGGCTGATGCCGTTATCATTTCTACAGGTGCTTCGGCTAAATGGTTAGGATTACCTTCAGAACAAGCTTACAATGGTCGTGGAGTATCGGCTTGTGCAGTTTGTGATGGTTTCTTTTTCCGCAACCAAGAAGTAGCAATCGTAGGTGGTGGTGATACTGCCGCAGAAGAAGCTACTTATTTAGCGAATCTTTGTTCAAAAGTACACATGATTGTACGCCGTGATGAATTACGTGCTTCACAAATCATGCAGAAAAGAGTTACATCAAATCCAAAAATTCAAATGCACTGGAATTCATCAACAGATGAAATTTTAGGAGACGATGGCGGAGTAACGGGTGTAAGAATTAAAAATAGTGTTTCTGGTGAAACTACCGAATTACCAGTAACGGGTTTCTTTGTAGCGATTGGTCATAAACCAAACACAGACATTTTCAAGGGTTTCTTGGATATGGATGATGCAGGATATATTTTAACAGAAAAAGGCTCAAGCCGTACTAATATTGCCGGAGTATTTGCTTCTGGTGATGCACAAGACAATATTTATCGTCAGGCAATCACAGCAGCAGGAACTGGCTGTATGGCGGCTTTAGATGCAGAAAGATGGTTAGCAGAAAATGAATTGCACTAACAAACCTTGTGATTGCCCTCTATCTTTCATTAATTTTTTTACAGATGAATACAGTTAAAAATTTATTAGTCTTAGTATTTTGTTTGGTATCATTTATTTCTTTTTCACAAGAATCTGGAAGTTTTAAGAAAAATCCAAAGATGAATGTGAAATCAAATTCAAAAGATAGAAGCACTAAAAATTTAGACGAAGCATTAGATGAATTGCCAAAACTGCAATTCAGGACTGATTATGTTCCTGAACCAGTTTCAACTTCATCTGCCATTACAGCTTCATCCAAATTTGAACCTGCGAAAGAACTCAATGGCTCGATAAGTATTTTTGATACCACCTCTGTAGATGAAAGAGAACCATTAATTGTAGAAATTGAAGAAGAGAATAGAACAGAAGGAAGCGATGATTTTGTATCTGTAGCTACTTACTTTTCTATTTGGGATGCAACCAATATTGACCCTTACGGCATCAATCCAAAAGATTTTGATGATGTAGTTGATATTGAATTGTACAATAAAGAACAAGGAAAATACTGGTCTGTACCGAATAATGCTCCAAAATTGACTTCAGTTTTTGGTCCACGATGGGGAAGAATGCACTCTGGTGTTGATTTAGATTTAGAAACTGGCGACCCTGTTTATGCAGCTTTTGATGGTATTGTCAGAGTATCAGGTTATGATGGTGGCGGATACGGAAAGTTTTTAGTAGTTCGTCATTATAATGGTTTAGAAACACTTTATGGTCACCTTTCATCAAAAAACTTTGAGTCTGGTGCATATGTAAAAGCTGGTGACCAAATTGGCTTGGGAGGTAATACTGGTAGAAGTACTGGTTCACATTTACACTTTGAAACACGTTATGAAGGAAACCCATTCAATCCTGCGATTTATGTATTTAATTTTGCAGGAGAAAGAACTGAACCTGTTTCAGACCATGTGTTGATTTCAGCGAGAGTATTCGATACTTACGGACTTACTTTAGATAACGAATATGGTTCAAGTGCTAGAAAAGTTCAAACTCGTCGCACCGCTTGGACAACCGTTCGTTCTGGCGATTCATTATATTCAATTGCAAACAGAGCAGGAATTTCTGTAGAAAAATTAGCAAGAATGAATGGTATGAGAATTTCAGCCAACCTTAGAATCGGAAGAAGACTAAGAATTCATTAATATTTCACATTTTGAACAAAAGCGTCAGCAGAACCAAAATCTGTTGACGCTTTTGTTTTTTAGCTCAAATTCCTTCTTAAATTGCAAAGGTTTTCAACTCAGCAATAAGAATTTAGATTTTACGATGAAGTTAGATATTTTGGTAATGGCAGCACATCCTGACGATGCCGAACTCGGTTGTGCTGGAACAATTTGTATGCAGATAGCTCAAGGGAAAAAAGTTGGTATTGTAGATTTTACCCGTGGTGAATTAGGAACGAGAGGTACTCCTGAAATTCGTTTGGCAGAATCAGCAGATGCTACAAGAATTTTAGGCGTTCATGCCCGTGAGAACCTAGGTTTTAGAGATGGCTTCTTTGTGAATGATGAAGAGCATTTGATGAAATTAATCAGAGTAATCAGACGTTACAAACCTGAAATTGTATTAGCCAATGCTATCAACGACCGTCACCCAGATCACATCAAAGGTTGTGAATTAGCGATAGATTCATGTTTCAAATCAGGTTTAAGAATGGTTGAAACATTTGAAGACGACGGAAGTATTCAGGATGCTTGGCGACCCAAAAATGTTTATCATTATATTCAAGACCGTTATATAAATCCAGATTTTGTGGTTGATATTTCTGCTTATTGGCAACAAAAAGAAGATTCTATCAGAGCTTTTAGAAGCCAATTTTATGACCCAACTTCAAAAGACCCAGATTCTTATCTTAGTTCGCCTGCTTTTTTAAAATTTGTGGAAGCTCGTAATCGTGAAATGGGGCATAGTATTGGTGCTGAATTTGGAGAAGGTTATACTTCTTACAAAAAAATTGGCGTAACAGATTTATTCCATTTGAAATAAAGATTAAGCGAGTGATTCATCTTCTTAAATCACTCGCTTGATTTTTGAAAACTACGGAGAAAGTCTTTCTATCTTCCAAGTATGCTCTTCTAGTTTAGTATAAGCAATTCTATCGTGTAATCTTGATGGGCGACCTTGCCAGAATTCTACATAATTAGGAATCAACCGATAACCTCCCCAATGTGGCGGACGAGGTATTGGATTATCCCCAAATTTGTCTTTTAAATATTGTTCTCTTTCTTCTAATACTTCACGGTTATCAATCACCATACTTTGGTTAGAAACCCATGCACCAATCTGGCTTCCAATTGGTCGGCTTTGGAAATAAGCATCAGATTCTTCTGCTGTTACTTTTTCAATGATGCCTTCAATTCTTACTTGTCGTTCTAATTCCACCCAAAAGAATGTAATGCAAGCATTAGGATTCTCAGCTAATTCTGTTCCTTTTCGGCTTAAATAATTCGTAAAGAAAGTAAAACCTGTGTCAAAGCCTTTTAGCAAAACGACTCTTGCGGAAGGTTTGCCATCATTTGAAATCGTTGAAATTACCATTGCATTTGGCTCTGGTAATTTACTTTCGATGGCTTCATGAAACCATTTGTGAAATTGTTCTATCGGAGAAATGTTTACGTCTTGAACGTCTAAACTGCCTTTGCTATAATTTTCTCGAAGTGCAGCAATATCGATTTGTGCCATGGTTGGGTCGGCTAAGTACTCGCTTGCCAAATTTTAGTTTATGCTCTTACTGTTTTCGGAGTGATTATCTCTTATCGTTTTAAATGATTTTGTAATAAATAATCATTTTTGTAAAACGAGTTAAAGTCTCCGAATAACTAAAGCACAATTTCGGGAAAATAAACCAAAGCCACAATGAGGAAAGTTATTGTAATAAAGCAATTTTTTTAAATAATACCAACTAAGATACAACAAAGCGTTTTCTCCTTGAAATGGGAAGGATTCTTCCATCTAAAAGTACAATTGATTTCCTTCCGACTTTACTAATAAATTTTTGATTGACTAAATACTTTCGATTGATTCTAAGAAAACAATCCGTATTTACTCTTTCTTCAACATTCGACAACGTTTTAGAAATTAATCTTGTTTTACCCATTGCGAAATGAATTCTAGTGTAATTAATCTCACCTTCAAAAAAGATAATTTCATTGGCAAAAAAAGTAGCTCTTTTTCCCAATTTGAATTGAATTTGAAAAATGTGTTGCGGTATCATAGTATTGTTCTATTAGGAGGATTTCACGCAACAATATTCCTACTAATTAACAATTTGAACAATGTGTTAAATACGGTAAAATACACCGTAATTAACCCGTTTTTAACCTAAAACTTTTAGCTGGCTCAATCCGTATTTTGATTGACAAACACTTTTAAGAGAAGAACAACATTTTTTTAATCACAGAATTTCAGTAGTTTAAATAGGCTTTATACTTTTGCTACAAAGTATTACATTACCTAAAACAACTATGAAAATGTCTGAAATTTCTCGTCGTGATTTCCTTTATCAAGCAGGTTTGTTAGCATCTGCTTCTTTGTTTTCTTTTGAAAGTCAGGCTAAAGTGCCTAATCTTCAGTTAGCGTATTCAGCCATTACTTGGGGTGGAAAAGACCTTGATGCCATGAAAGATATTACTTCATTAGGCTTTAAAGGCGTTCAATTAAGAGCCAATGCCTATGATACTTATAAAACTAAAGTACAAGAGTTGAAAGAAGTAATCGCTTCTAATAGCTTATCTTTAGCGATGTTTTCAAGTGGAAATGTTGAGATTGACCCTGCTAAAGAAGCAAGTACTATTGACTATCACGTAGCTCATGCAAGTTTTGTAAAAGCGTTGGGTGGAAATGCCATTCAATTAACAAATTCTGTACGTCCGAAAGATAGATTGCCAACCACTGAAGAATTAAAACGTTTGGCGTTCGTCATGAATGAAATTGGAAAACAAACAGCCGATTTAGGAGTACAAGCAGTATATCATAATCACATGCACCAATTGGGCGAAACGCCCGAAGAAGTAGATATAATTGTACAGGCGATGAATCCGAAATACATGAAATTATTATTGGATGTTGCCCATTATCATCAAGGCGGAGGTATTCCTGCAAAAGCAGTTTTGCAGTATAAAGACATCATTGGAGCATTGCATATAAAAGATGTAAAAAGTCCTTTAGCAGATAAGCCTAATGACCCTAAAGCCTATAAATTTGTGGAATTAGGACAAGGAAATGTGGATTTGAAAGCTGTATTTGATAATCTTCAAAAGATTAAGTACAATAAATGGGCAATTGTAGAATTAGACGGCGTACCTGAAAAAACTCGTACTCCTTTGCAATCTGCGGAAATCAGCAAAGCATTTTTAAAAGATACTATCGGTTTTAAGATTTAATATTTTAAATAAATTTAATGGCTTCGATAAATTTTTAAATTTGTCGAAGCTAAAATTGACTTTACTATTTTCATCATCATTCTCTTTTTTTCATTCTCTAGGTATTTCTATTACTCCTTCTTGATAAATTTCTTCTCAATTCCTCAATTTCAAAAACAAAAGATAGGAATCAAAATGATTTAAGCGTTCTCGTATATTTATTAGAGTACATCGAAAAATTAATAAGATTTCCTGAAAAAATAGACACCACCTTTCTTCATTCATCTGGTTATTTATTGGTTGTTACAATTGTTACTCTCCAAAATTAGGATTTATAAATCTCAAAGATAGCTTAATGATGCAAATCTAAAGTATTTGAAAATCATTAAACAATTAACTGGCACACTTTTTTAGTGTTGATGCGACAAGTAAAACGCATTTTTTGATTTAATCAAAATTTTATTAGTGACGAAATAATGTAAGTTTTTATATAAAATCTTTGGTAAGCGAAGCATTATGATTTATTTTTATAATCTATTTGCAAATATTATCCTTTATAAATATGAAATTAGCTCACTTAATACTAACCTATACAGACCCTAAGCAAACTGAAAGATTATTAATGAATCTGTGGCATCCAGACTCAGATTTTTATATTCATGTGGATAAAAAAATAGATATAAAACCCCACCTATATTTAAATGATATTAAGAATGTTTACCTAATCAAAAATAGAGTTGAAGTACGATGGGCTGGGTATAATACTGTTAAAGCTACTTTTAGCTGTATTAAAGAAATTCAAGCAACGGGCAGAAAATATGATTATATCAATTTTATGAGTGGACAAGATTATCCTATTAAGTCTCTAGCATATATCTTGGCATTTTTGAAGGAGCATCAAGGAAAACAATTTATTGAAGCCATTAATATTGAAAAAGATGTAAAAGAAGATATGCCAAAACTAAATAGGTTTCATTTAGTCAACTTTACATTTAAAGGAAAATATAAGCTTGAATGGCTAATTAATATTTTTCTTGCTCCAAGGAAAATACCCAAAGAACTTACTATTTACGGCAAAGCGATGTTTTGGACATTAACACAAGATGCCGCTAATTACGTAGTAAAAACTGTTGAGGGAAACAGAAAGTTTTTAAACTTCTTTCTATATAGTTGGGGTTGTGATGAGTTTGTTTTTCAAACAATTTTAATGAGCTCTAGTTACAAAGATGCGATTACAAATAATCATGCTAGATACGTTGATTGGTCTGCTGGAGGGCCACATCCCAAAACGCTTGGGGTTGAAGATTTTGACAATTTAATGAAGTCTGAACATCTTTTTGCAAGGAAATTTAAAACGAGTCACGATTCAGAAATACTTGATTTAATAGATAAACACATACATAATAATAAATGGCTGAACTTTTAACCCTAAAAACTTTTCACGATAACAGAGGTTCATTGACGGTACTAGACCGTATAATTCCATTTGAAGTAAAAAGGTTATTTTATATTTATGGTGTTGATGAATCATCAAGAGGTGGACACAGGCATCATGAAACCCGACAAGCCGCTATTTGTATTCAAGGTTCTTGTGAAATTGTAAACCATAATGGAGAGCAACAAGAGCTTTTTTTATTGGATACTCCTGATAAATGCCTGATTCTTGAACCGAGAGATTGGCATATCATGCAAAACTTTAAACCAAATACTATTTTATTAGTGTTAGCTTCAACCGCATTCGATCCATCCGATTATATTTTTGAGCCTTATCAAGCCTGAAATAATAGAAAGGTTCTCTTGGTATTTTTGAGTATCCAGAGAACCTTTCAAAATAAATTTATAAACTGAGATTAATCCCTACACTAAGTGCGTTACTTCTCATAAAGCTATTTACTTCCTGATTTTTCACCCATGAATTAAATGAATTTTGAGTTGTTCCTTCAAGATGCAAACCTAATTTGGGCGTAAATTGCCAGCCTAAGCCCAAGCCAACCCTCACTCCAAAAATAAAGCTTGAGCCATTTTCAAGATGTTTGCTGTCGTAGCTAATCTTTTTACTATCTTCATAGATTATTCCCGCTACACCATAAAACGTTGTAAGAGCATCGTATGCGATATATCGATAGCTTGATTGCCTTTGAAAAGTAAAGTCTGCAATCCCATAAATTTTTAAATTAAGGTGCTTCTTTTTTTTACTTTGTAAGTTTAGAATATCATTTTGTGTTGTAATCCCTAAAGTAAAGGTTGTCATGCGGTGATCTTCAGTCATTAACATACTTCTAATGTTGTAGAGAGTATCTGGAGTTAGTTTTACTACTTCTGCAAATCTTTCAGCGGGAATATTAATCGTTCCTATAGGCAATATTGCACTGTAATATTGACTGCCATTTTTGGTATTGAGAAATACAGTTGGATAGCTCCAATAGCTATGCCATAATGGTATGTTTTTAAAAGGTTTGCCCAAATTATAACTATTGTAAGCTAGACTAATTCCCATTCTTGATTTCTCTGTGATTTTCCATGCAATATTTGCTTTTAGGTAAGTACTTGAGCTTTTTTCTGGATAAACTATATTGTAATCCAACGAATTGTCAGATTTAAACTTCCAAGTATTGGATGAAACGCCATAGTCGAATGAGACGATTGGGTGTTTTAAACTCAATTTAGAGCCTGTTTTTCTCGGTGCTTCTTCAGGTAAATCTTCTTCAAATACTTCTAATGGATGAATTTTATTTTTTAGTTTTTCTCTATTGATAGCTGATAAATCTCTCAATATTAAATCCTTATGCTTTATTTCTTTGAGCTTTATATTACTACTTTTTGAGTTTTGCCCAAGTATCACTGATGATGAATAGCCTTCATTATTTATCATTTCGTCCTTGGTTAGTTTTGTGCTTTTTGGCTCAGTGTGTTTTGTCTTAGAAAAAGCTAAAACTTCAATACTTTTCAGCTTTTGAGCTTCATTTAATGAATTTTGTCGGCTAATTGTTTCTTTGTTTAATATCGTTTTAGGCTTGTCTGAAACACTTGTGTGTGACATAATTTCAGCATTTGGAGGCAGGAGATTTGCCTCGACAAAAGTTGTTTTTTTGATTCCAAAAAACATTAAAGTGGAAATCATCAAAAATCCTGAGGTAAAAAAGAGGTACTTCATCATAGGTTTTATTTTTTTGTTTTCTTTATGAATAGTTTCAGCTGCAATACTTTCCCAAAGATTTTCTGGCGGAGGGAAAGCTTGGTTTTCAAGCGACTTTCTGAAAAAGCTATCTAATTTATGTTCTTGGTTATTTTCCATTGTCTTCTTTATTTCGTTACTCCCGATAATTTTTTCTGTAAAATTCTTCTGGCATCTGCCAAATTAGATTTAGAAGTACCTTCGCCAATGCCCAATTGTTCGGCAATTTCTCGGTGTTTCAATCCTTCAAAAACATATAGGTTAAACACTAATCTGTACGAAGGCGGTAATTCCTGAATCAATTGTAAAATTTCTTGATTGGACAAATAGCCTAAAATATCATCTTCACTTTCTATATCATAAACCTCTTCACTGTCTTCAAAAGCAATGTTTTTCCATTTGGTTTTACTTCTAAAATATGCTAAAGCGGTGTTGACAACCACTCGTTTTGCCCAACCTTCAAAAGAGCCTTCATTTCTAAAGTTTTTCAGTTGATGATAAATCTTGATAAAACTTTCTTGTAAAATATCCTTGGCTTCATCTTTATCTGCGGCATAGCGTAAGCAAACCCCAAACATTTTTGGTGCAAGGGCTTGGTAAATCTTCTCGAAAACAAGATGATTACCTTTTTGGAATTCTTCTATATAAGATGAAAGTTTATCGGGCATAATTTAAAGCAATAGCTAACAAATTCAGTTTCTAAAGATAAGATGGAATTTGAGATGAAATGGTGGGTTGGGAGGGGAGATTTTTTTTGACAAAAGAATCAAGACGAAAGAATCAAGATACAAGAGTCAAGATGTAAGAATCTAGAAATGAGATTAAGCTACTAGTTGTAAAATGTACAAAATCACAGTTTTTAAGTAGAAATTTGTTTATTTATTTAAAACATGTTGTTAGAATTTTGTTATACTCTTATGAATGATTTATTAAATAACTCTAGCAGCTATTCTAGATAGATTAGGATTTTACATCAAAGCAATTATTAAAATTGAACTTAATTTTCAAGTAACAAGATTTTCTTTTATCTAAAATCTTGCTTCTTTTATCTAAAATAAAATGAAACCCATCAAACCAACACGCTCGTTTTCTAATGAATTAATGGACAAACTCCGCCAAACTGGTGATGAAGTAGCCGATAATATTATTCTACAAGTATTTCAGCAAACAGAGATGGTTGGGCTTCGTGATTTTTTTAAATGGCTCAATACCAACGAAACGAAATATTCTTTAACAATTGTCAACGATTTTGTGAATCAGCAACCTGTTTTGCCAGACTTTGCTGACTGGAAAATGATGCAAAAAGGAATGAATTTCTTTCAAGAAAATCAGGAGCGTATCGGCATTATGTTGGCTTGTTTGGCTTTACCTTATTGTTATGCGGGAGCAGACGGAGCGAGAGTATTGGCAAAATCACAAAGAATTCAGAACGATACTTTAAAACGATTAGAAGAAACTGGCGAGTTTATTTTTACAGTAATGCAAGAAAAAAATTGGCAGGACGGAGTCGCTTTTCGTAAAATATTAAAAGTAAGATTGATGCACGCCGCTATTCGTTTTTTCTCTGAATATCACGGCTCTTGGGATAATACTTGGGGAAAACCCGTAAACCAAGAAGACATGGCGGGAACGAACGGGGCATTTTCTTACATCGTAATCCGTGGACTTAGGAAATCAGGGAAAGCACCTGAAAGTGCTGATGCTGAGGCTTATTTACACCTTTGGAATGTAATCAGTAATATCATGGGCGTTGAAAAAGATTTAATTCCAAATAACCTCAGAGAAGCCTTTACACTTGATAAAGTAATTGCTAAACGTCAATTCAGACCATCGGAGGAAGGTAAATTATTAACGAAAGCTTTACTCCAAACGCTAGAAAGTTTTGTGCCTAATCCTTTATTGAAATCTTTCCCAGCCGCACAAATGCGTTTTTTACTAGGCAACGAAGTAGCAGATTTGTTGGGTATTCCAGCTGTTCCGTTCGAGCGTAAATTAATTCCTTTTGTACCGAGTCAACTGATGTTTAAACCTGCTGATAAAAACTAATGAGTTAAAATTTCCTCTACATATTTTTTAAAATTATCTATTACTGCCTGTGTAAAGGCTTTTTGCTCAGGAATGGGCGTTTCAGTTTCAGGTTCGAAGGTTTCGATGAGAATGGTTTCATCGCCATTGGGTTTGAATATATTGATTACTTTTCTATGATCGAATAAAGTAGATTCAATGTATTCGTTGATGATTATTTTGTCGTAAGTACCCGTAAAATCAAAAGCTACGCTGCCGTTTTTTGCTTTCATTTTATAGATAAACTTTCCATTATCTTTTAAATCTACCGCTACGCTAGTCGTTTCCCAATCTTCCGACGGGTTGTTCCACTGAATAATATCAGCTGGAGTAGTCCAGCACTTCCAAACCTTTTCTATCGGTGCTTTGATGATTGTTTGTACAGTGAGTGCTTCCATGGTTAATGATTCCGATTTAATTGTTAGTTTAAATATACATGAATTATAATTTCAATTCGCTTCAATTTAAGAAAATAAAACACCTTCCTTCTCCTTAACCCCACAGGTTTGCATGGGTTTACAAAGATATTTTTTACTTTTATCCCAAAGACTATTATTAAACATTCCTAAAAATGAATATCAACAATAACCATTTTGAAAAAAACACTTTTGATGCCATTGTAGTGGGTTCGGGGATTAGCGGAGGCTGGGCTGCTAAAGAGCTTTCGCAGAAAGGACTAAAAGTACTCGTGCTGGAACGTGGACGCAATATTGAACACGTAAAAGACTACAAAACCGCCCTAACCGACCCTTGGAATTTTGAACACGGCGGTAGAGCTCCTCTTGATATTATCGCCAAACATCCTATCCAAAACCGCACTGGTTTTGCCATCACAGAATCTACTCATGAACATTTTGTAAACGATTTAGAAAATCCATATCTCGAAACCAAGCGTTTTGATTGGATTCGTGGATACCATGTGGGTGGACGTTCATTGATGTGGGGAAGGGTTTCTTTGCGTTTGAGTGATATAGATTTTGAAGCGAATCTGAAAGAAGGCATCGGAACCGATTGGCCTATTCGTTATAAGGACATTGCCCCTTGGTATAGTTATGTAGAAAAATTTGCAGGTATTTGTGGTTCTCGTGACGGACTTCCACATTTACCCGATGGCGAGTTTCAGCCACCGATAGAATTTACTTGTGCCGAAGAACATTTTTCGAAAACAATACGTCAGAAATTTCCTAATCGCTATTTAATTCATGGTCGTGGGGCACATCTTACGCAACCTACTGCCGAACAAACTGCACTTGGACGAGCTTCTTGTCAGTCACGAGATATGTGTATGCGTGGTTGTCCGTTTGGGGCGTACTTTAGTTCGCAGGCTGCTACTTTGCCTGCTGCTCAAAAGACGGGAAATCTTACGGTTCGTCCACATTCTATCGTCAATTCAATTATTTATGATGAACAAAAAAAGAAAGCCAAAGGCGTAAGAGTAATTGATGAACGCACAGGTGAATGGCATGAGTTTTTCGCCAAAATCGTTTTCTTGAATGCTTCTGCTTTGGGTTCTACTTTTATTTTGTTGAATTCTACTTCAAACCGTTTCCCGAATGGGATGGATGATAGCGGTGAGTTAGGACATAATTTGATGGATCATCACTTCAGAATTGGTGCTTATGGCGAAACAGAGTTATTTAAAGATAAGTACTACAAAGGACGAAATCCAGTGGGAGGATACGTGCCACGTTTCCGTAATATTGGTACTGATAAACGTGATTATTTGCGTGGTTTTGGCTACGAAGGCGGTGCAAGACGATACAGACAGTGGGCAGGAGAGGAGGAGTTTGGGGCTTCGCTCAAAAATAAACAAACGCAAATTGGTAACTGGAGTATGGATTTGGGAGGTTTCGGTGAATGCTTGCCTTACTACGAAAACAAAGTGGAGCTTTCTAAAGAAATTACCGA
Source organism: Arcicella rosea (assembly GCF_014204325.1). Classification (GTDB taxonomy): domain Bacteria; phylum Bacteroidota; class Bacteroidia; order Cytophagales; family Spirosomataceae; genus Arcicella; species Arcicella rosea_A. Next base: position 86,429 of record NZ_JACHKT010000015.1, read on the forward strand.
TAAATGGGGGCAACCTGTTTTAAGAATGGATGCTGAATTCAAGGAGAATGAATTGAAAATGCGGGTGGATATGAAAAACGATGCCGCTGAGATGCTAGAAGCCGCAGGTTTCAAAAACGTAAACGCTTATGACGACATTAGTTATCCCGGTTTAGGAATTCATGAAATGGGAACTGCCCGCATGGGTCACGACCCTAAAACTTCGGTACTCAATAAGTGGAATCAGGTGTGGGCTTGCAAAAATGTGTTTGTCACGGATGGAGCTTTTATGACTTCGGCTTCTTGCGTAAATCCATCGCTTACCTACATGGCAATGACTGCCCGTGCAGCCGATTATGCGGTAAAAGAATTAAAAAAAGGAAATTTATAAACAACCAAATTCAATCCATGAAAACTATACGCTTAATAATTGCCCTTTTGATGTGTACTGGCTTTGCTTCGCAGGCTGTTGCACAGGATACACCCCAAAAAGGGATTGAAATTCTTTCTTACAACCACGTTGGTTTAGCCGTAAAAGATTTGAAAGTAAGTGCTAAGTTTTACCGTGAAATTATCGGTTTGTCGCCTGTAGATGTGCCAGATAATTTATTAGCGATTAGAAGATGGTTTAAGATTGCACCTGGACAAGAATTACATTTACTATTGGGCAGAGAACAACCTGTAGCAAACAATGATAAGAACGGAGCGCATTTCTCTTTATCAATCCCGACAAATTCGGCAGATGGAATCGAGGCGTTTTTGAAAGCAAACAATGTGGCGTATCACAGACAAATGCGTTTTGATGGTGCATTTCAAATTTATGTAACCGACCCAGACGGTTATGTGATTGAACTAAATGAGCCGAAGAAATAATGTTGATGTGAAAGGTGAAATGATACTACAGCACCTTTTCATTACAGATTTTTTCGTCCCTTTTCTCAAAAACAGGTCAGTAACATCGGTTGCTGACCTATTTTTGTTTTAGCCTATTTAGAAATAGATGTATCTATGCTATTTCTGTTGAGAAATGATTAGAAACATCTGTATCTAATCTATTTCTGCTGGAAAATGAATAGATACACTTGTATTTATATTATTTATGTTAGGGAATAATTAGGAACATGTATATCTGTACTATTTCTATTTGAAAATGAATAGAAATATATGTATCCATACTATTTCTATTAGAAAATGACTAGAAATGATATTAACTATCCTGTTTCAGTTTGTTAGAGAATAAAAAAACGTCATGAAACAAACTATTTAAAGCCAAGCTCCGTTTTCTTGGAAAATATTCATCTAAATAGTTTACAGCATGATACATACCTCAAAAATCTACCACTATTCCAACGCCTCGACCATTGGCTTTCTGGAAACTGTTATCTCCATTTGTAAAACGTTGAATCAACCAACTACCGAAGTAAGTCAAAAAATGGCGGAACTCTCTTCCGAGATAGAACAACTCAACCTGATTTTCTCAACGGCTAGAAAGAATCCACACACTGAGGGTTTAAAGGAGCTGGATACTCGTAGAAATCAGCTAACACAAGGCATCAGAGAAATTGCTACAAGCTATTTAAAGCATTTTAATGCCGATTATCGAGAGGCTGGCAAAAGTATTTTGAGAACCTTTGCCAAGTATGGAAAGCAGATTGAAAAAAGGAAATATTACGACCAAACCGAGATAACGAATAGCCTGATAAGGGATTTTGAAAATGATGAAAGTCTGAGCCAAGCCATCACCAAACTGCATTTATCAGACTGGCTTCAAGCCTTGAAAACAGATAATTTGGCATTTAATAGTTTGTACATAATAATGGTAATGTCAAGAGTAAACTTACCTGAAAAGAATTTCAAGGAAAGTAAAATGATAGCCATAGCACGATTCAAAAGCCTTTTTAATCTATTAAAAGCCCTAGAAATGGTATATCCCACAGCCGATTATGGTAATATCATCAAAGAAATTGAAGAATTGACTAAAAAATACAATGTATCAAGACCGAAAAGAGGAGGGAAGGAGTAAAAGAGAGTTGTCAACTGCGGGTGAATTAAATCGCCCGCAATTGAAAGTGAATTTGTGTCATGTTAATCCTAAAAATTAGGTTTCAACAAATACTTAGCATAAAAATCATCAATTACTTTCACGGCATCCGTCGGATTATCAACCAAAGAAACTAAATCCAAATCATCAGGATTGATAGTTCCCTCTGGTACCATCGTTTCTTTAATCCAATCAAATAAACCACCCCAGTATTTTTTACCAACCAATACCACAGGGAAGCGACCAATCTTTTGAGTTTGCATCAAAGTAAGCGATTCAAACATTTCATCAAGTGTACCAAAGCCACCCGGCATGATGATAAACCCTTGAGAATATTTCACAAACATTACTTTACGCACAAAGAAATATTCAAAGTCGATACTTTTATCACGGTCGATATAATCATTCGGTTTTTGTTCGAAAGGCAATTCAATGTTCAAACCTACCGATTTCCCACCTTGCAATTTCGCACCTTTATTACCCGCTTCCATGATACCCGGCCCACCACCAGTAATAACACCATAACCGTGGCGTACCAATTTAGAAGCAATTTCCTCAGCCATTAAATAATATGGATTGTCGGGTTTTGTTCTTGCCGAGCCAAAAATCGAAACACAAGGACCAATTTTAGCCAATTTATCTACACCCTCTACAAATTCAGACATGATTTTGAAGGTTCTCCAAGATTCTTCTGAATGAATTTCCGCCCAAGTATGGTCAACGAAAGCTTTTTTTATTTTCTCATCATGCGTCATTAATTTCCCGCTCTCTCTTTCTGTCATAGCTTTTTAAATTTTAATCGTTAAAAAAATATTGATACTTTGTACCTTTGTTAATGAATAGGTTGAAATAACGAAAAAAAAATCGTTCGATTTTACAAATACATAATTTTTATGGAATTTATTAAGAAAATCGCCATCGGTGGCGACCACGCAGGGTTTGATTACAAAGCCGAATTAATAACATATTTAACCGCAAAAGGTTACGAAGTAAATGATTTCGGGCCATACAGCAATGCCTCTTGCGACTATGCAGATTTTGCACACCCCCTTTCTTTAGCTGTTGAAAGCAAAGAATATACTTTTGGTATTTTATTATGTGGAAGTGCCAACGGAGTAGCTATTACAGCCAATAAGCATCAGGGAATTCGTGCAGGTTTAGCTTGGAATGCAGAAGTATCTTCATTGATTCGTCAGCACAACGATGCGAATGTATTATGTATTCCAGCTCGTTTTGTGACTTTGGAAGAAGCCATTGAAATCACAAACGTTTTTCTTACTACTGAATTTGAAGGAGGAAGACATCAGCTAAGAGTAAATAAAATTCCTTGCTAGGTTTTAAAGGTACAAAAAGTAAAAGCGGTCGAAATTAGTTTTTCGACCGCTTTTTTGTGATTTTAAAATTCGAGTGACTAATATTTATATCCTATTATTCAATTCATAAACGCCATCGCCAACTGAATGATACTTCCTAGCCAAAGCAGGAATTCGTTTAAACAATTTCGGTGCAAGATTTACTTTGTCGATAATAAATTCTGGATAATCGTTCTCTACATTTCTAAGAATATTGATAACGTTATCGTAGTTGTCAAGATTTTCCAATTCATATTTTGCCAAACTCCAGTTGATATATGGCGTAGCAGCAAAATTATTTTTGTATTCCTCCATGCCATCTCCGAGCACCAATATTTTTTTATTAGTCAACTTAATAGCAGGGTCTTCCTTCAATTTTAGACTTTTTAATTGCACCAAAGTTTCCACACCTTTGAAGTAAACAGCTTGATAATGAATCAATAAAACAGCAGCGAATAAAGCCAGACAAGTTAACTCAGCCAACCAAGCTCTTTTAGTATTGTTAAAGAAACTTACCGTAAAAAAAGCAATAGCAGGTACAAAAATGATAAACTGCATCGGTGCTAAAAAGGGCATTAAACCGATAGAAAGCACACCAGCAATTGCCCAAATCATCATTACTTGTTGGCAACGAATTTGGTAGTTATTAAAACCTACAGCATTGACTAATCTTAAAAAACCTAAAACTCCAAAAGTAATTGGCAATAACAAAGTAGCAAGCAAACTTCTGAAGTCATTCAAATCATACTGACGAATTTGCAAAACAGAAGAAATGAAATTTCTGGAAAAAGCTTCATAACTACCACTTAAATAGAAAAACAAAGCCGTGAGTGATAAGGGAAAAATAAAGCCGAATATTGATAAAGAGTGTTGACGTAACGTTGTACCACTAAAGAATAAAAGGGAAGCCGTAGCCCATAAAATAAATATTCCTGCTGGTGGATAAAATAAAGTAGCGATACCAATTAAAAAGCCGATTTCAAATACCTCGTCAGTCGCTTCTAATCGGTTCATTTGTTTTACTAATGTTCCAAGTGAAAGCAATACGAAGGTTGTTGCCATTAAGACAGGCGATAAAGTACAACAATCGAAAGAAATATTCATGAACAATAAGTAGAATAGCCCGGGTAAATAATTTCTTTTGGCTAAAATATCTCTATTATTAATCATTACATTAAAGTAAACCGCCTGAAAATAAGTAACAAAAAGTGCTACGATTTGATAAACCGATTGCGACCGACCGAAAAGTCCATCAAGACCAGCATAGACTAAAGTAGAAAGTGGTGCAGTATTATCCCAAATTTCAGAGTACATCACAAAGCCTTTATTGATTTGCTCGCCAACCAACATCCATTGCAATTCAGGGATTAGCTGAGGTAACCCTACCAAATACACGGGCATTCGGATAAGGATAAGTAAAATCAATAAACTAAAGATTTGATAGACAGCGTTTACTTTAAAGAAACTGAGCATATTGTATGAAGGTAATCAAGTTTTTCACGAATTTACGGTGAATCCAAGAATTATTCCGAAATTTGTGAGATTATTGAAAGAAGAGCATAAGATATTATGTGGTAGCGCAAATTACGATAATCAGAATTTGCAGAAATTAAAATTAAAATGGAATCGAAGAGACAACAACAATTCGCTAAATTAATTCAACAAGATTTAAGCGATATTTTTCAAAAAGATATGCGTACAACTTTCGGGAAGGCTTTTGTAACGATCACAGAAGTTAAAATGACCCCCGATTTGGCAATTGCAAGAGTGTATCTAAGCTTTATGTTAGCCAATGATAAAGCAGGTTTATTACAAGACATCCGTGAAAAATCTAAACATATCAGAGGTATTTTAGGAAATAGAATCCGTAACCAAGCAAGGATTATTCCGAATCTTGAATTTTTTATTGATGATACCGCAGAGTACGCCGCTCAAATGGACGCTCTAATTTCTGGATTAGATATCCCACCTTTGAAAGAAGGAGAAGAAATAGAGATAGATTAGTTTTTTAGTGATTAGTAATTGGTAATTAGTGATTAGAAGGTTTTTTAGGATTTCCCCTAAAATCTTATTGAATATTTCTGTGAAAAAGTATTTCTTATAATCTCTAATTACAATTTACTAATCACCCCAAAATTAAATCACTAAAAGCTCCACCTTCTAATCACTAATCACCAATTACCAATCACAAAAAGAAATATGAATTTCCCTTTCTTTATTGCTAAACGATACTTTTTTGCTAGAAAGAAAACGTCCTTCATTTCCTTAATTTCGATGATTTCGATGTTGGGCGTAGGTGTTGGAACGATGGCTTTAGTGGTGGTATTGTCGGTTTTTAATGGATTAGAAGATTTTCAAAGAGGTTTATACAAAAGCTTTGATGCTGATTTAAAGATTAGTCCGAAGAAAGGAAAATACTTCAATTGTCCGCCAGCCTTATTACAAAAAATTAGCAAAGTACAAGGCGTAGAAAGTATCACACAAGTAATTGAAGAGAATGTTTTGTTGCGTTATCGTGATGCACAAATGGTTGTTAACCTAAAAGGCGTTGATGAAAGTTTCTTGAAACAAGAGCGTTTGAAGAAAATGATGATTGACGGTCACGCAATATTGGACGATAATGGCATTGCTTATTCAATTGTTGGTTCGGGTATTGCGGTTAAATTAGGGATTGATATTGATGCTTTTTTTACGCCATTAGAAGTTTGGTATCCCAGAAATAAGCAAAGTAAAACCCTAGATTTTTACGCAACCGACGCATTTAATAAACAAAATTTAGTACCTGCTGGAATCTTTGCAATTGAACAGCAATACGATGATAATTATATTTATGCACCGCTTTCGTTTGCACAGAATTTATTTGAACTAGACAATCAACGCACAGCGATTGAAATAAAAGTAGCTAATGAAGAAGCAACAGCGAATATTCAAGACAAAGTACAAGAAATTTTAGGAACAAATTATATCGTTCAAAATCAAGATGAGCAACACGCCAGTTTGTTGAGAGCGATTAAAATTGAAAAGCTTTTTGTGTTCTTAACGCTTACTTTTATCATTGGCATTGCCAGTTTTAATATATTTTTCTCCCTTTCAATGTTAGCCATCGAGAAAAAAGAAGACGTTAAAACACTTTATGCAATGGGAGCAGATTCCCGAATGATTCAGAAAATCTTTTTATCAGAAGGTGCTATTGTTGCTTTTACAGGAGCAATCGTAGGTTTGGTTTTAGGATTTACTTTATGTTGGTTACAACAAACTTATGGCTTTATTTCGATGGGCATTGTAGGTGCGTTGATTGATGCTTATCCAGTAAAAATGCAGTTTTCAGATTTCTTTTTCACCACCATTGTTGTAGTTGTGATTACTTTATTGGCATCTTATTTTCCAGCAAAGCGTGCTGCTAATGTCGAAATTGTTTAAAGACAATTCATAAAAAATCCCCACAAGTAATATCAACTTACTTGTGGGGATTTTTTATGAATAAAATTTCAGTTTATGCTTCATTAAGCGTTTCACCTTCCCATTTACTTACTACTACAGTTGCAACTGCATTACCAACAACAGAAGTTGCCGAACGACCCATATCTAAGAAAGGATCTACGCCAAGAAGTAACACCAAACCTTCTTGTGGAAGTCCAAAGAGTGTCATTGTACCCATAATTACCACCAAACTGGCACGTGGCACGCCAGCGATACCTTTACTTGCTAATAACAGCGTTAAAAGCATCGTAATTTGTTGGTCTAAGTTCAATGGCATTCCATAAGCCTGAGCGATAAAACCAGTAGCGAAAGTCATGTACATCATCGAGCCATCCAAATTAAAACTATAACCCAAAGGCAAAACAAAACCGATGATTCTTTCGCTGATTCCCAAACTTTTTAAAGATTCAATTTGCTTTGGCATTGATGCTTCTGAACTTGCTGTACTGAAAGAAAGTAAAATAGCATCTTTCATCGTAGTCATCAAACGCCAGTAAGGAATCTTCAATACATAGCAAATCAACCAAAGTACAACGAAAATAAAGAATAGTAAAGCGGCAAAGAAACAAACAATTAAGTAAGCATAAGATGCTAAAACGCCTAAACCATTTTGAGCAATTACATTGGTCATGGATGCAAAAACAGCAAATGGTGCTAATAGCATTATATAACCAACGATTTTGAAGATTGCTTCCCCAATCCAATCAATACCTTTTGATATTTTTTTGCCATGTTCTCCCATCGTTGCCAATGCTATTCCAAAAACGATTGAAACCATGATGATTCCTAAAGTTTTATTTTCGGCAAAAACTTGAAAGATATTATCAGGGAAAATTTCAAAAAGGAAATCTCTAAAAGTTTTTAAAGGTTTGACAGTTACGCCAGTTTCTACACCAGAGGCTGGTAATTTCCAAGTACCAAATTCTCCGGGACGAGTAATATTTACGAAAACTAAACCAACTAATAAAGAAAGGATGGTGGCGAAGTAAAAATAAGCCAATGTTTTTAAACCTATTCTGCCCACCAAACGGAAATCTCCTAATTTGGCAACACCAACAGATAAAGTACAAAAAATAAGTGGCCCAACAATTAAGTGAATGCTTCTTAGAAATATATCTCCTAATAATTTAATATTTTTACTAGCATCTGCAATTTGCTCAACACTAAGCTGAGTGTGCATGATTTGTCCTACAATTATTCCGATAATAAAACCGATGATAATTTTAGTGGTAATGTTTAGCTTCATTTAAGATTAAGTTTGTTTGGGTCGAAATGATGAGATTTTTACTCGTTGATTTCAATTAAATGTATTTTGTCAAAACGAATTAACACAAAAAATCCACTCTTTGCAAATTTAGAGTGGATTTTGCTTTAGCGGAAATATCGTTTGTAAATGGGTTTTCTGTATAAAAATTGAAGATAAAGTAAGGGATACATCAAGTAATCCGTCAAAATAAAAGGAGTGTTGAAAGTAATATCATCAATAATCACTGTACCCGATTCCTCACTTATCATTGTATGTTGATGATGCCAATATTTTAAAAAAAATGGCAGTTTAGTTCCTTTGTCAATAAAGTAAATGCTAGATTCTGTCGTTTTTTGTTCAATAATTGAAGAAATCCAATCTTGTTTAAAAAGAATAAAATTTAATTCTAAATGAACAATATCGCCTTCAAGACAACCATCAAATTGCCGAATAATAACTGGAGGAAAAGGAGGAGAGAGTGCTTTGAATAGTTTCAAGTCAAAACCTTTCCAAACATTAGCAAGACTTTGATTTACTTTAGTTTTAATCAGTATTTTCATGGAATTGTAGCTCAAGTAGCTATGCTATTCCAAGCTATTATTAATTGTAAATGATTTAATTATTACCAAGCTTTAGAAGTAAACAAACTGATAATTGCGGCGACAATAGATTTTACAATACTTACAAAAGCACTAGTAATAAATTCTACAGTTGACTTTACTCCATTCGCAATCCATTGGATTAAAGATTTAGTAAAGTGATTGTCAGCAGGTTTTTCGGGTTCTTTTTTCAGTACTTGGTTTGCTTGTGTAACTTCAAATTGCTGGCTATTGTTTCGTAAAGTATCTTGTTTGTTACGATGTTTGGTGTGCATTACTGTAGAATACTCAATCAATCCAAAACCAGAAGCTTCGGAAAAAACCATTAAGGAGAATAAGAGGATGAATGTGGTTTTCATTTGATTTAAGATGTTGAGGTTCAATAATAATGCAATTTACTAAAGGTTTTAAATTATGTTATAAAATTTGATAAAGTTTAATCCTTATCAGCGTAAAAACTTTTTAAAATATGTTTAGGCTAGTCTCGTACCATTAGGTACTTTTCTTTCTACGGAAGTTAAAACTACTTCACCATCAGGCAACACAATGCCTGTTACTAATACTTCTGAGAAAAAATTTGCGATTTGTCTGGGTGGAAAATTCGTTACACAAATTACTTGGCGACCAATCAAATCTTCTTTGCTATATAGTTTTGTAAGTTGAGCTGATGAGTACTTGATACCTAACTCTTCCCCAAAGTCAATTGACAACTGATATGCGGGCTTTTTGGCCTTTTGGAAGTCTCTTGCTTCTAAAATTGTACCGACTTGGAGTATCACTTTTTCAAAGTCTTCCCAAGAAATCACCTCATTATTGTTATTATTTATCATAGATTAAATTGATTAGGTAAATTTGCTTTTTTTGTAAAACAGGTATTTTTACGCTAAAATCTTCAATGAAAACTTCCTTATTTTGTTGAAGAAATACATCTAAAGATTGAAAAAAAATATAATATACTTAGATTCTGTAAGTTTTTGTAATTCATTAAGAGCATTTTTTACTTCTATAAATCTTTAAAAGCTATGAATGAAAATGTATCTTTTCAGTTGAAGAACGAATCAGGAGATGAGTTCAGGCCAGATGAAGTATCGTTTGTGTTGTACTCTCAAATACTTAATATTCTCTACGTAAAGTTAAAAAATAATTTTAGTGAAGCTGTACAAATTGGAGTGCCAAAAAGAAAAAAAAGCATACTCCAAGAATGGCTAGATTACCATAATATATACTATCCGCCTGAGGATTTTTTATGAAATTACTAGACCTATTTTAAGTATCAATAGCGACTAACCCTTGCAGATTTTTAGTTCAATCACACAAATTGCCTCTAATTCTTAAAGTGACGTGGTGCTATTTGAATAAAATAGTACCACTTTTTTTCAAAGTTTAAAACTTATTATTTTTCATAAAACTCAATGGGTAATCCATCTGGGTCACTTATAAAAAAGAATTGTTTATCAGTTAATTCATCAATTCTAATACGCTCGCAGTCTATATTGAATCCTGTTAAATAATTATGTGTTTTTTGAACATCATTTACTTCAAAAGCTAAATGTCTTAAACCACAAGATTCAGGTCTGGAAGGACGAGCGGGAGGATTTGGGAATGAAAATAACTCAATTTGATATACACCGTTAACAGATAAATCTAATTTATAGGAATTTCTTTCTGTTCTGAATACCTCGTTTTCAATTTTGAAACCAAGTATTTCGGTATAAAACTTTTTAGATATTGTATAATCAGCACAGATAATAGCAATGTGATGAATTTTGTTGATAGCTAACATATTTGTATGTTTTTATTTCAACAAAGATATTGATTGGATTAGCATTCATCAAAAAATAATTATCTAATAATTACCTTACTTGCAGTGGCGGCTGCTCCAATATCTTGTTTTTAATATGATAACTTTTGGTAAAAAAAACCTCATCTCTTTTGAGATGAGGTTTGAGTAGGGTCTTTATCTTGTTATAATAAATTCATTTCATCAGCACTCGGACCATAACAACCAGGAATTGGAATATCAAGTAAGCGAAGAAAAACGCCTAATTGAGCTCTATGATGTACAATTTGACAGTAAGCATGACGAATAGTTTCACTTTTTGAAGTAGTACTGTAAATAGTATCACCACTTCTCAATGTCCAACTTTCATTTAATTGTTCTTCGCTGGCAGTCAATAAATGATTTTTTGCGTCTTCAAGCGTTTTTTCAAACACCTCTAAAAGTTCAGCGGTTGAATTGATTTTTATAGGTTCATAGGGTGTTGCTGCAAAATCTAACTCACTGGTAGTAAGGGCAAGCACAACCCAAGAAGGTAACTCGGCAATGTGTTTTACAAGTCTTAAAACAGTCATACTTCTAGGATGTGGCTGCCAGTTAAATTTATCTTCTGGCACTATTGATAACATTTTGCGAGTACTAACCGCTTCTTGGTCTAACTCTTTCAAGAACATTGCAATCATCGTCATGTCGTTTGTTTTTTGGTTGATGATACAAAGAAAACAGTTACTACTGACAACCCTATGTCAGTGATTTTTAAATAATTTTTCAATAAAACTAATAGTTTACTGGAAGTAATTTCATGTAATCAGATAAAGGAATATGATCGTTTTTCTGGAAAGGCATTTGAGTGTTTTTAACATCTAAAATTCTGGATACCCTGAAATCACGATAAGTATTTCGTTTGTAACACCAAGCAATTAAATGCCAATTAAAGGCATAAAAAACCAGACCGATAGGTTCTGCTCGTCGATGACTAATTTCGTCTTTGTTGTTTTTATAATTAAAATCAATGATTGTTTTAGCGGAAATAGATTGTTGTAAATCAGATAAGTACTCATAATTCTGTTCAATACAAGGTGAAATTTGGTATTTAATATTATCTGAAAGTAAATCAATTTTATCTTTTTGAGCATTCGGTAACACAGATTTTACTTTATTCAAAGCATTGGAGTAATGTTTTTGAATGGATTTATCCGTAAAGCGATAAACAATTGATTCCATTAAAAGTAAGGCATTTGCTTCATCACTTGTCAGCGAAATAGGAGGAAGGAAGAAGCCTTGAACAATAAAATATCCTTTGTTGGGTTCAAAGCCTAGTGGGATTCCTGATTCGTTTAAAGCCTTTAAATCTCTGTAAACAGTACGCACACTGATTTGAAATTTTTCAGCAATTTTTTCAGCGGAAGTGTATTTTTTTGATTGTAAAAAAGTGAAAATTCCAAAGAGTCTATCAATACGATTCATAAAAAATTTGTTTAGATTAAGCAGAAGAAACCAAATTTAGGAGAAATAATTTGTTGGCTAACAATTTTTTTAAATATAAAATTGTATTGTGTAATATTGATTTTTATTAATGCCTACAGTAACAAAAGAATTGTTATCTGTATGTAAATTGTAATATAGTATAAAAATAAATTCTTGTTTGAGGTGGCTTTTTTTTTCGATTAAATCATTGTTTGAGCGTTCATCTTTATTATCTTTGTTAAAATAACACACTGAAATATACATCATACTATTAAGGTTTACCCATGTTTAAAATGAGTTCTTTTTACTTAAACTAAGTTAAGTATTAAGACCTTGTAATTTAAGCATCTATGAATCATATATTATGTAATTTGAATCCGAACTAAGTAATAAATGTTAATTTCTCAATTTCTCAAAAGAATTGTTTGGTTAATTGTATGCATTAATTTTAATGGGTTAAGTACATCAGCCAAAGGCATAGATTTATCGAAGAATTCTTCTCCCTTAGATATTACCTCTTTAGTAGAATATTATGAAACGAATGACGAAACACTCACTCTTCATGATATTCAACACAGACCGTTTATTACTCATACCCAAAAAGCAATTCATTTTGGTTTTTCTGATATTACACGTTGGTTTAAAATTACTTTATATTCATCAAAAACTGGAAATTGGTCTTTTGAATGTGGAAATCCTTTAATTGAGTATTTTGATGTTTTCATCCCAAATGGAAATAATAAATTTGATATTATAAAAGGAGGTTGTTTTGTTTCAAGAGAAAAAAGAAGCTACAGTTATGGTTCAAATCATCCAATTATTCAATTTCCTCTATTAGCTAACCAACCTAAGACACTCTACATAAGAATTACTAGCCAAAGAGGTTTTTATACAAAATTTTTAGTAATGCCAGAAAAGGCTCAAGTACTTAAAAGCCGTTCTGACAATCGCAGGAATTCGCTTTTCGATGGAATTCAACTTTTTGGAAATTTATTGATTGCCATCGTTGCTTTTTTCTTATTTAAAACCAATGCCTATAGCGTTTTTGCTTTTTACTCTTTTTGTATTTCCATCACAGTATTAGGTTACCATGAGTCGCTTGGCGATTTATTTACGAGCAATCCAATCCTTTCTTCTTTAATCAATACTTTCCCTTATCGACTTTTAGTCATTCCTGAAATTGTTTTAACGTTTTTTCTTTTGCCAATCAATAAGTTATTTCCAAGATGGGTCAAATGGTACTTATATACCATTATTGTTATAACATTTATCTTATTATTCGGCATTTGTGTTGATTACAATTGGATATGGGTAAAAATGAATGTTTGGAATGCTGTGATTGCAGAATGTTCAATTTTGTTACTCTTTACTTATGCTTTTTATAAAAAAAACAAATTTGAAGGTTTTTTTGTCAGCTCTTTTTTATTTAGCTTTTTGGGTTTTTTATTTCTCCAACTAAGGTTATTGCAAGTCATTGATTTCGACTGGATTCATCATCTTATTTTGCTTTCTGAAATATCTAAAATTGTATTTTTTATACTTTTAGTTTTTCAGTTTTTCAAGCGTATTCAAAATGCTAAAATAAAAGCTCAACCAACAATACTGGAAAATACTTCCTCAAATTTAATAGCTGATAGATTATTCGAAACAAATAATACTAAAGAAAAGAGTAATGGAAAAACGCTAGTAGCCGAATTGGAGACACTAAGTGAAGAACCTATTTTGAATCATGTTGATGACGTTTTTTTACAAAGGATTAATCAGATAATTGAAAATAAGCTTTCAGACAGCACATTTAGTATTGTTGATTTAGCAAATGAGTTAAATCTTAGTCCAGTTCAATTAAGGAGAAAGCTAAAAATACAAACTAATCAAACAACAGTAGAATATATTAGAAATTATCGATTAAAGAAAGCTGCCGAATTACTGAAAAATCGTAGTGGAAATATCTCTGATGTTGCCTTTCAAGTTGGTTTTGAGAGTCTCTCATATTTTACCAAGGTTTTCCAAGAATTTCATGGGAAATCACCTTCTGATTGGTTGAAAACACAGTAATTGTACTTTACCTAGTAATTGTTGTTGTATAATAGTACTTTTTTGCTAAAAGGTACTAAATGAGCTAAATTTTGTCGCTTTCAAGCTAATATCCTAAAGACTTAAAATTGCATTTTTGTAATATTATTACTTGCCAAGATTATGAAAAAATTATACCTAACAAAAAGTAGTCAAATCGCTCTAAACGAAATTTTATATTTAAAGAGTGACGAAAATTACACAACAGTTCATACAACAAATCAAGAACGTTTGCTTGTAGCACGTACTTTAAGAGTGATGCAAGAAAGAATAAATGATGAATTTACTTTCATTCGTATCAGTAACAATCATGTAGTAAATATCCATTTTATGAATGGATGGAGGAAAGAAGATAAAAAGCTTTTGATAATTTTAGAAGATGGTCAGGAGTTAATTGTATCAAGAAGAAGAATAAGTGATTTCAGAGAAGCTATCAGAAAAACGCCTAAAGCAATTTTATTGAAGAAGAAACAAAGCCAAGTTAAAAACATAAAGACATTATGAAAGCGATGTCATTTTATCTCAAAACCTAACACACCCTAAAGTGAATCTAGTTTCTGGATTCTTGATCTGCTTATAAAGTATATACTTTTAGGGCAGGTTTTTTATTGAAGGCATCACCCAAAAAGTATCTTGGGTGATGCCTTTTTTTAATACTATTGCAAAACGTTTACTCTATAAAAGAATGGAGAACTATAGAAAGCTCCACCAGTAATGTTTGCACCCGTATTAGCAGCGTTATAAGACTTACCATTAGTAAGTTTCATCGTGCCAGTAATTTCAAAACGGTCGCCTGATGCAATATCTCCAATAACAAGTTTAGATGCCGCTAAAGCTTCTGTTCCTGTCACGCTAATTGTTGCTCTTGGATAGCCTGTAATCGCATCTTTTGTAAATGCAGAAGCCATTATCGTTTTGAGTGGAAGTACAGAAGTTGTTTTTGTACCGTTTGAAGGAGTAGCATCTACAAACCTTACAAACAATTCATAAGAAGCAAAATCTGCTCCTTTATTTGGCGTAACAGCTTCGGCAACAATTTCCATTTTAGTACCGCCCATGTCTGTAATTTTATAGTTGAACGTAGATGTAGCAACAGGATATGGACTTACTGTACGAATATACCCACCAGTTTCAAGTGCATCTAAATCAATTGGTTCAACAATTTCGGTTTTACAAGCTAGTACTACTAGCCCGCAAATCATTAAAATTGAATATTTTAAAATGTTTTTCATGATATTTTAATTTTAAGGAAATTCAAAAGCTAATATTATTTGAATAATGTTGCAGGATTATTATCCCAGAAAACTGGCGAAGTCATATTCGCTTTTTGTTTAGCGTTTGCATTTCTACTAACAAATGAAGTCGGATAATAGAAAGATCTGATAAATGCACCAGGATTTGGATCTAAAGCAGGCTGAAGATTTTTAGGCATTCCAGTTCTTCTGTATAAGTTGTAGGACTCAATACCATTACCATACAAGGCAAAATAATATTCAGTCGCTACGATGTTAAGTCTGTCAGCATCTGAAGTAGCAGATGAATAAGCACTTAATACAGCTGTTACATAATTATTTACCTCATTTGCCCACACAATATTGTTAGCAGCCTCGAATGTTGCGATTTTTCCACCTTCAGCTGATGCTAAGATAAAAGTACGTACATCTGCCATTGATTTGCGAATAGCTGATTCCAAAAGAGTTTTTGCATCTCCAGTTGTACCCAATGTAATGGCTGATTCAGCCAACATGAAATCTGTAAAAGATGACATAAAAATTGGATGAATTCCTGCACCAGCCGCACCAGCTACTAATGCAATAGGTTTTCCGTTATCATTGTCGTATTGTCCTCCTGCAGGATACAAACCCCAAGCAGTTCTTCTTAAACCATCTGGTGGAATACCTTCGTTACTCAAGTGGTCACGTCCCCAATAACCAACGTTTGTTGGCAAGCAGAAATAGTCTGTTGCTGCATAATGGTTAGGTTTTTGATTCGTGATACAGCGAATTTCATTCACATCTTTAGAGTTTACGATAACTTGGCGATAGAAGTAAGAACGAATTCTTGGATCTTTTTTATCATACATACTACCCATATAGGCATTAGACTGATAGTCCCCACCACCAGTTGGCGAATATTGACCAGCATATCTTGGATGTCTATTATCTGGGTTAACTTGGCTAGTACCGAACTTGAAAGCAAAATTTTGAGAAGTAGTTGAAATTAATTTTCCACCAGCTATTATGCTATTGATTGCTGTTTTTGAACCCGCTGCATCAATTAATCTTTTGTTCAACAAAATCTTTAATTTTAAAGTATTAGCAGCACGAATCCAGTTATCAACATTACCAGAATAGTATAAGTCTGTTGTTAAACCAGATTTAGATTTAGCTCCGAAGTTTTCAATAGCTTTATCAACATCAGCTAAAGCAGCGGTATAGATAGAAGCACCACCATCAGTTTTAGGGTTGAAATTACTAGCATCCAAAGCTTCCGAATAGGGTACATCACCAAAAGTATCCACTAAATTTACCATTACTGATGCTCTTAGGAAACGAGCCATACCTGCATGAACAAAAAACTCACCTTTTTCAGCTAAAGGAATAAGTGTTTTTATATCGTTCAAAATACCAGCATAAGCAGTGTTCCAAGTTCCATCAAGTCCACCAGGAGTAATGGCATTATCATAAATGGCAGCACCTGCATTTAACATTCTGGTTAATCGCATTCCTGGGTCACTTAATTGGTTAAAATGACCTGAGTAACTAATCTGGATTTGACTTGCTAAATAGTTTATATCGGTATTGCCAGTTGTTACTGCGTTTGGATTGTCAAGTAAGTCGAGTTTACACGAGCTTACCAGTATAGCTGACAAAACAAACAAATATTTTATGAATTTATTTATCATCTTTTTATGAATTATAATGAAAAAATATCATTAATTAGAAATCCCTAAACAATGTCTAGGTTGTTTAGAACGTCAATTTCAATGTTCCTCCTATTCTTCGTGAGCTTGGTCCAGTCAAGAATTCAAATCCTAAACCATTACCAACACCTAAACCTAAGTTGTCTGTATCAAGATTCAAGCCTTTAGGAATGTGTAAAGCTTTGTACCATAAATTATTACCTGATAAACCAATACTTGCACCTTTGATGCCTAGTTTACCCAAAAGTTTTTTAGGTAGGCTATAAGATAATGATACTTCTTGCAAACGAATTGTTGAACCATCGTAGATTCTACCTTCATCACCAAAGAAATAAACGTTGTTGAAGTTAATGTCAGAACCCGTTACTTGAATATCATTTACTGAGCCGTCAGCTTTAACACCTGGGAAGATGAACGTTTGTGCTCTATCATAGCCTGTTTCACTACCTGATTCAATCGTTAAGCCACGACCTAACAAAGCACCTGCTGTAGATGAGTACATCGCTCCACCATGACGATAAGAAACCATTACGTTCAAACTTAGTCCTTTATAATTAAATCCATTAATCATACTTGAGACAAAAGCAGGGTTAGGGTCACCCAGAATTACTGGTGAAGTTGTTGCCTGTAAGTTACCTGAACCATCAATTAATAATTTACCAGCCTCATTTCTACGGAAGCCAATACCTTTAATTACGTTGAATGGCTGACCAACAATAGCGTAATTACCCAATGCTGAACCAAAACCAGTCACTTGTACTTCTTGGATCGTTCCCCCTAAGTCTAATACTTCAGGAGTATTGCGTGAATAAGTTAAAGTAACATCCCAAGAGAATGGCCCTTTTACAACTGGTGTTCCTGTTAAACTGAATTCAATCCCTTGGTTTCTGATTTTACCTACGTTAATAGTAGTGTTTGTATAACCTGTTGAAGCATCCAAAGGAGCACTTGTAATCAAGTTTCTTGTATCTCTGCGATATACAGTAAGGTCGAAACTAATCTTGTTGTTGAATATCTTACCTTCTAACCCTAATTCAGTTTCTGTATGTAATTCTGGTTTAAGATTTGGATTACCTAAGTTATTATCCACTGAATGTGTTTGAATTGGTGAAGATGTTAACCAACCTCTTGCATTTTGATTCAAGATATTTCTTGTTTGATATGGGTTAGGGAAACCTGCTGAAGTACCAATACCAACTCTAAATTTCAAGAAATTGAGTGTATTGCTACTTAGGCTTTCAAATGCAGAAGTAGGTACAAAAGACAAACTGGCAGATGGATAGAAAACTCTACGATTATCAGCTTCAACTGTTGATGTCCAGTCATTTCTTCCAGCAAAGTTTAGGAATAAGTAGTTGTTATAATCTGCTGTAATTTCTCCAAAAATACCATAACGAGTTTGTTCTGAAGTAAAGTTTGCTGCTACGTTATCTATAAAGTTTGAATGGCGAAATAAATTACGAGCTAATTGATTCTGGCTTGAGATATTATAGAGCGAGAATCTATCGTTTCTCATGTTACCCCCTAACTTAGCTGAAAAGCTTAGTTTGTCAGATACTGTTTTGTTGTAAGAAAGAATCATTGAGTTATCCCAAATCGTATTCTTAAAATTCAAAGTATTGTAAAAACCATTTACAAATGAGACACCACCTTTGTTTAGTAAAAATTCCTGCGTTTCATCATAAGTATCTAAACCGATTTTATAGATTAAAGCAAGTTCTTTGGTAATATCTAAATTGAATGAAGTAGCTGAAAAGAATCTGTTTACAACACCAGTCGTTTTGTAGTTATTTAATATCCATCTTGGGTTGGGAATATCATTACCACTTCTAAAATACACAGAGCTTCCATCGATAGGATTTTCATAAGGCCAACCCATTAAATCAACCTGACGGGGTGTGTACATTACGTTCGCCAATACTGATGGGAAATCATTGGCATTGTTACCCGTACCAGAACTTAAAGGGGGTGATGTCTGGTCTGTATTAGTAAAGTTAAATGAAGTATTAACAGTAAGTTTTTTTGATAACTGTGCATTCAAACCAAGCCCTAAATTTACTCTTTTTAGACCATTATTCTCAATATATCCTTGCTCATTATTGTACCCAGCCGAAATGTTATAACTAACTTTTTCTCCACCGCCAGATATATTCATCGAAGTATTTGATATTAGCCCTGTGCGGAAAAAATCCTTAACGTTATTTGGATAAAACTGCATTGTATATGGACTAACGGATGCCACATACGAAGACATAGCTTCTCTTGTGGCAGCATTCGTTAAAAAAGCATAAGGGTGCGTTGTTAATGCAGTGTTGGTATTCTGTGAAGGATAGTTTTTAGCTTCTTCCAACGAAGGTCCCCAGTTACTGAAAAAGTATCCTAGGTTTTGTTGAAAACCACCCACATAAGAGTTTTGGTATCTTGGCAAGTGAGCTGTATTGGTAAAAACAGACTGAGTAATAGAGTACTCTGTTTTTCTGGCTTTTTTAGTACCATTCTTAGTTGTAATCAAAATTACACCATTTCTACCTTGATCACCATAAGTAACCGTAGCAGCCAAACCTTTCAATACCGTTACGTTTTCGATATTGTTAGGGTCAATATCAAGAAAACGGCTTGAAGAAGTCTGCCCTCCACCAGTAAACCCTCCACGTGTGTTTGTATTTGAGTTGAAAGGTACACCATCAACAACGAATAAAGGTTGAACAGAACCCGTAATAGACGAATATCCACGAATTGTGATGTTTGTACCAGTACCACTAACCCCAGAAGTAGATGTAATATTTACCCCTGGAATTTTACCTTGTAATACACGACCAATATCTGATTGGGGTTTATCCTCAATAGCACGTTTATCTAATGAAGTTACAGAATATCCAAGTGCTCTTTTTTCTCTAACAATTCCTTGTGCTGTTACTACTACTTCGGATAATTGTTGATTGTCACTTGTGAGTTGAACATTAATGACAGATTGGCTGCCTACTACAACTTCTTTAGGAGCGAAGCCAACAAATGTGAATCGGATTGTGCCACCCGAACTTACTGGGAGGGAGTAATTTCCATTAGCATCAGTAGTTGTTCCTTTGGTACTACCTTTCAATTGAACAGACACTCCTGGAAGACCTGAGCCATCCTCGGCTGCGGTCACTTTTCCTGTTACTTTTCTGTCTTGTGCATAAATACCTACGCAACAAGTCATCATAACGAGAAAAATCGTTAGTAATTTTTTGTTCATTTAATAATTTAGTTTTGGTTTAATTTAGTTTAATGATATTGTGTTATTGCTAACAATATCTAATTTAAAAAATTGTACTTTACAAACAAAGCAAATTTTAAATAATTTTATTCTTTATTTAATAAATAGCTTATATTTTTAAAGAAGCAGCTGTTTGAGTGTTTTTGGGAGACTATACTTATTGTATTTATTCGACTAAAACGAATATTTGTCTGACATAAGTCTTGTTTTTGTAGATGAATGAATATAGAAAATTATGTAAGAAGTACTCAGTTATATTACGTTAAAAATACTTAAACAAAAAAATGATTTGATTATGAATACTCAATTTGCATTATTACAATAATTGGGAAGTTGGGTTATCAAATTGACGGTCACCAGACAAACGTTTGTTCAGCGTTCTTGACATCGACATATTAATCCCTACTTTGAATTTATCTGTCAAAGCATGTTCTAAGTTCATACGACCAGTTGCTCTTGTCAAGGCATTTCCAACTAGAATCCCTTTTTGGTCAAGGTACTGGCCAGACATAAAGATAGACGTCTTTTCAGAACCGCTAGTGATATTCATATCATATTGGTTCATCGGAGCATCTTGATAAGCTAAATCACCCCAAGCTGTTGAAGTTTGCTGAGGAGTACCAAAAGTACCAAGACTTTGTGTTACATAGAAATTTTCCATGTAAGAAGTATATGAATCAGGGTCAGCTTGATCTAAGCTATCAATTCTATCAGAATTTGCTGCTGCTTGTCTGTAGAATTTAACATACTGTTCTGTATTAAGGAATTTCAATTTTTTGGTTGGTGTACTTGAACCAACTTGGTATCCGAAGTTAACTCTAGTCTGTCCAACTTTACCCTTTTTTGTAGTTATTATGATAACACCATTAGCTCCACGAGCACCGTATATCGCAGAAGCAGCAGCATCTTTCAATATATCCATTGACTCAATATCTTGAGGATTAATATCTGCTAATGGGTTGGTTGATCCAAATTGGAAAGAAAGGTTATTCGTTGTTAATGGAATACCATCAATTACAAATAATGGCTGAGTATTAGCAGAAATAGAAGATTGTCCACGAACGTTGATACGAATCCCTTGTCCTAGTTTACCACTACCAGCATTAACAAGTACACCCGCCGCTTTTCCTTGAAGAGCTTGGTCGAATGTAGGAACCGGCATATCTGCAATATCAGAAGATTTTATTTTTGCTACATTACCAGTCATGTCACGTTTGATTTGTGTACCATAACCAACAACTAATACTTCTTCTAATGACTTAACATCTTCTTTCAAAGAAATATTAATTACAGATTTATTTCCGATTGCAACTTCTTGAGAAGTAAAACCAACAAAACTAAAAATTACTGTTTTTTGATTATTCGAAACGCTCAATGAATAACTACCACTCGCATCAGTTTGAGTGCCTTTAGAAATCCCTTTTATTTGAACTGTTACACCAGGTAAAACAGAGCCATCGCTTGCTGAAGTTACCTTTCCTGTGATACGACGCTCCTGAGCAATCATGCTCAACGAACATCCCAAAAACAGAAGTAGATTGATAAATAATAAACGTTTGTTCATGAAATATTGGGGTTAATTGATTAAAAAAATAGTTTGTGAATTGTACTTTTCTATGTATTTAGTTTTGGGTTTCTTGATTTGGTAAAGTTTTTGTCTATAATTTAAAATTATTTTTTGTGAAATTTCAAAAAAATGGATTGTAAAATGTGTTTTTTAAGTACCTTTTTTATGAAAAAATGAAAATTAAGTATATTAATTTCGTTGATTTTTTGATAAAAATGAAATTTTAGGTTTTTTGTGTTGCAATTAAGTAGCAGCGAGGAGAGTCACGCTAAGTTAAAAACACTTTCGGATATTAGCAATATAAAATTTAATAAAAATATTTTTTGCACTTTTTTTATAATAAATTATATTAAAGCATATTTTCTGGTAAAGTTAATGATTTAGTATATTCATAACCTACTTTGAAAATGTTATGGGCTTTACGAATATCCTGAGGATCAAAATTTTTAAGAAGAGGCGGTTCTATGAGTAAATCACACAGGGCGAGGCGACTTTTTGAGTTGTTGTTAATGGCTAAAAAAAGTGATTTTTGAACCATCGAAGCCATTGATTTTGGTAATTGATTCATCCCATAAGGATTACAATGACTACCAATAATAAAATCGTATTTGTCTTTCAATGGTTCTACAGGCATATTATTTAAAATGCCCCCATCCAACAAAGTCTGATTGTTCATAATGATAGGCTCAAAAAGTCCTGGAATACAACATGAAGCCATGACGGGTCTTAGCAATTCACCACTAGAAAAGTAAATGCTTTCTCCTGCATATAAGTTGGTTGCATTAATGGTTAATGGAATTTTTAAATGCTCAAATGAATTATGAGGAATGTATTTTAGATAAGCTTCTTCTGCTTTTTTCATATTGAGCAATCCCACTCTACTCCAAGCAGGTCTTAAAGCTCGCAGTGTATTGGTTGAAACCACGATTTCAAAGATTTTGTCGGGCGAGTATCCCGCAGAAAACATTGCTCCAGCAATAGCACCAGCACTACAACCTGAAATTGCTGAAATTTCCACGTTTTTTTCTTGTAAAGCCTTTAATACACCAAGATGGGCAATGCCTCTAGCACCACCACCTGAAAGAACTAGACCGATTTTCATAGTTTTAGATTGTTTCCTTGATTGTATTTGAAATCCGTTCGTACAAAATACTTCTGAAAGTAAGCAACTTCTTATATATTGCAAAGTTTATTGAAACAAAATCATATTATAAGAATGAAATTACATAGCATTGATGCGGGAAATTTTAAATTAGATGGTGGAGCAATGTTTGGAGTAGTTCCTAAATCTTTTTGGCAAAAAACTAACCCTGCTGACGAAAACAATCTTTGTTCATGGGCAATGAGGTGTTTATTAATTGAGGATGGAAATCAACTGATTTTGATTGATACTGGGATGGGCGATAAACAAGATGCCAAATGGCAAAGTTATTATTATCGACATGGTGAAGGGGATTTGGTAAAATCTATTCGAGCCAAAGGATATACAGAAAATGAAGTGACAGATGTTATTTTGAGTCATTTACATTTTGACCATTGTGGAGGTGCCGTAAAATGGAATGCTGATAGAACCCATTTTGAAATGACTTTCCCAAATGCTCGTTATTGGACTCATTCAGCACACTTTGAAGCTGCCATTCATCCGAACCAACGAGAAAAAGCTACTTTTTTTAAAGAAAACATTTTGCCGATTCAAGAAGCTGGACAATTGTTTTTTACGGATAAAGTAACAGAAAGACCTTTTAAAAGTATTGAAATTTTGACGGCTGATGGACACACTGAAAAAATGTTAATGCCATTGATTACTTATCAAAATAAAAAAATACTTTTTATCGCAGATACGCTTCCTTCACAATCACATATTCCTATTCCTTATGTGATGGGCTATGATGTTAGACCTTTACAAACTATGGAAGAAAAAAGTGTTTTGTTGAACCAAGCTGTTGAAAATGACTGGATTTTGTTTTTTGATCATGACCCAACAGTTGAATGTGCTAGTATTAAAATGACAGAAAAAGGCTTTAAAGTAAACGATAATGGGAGATTGGATGCTTTTCTTTGATTTCTATTTCCCAAAGTGAAATAATTTTGTTGCATCAATTTTCGTTATTAACTTTAAGAAATATAAACATAAGTTTATTTATATAATTTCTAATTCAAACAAAATATCTTCTGAATTAAGGGCGAATCGTTCAGAGGTATTTTAAAATTTTAAGCTTGATTCGTTCCAAAAACAGATGAAATTAAAGAATATCTTACTTTGCTCAAGCGTAGTTTTGACTCCATTTTTTGTAAATGCACAAACTAAACCAACTGCTAAAAAAGTAGCTGTAAAACCTAAAACAACTGCCGTTAAACCAGCTAACACCTCAACACAATCAATTTCCTTAGCTTCTTTAAAAGATTCAGCTAGTTATGGACTAGGAATTTTGGTGGCACAGAATTTTAAGATGCAAAACATTGAAATCAATGCAGAACTTTTGCAAAAGGGTTTCAATGAAGTAATGAAAGGAGCTACTACGCCAATTACAGACATGCAGGCGAATCAGTTACTTCAAAAATACATGCAAAAAGAACAATCTAAACAATTTGAACCAAACAGATTGGCAGGCGAGAAGTTCTTGGCAGAAAATAAAAAGAAAGAAGGCGTTGTTACTTTGGCGAGCGGTTTACAATATCAGATTTTGAAAAAAGGCGATGGGGCAATACCAACAGCGAGTGATAAAGTAAAAACTCATTATCACGGAACATTGATTGATGGATTCGTGTTTGATAGTTCAGTAGATAGAGGCGAACCAATTTCATTTCCAGTTACAGGTGTAATTCAAGGCTGGGTAGAAGCACTTCAATTAATGCCTGTAGGTTCTAAATGGAAATTGTTTGTTCCTTATGAATTAGCGTATGGTACTCGTGGAAGTGGCTCAACAATCAAACCATATTCTACTTTAGTTTTTGAAGTAGAATTGTTGGGTATTGAAAAATAGACTAATGAAAAATAAGATGATGAAATACTTTCTTGCTCTTGTGCCAATTTCGCTGCTTGCGTTTTTTGGTTTACAGTCCTTCTCGCACAATAATAGTACTCTTTCTGGAGCAGATTATAAATTTGCGGCTGATGATTTACAACCGACTGCTACTCAAAAGAAAGTCGAAAACTTAGTGACTGAAATCCTGAGTAATTATCATTATCGCCGTGTGCCTTTGAATGACTCACTTTCTTCTAAAATCTTCGATAATTATATCAAAGAATTGGATTTCAATAAAATGAATTTTACTGCTGCGGATATAGCAGACTTTGAGAAGTTTCGTTTTCAGTTGGATGACCAATTAAAAAATGGAGAATTGACTGCTGCTTACCAAATCTACAATGTATTCAGAAACAGAGCTAAAGAGCGTTTTGCTTTTGTCGCTTCTGTGTTATCTAAGCCCGTAGATTTCAAAACAGACGAAACTTATACGCCAGATCGTGAAAAAGCTTCATGGGCGAAGTCTAAAGAAGAATTAGATAATATCTGGAGAAAAGCAGTAAAAAGTACTTTACTTGATTGGAAAATCAGTGGAAAAGCAGATACTTCTGCCATCAAAGATTTAAGAGAGCGATATAAGCGTACTGAAAAGTACTTTGATAAAACGAAGAGTGAGGACGTATTTCAACAGTTTATGAATTCGTTTACCGAGAGTGTTGACCCACATACTACATATTTTATTCCTAAAACCGCTTCAAGTTTCAATCAAGAAATGGCACAATCTTTCGAAGGAATTGGTGCTACGCTTAGAAATGAAGGCGATTATGTAATGATTGTAGATTGTATCGTTGGTGGACCAGCTTTCAGAAGTAAATTACTGAATCCGAAAGATAGAATTGTTGCCGTAGCACAGGGCGACGATAAACCATATCAAGACATTGTTGGTTGGTTTACTGATGATGCCGTGAAGCTAATCAAAGGGCCCAAAAATACAGTAGTTCGATTGAAAATTCTTTCAAGCGATGCACCAATTGGTTCAGTACCAAAAGAAGTACGCTTAGTTCGTGAGAAAATTAAACTTGAAGACGGAACGGCTAAGAAAGAAGTATTGAATTTTAACCGTGATGGTAGAGAATTCAAATTAGGATTGATTACGATTCCACTTTTTTATCGTGATGCTGAAGGTGCAAGAAATGGCGAACAAGGTTACAAGAGTACCACAGCTGATGTAAAAAAATACTTGAATGAATTGAAAGCCGAAAAAGTGGACGGAGTAATTGTTGACCTTAGAAATAACGGTGGAGGTTTCTTGAACGAAGCGGTTAGTTTAACAGGTTTGTTTATTTCGCAAGGCCCAGTTGTTCAACGTCGCCAGTCAGATGGAGAAATTAATGTTGAAAATGATAGAGATCCATCAATTACTTATGATGGTCCAGTTACTGTACTAGTTAACCGCTTTTCAGCTTCTGCTTCTGAGATTTTCGCAGGTGCTATCCAAGATTACAAACGTGGTTTAGTAATTGGCGAACAAACTTATGGAAAAGGCACAGTTCAGAGTTTAGTTGACTTAGACCGCTTCTTGAAAGGTGAACCAGAAGGAGTAGGGCAATTGAAAATTACGATGGAGAAATTCTATCGTGTTACAGGTAGCAGTACTCAACACAAAGGAGTAACGCCTGATATTGAATTCCCTTCGTCTTTCAGTGCTTCAGAATTTGGTGAAAGTTCTCAGCCAAGTGCATTGCCTTGGGATATGATTGCTTCTACCAAATATTCACCAACGACTGATGTAAATGAACAAGCGGTTGTTAAATTGAAAGCTTTGTACCAAGATAGATTAAAAACGGATGCTGATTTGAAAAAATTAGTAGCTGATATTAATTATATTAAAAAGGCAAAAGAAAAGAAAACAATCTCTTTGCAGGAAGATAAAAGACATAAAGAAATAGATGACCAAAAGAAGAAAAATTTAGCTGATTTGGGAGACGAGTTGACAAGTGCTACAGAAAAAGAACCTGAAAAAGCACCAACAGATTCAACAAGTATTGCTCAGGCTAAATTGAAAATTTTGAAAGAAAGAAGAAGTAAAGATACTTATCTAAAAGAAAGTGAGAGAATTTTAACGGACTTCATTCTATTGAATCCAGCGACTCCTCAGATAAAACTTTCTAATGTCGATAAGAAGAAGTAAGCTTTTTTTATGGAATACTTCCTTTGATAACATATTTCACCAAAAAACCACTCATGCTCTTTGCAATGAGTGGTTTTTTATTTTGTTAAAGTAAATATTTATAAAAAATGCTAGCTTGTGCTGATTTTGTTTCCCTATGCTTCTGTGGATATTCAATATTTATTTTTGTAAATCTTTGAGTGAAAATATTCTCCACTGATTTTTGAATAAAAATTAATCAATTAAAGCTCATTTTTGAAATATTGCTCTGTAAATCTATATCAATTCCAAAAACTACAAACTCTTCAAATGTCTTTCCAACGTTTCCATGTCTTTTATCAATACTTCTCTGGCTTTTGAGCCTTCAAATTGACCGACGATTCCAGCGGCTTCTAATTGGTCAATTAAACGACCAGCACGATTGTATCCTAATTTTAATCTTCTTTGAATCAACGATGTTGAGCCTTGTTGATGGGTGACAATTAAGCGAGCGGCTTCATCAAAAAACTGATCACGGTTACTTGGGTCGAAATCACTTTTTTCACTGCCTCCTCCTTCACTTTCGCCTTCAAATTCTGGTAACATATAAGCAGAATCGTATCCTTGTTGATTTCCGATAAATTCACATACATCTTCTACTTCTGGTGTATCTACAAAAGCACATTGTAAACGAATAATATCAGAACCCATCGAAAGTAACATATCTCCTTGACCAACCAATTGTTCGGCTCCACCTGTATCCAAAATCGTTCTTGAGTCAATTTTTGAAGTAACTTTAAAGGAAAGTCGTGCAGGAAAGTTAGCTTTAATTGTACCAGTAATAACGTTTACTGATGGTCGTTGCGTTGCTACAACCAAGTGAATACCGATAGCACGGGCTAACTGAGCCAAACGAGCAATTGGTTGTTCCACATCTTTCCCAGCAGTCATCATTAAATCTGCCAACTCATCTATAATCAATACGATATAAGGCATAAAGTAATGACCTTTATCTGGATTCAGTCTTCTATTGACAAATTTCACATTGTATTCTTTCAAATTTCTACAACCTGCATCTTTCAACAAATTGTAGCGATTATCCATTTCTATACAAAGCGAATTTAAAGTATGAACAACCTTTTTAGTATCCGTAATAATAGCTTCGGCAGCGTTGGGTAACATTGCTAAAAAGTGTCTTTCAATTTTATTGAAAAGTGTTAATTCAACCTTTTTAGGGTCAACTAATACAAATTTTAATTGTGATGGATGCTTTTTATAAAGTAGTGAAGTAAGAATCATATTCAACCCAACTGACTTTCCTTGTCCAGTAGCACCCGCCATCAATAAGTGAGGCATTTTAGCTAAATCAGTAATAAAAATATCATTACTGATGGTTTTCCCTAAAACGATTGGTAATTCAGCTGTTGATTTCTGGAATTTTTCAGAGCCGATGACCATTTTTACAGGAACCATTTCACGGTTTTTGTTTGGAACTTCAATACCAATTGTCCCTTTTCCTGGAATTGGAGCGATGATACGAATACCTAAAGCGGCTAAAGATAAAGCAATATCATCTTCTAAATTCTTAATTTTTGAAATCCTAACTCCAGCATCAGGAATAATTTCATATAAAGTAACCGTTGGTCCAATCGTAGCTTTGATAGAAGCGATACCGATGCCATAATTCGCCAAAGTTTCCACAATTTTATCCGAATTGGCTTTCAATTCTTCTTGCGAAACATTTGGTTTACCCATGTCATACTCTTTCATCAAGTCCAAGGTTGGGTACTTGTAATGAGGTAAATCTAACATTGGGTCGTATAAACCAAATTTCTTTACCAGTTCATCATTGACAGATTCATTGATTTCCAAAATTGGAGCTTCATCTTCAAACTCTTCAATGATTTCTGGAATATCATCGCTGTTTTCAATGGTCAAAGCAACAGGACTTTTGCTTGCATTATTGCTTTTAGCAATTGGTGTTTCCACAATTGGTGGGAGAAATGGACGAATATTGGCTTCATCGAAATTATCTTCACGGTCGATTGCTAATTCTTCTTCTGGTTCTTCTTCGGCAAGAATCGTTTCAAAGTTTGCTCGTACTCGTTTGATATTTTTTGCTTCGGCGATGTTGTCCTCTGCTGTTTCACTTTCAGGCGTAGCTAAAGCTACATCCTCTTCAGTTTCATTTGCCGCAAAACTAGAAGTGTCAACTTTATAATAATAAACAATAAAAACAATCAGTACAAAAGAGATGACAAAAAAAGAGGCCCAGCCAATAAAACCATATAAATATTCATTGATGAAATAGCCGATACCTCCACAGAGGTTACTCCATTTTTCCTCTGCTTCAAGCATAAAAACGAAAAAACCAAGAAAAGTACTTAGCCAAATCATGTAAAATAATGATTGCCAAGTAAGTTTTTCAAGGGGTAAAATTTCCTTTTTAAAAGAAAGTTTGTAGCCTGCAATCAATAAAATGGGAACAAGTAAAAAGGCAGACCAACCGAAAAGTCTGAACAATAACAAATGTGCTAATTTCGCACCATACAAACCGAATGGATTCTTGGGCTGTTTTTTTAAAGGTTCGATAGAAGATTGTAAATTATCTTCTACCTCGCTTTGGTCGGCATCACCTGTAAAAAGATGCGACGAAAATGAAAACAACATGAATACACCTAAGAGTATAAACAGGATGCCCAAAACGAAGTGTAACTGTTCGCTTTGAAGTATTTTTTTTATATTAAAATCAAACGAAATAGATTGGGTTGGATTTCGTTCTCTGGTTTTTTCTGTATTTTTTGGAATATTTCTAGCCATATAAAAAATTGGTTCTTGGCGAGTTACGATTGGTTAAGGATTTGACGATTAATCTTTTCGTTGATGAAGCTCAAATTTTTTCTAACCATTAGCCTTGTGCCAAGCAACTGTATTATTCCAAAGTTCGCAATTTTGAGGTATTTTTTGCGAAAAAAATTAAAAATGTTACATTAAAATCACAATAAAGGCTTTTTTACTGCGAAGCCAAATCATGTATTTTACTTGTTCAATAATACTTTTTCGGTAATTGGTGCTTTTCCTTCTGCCATTATTCTGATAAAATAAGTGCCGTTTGGATAAGTACTCAAATCAAAATAGACTTCTTCGTTGAGATTGGTACTTGTTTTTCGACCAAGGTCTTTTCCTGAAAAATCTATTAAATGATATTCTGCTGGATAAGTGTTTTTGATATAAATGTAATGATTAGCTGGATTTGGGTAAATCAAAGCAGATTTACTTTCTTCATTACCTGTCACTGTAAATTTTGTTGTGCCTTTCAAGAACCTCAAACCTCCTGAGTTCGTACCAACAATAAAATCTGGGATGACGTCGCCATCTAAATCGCCGACAGTAATTGAAAGCATTCCTCCTAATTTTAAATGTTCGTGTTTTCCTGTTAAATCATTCAACACGCCAGAACTATCTTCTTTAAAAAGATTTTGACTTTGGTCAATAATGTTTTTATACACCTTGAAAGTACCGTCTCGGTTGCCTGTAATTAGCTCCGCTTTTCCATCACCATTCAAGTCTGCCGCAGCCAACGAAACATTGCCTGAAAGATAATCTGAAGTAAGTCCACCGAGTTCTTCTTTCGTCAAAACATAATTTGGGTTTTCATTACTTCCACTATTTTTATGAAATTCAATTCTTCCACTTCCTTTTCCGATGAGTAAATCTTTTTTGCCGTCGTTGTCTAAATCAAAAAATAAAGGCGAATCGCCATTTGACAAATTATTGATTTTAGATAAAGTAACGATTTCAGAAAGTTTCAGAGAAAAAGCCTGATTTCTTGGCGCACGGTTGGGAATGTACTGAATCGTCATGCCATTAAAAGTATTGGCAGTAAAACCGAAATCTTCAGTGCCGTCGCCATTCATATCAGTCACAAATGGTTTGATTTCAAATAATTGCTGTGCTTTTGAAAGGTCTAAGAAATCAGCCGTTTTTAACTCAAAAGTATTATTTCCTTTATTTTCATAAAGAGCAATATTGGCTCTATAACCTGTATCACCACGATTTCCTGCATTGCCAACGAATAAATCTTTATCTCCATCGCCATCAATATCGACTAAAACTGGAGTAGCGTTTTCGCCCAAATCTACCATCGTGTTTTGTAAGAAATTACTTTGTTGATAGGTAAGTATTGGCTTGTTGTTCTGTCCTGAATTTTTGAAAAACCAAGCTGAATTTTGATAATCAACTGTTTGAAGGGCATTATCATAGCCATTTGGTGCGGCGATAAGGTCTTTTATTCCATCAAAATCTAAATCTTCATAATAAATGGCAGGGAAAACAGAGAAATCTATGGGTTTTTGATTTGGAAAATAATAATCTGCTTTAGTAAAAATCGTTTGATTCAAATTTCCATTATTACTCAAAGCAGCAACTCTGTTGGCTGTAACATGTCCGTAAAGAGCATCTTTCAAACCGTCGCCATCTAAATCTATAACCAATAAAGCATTTCCAGAATGTTCTACTTTTTGGCTACTTGCATTTCCATTTCCACCAACTGGCGTATTACTTCCGCAATCTTGATTAAAACGTGCATCTTCAAAATGCTCTTTGAAGAAATTTCCCCAACAATCGCCAACTCTTTTAAATTCTAAATGTGTATTGTCTTTATAATTTTCTTGGCTGAAGTTTTTATGAAAGAGTAAAAAGTTTCCAGAAGAATCAAAAGCGACAATGTCTAAATCTCCATCATTATCAACATCAACAATCGCAGGAATATCGGTTGAAGCCGTGTACAAATTAATTCTTCCAGAATAACCAGTACTGTATAAAGGGTCTGTAATAAGTTGCCAAGCAATTTTATCGGTAGAAATATTTCTATAAACTTTGATTCCCGCTGGCGTGTAAGTAAAAATGTCCTTTTTGCCATCTGAATCATAATCTACTAATAACATCCAATGTTGAATACTTGGAAATACACTTTCAAATTCTGGAGCATATTGCCAAAAATACTTTCCAGCATTATCCTTTTTAGCCAGAAAAGTAGTGATTTTAGCATTTGTTCTGTCAAAAACAACCAAATCTTCAACATTATCATTATCTAAATGGCATTTTGAAAACTGAGGGGCATTCAATCCTCCGGCAAAAGCATTGGTTAATGTTTGTCCGTTTTGGATTACTTTTAAAGTATTATTGTATTGAAAGGTAAAGTTTTGAGCAAAGCTTTTACCAAGATTTGACAGTAATAAAAGTAAAATTAATTTTTTCATGTAATATTTGTCGAAAAATCCTGAATCTCATATTTGAGGTACACACATAACGAATAAAATGATGATTTCGCTTACTGAATTATATCAAAAGTATAAAGAATGTTCTGGTGTTTCTACGGATACCCGTAAAATTGAAGAAGCTTCTATGTTTTTTGCCTTGAAAGGTCCCAATTTTAATGCGAACGCTTTTGCCGAACAAGCCATCGAAAAAGGTGCGAAATATGCTGTAGTTGACGACGCAGAGTATGTTAAAAACGAACAATATCTATTGGTAGAAGATGGACTAAAAGCCTTACAACAACTAGCCAATTTCCACAGAAAACAGTTGAATATTCCATTCATTGGGCTAACGGGTTCTAATGGAAAAACAACAACGAAAGAGCTAATCAACTGTGTTTTATCAACCAAGTATCGTACTTATGCCACGCTAGGAAATTTGAATAATCACATTGGTGTTCCTTTAACGATTTTGGCAATTGATGAAACTATCGAAGTTGCCATTATTGAAATGGGAGCAAACAAACAAGGTGATATTAAAGAATTAGTAGAAATTGCTGAGCCTACTCATGGTTTTATTACCAATATTGGCAAAGCCCATTTAGAAGGATTCGGTGGGATAGAAGGTGTGAAAAAAGGAAAGGGTGAATTGTATGATTGGTTAGGTACACACAACGGAACAGTTTTCGTAAATGTAGCTTCTGAACCAACTTACGAAATGATTCAGAAGTATCAATTCAAAGAAAATATCATTTATACTTCAACGCAAAACCCATTATTTGAAAACGTCGTAAATATCCTTGAAGAAAGTCCTTTTGTCGTTTTCGAAGATGCTTCAAGCAACCAATATACTTCGCACTTAACAGGAATTTATAATTTCCAAAATATATGTGCAGCTATCAGGATTGGTCAATTTTTTGGTATTGAAACGTCAATCGCTTGTCAGGCTGTAGCTGATTATGTTCCCAACAACAATCGTTCTCAGTTTATTCAAAAGGGAACAAACATGGTTTTGATGGATGCTTACAACGCTAATCCTTCATCAATGTCAGCCGCTATTACTTATTTCAATGATTTGAAAGTAGGCAAGAAAATGGTGATTTTGGGCGATATGTTTGAACTTGGAGAAGAAGCCAGTGCAGAGCATGAAGCGATTGGGAAGTTATTGTTAAACTGTCATTTCGATTATATTCTTTTGGCTGGTCATTTGATGGAAAGTGCCGTGCGAGTTTTACCTTTGATGAAAGTACATTATTTCCCAGATAAATTTGGTTTACACAATTGGCTACAAGACTATCCCGTTAAGGATACTCATATTCTTGTAAAAGGCTCAAGAGGTATGGGATTAGAAAGTGTCTTGCAATTTTTGGGTTAACAGCCCCTCATTTTGTAGGATGAAATTACCGTTTAATCATTATTCAAGATAGAGTGAAAATGTTGTATTATCTTTGAGAAATTTTAAAAAACCAAAACGTTATTTTTAAAACTTATCCATTTAGTCATGAATAATTTATCAAGCGAAGAATCAACTCCTAAGCCCAATTCAAATAATGTTTTAAAAGCTGTATTAGCGTTAGTGGCTTTGGTGGCTGGTTGTTTGGCATATATGCTTTTTGAATCAAAACAAACATCAGCAAATCAGCAAGAAGTAATTGAAACGAAAGTGATAGAATTGGCTGATACCAGAGTAAAGTTAGATTCTATTACGACGCAATTGGAATCTCAAATTGCTGAAGTAACAAAACTCGGCGGAGATGTTGCTGAATTAGAAAAAGCAAAATTAGCTTTAGAAAAAGATAAAAAAGAGTTAAACAGTCGTTATGCTTCTTTAGAAAACATCAAGGATAATTATGCTGAAAGAATTAAAAACTACGAATTAATTCTGATTGCTAAAGAAGCAGAATTGGTACAATTAAGAGAAGAGAATTCTCATTTAACCAATGAAAACTCTACATTAAAAACAGAGAAAAGTGGTTTGGTGAAAAGTGTTGAAGAAGCGAGAGCCCAAAACCGTGAAGTATCTTCTATCAATAGAATTCTGACAGAAAAGGTTACTCGTGCGGCTGCTTTGAAAGCAGAATCTATTAAAATTTTAGGTATTACTGATAAGGGAAAAGAATTTGAAGATGACCGTTACAGATCTAAGAAATTAGGAAAAATAAAAATTGCGATTCAATTATCTAAAAACGACCTTACTGAAAAAGGCAAGAAAACAGTGTTAGTCAGAATACTTGACCCAGACGGTTATACGCTTTTTGATACGGATTTAGGTTCTGGTAATTTTGTTCATAACGGACAAGATTTAGCTTTCACCATGAAAAGAGATTTTACTTTTGATAACGATAATCCTCATGCAGATTTTTACTTTGATCGTGGCGCTCCTTACAGAGCAGGCAAATATACAGTAGAACTTTTTGCCGAAGGTTTCAAAATCGGAACAGGTGGTTTTGAAGTAAAGTAATAATAAAAATCAAAGGCTGGAATCACTTCCAGCCTTTTTGCTTTAGAGGTCAACAGATAAGTTGTAGGCTTTCTTTTTATCTTTCCAGTAGAACGTCATTTGGTTATTTTTAAATGACACAACTTTGAACAATGTGTTTTTAATGCCTCTGGCTTTGCCTCTTACATAGACAAAACCATTTTCTTCATAGAAATCTTCAATGGTAAATGTTTCAGGTAAATATGGGTTTCCTTCTACATCAGTGCTATTGATACCCGCATAAAAGTTTGAATTTACATTAAAGGTCTTCTTAGAATTTAGTAAAGCTATAATTTCATCCACTTTTGGGATACTATTACTATAAACAATTCCAGTAAGCGTAGTTTCAGTGGCTTTCCCAGTTTGATAATAACTACCAAATTGATTACCCACCGTATTTTGATCTAGCATAAAAACAACATTGCCCCCCAATAATGCTGCTTGAATTTTGAGTTTCCTGAAGGCTCGCTCTTTTACGGTGGTGATATTGGATAAAGTGGTCGTTCCCACGGCCTTGGCAAATACTTCATCCAATTTATACAATCCTTTCGTTTCAGATTCGAGGTGCGTTAAACTTACTTTTTCGTAATCGTGAACATATTTAATTTCTGCCAATGCCAACGACTCTTTGAAAAGTTGAACCCTTCCTGAGTTGAATCTGATTTTTTGTACATTGTTTTTGTAAATACTATTAATCAGCGTTTCGGATGGGAAAGAATATTTTACATAATCTGGTGCAATTTCCTTCACTTCTGCAAGAATTAGTCCTTCGCTTGTAAAAATAGAATCTACAGGATTATTTTGAGCCAGCAATCCATTACTAAGACAAGTAATGAATAAAAGATTTAAGATTTTCTTGAACATAAGCTTTATTTTGATGATTCGGAATAATGACAAGTAAAAAGCTTTTTACCCTGATTCGGATAAAATTATTTTTTCTGATACATTGATTGTAAGCGTTATTTATCTGTTTTTGTGAAGACTTGTAGAATCAGTAATCTACTATAACTGGTCAAATTACTAGATAATATTTCTTGATATTGGAGCTGAAAAGATATATTATCTAATTTTTCAGAATAAGCAGATAAATCGCAAAACTTATTCTGAATCATTTTTAGATTCATGGAGAAAGATGTTAATTTTGTGTTATTCTAAGAAAATTGAAATTTAAAACATAAAAAATAAATGTCAACTGGAACACAACAGTACGTGCCTTACAAAGTAAAAGACATCGCTTTGGCAGAATGGGGTCGTAAAGAAATACGTTTGGCCGAAGCAGAAATGCCAGGTTTGATGGCACTTCGTGCAGAATATGGTGAAGCTCAACCTTTGAAAGGTGCAAGAATCGCAGGATGTTTGCACATGACTATCCAAACGGCTGTATTAATTGAAACATTAACTGCATTGGGTGCTGATGTTACTTGGTCATCTTGTAATATTTTCTCTACACAAGACCACGCAGCTGCTGCTATTGCCGCTGCGGGTATTCCCGTTTATGCTTGGAAAGGTATGAACGAAGAAGAATTCAACTGGTGTATTGAACAAACACTTTTCTTCGGAGAAGACCGTCAGCCTTTGAACATGATTTTGGATGATGGTGGCGATTTAACAAACATGGTATTCGATGAATATCCAGAATTGATTGAAGGCATTAAAGGTTTATCAGAAGAAACTACTACGGGCGTTCACCGTTTGTACGAGCGTTTGAAAAACGGTACTTTATATTTACCAGCTATCAACGTTAACGACTCTGTTACTAAATCTAAATTCGATAACAAATACGGTTGTAAAGAATCTTTAGTAGATGCAATCCGTCGTGCTACCGACTTAATGTTGGCTGGTAAAGTAGCGGTTGTAGCAGGTTATGGTGACGTAGGAAAAGGTTCTGCTGAATCTTTACGTGGTGCAGGATGTCGAGTATTAGTTACTGAAATCGACCCAATTTGTGCTTTACAAGCAGCAATGGACGGTTTTGAAGTAGTAACAATGGATGAAGCGGCTACTCGTGCCAACATCTTTGTTACAGCTACTGGTAACTTACGTATCATTCGTGAGCGTCATTTCAAAGCAATGAAAGATAAAGCTATCGTTTGTAACATCGGTCACTTCGATAACGAAATCGACATGGCTTGGTTGAACAGTGCTTATGGCAATACAAAAGAGCAAATCAAACCACAAGTAGATATTTATAACATTGACGGTAAAGACGTAATCGTTTTGGCTGAAGGTCGTTTAGTAAACTTAGGTTGTGCGATGGGTCACCCATCATTTGTAATGTCTAACTCTTTCTGTAACCAAACATTGGCTCAGTTAGAATTATGGACAAACACTGATAAATACGAGAAAAAACTATACATCCTTCCTAAACATTTGGATGAAAAAGTAGCTCGTTTACACTTAGCACATATCGGTGTAAAGTTAGAAACTTTAGAAACAGAACAAGCAGAATATATCGGCGTAACCGTAGAAGGCCCATTCAAGGCAGAACACTATCGTTATTAAGAGTTGATTCTTTTCAAAATAAAAACTCCCCATCAGGTTTACTCTGGTGGGGAGTTTTTTTGTTTTAATTGCTTTATTATTTTTTCGGATTTTATCAAAATTAGGAATTGGCTAAAGTTTGGTTCAATGACGCACTTAGGCTAAGCTTTTTTGAGGATTTATAAAAAAGTAAAACGCTAATGGATAACTTGTTTTTACCTAATCAACTAAATCATCAATATTATTGCCAGTTAAATTGTTAACGTTGTTTGTAATTTTTTGAATGTCCCAATCCCACCATTTAAGTTCTAAAAGCTTAGTAATTTTTTCATCTGAAAACCTTTTTTTGATTTCCTTCGCTGGGTTTCCGCCAACAATTGAATAAGGTTCTACATCTTTTATTATCGTTGAATTTGTTGCAATAATAGCACCGTCTCCAATTGTAACACCTGCCATTATTGTTGCATTGTACCCAACCCAAACATCGTTACCAATATTAATGTCACCTTTTTGAGGATAAGTCTTACCTTCCATCGCTTTTTCCCAACCTTGTCCAAAAATTGCAAATGGGTATGTTGTCATTGCATCTGTTAAATGATTTGCACCGTTCATTATAAATTTAACATCTGAAGCAATCATACAAAATTTCCCAATTATTAATTTATCGCCAACAAAGTCAAAATGATATTTAACGTTCTTTTCAAAGTTCTCAACATTTTCAAAGTCGTCATAGTAGGTATAGTCACCAACAATTATGTTTGGGTTTTTAATTATGTTTTTTAAAAAACAAAGCCTGTCGTAATTACCAAGCGGAAAAATTATATTCTTATCAGGACCATTCATTAATATCTTACTGTTCATTTAAAGGATTCATAATTATTTCTTACAAGGAGCAAAAGGTTATAGCGGACAAGTCATTAGAAAACTTTTACCCACAATCACTGCTGATTTTTGCCCTTGTTGGTATTTTCACCAACAAGCTTTGCGTCAGCAACTCGCCAATAAGCAATTCTCCGCCCTTGTTGATATTTTTTACCAACAAGCCTTGCGTCAGCAACTTACCAATTAACAATCCTCAAGATAATGGGTTAAGAAACCAAACTCATCTATATTCATTTCATAAAAACGATATGAGGAAAACCAATACTTATCAGGGCTATTTGCTAACAACCATTTTCCTTTCAATGGATTAGCATGAATATAGGATAGTTTTTGTTCAATTACTTTTCGTGAATATAAATCGACACTCAAAGGATTTCTTTCCCAAAATTGGTATTGTCTATCCTTCAAGTTTACTTCAAAATGAGGTAAAATAGCAGGATGATTCTTTATCAAATCAAATTTAATTTGTTGAGCTGTGTATTTTAAAAAATCTCTTTGTACATCTTTCAGTAAATAGTTTTCATTGATTTTCCAGACCAAGTGAATATGATCTGGCATAATCACAAAACCATATACTTTCACTCGATGATTTTTAACCAAGAATTTAAGGATATCAATGATAATTTGCTTATACTTAT
Source organism: Arcicella rosea (assembly GCF_014204325.1). Lineage (GTDB taxonomy): Bacteria > Bacteroidota > Bacteroidia > Cytophagales > Spirosomataceae > Arcicella > Arcicella rosea_A. The sequence goes on from NZ_JACHKT010000015.1 coordinate 125,042, forward strand.
CAGGTTTGAGTAAAGGTCTCCACCATAAAATTGTAGCTGTAAAAAACTGTATATAGTGATGATTCATAACATTAAGTTTTGTAGTGTTTTCAGTTGGCGAGTTGCTGACGCTTGTCTCGTTGGAGATAACTCCAACGAGGGCGAAAAAAGTTACTTTTTAAGTATTGTATCAAAATTTCCCTGTACCGTCATATTTCCCTTCTCCAATAAAATATGGTGCTTTAGAACAAGCCAAACAAGTATCATATTCCATCTTATGAACTAGTGTTAAAATTCTGTCTTCTTCATGACTGTAGTTTTCTCTGATATCATCAATATCAAAGAAAAAAAAACTTGGTTTATAATTTCTATTTATTCCAAAAGTTTCTTGATAAAAAACTTGTATAAAACGAGTATATTTCTTAATATCTTTTTGCTTTGATAATAAAGTCTTATTATTATAATTCACTATATATTTTATTAAAGTATCTCGACTTACTGGAGGGTTATCAACTACGTAATATTCAGTATATCTAAGATAATCTTTATCTTTAATCTCTACATTTAATTTATAAATTTCACATTTTTGTTGGCATCCAACAAAAATGAATAATCCCCAAAAAACAAATATTTTATTTTTCATATATCTTCTTTAATTCCAGCTCTTGTTGGTATTTTTCATCATAGCCTGACGGCTATGGAGATAACTTCAACGAGGGCAAAAATTAACACCCCTGCCAAGGTCAAATTTTTATGCAAAAATATTGCAGATAGAAAGGTAAATTGTAAGTACTGATATGATTAATATTTTCATTTAAATAGGCTCTTATTTATCGCTTTTGGGGTCGAAAACAGAAAATGATTTATCAAAAAAATGAGAGTTTGGTATTGTTATTATTGCATTATTTACTGTTTTTATGTACACAAAAAAATAATTTAATTCAATAACTTCTCCCTCGTATTGATAGTCTTTATGCAATACTTTTATGAAGTCACCTAACTTAACAGGATGATTAAAGAAAATCAAAATACTCGAAGTGATATTTGAAAGTAATGACCAATGAGCGAAAAATGCTATACCCAAAGCGGTCAAGATTGTACTTGCAAATAATGCAATTTCATTTTGTTTGAAACCCCACACTCCCGTTAGAAGGATAATAGCAGTCATTGTCGAAAATAGCTGTACAGATCTTATTGCCATTTTTCTTCTACTCCTTTCTAATCGAGTTCTTTTGAGAAAATTATTAATAACTGTTTTAAATATAAAATACAAACCGATATAGCCACCTAATATTATTACGGTTTCAATAATTTCAATGTTGAATGAGCTCATTTCTTTAATATACTATTAAGTAATGGACACAATTTAAGTAACGTTTTTTGTGTAAATATTTGATTATTAGATATATGGAGTGCTAATCGCCAATCGTTTCTTAAATTTATTGTCTTAAAATTAAAAATTTATTTTTATGCCATAGTTTTGATTTTGGAAATTGTTTGGAGCTATTCTGTTATCATGAAGATCTAGGTATTTTAAATTTTTTAATCCCTTTATTTCATGTGGAATTGAATTAAAGTCATTGTTATTTAAGTACAACATTTCAATATGTGTCAAGCTATTAATATTCTTAGGTATTTTTTTTAAATGGTCTTTTTCTAAATGTAGGATTTTTAGATTTGGTAATTGACTGAGCGTTTTTAGGCTACTATGTATTTTGAAATACTTTTCATCATTCAAAAAGAGTTCTTCTAAGTTCTTTAAATTGCTGAATGATTTTGGGAGAAGTTTAAAATCATTGCCACTTAAATCAAGTGTTTTCAAATTTCGTAAAAATGTTATTTCCTTAGGAATTTCTTTTAAATGGTCGTTTTTAAGGCTTAAATATCGTAGGTTTTTAAATTTTGCCCAATTCTCATTTGGCATTATAAACTTTTTATTGCTCAAATTTAAACGGTAAACCAGTTCTGGATTTTTTAGTGCCTCTTCGATAGAAGTGAATTCTTTCGTTAATAAAGTTGAATCTGCCTTATTTATTGAAATCGAATCTAACTTTGATTGACCTAACATAATTTGTGAATATGCACAAAGAATAATAATTATAAAGTAGTTGAGTGTGATTTTCATTTTATTTTTTTGTTTATTTAGATTTTTGATTGAGATTGTTCTCTATTTATTCCTATAAGATTGATGCTATCATAAAGTAAAGTAGCATTGACTAACAAGCGGTCAAGTTCTTGTTCAAAAAACTGCTCGGTGTAGTCATTCCATGTATTTGGGTGGTTCATGAGTTTTTTAAAGCTATTCGCAAGAGTATTGATATAATCTTTTTTTTGTGGAGCATCATTTATAAATATTGGGGGATACAAATCATACATTAGCATCCAGTTTTTTGCAATTCTTGTTACTCTTCCATTTCCGTCCACAAATGGGTGAATTCGAATTAACTCGTGGTGAAAGTATATTGCCCTTATAATGGGATTTGAAATAGATTGAATTTTATAGAATAGTTCAGAAACTAATTGAGGAACGACTTTTGGTTCAGGACAAATATGGGCTCCTATTTGTACTAGAGTTTGTCTGTATCGGTTTGGATGAATTGCATTAGTTTCGGGGGAAACTAAACGAAGAAGCTGAAATAATTGCACTTCTTTTTCAAAATTATTTTGTAAAATTATTTCTTCAATAACAAAATCAAGCGATACTTTTAAATTTAGTAAGTACTCTTTTGCTTCTTCTTCGTTTTGAGCTTCCATCTGAGCATTTTTAATACCTACAAGTTCTTGAAGATTATGCATTCCTGCTAAATAGATGTCTAAAAGGTCATCGTCAAGGTGATGTCGGCTGTATATAATTAGTCTGTAAATTGATTTTATGATGTTGTCAATTTCATCTATTTTTTTTTGATTTATTTTGATAATTTCTATCGGTAGCAATTCCATTTTACTTATGTTTTATCGTTTTCATCCGTGGCTGGTTTCCTGAACATTGCTGTTCGGAAGACTCATGTTTTGGTTATTGGGTTTACTTTATCAATTTTATTGTGATTTCCCCCACAATAGTTGTTAGCTTATAAACTATCGACAATATACTTGTTATCATTGGATATATAGCATTATTTCTAGGCTCAACCCTTAAACTGGGCTGATGATTAAACATTGTTGATAATTTCTCAAATCTGGCGTTAAAAGTAGTTGAAAAGTTTCTTGTAAAGCCT
>NZ_JACHKT010000016.1 GCF_014204325.1 Arcicella rosea
AGGAATTCGTTGTTCATCAATCACAAAAAAGCGGTCGAAATTAGTTTTTCGACCGCTTTTTTGTGATTTTAAAATTCGGGATGACTCATGTTTTTGTTACTTCCCTTTACGCTCAATCTCTCGTAAATTCTCTAATTTTTTATTTCTCAAGAATCCTGTAATATCTTCAAAATGTTCTTTTACTCGTTTGTTTCCAAATTCAAATACTTTGGTAGCTAATCCGTCTAAGAAATCTCTATCGTGTGAAATCAGGATGATTGTTCCTTCAAAACTCTTCAAAGCATCTTTTAAAATATCCTTCGTTTTTAAATCTAAATGGTTGGTAGGCTCATCCAGAATCAACAAATTGACAGGCTCAAGTAATAATTTTACCATTGCCAAACGAGTTTTTTCACCACCCGACAATACTCTTACTTTTTTGTTAACGCTGTCGCCACCAAACATAAAAGCCCCTAAAATATCTTTGATTTTAGTACGTACTTCACCCACAGCAATATTATCAATGGTTTGAAAAACCGTTAAATCTTCATCTAATAAAGAAGCCTGATTCTGAGCAAAATAGCCAATCATGGAATTATGACCTAATTTTAACTCTCCTTCAAAAGGAATTTCGCCCATGATAGCTTTCACCATGGTCGATTTACCTTCACCATTCTTTCCTACAAAAGCTATTTTTTCGCCTCTTTCAATTGTCAATGAAGCATCTTTAAATACGACATGGTCATCATAGCTTTTACTGACATTATCAACAATAACAGGATAATTTCCTGAACGTGGAGCAGGCGGAAATTTCAAATTCAAGGCTGAAGTATCAATTTCATCTACTTCTACAATCTCAATTTTCTCCAACATTTTTACTCTTGATTGAACTTGAAGCGTTTTTGAGTACGTTCCTTTGAAACGGTCGATAAATTCTTGCGTTTCAGCAATCATTTTTTGCTGGTCGTTGAATTGCTTTTGTTGTTGTTCCTGACGCTCTTTTCTAAGTTGTAAATACTGAGAATAATTTACTTTATAATCATAAATGCGTCCCATCGTTAGTTCAATGGTGCGGTTGGTAATATTATCTACAAAAGCTCTATCGTGAGAAATCACGATGACGGCTTTGGCATTATTAATCAAAAAATCCTCTAACCATTGGATAGATTCAATATCCATGTGGTTGGTTGGCTCATCTAATAAAATCAAATCAGGATTTTGAAGGAGAATTTTCGCTAATTCTATTCTCATTCGCCAGCCACCGCTAAATTCACTGGTTTGGCGAGTAAAATCGGAACGTAAAAAGCCTAAACCTAACAAAGTTTTTTCTACTTCTGCATCAAAATTAATTTCTTCAATAGAATAATACTTCTCGCTCAGTTCAGAAACTTTTTCGATGATGTGCATATACTCGTCTGATTCATAGTCAGTTCTGGTTTCAAGCTGCGTATTTAATTCGTCAATTTCAGCTTTCATGTTCAATACTGTCGAGAAAGCCTTAGACGTTTCTTCAAAAACCGTACTGTTATCTTCCGTGAGTAAATGCTGAGGTAAATAGGCAATTACGGCATCGCCTGGGGCAGAAATTTTTCCTCTGGTTGCTTTATCTACGCCTGCTATAATTTTTAAAAGCGTAGATTTTCCCGCTCCGTTTTTTCCCATGAGGGCTACTTTATCTTTGTCGTTGATGTTGAAAGTGACATCACTAAAAAGAGCTCTTCCACCGAACTCTACCGCTACGTTATCTATTGAAATCATGGTATTTTTTTATGAAATGCAAAGATAAGGAAAAACGAAGTTTTTTATAACTCTGTTTGGTAATCCCTTTTGGTTACTGAATAGAAGAGCGGTAGAATTAAACATTTATTGCGTAGCGGTAATCCTTTACGGTTACCGCATATTCAATACGGCAACCGCAAGGGATTGCCGCTACAATCTATTTATTTGAAAATCCAACATCACAAACCCGAAAGCAAAATCATTCTTCCATTTTAGGTTTTGAAGCCGATTTTGCTTGGTTCAATCGATAGCTTAAAGTGTCAAATTGATTTGTCTTGTCTCGGTAAAAAATCTCTGTATGAATAAAAATTTACGCCTTCAATAATTGTTCTTACTCTTCTTGAATACGAAATCTGTAAAGCATTTTCATTCGCTAAATTTAAGGTAAAATGCGTACTTGGGAACAAGTTGGCATAGTCTATTGGATTAACTTCATTGGTTTGTTTCAAGGTTGTTGTCACGTTTGTCAATTCTGCTCGCAAACCTGTTTCAATTTTTCCTTCTTTGCGGTAATTGACGTTCGCCGATACACCATAATTGGCAGGATTTCCCGAAATCAATTCAAAAGAGCCATTAAAACATTGCTTTTGTTCTTTTTTCAAAATGATATTAATAATGCCCGACATTCCTTCGGCTTCATATCGTGCCGAAGGATTCGTGATAATTTCTACTTTTTCAATCAAACTTCCTTGTAATTGTGCAGCCCAGCATCACCTTTAAAACTTACTAAACCCGAAGGTTTTCCATCAATCAAAATCCTGACGTTATCGCTTCCACGCAATTTTACACCCCCAATGTTGCTGAGAATATCAGACGCAGAACCGCCTGCATTTGATAAATCTTTTCCACGCTAATTTTTTTATCTTTGTTCTATTCCTAGAAAAGGCATAAAAACTAGGAGTACAAAAGGTGAAATTTACGAAATTGTTGGGAGTATGGCATCTTGAAAAATCAGCAATTCATTTGATAAAAGGATGAGGTGTTTTTTATTAAAAATGGTTCGTAATTTAGAAAAGTAATATAACTTTTGTGCTGGAAATTATAGGGAACAATGATAATTCCATTGAAAAGCATCTAGGTTAAAAGCGAATGTGTTTTTACAAAATTATTTTACTACATTTCAATTGTATTTTCCTACGGTAATAGGCTGTTGAATTAAGACCCATTATCATGACTTCTTTAGCTTTTGTAGTGGACTTATTCCGATAATGGATGCCAAAGGTCCTTCGGCTCAAGGCAACCACTCTATCAGTATTGGTGCGGCAGTTGGAATGTTTTCTGGAGTAATCTTGGGTATATTTACAGAAGACCCGATCTAAAAAATGCAGAATTGCTACTTCAAGAAGCAAATGCAAAAGTTGGTATAACAAAAGCAAGCCTATATCCATCGTTAACAATTAAGTTGCTGTTGGAATTACTCAACCATTGTTAAATGGCAAATTATTTAGAGGTAATTACTGCTCAAAGTAATTTACTACAAAGTGAATTAGAATTGGTTTCGCTGAAAAAAGCTAGACTAGAAGCAGATGTAGATTTATATCGGTCGTTAGGTGGCGGCTGGAAATAGTAATCATTTTAAGATTTGTATTGAAAAAAACGAGGCTGTCCAAAAAGTATTTGGCAACCTCGTTTTTTTTATTGGCAACTATTCTCATTTTTTCATCAATCTAATACTATAAATTGCTCCAGTACTTTGCTTATTTTTTGCTACAAATTTGATATTGATGAGTTTCTTATTCCATTCAGCAGGTAATTCATAATCTACTTCAAATGGCTTTCTTGATTTCACCGCTTCAAACTGAACCGACTTAAATAACTGATTATCAAGTAAAATATCAAAATCTCTTACTCGGTTTTCATTGCCAAAAGTAATTCTGATTTTCTGAGCATTTTGCTCGTTATTTCTTAAATCATAACTTATCCAATCGGTAGTACTTCTCCAGAATGCACCAAGTTCTCCGCCCACATTTGATTGGTTCCCTTGAAAATGATGGTCGGCTTCGGGTTGTTGTTCGCCCAAAGCAATTTGGTCAACTGTTTGTTGTTCTAAAGCCAATTTCACTTGTTCTTTTTCCTTCATTTCCTGTATTTTACTCGCCAATTTCTCTTGATTCATCACTGGAAAATATAGCATATATCGGGCATCGTGTAATTCGTAAAAAGGAATTAAAGTAAGCGAATGATACTTGGTTGGATAAAGTGCATCGCCCATCGAAAAGGCTAATGGCTGGTTTTTAATCGGCTGAATTTTCGATAAAAATTCTTTGGAATTACTTACCAAAATTGGTGCTTCGTCTAAAGGATATAATTTCCCAGACGCTTCGTGTCCCATTCTGCTATTGTCGGCAAAAAGTCCTTTTAAGTCGGTTGTGTCGGTTTTGGCTGCCAACACAATTGGTCCATGCACAAACGAAACCCAAGGCGAGCCGTCGGGAAGTGTTTCAACAGTCGTTTCCATTGGGAAATTAAGCGATACTTTATCGCCCGATTTCCAAGTTCTATTAATCGCAATAAATGAACTTGGTTTTTCATTTACTTCAAACGTTTTCCCATTTACTTTTACTTGAAAAGCCTTTTCTTTCACCCATTTCGGATAGCGAACATAAAGCGTAAAAGTTTGTGGTTGAGTCAATTTTAAAGTAATTTCTGAGTTTGAAGCATTCGGAAATTGTGTGTTTTGCGTCAGTGTCAAGCCTTTTTCTTTCCAATTCAACGTAGAAGCCATGAATAGATTTACGTACAAATCTTTGTCGGTATGTGCATAAATCATTTCGCCGTACTTGCCATGATTTTCAATTCCCGAACCCACACAGCACCAAAAACCTTCTTGTGGCTGAGAATAAACCCGATAATGACGTGGACGAATGGGCGTAAAATAAACAAATCCGCCTTTTGTCGGATGTTGTGAAGACAAAATATGATTGAAAAGCGTGCGTTCAAAAAAGTCAATATAATTGGCTTTGGGTTCAGACAAAAACAATGCTTTCGTCAGTTTCAACATATTGTATGAATTACAAGTTTCGGGACCTTGGTTCGATTCCAACATCGGTGTAAAATCATTGACAGGATTAAAGTGTTCTCTGAAACTATTTCCACCGAAAGAAACGCTGCGTTTGGTACTTACATTTTCCCAGAAAAAATTAGCTGCATTTGCCCAATCTTGGTTCTGTGTTAAATCCGCAATTTTTTGAAAACCAATTACTTTAGGAATTTGTGTATTGGCGTGTAAACCCGTTAGAGCATCTTTTTGAGCTAACAATGGGTCAAGGATGGCACGATGGGATATTTTTTGAGCAATTGCTAAATATTTATTCTCATGTGTAATTTCATAAAGATTAGCAAACACTTCGTTCATACCTCCATGTTCGGTTCTTAGCATTTTTTGAATTTGTTCATCATTCAAATTTTGAATGGTTACAGCAAACCAATCAGCTAATTTTACCAAAATACTCAAAGCTTGTTTGTTTCCTCCAATTCTGTAAGCATCATCTAAACCCGCAAATAATTTATGAATGTTGTACAAAGGCACCCACGTATTATTCAAGCCAAAGCCACTTCCATCCAAATCTCCTTTAGCAATTCTACTCCAAAATACTTTTCCTTGCGGAATTCCACCAACATAACCATCTCCATTTTTTTGCTGACATTTTGCCAATTCAGACACCATGTATTCCAATCTTTTTTTCACTTCGACATTATCCGTTGAAGCATACATCAATGCCAATGCTGATAAATAATGTCCGCCGATGTGTCCATCCAAACCAGAATTCTCCCAGTTTCCATAGCGTTCAGCTTTTAAAGGCAAACCTGCATCAATCAAGTAAGGAGCTAATAATCGGTCAGGATTCAAAGCAAGAATATACTTCAAATCAACCTCTTGGGCGTTCAGAAATGACCCAGCTTTTAAACGAACAGCTTGGAGCGGGAAGCTTTGAAGTTTAGTATTTACTTCTTGAGCAAAGTTATTTGTGCATGAGCCAAAAAGCAATAAAAATGAAAGTGTTGTTCTTAAAAACATAGAATTTTGTTCTTGAATAACGTTTTTTCGTAAAAGCTAAATAAGGCAATTTTTAAATGTGTTGATTTGACACAAATATAAGCATTCACCCCAAGAAGTCAACACTTGTATATCATTATTCTATTTTTAATTATTACGAATAATATAAAAATCTGTTTGGAAAGTAAAATGCTATAACTTTCCAAACAGATAAGTAAGCATTAATTTTTCCCCAGCCAAACTGCCATCGGTTTAATATCTCTGTGTCCCCAAACTACATAAGGAACCATCTGAATGGGTACTGCTTGTTTTCCTTCGTTGGTATTTATCCAGCCTTTTCCTTTCAAAACGGTTACTCCGTTCAATAAATCTTTTTGATATTCAGCCGTCAAAGGTGCTTGTTCGTTCAAGGAAATGTCTAAAGCATGATTGTTATTGTCTTGTGCTTCTACGCAAAATAACATTGGACCTCTTTGGACAGCTACTTTATTCGCATTTGCCTTGATATTGGCGTTACTTGTTAAAGTTTTGTTTTCCATTGGGAAACTGATACTTACTTTATCGCCACTTTTCCAAGCATGATTAATTAAAGCATAGCCATTTTCGATTTTATAAGTAACCGCTTTACCATTTAATTTAATGATGGTTTTAGCAGATGAAGTAGCGTTGAAATAATATAAATCGCTTGGTACGGCTTCGTTTTGTGACCAACCCGGAATACGAATACGCAAAGTAGCAGGCGTTAATTTTGATGTTTCGACCGATAAATTAACGTCTCCACTCCAAGGATAATTGGTCGTTTGGGTCAATTGAATGGTTTGATTTTTTACTGCTAAAGTCGCTTCCGAATTCATAAATAAATTTACGAAAACGCTGTTATCTTTTACGGCATAGACATAACCAGAAACCGAAGGTACAAATCTTGAAAGATTGGAAGGACAACACGAACAGTCAAACCACGGACTGCGACAAGTTGCTCCTTGATTGAACTTTTCTTTTCCATCAAATACAAGTGGATTTGGATAAAAGAATTTGTCACCTTCTAAAGACAAACCCGACATCAAACCATTGTACAAAGTTCTTTCTAAAACATCCATGTATTTAGATTCGCCATGCAATAAAAACATACGGTGATTCCAATAAACATTGGCAATAGCCGCACAGGTTTCCGCATAAGCGTCGTTTGGTAAAGCATAGGCTACATCAAAACCTTCGATGCCATGTGCCGCTCCCAAACCACCAGTCACATACATTTTTTTACTAACAATATCTTCCCAAAGTTTATCAATTGCCTTTAGGTATGCTTTATCGCCCGTAATGGCTGCAATGTCTGCCATCGACGCATACATGTAAACTGCACGCACAGAATGCCCAACGGCTTCATCTTGCTGCGTTACGGGCAAGTGGTCTTGTGAATACGCAGGACTATCGAAGTCGGTCTTTTTACCAGTAAGTGGCTGATGACCACGTCTTTCAAGTAAAAGTTTTGCTAAATCAAGGTACTTCTTATTATTGGTTACTCTGAATAATTTAATCAAACCCAGTTCAATTTCCTGATGTCCCGAATAGCTTTGTAATCCCTTATTAAAACATAAATCATAAATCAAATCTGCATTTTTAGTAGCAATATTCAAGAATGACTTTTTGCCAGTAGCGACATAATGGGCAACCGCTGCTTCGTACATGTGACCAGCGTCATAAAATTCATGGCTCATTTTTTCACCCAAAAATCTACCTTTAGGGTCATAAGAACAACATTGGAATTTGTTGTAATCATTCGCTTTCAAGGTCCAAGCGGTGTATAGATAGCCATCATCTTCTTGAGCAGCGGCTATGTACGAAATTACTTTGTCCAAATAAGCGTCTAATTTAGGATTTCTTTCGTTCATCAAAGAGTAAGAAGCTCCTTCGATAATTTTATAAACGTCCGAATCATCAAAACCAAAACTTCCTTCGAATTTTCCTTCTTTTAGTCCGCCGGCAAAAATAAAATTATTGATTCTACCCGTTTCCTCGCATTTCTGAAAAGCGTAAGGAATCGTTTTGTTTTCGACAGTATCTAAACGACTTTTCCAGAAACCGCCCGTTACTTTTACTTTCGTAAAATCAATCGGTTTGATGGGATAATCATAAGAAAGTTTTTGGGCATTGGCATAAAAAGCCAAAAGCCAACACGCCATTAAGAGTACTTTTTTCATCGTATTTATTGTTGATTTTTAAAAAATTGAAATAATTGTATATGTTCGTTATTGTTGGCAATCAAAATACAGTCACGATTTCCAAGCCGAATAGCTTGAATATCACGTACTTCTTTTGACATATTTAACCCGCTTTGATGGACTGGAATTTGATTAAAATTACCTTTTGAATTGCCTTGTGAATAAGTACCGACGCTTGCTTTCATCATGCCCAAATTGGGTTTGAATCCTGAAAAATTGCCCCCAGAAACCAAATCAATTTTTCCATCTTGATTAAAATCTTTGGTACAAAAAGCGTAAATCGGAGCAAACTGAAACTGTTTCGGAAGTACTTTTATTTGAAAATTACTTTGTCCGTCATTGATTAATTGTAGCGATTCAAAAGTTTCTACTTGTTTAATCACAGCATTTTTTTTGAGTGCTTCTGGAAAAATATCTTTCAGTTGACTCACCGCAAAAAACTTATACTCATGAAAACGATTTTGAATCATGGGCATCTGCTTTTTGATTTCGTCCAAGCCTTCATATAATCTTTCTTTCCCATTTCTGAAATGGCAAATAATGGGGTCGGTAGAAAAACTATTGTCGAAATCTTTCACCATCAATGTCACAGGATTTTCAGTACTGGCTCTTAAATCTGAATTAATTCCTCGGTTTCCTGCCAAAATATCAAGGTCTCCGTCATTGTCTAAATCACAGGCTTTCAAACAATTCCACCAACCTGCTGTATGTTCAATAATTCTTTTGGAGAAAGTACCATTCGCATCCCTTTTCAAAATAGTAATCGGCATCCAATCCCCAGCCACGACCAACTCTTTACTTTTGGGCAGCCATGTCGCAGCATTAACCATGCCTAAATTTTTGAAGACCGCTGTTTTTTCACTTGTCTCTAAGGCAAATTCTCCATTTCCTTGATTCATCAGCACATAACTATCTGCTGAAATACCATACTGTTTTACGATAGAACGCACGCCGACAAAAATATCCATTCGCTTATCGCCATCGAAATCTGCCGTGACTAAACAAGATTTATTACTCCAAAGTAGAGGCAATGCTTTGGGCGAACGACTAAAATTTCCTTTGCCATCATTCAAGTACAATCTTAATGGCGTAAGACTCGCCTCATTCGTTTGTCCGCCTGCACTAAGTATCAACAAGTCTAAATCCTTATCATTATCAGCATCAAAAAATTGAATAGCAGCATCTTCATATTGCTTATCCGCCATAAATGCCTGCAGATTTCCCATTACAAATTTTTCGTTTCTCTGTAAATACAAAACGCCAGCTTGGTTCATCGCTCCGCCCACAAAAAAGTCTTCCAAACTATCTCCATTCACATCCGCCACTGCTACTTTCGGCCCTTGTGTTGAAAGCATTTGTGGCATTAAACGCTCATTGGCAAAATCTGAATATGAGTTTTCTTGATGAACAAATTTGAGATTACTTTGCTCAGTAATGTCTTGCCAAAGTTTTTGTTTTGCTTTTTCTGGTAAAGGTTTTTCAGGAGAAGCATTAATTTCAGAAAGAATAAGTATCTGATTAACAGGCACATTTTTCAATACTTGTACTTTACCATTTGCCCAAGTTACTTTTATTTCTTGAATCGTTTTAATTGCTCCTAAACCGAAATTTAAGATATAGTCCATCGAAGAAAGCCAACCACGAGTAGGCTGTAATTCCTGAACTATTGTGCCTTTTTGAGTGACTATTTCTACTTTTGCTCCAATGCCAAAGGGATTTTTTTCTTCGCCTTTTAGTTGAATTTTTAAGTAATGATTTTCTTCGGCATTCGATTTGTTTACATAGATGGAAGCCAAAGCATTGAGATTATTGATGACTAAATCCAAATCGCCATCATTGTCTAAATCAGCATAAGCCGTTCCCATCGAATAGCCCACCGTTGAAAAACCCCAAGCTTGCGAAACGTCCTCAAATTGTAAGTTACCCTGATTTCTATACGCAAAGTTATGTTCTGCTCCACTTGGCATCATTTGCGAGAGTTTCAAGGAAGAACTTTTTTTAACATTTTTCTGATAAGTATAATTGATGTAATCTAAATCATTCGGACGACGATAAATGCCATTGGAAACAAAAATATCCTTCAATCCATCATTATCTAAATCTGCCAAAAGTGTTGACCAACTCCAATCGGTGGCATCCACACCTGCCAATTGACCAATTTCAGAAAATCGACAACCAATTTTTCCATCCAAATTTCCTTGATTCAATTGCAACATATTCCTTGGAAATTGTGCTTGATAACCAAAGCTAAGTTTGAACTGAAATATATCAAAAGGGTCTGCTCCTGCCGATTGTTTTCTGACAATATCGTCGTCGGGCTTCATGTCTAAAGTCATAATATCCAACAAACCATCATTATTAATATCAGCGATGTCGCTTCCCATCGAAAAATTACTCGTGTAAGTTGTAGCTTCTTTACTTTTTTCCAAAAAAGTACCGTCGCCCTGATTGAAATAGACATAATCATTTTCATGAAAATCATTGGAAACATAAATGTCTGCAAAGCCATTATTATCTAAATCTGCGACACCAACAGCCAAACCATAAGCAGCAGCCCAACCCCAAATTCCTGCTTTTTCGCTGACATCAACAAATTTTCCGTTATCATTTCTTAATAATTTATCCCCTGCCAAAGGGTCTCTTTTATTGCGAAGATTCGTGTTAAGATATACTTCTGGACTATGTACTGAATGATTCAATTGATATAAATCTAAATCGCCATCCTTATCATAATCAAAAAAAGCCGCTTGCTGACAGTAACCCACCAAATCAAGTTGATACTCTTTTGCTTTCTCGGAAAAAGTAAGATTATGATTATTGATAAATAGTAAATTTCTACCAGTAAAACCTTTATAACCAGACATTTGACTCACATAAATATCTAACCAGCCGTCGTGGTTAATATCCACCATCACTACACCAGTTGTCCAATAATTTTTACCTGAAAATCCTTTTACACCCGCTTTTTCGGTAATGTCTTCAAAACTAATCTGTTCTTTTTCTTTACTTTTATTCAGATACAAAGCATTGCCAGATTGATTGGCGTTAAAATACATATCAGGAAAACCATCATTATTGATGTCGCCAACCGCCACGCCACCGCCATTATAGGCATATAAATACTCGTTGAGGTTTACTTCTTCCGTTTCCAAAAAGCGATTTACGAAGTCAACTTTAGTATTTTTATTCTCTAATAATTGAAATAAAGGCTTTTTTTCAGGAGAACAAGCAGCAAACAAAAGCAGGCACACAAAAGCTTGAACAACTCTTTTGAAGTATAAATCATTACAAACGATATTTGCTTTTTTAAAAATCATTGCATTTACAAGTGGTTATTTTCCCTTACAAAAAACCTGAAACTTAGCCCCATTTTTAGCTATCATTAATACTTCTTTTTTGCCAACTTTCAAGGTTTTGAAATCTCTGATTTGTCCTTCCACATAAATACCAGCCGATTTATTCGGTATCACCGAAAAAGTACCGTCACCTTTGCCCAATAAGCAAAGTCCACGACCTGCATCGTATCTGCCTACTTCTGGTTTGGCTTCGTAGAGGTTACCACCTACAATCAAATCAGGAAATTTATCATGGTTGATGTCTGTAACGTGAATGGCATAAATCGGGAAAAGCTGTGCTTGATATGGCAATTTTTGTGCCTTAAATCCATCTTTTTGTTGATTGATTAGTACGATACTTTCTAACGTATTTACTTCCAGTTTTGTCGCTTTTGACAATTGCTCATTCGTAAATAAATCATTGATTTTCTGATTTTTATAACTTTCATTTTTCAAATATTTCGTCTTCAAATAAGGCAACTGAGCTGTGATATTTTGGTGTAAAACTAAAGGGTAAGATTCTTCGCCATTATAAGTACACAGAATTTGCTCAAAGAAACCATTGTTATCAAAATCACTGACAAAAAGTTGAATTGGTTTAGTTTCAGAAGCTTTAAATCTGGAATTCAATCCGTGATTTCCGAGTATCAAATCTTCATCTCCGTCATTATCCAAATCAGCCGATTGAATCGTATTCCACCAACCTTTTAAATTTGATAAGCCTAATTTTTCGGAAATATCTTCAAATTTTCCATGCGAATTTTTGAAGATATGAACACCCATCCACTCTCCAACAATTACCAAATCAAGCTGTTTATCTTTATCAACATCAATCCATTTTGCATCACGAATCAAACCGATTTGATTTAAAGTAGGAGCAATTTTGGATGTAATATTGCTAAAAAGTCCTTTGCCATTATTTTGCAAAAAATAGCCATTTTGTGGCAAACCATAATGACGATTGGCGGCACGAATGCCCACAAACAAATCAATATCGCCATCTTGGTCGAAATCAGCAGGTTTTACACAAGCTGAATTTTCAAATTTAATCGTTGGTAAAAACTGGAACGATTTTGTAAAATTCCCTTTGCCATCATTAAAATACAATCGGTCGCTTAGTTCATTACTTTGCTCTTCTGCCTCACTCCCACCGCTTGCCACGTACAAATCCAAATCATGGTCTTGGTCGGCATCGAAAAAAACGGCATCCACATCTTCTGCATTTTTGTCCATTTCCCAAAGCCTTTGATTGGTCTGTACAAAACTGCCATCTGCTTTTTGTTGCAATAATTTAGCAGGAAATCCTTTGCCTGTACCGATAAAAACATCTTCTAAACCATCTCCATTGACATCCCCTACTGCCAAATGAGATCCTTCAGTAGAGAGCATATGGAAGAGCAAAGGCACATCGTCAAAATCGCTATAAGTATTTTCTTGATGTGAAAAATCTGCTGAAAAATCCTTAGAAATATCCTTCCAGAAAGTAATATTTTGCTGGTTTAGTTCTTGTTTTTGCTGAAAAGTTGAAACTGTTTTTTCATCAAAAACTAAAGTTTGATTTACTTTCACTTGATACATTTTAGTCAACAATCCTCTTGGCCAACGAATCAATAAAGAGTCAATTTTAGCATTTTTCCCTAAACCAATTTGTAAGACATTACTTACCGAAGATTGAAAACCTCGAGACGGAATTTGCTCAACCATGTACTGTTTTCCTGCTGAAAAGGCTATTACTTTTGCTCCAATTGCTGCGGTATTCTTATCTTTTCCTTTGAGTTGTATTTTAAGAAAATTGCCTTTTTCGGCAACTGTATTACTTTCGTTTCTATACACAAAAGCAGGCATATTGACGTTGTTCACAACCAAATCTAAATCGCCATCATTATCTAAATCACCATAAGCAGAACCATTAGAAAAACTGGGTTTATTCAGTCCCCAAGCTTTGGTTTTATCTTCAAAAGCTAAGTCTGCTTTACCTGCAAAAGCGTAGTTTTCAATGGGTTTCGACGGAATAATGTCGATTAATTTCTTATAATCTACGCCATCTTTTGAGATAACCGTTTTGGCAAAAGCATCGCTTGAAATAAATTTCAAGTAATCTTGATTCAAAATATCTTTATAAATGCCGTTACTTACGTAAATATCTCGCCAACCGTCGTTATCAAAGTCCACCATCAAAGCACCCCAACTCCAGTCGGTCGCTTCTACGCCAGCAAACCTTCCAATTTCACTAAATGAGCCTTCTGAAAGCTCGTTTGCTCCATTGTTGAGTTGTAACATATTCCGTGTAAACTGCTGATGATAACCATACTTTTGGTTGTATTGGTACTTATTCCAATTCTCGAAAGTCATAGAAGTTTTCAGTCTTTCTTCGTCTTTCGGTAACATTTCAGTCACAAACAGTTCGGGCAAAGCATCATGGTTTAAATCGGCAGCATCTGCCCCCATACTTGCCTGAGAAATAGAAGGCATTTGCTGAGTAAGTTCTTCGGAAAAAGTACCATCGTGCTGATTGATGTAGAGATAATCTCTTTCAAAAAAATCGTTACAAACATACATATCCAACCAGCCATCGTTGTTAAAATCGGAAACAACCAAACCTAAACCAAAGCCAATCGCACTGCCATAAATATGTGCTTCTTGGCTAACATCTTTAAACTTTCCACCATCATTTCTATACAATTTATCACCTCCTAATTCATCTCTTGTATCTCTATCAATGGTCGCCAAATTGAATGAACCTATCGGGCGATAGGAATTATTCAAAATATAAACATCCAAATCGCCATCTTGGTCATAGTCAAAAAAAGAAGCGTGCGTCGATAAACCTTTGTCTGCCAAACCGTATTCTTCAGCTTTTTCGCTAAAAGTACCGTTTTGATTATTGATAAAAAGCTCGTTTTGTTTGTCGTCGCCTTTTACATCTCCCGAATTGCACACATAAATATCTAACCAACCATCACCATTTACATCTGCCATCGTCACGCCAGTTGACCATGCTTTTGTGCCTTCTACGCCTGCTTTTTTAGCAATATCTTCAAATTTTCCATCGCCTTTGTTCAAGTACAATTTGTTTTTCCCCATGTTGGCAGTGAAATAAATATCTTGCCAACCATCGTTGTTGATGTCGCCAATGGCTACACCACCGCCATTATAAAAATTTCGGTAAGTATAAATATTGAAATCTTTGGTATCGGTTACGGTATTCTGAAAATCAATCCCTGTTTCGGCGGACGACAATTCGGTAAACAAAGGTTTTTCACTTTGACTCCACTGACAAGCCCAACAAGTAAATGACAATATCAGACACAATATATTTCTTTTCAAACCTTGCATGAACTACTGTTTAGGAGCTAATAAATCAATAAATCTTACATTGATGACATTGCTTTGGGCTTCTTCCGAAACTACAATTCTACAGTTTCCACGAACCGTAACAAAAACATCATTTTTAAAAAAGTAAGGACTATTTATCTTGATAAATTTTCGTTGATACCACGATTCTAAAAGTTGAATTACATCGCTTAGAAGCTTATCATTACTTGCTCCAACTTTCCAAGCTACGGCATCTTGATAATAAAATGCTGCATTTACTTCGGCTATTTTTTGGGCTTTAAAGGTTGGGAAAAAATTGATTTCTAAGGTTTTGTGATTGGGTGATTTTATTTTCGTCGTAATCCAAGCACTATTTTTTTGTCCGCCTTGAAAGAAATCTTTGTGAATATTTTTCTTCAAACAAAAATCAAAAAAAGTAGAATCTTTCATGCCCAAGTAAAGCCCTTTAAAAAGCTTATCATGACGAACTTTTGTCGCCAACTCTTCCGATTCTAAGCTTAAATATTGTTCTTCTGGCGTTTGTTTACAAGCTCCCAAAAGCAATATAAACAACAAAGCGTAAATATATAATTGTTTGATTTTCATGAATTCCCCTATTACAAAGTATGCTTGATAATACTTATTTTATCGTTCTTTTTGGAAATTATCCAATGCTTTTTTCCTTTGACCACTATTTTGTTGATACTTCTGATTTCTCCTTTGATACACAAACCAGACTTTGCCATTGAATAAACTTTAAAATGCCCTTTGCCATCGCCTTTTAAAAATTGCCCTACGCTGGCATCGTAAATGCCAACTTCTGGTTTGGCGGTATGTAAATTTCCGCCACAGAGTATATCTAATTGTTTATCACCATCAAAATCATCCAATAACAAAGTATAAATTGGGGACATTTGGGCTTCAATTGGTAAAGCTTTTGCGATAAATTTCCCTCGCTGATTGATAAAACAAGTAGATGCTGTTGTAAATACAGAAGATTTTTTTGCCTGATGTAAAATGTCTTCATCAAATAAATCTTCAATTTTGGTATGAGCATAATCTTTCGCTAAAGGCAATTTGCGTTTCAATAATGGCAATTCTGCTAATAAATCTTTGCGAGTTGCCAAAGGATATGCTTCTTCGCCATCATATGCCGTGATGATTTGTTCGTTCTTTCCATTCTGGTCAAAATCATGGGCGTACATGGTCAATGGCTTTTCTAATGAAGCTTTCAAACGAGTATTTTCGCCTAAATTTCCTGCTACAATATCTGGAAATCCGTCATGGTTTATATCCCCAACTGCAAGACAATTCCAAAAACCATTACTATTTTCAAAGCCTAATGCTTTACTTTTTTCGGTAAATTTTCCTTTGTTATTCTCAAATAATTTAACGCCCATCCATTCACCTACGAGTACAAAATCTAAATCATGGTCTTGGTCATAATCCAGCCAAGCGACATCTGTTACCATTCCTATTTCTTGTAAAGCAGGGGCAATTTGCTTACTTACTTCCTTGAAATTCCCTTTACCATCATTTTGTAAAAGATGTGCATTCACCGAAAATCCATAATAAAAAGCTTTCGCTCTTGTACCGACCAGTAAATCTACGTCACCATCTTGGTCATAATCACCTGCTTTTACACAGGAAGTATTCTCTAAAATATTGGGCAAGGCTTTTTCTACTTGCTGAAAATCACCTTTACCATCATTGATAAAAAGCCTATCCTTCAATTCTTGAGCATTGTCAATAAATGCAGTTCCACCACTGCCAATGTATAAATCTGGGAAAGTATCACCATTGGCATCAAAGAAAAGTACGGCGGTATCTTCATGAAATTGAGCTTTTTCAAAACAAGTTTGTGTCGATACTTCAAATTTCCCTGCTTTGGTTTGGAGATATAATTGCCCTGCTTTTCCGAAAGAACCTGCTACAAAAAAGTCCTCTAAACCATCATCATTTACGTCTGCAACTGCCGTCTGAGCACTCTTATTTTCAATGCCATGAAAAAGTAATGGCTCACGATTGAAATCAATAAAAGCACTTTTTTGATGCTGATAACTCAAGCTAAATTCATTGGTAACGTCTTGGAAAACAGTTTTTTCAACTACCTGTTTCTGAGCTTGAATCGATTCTATTACTTCTTGCTGAATCGTTAAAAATTGATTCGTTTTTACTTTTTTCAGTACTTGAGAGCTTTGATTTACCCAAAGAATTTGGATAGAATCTACTTCTTGAATATCACCTAAACCAAAATGTAATCTGTCATCTACAGTAGATTGATAACCTCGCATCGGTGCTAATTCTTGATAAAAACTTTTCCCTTGTTCGTACACCGTTACTTGTGTGCCTAAAGCAGCAGTGTTTTTTCCCAAACCTTTGAGTTTGATATTTAAAAAATGTTGGTTTGGATTCACCGCTCTGGCATTGTTTTGCAAAACCATTGCGGGCATATTTACATTATTGATGACCAAATCTAAATCGCCATCATTGTCTAAATCACCATAAGCAGAACCATTTGAAAAGCTTGGAATATTCAAACCCCAATCTTTTGAAACGTTACTAAACTGAAAAGCTGAAGCTCTATTTCCTTGATTTTGAAATACATAATTCGGCAAAGGATTGGAAGGAATAGCATCTATCAATTCCTTTAAAAACTTCCCTTTTTCCTGCATCAATCTTTTAATCGTAATCGGGTCGGCGTAATAATTGATATAATCTAAATCCGTTAAATCTTTGAAAATACCATTTGCTACATAAATATCTTTGAAACCATCGTTGTCTAAATCTACCATCAAAGCACCCCAGCTCCAGTCTGTGGCACTTACGCCTGCCAAGCGAGAAATCTCGCTAAATGCCATTTCGCCCGTATTGGTTTTTCCTAAACTGAGCTGTAAAACATTGCGGGGAAATTGTTTGTGATAGCCCGTCGAGATATTACTATGATATTTGTTCCAATCTTCAAAAGCCGTTTTTGTTTTAATTCGCTCGTTACTTTCGGGCAACATTTCGGTGACAAATACATCTGGATAAGTATCATTGTTAATATCTGCCATGTCTGCTCCCATCGAACCGAGACTAATTTCGCCCATATACTGTTCTAAAGATTCTGAAAAAGTACCATTTTTTTGATTGATATAGAGGTAATCTTTTTCAAAGAAATCGTTTGAAACATAAATGTCTTGCCAACCGTCTTTATTAATATCGCCAATGGTTACGCCTAAACCAAAACCTATGGCACTGCCGTAAATACCCGCTTGTTCGCTGATGTCTTCAAAAGTATTTCCATTGTTTCGGTATAATTTATTCGCTCCTTTTGGGTCACGAATCTTGCGTTGATCTTTGATTAAATCATAAATACCAACCGTCCTGATAGAGTTATTGAGCAAATACATATCCAAATCTCCATCTTTATCATAATCAAAAAAGGCTGCGTGGGTCGATAGCCCATAATCTGCAATACCGTACTCAGTAGCTTTGTCGGTAAAAGTGGGAATGTTTGTCCCTGCTTTTACACCGTTGTTGATGTATAATGAATTTTTGCGTTCAGCTCCGCCCGGTTTTCCCGATTTACAAACATAAATATCTAACCAACCATCACCATTTACATCTGCCATGCTTACTCCTGTTGACCACACATCTTGGGTTGTCAACCCTGCATTGTGGGTGATGTCTTTAAAACTTAAATTACCTTTATTGAGGTACAATTTATTGCTGACCATATTGCCACAGAAGAAAACATCGGGCAAGCCATCATTATTCAAATCGCCAATGGCGACACCGCCACCATTGTAAAAATTTCGGTAGGTATAAGTATTAAATGCTTCGGTATAAGTAAGGTTATTTTCAAAATCAATATTGGTTTCAGAAGCGGGTAAATTGCTAAACATTTTTTGTTCGCCAAAGTATGATGACATTTTTTCGCAAGAAAAAAGCAAGCAACAAAATGGAATCAGCCAACAAAATCGTTTTTGAACAAACATGTATTTCTTTGTTTTTTAAATTTCAGATTTGGAAAGCTTTCTTGCCATTGCTCGTGTCTTCAAGAGCAATTTACAAATTATGTTTTGTGAACGCATTGTCGCCCGTGGTGACACGGGCAACGGCAAGCCAATCTAACCAAACCTTTCTAATCAAATAAGGGTAAATCTATCTTTAGGATAGGAAATCCCATCTTTTAGATAGCTCAATCCATCTCGGAGATAGAAGAACCTATCATTTTGATGGCTTGTCCTATCTCTGAGATAGGTTCTTGATTCATTTTTGCGGTTTTTTGCGTGAAAAAGATAGGAAATCCTATCTCGGAGATAGGTTGACCCATCTTTTTCACGCAATTTCCCGTATAAAAATGAAGAAAACCGCAAAATACAAAATGAAAGAAAGTTGTGAATTGTGAATGAGTGAATCAAAATTGGATAAATAGGAATCCACCAATGCCATTGCTCGTGTCTCACGAGCAATAATTTACACACATTGTCGCCCGTGGTGACACGGGCAACGGCAAATAACTCACAATTCACTAAATCACTCAATATCAATACCCCGCATTCTGTTTAAAGTTTGGATTACCATTCAACTGACTTGTTGGTACTGGAAATACCAATTTTGCCATGGTTGATTCTGGTTTTTCCCAACGAGCTCTCGTAAATCTTCCAAAGCGAATAGCATTCGTTCTTGAATGTCCTTCATAAGCCATTTCTCGCATGATTTCTTTATAAAGATTATCTTCATTCAGCGGTGTTAAAGCTGGCAATGAAGCTCTGCTACGAATTTGGTTAATCAAACTAGCCGCCTCAGCACTGTTATTATCCAAACGCCAAAGGGCTTCTGCACGCATTAAAATCACGTCAGCGAATCTCAACAATGGAAAATCATTATCCATATTGGTTTGAATACCTTTTTGGAATTCAAATTTTCCTAATCTCGCTCCCGACTGACTGAAACATTTTGGCGTAAGTTCGTTGATGTATGGCGTGAAAATTAATGGCGTTCCATCAGGGTCTTTCGCTCCTTTTGAATCTACCTCTGTTGCACCATTCGGGTCTTGAATTGGTTTACCATCAGAAGTAAATTGTTGCCCAACAATAAATTGTTTTTTACGAGCATCATTGTCAGGAAATGAATTATAGAATTCTTCCAAAGCTGTAAATCCGTTCCAAGGACCAGAAGCAAAATTATAAGTATCCTTGTTTAATGGATGCAAAGTTTGCATGTGCAAACTGAAACCATTGGCATTTCCATTTTCGTAAGGAACGATAAAAATGTTTTCACGAGAAGCATTATTTTTTACAATGAAATTATTGAAATAATTTCCCTCTAAAGCATATTTATTACCATCAATTATTTGCTTTGCCGTTGAAGCAGCCAAAGCCCATTCAGTCTTGCCAGTATAAACGCCAGCATTCAAATAGAGTTTGGTTAAAATTGTTAAAGCACTCCATTTATTGATACGTCCATAAGTTGTAGCATTAACTGTTTCAGGCAAGTTTGGAATGATTTCATTCAATTCTTTGATGATAAAAGCATGTACTTCTGCACGTGGTTTTCTAGCTGGATTAGCTTCTGCCGCCGAAAAGGAAGTTATCAGTGGTGCATCACCAAACATATCAATCATCAAGAAATAATAGAAAGCTCTCAAAGCTCTTAACTCTGCCACAAAAGCCGCTGATTTATCAGGCGGAGCCAAAGCGGTGAGTTGTTCAATCAAACGGTTACAAGTAGAAATTCCACCAAAACCCATGTTCCAAGCCGTATTGAATGCTCCAAAATTTGGATTGAACTGATGTCTGTGTAAGGCTGCCCACACACCACCATCGTCCCAAGGACCAAATTTAGCAGGAGCGGCACTGGTTTCAGAACTCAACTCCTGAATCGTCCAAGGGTCGCCTGCATAAGAATACAGCGGAGTATAGGCTGTACCAAGTGCTGCCACAAATTGGTCATCATTCTTGAAGAAATCATTTGGAGTAAGTTCACTATATAATTTTGAGTCTAAATCAGTACATGACAAGCATAAAAATGCAAGTATCGGCATGACTGAAGCTTTATACCATCTTTTCATAATACAATTTTTTAAAGTTCTTAGAATCCAATATTTACACCAAAAGTGAACGTCTTAGTTCTGAAATATGAAGTACGTTGATCAATACCTGGTGCTAGTGGCGTACCAGTAGTTCCTCCTTCGTTATAATGTACTTCAGGATCTACGCCTGTATAGCCAGAAATAACAAATAGATTTTGTCCAGAAGCATAAAATCTAATTTTCTTGAAAGCCGATTTCTTACTCAAGTTTACATTGTAACCCAAAGTAATGTTATCAAGCTTTACAAAATCTGCTTTTTCTACGTAATAGCTATTCCAAGATTCTCCTTGTTTCAGGTTAGGCAAATAGTATTTCGTTCTTACAGGGTTATAGTTATTGGATGCCGCTGGACTTTCATAATAAGCTCTGTTGATGTTCACCAAACTATGACCAAATGCACCACGGATTAAGAAATTCAAATCAAAATTTTTGTATTCAAGACTGTTGTTCCAAGCTAATTCAAATTTAGGCAAACCATTTCCGACTACTAAATAATCTGCTCTGGTGATTTGTCCATCACCATTTTGGTCTTTGATAATTCTGCCACCTTTATCATTTACCCCTTCAAAAATTGGTGCCATAATATCTCCTATTTTCTCTCCTTCTTTCAAACGAACGACTAGAGTACCGTTCAAACCCGGAGGGCCTAGATTGGCTAAGAATATCTCAGATTGCTTTCCATCAAAACTTACTAATTTGGTATTATAAGTAGAATAAACCAAACCTGTATTATACACCAAACCTTTGATTGCCTTTGGCATTACAGCATAGTTTAGTCCTACTTCCAAACCATTACTTTTTAATTTACCGATGTTCAATAACGACGTTCCGAAGAAATTTGGGGGAACAGAAACACTTACTGTTTGCAAAACATCTTTGGTATTACGAACATAATAATCAACCGAACCCGTCAAACGATTGTCAATCAAACCGAAGTCTAAACCAATGTTAGTTTCTGCTTTTTGCTCCCATTTCAAATCTGGATTTGGGTTTGAAGCCACTGCAACACTTGGCACGAAATTTCCTTCAAACAAGAATCTTGGTCCAGTTCCCAAACGTTGTAAATACTCATAATTTTGGTTTGGCAAAGCACCTGTTACACCGTAACCAGCTCTTAGTTTAAGCGTTGTTAATGCTGAAATCTTCAAGGCTTTCAATAAATCTGCCCCGCCACTTACTGAATAAAAACTCCCCCATCTGTGATTAGGTCCAAATTTAGAAGAACCTTCATGTCTGATGGCAGCCGATAAGAAGTAACTATCTTTATAATTCAACATGGCTCTACCAAAGAAAGCCACTAATCTTGATTCTTCTTTTGCACTGCTAATTCCAGCTAATTTATTGGCAATATCAAGTCCTAAACCTAAGTTATTGTACAATAAATCATCAGTAATGAAATTTCCGTTTGCGGCATACACATTTTCAAAAGATAACATTTGTCTTGAATAACCACCCACAACATTTACTTTCAAATCGTTAAAAGTCTTTTTGTAAGAAGTAGTCATTTCAAACAATTCGTTATTACCATCTTGCGAGAATTTCGTCGCTAAACCGCCTCTACCACTTGCCGCTCCGTATCGCATTTTTGAACTTAAATACGTAGAAGCCATATTGTTATCAATCTGATTAGAATAGAAAGCACCAATATTCCAGCCATCTAATACTTCAAAATCTGCACGAATACTTCCTACCAATGTCTTGATTTTCCCTTCCGAAGTGGCTTCTTTAGCAATGGCTACAGGATTATGAAATTCTGGACTGTTTGGTTCTAAATATCCTTTGGCGGGGTCATTATCGATATACACAGGAGCAGTAGGATTGGCAATAATCGCAAAACGAAGTCCATCAGTAAAACCATAACTCGCATTACGATTGGTTACCCCAACGTTGAAAGATAAAGTCAAACGGTCGTTGATGGCTCTTTGTGTCAAGTTCAAACGAGCGTTAATTTGTTTGAAGCCTGTTCCGATATAAATACCTTCAACGTTTCTGTAGTTGATAGAGCCTGTATAACTTGTTGAACCAGCAGAATTTGAAAACGATAAATTATGTACATTCGAGATACCTTTTCTTGTTACTAAATCTAACCAGTTTGTTTTAGAGCCAAGGTCTTGTCCACCCGCTTCAACAAATTGTTCTGGTGTTGAATTTTGAACAAATCTTGCTACTTCTTCGCTAGAAACATAAGTATTGTATTCTACACTTGCTTTGCCATCTGTCGTTCCTCTTTTTGTCGTTACTATAATTACACCAGATGAACCTCTTGTGCCATAAATTGCTGCCGCAGAAGCATCTTTTAGTACTTCAATAGATTTAATATCATTTGGGTCTAAAGCATTTAGTGAACCACCAATTACTCCGTCGATGACAATTAAAGGCTGAGAGTTCGCTCCAAAAGTAGAAAGCCCTCTTAATCTGATACTAAAATCTTCATTAGGGTTACCGCCTGGTCTTACAATTGATAAACCTGCTACTTTTCCTTGTAATAATTGTGCAGGATTATTTACGTTTCCTCTATTGAAATTTTTTGCATCAATTTTTGCGACAGAACTGGTTAATTCTTTTCTTTCAACCGTACCATAACCAATTACCACTACTTCATTCAATTGTGTATTGTCATCTTCAAGTACAATATTGAATACTTTTTGTGAGCCGACAGTTGCCTGAAAAGGTTTATAACCAACCGAAGTAAATACCAAAATTGATTTTTCATTTTTTACAGCAATCGAATATTTACCGCTTGCATCCGAAACTACCCCGTTTCCTGTACCATCTTCTCTAATGCTTACACCTGGAACTGCCTCACCTTTACTGTTAGTAACCGTTCCAGTTACTTCCGTCAAAATGATAGCGTTTTCTGTTGTATTATCAGCGGGGTCTTCGTTTTTTGGCGACTCAGAAACTTCGTTTGAACTTAATAAAATTCTCTTTTTACTAACTTCATAGCTAATTTTGAGAGGCAAAAGAAGCCTATCTAATACTTCAGAAAGTTTCTCGTTTCTCGCCGAAAACGATACTTTCCTCTTTGCCTGAATGACTTCGGCACTATACATAAACTTGACATCCGTCAGTTTTTCTACCTGTGTTAAAATTGTTTTGATATCTCGGTTCTCAATAGTCAAAGAAATTTGCTGATTGAGTACCTCCTGTGCATGAGAATCCCGAGCGAAAACAAAGCTCGTGAATAAAACAACCATGCAAATTTGAATCAACGTCACCTTCATAATTCCCAATAGTAATCGTTGTAAATTGTGCTTTTTTTTCATACTTTTGACTGTTTTGTACGGTTTTTAGACATATCTGGACAAAATATTCCCCTGAGGTTTTGTGCAAAAAAACCTCGAAATTAAAATCCGTTTTTGGGGAGACGTAATGGAATGGAGTCGGTAGTGGTGCAAACACTATCGGCTTTTTCAATAAAAGTAAACTTATGTTTTCATAATTAATTTGGGTTTATGGTTAGTATTTATTAAATGGTAATTCAAGTAATTCAGGTCTAAAAACAGCAAAAAATACAATAACGCTTTTTTTATACGTTTTATCAATTTTCAAAAAGCACACTCCAACATCAATTCTTAAATCTTAGCTACCTTACCTAAAGTCATCAAGTCTTAAATCTTGCGTCTTGTATCTTGCTTCTTTCCTCTTACTTCTTTCTCCTAAAGTCCTCCAGTCCAAAATCCTAAAGTCTAAGTAAGCTACTTCTTACAACTCTTCACATTCATCACAATTTGTCCATCAATCATTTCATAATTTCCGTGGATAATTTTGCTAATGAGATTGAGCTTTTCAATCAAAGGCTCGTCCGATAAACTAGCCGTAAGTGTGCAATTAGCTACTTGGTTTTCGTCAACAACAATTTTAATACCGTAAGCTTTCTCCAATTTTTCAAAAACATCCATCAAAGGCGTTTCGTCAAAAGTAAAATCATTTTCTGAAAGCACAGGATTGATAATGGCTGGACTATCCACCAATTTCTTCTCAAATTTTGCTGTTTCTTTCAAATACTCCACTTTCTGATTCGCCGTAATGATTACTCCACGAACAGCGGGATTGGTATTATCTTTTAATTTTTGCCATTCATTATTTTCAAAGACTGATACTTTCCCTGTTTTTACCAAAACTTGCATTTTATTATCTCCTTTTGGTGCGCTGATGGTAAAGCTTGTCCCTAATACTTTAACAACCAATTCATTAAAATGAACAATAAAGGGATGATCTGGATTTCGAACAACATCAAAAAAAGCTTCTCCTACTAAATTTACTTCTCTTAATTCCTTACCAAATTTTTCTGGATAACTTACAGAACTATTAGGTTCAAGGGTTACTTTAGACCCATCTGGCAAAAGCACATACATACTTTCCGTTCCTTTATTTACTTTTTCTATTTGATCAGACGATTGGTCGTTGATAAACAACTCAGAAAGTAAACTATTTACGCTTTGCTCACGCTTAGGCAATAAAAACCACATCAAGCCAACAATCAAACAAACAGATGCCGCAGCGACAAACCAATCTAAAACGCTAAATTTCTTTGCTGGTACAACATCCTCAATATTTAAGTTTTTTTCTTCCGCTTTTTTCCAAAAATCTTGTATTCTATCCTCTACATATTCCTCAGAAATTTCAGGTTGCATGTTGTGAATATTCAATAAATACATCCTCGCCTTTTCTAATTCATGACGATTACTTGGGCTATTTGATAACCAAAGCAACAAATCATCATTAGCGTCGAGTTCTTTGTTGAATACCCAAGCCCTAAATGCTTGATGATTCACAAAGTCTATTGCCTTGAAATTATCATAATTATTCATATAAAAATCAAAATTTGAACTCTTTTACTTAGATTAGAAAAATGAAGGACTGAGATACTCGTTTTTTGACAAAAAAAACGAAAAATAATTACACAAAAATTCAATATATTGATAATCAATCTATTAAACTCAATAAAAATATTGAAGCTAACCAGTTATTTCTGAGAATAACGATGCTTTGTTGGAGAAGATTTGAAACCGATTGCTTGTTAATATCCATAATAACAGAGATTTCCTCGTGGCTGAGGTTCTCATAATATCGCAAATACAAGGCTTCTTTCTGACGCTTGGTCAGTAATTTGAAGTATTCATTAAATTTAGAAAGTAGTTCATTTAAATCATCTTCTTGCATAAGCATGAATTCGATGTTTTCAAACTCAATCATTTGCTCGTCATCTTGTTCAAGAAAATCTGTCGATAAATTACTTTTATTGACGGCTCTGATTAAATTATTCCGAAGGGCTTTGAACAAATAGTTTTTTACAGAAGCAGGCGTAGAAAGATAGGCTTTGCGTTCTAATAATTCTAAAAATAAATCCTGAATAGTATCTTCAATCAACGATTTATTCTTGGTGAATTTTGTACCATACTGCAAAAGAGAGCGAAAATATCTTCTCATCAATTCGCTCAGTGCATCTCCATCACCATTTTTGAAATTAAGCCATAAAAGGCTATCAGAAGCTTGCTCTCTTGTATGTAATGTTACAATTTTCATATTCAAATGATTCTCGGATGCTTAAACACAAAGAGCATCTGCAAATACATACAAATGCTACGTTGGGTTTTACATTGAAAAGTTTAAATGTGTTTAATTGACACAAAACTATAAGTTTTTTTCTTATAATAATACTTTTATCCAAAAATATATTTGTATAATTAAATATAAAATAGGATTATATTCAGAAATGTGTTGAAATCATCTGAATTGTTCATCCTTAACACTTTATTTTCTTGTAAATTGTGTTCCGTAAAACTCCAAAAAGTAATATTGCTTATTCACAAAAATTGCAGTATTCTTTTATTTTTTCCATCAAAGTCTATCGACTAATGGGAATCCATACTTCCATTTCTGAGTGTCCACGGTTACTCCAAGCATAATATGGAATTAATCGTACTTTCGTTGAAACGGGCGTTTGTGCTGATACTTCTCTGTATAATTTATTTGACCAAGTACTTGTGTCAACGATTTTTGCTTCGCCATCTAAGGCTGTAATCGGACTGTTTTCAATCGTCATACTACTGATTTTCCATTTGCTTTTTGGTGAAATGGAGAGTGTATTTAATTTCACGTTGGCATTGTCAACCGATTCCAAACAATATACAATTGGGCCTCTTTTTACGGCTATTTGGTTTCTGATTTCCTCTGCTAATGGATTGGCTTCAATCATTTTCACCGTCATTGGCAATACAATTTCGATTTTATCAGCAAGCGACCATTTTCTATTTAATTCAACATAATTGCCTTTTTCAATTTTTCCTGTAAATAATTTTCCGTTGATTTTGATAATAGCTCCTTTACTCCATTCTGGAATTCTTACAAAAACTGAAAAAGGATTTTTAGCTACTTCTTTCCATTCAATGCTGATGTTACCATCCCAAGGATAATTCGTTTTTTGCACCAAACTGATTTTTGAACCATCTTTCAAGGAAGTAGAAAGCGTATTGGCACCGTACAAGTTCAACCATAAACCTTTGTCGGAAACACTGTAGGCATAAGTATTGACTTGGGCGATGGTTCTAACCGTATTTGGTGGACAGCAATTTGATTTACTGATATATTTTTGCCTGCCACCCATCCAACGTAATTGGTAAGGATAATCATCAGAAGCACTTAAAGGATTGGTATAAAAAAACTTATCGCCATCTAAACTAATGCCCGACAAAATACTGTTGTACAAAGCCAATTCCATTACATCTGCATACTTGGCTTCGCCCGTAATTTGTAGCATTCGCCAATTCCATAATAAATTTCCGATGTTCGCACAGGTTTCGTTATGAGCAGAATGATTGGGTAATTGATACGATTTTCCGTAAGATTGATGCACTTTTTGAACGGTATCAGGTTTGTAAGAAGTACCTTCTGGCGAAACACCATCGTATAAAGCCCCACAACCACCAGTAATGTACATTTTATGATTAATGACATCGTCCCACATTAAATCTAAGGTTGATAATAAAGTACTGTCGCCTGTTTCTGCAAAAATATCGGCTGCACCTGCAAACAAGTAATTCGCTCGCACGGCATGACCAACTACTTTTTTCATTTGGCGGAACGGTACTCTGTCTGAATTATCATCTGTTCCTTCTGAAAGCCCACGAATATTAATAAGTCGCTTTGCTAAAGCCAAATATTTCGGTTCGGAAGTAGTTCTGTACATTTCAATAATACCCATGTAATGCGATGGACAAATGGCATTTCTTGCTTGCTCTGGACTTGCATTATTGTAAAATTCAATCAGAAAATCAGTCGCTTTTTTGGCAATATTCAGTAACGAAGTTTTGCCTGTTACTCTATAATGTACGCAGGCGGCCGTCATTAAATGTCCGAAATTATAAGCTTCAAAACTTAGCTTATCATCAAACATCTTTTGTTCACCTGTTTTCTTTTGTTGGATAATTGCCTTTGTATAAATATAACCATCTGGCTTTTGGGCTTTGCCAATTACTTCGATAGCATGATCCATCAATTCATCCAATTTTTTATCTTTCGTAGAAGCGTACATACTTGCTACGGCTTCCAAGGTTTTATAAAAATCGCCATCATGAAAAGAAGGGCCTTTGAAAGCACCATTCTCTAAGCCAGCAGCAATCTCGAAATTTTTAAAAGAATGACTCAAATTTGCATCCGTATAGTTTTTCCATATAGTAGGAACCATCGAAGAACGACAGACAGAAAAGCGGTCTGCCCAAAAGCCAGAAGTCCAGGTTACATCACCAAAATCTATGCTTTGTAATTTGGCATTTGGACTTTTTGAGGTATTAACCAAGCCTTTATTTTGGGCTTGCGAATGATTCAGAGAAAGTATTAGCAAACAAAATACTCCTATTTGTTTCATGAATGTTTTCATATTTTTCTTCAACTTTGAGACTATCTTTTTAAAACTTGAGTGCTTTTACTTTGGCACTAATCGACTCTTTTCCAGCAATATATGGCGAAATGTAAAAGCTGTATTGATACGGTTGGGCTTTGATTTGGTATTGTTCTAAAGGTGCAGCTACATCGCTCCAACTATCATTTCCGCCCACTCCCATTTGTCTTAAATCAATATTGAGATTGATAAAACCAGCATCTCTTAGTTTATAAGTATGTTTAGCCGTTTCAATATTTTGGTCGGTATAAGGTCTGGCACTCATGCTCAGCAAACTATCTGCCATCACCAATAAGCCTTCTTGTTTTTTATTCGACAAGTACATCCAACGTACATCTGTTCTGTTTCCATTTTCTTGCGGAACGACATAAGGCTCCATAAAATCTTGAATATTTTGCTGATAAATCCCTATATCAAAACCGTAAGCACGGTCAACATAATTTTCTAATTCGCCTTTTCCGTACCAAGTAATGTTGTCAAAAGTTCTTTCAATACCACATTGCATTCCTACTTTTGGCATATTAGGCAAAGTAAAAGATGGCTTAAAATTGTAATGAACTTTAATAACGCCATCGCCATTGATGCTATAATTTACTTGTACAATAGCACTATCATTCACCAAAGAGTAATTTGTACTGATTTGAATAATTCCTTTTGAAATTGTTTTGGCGACACAACTTTTCAGTTTTAAATCAACATTATACCACTGCTTTAATTTTCGCTGTGCTTTCCAACCACGACGGTCGTTGTCTGTTAGCGGGCGACTAAATTTTGGCAATAGTGGACTAAAAATTTGTTCTTTCCCTTTAAAAAGATATGAACTTAAAGCCCCATTTGATTGATTAATCTTGATTTGAAAACCCTTTCCTTTAATGGCAAAAACAGTACTTTCTTCCGACAACGCTAAAGCTGGAAATGTTTTGTTGAATGACTCATTTTGAGAAAATCCCGTCAAAGCAAATTGATTAGATGCTACTTCAAAACCTTTTTCAGCCCAAGCTTCATTTTTTGAAAGTACTACATGCAATTCAGCCAAAAACTCTGTATTTACCTTGAATTTTGGCAAATAAGGTACTAAACTAAAGAGCGTATCTTTTCCTGCTTGCAAGTTCATTTTGGGCAATTCTTTGCTGGAAATTACTTTTCCATCTTCCAAAATCTTTATAAAAATGGTATAGTCGCCCAAAGATTTGGTGGCATGACGATTTGAAATTCTAATCGTTGCCGTTTCAGCATTTTCTAAAGTACTTTCTATGCCTTGAAATACTCTTTTGCATTCGTACATCGCAGCTTTGGCTCTGCCATCAGAAGCGACTACTCCTTTTATCGTGAAATTATCAAAGTATTTTTCGCCAAAATCTCCACCATAAGCATAGAAATCTTTGGCTGATTCTGTATCTTTTTTCAATAAACCTTGGTCTTTAAATTCCCAAATACAGCCTCCAATTACTCTTTTTGTTTTTCGGAATAAATCCCAAAATTCTTTCAAATTTCCTGCACTGTTTCCCATCGCATGGGCATATTCACAAAAGAAAATAGGTCTGTTATCGCCATTTGGCTGATTTGCCAATAATTCAGGTGTGTACATGGCAGGATACATTCTGCTGACAATATCCACATAATATTGATCTAACGGATTTTGAATACGATGCGAATGGTCGTTTGGTTTTAAATATTTCGGGTCTTTATTGTCCATGTAGCCTTCCATGTTCGGACTTCCCATCGCTGGTTCGTAATGAACAGGACGAGTAATATCAAAATCATGAATCCAAGCCGCCATTGCCGCATGGTTTGGCCCACGACCAGCTTCATTGCCCAAACTCCAAAAAATAATAGAAGGATGATTTTTATCTCGCAAAGCCATTCGGTTACTTCGCTCCAAATAGGCACCCGTCCAAGCGGCATCATTACTTAGTTTAGAACCTAAACCGTGCGTTTCAAGATTGGCTTCATCAATCACCAAAATGCCAAATTCATCGCATAAATCATATAAATATGGATCACTTGGATAATGGCTGGTGCGAATACAATTAAAATTAAAGCGTTTTATTGTAAGAATATCTTGCAGAATATCTTCCCGAGAAAGAGCTTTCCCTTTAGTTGGATGATGGTCTGGGCGATTAACGCCATATAAATACGTTACTTTACCGTTGATTAAGAGTTTACTGTTTTCTTTGGAAAATTCAATGGAACGAAATCCTAATTTACAGCTTTTAGCTTCCAACAAATTACCGACACTATCTTCCAAAGAAAGTACCAAAGTGTATAGATTTGGAATTTCATCGCTCCATTTTTCAGGATTTTTTACCTGAATTTCTAATAAGCCAAACTTGGTATTATCTAATCGTGGATAGATTTCGTTGATGATTGATTCTACACTTTTTTCTAGTGGTTTTTCCAAAACCGGCTGATTATTTTTATCAAATAGTTGTGCTTTTAGCTGATAACCGACAACTTCTTTCCCTGTTAAATTCTCCATTCTTGGACGAATACTCAACAAGGCATCTTTGTAATCTTTATCCAATTTGGTTTGATAGAAGAAATCCGCAATTCTCAATTTCGGTTCTGCATGAAGAAATACTTCTCGATGAATACCACTTAAACGCCATTGGTCTTGGTCTTCCAGAAATGAACCATCACTCCAACGAATCACCCAAACCGATAAAACATTTTCTCCTTCTTGTAAATAAGGAGTAATGTTGAATTCAGAAGAAAGAAAACTATCTT
Organism: Arcicella rosea; assembly: GCF_014204325.1. Taxonomy (GTDB): domain Bacteria; phylum Bacteroidota; class Bacteroidia; order Cytophagales; family Spirosomataceae; genus Arcicella; species Arcicella rosea_A. The sequence continues at coordinate 31,337 of NZ_JACHKT010000016.1, forward strand.
CGGCATAACCCACAAATTTTCCATTCAACCAAACTTTATAAGCCGAACTTACTCCTCCAAAATGTAAAGTAACGTTACTTTCTTTCCAATTAGCTGGCACAGAAAATGAACGCTGATAACAGCCCACGCCATTATAATCTTTAGGAACAAAAGGAGGATTTACGGGCCTGAACGGATAAACTGCACTTTTATAAATCGGTTTATCATACCCTTGCATTTCCCAGTTAGCAGGTACAGGAATTTTCTTCCATCCTGTTACTTTACTTTTATAAAAATCTTTTGGTGCATCGGCAGGTTTTAGAGCAAAACTAAAATCCCATTCGCCATTTAAAGAAAGATAACGATTCGATTTTTCACGATTCCCTTGCAAAGCACTTTGTACATTATCAAAAGAATAAGCAGTAGCTCTGGAAGCATCACGGTTGATTCCGCTGACGGTTGGGTCTTCATAAGGTTCTGTCTGATAAATACTTGGTGCATTCGGAACAGCAGCGGGCGTTTTATCGACCAACTGAGCCTTTATTCCGAACGGAATCAGACTTGTGAAAAATAATAAATACTTTAATTTCTTCATTGTATAAATGCTAAAAACTTGTGTGTGAATGACTGAAAATTAAATCGCTGTCAGACATTCATCTTTGAATGAAAAGCCCCAACCTGCACGGTCGTGTGGTTTTGCCATACCATTCTGAATTTGTAAAGGATGGTCAATCAGTGGGTCAATCCAATCGAATGACTCCGCTCCTACTCCATTTGAAATCGTGCAAAGCAATGGAATATCATAATCTTTATAATAATGTGGCAACACTGGAATGTTGAAACTTCCAGCCAAAGCGGCACTATTTCGCCAAGCTTCTACACCACCCAAACGTAAAATATCGGGCTGCCAAATATCGATGGCGTTTCTTTGTAATAATTCTCTCAAGGGTAAAGTGGAGTATTCTCTTTCGCCCATTGCCAAAGAAATTCCCGCTTGCGTTCTTAATAATTGATAACCTTCAAAATCTGTATGGTCGATTGGCTCTTCAAACCATTGGATATTCAATGCTCTGGCGGCTCTTGCCAAAGCCAAGGCATTCGGCACATTCATTCCTTGGTTGGCATCCATCATGATATTGATGTCGTTCCCTACGGCTTCACGTACTAATTTTAGGCGTTCTAAATCTTCTTGCCAATCGGGTTTACCTACTTTTATTTTTACCGCTTTGAAACCTCTAGCTTTATAATTACTTACTTCGTCAATCAATTCTTCGGTACTGTACGAAATCCAACCACCACTTCCATAAATAGGCACTTCGGTTCTCGAGGAACCCAAAACTTTCCAAATCGGCTGGTTCAAAATTTTGCACCAAGCATCCCACATCGCAATATTATAAGCAGCTTGTGCCCAACGATTTATGCCTTCCAAGCCAAAATACTCGTTGGCATGATTAAGCTTTTCAAAAACTTTTACCGTATCAAAAACTTGTTCGCCAATCAGCATTTCACCCACATCTTTCAAAGCACCTGCAATGGCTCGTGGACTGTATTGAAAGCTCAGCAGATAGGATTCTCCAATGATTCCATGAGTGGTTTCGATTCTTAGTACTAAAAAAGAGATTTCCGTCAGGGTATGTGTAGCGTCTGAAATAGGTTTTGCAAGTTTAGCTTTCGCCGAAAAAACTGCATATTTTTTGATAGCGTACATATTAAAAGGGTTTTGATAAAAAACCAAAATTAATAGTAATATACCTGTATTATATATAACATTTTCACAAGATATTGTAGGATATTTGCATTGAGAGGCTTTACTCATTTTCTGGTTAAAATGAGTAAAAAGAAAAATGAACGTTATTGAATTATGGTTAATAGAGGGAATAAGGAAAGTAATATATTGCTTAATTAGAAAAATATGTTTAAGTCAAAAAAGGAGAACATTCTTTTGCAAGACCTTACTTTTCTTGTCTTGATACAAGAAAAGTAACCGCAGCGGCGGCCGCAAAAGAAAATCAAGAAATTCCGAATCGCATCGGCGAACCGACTCGCTTCGCTCAAACAGCGGAATTTCTAAAATTGCTGACGCACATAATTTGTAAAGACTCAATTTTCTTCACTTTGTAAAAGCTTTACTGGACCAATTAAGCCTGATTCGTATAGAGTTTTTGTGTCTAAATATTTCATCGGAGCAGTTGTTTTTGTTGTCCTTTGATTTTCTGGTAAAAGCATATCGCCAATTAAACGATTTGCCCAAGTATTGGTCACTTCTATGCTAAGTCCGTTTTTACCCAATTTTAATGCTTTGCTGATGTCCACTCGGTAAGGTGCTGTCCAGACAATTCCGCAAGTAATTCCATTTACTTTTACTTCGGCAAGATTGGCTACTTTACCTAAATCCAACCAAACTTCTTGATTTTTCTTGGGTAAAGTACGTACTTCAAAACTTTGGTGATAATTAGCCGTACCTGCATAGTAGCGAATCAAAGACTCTGTATTTAATGACCAATCGCTTAGCTTTTCAAAAATTTTTGTAACTTTTTGATTCGTCTTTGAATGTTCAAAATCTACTTTCCAAGCTTTATCTAACGTTTGGATGGTTTTAAATTCTTGCCAGTTTTTTGCTTTGTCGGTATTTACTTTAGCTTTGATAACTTTTGAAAAGTTGTCTTTAAAAATCACAAAAACAGAAGCATTGGCTTCTAATTTCAATGTTAAAACCGTTCTCCCATTTTCAACTTTCCATGATGTTGGCGAAAAGGTTTTATCGCTCACCGCATCGTACAATTGAATACTTTTCCCATTGGCTCTTAAAGAAAAATGCAATACTCTTTCCGTGTTTTGCTGATTAGCAAGAAAGTACAATGCTAAATCTGGTGCTTTTCTGTGTGTCCAAGCAATTCCTTTGGCATAATTTCCTTGTTCATCTTTCACAATCACATCTTGTTCAATGCCCAATTTCGCCAAAGTACTGGCTTCAAAAGGACTTTTTACTACTTTCCCCTTACCAACATTTTTATAGAAAATTTTGTCAGCACCATCCATCATTACTTCAAAATTTCCTTCCCAACATTGTTTCGCAAAGTTTTCAAGTGCTTTACTACTTTTTGTTCCTTCTTCAAATTCTGGTTTGTCGCCAATAATCAGTGTTGCACCATCTTTCACTAATGCCAGTAATTTTTCAGCCGTTTGTGCCGACATTGTATTGGCATTGGGAGTCATTGCATGTTTTTTGGTTAAAATTAAGGCACTGTAACTGCTACCATCGCTAAAAATCACTTTCCCATTTTTTACTTTGGCGGTATTCAATAAAGCATCGGGATTGAAAGAATCATAAGCATAACCACGTAAAGCATTTACCCAATTTTCTGGATCAGCCATATTGGCTGAATGTGTTACACTTGTAGGAATTTGTCTTAAAGGCTGTCCTTCGTTTTTCAATCGTTTTACTTCTTGCTCCACTACTTCTTTTCCAAAAAGCCCCGTTAAAGTTGGTACTAATCTATCTGGCAAAACTGAACGTCTTGGAATTTCATCTCCAATAAAAACGGCTAAATCTGTTACAGGAAAGCCTTTTTGTAATAAAGACTGGCAACGTTGTGCGTAATCAACCCAAGCTTTTCCAGCTTTCCACCAAGTTTGGTCTCGTTGAAAATATAAGCCTACACCGTCTAAAGTCATTCCAGGTTTTCTGTCTAACCAAGGATTGTGCATGAAAACATGATACACTAATTTATTGATTCCCAAAGCATAATTTCGGTCTTGAAGCGTTTTCAACATGGCTGGGTGTTCGTTCCAAGCCATTCGTAAAGTAGTAAATGCTTCTGCTTGAATGATGGATTTTCCATAAATATGTCCTGCCGAAATAGCATCCAACATATCATTTGGTTTGTCATGCGTCGGGCTATTCAACCAAAATTCTCCCATTGGCACATCGACTAATTTATAATGTGCTAATCCATCACTCGTCATGGTTGGTGCTACACTTTCAGCCGTGAATTTTACGCCATTTACTTTCGCTAAATCGGATAAGGTTATATAAAAAGTATCGACAACTAATTCTGAAACTGTTTGACGAAAATCGTATAAAAATTTCTCTGAAAACTCCGCATTTTCAACAGGAATTCCTGCAACGATTGGTAAATAAGGCAACAAATCATAGCCTCTTCTTTTCCTAAACTCTTCTCTGAAAACTGGCGACCAATTCTGACTTCCACATTCCCAACTATCCACATGAAAGACCTTTAACGATTTTTTACTCAGATCTGAACCAAGCTGACGTTGAGCTTCGCCAAACCATTTATCGAATTGTAATTTAATGGCTTCGGGATTAAATTTATCACACTCCAGTCCTTTTCCAGCACCACCAGTTGCATTAGTATGCCCCGTAGAAGTATGTCCGATTCTAAGAATTGTCCATGAACCCGCTGGAACATCCCAAGTCAATCGACCATCAGCCCTCACTTTGTCCGAAATATTAATAATTTTTTGTTGAGGAACACAAATGCTATCTGCCAATTGCTCGGTTGTTGAAGCCTTACTGATTCGCCAAACTTGAGCCGACTTTCCTTCAAATTGATGAATAACAGGTTCAGCCGACAGTTCTATACCAATGGTTTTAAAACTTGGTTTCCATTTAGCTGCATCTAAATCTTCTGCACCCGGTTCTGTTCCAGTTTTATCATACACAAATCGAAAATACTTGGCGGTAGTTGGAGCAATAGCGTGTGTGATGTCGGCATCTGTGTCTTGCCAGCCATGTCTTGGAGGTGATAACCTGCCAATTGAACGATAGTTTTTGCCATCATCACTTACTTCAATCAATAAACGTTGAGCTTGATAATTGTTTCCTCCCGTTTTTACAACGACCGTTCTGCAAGTAAATGGCTTTTCAAAAGCGTACTGAATCCAGCAAGGTTCATCACTTTTAAAACCTTCTTTATTGCCTTCTTTTACCAAAAACTGTGGGTTTACATTGGCTTTGTTGGAAGTCACTACTGGAACAATCGTTTTGGTAGATTGCCCTGTTCCTGTCAAAGAAGGGAAAGCATAAACGGCAATATCTTGATAAAAATTTTCATTCTTTTCAGGCTGAGGCAATTGAATATCAACGTGTTGATTTCCTTTGATATTTAGTTTAGATGAAACAACTTTTTGCATGGAAAGTGCTGGCGTAATCCAAGGTCCACCCGCCAACGCAAAACCATCACTTACGTGCATGCCCATTTCTAGGTTTAGTCGAGCGGCTTCGCTCATTGCGTGTTTCACCATTTCCCACCAAAGCGGACTAAGTTGTTCAACCACAGGCGTAAAAATTGGCGGATTCGTCGCTCCTTTTATCGGCATTAAGTAAGCACCACCGATGCCTGCTTTTTTCATGGCTTCCAAATCTGCCGTAATGCCTTCTTTAGAAACAGCTGCTTGCATCCAATACCAAAATACCCATGGTTTTGAATCTTTAATACTCGCTTCAGTTTGGGGAATAATGGTACTTAAACCTGTTTTAGTTTGTGCTAAAGAAAGGTTTTTATTGACAATAAAAAACGTAAAAATCAGGACAAAAAGCCTTCTGAAAAGGGCTTCCCATCTATTAATTTGAAAATTCTCTTTGCTCATTTTGTAGTTTCTATCATAATCGTGTCCGACTGTAAACCTTCTGCACTGGCTTTCAGCGTAATCTTTCCTACTTTTTCAGAAGCCTGAACAATCGCCAGACAAAGTCCATTGAATGCTCTTCGATAATTTGCTTTAAAGGGTTCTAAACTTGCTTGATAACCATTATCCACGCCCGCTATTGAACCTACTCCTTCTAAACTAAAATTCACTAAATGATTAGCTTCTGGCACTACATTTCCATTTTCATCAACAATACTTACTTTGATAAAAGATAAATCTTCACCATTGGCTTTGATACTTTGGCGGTCAGCTGATAATTTTATTTTAAAGGCTTTACCAGCCGTTTTTACTTCTTCTGTCAATACGATTTTTCCATTTTTTCTTGAAACAGCTTTTAAAGTACCTGCTTCGTAATTGACTGACCATTTTACATGAAAATCATTGACGCCTTTTTTTCGAATGCCTAAAGATTTATCATTTAAAAACAGTTCTACTTCATCCGCTTGCGAATAATATGCCCAAACTTCTACCGTTTTGCCTTTTTCCCAATTCCAATGTGGCAATAAATGAAGAACAGGTTTTTCAGTCCACTCACTTTGATACATATAATAAACATCTTTCGGGAAGCCCGCTAAATCTACAATGCCAAAATAGGAACTGCGTGCTGGCCAAGGATATGGATGTGGCTCGCCTAAATAATCAAAACCCGTCCAGACATAAGTACCTGCAATGTAAGGTGCATTTTTTACTGCTTTCCAAGCTTCTTCGTGCGTCGTTCCCCAATAAGCGGCTACCTTATCATAAGCTGAGGTCGTCCAATCGGCATTTCTGGTTTGTGTTTTTATATCTCTTGATGAAAATTGAATATTTTCTTGAGGCATTTCATAATGTCCTCTAGACTCCAAAGCCGAAGCAGTTTCAGAAGCAATAAATTTTTGATTGGGGAAATTTTTGAGGAAATCGGTGTAGCCTTCATGTTTATAATTAAAGCCAAGTAAATCCAAGGCTCCCGACTGAAAAATGAAATTTTTATCAGGAACATTTTCGGTTAAGGCAGACGTAACCAAACGAGTATTATCTAATTTCTTGACGATTTGAGCAAGCTCTTTGGTAATAGGAATACCAGTACTGTCAAATTGTTCTCTGATTTCATTTCCGATACTCCACATAAAAATCGAAGGATGATTTCGGTCTCTTCTGATAAAATCTTCCAAATCTTTTTGATGCCAAGCTGTCCAATCTGAAGAGTAATCTTTTTTAGATTTTCTTTTTTTCCACATATCAAAAGCCTCGTCCATGACGATAAAGCCCATTTTATCACATAAATCTAGAAATTCTGGCGCAGGAGGATTATGAGCTGTGCGGATGCCATTACAGCCCATCGCTTTTAAAATCTCTAGCTGTCGTTCCATCGCTCGTACATTCACAGCAGCACCCAAAGCACCTAAATCGTGGTGCATACAAACGCCTTGAATTTTGATTGGTTTTCCATTCAATGAAAAACCCTTTTCTGTTTCAAAATTGAAAAAACGAATTCCTAGCGTACTTTCATAAACATCTACTTCTTGATTCTGCTGAAAAACTTTGGTAATTACTTTGTATAAATATGGTTTCTCAATCGACCACAATTGAGGTTTTTTGATTTTCAACAGTTGAAAATACTTTCCAGTGCTATCTTTTAAAGATAGGTTTTTAGTCAATTCGCTAACGATTACCTTTCCTTCCGAATCGACAATAATGTTTTGAATATCAACAACTTGATTTCTTTTTGTACGATTTAACAAATTTACTTCAACCTTTATTTCAGCTTCTTCTTCACTTAATTGGGGTGTGGTCGCAAAAACGCCCCATTGGTCGATGGCAATTTTTGAAGTAATAAGCAAACGTACATTTCTATAAATTCCAGAACCTGTGTACCAACGAGAATTTGGTTGTTCTGAATTATCAACTTTTACGGCAATGACATTTTTTTCTTTCCCAAATTTTAAAAATTTCGATAATTCATAACGGAAAGAAGTATAACCACTTGGGCGTTTTCCTAAATAATGTCCATTAATCCAAACTTCGCTATTACGATATACGCCATCAAATTCTATCCAAACTACTTTATTTTGAGCAGTCGCTGGTGATGAAAAACTTTTTCTGTACCATGCCAAACCAGTGGGCAAAGCTCCACCTTGTGTCGTTGATAAATGTTGTTCGCTAAATTGCCCTTCAATGCTCCAATCGTGCGGAAGATTCAGTACTTGCCAATTCGCATCATTGAACTGATTCGTAATTGCCTTTTCACTATTTTCAAATGAAAACTTCCAAGATTTATTGAAATTGATGATTTCTCTACTTTTCTGTTGAGCAAAACCATCAATTGAAATGGTAATCAATAATAATATATAAAAGATTTTCATGAGATGAATGCTTAATTTTCGACCATAAAATGATAATTTCCTGAACCGATTGCCACGATTGATTTACCATTTTCAACTTTTAGTGGTTTAATATTTTTATTGGCAATAAGTTCTTTAATACTATCATTCGCTTTTGAAGGCAAATAAATTTTGGCAGAAGTATTGACTGGAATACTTACTTCTAATTCAAAAGTATTTGCGTTCTTTTTCCATTCCGATTGAATTTTCCCAAAAGGTGAATCATAGTAACCTTTGGCAAAAGTAAGGTCGCCCACTACTTGTGGTTTGATTTCAATCTGTTTAAAAGCCTGTGAATGTTCAGGCTGTTTAATGCCTAAAACGCCCCCATAAAACCATTCCATTAAATGCCCCAACATAAAATGATTGTTTGAAACCGTTGGAAGTGCTTGCCAAGATTCCGTCAGTGCCGTAGCACCTTTGGCTAATTGATAACCATAACCCGGCACATCTGAGCGATTGTTCATGTCAAAAATCACATCCGAACGACCAGCATCTTCTAATACTCTTAGCACATAACGATAGCCAATATCGCCAGCGGTTAGGCTATTATTTCTTCCTTTTATTTCTTGAATTAAGTTTTCAATGACAACTTCCTTATATTCAGGTTCAACCAATTTCATGTAAACAGCCATCGCATTGGCGGTCTGGCTACCAGTAGCATATTGTTTGGTTTCTGGATTGAAAAAGGTTTTATTGAAAGCATTTTTTACTTCACTAGATAAAGTCTTGAACTGCTTTGCATCTTCCTTCTTGCCTAAAATATTGGCGATTTTTTCCATAATGGTTAAATCATAATAGAAAATTGCCGTACCTGTTACGCCCATTGGCGTTAATTGCGAAACACCTGGTGGTTTTGGTCCAAGGTCGTACCAATCGCCTAAACCTTGTGATAGAATGTTATTTTTACCTTTTGTAATCATATAATCCACATAGCGTTTCATCATTGGATAACTTTCTTCCAGTTCTCTTTTTTCGCCATACCATTCGTATAAATACCAAGGCACGATGATTCCGCTACTTCCCCATTCGGGAGAATCTCTAAACATATCGCCTCCCCATTCAAATTTTACATATTCTGGAGCAATTTCTGGAATGAGTCCTTCGGCAGTTTGCGAATACTTCATATCCTGAATACCTTTTTTGAATAAATTTTGAGCTTGATAATTGTATCTCACCGAACTTCCCATTAAATGAAGCTCTTCTAACCAACCCAATTTTTCACGATGCGGGCAATCTGTAAAAACAGAAACCATATTACTCTTGATGCCCCAATCAATCAACTCTTTGGTTTTGTTGAACAATTCATTGGAACTGCTAAAATCGCCAGCGGTTTCTGCTGCATTGCGGATATGTAAACCTTTTAAATCAAGTAAAGTGGCTTTATTCAGTGAATTTTCTTCGCCTTGTGGCACAGCACCTTTTACTTCTAAATACCTGAAACCATAATATGAAAATCTTGGTTGCCAAGTTTCAATGCCATCTCCTTTCAGAATATATTCAAAATAATAGGGACTTCCAGAAGCTTTTTGATTGGTAGAACCGTCTGCTTTCAACAATTCGGCAGGAATAACACGCACGGTGTCGCCCATTTTTCCTTTTACTTTCAATTGAATAATGCCCGAAGCATTTTGTCCTAAATCATAAACCCAATTGCCATAAGTAAGCTTATTAATACTTTTTGCCGAAAAATTATCGAAGACTTTTATGGGGTCTTGCGTTTGGGCTACAAGCTCAATATCACCATCCACAATCATGGCTGGTTTCCACGATTGGTCATTGAAGGTGGGCGTATCCCATCCTTTTTGCTCTAAATTGGCATTATAATTTTCACCTCCATAAATACTTGAAAAAGTAATTGGACTTGGTGACATTTTCCAAGAATTATCACTTAAAATCGTAGCTTTAGAACCATCTGAATATTCTAAAGCTAATCGGCAAATCATTTTTGGATAACCAAAAGTCACTTTCAACTTTCTGTAACGTTCTTTTACAGGTGGAATATAATAAAAGCCATTTCCCAACATCACGCCTACCACATTATCTCCTTTTTGAATTTGCTTTGTCAAATCAAAAGTTACGTATTGTGCTTGTTTATCGTATTTCGTCCAGCCAGCATCTAAAAAATGGTCGCCTACTTTTTTACCGTTTAAACTCATTTCAAAATGTCCTAAACCTGCAATAAACATCGTCGCCTTTTTTACTGTTTTTGAAGTTTTAAAGCTTTTTCTGAAAATGGGTAAAATATTATTGCCTTGTACTTTGTCCTTTTTGCCATCCGTCGGTAAAGTATTGACCAAAGTATCAGCTAATTTTTCATAAGTAATCCAATTCGCACCTTTCCAATCGGCTTTGCTCAATAAGCCCATTTGCCAGCTATTTACTTTACTCCAAGCTGTTGTGTGTTGATGATTATCCCAGATTTTTACTTTCCAAAAATAGGTTTTGGTGGCTAACAAATACTTTCCTTCATACTTTACTTGGATAGAATTATCGGATAATATTTTGCCTGAATTCCAAACATTACCTTGGTTTTTTGCCAACGCTTCTGGACTATCAGCCACTAAAATTTGATAAGCACTTTGTAAAACATTTCTTTGCGAAGATTGAATCTGCCAACTTAAGTTTGGAGTATTCGTTTGAACGCCAAGCGGATTCAAGCGATATTCACAACGCAAATGACTGATTTGCAAATCTTGAGCGATTGTTTTGAAAGAAAACAAACAGCAAAGAATGAATACAATTTTTTTCATATAAAAGGTAAGTTGACGGCTGAGATTAATAAGATTGCTTTTCTATTTTATGTTAACTTTTAGGAATAGATTTTACTGTTTACAAAGGTAATAATAGCTAAAAGTACATATTTGTACCATTTTCTCAATGTATTATACAATTTTATCTTTAAACTACCGTGAAGTATTGTACAATTTGTGCATGTGGTATTTTTACATAAATCTTGAGATAGCCTTAAAAAAAGTCTGCAAATACACAGTTTATGGCTATGCGTTTGCAGACTTTTTTATGAAAAATAACTCTTCAGACAATCAACCAACTATTTCGTTGAAGTACTGGAAATGATTAATGTTTTTGATACTTATCTATTTTACCTAAACATTCCTTGATAATTAATTTCGGTAATGTTATTTAATAACTGATTTGAATTTTTGAGATTCACGAAAAAAAATTGAAACCATCATTACTACCATTCATAAATGCAAGTGTTGTTCGAGTGATAATATCGTCTTAAACGGTAAAAATAAATTAGGTTCACAAACTTACAAATGTAAAGACTGCGGTTGCTGTCGGGTTCTATTTTCTGTAAAAAAGACTAAAAATATTGACCTTGATGCTCTATCAAGAACCTATGAAGAGCGAAATAGCCTTCGCTCCACAGGTCATATTTTTGGTATAAGCTACTTTACTGTTTACAATTGATTAAAAAAAGCCAAGTCATTAAATCATTTTAAGACAACGATTATACCAACACAAAATAATGAAGCTATTTTAGAAGTTGACGAGATATTTCATTTTGTACTACTAAAAGTAAATCAAAGACAAATTGTTTCGGTGACGCCCAGTGATTCTTTATTGGCGATGGTAGTATGGGAACTTTGCAAGCTACTATGGCGAAAATTACCTTACAAATATTTGAAATGTAATAGTTTTAGCGATTTTGGGAAATCATATAACTGTATTCCTAGTGAAACGCATGTCAAAGTCGGAAAAGAAACTGGCAAAACCGCTCATATTGAGAAATTAAGTAACACCATTAGACAACGCTTCAGCCGTTTCGTAAGAAAAATACTATCATTTTTTTAAAAAAGAGTATATGCTCAACCTTCATTTTAAACTTTGGGCATATCAATACATTCAAAATATTATCAGTTAAAATGTTACACTATCAAATTTCTTTGTATTGGAAAATCTGTATTTTAAAACGACTTTTATGGGCTGGGAATAAAGGATTCACAAAACATCTAAAAACGACCTTTATGGGGTAAAATTTATAGATTGAATAAAAAATAAGATTGAAAAACATTTACTAAAAACGACTTTTATGGGCTGAATCCCAATAGAATTAACAGTTGATACTTTCAATTAAATATTATTTGATTTGACTTCTCCAAAAACGACTTTTATGGGCTAAAAATAATGAGTCTATTTTTTGAATCGAGACTATTGATGAAGATAAATTAATAGTAAAACGACTTTTATGGGCTAAGTTATAATTACGAAACAAAATATCACATAAAGATTCTAATTAATCAAAAACGACTTTTATGGGGTTACTTCATTCCTATTTAACTCGCTTATTTTGAATATTAAAAGAAACCTAGGTTAACTTTTTCTAAAAACCATCCTAATACCTATAGAACAATGGAATAAAACAACGAGGCACAGAAAAACGACTTTTATGGGGTTAAAAAAGTTTCAGTATTCAGATTAGGAGTAAATTAAAAACGACTTTTATGGGCTTCATACTCCTATATCTTTACAAATTACTCATTGCTAACTAAGGTTTATACAAATATGAAGTAATTAAATACAAAAAGATAAAACGACCTTTATGGGCTTATGTTTAAGCCTTTAATTACTAGAATTCAAAGGCAGTCGTTTTATTTTATCACGATTTCTACACAAATATTAAATAAGTATACAATCATTTATATTATTTGTTGTATTTATTATTCTTTATTTCTTTTTGTCTTTCAGCCTTCATAAGTGCTTGATTTGCAAATCAATGCGGTGCCAAAAAACGACCTTTATAGGGTGTGACGACGACTTTTATGGGCTATAATGACGACCTTTATGGGGTGTTAAAACGACTCCTATGGGTTGTATAAACGACCTTTATGGGGTTTATCACGACTTTTATGGGGTCATAAAAACGACTCCTATGGGGTTCGTTAAACGACCTTACTTTTTTTGTCGTCGTTTTATTTTGTTTTTACTAATTTATCTGCTTTTTTTGTAAAACGACTCTTCATTAATACAAGTCGTACTTTCTATTTTTCATCTCAACAGTTGGTAAGCGAATGAGTAACGAGAAAAACGATAAAAGAGATAAAGCAATAAACGCAATTTCGAAAGATCCATATAGAATTATCAAAGGTAATCCTATTATCAATGCAAAATTTGATATTTCGGCGATTCAGATGAAAATCTTCTTGCACATGATTGCTAGTATCGACCAAGCAAAAGATTCGATTCCTATCATTAAAATAACGGTGAAGGATTTTCAGCGACTTACTGGCATTAATAGTAACAACATTTATGCTCACGTAGAAAAAGAAGCAATGAAAATGAGAGAGAAAAGAATTTTTTTCTCAAACAATAAAATCACTTTTGATGCTAACCTTATCAGTGCATTTGTTTACTACAAAGATGAAGGATATTTCACCTTAGAAATTCCACAGGCACTCCACCCCTTTCTGTTACAAATTAAAGAGAATTTTACTGTATTGGATATTCGTAATATTTTAAGGCTCGACAGCGTTTATGCCATGCGTTTTTACGAATTCTGTAAAGAATATGAACGTTTCGGGAAATTTAGATTTGATGTAGATGAATTGAAAGCAACTTTGGGTTTATCAGCGAGATACAAAAATTACTTCGATTTTAAGAAGAAAGTAATTGAACAAGCCAAGAAAGAACTCTCGCTCAATGCTGAAATCTACTTTGAATATCAAGAAATTAAAAATGGGAAGAAAGTAGAAAGTATTGAATTTCATATTAAAAAAAATGTAATTATTAATGATGATGTTCAAACCATCTCAATAATTAAAAATACTGATTTTGAAGAAAGCTCAGAAAGTACAACAGATTTAACATCAACAGTCAATCAAATTTTTTCAAAAGTAAAAGATTATGAAATTACCTTGAAAACGGTAGAAAATTGGTTGAAAGAATTTCCTGAAGAACAAATCATACTTGGAATAGATTATGTATTGAATGAAGTAAAAACAGGAAAGAAAATTACTAACGTTGGTGGTTACTTGAATCAGATGGTTAGGAATCCGATTTTGTTTGAAAAGAGTTCACAAGTAAAAAGTGAAGTGTTAAAGAAAAAACAGCAGAGTAAAGAAGAACAAAAGAAGAAAGATGATGTTAAAAAATTAGAAGCAAAAAGAGAAGAATTGAAAGTAGCGTTTTCAAATGCAAAAAGAGAAGTAGCGTTGAAGATTTTAGTATCAAATCCAGAATTGTATTTATTGGTCTTGAATAAATTGCAAGGAAGTTTACTGGGACAAATGAATTATAATAGCTATATGAATTTCTGTAATAAAAGTGTTTCAAATGAATCTTTCATTCAATACTTCACTGATGATGCGTCTTTTTTTGCTGGAGTAATGAATGCGATGACATCGGAGTTTCCAGATATAATGGCTGTAAAAACGCAATTTGAAAAAACAGCTAATCGTCTAGGAATACAATTAATTTAGTCTTAAAATTATTGTCAAATAAAAAAACCAAAGTGACACGCTGTCACTTTGGTTTTTTTATTTGGTTTGTTGCTGGACAAAACCAAAGTGACAGCGTGTCACTTTGCTATAATATTTCTAACAATTGATGAATTCTACTAAGCATTGATTCACAATCGTATTTACTTAAATTTCCTTTGGCAATTTCTCTAATCTCACTTTGTAATTTAATTACTTGATTGCTTTGCGGGTCTTCTGAAGTAGTAGAATAAACTTGACTGTTTTTTGATAGTTCGTTGGTGATTTGTTCAATACTTTCTAATGGTTCAGATGTTTCTAATTTTGAAATAGCATTGATTGTCGCTTTTGGTAGTTTTTGTTTCCCTGTCAGGATTTCTTGTTTTAAACTAGTCGATAATTTATTCAAACCAGAAGCAAATTCTCCGTCTCTTTTAATGGTTCTGCTACTTACTCCATATTCTGTTCCTAAAGCAATAGATACATCTTGCTGACCTTCTGTTGAGAATTTGTCGCCACCACGCATTGATTTTTGTTGAAGATAGCGTAAGCCTCTTAAATAAGAAGCTTGTTCAGGAGATAAATTTCTACGCCCTAATTGAAAATCAATCATGTAGTCTTTTACTTCATCTAAAGAAGTAAATTTCAACAGATTGATGCGATAGTCTAAACGATTCTTTTTACAAATATCATAACGGTTATGTCCGTCGATTAACACATATACTGGTGTATTGCTGTCGTCAATTTGAGCAATCGCTGCGGTAGTTTCCCAAATAGATAATGGGTCTTTTACGCCGTGTTTAAGAATGTTGAGTTCTAATTGGTGTAATTCGTCGCCAGTAAGCGGTGGAATTAAATCACGGAGTTGGTCAAGTATTACAATTTGACTTTTTATATTTTCTTCAGACGATAAAAGAGAGGGGCGAAGATCGCTAGTTTTCTCTTTCATGATATTCATAAAATCTTTCTTTGCCATATTAAAGAACCATTATTTCAGTTGCTAAATTGTGATATTGTTGCCAAGAAGAAGATTTTGGAGCATAAGTAAACAAATCTTCTTTCGCTACTTGCGACTGCTTTATCACAGTTGAGCCTTCAATAATCGTATTATAAATATTAAAACTCTTAAATTTTTCTTCGATGTGCGTCATCATACTTTTATGGACACTTTGGTTTTTATGAACCATCGTAAACACAATTCCTTTTACTGTTAAAGTTGGATTAATATAAGCACGCACTTCTGCAATTCTATTAAACAGACTTTCTACGCCATGATAAGCACTCGCTTCGGGCTGAATCGGTACTACACAATAATTTGAAGCTACCAATGAACAAGTAGTACAAATTCCCAAACTTGGCGGACAGTCAATTAATATATAATCAAACATTTCTTTTACTTCATCAAGTTTTAGCGAAAGTCTTCTGTCTGCACCAATTGCATTTGCCAATTCAGATTCTTTGTAAGCCATTCTGATGTCAGAAGGAGCCAAGAACATACTATCTGTAAGAGGAATAATTGGTAATTCAGTATTACCCAACAATGAATCAATTACTTGATTTTGTGGTTCATGCACACCAAAACATTGTGATAAGTTTCCTTGAGAATCCATATCTACCATCAAAACTTTATTACCTAATAAGCTCAGTGCTTTTCCAACATTGATAGTTGTAGTCGTTTTTCCAACGCCACCTTTATGGTTTACGATAGAAATAACGACAGCTTTATCAAACATATTTTCAGAATATCCGTACTGTCTGAGGGCTTCGTCGATGGCAGGTAAATGTTTGGTTGGAATATCTTTTTGTTCTGCTAATGCTTTATGTAAAGTTTTGGAAGGAATCCCAGCTTCTTTTTCAATTTGAGTCAAGTTAAGAGCCTGCTTTGAGCGTAAAAACTTAACAACCTTTTCTTGTGTAATCATTTTTTAGGAGGGATAAAATTTTATCTTTTGTAAATGTAAAAATAACTTTTTTTATCCAAAAGCATTTTGACGAAAACTTACTCGAAAAAGCCAAAAGATTTTTTTTCAAATGAGAAAACCAAGAGTAGGAGGGGGGAGAAAGAGTAAAAAGAAAGGCAAAACGAATTTTATTCGCTTTGCAGGAGAAAAATATTCTACAGAAATCCTAAAAAAAAATTCTGTAGAAGTCTCAAGCCATTGAGTTAAAATTATTTAATGTCTAAGTATTTGAAAATTAGCAATATAGATGATTTTTATTGATTTTTTTAGACTGCTTTCAGAAATGAAAAATTACTTATTGTGTCAGATATTTTCTTTTATATTCTAAAGGAGTGATGCCTGTTACTTTTTTGAAGTGTCGATAAAAATTTGAAACATTATTGAAACCACAATCAAAACAGATTACTTCAGTTGGCAGTTTGTCTTCCACCAAAGCTCTACAAGCATGGCTAATTCTAATTTCAATCAGGAAATCATAATAGGTTTTTTTTGTCATCAATTTAAAATATCGACAAAACGAAGTAACGCTAAGATTACTGATGGCAGAAATTTCTTCTAAAGTAATATCCTTTTTATAATTAGAAAGCGTATAAGTACAAACCTTGTTCAAGCGAATTGTATCAGATTCATTAGATTGATAAAAACTATGGTCGGTAGCAATCGTTGTGTATTCATCTGTTTCAGCAAGAATATTTAAAATAGATAAAAGTAAAATGATTCTTTCTAAATTACTTGCCTTAGTTACTTCTTGCATAAGTTTTGCTACTTTTTCACGAGCTTCACCATTGATAACCATCCCAGATTTTGCCTTTTCATACAATTTTGGAATCATGTAAGCCTCAGGCAAAGTCAATAAGTATTTTCCTAGGCAATCTGGCAAAAAATGAATCACAATTGCTTCTACAACAAGGTCAGGATTATTTTCAAAATATTCTTCTTTACAACGCCAAGTGTGTGGTAAGTTTTCACCCATCAAAATGATTTCTCCATAAGAAAAGTTGCTGATATTATCTCCGATAAAGCGAACACCTTCTCCCTTAATGATATAGTGTAATTCTAATTCTGGATGATAATGCCAGATGGTATCAAAATTAGGTCTTATATCATGGCGAATACTGAAAGAACTTTCGGGCTTTACTGGTACTTTATGAAAAAGTGGCTTCATTTCTACTATATTTTTTATTTAAAATAAATTTTCTGATAAAGATTTGTACTATAGTAATGACTTATAAAACAAATGTAAATTCCATCAAATTATACTATGAAGTGCCAAATGTAACGATTCTTAGTTTAATTATGACAATATCATATACTAAGTTGGTAAAAATTTATACTAAAATACATTTTTGATTGATGAAATTTGTATGCAAGTCAGATATAATCATACAAGAGAAAAAGATAAGATATTACAATCAATTTAGGTTTTGTTGGTTTTAGTAAATTTTCTCAGTAAAAGATAAAAGTAAGGAAACTTAAAAATATACTGATTGTATTTGGAGATAAACGAGTAAAAAGCTTTAAGAGTAGTATTACCTAGATAAAAGACCAAGTGCTATTAAGAATAGCGTATTGAAATGATAAAATAATACAATAAACAGCAAGCATTAACAAATATTATTATGGAAAAAGTAGCGAAAAAAGTATTGGTATTATTGATTTTGATGATTGTATCATCGAAAATGCTTTGGGCTCAGGATATTCAAACGAAAGAGCAAAAAGAAGCAAATTATACCAAAATGATTACAGACAGAGCGGCGAAAATTGTCACAACACTCGACATTAGCGATGCAGAAACAAGTATTAAAGTAAGAGATATTATTAGCAAACAGTATCGTGATTTAAGTGAAATCCATGATTTGAGAAAAGAAAAGCTAAAAATTGCTAAAGAAAAAGCGAAAGAAGATAAAGAGAAAAGTGAAGCCGAAGTAAAACAAGCGGAAGCTGAGGTTGAATTAGCAATGAATAAATTACATAAAAATTACTTAAAAAATCTATCGAAAGAACTATCTGAAGGTCAAGTAGAAAAAGTAAAAGACGGAATGACTTATGGTGTTTTACCGATCACTTATAAAGGCTATCAAGAAATGCTTCCAAATCTTAGTGAAGCACAAAAGACGCAGATATTAGCATACTTGACAGAAGCCCGTGAACATGCAATGGATGCAGAATCATCAGAGAAAAAACACGCTTGGTTCGGAAAGTACAAAGGTAAAATCAACAATTATTTGTCAGTAGCAGGGATTGATATGAAAAAAGCAGGCTTAGAATGGGAGCAAAGAATAGCCGCTGCCAAAGCTGCTAAACAAAACTAATTGTACCAAATAAAGCTAAAATATGCTTTATATTATCACAGAAAACAAATTGCATGATAATATTTTATAATATCTTGAAAAAATTATATACAAAATTGGGCTTTCGTTAAGCTAATTTTGGTTCGTGATATTTATACTTTATATAAGTATTTTTTTGTCATTTTTGAAATATAAATATTTTGAGAAAAAACCACATAAAATATAGTTTTAAATATCCCGCTTTTTAGTAACCATTGATTTAATCTCATTTTTAAATTTTAAGATACCAAGTAATTATGGAATTATTTTTACAAACCCAGCCCAATTTGGTAAAGAAGTCATTGCTGGCTTGCTCGCCAATTTTGGCTGTACTTTTGTTCTCAGGAACATCCTTTGCAACAAAGCATAAAGAGGTTACAGCCTCGAAACAGTCAATATCTGTCATCAAAAAAGCAAATACGCCTGTAAAAGGAGTTGTGAAAGATGCCTCAGGAGAAGCTGTAGCAGGAGTAAGTGTAAGAGTAAAAGGAGGAAAATTAGGAACTGTAACTGATGCAAAAGGTGCATTTAGTTTAGATCTTCCAAAAGGAAATGAAACGTTGATATTTACTTCCGTCGGTTTGAAAACACAGGAAGTTGCTGTGAATGGTCGTTCTGAAATAAATTTAATCATGGAAGACGACGTTTCTGCTTTAGATGAAGTAGTATTTGTAGGTTATGGACAACAGAAAAAAATTAATTTGACAGGTGCTGTAGCTACAATTGATATGAAAGCAATTGAAGATTTAGCCGTAGGTAGTTTATCGGCTGCTTTGGTGAGTCAGCAACCAGGAGTAGGTGTTTCTGGTGGTACTAGCCGCCCGGGAGATAATGCTTCCATTACCATTCGTAACCCGATTTTATTCTCTAAAGATGGTGGGTCTTTACGTCCTTTATATGTTATTGACAACGTAGTGCGTACAGAAGACGACTTTAACGTGATGGATGTTTCAGAAGTTGAAAATATTTCAATTCTAAAAGATGCGGCGGCAGCCATTTATGGGGCTAGAGGTGCTTATGGAGTTGTGGTTGTTACAACGAAAAGAGGAAAAACAGGAGCACCAAAATTCTCTTATAGTACTTCGTATGGTACTTCAGATGCTGAATTACCCAAAATGATGAATGGCTATGAGTTGGCTACTTATATTAATGATTATAACTTCAAGACAACAACTCCAAATATTCTTTATTCACAAGATGAACTTGATTACTTTAAAGCGAATAGTCAAGATTGGTTGAGCCAAGCTTGGAAATCATCTAGCGTAACTCGCCATGCTTTCAATGTAAGTGGCGGAACAGATAAGGCGACCTACTTTGCCGGGATTACTTATAATCAGCAAGATGGTAATTTTGAAAAAATAAATTTTGATAGATGGACTTTCCGTGCGAGTACAGATATAAAAGTATCCAATAATGTAAGAGTTGGTTTAGGTTTATCTGGAGATATATCCAAAAAAGACAGGTATTTATTAAAGCAAGGAGGCTCTGATAATGAGAAAGATTATAAATCATTGATTTATGCAGCACCATTTATTCCTGCTTATATCGATGGTTTACCTGTTAACATCACAGGCGGTGGTTCTACAAGTGAGAATTTTCATTTTTTTGAGGCTCAAAAATCTAATAATTACCTGTTAGCCAAAAATAATGGTTTGAACATCAATGCTTACATAGAATACGACGTTCCATTTTTGAAAGGTCTGAAAGCTAAAATGACTTACAACAGAACTTTCGAAAACAATTTTGGAAAAGAATTTGGTACACGATTTTTGCTCTATAATTTTAATATGCTCGGTGCAAATAAGCATATTTTTGGGGGCGGTGTTAGAGGTACTCCTACAAACATCAGTAACAGTAATAGAATTTTCTTTTCACCAAATTACTCAGATTCGTATCAGCTAAATGGTTACCTGAATTATGATAAAACTTTCGGTAAACATTCAATTTCAGCAATTGCTTTATTCGAACAATCTGAAACTTATTCAGACGGTATCACTTCATACCTTGATAACTTAGTTGATGGTGCTTTAGACAATGCAGGTTATGCCTTAGGAGGAACTGCATCAGGTGCAGGCGTTGGAGTAATCAATGAATCAGAATCAGAATCTGGTAGATTATCGTTTGCTGGTCGTTTGAATTATGCTTACGCAGGTAAGTATTTAGCTGAATTTGCTGTTCGTAGAGATGCTTCTACCAATTTTGCTCCTGAAAATCGTTGGGGAACTTTCCCTTCTTTATCTGTTGGTTGGGTTATTTCTGAAGAACCTTTCTTCAAAAATAATGTACGTTTTGTAGATTTTCTAAAGTTACGTTTGTCAGGAGGGTTAACAGGGATGGATAATACAAGAGCATACAACTGGTTGAAAAGCTATAACTTGATTCAGACAGGTAATGGTCCAGTATTTGGCGGTAATCTTGACCGTGCAGGTATTTTCCGCCTAAAAAATGCAATGCCAAACAGAGATGTAAGATGGGATAGTGATACAAAATTAAATGCTGGTATTGATGCAAATTTCTTACAGAATCGCCTTTCATTAGGGATTGATGCCTTCTATGACCACCGTTATAATATGCTTTTTACTTTAGTTTCTTCAGTACCTCTAACGGTTGGTGCAACATTGCCCTCGGAAAACTTTGCTACTGTAGATGGTTTTGGTACGGAGG
Organism: Arcicella rosea; assembly: GCF_014204325.1. Lineage (GTDB taxonomy): Bacteria > Bacteroidota > Bacteroidia > Cytophagales > Spirosomataceae > Arcicella > Arcicella rosea_A. The sequence goes on from NZ_JACHKT010000016.1 coordinate 52,744, forward strand.
TTTCGTTGGGATGGACAAGTAAAATTAATAAAGACTGGTCGTACAAAGTAAGAGGTTTCTTTGCTTGGAGTGATAATAAGCAAGTGAAGGTGGATTTAGATAAAGGTTTAACAGGAACGTATCTTGACCCTACGGGGAGATCTACAGATCAAGGCGTTTTGGCTTATAAATATCTTGGAATGTTAAGAACACAAGCCGATGTTGATGCACTTTTAGCCAAATATCCTAACTATACAATAGACGGAGTGAAACCACTTCCAGGAATGCTATATTATGAAGATTTTCGTGGTGCTAGAAATGCAACTCCAAACCCAGATGGTACCTACTCTTATGCTGAACCAGATGGTAAAATAGATATAAACGACCGTCAGTACCTGACAAATAAACAAGATAATCATTATGGTTTCGGAATGAATTTCTCTACTACCTACAAGCGTTTTTCATTATCATTTGCGATGGGTGGTTCTTTTGGCGGACAAAGTATGCTAGAATCTGGAGCAAGAGGTTGGGGTACTTCAGCACAAGTGAATGCTAAAACAAACTTACCTCAGCATTTAACAGACCACTGGACTCCAGAAAATCCGAACGCAAAATATCCAGCCCCAAATTATAGAGGACAAAATAATTTGGATTCAGATTTTTGGTTTGTTAGTTCATTCCAAATGTCTGTAAGAACATTGAATGTATCGTATGAACTACCTGCTAACTTACTTAAAAAATTGAATGTAAATGGTGCTAGAGTATATCTTACATCAACTAACCCATTGAATTTATATAACCCTTATACTTATAAACAGTATTCTGGAGCGTATGATGTGTATCCAACATTACGTTCATTCTCAGTAGGTTTAAACTTGAATCTATAATTAATTACCCATATTTTCTTATTCAGAAGGTAGTGAAATTCTACCAATGAAATTGAAAACTTAATTATTACAGAAAAATGAAAAAGAAATATATTTTATGGTCGGCACTTTGTTCTATGCTTGCTTTGGCAAGTTGTGAAAGTGTGTTAGATAAAACAGACTTAGGAGGAGCATCGCCTGATTTAATCTCTGGAGATTCGGTATTAGCCAATATTGCACTAAATTATGTGTATAACCAAAATTTACCTAGCTGGGGTGGAGTAACAGACGTAACTGGTTTGGGGGGTAGTGTCTATTCAGAAGAATCATTTAATCAGGGAAGTTCAGCGAATAAATACTTAGAAGGAACAATTACTGCAACAGACGTTACTGATTTTGGAACTTCTTTAAATGCAACCAATAATTATGGAAAAATACGAACCATCAATTCGTTTATTTATGATTTAGGATCTGATAAATTGATGGACAATGGTGCTAGAAACAGATTATTAGCTCAAGCATACTTTTTTAGAGCTTGGCGATATTTTGAATTAGTGAAATTGTATGGCGGTGTACCTTTGGTACTAACTCCACAAGATGCTGTTGGTGACGAAGCTCGTGAGGCAACTTTTATTCCTAGAAATACCACAACCCAATGTTATGCTCAGATGTCCGCAGATTTAGATACTGCCATCAAGTACTTGCCTTCGGTTTGGTCATTACCAAATACAAACTGGGGTAGAATTACCAAAGGAGCCGCAGCTGCTTTGAAGGGAAGAATATCAATGTATGCAGCTAGCCCACAATTTAACCCAAATGATGTTGCGGCAAAATGGCAGACAGCTTATGATGCCAATAAGCAAGCTTTTGATATTCTAACAGCAAGTGGGGCAAAACTTTTTGCTGATTATGGAAAAATGTGGTTTACAGAAGTAGGAAATACAGAAGCTGTTTTTATTACAGGCTTTAATAATTCACAAGGTGATCAGCAAAGAAGAAATAACGGTTGGGAAGCAAGTACTCGCCCAAGATATGCTACAGGTTCTGGTGGTGGTTCTAACATTCCTTCTTGGGATTTAGTAAAAGCATATCCAATGAAAGATGGAAAAAAACCAGGTGTTTCTTCTAAATATACTTATTCCGACCAATTATTTTACAAAGATCGTGATCCACGTTTTGAAAAAACAATTGCTTATAATGGTTGTACTTGGCCGATGACGAATGTTACGAATAATAGATTATGGACTTATATTCAATTAAATAATCAAAATAGATACATATCAGTAGAAAATGGTTCAGTAAATATCAGCAATACAGGTTTTTATTGTAGAAAAGCACTACAGACTTCTGATGTTGCTACTTCGCCAGTGGATGCTTCAAACACTATTTATTCAGGAACTGACTGGATGGAAATTCGTTTTGCAGAGGTATTATTAAACTTAGCTGAAGCTGCTACAGGAGTAGGAAGATTAGATGAAGCCTATACACAATTAAAAGCAGTTCGTGCGAGAGCTGGCATAGAAGCTGGTACGGACGGCCTTTATGGCTTAAAAGCAAATATGACTCGTGCTGAAATGTTTACGGCAATTCTTGACGAAAGACAAGTAGAGTTTGCTTTTGAGGGAAAACGTTTCTGGGATTTAAGACGTTGGAAATTGCTTGAGAAAACATTCAACGGAAGTAAAGGAACTAAGGTTGAGATTAGACTTAAAACGACTGGAGTCCCTGTAGATTTCGCAGCTACTCGTGATGGAATGAAGTTAGACGATGTTTATACAAACTATTTGACGGTTGTTTTAACGCCAAATGGCTTAATGTCAAGACCAGCAATTGCTTGGAAACCAGAGTATTATTTCTTCCCAATTCCAACAGGAGCATTGAATAATAATCCGTTGATTATCCAAAATAATACTTGGGGTGGTTCGTTTGACCCTTTACAATAAATTTGATTAAATCTTTTGATAATATATTATAATGAAGGCTTCATTTGAAGCCTTCATTTTTTGTTTTATTTATCCGGTTCTATCTTGCTTTTATCATTAAAGCTTAGTGTTATTTTGAGATAATATCCTATATAAAATTGAAAATTTTTTATATATCAATCTCAATAATTAGTACTAATTTTGGAAATAATATACTTTTTTAGCTAATTGTAATTATTGGTCTAGCAAAAGTTTTCATAAACGTAACATGCTTAGTTTTGATGGTCTAAAAAGTAGATTTTGGGCTGATAATCAAGACTAAATTTATTAACAATCATTCATGAAAAAGAAGTTTTTCTCAACGATACTCCGTGTAGTATTGGTTTTGCTAACAGTACAGCAATCGGTTGTGGCACAGTATCCACAGATTCCTGCTGCTATCCAAAAACAAAGTGACTCGTTGCTCAATGCAGCTAGATTACAGTCTGATATTGCTTGGCAACAAGCTTTGCCAATTATTCAAAAAGAGTCTCGTGAAGGTAAACCATATATTCCTTGGGCGGCTCGTCCTATAGATTTACCTCAGGCTAGTATTCCTGCTTTCCCAGGTGCAGAAGGTGGTGGAGCTTACTCTTTTGGCGGTCGTGGTGGTAAAGTATATGTGGTAACAAGTCTTGAAGATAATGGTGTTGGTTCATTGCGTGAAGCTTGTGAAAAAGGCGGAGCAAGAACAATTGTTTTCAATGTTTCAGGTATTATTCGTTTAAAAACGCCGCTAATTATTCGTGCTCCATATATTACAATTGCTGGTCAAACAGCACCGGGCGATGGAATCTGTGTAGCTGGCGAATCTGTTTGGATTAATACCCACGATGTCGTGATTCGTTTTATGCGTTTCAGAAGAGGCGAAACAGGAGTTGGTCGTCGTGATGATTCAATTGGAGGAAACCCAATTGGAAATATTATGATTGATCACGTATCGGCAAGTTGGGGCTTAGATGAAAATATGTCGATGTATCGCCACATGTATAATGATAGTACAGGAAAAATCGAAGATAAATTGCCGACTGTAAATATTACGATTCAAAACTCAATTTTCTCTGAAGCACTAGATACTTGGAATCACGCTTTCGGAAGTACTTTGGGCGGGGAAAACTGTACGTTCATGAGAAATCTTTGGGCAGATAATGCTGGGCGTAATCCATCAATCGGTTGGTTTGGAATTTTCAACTTTGTAAACAACGTGATGTTCAACTGGGTACACCGTTCTACTGATGGTGGAGATTACCGTGCAATGTACAATATTATCAATAACTACTATAAACCAGGTCCACTTACTCCAAAGGATTCTCCAATTGGTTATCGTATTTTGAAACCAGAAGCTGGAAGAAGTAAATTAGGATATTTAACGTTCGGTCGTGCTTACGTACATGGAAATATCATGGAAGGCAATGAACGTGTTACGAAAGATAACTGGGATGGCGGCGTACAGGTAGAAAATTTCCCGAACGCCGATAAATATGCGGCTGATATGAAGTGGAATCAACCATTGCCAATGCCAAAATTGACGATACTTCCAGCAACTCAAGCTCGTGATTATGTATTGGCAAATGCTGGTGCAATTTTACCCATCAGAGATGCTGTCGATACTCGTGTTATCGAGCAGGTTCGTACTGGTAAAATCACTTATAAAGAAGATGTAAAATTGCCAGAAACGCAATTTAAGCACCGTCGTTTACCGATTGATTCTTATAAAAATGGTATCATTACAGATATTAATCAAGTCGGAGGTTATCCAGTTTATAAAGGTGTTCCTTACAAAGATTCAGACAGCGATGGAATGCCAGATGCTTGGGAGTTGAAAAATGGATTGAACCCGAAAGATGCTTCTGATGCTGCAAAAGACAGAAACAAAGATGGTTACACCAATATCGAAGAGTATTTAAACAGCGTGGTTACTTTAAAAACAGTAAAGCCATAAAAGAGTATTCTGAAAAAGTAGGAGGGAGATTGTTCAAGCAGTCTCCCTTTTTATTTTATCATTATTCTATAAGAAATTAGCTAAAAATGGAAGTAATAATTTTGTGTTTTTAATACTGCTTATAACTTCTTTAAAGCGGGAATAAACTACTGATTTTCAGTATATATAGAAATATTTTAAGAAATTATAGGGAATAACACTTCAAAAATCCAGTTGATACACATCGCTTTTGACCTGATTTATAGGGTAGTTTTCTAAGAAAAGATTTGATAATATTGTATAATAGCTTGAGAAAATGATATAAATACATGAGATTGATTCTTTCTAATTTTGTATTGAAGTATAGAAATAGCAAAATAATAAATCAAATAAATTATATTCTTTGACGAACTTGTGCCTGTTCTTAGATAAAGAGCTAATTACAAGCGAATTTTAAATAGATTGATTGGTAGAAATTACCCAAGTAATATGACGGGTTTAACATATAAAATATATTTTATTATCACGGCTGTTTTATTGAACAGCTTTCAAATTTTTGCACAAAAGCCAAAAGTTGAAAAGCCGCTTCCGCCTGTTTATCTTGGTGCTAATTCAACACTTGCCTATACTCCCGATGCCCAAGGTAATCGTATTCCAGATTTTTCATATTGTGGTTATATGGCTGGCGAACAAGCCATTCCTACAGTTGACATTAAAGTAATTGTTGCTGCCAAAGCTGGTGATGCAACGCTTCGTATTCAATCCGCCATTGATTACGTCGCTACTTTGGTTCCCGATAAAGATGGTTTTCGGGGTGCAGTTTTGTTGGAAAAAGGAATTTTTGAAGTATCAGGCAGTTTAAAAATAAATACTTCAGGAATTGTTTTGCGTGGAAGTGGAGTCGGAGAGAAGGGAACAATAATTTTAGGAACAGGCGAAAGTCGTGAAAACTTGATTACGATTGCTGGGAAAAATGATAAGTTAAAAGAAACAGAAGATAAAATTATCAATCCATATATTCCTGTCAATTCAACTAAAGTAAAGGTTGAGTTTGCTAGTAAATATAAAATTGGAGATAAAGTAATTATTCATCGTCCTTCCACAAAAGAATGGATTGGAAAATTAGGTACAGACCATTTTGGCGGTGGAGTAACAGCTTTGGGTTGGAAGGCTGGTCAGCGAGATATTTTTTGGGATAGAACCATTGTTGCCATCGACGGAAATGAAATTACGTTAGACGTTCCTCTCACCACTGCTTTAGACGAAAATTATGGTGGCGGATTTATTTCAAAATATGCTTGGAATGGAAGAATAGCCCAATGTGGCGTTGAGAATCTTAGTTTAGAATCAACTTATGACATTGCAAATCCCAAAGATGAAGACCATCGTTGGGTGGCGATTGCCTTTGAAAATATTACGGATGCTTGGGTAAGACAAGTTACTTTCAAGCATTTTGCAAGTTCAGCAGTAAACGTGTTGGAAACGGCAAAAAGAATTACGGTAGAAGACTGCCAATCTTTAGCACCAATTTCAGAAATCGGTGGTCAGCGTCGTTTTACTTTCTTTACAACTGGTCAGCAAACACTTTTCCAAAGACTGTATTCCGAATTTGGCTATCATGATTTTGCGGTTGGTTTCTGTGCTGCCGGCCCAAATGCTTTTGTGCAATGTGAAGCACATTTACCTTTTAGCTTTAGTGGAACGATTGATAGTTGGGCTTCGGGAGTTTTGTTTGATATTGTCAATATCGACGGACAAGCTTTGAGTTACGCTAATCGTGGACAAGACGGACAAGGTGCAGGTTGGACGGCAGCGAATTCTGTTTTTTGGCAATGTTCAGCTTCAAGAGTTGACTGTTTTCAAGCACCAACAGCACAAAATTGGGCATTTGGTACTTGGTCACAATTTACTGGAAATGGTTATTGGGATATGTCAAACGAACATATCAATCCAAGAAGTTTATATTATGCACAGTTGAAAGACAGAATAGGTTTGAAATTAGCCAACAGAGCCATTTTATTTGCTGTTCCTTCAGAAGCATCAAGTAGCCCGAAGGTGGAAGTAGCAATGGCTTTGACGAAACAAGCAGAAAATCCAGTTCAAACATTGCAAGAATTTATTGCTCAAGCTGCGACTAGAGAAAGTATTCCCACCCAAGCCAATGTATCAACTATCGACCAAATCGGCATCAAAAAAGTTAATCCAATCAAAAAATCTGACATTTTACAGATTCAAAATGGTTGGTTAGTCCGTGGCAATCGTCTTGTTTCAGGCAGAAAACAAGAAGTACCTTGGTGGTCGGGAAGTGCCAGACCTTATGCTTTAGAAAATGCAAAAGCACATATTACACGTTTCGTTCCGAGACAAACTGGCAAAGGATTGACGGATAATTTGGAAAGTTTAACGGATTGGATGAAAGAAAATAACGTAACTGCCATCGACCATAATTATGGACTTTGGTATGAACGTCGCCGTGATGACCATGAACGAATCCGTAGAATTGATGGTGATGTTTGTCCACCATTTTATGAATTGCCTTTTGCTAGAAGTGGGAGAGAAACAGCTTATGATGGTTTAAGTAAGTACGATTTAACAAAATACAATAAATGGTATTGGAACAGACTAAAACAATTTGCCGATTTAGCTGACCAAAAAGGATTATTACTAATACACCAAAATTACTTCCAACATAATATTATTGAGGCTGGCGCACATTATGCCGATTTCCCGTGGCGACCAGCCAATAATATTAACAATACAGGTTTCCCCGAACCTGTACCTTATGCAGGCGATAAACGGATTTTTATGGCGGAACAATTTTATGATGTTTCGCATCCTGTTCGTCGAGAAATTCATAGAGCTTATATCCGTAAATGTCTTGAAAATTTCAAAGAAAATGATGGAGTAATTCAGCTTATCAGTGCTGAATACACAGGGCCATTACACTTTGTACAGTTCTGGATAGACGTTATCAAAGAATGGGAAAAAGAAACAGGAAAAAAAGTAATTGTTGGTTTAAGTACCACAAAAGATGTACAAGATGCGATTTTGGCGGATGCAGAAAGAGCTGCTGTAATTGATGTAATCGACATTCGTTATTGGCATTTTCAAGCAAATGGAATGACTTATGCACCTTTAGGCGGACAAAATTTAGCACCACGCCAACATGCAAGATTGTTGAATCCTAAAAAAAGCTCGTTTGAACAAGTATATCGTGCCGTGAATGAATACAAACAAAAATTTCCAGAGAAAGCTGTGATGTATTCTGCCGATAGTTTTGATGCAATGGGTTGGGCAGTTTTAATGGCAGGAGGTTCTCTACCTAATATTCCTGTCGTTCAAAATCCTCAATTTTTACAGGATGTAGCAACGATGAAACCTGTTGAATTGGCTGAAAAAACTATCAATCAATGGGCAATGGCTAATCCTGAAAAAGGCTATTTAATTTATAATGAAGGACAGAACGCTGTAAAACTTGATTTAACCCAGCAAAAAGCGACTTTCAAAGTAAATTATATCAATCCTAAAACTGGAGAAATTAGCAAACAAGAAGAGAAAGTAAAAGGCGGAAAAACGGTTCAACTAAATAATAAATCCTCTGAAACAACAGTCATTTGGCTTAGAAAAATATCATGAAACACTATTCTCTATATAAAATATTAAGTATTCTTTTTAGCTGTTTGATATTGCTTTCAGCTTGTCATTCTTCAAAACTAGCTGATTTAAAAGTATCAGAAAATGGAAGATTTATTGCCACAAAAGATGGAAAACCTTTCTTTTGGTTGGGTGATACAGGCTGGCTTTTATTCAATAAATTAACTCGTGAAGAAACCGAAACATATCTTGAAGACAGAAAACAAAAAGGTTTTAACGTAATTCAAGTAATGGTTTTACATACCACAGAAGCCGTAAACGCTTATGGAGATTCTGCTTTGGTGAACCGAGATGTAGCAAAACCAAAATTGACAAAAGGCAATAATTCTACGAATGAAGAGGAGTATGATTTTTGGGATCATGTAGATTTTGTCATCAAAAAAGCGGAAGAAAAAGGCATTTATATGGCATTGGTTCCTGTGTGGGGAGGAAATGTAAAAGCTGGTCATGTTTCACAAAAACAGGCTGAAATATATGCGTCTCTTTTAGCGAATCGCTACAAAAATCAATCAAATATTATTTGGCTAAATGGCGGAGATATAAAAGGAAGTGACTCGTTGGCTGTTTGGAAAAAGATTGGAAAAACCATCAATGATATTGATAAAAAGCATTTAATTACTTTCCACCCAAGAGGAAGAACGTCTTCTTCTGATTGGTTTCACAACGAAAATTGGTTGGATTTCAACATGGTTCAATCAGGACATAAATCGTATGAACAAGATACTTCTGCCAACGAGAAACGTCATTTTGGGGAAGATAATTGGAAGTTTATCAACGATGATTATCGCATGAATCCGATTAAGCCGACTATTGATGGTGAACCATCTTACGAAGGAATTCCACACGGTTTACATGATTCTCTAGCAACAAGATGGACGGCAGATGATGTCCGTCGATATGGATATTGGTCGGTTTTTGCAGGAGCATTTGGTTATACTTATGGGCAAAACGAAGTAATGCAAATGCACAAAGGTTATTCTAGCTCTACTTCTTTTGGCCCAAGAGAAAAATGGTCGGTTGGGATAAAAGCTTTAGGTTCAAGCCAGATGATTCATTTAAAAAATCTCATGCTTTCAAAACCATTTTTTGATTTTGTACCAGACCAAAGTTTAGTACTAGACCAAGGTTCAAGATATGATTACTTAGTGGCAACGAAAGCGAAAAGTACCGCTTTGATTTATACTTATACGGGTAGAAATTTTAAAGTAAATATGGAAAAAATAGCTGGAGAACAAGTAAAAGCTTCTTGGTATAGTCCAAGAGATGGGAAAACGCTTGAAATTGGTGTATTCGATAACAAAGGAGAACAGGCATTTAATCCGCCAGCTGAACCTAAAAATGGCAATGATTGGGTATTAATCTTGGATTCAAAATAGCCTGAAAATCAAATGAAACGTTTATTCGGAATATTATTAATTACGCTTTTATTGAGTGCTTGTTCAAAAGAAGTTTACATGTTTAGTTCATTTCACGAACCAGCAACCGACGGTTTACGATTTTTATACAGTGAAAATGGCTACCAATGGAAAGACTTAAATCATGTTTTTTTGAAACCCAATGTCGGTACTCAAAAAGTAATGCGTGACCCTTCGATTGTACAAGGATCTGACGGAACATTTCATTTGGTTTGGACAAGTAGCTGGAAAGGTGATAAAGGTTTTGGTTATGCGAGTTCAAAAGATTTGATTCATTGGTCAGAACAAAAAATGATTCCTGTCATGGAACATGAACCTACTACAGTAAATGTTTGGGCACCAGAATTATTTTACGATGATGAAACAAAACAATTTGTAATTATTTGGGCTTCGTGCATTCCTTTTCGTTTTCCAAAAGCCTTGGAAGCAGAAGACAATAACCATCGAATGTATTATACAACGACAAAGGATTTTAACAATTTTTCGCCCACAAAACTGTTGATTGATCCCAATTTTAGTGTAATTGATGCCGTGATTGTGAAACGAAAAGCAAAAGATTATGTCTTGGTTTTAAAAGATAATACTCGTCCGAACAGAAATATTAAAGTTGCTTTTGGCGAAAGTGCAATTGGCCCTTTTACAAATGTTTCAGCACCATTTACGAAAAATTTTACAGAAGGACCAAGTGTTGAAAAGGTAGGAAAAGATTGGCTGATTTATTATGATTCTTATCAAGATAAAACTTATGGGTCGATGAAAACGGCTGATTTTAAGACTTTTACTGAAGTTTCGGCACAAACATCCGTTCCAGAAGGGCATAAACACGGAACAATTTTCAAAGTAAAAAAACGAATCTTAAAAGCTATTCAGCAAGAGATTCAATCAAAGAAATAATCAAGCATGAATCATTTAAAATATATACTTTCTTCTTTGTTGCTTATCTTGAGTTTTGCCGCTACAAATGCTCAAGATACGGTGCGTTATACTGGTGAAACACTCTCAAATGTTGATTATCATCACGGACAATTAAGTCCAGCCGTTGGTGTGCATAATATTCAGGTTTTTCATGCGAACAGAGAAAACTCTGCATTGGCTGGTGGGAGTAATTGGACTTACAATCATGCCCCTATGTTGGCTTATTGGAATAATACTTTTTACTTACAATACCTCAGCGACCCCGTTGGTGAGCATATTCCTCCTGGACAAACACTTTTGTTGACTTCAAAAGACGGTTATCATTGGTCAAATCCTACTGTTATTTTTCCTCCATACAAAATTCCTGACGGCTGGAAAAAAGAAGGCTATCAAGGTATAGCCAAAGATTTATATGCCGTAATGCACCAACGCATGGGCTTTTTTGTATCGAAGAAAAAACGCTTATTGACTTTAGCGTATTATGGTATTGCGATGGATGCCAAAGACGACCCAAATGATGGAAAGGGCATTGGAAGAGTAGTGCGAGAAATTTATGCAGATGGGAAATATGGCGAAATTTATTTTATCAGAAATAATTCTTCTTGGGATAAAAGTAAATCGATGTATCCTTTTTACAACACAAGTAAAGACAAAGGCTTTATCGAAGCTTGCGACGAATTGTTGGCAACGCCTTTGATGATGCAACAATGGGTAGAAGAAGCCGACCGAAACGACCCATTGATTCCACTAAAAAGAGAAGCAAAAGCTTTTAGTTATTATCATTTGCCAGATAATAGAGTAGTTGGTTTATGGAAACACGCTCTGACTTCTATCAGTAATGACGAAGGAAAAACGTGGCAATATAATCCTTTAAGAGCACCAGGTTTTGTGAATAGCAACGCTAAAATTTGGGGACAAAAAACTTCTGATGGAAAGTATGCAACTGTTTATAATCCCTCAGAATTTCGTTGGCCTTTGGCGATTTCAACCAGTAAAGATGGTTTGAATTATACGAACTTATTATTGGTAAATGGAGAAATTTCTACCATGCGTTATGGTGGGAATTTTAAGTCTTACGGCCCACAATATGTTCGTGGAATTATTGAAGGAAATGGCTTTGTGCCTGACGGAAATATGTGGCTTACTTACAGCATGAACAAAGAAGATATTTGGATAAGTAAAGTGCCTGTGCCTGTAAGCGACGAAGTAAAAAGTCATCCGAATGAAGTTTTTGCACAAATGAAAAATGGTGAAGAACTAAAGTATTGGAATATTTTCAGCCCAATGTATGCACCTGTGGCAATTGAGAAAATCGCTGATGGAACGAAAGCCTTGGTTTTGAGAGATAAAGATAAATTTGATTTTGCCAAAGCAGAAAGAGTAATTCCCGAATCAAAAAAAGTAGCGGTTGAATTTACCATTATTCCGCAACAAGCGGACAAAGGTTTGCTACACATTGACTTCCAAGATGCTAAAGGAACAACGGCGGTAAGATTAATTTTTGATGCCGACTCCGCTTTTAAAGCAAAAGTAGGCTACAGAAATTCTGGTATTATGAAGTACGAAGCAGGAAAAGAGTACAACGTTCGCATTGAATTAGACCGTCACAAACGCATGTTTAACATTTTTGTCAACGGACAAAGTAAAGGGACAAAACTCTTTTTTGCACCTTTAGCTACTTTCAAAAGAGTAACTTTCAGAACGGGAGAAATTCGTCGATTCCCTGATGCAGATACGCCAACTGACCAAAATTTTGATTTGAAAAATGCTGGAGAATTAGACAAAGAAGCGGTTTACATCATCAAATCATTCAAAACGAGTCCATATTAAGATGTTCAAAAAAAGTATCATATTTTTCCTTTTTTGTTTGCTTTCGCTGAATGTTCAAGCACAAATTGTGTTGCCTAGAATTCTGGGACACAACATGGTTTTGCAACAAAATAAACCGATTACCATTTGGGGAAAAGCTTCTGTGGGCGAAAGAGTAAGTGTACAGTTTGCAGGACAAGAAAAAACAACTTTTGCCGATGAAAATGGAAAATGGGCGATTGTCTTAAAACCTTTGAAAGCGTCTTCTACAGAATCCGAAATGACTATTTCTGGAAAAAATGTTATCAAGCTTGAGCATATTCTGGTGGGTGAAGTATGGCTGTGTTCGGGGCAGTCGAACATGGAATATACCATGCGTAAAAATAGCAAAGTAAAACGACCGAATATCGCCATTGAAAATCCTGTCGATGAATTGGAATTTGCTAAAAACCCACAAATCCGTATTTTTTTAGTGAATCGTAAAGAATTAATTAAGCCAGATTCACTGCATTGTGGTTGGAGTATTGCCAAAGATTCTGCCTTGCGTTCATTTTCTGCGGCAGCTTACTTTTTTTCGAAAGAATTACACAAAAATCTAAATGTGCCTATCGGAATGATTTCTTCGGCCATTCCGGGCAGCAGAATTGAGCCGTGGATTTCGGAAGAAGCCTTTGCCGAATCTGCTTACTTCAAAGGGCAAAAAGTAGAAGGTGAACCAGCCAAATTTTACACGCCAATGATTAAGCCACTTGTTCCTTTTGCACTAAAAGGTTTTTTGTGGTATCAAGGCGAAACCAATTGTTTTTTGAAAGAAACGACTGAATACTCTCAGAAACTAACAACATTAATTAACAGTTGGCGAAAAGCTTGGGACGATAAAAAATTAGCTTTCAATTTTGTCCAAATTGCACCGCATAATTATTCGGATGCAAAAGGAAAATTGGTAATAACGAGAGAAACCTTGCCAGAATTCAGAGAGGCACAAACGAATGTATTGAAACTTCCGAATACTGGAATGATTATCTCGACGGATTTGGTCGATAGTATTAAAGATATTCATCCTTCATATAAATGGGAAATTGGCAGACGCTTGGCACTTGTTGCTTTGAATCAGGATTATGGTATGAGAAATATTGTTGCTTCTGGTCCAATCTTTAAAAAAGCGAAAGTAAAAGGTACTAAAATTTACTTAACTTTTGATGGAATCGGAACAGGTTTAATCAGTAAAGATGGAAAAAAATTAAGTGATTTTCAGCTGGCTGGCGAAGATGGAAATTTTGTAAATGCCGAAGCGACTTTGAAAGATAACAAAGTAATACTTTCGTCGCCTCAAGTTTCCAAACCCGTAAAACTCCGCTTTGCTTGGGACGAAGCCGCTCAACCAAACTTATTTAATCAAGAAGGCTTACCAGCCCGACCTTTTAGAACCAATTTATAATGAAGCGTAATTTTTTAATCATATTTCTTTGCTTGATTTCTTGTTTTGTGAAAGCACAAGAAACTCAGAAACTGTATTTGTCTGGAACAGGAAATGACAAAACTGTTAACTGGGATTTTTTCTGTACAGCAGGCAATAATTCAGGAAAGTGGACAAGTATTCCTGTGCCTTCAAACTGGGAATTACAGGGTTTCGGAAAGTATAATTATGGTTTTGCTAAAGACAGTTCAAGAGGAAAAGAAAAAGGTTTGTACAAACATACTTTCAAAGTACCGAATGCTTGGAAAGGCAAAACAATTAACATCGTTTTTGAAGGTGTAATGACTGATACCGAAGTGAAAATCAACGGAAAATCGGCTGGAGTTACGCATGAAGGTGCTTATTACGCTTTTCGTTATGACATTACTTCATTGGTAAATGTTGGTGAAAATAATTTGTTGGAAGTAACTGTTGCTAAACATTCAGCCAATGCTTCTGTGAATGAAGCAGAGCGAAAAGGCGATTTTTGGATATTTGGAGGCATTTTTCGTCCTGTTTACTTAGAAACTTTACCGACGCAACATATTGAAAGAGTAGCTTTGGATGCCGACGACAAAGGAATTTTCAACGCCAATATTTACTTAAAAAATGCTAAAGTTTCACAACTAATTTCAGCCCAAATTTATACGCTTGATGGAAAGAAAATTGGTTCGCCAATCCAACAAAAAGTAAGTAAAGCGAATGAAATTGTAGGATTAAAATCACAAGTAAACTCGCCATTATTATGGTCGTCCGAAAAACCAAATCGTTATAAAGTAATCCTTACTTTGTCGGAAAATAATAAAGTAATTCATTCGGTTGAGAAGAAATTTGGCTTTCGTTCGGTATTGGTCAAACAAAGAGATGGTGTTTACGTAAATGGCAAAAAGATAAAATTCAAAGGTGTAAATCGACATTCTTTTTGGCCAACTTCTGGTAGAACAACCAGTAAAGAAATTAGTCTTTTGGATGTAAAATTGATGAAAGACATGAACATGAATGCCGTGAGAATGTCTCATTATCCGCCAGATGACCACTTTTTAGAGGTTTGTGATTCTTTGGGTTTGTATGTGATGGATGAATTGGCAGGCTGGCATGGCAATTATGATACGCCAACAGGTACAAAATTATTGAAAGAATTGATGGTGCATGATGAAAATCATCCTTCGGTAATTTTCTGGATTAATGGTAATGAAGGCGGTCATAATTATGAATTAGACCCAATTTTTCAGCAAGAAGATATTCAAAAACGTCCTGTAATACACGCTTGGGAAGCTTTTGCAGGTTTCGATACCCAACATTATCGTGAATATAATTACGGAATTGGGAATTACGATAACGGACATAATATCGTAATGCCAACAGAATTTTTACACGGAATGTACGATGGCGGTCACGGAGCAGGTTTAGAAGATTACTGGGAAAAAATGTGGGTGAGTCCTTTGTCAGCTGGCGGTTTTCTCTGGGATTTTGTCGATCAAGGAATCGTAAGAACGGATAAAAATGGAGTTTTAGATACAGACGGGAATCATGCAGCTGATGGAATTGTTGGCCCATATCGTGAAAAGGAGGGAAGCTATTTTACCATTAAAGAAGTTTGGAGTCCGATAAAGTTTGAAGCTAAAGAAATTACTCCAGATTTTGATGGAGTGTTAAATATTGAAAATCGCTATTCGTTCACCAATATCAACGAATGTACTTTTTCGTGGAAATTGAAACAATTTGTAAGTAAAAGTTTAGTAGAAAAATCGGGTTCTGTTGTTTCTCCTAATATTAGACCAAATGAAAAAGGCATTATTAAATTATCTCTTCCAGCAGATTGGCAAACTTATGATGTGTTGTATGTAACTGCAAAAGATGCGAGCAAACAAGAAATTTTTACTTGGAGTTTTAAGATTTCTTTACCTAATAAAATTGCAGAAAGTATTGTCAAGAAAAGTGGAAGTGATGAAGTGAAAATTACAACAATAGATTCACTTTATACCATTTCTGTAAAAAGTTTACAGCTTTCAATCAATAAATTCACAGGACTTTTACAGAAAGTACAGAATGAAAAAGGCGTAATACCATTCAATAATGGTCCAATTGTACAAGAAGGTGCGACTAATTTCAAAAATTTCTCGCAACGTGTTGAAAATGGAAATGTAATTATTACTTCTACTTTCGATAGAAAAAATAGCTATAATACCTTGGAATGGACAATTTATCCATCTGGTTGGGTAAAAATGAAGGTAAATTATTTTCCGGGAGATTACTTCACCACTTTTTTTGGAGTAAATTTTTCGTTTCCTGAAAACCAAATTAAAGGTATTGAATACATGGGAAATGGACCTTTCAGAGTTTGGAAAAATAGAATGAAGGGAAATCAATTTGGAGTTTGGCAAAAAGAGTACAACACTACAGAAACGGGCGAAATACCTTTTCTTTATCCAGAATTTAAGGGTTATTATTCAAATATGTACTGGTGTAAATTTATAGGGAAAGAGCAAAATTTTACAGTAGTTACTGAAAATGAAGATATCTTCTTCCGTTTGTTTACGCCAGCTTTTAAACAAGATCCTTACAAAAATTATCAAATTAATTTCCCGAATGGAGATATTTCATTTCTACAGGGCATTGCAGGAATCGGTTCAAAAACCAATAAAACGGAAAACTCAGGCCCAATGGGCATGAAAAATATTTATTACGATTACGAAAAAGAACCAGCAAGAGCTAAAGAGTTGATTTTGTACTTTGATTTTGTTGGGAACAAGTAGCATTTATATCAATTGATTATAAAAAAATGAAAATTACAACACACATTTTCCTTTTGGTAGCCATGATACTTTTTGCTTCGTTTAATAAGCAAGAGACGGGCATTCAATTACAAAATTTACGTTGTGAGATGCTCGTGAATCCAGAAGGGATTGATGTGGTAAAACCACGTTTGAGCTGGGAAATTATTAGTCCACAAAGAAATGTCCAGCAAACAGCTTATCAAATATTGGTAGCTTCTAGTCCAGAAAAATTAGCCAATAACGAAGCAGATTTATGGAATTCTGGAAAAGTAAATTCTGATGAATCCATTCATGTAAAATACGCTGGAACGACTTTGAAAAGTAAAAAAAGAGTTTTTTGGAAAGTAAAAATCTGGACGAATAAAGGTGAATCTGCTTGGTCGGACAATGCTTTTTGGAGTATCGGTTTACTGAATTATGTAGATTGGAAAGGAAGATGGATTGGACTCGACCGCTCTTTTGAATGGGATAACGAAACGCAATTTTCAAGACTTTCTGCGAGATATTTTAGAAAAGAATTTCAAGCGAAAAAGACCATTAAACAAGCAACGGTTTATATCGTGGGCTTGGGTATGTACGAATTGTACTTAAACGGACAAAAAGTAGGCGACCAAGTATTAGCACCTGTGCCAACAGACTATACAAAAGGAGTAAAATACAATACTTTCGACGTTACAAAATTGTTGCAAAAGGGCAATAATGCTATTGGAACAGTGTTGGGAAATGGACGTTTTTACACGATGCGTCAAGATTATAAACCTTACAAAATCAAGACATTTGGTTATCCGAAAATGTTGTTGAATTTGGATGTAGAATATACAGATGGTACAAAAGAAACGATTTCGACTGATGATAGTTGGAAAGTAACTGCGGATGGTCCCATCAGAACCAATAATGAATATGATGGAGAAGAGTACGATGCAACCAAAGAAATGCCTAACTGGAATAAAGTTGGCTTCTCTGATAGCAATTGGTTAAAAGCTCAATTGGTGCAAGAAGCTGGAGGAATGTTTGAAGCACAGATGACAGAGAACATGAAAGTAATGGAAACCATCAAACCTGTATCAATTAAAAACCTGAAAGATAATACTTATATTTTGGACATGGGACAAAATATGGCGGGCTGGTTGAGATTGAGAGTAAAAGGGAAAAAAGGAGATAAGGTTACTTTACGTTTTGCTGAAACTTTACAAAGTACTGGAGAATTGTTCGTCAGAAATTTAAGAGATGCAAAAGTAACTGATGTTTATACGTTGAAAGGCGATGGACAAGAAATTTGGGAGCCATCATTTGTATATCACGGTTTTAGGTATGTAGAAATTACAGGTTTCCCGACTTTTCCAACGATTGATGATTTTGATGGAAGAGTAGTTTATGACGACATGGCAACGATTGGTGAATTTGAAACTTCTGATAAAACCATCAACCAAATCTACAAAAATGCTTATTGGGGAATCAGAAGTAATTATAAAGGAATGCCTGTTGATTGTCCACAAAGAAATGAGCGTCAGCCGTGGTTGGGAGATAGAACTACTGGAGCTTATGGCGAAAGCTTTATTTTCGATAATGTTCGTCTTTACTCAAAATGGTTGAATGATATTGAACAAGCACAAAAACCAGATGGAAGTATTCCAGATGTTGCCCCAGCTTTTTGGCGATATTATGGCGATAATGTTACTTGGCCCGGTACTTATATCACCATCGCTGACATGTTGTATCATCAATTTGGCGATAAAGAAACCATTAAAAAGCATTATCCTTCCATGAAAAAATGGATAGATTATATGCAAGAAAAATACTTGGTCGATGGCTTGATTACCAAAGATAAGTATGGCGATTGGTGCGTTCCGCCAGAATCTTTAGCATTGATTCATGCAAAAGACCCAGCTTTACAAACAGATGGCATTTTGTTAGCGTCTGCTACTTACGTGAGGCTCTTGGATGTAATGCAACAATTTGCTCGTTTGTTGAATAAACCTGAGGATGCAAAAGCATATTCAAAAGTTGCTGAGGAAATAAAAAAAGCTTTTAATCAAAAATTTCTGAATACTCAAAAAGGACAATACAGTAACGGAACAGTTACAGCCAACCTTTTGCCTTTGGTGTATGAAATGATTCCTGCGAACGAAAAAACTAAAGTTTGGAATAATATTGTCAACAAGATTTTGGTCGATAATAAAGGTCACATCAGCACTGGTGTAATTGGTACACAATGGTTAATGCGTGGTTTGAGCCAAAATGGTCGTGCAGATATTGCCTATAAAATTGCTTCAAATCGTTATTATCCAAGTTGGGGTTATATGGCTGAAAATGGTGCTACAACAATATGGGAGCTTTGGAATGGCGATAAAGCTAATCCAGAAATGAATTCAGGAAATCATGTCATGCTTTTGGGCGATTTGATTATTTGGTATTATGAAAACATTGCAGGCATTAAATCCGCAAAAGATGCTGTGGCTTTCAAGAAAATAATCATGAAGCCAGAAATGATTGATGGCTTAAATGCAGGAAAAGCATCTTATCATTCCATGTACGGAACGATAAAATCTGATTGGAAAAAAGACGGAAACAAATTTCAATGGAATATCTGTATTCCAGCCAATACTAAATCCTTAGTTTACTTACCAACCAATTCTTTGGAAAAAGTAACAGAAGGGGGCAAGAAAGTAGCAGGAATTGAAGGAATTAAATTTGTGAAAACGGAAGGGAAGCAATTGATTGTAGAAGTAAGCTCTGGCAATTATTCGTTCAGCGTCAATTAGTGATTTTCAGAAAAAATACTCTCAAAATATTAAAATTTAATACGAATATCATGTTCAAAAAAAGCTTATTTACGATACTATCGGTGATTTGCGTACTTGTAGTAAACCAAACGACTGCACAAAAATGGAAATCGGGATTATTGGTGGATGAATTTGTGGTTGAAAATCCGCCTTTTCCTGAAAGTCATGCCGCCACCATTGCCGAAACGCCCAAAGGTTTGGTTGCCGCTTGGTTTGGTGGTACGAAAGAGCGAAATCCTGATGTTTGTATTTGGGTAAGTAGCCATAAAAATGGTAAATGGCAAGCACCACAAAACGTTGCGAATGGCATCGTGAACGATACTTTACGATATGCTTGCTGGAACCCAGTATTATTCCAAATTCCGAATGGCGATTTAATGCTTTTCTACAAAATAGGCCCAAGCCCTGCGAAATGGAAAGGTTGGTTAAAAACATCTTCAGATAATGGTCTTACTTGGTCGGAAGCGAAAGCTTTACCAGAAGGTTATATCGGCCCCGTAAAAAATAAGCCAGTTTTATTGAGTAACGGAAACCTGTTTTGTCCGACAAGTACAGAAGGTTCAGGCTGGAAATTGCATTTTGAAGTAACGCCAGATTTTGGGAAAACATGGAGAATCGTTGGCCCAATCAATGATGGAAAAACTTTTAATGCCATTCAACCAAGTATTTTAGATCATGGAAAAGGTAAATTACAAATTTTAGCAAGAAGTAGAGACAGAGCAATTATTGAATCGTGGTCAACTGATAATGGAGAAACTTGGTCGCCTTTAGCAAAAGCTAGTTTACCAAATAATAATTCTGGAACAGACGCTGTGACTTTGAAAAATGGGAAACATTTATTGGTTTATAACCATGTTTTACCGCCGGGCGATTTAGCAAAAGGGCCAAGAACACCCTTAAACTTATCGCTAACGAAAGACGGAAAAGAATGGTATGCAGCTTTAATTATTGAAGATTCGCCAATAAGTCAATATTCATATCCTTCCATCATTCAAACGTCAGATGGTTTGGTTCACGTAATTTATACTTGGCGAAGAAAGAAAATTAAACATGCCGTAATCGACCCTTCTAAATTGAAATTGAAGAAAATTACCAATGGAGAATGGCCGAAAATCAAAGGATACGAAGCACCAAAGGGCGGAGAAATTACTAAAGACTAAGCGTATGAAATTCCTAAAAACTTGCTGTTTCTTGTTGTTGAGCTATTGTTCTTTGGCTCAAAATGCTGATAATGCTTTCAAAAAACCTTTGAAAGAGGTCATTGCTCAAATTGAAACTCGTTTTAAAGTGAAGATTCGCTACCCCGAAGATTTAGTAAAAGATAAATGGGTGACGTATGCAGATTGGCGTTTCAGACCAGATTTTGAAAAAACGATGACGAATGTATTGTCTTCGCAAGATATTACTTTCGCCAAAGAAGCCGAGAAAAAGTATAAACTTCAACCTTATCAATATCATTTAAAAACTCCCGAAGAAGGCGAACAACAGCTTACGTACTTATCTACTTTATACAATGATGAAGCCAGTTGGGAAAAACGTAAAGACGAATTACAAGCTTGTATGTGGAAAGCGCTGAAACTTTCACCGTTGCCAGCGAAGCCAACAAGTAAAGTAATTACGAATAATAAACGCATCATGAACGGCTATACCGTTGAAAATGTGGCGATTGAGACGATTTCTGGTGTTTATGTTTGTGGCTCTTTGTACATGCCTTTGGAAAGTAAAGGGAAAATTCCTGTGATTTTAAATCCTGACGGTCACTTCGGGGATGGTCGTTACCGTGCTGATTGTCAGTATCGTTGTGCGATGCAAGCTCGAATGGGAGCTATCGCTTTTAGCTATGACCTTTTTGCTTGGGGAGAATCTACTTTACAATTTAAGTCTGAAAATCACAGAAAAAGTTTGGCACAAACCATGCAGACGTTAAACAGTATCCGAATTTTAGATTGGTTATTGTCATTTAGTAATGCAGATGCTAGTCGTGTGGGCATAACTGGTGGTTCGGGCGGTGGAAGCCAAACGATGTTAATTACCGCTTTGGACGATAGAATTACTTTGAGTGTACCCGTCGTAATGTTGTCCTCATACCACAGTGGTGGCTGTCCTTGCGAAAGCGGAATGGGCGTACATCTTTGCGGAAATGGGACAAATAATGTAGAAATTGCCTCAATGGCAGCACCAAGACCACAATTAATTTTATCAGACGGAAAAGATTGGACACAACATGTTCCCGAAACAGAATTTCCTTTTCTTCAAAAAGTCTATGGTTTTTACGGAAAAACAGACGAAGTAAAAAATGTACATTTTCCCGAAGAAGGTCATGATTATGGAAAAAGTAAACGCTTGGCATTGTATGATTTTCTAGCAAAAAAATTCCAGTTGGATGTGAAAAAATTGAAAGATAAAACGGGAGTAATGGATGAATCCAAAGTAACGGTTGAGCCATTTTCAGCCATGTATGTTTTCGGTGAAAAAGGTGAAAATCTGCCCAAAAGTGCGGTGAAAGATTTTGAAACATTAGAGAAAGTATTCGCCGAAGCGATAAAAAATTAGATAAAATGAGAAAGCTATCCATAGCGGTTTTAGTAACGACAGCGACTTTTCTCTGTTCGTTACCATTGAAGAGTATTGCCCAAATAAATCAAAAATATAAAATTGGTGTCGTAGATTTGATGCTTTTGAAAAGGCAAAAACTAGGTGCATTGACGCTCACGAAGGAAATTGGAGCAGATGGAGTAGAAATTGACATGGGAGGTTTGGGCAAACGCCCAACATTTGAAAATGCCTTGGCGAATGATTCTATCAGAACAGTTTTTCTGAACAAAGCCAAAGAATTGAACATTGAAATGTTTTCATTGGCGATGACTGGCTATTATGCTCAGTCTTTTTGTGGAAGAGAAGAGTACAAAAAATCAATTGAAGATTGTATCAAAACGATGCAATTGATGAATATCAAAATTGCCTTTTTGCCTTTAGGCGTTCAATGTGATTTAAAAAAAGACCCAGCCCTGATAGATTCGGTAGTGGCTAGATTAAAAATTGCAGGTGAAATGGCAAAAAAAGCTGGAGTTATAATCGGTATAGAAACAGCATTGAGTGCGACCGAAGAGGTAAAATTATTAAAGGAAATAGGTTCGGAAGGAATTAAAATTTACTTCAATTTTTCTAGTCCTTTAAAAGAAGGAAGAGATTTATACAAAGAGTTGAAAATATTAGGCAAGAAAAACATTTGTATGATTCACTGCACCAATAAAGATGGCGTTTGGCTACAAAACGACCCAGAAATTGACATGAAAAAAGTAAAAGCCACGCTTGATAAAATGAAATGGACTGGCTGGTTGGTTATTGAGCGTTCAAGAGATGCGAATAAACCAAGAGATGTCAAAGGAAATTTTGGTGCAAATACTGCTTTTTTGAAAAGTATTTTCCAGCAATAAATTATGAAACATTACCACTACATACTTGCTTTTTTGAGCTGCTGTTTTTCAACACAAATTCAGGCACAGACGGATATTTGGGTTGCCCCAAATGGTGCTGATACTAATTTAGGGACAAAAGAAAATCCGCTTCAAACGGTTTCGATGGCGATTCGAAAAGTCCGTGAAATGCGTAGATTGTCAGAAAACAATTTCTCAAAAGCCATTCATATTTATGTTCGTGAAGGAAATTATCAATTATACGAACCTATCACGATTCGTCCAGAAGATGCTGGCACTTCATTGAGTCCAACGATAATAGAAGCAGCTCCAAATGAAAAACCAGTCATCAGCGGCGGTATTTCATTAAGTGGCTGGACAAAAGTAAAAGGTAACGTTATCGGTTTGCCAAAAGAAGCGATTGGAAAAGTTTGGGTGGCAGATGCACCAAAAGT
The DNA here is from genome assembly GCF_014204325.1 of Arcicella rosea. GTDB lineage: Bacteria > Bacteroidota > Bacteroidia > Cytophagales > Spirosomataceae > Arcicella > Arcicella rosea_A. Next base: position 76,151 of record NZ_JACHKT010000016.1, read on the forward strand.
TGGAGGAAATATATTGGATTTCAGACAATTGTGGGTGAATAATCAAAAAGCGATTCGTGCAAAAGATACTCCTTATCCAACAATGAATCGTATTTTATCTTGGAATAAAAAAGAAGAAACCTGCTGGATTCCAACACCAAAATTCCCAGAAATAGCAAAAGCCAACGGTGTAGAAATGTTTATTCACCAATGGTGGGCGATTGCCAATTTACGGATCAAAAAAATGGAAGTTCAAGGTGACAGTACAAAGCTTTCTTTTTTTCAACCAGAAAGTAAAATTCAGTCTGAGCATCCTTGGCCTGCACCGTGGATTTCAAAAGAAACAGGAAATTCCGCTTTCTATTTAACCAATGCCATCCAGTTTTTGAACGAAGCTGGCGAGTGGTTTTTGGATAAAAAAGCTGAGAAATTATACTATATTCCACGAGCCAATGAAGTAATGGAAAAAGCGGAAGTAATTGCTCCTTCACTTGAAACTTTGGTGAGAATGGAAGGTACAATTGATCATCAAGTATCACACGTTTTCTTCAAAAATATTATTTTTTGTCATACTTCATGGTTGCGTCCTTCTCAGCAAGGGCACGTTCCGCATCAAGCTGGTTTGTATATGTTGGATGCTTACAAACTCAAAATGCCTGGAACGCCAGACAAAAAAACCTTAGAAAATCAAGCTTGGGTTGGTCGCCCAAAAGCTGCGGTGGAAGTTTCTTATGCCAATCATACAGGTTTTGAAGCTTGCCGTTTTGAACATTTGGCTTCTACTGGTTTAGATTATCACAAGGGCGTTCATGATAATTCTATCAAAGGAAATCTCTTCAAAGATATTGGCGGAACGGGTATTCAAGCAGGTGTTTTTGCAGATGAAGCTACCGAAATACATTTGCCTTATAATCCTTCTGATGAAAGAGAAATTTGTACAAACTTGCTGATTAGCAATAACTTAATTTCAGATGTTACCAACGAAGATTGGGGTGCTGTTGGTATCGGAGCGGGTTTTGTAAGAGGCATTAATATCGAACACAATGACATTTCGGAAGTATCCTATTCAGGCATAAGTATGGGTTGGGGCTGGACAAAAACCATCAACGCCATGAAAAATAATTACATTTCAGCCAACAAAATTCATCATTATGCCAAACACATGTACGATGTTGCGGCAATTTATACTTTGTCGGCACAGCCCGGTTCTGTCATTTCCGAAAACTATGTCGATAGCATTTACAAAGCTCCTTACGCACACATCCCTAACCATTGGTTTTATTTATACACAGACGAAGGCTCTTCTTATTTTACGATAAAAGATAATTGGAGTCCCTCAGCAAAATTTCTACAAAATGCCAATGGCCCGGGAAATACTTGGCAAAATAACGGGCCACAAGTAGCAGACAGCATTAAAGTAAAAGCTGGAATTCAGACAGAATATGCCTATTTGTTAAAAGACAAAAAGCAAGCAGATAAGTATTGGGAAATCAATGTTGAAAAACCAGTTATTGTAGAATTGATTTCAGAAAATGGTCAGACGATAGACCGAAAAAAATTAGATGAAATACTCTTGAAAAGTAAGGTTTCGCAAGAAGCACTATTTCAATGGGAAAATCATGTAGTGATTTTTGATAAAGTACAAGATGTGTATTTGCTGCGAGAAAGACTGAAAAATGCTTTTCCGAAAATTCAAATCAAGACTTATGATGATTTGTTTTATGAGTTCAATCAAGAAAAATGTAAAAATGGGAAGTCGGTAAAAGAATGGTCGCATACAATACTCACTGCCAATTTAGTAGCTGATACTACTTTACAAAAAGAGTATTTAAACTATCATGCTACACAGTTTGAAAAATGGTCAGAAGTATCACAAGGTTTTTGTAATGCTGATTTTCAACAATTATTGATTTATAAAAATGGCAGACAATTGATGTTGGTCATCAGTATTCCTAAAGGTGAAAGTTTGGATAAGCTCAATTCCAAAACGATAGAAAATAATCCTAAAATGGTAGAATGGAATCAATTAATGACAAAATATCAAGAAGGAATTTCTGGTACAAAAAAAGGTGAAACGTGGGTTTTCTTGAAACCAGCGAGTAATTAAAAATTAGATTCTCAAAATTAAAAAATAGCAATACAAATGTTGAAATTAGGAATTTTAGGTTTAGGAGAAGGAAGAAGTACGATGTCGGCAGCCTTGGCAAGTACAAAATTAGAACTGGTAAAAGTATGCGACCGCAACATTGATTTGTGTAAGCAAAGAGCCAAAGAATTTGACTTTCATAATTATACAACTGAATATCAAGATTTATTAGACGATGAAAGTATTGATATTATTGCCATTTATACGCCCGATAAATTTCATGCAGAACATACCAAACAAGCTTTATTGCATGGAAAACACGTTGTTTGCACTAAGCCTTTTATTGATGATTTATCGAAAGCCAAAGAACTAATTGAACTTTCAGAAAGTACTGGCAAGAAAGTATTTGTAGGGCAAAGCTCTCGTTTTTTCGAACCTATGAAAAAGCAAAGAGCTGACTTTGAAGCAGGATTAATCGGTGAATTAATTACGATTGAAGGCTATTATCATGCCGACCACAGATGGTTTTTAGACAAAGGTTGGTCGCTAGAAAATGCTTTTAAATGGCTTTATGGCGGTTTAAGTCATCCAGTAGATTTTATCAGATGGTATTTGCCAAACATTGAGGAAGTAATGGGTTATGGCATGTTGAGTTCAAACGGTTTGAAGGGCGGTTTGAAAAATGCAGACACCATGCACTTTATTTTTAAAGCGACTGACGGAAGAATAGCTAGAGTAAGTGGTGCATATACTGGACCAGTTCAGCCAGTGGTGCGAGATAGCGAAATGAGTTGTATTTTAAGAGGAACAGAGGGCTGTAGCCAAGCCGATTATATGGATTTACGTTATGCGGTTACTACCAACACAGGAGAAGAAATTGTACAAACTTGGGAACATAAGCTTAAGCATTATTTCCGTTTTGAGGGTAAAAGTCATCATGCTGGCGAGTACCAAAACTATTTAGAATACTTTGCCGATTGCCTTGAAAGTGGCGAAACAGCTTATCCAAACATCAAAGAGGGCGTTGGAACTGTGGCTTTATTGCAAGCAATGGATAAATCTTTACAAACAGGTTTACCCGTAAAAATTGCTGATGTTTTGGCAACACATCAATTAAGTGCAGACATTTTAAATAATCATAAATAATGGGAAGCATCGTAGAACGCCTAACCATTTTAGATTATAGCATCGTTGTTGCCTACTTGGTGATATTGATTGTTATTGGTTATCGAGCAAGTTTTTCAGACAAATCTGATAAAGAAGGAACCTTATTTTTAGCCAATAAATCGTTGGGCTGGTCAAGCATTGGCTTTAATATGTGGGGGACAAACGTGGGACCTTCTATGTTACTTGCTTTTGCCAGTATTGGTTACAGTACTGGAATCGTAGCTGTTAATTTTGATTGGTACGCTTTTGTATTTTTGTTTTTGCTGGCAATTGTTTTTGCACCAAAATACTTAGCTGCAAATGTAAGTACCATGCCCGAATTCATGGGAAAACGTTACGGCGATTCTACCCAAACAATTTTAGCTTGGTATGCCTTGATTAAAATCTTAATCTCTTGGTTATCATTGGGTTTGTTCGCTGGTGGATTTTTAGTAAGACAAATTTTAGGCATTCCGATGTGGCAATCTGTGATTGTCTTGGTATTATTTGCTGGACTTTTTGCTTTTGCGGGTGGACTCAAAGCCATTGCCAAAGTAAATGTTTTTCAAATGATTTTACTGATTGCAGTTTCACTGACGCTTACTGTTTTGGGTGTTATTAAAGTAGGAGGAATTTCCAAAGTATATCACAGTGTTCCTGCAGATTATTGGACATTGATTCATCCTGCAAGTGACCCAAAATATCCTTGGTATGCCATTTTATTGGGGTATCCAGTAGCAGCAGTGGCTTTTTTCTGTACCGATCAAGCAATGGTGCAATCGGTGTTGGGAGCGAAAAATTTAGAACAAGGTCAATTAGGCGTGAACTTTATCGCTTGGCTTAAAATACTTTCTTTGCCTTTATTCATCCTGACAGGAATTTTATGCTACATACTTTTTCCAAATTTAAAAGACCCATCTGAAGCATATATGACGATGGTGACGAATCTTTTCCCGCCCGGCATGAATGGTTTGGTCATCGTTGTGCTGATTGCAGTACTTGTCGGAACGATTGGTTCGTCATTGAATTCTCTAAGTACCGTTTTTACGATGGATGTGTATTTGAAGAAAATCAATCCTCAAGCTACCAATAATGAAATTATTAGGGTTGGTCGTATGACGGTAATTGCGGGTTGCTTTTTTGCCATCATGATGGCTTTGGCAATTGATACTATCAAAGGCTTGAATTTATTCGATGTTTTTCAATCGGTTTTGGGTTTTATTGCACCTCCTTTAGCTGTTGTTTTTTTATTAACTGTTTTCTGGAAAAGAACGACCAAGAAAGCAGTAAACTTTACACTTTCGGCGGGTTCAGTGTTTAGTTTGGGTGTAGGAGTAATGTATCTCTGGGTTTTTACGCCTGATAAATATCCTATTTGGCCGCATTATTTGTTACTTTCTTTTTTCATTTTTGCCTTTTTAACGGTGTTATCTATCATTATTTCATTATTAGACAAAGCTCCAACTGTTTATTTGGCAACATTAGACGAACAAAATAGCATAGAAAAACCAAGTAAAAAAGTATGGATTTCGTGGCTTTTATTAACGATTGTCATGATTGGGCTTTACCTTTTTTTTAACTAATGAAAATTCAATTTTAAAATGATGAAAATACTTTCCACAAAAATCTCTCTAAAAACAAAGCTGTTAGCTTTCTTGACTTTCCTGACTTTTTGTTCGCCTACTTTGGCTCAAAATCAAGCTACTTGGATTTGGTATCCGGGTGATTTTGAGGTTTGGTTGAGTAACAAAATGCAAAATAGAAGAACAGAGCGTGGTTCGTTTTTCCCGCCATTTTGGAAATTGGATAGCCATTACAATTTAGTTGATTTTCATAAAGATTTTGATTTGCTCATTGCGGAAGAAGTTTTATTGGCTGTAGAAGGACAATTCAATGTAAAAATTGATGGAAAAGCGATTACGGGTTTTCCGAAAAAAATCACTGTACCCGCTGGAAAACATAAAGTGAGTTTGAAAGTATTTTGTCAAGACCGTGTGCCAGCCATTTTTGTGCAAGGCAAAAAAGTGGTTTCGGATGCTTCTTGGCTCGTTACTTTTGAAGACAAAGAATGGATTGATGAAACAGGAAAAGCTTCTGACCAATCTGGTACAAATTGGCTAAAAGCAGGTTTCTGGAATTTTAATTCAGCTTTAACGCCTCCTTCAAAATTCAAATTAGAAACCAAAATTCAGCAAGCTGTAAAAACAGAAAGAAAAGCACAAAGCCTTTTATTGGACTTTGGCAAAGAGACTTTTGGTTTTATCAAATTACAAGGGTTAAAAGGAAAAGGGAAACTGAAAATTTACTACGGAGAATCTAAAGAAGAAGCTTTGGCGACTGAAACGTGCGAGACTTTAGACGAAATTGAAGTAAATGAAGCCAAGAAAAAAGACATAACGATGGAGCTTTCAAAAGCTTTTCGTTTTGTCAATGTGCAATTTGAGGCTGGCGTTTCGCTTGATGAAGTATCGATGTTATATGAGTTTTTACCTGTAGCCGACCGTGGCGGATTCCGTTGTTCGGACGAACAAATCAATAAAATTTATGATGTTTCAAATTATACTTTTCATTTGAATACCCGTGAGTTTTTCATTGACGGAATCAAACGTGACCGTTGGATTTGGTCAGGCGATGCTTACCAAAGTTATTTGATGAACTATTATTTATTGTTCGATTCTCCTTCGGTTACTCGTACTTTATTGGCACTCAGAGGAAAAGACCCTGTAACAAGTCACATCAATACCATCATGGATTATACTTTTTATTGGTTTATCGGTATCAACGATTATTACCAATATACGGGCGACAAAACTTTTATTCAACAGTTTTATCCAAGAATGCAAAGTTTGATGGATTACTGTTTGTCAAGAAGAAATAATAATGGCATGATGGAAGGCTTAACGGGCGATTGGGTTTTTATCGATTGGGCAGAAGGGTTGAGTAAAAAAGGAGAAGTAAGTTTTGAGCAATTGCTTTTGGCGAGAAGTTTAGAAACGATGGCAACTTGTGCCAATATTGTAAACGATACCAAAAATGAGGTGAAGTACAAACAATTGGCGACGGAGCTAAAAGCAAAGCTTTTCACCAATTATTGGAACAACGAAAAACATGCTTTGGTACATAGCCGAGTGGATGGAAAGCAAACCGAAAATGTAACTCGTTATGCCAATATGTTTGCAATTTTCTTCAATTATCTCGACGAAGCTCAAAAGCAAGACGTTAAAAAACACGTGCTTTTGAACGATAAAATTCAAAAAATAACAACGCCATACATGCGTTTTTATGAGTTGGAGGCACTTTGTGCTTTGGGCGAGCAAAATTATGTGTTGAAAGAAATGAAAGATTATTGGGGCGGTATGTTGAATTTAGGGGCTACTTCTTTCTGGGAAGAATACAATCCCAACAAAAAAGGCGATGAACATTATGCGATGTACGGTCGCCCATTTGGGAAAAGCCTTTGTCATGCTTGGGGAGCAAGTCCAATATACTTATTAGGGAAATATTTCTTAGGTGTAAAACCTACTTCTGCGGCATATAAAACCTATTTAGTAGAACCACAATTAGGCGGTTTGGAATGGATAGAAGGAAAAGTACCAACACCCGATGGCGATGTAAAAGTGTATTGTAGCTCCAAACAAATCAAAGTAACTGGTGCAGCTGGAGTAGGAACGTTAAGATTTAAAAGTAAAATAAAGCCCAATAGCAAAGATGGAGAAATCAAAGCTTTGACAAACGATTTATACGAGTTAACACTTGAAAAAGGCAATACTTACGAAGTATTTTATGAGTTATAATATTTAGGAATATTGATTAAAAACGGATGAATTTTCGTCCGTTTTTTTATTGTTCATACTCAAGAGAGATACTTGGATTAAATATTGGGGTTGGAGAATTCTTTTTCTAAGAGAGTTGAAATCTTTTTATCAAAAAATCATTGTCATTTAGAAATGATAAAATTGTACAATAGTTAGAAAAAATGATAGAGTAAAAGCCCTAGCTTTAACAATAAATTTGTAACGTTATTTTGGGGAAGTTGAATTTTATTAATACTTTATTAGATTTTTCTTAAAAGTTCAAAGGCTGTCCAATTGTTTTATCAATACATCAACTCATTTCTATGAATAAGTTTTTGAAATATATTATCCTTAACCTGCTCATTAGCTGTAGCTTCAGTGCGATAACATTCGCTGAGATAATTCCACAAAAAAAACGTTTAGCTACCATTTTAGTGACGGATGCTAGTCAAATTCGTATCAAATTTGGTGTGGAGAAGCTTCGTTCCGCTTTAATAACAATTGGCTATGAAGTTAAGATTAAACCTGTTTCAAAAACAAAAGAAATAGGAAATGTCATCGTGATAAGTACTTTATCTGACGAAAAGCTTCAAAATATACTTTCTTTATACAATCTTGACAATAAGAAGGATTTAGGAAAAGAAGGATTCTCTATCTCAAAAGCAATTAATAAACCCATGCTAATTGTTGGGAAAGATGCTTCTGGCGTTTTGTATGGTTGCTTGGAATTGGTAAATCAAATTAAAGAAACAGGAAAATTATCCGAGGAAATAAATATCAGTGAACAACCAGAAATGGTTTTGCGTGGTACTTGCATCGGTTTACAAAAACCAACTTTATTGCCTGGAAGAGGAACTTACGAATATCCATACACGCCCGAAAGTTTTCCTTGGTTTTATGATAAAGCCATGTGGATTCAGTATTTGGACATGATGGTTGAAAACCGATATAATTCTTTGTATTTGTGGAATGGGCATCCTTTTTCATCTTTAGTGAAATTAAAAGAGTATCCTTATGCCGTAGAAGTTGATGATGAAACTTTTAAAAAGAACGAAGATATTTTCCGTTTTCTAACTCAAGAAGCCGATAAAAGAGGTATTTGGGTGATTCAGATGTTTTACAATATTATCATTCCAAAACCTTTTGCTGAAAAACACAATCTTGAAACACAAGACCGCAATCGTCCGATTATTCCAATCATTGCAGATTATACTCGTAAATCTATCGCCGCTTTTGTCGAAAAATATCCAAATGTTGGTTTACTGATTACTTTGGGCGAAGCCATGGAAGGTGTTGGTCAGGATGATGTTGATTGGTTTACAAAAACCATTATTCCGGGCGTGCAAGATGGTTTGAAGGCAATCGGGCAAACGACAGAACCGCCAATCGTTTTGCGAGCACACGACACCGATGCACCAAGAGTAATGAAAGAAGCATTGCCATTGTACAAAAATTTATTTACCATGGCAAAATTTAACGGAGAAGCCTTGACTACTTATACACCAAGAGGTTCTTGGGCAGAATTACATAGAAAGTTAAGTAGAATCGGAACGGTTCATGTAGAAAATGTACATATTTTAGCCAATCTTGAGCCTTTCCGCTACAGCTCGCCCGACTTTATCCAGAAATCTGTTTTGGCAATGCACAGTGTTTATGAAGCTAATGCTTTGCACTTATATCCACAAGCGTCTTATTGGGATTGGCCATTTACGGCTGATAAAGCGGATAAGCGTTTATTACAAATTGACCGTGATTGGATGTGGTATAAAACTTGGGCAAGATACGCTTGGAATTCAAATAGAAAACGTGAAAATGAAGTAAACTATTGGGGGAAAGAATTGGCTAAAAAGTACGGTTTACCGCAAGAAAAGGCCAAAAATGTCTTGGCAGCGATGGAAGAAACAGGAGAAATTTCTCCGAAATTACTTCGCCGTTATGGCATTACGGACGGAAATCGCCAAACTCTTACTTTAGGAATGTTGATGACACAATTTATAAATCCTTTCCGTTATGGTTTGTTTACGATGTTGTATGAATCGGAAGCACCAGAAGGCGAAATGATTATAGAATATGCCGAAAAAGAATGGAAAAATGAAAAACACATTGGCGAAACGCCTGTAAGAGTAGCGGATGAAGTTGTGGCACATGGAAAAAAAGCCGTTGAAGCCATTGATAAAGCTTCCAAATTTGTAACGAAAGATAAAACAGAATTCGCACGTTTGAAGAATGATACTTATTGCTACAATGCGATGGCGAATTTTTATGCAGAGAAAGTAAGAGCGAGTCTTTCGGTACTTCGTTATAAATATTCAAACGATGTGAAAGATTTAGAAAAAGCTTTACCGCTTTTGCAAAGTAGCGTAAATCATTTTACGGATTTAGTAAAATATACTAAAAATGCGTATTTGTATGCCAACAGTATGCAAACCAAACAGCGCAAAATTCCGATGCGTGGTGTGGATGCAACTTTTATACATTGGGAAGAAATGTTGCCAGTGTATCAAAAAGAATTAGTTCGTTTTAAGTTTTCAATTGATTCTCTGAAATCACAAAAAAATGTTTCAGTAAAACAAGCTACACTTTTTGAAAACGTGGAAGTAAAAATTTCTGCTGGTTCAGAAGGCTTTTATCAAAATGAAAAAGGTCAGGAAGTATTTACGGATACTTTATCAGCGATTTCTGATTTGGCCGTTCAATTAAAGCAATTAAAAGGCTTGAAATTTAACCGAGAAAAGCAACAAATCGTTGGAACCAGTTTGACATTTACGACAACAGAATCCGTAAAACTTTTGGTAGGTTTTTTCAATGACAAAAATCGTAAATTCTTGCAAGCACCTGAATTAGAAACAGATGCAAGTGCAAATGACTATGGTCAGTCGGAAATTAAGATTTCAAATGCAGTACTGATAGCAGGATTTCCAGCCGTAAATATTCATGCTTATTCTTTCAAACCTGGCACGCATACCTTGAATGTAGGAAAAGGAGCTTGTTTGGTTGTAGGTTTTATGAAAGGCAATCAAGAAATTCCAATTTCAGATGCAGGTTTAGCTGGAAATAAGAAAAATATTGATTGGCTATTTGAGTAATTAATCTAATCTCAAAGATGAGTCATCCCGAATTTTAAAATCACAAAAAAGCGGTCAAAAAACTAATTTCGACCGCTTTTTTGTGATTGATGGGCAACGAATTCCTACTGTTTGAGCGAAGCGAGGCGGTTCGCCGCTGCGATTAGGAATTCTTGAATTTCTTTTGTTACTTTTCTTGTTTCAAGACAAGAAAAGTAAGGATTGTACAATAATAAATATAAAAACCTCTCAAATCGTCCTAAATCTCACTATTCTAAGAAAAAATTCGGGATGACTCATGTTTAAAGGTTCAAAAAAAATGAAATATAAATCAAATCTTATCACCATACTTTTACTCTTTGTAATAAGTAATACTTTCGCCCAAAAAGTAAACATTTTATCGACTGATAAACTTAAAAACTTTGTCAAAGAATTTAACGCCTCAGACGATGAAGCAGTCGTAAACTTTGTGCCAAATGCCCAATCTTTTGAATGGCTTTCACAGAATATTCCAATTTTTGAATGTCCAGATTCTGTCATTCAAAAAGTATATTATTATCGTTGGTGGGCATTGCGTAAGCATCTCAAACAAACACCCGATGGCTTTATTTTCACCGAATTTATCACCAAAGTAAATCATGCAGGCAAGCACAATGCCGTAAGTAGTGCTTTGGGACATCATATTTATGAAGGACGTTGGTTGCGTAATCAGCAATATATCAATGAATATATTTCCTTCTGGTTGGATGTTGACCCAAAACATACTGTTCAGCGTTTTCATGGTTTTAGTAGCTGGATTGACGATGCTGTTTATAATCGTTATTTGGTCAATTTAGACAAAGCTTTTATCGAAAAAAATCTTTTGACATTAGATGCCGATTACAGAAAATGGGAAGTAGAAAAGCAATTGCCCAATCAACTTTTCTATCAATTTGATGTAAAAGATGCGATGGAAGAATCTATCAGCGGGGGCAGAAAAGAGAAAAATATTCGTCCGACCATCAATAGTTATATGTACGGAAATGCTAAAGCATTAGTTGAAATGGCGAAGTTGGTACAGAATGATACTTTAGCCCAAAAATATGATGTAAAAACAATGGAACTTAGAAAATTGACGATTGATAATCTTTGGGATGAAAAAGCTAGTTTCTTCAAAGTAAAGCTTGAAAAGACAAAAGGATTTTCGGATGCTCGTGAGGCAATTGGCCTTATACCTTGGTACTTTAATTTGCCTGAAGACAAAGCCAATATTGCCAAAGCATGGAATCAATTGATTGATACAACGGGTTTTAAAGCACCTTGGGGACTTACCACCGCCGAACGTCGTCACCCATTATTTAGAACACACGGTTCTGGTCACGGTTGCGAATGGGACGGCCCACTTTGGCCTTATGCCACGACCCAAACCCTAAAAGGCTTATCAAATTTGTTGACAAATTATAAAAATCATGGAGCGATGAACGCTCAAGTTTTTTACGATGAATTACACAAATATGCCAATTCGCATCAAATGAATGGCAAATTGTATTTGGGAGAATATCAGGATGAAAAAAATGGCGAATGGCTTAAAGGCGATAATCCAAGAAGTAAATTTTATAATCACTCAAGCTTTGCAGATTTGATTATCAATGATTTGGTTGGATTAAAACCAAGAGCAGATAATATCCTTGAAATCAAACCATTAATTCCTGAAAAACAATGGGATTGGTTTTGTTTAGACAACGTTTTTTATCACGGAAAGAATCTTACAATTCTTTGGGATAAAACAGGTAAAAAGTACGGAAAAGGTAAAGGTTTTATAGTATTTGTTGACGGAAAACAAATCGCTAAAGCTAAAAAGTTAAAACAATTGGAAGGGAGTTTATGAGTTCATGAGTTTAAGGTTTATGAGTAGATTTTATTCACTCATAAACCTTAAACTCATGAACTTTTTACTGATAAATCCTAAACTCATAGACTCATAAACTTATAGACTCACAAACCCTGAACTCATGAACTTAAAAAGTCTTGCTCTTTTCATTTTATTGCCATTGCTGACCAAGGCTCAAGCGTATAAACTTTGGTACCAAAAGCCTGCGGAAAAATGGACAGATGCTTTACCAATTGGAAATGGAAGACTTGGTGCTATGGTTTTTGGAGGTGTCAAAAAAGACAGAATTCAGTTTAATGAAGAAACACTCTGGACGGGCGAACCACGCAATTATAATCATCCAGACGCTGCTAGATACTTAGGTAAAATCCGACAATTATTGCAAGAAGGCAAACAAAAAGAGGCAGAACAATTGGCGGAATCAAAATTCATGGGAACTAAAAGTAATGAAGGGAAACGTGAAGAATGGTTTGCAGAAGTTCGTCAATTAAAAGGCTTTTCGGGAAATCCAGCCGCAGAAAATTTTGATGATTCAGCTTGGAAAACGATTAAAGTACCAACTTATGAAGGTTGGGAAACCGTAGGTTTTGAAGGTTTAGACGGTGCGCTTTGGTTCAGAACCACTTTTGATTTACCTGAAAACTGGAAAGGCAAAAACCTGATATTAGATTTAAACCGAGTACGTGACCAAGATTTTACTTATATCAACGGAAAATTAATTGGCAATACCAATAATACAGATGTTAGAAAGTATGTAATTCCTGCTGGATTATTGAAAGTTGGGAAAAATAGCATCGCCATTCAAGTAATAAATTATTTTGATAAAGGAGGAATTGCGGGTTATAAAGACACAACTCGCCACATCGGAATTTATCCAGCCAATGAAAATGGAGAACAAAGAATTTCTTTGGTAAAAGATTGGAAATACTTTATTCAAAACGATGAACCGCCAGCCGTTGGAAAATATCAAGCTGATTATCAGCCTTTTGGAGATTTGTTTCTTGATTTTAAAGGACTTCAAAATTTCGCCAATTATAAACGTGAATTATCGCTTTCGGAAGCGGTTGTAAGAACCATTTATACTTCAAAAGGTATTCAATTTACGAGAGAATACTTTGCCAGCGAACCAGACCAAACCATCGTTATTCACCTTTCTGCCAGTCAGTTAAAAAGTATCAGTTTTGAGGCAAGTTTTAGCAGTCCGCATAAAAAATATGTTGTTCGTCAGCTTGATAAACATACTTTAAGTTTATCTGTAGCGGTTAGAAATGGCGTTCTGAAAGGAGAGAGTAATTTATTGATTCAAGCGAAAAACGGAAAAATTTCGATAGAAAATAACAAGATTTCAGTCGAGAATGCAGACGAAGTAAACTTGTATTTAGTCGCTGCGACAAATTTTATCTATTATAAAAATACTTCGGGCAATCCTGTAGCTATTTGTCAGCAAAGACTAGCCAATATTCAAAAAAGTAAGCTTACTACTTCGCAAAATTTTGCCAAAATCAAACAAAAACATTTAAAAGAGTATCAGCGATATTACAATACTTTTTCGATTGATTTTGGAAAAGACAAGTACGAAAACCTTCCAACCGACGAAAGAATACAACAATTTCAACATCATTCAGACCCCTCATTTGCTGCGTTATATGTGCAGTATAGTCGCTACTTGTTGATTTCTTCTTCCAGATTAGGCACGCATCCAGCCAATTTGCAAGGCATTTGGAACGATTTACTAACGCCTCCTTGGGGAAGTAAATACACCACCAACATCAATGCAGAAATGAATTATTGGCCAGCCGAAGTACTCAATCTTTCGCCAATGCACGAGTCACTTTTCAAGATGATTGAAGAATTGGCAAAAAATGGCAAAGAAACTGCCAAAACACATTACGATGCACGTGGTTGGTTGGTACATCATAACACGGATATTTGGCGAGGAACTGCTCCCATCAATGCGTCAAATCATGGGATTTGGGTAAGTGGTGGCGGTTGGTTGAGTCAGCATCTTTGGGAACATTACTTGTTTACCCAAGATAAAAACTTCTTGAAAAACAAAGCTTATCCTATCATGAAAGGAGCTGCGGAATTCTTTGTTGATTTTCTGGTAAAAGATCCAAAAACAGGTTGGTTAATCAGTACACCAGCGAATTCTCCAGAAAATGGGGGTTTGGTGGCTGGTCCAACAATGGATCATCAGATTATCAGAAATCTGTTTAAAAACTGTATAGAAGCGAGTAAAGTATTGCATTTAGACGAAAAATTTCGGGATACTTTATTGACAAAATACAAACAGATTGCACCAAATCAAATTGGGAAATACGGTCAATTACAAGAATGGTTGGAAGACAAAGATGATACTACGAACAAGCATCGTCATGTTTCGCATTTATGGGGCGTGCATCCCGGCAATGATATTACTTGGGAAGAATCTCCTGAAATGATGAAGGCGGCTAGACAATCCTTAATTTATCGTGGCGACGAAGGAACAGGCTGGAGTTTAGCGTGGAAAATTAATTTTTGGGCAAGATTCAAAGACGGTAATCATGCCATGAAAATGGTAAAAATGTTAATTCGTCCTGCCAGTGGAGCTGGGGGTTCTTATGTCAATTTATTTGATGCACATCCGCCTTTTCAGATAGATGGAAATTTTGGTGGTTCGGCTGGTATTGCTGAAATGCTTTTGCAAAGTCATACCAAATACATTGATATTTTTCCCGCTTTACCCTCTGATTTACAAGAAGGAAGCGTAAAAGGCATTAAGGCAAGAGGCGGTTTTGAATTAGATTTTACTTGGAAAAATGGTAAGTTGACAAAACTAAAAATTCTTTCAAAAGCAGGAGAACGTTGTTACTTGAGATACGGAAGTAAGGAAATTGATTTCCAAACGACAAAAGGGAAAGTTTACACATTTAATGGGGAATTGGAATAATGAAAAAATGCTTTTATAGTTTATTTTGTTTGGCTTTTTTGTTGTTGAATTCAATGCAACCCAAAGCACAAACACTTCTTCGGAAAGATATTTCATTAGATAATAATTGGTTTACTGCTGCTAAAGATTCGCTTGATAATTTTTCAGGTTTTGAAATAAGCACATTTTCGGTGAAAAATTGGAAAAAAGTAAATGTGCCACATAATTGGGATCAGTACGAAGGTTATCGCAGAATGCTTCATGGCAATAAGCATGGTTATGCGTGGTATCGTAAAACGTTTAAAGTACAAGAACTCAAAAATGGAAAACGCTTTTTTCTGTACTTTGAAGGCGTAAGTTCTTACGCAACCGTTTGGCTGAATGGGAAAAAAATAGGTACTCATGCAGGTGGAAGAACTACTTTTACGTTGGATGTAACGGATGTTATTTTAAGTCAGAATCAAGATAATACTTTAGCGGTTCGAGCCGACCATCCAGCCAATATTCAAGATTTACCTTGGGTTTGCGGTGGCTGTTCTCCAGAACGTGGTTTTTCGGAAGGTTCGCAACCGATGGGTATTTTTCGTCCTGTGCATTTAGTCATTACGAATGAAGTACGGATTCAACCTTTCGGAATTCACATTTGGAATGATTCCACTGCTTCTGAAAAATCTGCTTTATTGCATCTTTCTACAGAAATTAAAAATTATGGGAACAAGCCTAAATCATTGATAATCCTGAATGAATTATTCAATAAAAATGGTCAGAAAGTAAGTGAAATAAGTTCAAAAATCACACTCGCCACCAATACTGTCGCTAATGTCAATCAGCAATTTCCCGAAATTAAACATCCCATACTTTGGTCGATTGAGAATCCATATTTGTATCAAGTACGCACTAAAATCATTGAAAATGGCAATTTGATTGATGAAATAAAAACAGATTATGGCATTCGTACCATTAGTTGGCCAATTGGTAAAAAAGGTGCAAAACAGTTTTTATTGAATGGAAAACCTGTTTTTATCAATGGAATAGCCGAGTACGAACACCTGATTGGCAATAGTCATGCCTTTAGCAAAGAGCAAATTCATGCCAGAGTACAGCAAATTAAAGCGGCTGGTTTCAATGCCTTTCGTGATGCACATCAACCTCATAATTTACGCTATCAGCAATATTGGGACGAATCGGGAATTTTGTGGTGGCCACAAATGGCGGCACATGTTTGGTACGATACGCCTGCCTTCAGAGAAAATTTCAAAACACTTCTAAAAGATTGGATTAAGGAACGTAGAAATAGTCCTTCGATTGTGCTTTGGGGTTTGGAAAACGAAAGTACTTTGCCCGAAGATTTTGCGAAAGAATGTACAGCATTGATTCGTCAGTTAGACCCAACGGCTTCTTCTCAAAGAAAAGTAACGACTTGCAACGGAGGAAAAGGAACCGATTGGGACGTTCCGCAAAACTGGACTGGTACTTATGGTGGTGACCCAAATTTATATGGTGAAGACGTTGAAAGACAAGTATTAATTGGTGAATATGGTGCTTGGAGAACCATAGATTTACACAAAAATCAAGGTTTCTGCGAAGACAAAATGACCAATTTGATGGAATTGAAAGTGCATTTGGCGGAAGCGGCGAAAGATAAAACGGCGGGACATTTCTTTTGGTTATTAAATTCACATGATAACCCTGGAAGAGTAC
This sequence comes from Arcicella rosea, assembly GCF_014204325.1. Taxonomy (GTDB): domain Bacteria; phylum Bacteroidota; class Bacteroidia; order Cytophagales; family Spirosomataceae; genus Arcicella; species Arcicella rosea_A. The sequence continues at coordinate 92,700 of NZ_JACHKT010000016.1, forward strand.
AAGGCGGAGAAGGTTTACGAGAAATCGACCGTGTTGGGCCAGTTAATTACAAAGGCCTATTAACGCCTTGGGAAGAGCCATTGGATGTTTTTTATATGTTTCGGGCAAATTATGCTTCCAAAACAAAAGAGCCGATGGTATATATTTCTTCGCATACTTGGGCAGACCGTTGGACGAAAACTGGCAAAAAAGATAGCATCGTTGTGTATTCTAATGCCGATGAAGTAGAATTATTTAACGACGTCAATCATGTTTCTTTAGGAAAAAGAAAACGAAATGGCATAGGAACACATTTTCAATGGGATGGCGTAGATATTCAATACAATGTTTTGTATGCAGTAGCTTATGTAAATGGAAAAGCTGTGGCAAAAGATTATATCGTACTCAATCATTTACCGAAAGCACTACATTTTCAGCGTCTTTATTCGGCTAAATCAGAAGTAGTGAGAGCCAAAAAAGGTTACCAATATTTGTACAGAGTAAATTGTGGTGGGAATCAGTACATCGACCATGAAGGAAATACATGGTTAGCCGACCAGCATAAAACCGATAAAAATACTTGGGGTTCAAGTTCTTGGGCAGATGATTTTAAAGGAATGCCAAGTTTTTTTGCCAGTCAAAGAAAAACGAATGACCCAATTACTGGTACAAAAGATTGGCAATTATTTCAAACATTTCGTTACGGTCGTGAAAAATTGAAATATCATTTTAATGTTCCTGATGGAGAGTATTTAGTGGAATTGTATTTTACCGAACCTTGGCTTGGCACGGGTGGTGGCATGGATTGTTCGGCTTGGCGTTTATTTGATGTTTCAGTAAATGAGCAAACGGTTTTGAAAAATGTAGATATTTGGAAAGAAGCAGGACACGATGGTGCATTGAAGAAAACAGTGAAAGTAAAAATTAAGGGTGGTCAATTAGTGATTTCATTCCCGAATGTTAAGGCTGGTCAAGCACTTATTTCAGCCATTGCGATTGCTAGTTTGGATAAAAAATTAAGCACAGTTACCCAAAATTCAGGCTTGATTCAAATGAAAGAAGTAAAAACTGATACAAAAATGCAATACTGGTTGGATACTGGCTATAAAGTATATTCAGACGATGATGCACAATTTGTATCCTTGCCATCAAATTTGTACAGTGCAACATCCCTACAGTTTGCCCAAAATCAGAACACAGAAAAGCTTACATTTACAGCCACAGAAAATATTGATGTTTTTGTGGCGATACCAACCAATTTGATTCAAAAACCAAATTGGTTGACTAGTTTTGAGGAAACGGGTACTTTCATCGAAAGTACTTATCAAAACAATACAGCTTATAAAGTTTTAAGAAAACGCTTATCGGTAGGAGAGGAGTTAACGTTGGGTAAAAATCCTGAAAATTCAGCACATTACTTATTGATGATTAACCAAAACAGTACTATTGAACCTGCTTATGATTTAAAAACAGTAAAAAGTTATAAAGCCATTGAAGGTAAATTGCTAGGAGGTGCAGTGAAAGAAATATTGATGGAAAAAGAAAGAGTATCTTTCAAAAAACCATCTGGTGATGCTTTGGAGTGGACAATTTCAGTGGGTGTTGCCGATACTTATTCCTTAATGATAAAGTATCATAATTCAAGTGATAAAGTTTTGCAGGCAAGGTTAGCCATTGTTGCAACGAATGGAACGGTGATAAAAAAAGGAGATTTAATTTCTTTTCCACCTTCCAAAAAAGGGAAATGGAGTTATTATAACACAAGTACTGGAACAATGATTAACGCAGGAACTTACCAAATAAAATTGATGGCTGAAGATGCTGAAAATCTGAGCATTGATGCTATTGATGTGCAATAAATTGCTGGTTTGTCTAAAAAATCAGCAAAAATTTTCAGAAGAAGATAATATCGTATAATACAAAAGAAAAATCCTATAAATAACCAGAGAAATACTACTGTATATTTGTCCTGTAGAATATAGAACAAAATACAGTTTTATAATCATACAATCCTGATTTAGCATACATGAAAAACCTTCCATTTTTTGATTTAGCCATCATTATTATCTACTTAATAGGGATGGTTTTGGTAGGGTTTTATTTTTCGAGAAAGAATAAAAACGCTGAGCAATTTACAACAGCCTCTGGTAAAATTCCAGGTTGGGCAATCGGAGCATCTATCTATGCTACTTTCTTGAGTAGCAATACATTTTTAGGTGTACCGGGCAAAGCCTTTGGTTCAAATTGGAATGCTTTTGTATTCAGTTTGTCGATGCCTTTGGCAGCTTGGGTTGCGTCGAAGTATTTTGTGCCTTTTTATCGAAATACGGGAGAAGTATCCGCTTATACGCACCTCGAACATCGATTTGGTGCATGGGCTAGAACTTACGCCGTTGTTTGTTTTTTATTAACACAATTGGCTAGAATGGGTTCCATTTTTTTTGGAATAGCCCTTAGTTTACAGGCACTTACAGGTTATTCAATGGAAGTAATTATGTTGGTGATGGGTGTTTGTATCATTATTTACACCGTTTTAGGTGGAATTGAGGCAGTTATCTGGACAGAAGTAGTTCAGGCAGTGATAAAAACCTTTGGTGCAATCTTGATTTTGTACCTGATTATCAACGAAATGGACGGCGGAGTTGGTAAAATCATTGATATTGGTGTTGCTAATAATAAGTTTAGCTTAGGCAGTTTTTCGCTTGATTTTGTGGATTCATCGTTCTGGGTGGTTTTGTTGTACGGTTTTTTTATCAACCTCAATAATTTTGGGATGGATCAAAATTATATACAGCGCTATCATACAACAACATCGGTGAAAGAAGCGTCAAAATCGCTATGGCTTTGTGTGTGGTTATACGTGCCGGCTTCATTGATTTTCTTTGTAATAGGTGCATGTTTATTTGCCTATTATCAGGTAAACCCGGAACTGATTGAAGCTGTAAAACACCAAGTAGCACTTGAGCGATTGCCCAAGGCATCGCTAACAGAAATTAAGGCAATGATGGCAACTTTACAACCAGCAGATTATGGCGATAAAGTAATGCCACATTTCATGGTAACGAAAATCCCAGCGGGATTAATGGGCTTAATTATTTCCGCAATTTTATCAGCGGCAATGAGCACTATCAGTTCAGGGATGAATTCATCGGCAACGGTTTTTTCTGTAGATATTTATCAACGATACATCAGTAAAAACAATAGCGAAAAGAAACAAATGAATTTACTTCATATAGCTACGGTTGTATTTGGTTTGTTGGGAATGGGAACGGGAATTGCGATGATTGGCGTAAAAAGTATTTTGGATGTTTGGTGGCAATTATCAGGAATCTTTGCAGCGGGAATGTTAGGTTTATTTTTATTAGGAATCATCAGCCGTCAAACTAAAAACCATGAAGCATTTTTAGCAACGATTATTGGAATTTTAGTCATTATCTGGATGACATTCTCTTCAAATTTGCCAGAAGAGTATGCTTTTTTAAGAAATACACTCCATAAAAATATGATTATCGTAATAGGAACACTAAGCATTTTTCTCTCAGGAATTCTTATTACAAAACTTAAAAAACGAGCTTAAAAAGAAATAATAATATTTAATCTTTTAAATTTTTGGTGTAAACGTTAGTGTTTTTCACCCTGAAATTCTGTGCTCTTTTGGTTTCAAATGAAAGGCTGTAATTGTTTTGCTAACCGTTGAAATTCATTGAGAGAACAACTTATCTAATTTAATCACGATGGAAAAATCGAAAAAAGGTTTTATCCCTGTCATGCTTACGCCTTTTAATGACAACGGATACATTGATTTTGATGCTTTAACAAAACTCACAGAAATCTATTTAGAAGCTGGAGCGAGCGGTTTGTTTGCCAATTGCTTATCTAGTGAAATGTTTGAGCTTTCAGATCAAGAAAGAATTGCATCAATACAGCACGTTATTAAAGTAGTGAATGGAGCAGTTCCTGTTGTAGCAACTGGAACTTTTGGTGGAGCAATCGAAAAACAAGCGGATTTTGTAAAGAGAGTAAACGATACTGGAACAGAAGCTGTCATCTTGATAACCAGTTTGTTAGCGGATGAAAACGATGCCGATGAAGTATTTAATGAAAGAATTTTTGCTTTATTAGATAAAACAGAAAAAATTCCTGTAGGCTTTTATGAATGCCCCGTTCCTTATAAAAGAGTACTTTCTCCTACACAATTACAGGGTTTTGTTGAAACTGGGAGAGTAATTTATCACAAAGATACTTGTTTGGATATTGAACAAGTAAAAGAGAAAATTAAGCTGACAGAGGGATATAAATTTGGTTTGTACGATGCTTATATGGCTCATGCTGTGGATACACTGAAAGCGGGTTCAGCTGGACTTTCTTGTATTCAAGGGAATTATTTTCCTGAGTTGATTGTGTGGCTTTGCGATAATTATGAAGACGAATCTCAACAAAGTGAAGTAGCAAAAGTACAACAATTTTTGATTGATAACATGGATGTAATGCACAACGTATATCCTATAGTTTCAAAATACTTCTTACAAAAAAGAGGATTAGATATTTCAACTTTTACTCGCAGAAAAGTGGGTAATTTTACTGCTTCAGTCACCAAAGAAATCGAAACACTTTATAATAATTACGGACTTTTGCAGGATGAGTTAGATTTAAAAATGGCTTTGAATTACTAAAAACACATTTTTAGACCAATATTACTTTTCAGGATTTTGTTCTTTAAGATTCATCTTCATTCTTTCACTACAGTCAACTTGTTTGCATTTGCTGTAAAAAGTGAGAGAATGATGAAGAATTTCACAATTAAAAAACTCTCCGACCATATTCTGGATATTCTGAATTCTTGGGTCACAAAATTCCGTAACTTTTTGACAATCAACACATACGATATGGTCGTGTTGACGTCTTCCATAAGCTTTTTCGTATCTTGAAGAAATTTTATTCCCAAATTGATGCTTAATAATTAATTCTGCTTCAACAAGTAATTCTAGGGTATTATACACTGTAGCTCGGCTAACATGATAATTCAGTTGCTTTAAAGCCAAATACAATTCATCCGCTTCAAAATGGTCATTTCTTTCATAAATATGCTCTAGGATTGTTAGTCGCTCATGCGTTTTGCGGTATCCTTTTGTATCAAGAAATTCCTGAAAGGATTTTTTAACAGTATTAATGTTTGATAATGCCATGCACTATTAATGATATAGTTTACAGATTGATCCCCTAAATTTTTGAACGGTGTAAAACAGATTTAACACAAGCACAAATCATTGATTGTGTACTTGTGTTAAATTCTTCATACTCTAATCGTTGTGTGAAATTAGACTAAATCTAAATAAAAAACAACAAGATTATATTGAAATTATTTTTTAATCAACCTAGCCTTAAATTAAAGCTGATTTTACTCTTTTTCTTTTATCCATCGCCAACTTGCCAGATTCAATAACAAACTGCTGATAAAAACAAAACTCAGTAAGTTCAGTTGAGATAAATCCAGTTTTGGACTCATAAATTCTTCTACTAAATGAGCCAAGTTTGCCAAGCTAAAAAGTATTGAAAGATAAAAATTGATTTGGCGAATGATTGGTTTTTCGATAAAAAGTATGAAAATCACCAGCATCATCGGTAATATTTCAAAGACAAATCTGATAATGGCGGCACTTGTGGGAACAACACCATTGGCATTTGGTCTTTTAATATCAACTCCATAAAAAAGTTCACCAACGTGATAATTGAAATGGAGAATCATACACACCACGAATAATATCCAAAGTGTTACTATTTTTTGTGAATTGTTCATCTGAGTAAAAGGTTTATTTGCTTAGTTTAATGAAATAATTTGTCATTCCTCCTTTAGCGATATTAATACTTTTTGTGGCTTTTCCTGTCGCTGGGTCGTAAGCATAAAAGCCATTTAAACCCAAACTCGTATTGTTTACATTGAAGTAAAATTTGCCGTCATATTTATACGAAAATGGATAGGCATAAGCGGCAGTTAGAGGAATATCTTGAATTATACTTGCTGTTTTTGCATTCAAATCCAACTTTACCCAACGTTGGTCTGGGTCATTAAATACGCTATTCGATAATTCTTGATACTCCACGGCTGTAATTGTTCCGTTCGCCAATTTTCCTACTAATTCTAATACTCTTGCAGAGTTTGATTGTCCAGAAACTGCGGCAAAAGCAATGCCATTTTCATGATAAATTGTACCCATTGCTAATTGTACCAAGAGTGAGTTTAGCCCAATTGCATCAACAGGATTAAATTTATAGGTAGTATCAAATTCAGTATTGTTTGCTGGGATTTTCAGAATTTGCGGACGAGAACGCTTGGCTGCATTAATGCCAAGTTGGTTATCAAGTCCATAAGAACCTTGTGTTAAAATATAAATATTTCCAGTTTCATCGACCATACTATTCTCTAAACCTCTTGATACTGGATACATTGCTTGTTCCATCATCAAGGTTTTTTCCCATTGTTTCGTAGTCAAATTGATTACTTCAACATAAACATCCTGTGCATCATAAAAAGAACCCGTTTTAGTATTGTCTGTATAAAGTGGAAGAAACAACTTATTATCTTGTTTTCTATAAATAATGGTGTTATAATTATTTCGCTCATTTGCAGGGAAATCCTTCGCTTTAGACATATCAATATCTCCCAACTTTTCCATCGTTGTTGGATTAAACAAATGTACCGAATGGTTTACGCCCGTAGTATAAACGCCAAGATTTTCATTAATGATTTCAACATCCCAAACGTAACTTAGCAGAGGAATTGAAGCAACTTCGGTCAATAAACCTGTCGCTTTTGAAACCGCTATTTTAGAAAGCGTTTGTTCTCCTTTAAGCGATTGCCCAAACATAAAATTTTTCCAAGTAGCTCTTGGATAGAAGTATTCATAAGAAGATTTGGTTGTTAAATCAAGGTTTTCTTCCGGAGTACTACTGTAATAGCCAACATAATAAGCACGACTGGCTGTTGATTCCGAAAGAGAACTAACTACATAGCCTTCTTCCATATAAAGTGATGTGGATTCCGTTACAGGCTCGTCTTTTTTACAAGCACTTATTGAAAACAGAAGAGCAGCGAAAAGTAATAATTGTGTTTTTTTCATGGGTTTATTAAAAATTATTGATTTCATAAATGATTTTTCCGTTGAAATTAATGCCCGCTTTAGGCACTAAGAAGTTATCATAGAGTTCTGCATTCAATAGGTTTTGAATATTGAATGAAAGGGTTAAATTTTGTTTACTTAGTTTGTAAGAACAACCTAAATCAACACGGTGCTGAACAGGTACATAGGCATCTGGCGTGGTTGATGGAGAATTGTTTGCTGCCACCAAAATGTGATTAAATGCACCGATATAATTATAAAAAGTATAGAATCGTATTTGGTTTTTTTGATTCAAAAAATTACTTTTTTGCCAAGATAATTCTACGTTGCCAAAGGTGGTTGGGTAATTTGGGAAAGCCGTTCCGATTAAATAACTATTGCGTGAATCCAAAACAGCCGTAAAGGTTTTACTGAGTAAAGTAAGGTTTGCCTTGAGGTTGATTGCTTTTTTGTACCAAAGTGAAATGTCTCCTTCACCGCCTAAAGTGCGTACTTGGTCGGCATTTTCATATCTTCTGAAAACGGAACTTCCTAAATAAATGATATTATATTGTTGACGATAAAATCCACTTAATGAAGTACTTAAGCGAATGTTTTCTCCAATTTGATGGTTTGATGAAAGTCCAATATTTAGATTATCGCTACTTTCTGGCGAAAGGTCAGTATTTCTAAGAATATCGCCACCATTTCCCACAAATTGATAGAAAAGAGGAATTAAAAAACCTTTTTCAAAAGAGGCTCTCAAGAAAGTATTTTCATTGAAATTATACTTTAAACCCGCATTCCAGCCCCAAAAATTCCCTTTCTTTTTTACCAATAAAAAAGTATTGTTTTCTGCACCGTCGAGTATATAATCATACTTTTTTACCGCTCCCGACAAAGTAATTTTTTCACCAAAAAGACCTTCGTATTGCAAACCACCGATATTTTTAGTCAGATACTGAGGAATGGTGAGGTAATCTATTTCCCCATTTTCATTCAAGTAATCTGTTCCTGTTAACTTTTGTTTTGCATAAAGGTTAGACAGCAATAATTTATGTTTTTCATTGATTCTGTATTCAATGCTGGTTCTGTTAGTGATTCCTTCATTGTAATTAATGCTATTTCCCAAACTATATTCGCCCGCTTGGTTCTTTCCAACGATGCTACCGCTCCAACTATATACGTTTGTCGTGGTGTCAACAAATCGTAAAGATTGCTTCGTGAAATTACCAAGAGTACGCAACCAAATTTTTTCGTTCAAGAATGATTTTTCATATTTCAATACTGCCGATAAATTTTTTGCTGTATATTTTGCTTCACCAATGGCAGTATTGGTAATTCTGGCACCATTTTGCATTTCTTTATCTCCACCAGAAAGATTTAGCGAAACCCTGAATTCATCCGCCCAAGCTTTGCTATGTGTCCCCAAAGTAAGGCTTCCGTACAAAAAGCGATAAGTATCATGAAAGCGTTTTACTTGTTCATACTTATTAGTTTCATAGACCAAAGCCCTCATTTTGTAACTATTGTCAGAATAATTATAGCCCAATGATGCATTCAAAAAATAATTGTTTTTGTTGGCTAAACCAAGATTTACGTCACTCAGATGAGTGTTGAAAGAAGCAATATTATAAGAAGCCTTTAACGTATTGTAGGCTTTTTGTTCAGTGATAATATTGATTCCGCCACCCAATGCGTCAGAACCAACATCAACAGGTAAAACGCCTTTATAGACATCCACACGCTTGATATTGCCCAGCGGTAAGTTAGAAATATCAAAAGATGGATACATAAATTCCATCGGGATACCATCAATATAAACCCTAATGGCATTGCCTCTTAAACCGTTGATTGAAATATCAGAAGCTTCGCCTAAAGAACTTGAACGACGAATTCTAACACCTGAAATTTTATCCAATACGTCTGTTAAAAGTACAGTCTGATTAATCACATCTTTGATTTCGATGCTTTTAATGGATAATGCTTTTGTTTCTTGAACTTTGGTTTGTGCGGTTGCTTTTACCACTACTTCATTGAGTTCCTTCGTGGAAGATGTTAACTGGACATCCAATTTTTTAGGAGAATTACCTACAAGTACTTTTTGTTCGATACTCTGAAAACCCACTGCACTGAAAAGTAAAGTCTGTTCGCCCAAAGGTAATTTAGATAATTTAAAATAGCCATCCGTATTTGTGATAGTTGCATTTTTTGAATGTTTCAAGGATACAGTAACGAATGATAATACATGTCCTTCTGTATCTTTTACTACCCCTTCAACCACACTTTGTTGTGCATATAGCTGAAAGGTCATTAGCGTAAAGAGGAAAATTAGTCTCATTTTTTGGATTAGGATTATTGTGCAACAAAATTAGGACATTGTTTGGAAATAGTCTAAATAAAAATAATATTTGTAAAAAATATTTTTATGATAGCTATATACTTTAATCTAATGGGAATTTTGTTGTATTATTCTGAGACCAAATACTTTCCGAAGAATATACAAATCCCAAATTTATCTTACCAAAAACCTATCAGTTTATTGATTTGTATCATTGGACTTGCCATTTTCATTAACCAATGGGGCTGGATGATGGGTTTGTTAATGAGTTTGTGTAGTCTGGTTTTATTGGCATCTGTTTGTCAATTATTTGCTGTTTTAGGAAAAAAATGGTTTATCGCTTTCTTGGTTTTTGTTCATTGTTTACTCATTCTAAACCTTTTCAGTTATGCCAGCTAAAAAAGAGTACTTATCAACTTCAGGGCAAAGAGTTTTGAAAGCATCGGCAGGAATCTTAGGCGGATTATTCCTTTCAGTGGCGATTCATTTATTGTTAGGAATCCTTTTTAAAAACAAAGTTGCAGTAATGCTTACGGGAACTTTTACAGCGTTTTTACTGTGGGCAGCTCTGCTTGCCATTGCTTTTTTAGCTAAAAACGGCTGGAAAATTTGGGGGATTTACTTAGTAGGAATTCTAATTTGTTCATCAATTATTTACTTAATTCGCTAAAATGAAGTTAAAAGGACTATCAAATCGAGCATTTAATATTTTTTTTCATACACATACTGTCGCTGGAATTGTGATAAGCTTTGCCTTGTACATCATATTTTTTGCGGGAGCATTCACTATTTTCAGAAGTGAATTTTATCAATGGGAAAACCTAGAAGCAAGAATTCGTTTAACAAAAAATGCTGTTGAATATGACCAAATAATACAAAAATTAAAACAACAATATCCTGATGTAAATACAGAAAAAGATATAATTATGAGACCTGGAACAGCCAAAGAACCTTTAACGACAGTTTGGGTTTCGATGAAAGATAAGGTTGGAAAAAATAAAAATCCGAAGAATGAAGTTAAAAAGGCAAGAGCCGAGTCATTGGAATTGGTGTATCATCCTATAAATAAAACTTTGAAAGTTTCAGAAGGAAAATTCCAAAAAGAAGGAACTACAACCATTGGCGAAACCTTATTTCGTTTGCATTATTTTAGCCAGATTCCATTAATTGGCTCGTATTTATCTGGTTTGGTGGCTTTTTTCTTTTTGTTTGCGAGTATTACAGGGGTGTTGATTCATTGGCGAAATATCATCACAAAATTTTATGGCTTTTCAATCAGAGGTACTTGGAAACAAATCTGGACGAATGCACATACCGTTTTCGGACTTATCGGATTGCCTTTTCAAATGATGTATGCCGTTACTGGAGCATTTTATTGTTTATCAATTTTACTGTTAGCTCCCGCCACTTTGGTTTTTTTTAATGGTGACCAGAAAGCAGCACTCGCCGCATTCAGACCTGACAGAGTGATTGAAGTAAACGAGAAATCACCTATCAGTACAAACCTGAAAACCATAAATAGCACAGTGAATGAATTCTATAAAACTATTCCTGATATTGAAGTAACGAGGGTTACTGTTAAACATTTAGGAAGAGAAGACGCTATTTTAACAGCTTATTTGCAAGATGAAACTATTTTTAATGGTAATGGAGTAGTAGGCGTTACATTGAAAGATGGTAAAAGAGTAATGGAAGTATTGCCGAAAGAAAAAACTTATACACAAGCTGTTTTAGGAGCAATCGGAACAATGCATTTTGCAGAATTTGGTGGAATTTCCTTAAAAATCATGTTCTTTCTTTTAGCATTAATTACTTGTTTTATCATCATCAGTGGCGTACTAATTTGGAAAGAAGCCCGCAACAAAAAAGAATATTCTGAGCAACAAAAAAGATTTCATCATCGAGTAACTATTTGGTATTTAGCTATTTGTTTTGGTTTGTTTCCAGCCACAGCTATTTTATTTATGGCTGAACGATTTATCCCGATGACATTAACAAACCATAGTTTTTGGGTAAATACCAGCTTTTTTAGTGCTTGGCTTTTGTTGATGATATTGGGTTTATTTGCGAAAAATGAATCAATCTTAACAAAGCGATATTTATACATCAATGGCTTTTTATCTTTGATTGTGCCAATTTCAAATGGAATTTCAACAGGCGATTGGCTTTGGAAAACACTTGTTAATCAGCAATACTATGTGGCTGCTGTTGATATTTTTTGGTTATTAACAGCTTTGATAAGTATTGTTTTAGCCAGTACTATTTTGAATAAATCTGATGAAACGAAAAAAATTAAAACAGTATCAACAATAAAAACTAATGAACAATTAGCTTAAAATGAGTGATTTACACCACACGATTATTCTTTTTATATTCACTCGGTGTTTGTTGCGTTACTTGTTTGAAAGTTCTTGAAAAATAAGATAAACTCTCAAAACCTGTTTTGCTGGCGATTTCCAAAAGTGGTAAATCAGAAGTAATCATTAGTAATTGTGCTCTTTCAATGCGTTTAAATTGTATATAACTCAGCGGTCTTTCTCCTGTATTTTCATTGAAAATTCTGGAAAAATAATCTGGACTTAAATTCGCACGGTCAGCTAAATGTTCAACCGTTAAATTTTCTTCAAGATGAGTCTGAATATAATTAATAGTTTCTAAAATTTTGGATGGAATAACAGTTTTCTCTTCAGAATCAAAATACTCTCTTGCCAAAAATCGAGAGAGTAATTGCATAATAATTCCTTGAGTTTCCATCAAAGCGGAAGCTTCTAAAGCATCATTTTGCTGTTTAAATTCTTGAAGAATTGGATACTTTTCATAATCTTTTGGGTTGTTAGATTGCGATAATCCTCTTCCTTTATTCAAGCTTAATAGTCTTTTGAAATGTGTAAAATCTTGGGCTTCAGCAGGTACTTTGAAGAGCTTTCGATGATTCGAAAATAGGGCATTTCCATCAATAGATTCTTCAATGAATTGTATATAATATTGGCTCAAAGCATCATTACATTGATAATTACAAATGGTAAAACTTGGCACCAAGTATAAAAAATTAGGTGCTAAAGTTTGACTTTCTTGTGCATTAAAAAGTAAACCTTCGCCTTCATCTATCAAATACATTCTATAAAATGGACTAATTACATGTTTGAAATTCCAAGTTTTGTTCAACTTTATGTAATCAGCATTTAAGAGGGAAAAAGTATTTTTTAATGATTTCCTGAGCATTTTGTTTATTTTATCTGCTTAAATTCTTTTTGTAAAAATATTCATAAAAGTCGGATTTGTGAAAATATTCGTCAGTTTTGTATAATATTAATAATATATTGTATTATAGATTTGTAGGATTGTTTGCTCAATTTTATGATAATGAACCGACTCTTATTGATATTAATTTTCTTGGCAAATTTTACTTTACTTTCCTGTTCGCCGAAATTGCCCGAAGAGGTTGAAGTCGTCATGAAAGAAATCCCAGATGAATTGGATTATAATATTCATGTAAAACCCATTCTTTCGGATAAGTGTTTTGCTTGTCATGGGCCTGATAAGGCTAAACAAAAAGCTGGGTTAAGATTAGATTTAGCTGAATTTGCGTATGGAGATTTACCAGAAAACCCGAACAAAGTTGCTATTAATCCAGGCAATTTGGCAGATAGTGAATTCTTCCACCGAATCATTTCCGACGACCCAAATTATGTAATGCCCACTCCTGAATCGCATTTAAGTTTAAGTGCCAAAGAAAAGGCAATTTTAATTCAATGGATAAAAAAAGGTGCTGAATATAAACCTCATTGGGCTTTTGTGAAGCCAGAAATGCCAGATGTGCCTGAAGTAGAAAATGAAGAATTGGTTAACAATCCGATTGATAATTTTATTCAGGAGAAATTGAGTCAAGAAAAATTAGTCCCTTCAAAAGAAGCACCCAAAGAAATTTTATTGCGTCGTTTATCGCTCGATTTAACAGGGTTACCGCCTACAGTACAAGAAATAGACGCTTTTTTAAAAGATAATACTTCAAACGCTTACGAAAAGCAAGTAAACAGATTGCTGAATTCGCCACATTATGGTGAAAAAATGGCTGTGGATTGGCTAGACTTAGCTCGTTTTGCAGATTCACAAGGTTATACGGTGGATAGATTGAGAGATATGTCACCTTACCGTGATTTTGTCATTAATGCTTTCAATAAAAATTTGCCTTACGACAAATTTGTGCATTGGCAACTGGCTGGAGATTTAATGCCAAAACCTACCAAAGAAATGATGATTGCCACGGCATTTAACCGAAATCATCAGCAAAATATGGAAGGTGGAATTGTGGAAGAAGAATTCCAAACCGAGTATGTAATTGATAGAACCAATACATTTGGCGATGCCTTTTTAGGGCTTTCTGTTGGCTGTGCCAAATGCCATGACCATAAATATGACCCTATTTCTCAGAAAAATTATTATCAATTATTCAGCTTTTTTAACAATGTAAAGGAAGCTGGACAAATTTCTTGGGATGATGCCTTGCCTACGCCAACGATGATGTTGCCAAGCAAGGAACAAGAACAAATACTTCATTTTATCAATACCAAAATTGCCCAACAAGAAAAAGTAATTGCCCAAACAGTTACTCAAGAAAATCCTAATTTTCAGCAATGGCTCGCCAATAAAAGCTATCAAAATCTTGCGAATGAAAGTATTCCAAAGGCGAATTTGCAGGCATTTTTTACTTTTGACGACGGTTCTTTGAAAAATTTAGCAAACCCAAAACAAGTGGGTGTGATGAAAAGAGAATCGGGACAATTGGGCGATAAACCTGTTTTTGAAAACACTGCGAGCGGAAAATCAATGCTGATGAATGGCGATGTTTTTTTGGATTTGAGCCAAGTGGGTGTTTTCCGAAAATCTCAAGCATTTTCTGTTGGTATTTGGGTGAATATTCCAAAAGATTTGAAAGAAGGAGTAATTCTACACAAGAGTCAAGCAGAAAGATTGTATAATTTCAGAGGCTATCATTTGTACTTGAAAAACAATCGTTTAGAAATAAACATGGCACACACTGCTCCATCAAATGCCATTACAAAAATTTCAAAACAGCCAGTCATTCGTAATCAATGGATTCAATTGACGATTACTTATGATGGTTCGTCAAAAGCAAATGGCTTTAGGTTGTATCAAAACGGTGAAGAAATGGCGATGGAAACCACGACAGACCAATTGACCAAAGATATTTTGTTTGGTTTTGATGTACAACCGGGCTTGCAAATTGGTGCTTGGTGGCGTGGTTTAGGTTTCAAAAATGGAAAAGTTGATGACATATCAGTCTATAACCGTGTATTGAGTCCTTATGAATTAAAAATATTGGCTCGAAAAGCTAATTGGTCGAGTTTAGCCAATAAAAATAGCAATCAACTTTCGGTTCAAGAAGTAGCAGCTTTGAAGCAATATTACTTATCAGCTGTTTCGCCAGCATTACAAAACTCAAGGAAAATATTAACACAATTGCGGACTACTTTGGCAGATTCAACAGAAAAAATTGATGAGTTGATGGTGATGCAAGAAACGCCCAAATCTAAAAAAGCACATATTTTACTTCGTGGGAATTATGATGCTTTTGGAGAAGAAGTATTTCCTAATACACCAGAATCTATTTTAAGTTATCCTGAAAATTTACCTAAAAATCGTTTGGGCTTAGCTCAATGGCTTACTCATGAAGACCATCCGCTGACGGCAAGAGTAGCTGTAAATCGTTTTTGGCAAAATTTCTTTGGCGTTGGTTTAGTAAAAACTACAGAGGATTTTGGAAACCAAGGAGAAATGCCAACGCATCCAAAACTATTAGATTGGCTGGCGATTACTTTCAGAGAATCGGGTTGGGATGTTAAAAAGCTCAATAAATTAATCGTGATGTCGGCTACTTACAGACAAGATTCCCGTGCGACGAAAGAAGCTAGGGAAAAAGACCCTGAAAACCGTTTATTGGCACATGGGCCAGTCAACAGAATGTCGGCAGAAATGATTCGAGATAATGCACTCATGGCAAGCGGATTGCTGAATCCTACGATTGGTGGGAAAAGTGTAAAACCCTATCAGCCCGAAGGTCTTTGGGAAATTAATAACACTACTTATAAGGCAGATTCTGGGAAATCGGTCTATCGTAGAAGTTTATACGTTGTTGTAAAAAGAGCCGTTCCGAATCCTACTTTAGCTACTTTTGATGCTACTTCAAGAAGCTTTTGTGTAGTGAGACGACAAAAAACAAATACGCCATTGCAAGCTTTGGTAACATTAAACGACCCAACTTTTGTGGAAGCGAGTAAAGTAATGGGTGAGCAGATGGCAAGAATTCCAGATGTTAAAAAAGCAATTATTGATACTTATAGAAAGCTAACAGGAAGAATTCCACAAAGTAATGAAGTAATATTATTAGCAAAACTTCAACAAGTATCGTTGGCGAAGTTTCAGCAAAATCCCCAAAAAGCAAGAGGCATTTTGAAGGCTGGACAATATCAAGTAGATAAAAAAATGGATACTTCTTTGATTGCAGCCAATGCTGTGGTGGCGAATACAATTTTAAATTCTGATGCTACTTTAACCAAAAGATAGAAAATGGCACATCATCATGACGAAGAATTTAGGCTTCACACGCCAGAATTCAACCATTTACATAATAAGTTAGACAGAAGAAATTTCCTGACTAAAACCTCTTTGGGTTTAGGCTCTTTGGCAGTTGGCTCATTGCTGACTGGTGTATCGGGCTTTTTCGATTCGCCCAAAAAGATTGTTCAAGAAAGTACTCCTAATCTTGAAGACGAAATTCTAAAGGCTTTGCCACACATTGCTCCCAAAGCCAAAAGAGTAGTTTATTTGTTTATGAGTGGCGGTCCTTCGCAGTTTGAAACTTTTGATTATAAGCCTAAACTCATCAGTTTAGCAGGACAAAATTTACCAGATTCTGTTAGAAAAGGACAAAGATTGACGGGCATGAGTGCCAATCAAAGTGCATTGCCGATGGTGCCTTCTGCTTTTAAATTCAATCAACATGGGCAAAACCAAACGTGGATTAGTGAATTATTACCGCACACTGCCGAAGTGGTAGATGAATTGTGTATTATTAAATCCATTCACTCCGAAGCCATCAATCATGACCCTGCCATTACTTTTTTTCAGACAGGAAATCAACTTCCAGGACGACCATCCATCGGTTCTTGGGTGAGTTATGGTTTGGGTTCTGATAATCAGAATTTACCTACTTTTATTGTACTGGTTTCTAAAAATGGTCAGAAAGACCAGCCACTTTACGCCCGTTTGTGGGGAAATGGTTTTTTGCCTTCCAAGCATCAAGGTGTTCAGTTTAGGTCTGGCAAAGACCCTGTTTTGTTTTTAAATGACCCTGAAGGATATGATGGCAAAGACCGGAAAGAAATGTTGGATTATCTTTCTAAACTCAATAAACTGCAAAATGATACTTATGCCGACCCAGAAGTAGAAGCCAGAATTGCACAGTACGAAATGGCATATCGTATGCAAACTTCTGTACCAGAAGTAATGAGTACAGCTGATGAACCAGACGAAGTATTTGATTTGTACGGTGCTGATAGTCGTGATGCGGGAACGTATGCGGCGAATTGCCTTTTAGCCAGAAAATTGTTGGAGAAAGATGTAAAGTTTGTACAATTATATCATCAAGGTTGGGATCAACATGGTGGACTGCCACAAGGAATTGCCCAACAATGTAAAAGCACTGACCAAGCTACAGCAGCACTTATCAAAGACCTAAAAAGAAGAGGAATGCTAGAAGATACTTTGGTGATTTGGGGCGGTGAATTTGGCAGAACGGTTTATTCGCAAGGAAAACTGAGTGCGAATGATTATGGTCGTGACCATCACCCAAGATGTTTTACCATGTGGATGGCAGGAGCTGGCGTAAAAGCTGGGTTGAGCTACGGAGAAACGGATGATTTTAGCTATAATATTGTAAAAGACCCTGTTCATGTGCATGATTTTCAAGCTACATTGATGCACTTGATGGGTGTTGACCACGAACGTCTGACTTATAAATTTCAAGGAAGAAGATTTCGCCTAACGGATGTTCATGGAAAAGTAGTGAAGGATATTTTAGCTTAATTTCAAAAAAATCAGAACCTAATAACTATGACAACCAGAAGAAATTTTATTAAAAATACAACGCTCGCTACGGCTACTACTTTGTCGAGTTCAAACTTTGGTTTTTCTATCTTGCACCAAGATAAAAAAGCGGAAGAATTAATCATTGGTCACGGAGATTTTAAATATAAAGTAGATAAAAGTTGGGCAAAAATCAGTGCGAATTCAAATCCAATTTTCAATTGCCACGAAATGGTGCAAGACAGCAAGGGGCGATTGATTATGTTGGGTGATAATGTCAGAAACAATATTTTAATTTTTGATAAGTCAGGCAAACTCCTTGATTTTTGGGGAACTGCTTTTCCAGGTGGTCATGGTTTAACATTGACCAAAGAAGGTGGAGAAGATTTTTTATTGATTGTAGATTGCGGTTGGTATCAAGATAAAACTGGAAAATGGAATCCTCAAGCTGGACAAGTACTAAAAACTGATTTGAATGGAAGAGTAATTTTTACAATCGGTCACCCACGTACCATTGGTATTTATAAAGATAATCAGCCATTTATGCCAACCGAAACAGCCGTTGCACCCAACGGAGATATTTATGTGGCTGATGGTTATGGCTCAGATTATATCATTCAGTACAATAGTCGAGGGCAGTATATTCGTCATTTTGGCGGACAACATAATGCAAATAAAGAACATAATTTGTACAATGCTCACGGTGTGGCGATTGATTTAAGAGACAAAAATAATCCAGTATTGATTTGTACTTCTCGTGATGAAAATTGCTTTAAATTCTTCACTTTAGATGGAAAGTTTATCAAAAGAGTAGATTTGCCGGGAATGTACGTTTGTCGCCCCGTACTTGATGCTGAAAATATTTATGCAGGAGTATGTTGGTCAAAGGATGCTAACGGACAAAAATTAGGAGGGGATTCTGGTTTTGTGACCATTTTGGATAAAAATAATAAAGTAGTTTCTAGTCCGGGAGGAACAGCACCAACCTATAAAAATGGAATTTTGCAAGCTACTTTACAAGCGACAAATCCTATTTTCCAACATGGACATGATGTTTGTGTGGATGAAGACAAAAACTTGTACATCTGTCAATGGAATGCCAATCACACAGCACCCGTAAAATTAACAAGAGTATAAAATCGTAGCAGAGGAGACGTTTAAAATGAGAAAATATATTCTTTTAGTAGTTTTTATTGGTTTGTTTTTGAGCCTAAAAGCACAAAATAAATCTATAAGTGATTACAATGTCGTTTGGAATAGTCAGAGTAAAAACTCGTCAGAATCAATGCCTTGTGGCGGTGGTGATATTGGGTTGAACGTTTGGGTTGAAAATGGTGATGTTCTTTTTTACCTTTCCAGAAGCGGTACTTTTGATGAAAATAATACTTTCCTCAAGCTTGGTCGTGTTCGTCTTCAATTGTCTTCCAACCCTTTTAACACTTCTGATTTTAAACAGGAATTACATTTAGAAGAAGGTTTTGTGAGTATTTCGTCAGGGAAAACTAAATTGAAAATTTGGGTAGATGTTTTTCGTCCAGTTGTTCATCTTGATTTACAAAGTGATAAAGCCATTACGCTAAAAACTTCCTTTGAATCTTGGCGAAACGAAGACCATCTTATTACAGATGCAAAAGAATTAAGAGCCAATTCTTATAAAGTAAAACAGAAATTTGAAGTAAAAACTTTTAAAGATAATATTGATTTTCAAGGAAATAACATTCTTTTTTACCACAGAAATAGGAGTGACGTAGAAAACGTTTTTGATTATACCGTGAAAATGGAAGGGATGAATTCGGTGAAAGACCAACTTTACAATCCTATCAAAAACAATACTTTTGGCGGAATCATCACAGGAAAAAATCTAAAAGTTGCAGGTAATACTTTCGGAAAATATGCCGATACTGATTTTAAAGCTTGGTCACTGGAAAGTATCAAGGCTAGTCGTTCACAGCAAATTGATATTGCTTTGCATGTGGCACAAACCGAAACTTTTGAAGAATGGCAAAAAGGATTAAACAATATTTTAATCGAAGCAGTAAATCATAAAAAAGAAGCTTTTCAGCAAACCATTACTTGGTGGAAGAATTTCTGGAACAGAAGTTATATCTACATCGAAGGGAAAGACAGTACTGTTTCTCGCAATTATCAACTCTTTCGTTATCAGTTAGCTTGCAATGCTTATGGCAGATGGCCAACTAAATTCAATGGCGGATTATTTACTTTTGACCCTGCCCATGTCGATAAAATATATCCTTTTTCGGTAGATTTCAGACTTTGGGGAGGCGGAACGATGACGGCACAAAACCAGCGTTTGGTTTATTTTCCGATGTTTAAAAATGGGGATTTTGATATGCTAAAACCTCAATTTGATTTTTATTTACGTTCGCTGAAAAATGCGGAATTAAGAAGTAAAGTCTATTGGAATCATGCAGGGGCTTGTTTTACTGAGCAAATTGAAAACTTTGGTTTACCCAATATTTTTGAATATGGTTTGAAGCGACCAGAAGGCTACGATGCAGGCATGGAGTATAACGCTTGGTTAGAATATCAATGGGAAACCGTTTTTGAATTCTGTTTGATGATGCTAGAAACCGAGCGATATGAAGGCAGAGATATTTCGGAGTATGTGCCTTTTATAGAAAGTTGCCTTACTTTTTATGATGAACATTATCAGCAATTAGCCAAAAAACGTGGTGCAAAAACCTTTGATGAACAAGGACAATACATTTTTTACCCAAGTTCAGCGGCAGAAAGCTATAAGATGACTTATAATTCTACGACAGTGATTTCAGCATTAAAAGTAATTTTATCAAGAGTGATTGAACTTCCTGAAAAATACATTGACAGTACTAGCAAGGAAAAATGGACGATGATGTTAAAACGTATTCCGCCGATTCCTTTGCAAGAAATAGATGGACATAAAACGCTGGCACCAGCGCAAACTTGGGCAAGAATCCAGAATTCGGAAGCACCACAATTGTATCCTGTGTATCCTTGGGGACTTTATGGACTTGGAAAATCGAATCTTGAAACGGCGATTAATACTTATCGTTTAGACCCACACGTGCAGCAATATCGAACGCATATCGGTTGGCGACAGCACAGTATTTTTGCGGCACGTTTAGGCTTGAAAGAAGAAGCACAAGAACTGACAAGAGAGAAATTCAAAGATGCCAATCATCGTTTTCCTACTTTTTGGGGACCAGCTTTCGATTGGACACCCGACCATAATTGGGGCGGTTCGGCAATGATTGGTTTACAAGAAATGTTGATGCAAGTGGATGATAAAAAAATCTATTTATTACCCGCTTGGCCAAAAGATTGGAATGCTCAATTCAAATTACATGCACCTTACAACACAACGATTGAAGGCATCGTGAAAAATGGAAAGATTCAAAAGTTAACTGTTTTGCCAGTTTCTAGGAAAAGTGATGTGGTGGTGATGGAGCAGTAATCAATAGGGGTGAACTTAAGTCCACCCCCATTGATTGACAAGGGTTTATTTATCTTTTTCCCCATTTTTGTTGTTGATTTCTGCTTGAATATCTTTAAGATTTTGTTTTTGAATCTTCGAATTTTGATAAATTCCGCCTATCAAGATTATCAGAATACTAATGAAGAAGAAACCAGAGCCATTTTTTAAAAGTCCATAAAGCATTGTGCCAACCAATATACCTATTGATACTGGTGTGAAACTTTCATTTTTCTTCATCTTTTTTTCTTCAATGAGTAACTCTTCGAGCGTCAGTTGAGTGTAATCTTTTTTTTCAAACATAGCTTACTTTGGTTTTAGGATTGGCAATTGATGTTTTGCACAGTTGTTTCTTAGGATAGAAATATACTTATTTTTTGTAAACATTCGCTTCTAAACGTTGAAGTTATATAATTCCAATTAAATTTTCTTACTGGTTCAAGCCTGTGGCTTGGACTTTTCAATCATTTCAGTTTTAAAAGAAATACTACACATAAGTATAAGTGACGCTTCGCTTAATACTTACACTATTGGTCAATCATAACGGGTCTTTCCTAACTAAGCGGGTCATAATCTTAGAACGTTATTTGTATTTTTGAATGAAAAAATATTCTTAAACAATCAAAATACAGCTTTATGAAAAAGAAAATCATTTCCTTACTTTCGTTTGGTTTAATCGTTACACTATTAGGTTCATGTTCTGAAAAAAAAGTTGCTAATAATGAATTAAGTGACCAAGAAAAAGAAGAAGGTTGGACTTTGCTTTTTGATGGAAAAACCACAAACGGTTGGCATTTATACAACCAAGCAAAAGCACCTTCGACTTGGATGGTAAATAACGAAGAATTAGTGTGTATTCCAGATTCGATAAACTTACTGCATGGCGATTTGGTTTCAGACAAAGTTTATAAAAATTTTGATTTAAAATTTGAATGGAAAATCTCAAAAGCAGGTAACAGTGGTGTTTTTATCAATGTAATTGAGCAAGATACAATTCCGACGGCTTGGGCTTCTGGGCCAGAATATCAGCTACTCGAACACGAAAATATTGGAGCAGACTATTTAAAAGATTCCACTAAATGGTCTGCCTGTTTATATAGTTTTGCACCCCAAAAGAATATAGCAAAACTCAAACCATTTGGCGAATGGAACGAATCGAATATCAAACAAAACAACGGGAAAATTGAATTTTATTTGAATGGCGTACTAACAGCCGAACAAGATTTAACCGCTGAAACGTGGGAAAATATGGTCAGCAATAGCTATTTTAAGAATTTTCCGATATTCGGTAAAAATACCGCTGGTAGAATTGCCCTTCAAGAATGGTCGAAAGGGGTGGCTTTTAGAAATATTAAGGTGAAAGAATTGTAGGTGATTTCGCAATGGGTGGTGTATTTACCGCCCATTGCGAAAATAATTTTATTAATAACTTAAATTTATTTTGATAATGTTTGAGTTGCCTCAGTTGTTCAAAAAATAGAAAAACCAATCAACTTATTCCATCCATAAACTACCAACAGAGTACGTTTTAGCTTGACCACTGATGAGTACTCTATCATCCATTAATTCGCAAAATAGTTTTCCGACTCTTTTAGAAACTTGTTGGGCTGTGAATGCTTTTTTGTTGAGCCTGCTTGCCCAAAATGGAATTAATGAACAATGGGCAGAACCTGTAACAGGGTCTTCAAGAATGGATGCTTGGGGCGTAAAAAACCTTGAAACGAAATCACAGTTATCTCCAACTGCTGTAACAATTACGCCACCGGGGTCAAGGTTGATTTGGTCAAAAATTTGTCTGTTGAGTTGGATATTTTTTACTTCCGCTTCAGTATCATAAACCAAAAGAAAGTCTCTTGCTTTTAATATTTCTTTGGGTTTGATATTCAAAGATTGTTCAATGATGGCTGGCAATTCGGCTTTCAGGGGCATTCTTGCAGGAAAGTTCATTTGGTAATAATCCTTATCAACCTTTACCGTCAGGTCGCCACTTAAAGTATCAAAAATGATGGTATCGTTTGGATAATTCAACAGTGTTATTAAGCAATGAGCAGTTGCCAAAGTAGCGTGTCCGCATAAATCCATTTCAATTTCGGGCGTAAACCAACGCAAGTGAATTTTGTCTGTCTTATTTACAAAAAAAGCAGTTTCAGCAACTGCATTTTCTTGGGCAATTTTCAATAAAATTTCATCAGGAAGCCAATTATTTAATGGAACAACACAAGCAGGATTTCCACCAAAAACCTTATCGGTAAAAGCATCTATTTGATATAAGTTTAATTTCATTTTGGGTAATGGATATTTGTTTTAGTATGGATGTTTGCAGATAAAGTTCAGTATTTATAGATTGTTTAAAATTGAATAAAGATTTTAAACAGTAAAATGTTTAGTTTTTTGCTGTTCAATCCATTTTTGATTCCATACAATTCTGTACTGACCTATTTGTTGTGGGATACCATCAAAATCATTTGATAAAATTGTTTTTGTATTATTTACCTCAATGGTACAAATCATATCATCTGGGATTCCAGAAAATCTTAAATGTCTAATTCTTTTGTCTCTTTCATAAATAAAAACTTTTATATATCTCACTGGAAAAAGATTAGTTTTAGAGAATGCAGGAGTTGTACTTTTGGACTTTTTTATAGCCATTTTTATTATATTCTCTTTATTTGTCAATATCAACTGTTGAATATTTTTACGATACTCTGGTTTTATAATAATTTGAGCATTGTTAATGACAGTAAAAAATCCTCTGGAATGGATTTGTGTATCCCTGAGATAAAATTGATTAGGGAATAATTTACTAACATACTCTTTAAAATAAATCGGGAATAAGATTTCTGTTGCACTAAAAAGATATCCCATTTTGTATATAAATTTTGGGAATGTAAATTTCGGTATAAAAAATAGGCTCAATCCTTAAATTAGGCTGATGACTTTTAATGTATATTTTTGTATTCAAAACATATAAGATATGCAAATACAACTACATAAGATTT
>NZ_JACHKT010000017.1 GCF_014204325.1 Arcicella rosea
ATCTAAAATCTTATGTAGTTGTATTTGCATATCTTATATGTTTTGAATACAAAAATATACATTAAAAGTCATCAGCCTAATTTAAGGATTGAGCCAAAATAATTATCAAATAATTGAAAAATCTAGAAAAGAACCGTTTGAAAGATATTTGACTTAAATATTACTCTTGAATTAACTGAATATTCAAAAATAGCGTCAGGAAAATGTAAACCAATTTCATTTTCCTGACGTTTTTATTTTATTAGCATTTAACTTTGTAGCATAATAGTATTGTTCAAGGAATAGACAGACGATGATAGAACTTCCAGTAATAGCTCCAAAAGCAGAGACAGCCTCAAAGCATTCTAAAAAACCAAGTTGGTTAAGAGTAAAATTACCGATTGGTCAAGAATATGCAAGGGTACGTAATATTGTAGATGAATATAAACTACATACCATTTGTCAATCAGGAAATTGCCCAAACATGGGCGAATGTTGGGGAGCTGGTACAGCAACCTTTATGATTTTAGGAAATGTATGTACTCGTTCTTGCTCTTTTTGTGCAGTAGCAACAGGACGCCCGAACGAATATGATGTCGATGAGCCACGCCGTGTAGCTGAAGCAATCAAATTAATGGGCGTAAAACATGCTGTAATTACTTCGGTAAACCGTGATGAATTAAAAGACCGTGGTGCAGAAGTTTGGTATCAAACAGTAATACAAGTAAAGGAAGCGTCACCAACAACAACTATCGAAACGTTAATTCCTGATACAAAAGGGAATTGGGATGCACTTTACAGAATGATTGAAGGTGGACAAGAAGTAGTTTCCCATAATATGGAAACCGTAGAGCGTTTATACAGAAATGTGCGTCCACAAGCAAAATATGCTCGTTCGCTAGAACAAACCAAACGTACCAAAGAATTTGGTAAAAGAACCAAAACAGGTATTATGTTAGGTTTGGGTGAAACACGAGAAGAAGTATTTAAAGCAATGGACGATTTAGTTGAAAATGGCTTAGATGTATTGACTTTAGGACAATACCTTCAACCCACTAAAATGCACCATGAAGTAATAGAATGGGTACATCCTGATACTTTTGCCATGTATAAAGAAGAAGGATTGAAGCGTGGCATACAATATGTAGAATCAGGTGCATTGGTACGTTCAAGCTATCATGCTGAAAGACATATTTAAGAAAAATATTAGTGATTTAATACCAAAAGCCTCAGCAAAACTGAGGCTTTTTTTTATTATTTTCCCCTAAAAACAATAAAGGGCAAGCTTTCGCTTGCCCCATTATTTGGCATATATTAGTTTGATTATGATGATTAAATACTCGGGTCGGCTGGCGTATTTGGATTCGTCAACCTTTCTTGATCTGGGTAAGGATAGAAATTACGAGTACGTTCTACCAAACTTGTTGGTGGTGCTGGTCTTCCAAAACGGCGACTGTCTTCTAAACGCATACCTGTCATAAACAATTCTGCACAGCGTTGTTTGTAAACTTCTACCAGTAAAGCATCTTTTGTCTGACCTCCAGAGTAAGCTCCTAATCCAGCATTCACGCCAAAAGCATCACCTGAAGCTTGTGTTCTTACGGCATTAATATCTGCTAAAGCAGCATTAATATCTGGAGTAGCTTTTCTTAAATTAGCTTCTGCTCTAATTAAACGCATTTCATCTGGCAAATAAACAGGAATCGCACGATCAACAGCGTCGAAGAAACCAACCAATTTCTTTAAGGTCTCACCTCCTACTACTACATTTGGTGTACTTAAATAGAATGTCAAACGCTTGTCGTCACTTTCCACCAAAGTAGTTGGCAAACCAAAATTTTCACGAGGTGCATAATCTTTACTGATTTGCGTGGCTGTGTAAATCGGATTTTGGCTTTGTGAAGAATAAACAAATGATGACTTCTTTGACAAGTCCACTGCAGTAGCGGCTGCAATGGCTGCATCAAAGTTGCCAAGCATCATGTTGTACCTTGCACGATAAGCTTGAATACTATTAATCAGGTCGAAATCTGCACCTGTTACTTTTGTTCTGAATTCTGCTGAAGGAGCTGTCGCCGAAACCATCGCAACGGCTTCATCTAATAATTTTACAGCTAATTTTAAGGCTTCTGTACGGTCTGAATAAACGGCTTGCCCCAATTTATCCGTTTGTAAAGGCATTTTTTCAAAAGAAGTAGCCAAACCACCTAATGCCATTGCTTTAAATAAATTAGCATGAGCAACCACTCCACTTTTCATCGCAGCATCACTTGCTAATGCAGTTGGAGCACTGGCAATAATATCGTCTGCCATACCAATTACTCTGTACATTCTCGACCAAATCCCTAATACGTTTCCATTGAAAGTTGGCAAGGCTGTTCCTCCTGCTTCTATTTCAATGATGTTGGTGAATGTAGTGATTCCTTTTATTTCACGAGTCGTTGTACCTGGTGTTAAAATCAAGGAGCTAATTCCTAAAGTTGAATAATTCTGACGTAAACCTACACTTAAAGTAATGAGTCCATCACGGCTGGTTAAAATCTGAGCGTCAGTAGGCCCATTCGGATTTTTAATATCCAAGCTACAATTAGTCAGCATCAAACTTGAGGCTACTAAAAGGCTGGTTGTTAGTATTTTTATCTTGAATTTCATCGTCTATTCTTTATTAAAAAATGAAGAATCTATTTATAAATATTAAACATCTTTAAATCATTGGATTTTTTAGAAATTAGCCGTTAAGCCAATTGAATATTGACGTGGAATTGGCACCTCCACAAAGTCAAAACCACGAACAGCATTCGACTGACCAGCTGAATTTACTTCTGGATCATAACCACTGTAATTATCGAACGACCATAAATTACGTCCAGCCAATAAAATACGAATGTTTTTCAAGCCCAATGCTTTTGGAGTAGCCATGTAAGAAATAGATAATTCTCTCACTTTCACAAAAGAACCTTTCTCGATATAATTTTCGAAAATACTAAACAAAGCCGCACTTGTTCCTTTTGGTACTTCTCCTTTTAATTCTGCTTCGTAACCAGCCAAACTTCCGTATAAATCACGTTCGCCAACTCTGCGAGTAAAGTTGAAAACATCAAAACCTTGCATTGCATCTAATTGTAAACGGAAAGTAAACTTCTTGTATTCTACTTCATTGATGAATGAATACACAGCAGTTGGGTTTGGATTACCAATTACTTTACTCAAAATTGCTCCGCTTGGTTGTCCTGTTGCATCTCTACCAACTGTGTATTGTCCATTTGCTAGTTGAGTTCCTCTTTCTCGTTGTGGGAAGCCCGTTGGTGTTAATAATAAAGTTCCATCAGGTTTACGAGCAAAAAATGTTGAATAGAAAGCTCCAAGAGAATAACCATTTACTGCGGCAACTTGACTGAAACCTCCAGCAAATGGTAATACTCCGTTCCCCTCTACCCCGTCGATAACATTTTTATTTTGTGTGTAAGTGATAGTTGAAGTCCATTTAACATCTTTATTTTGAACTGGAATTGCTCTAACCATTACTTCAAAACCTTTGTTAGTCATCGTTCCGATGTTCACAAAACGGTTATTGTAGCCTGTAGTTGGTGCCAATGTACGGTTCAAAATCAAATCTTTTACTTCTTTGTTATAGTAAGTAAATTCAACACCGATACGGTCTTTCAATAAACTGAAATCTGTACCGATTTCTAATTCCGTTTGTCTTTCAGGTTTTACAGTGAAGTTTCCTAAAGTCAATGGTGCTAAATAGCCATTCAAACCCGCTGTTGTTACTGGTGAATAATTCGTAAAACGGTCGTAAGCACCGATAGCTGTTAAGTTACCAGCTTGTCCCCAAGCGGCTCTTACTTTAAAGTTTGGCAAAACATCCGCTAAAGTATTTTTCCAGAATTCTTCATTAGAAAGAATATATGAAGCACTTGCTTTTGGATAAAACTGCCAACGATTATCTAAACCATACACCGAAGCAGCATCCCAACGACCAGCACCCGTCAAGTACAATTTACTGGCAATTCCAAAAGTTTGTTGCACAAAAATACCTGCAAAAGCTCTTTCCGAGCGACTTTCACCCGATACAATCAAAGCACCATTATTAACAGTTTCTCCGAAAACACCTAATTGTTGTGCATTGATAGAGGTAGTTTGCGAACGGTCGTATTGAATCGTTCCTCCAACACCTGTTGTAGATTCTATCATCTCACCAATTTTTGTTTGGTAACGAATGTTCAAATCGTTGTTTACTTGTAAAACATTCGCATCTGCACGACGAGACAAACCAGCATCATAACTCGGCGTTGTGTTCACTGGAGGAATATATGCCGTTCCTAACTGAGAGTACGTATCTAAACCAAAAGTATAGTCAATGCCTAAACCTTCAATTGGTGTAAGATTCAATTGAACATCGCCTGTAAAACGAGAAGTACTTTGCTTGAATTTGAAACGGTCGATTGCTTCTAAAGGGTTTGTCCTACGAAGCACTGCTGTTGGAGCCGTAGAAGGATACGCACCAGTCGTTTCGTTTTTAGCAGGATTCACGAAATTGTTCGAGAAAATAAATCCAGTTAAAGCACCATAAGCTTCGTTGATACCACCATTCGGAATTTCGTTTGAACTGCTGTAAGTATAATTTCCCCCGACAGTAATACTTGCCCATTTATTCAAATGTTGTCCGATTCTCATTCTTACGTTTGAACGACCAAAATCTGAACTTTTAATAATTCCTTGATTTTGAAACATCGAGCCAGAGAAGAAATAATTCGAATTTTGATTTCCACCCGAAACCGATAAATATTGTTCATTACCAACTGCCTGACGGAAAATATCTTTTTGGAAATCGTAACGAGTTACGTCCATCTGTGTTTTGTCAGTTAGAGTAGTATTTACAAATGCTTTTCCGTAAGTATTATAAGGTAAAGTTTTGCGTACTTCACTTACTCTGAAAGTAGAAGAAAAACTAACACTTGCCTTTCCGTCTTTCCCTTTTTTCGTGAAAATCTGTACAACACCATTACTTGCTCTTGAACCATAAATAGCGGCTGCCGCTGCTCCTTTGATTACTTCTATTCTTTCAATATCATTTGGATTTAAATCTACCAAACGGTTTTGTGCATAACCACCCAAGTCTAATAATTCACGAGAATCATTATTGACAATTACACCATCTACAATATAAAGTGGGTCTGAAGAACCAACAATCGTACTTGGTCCACGCAAACGAACACTGATACCACCAGCAGGGTTTCCAGAATTTTGCGTAATTTGTGCCCCAGCAATTTTTCCAGATAAAGCTTGGTCGATTGAAGTAGCTGCTGAATATTGTAAATCTGATGCTTTTAATGAAGTAACTGCATTTCCTAATTGTTTTTTGCTCGTTGCTACAGAAGTACCAGTCACGATTACTTCATCTAAACCAAGCGCATCAGTTGGTAATTGTACTGATAAAACAATTGGACTCTCTTTACCAATCATTACTTTTTTAATCACTGAACGAAAACCTACAGAACGAAATTCAAAATCATAACTGCCAGCTTTTACATTAACATTTAAAGTAAATTCACCATTGACATTCGTAGCTGTACCAAGTTGAGTACCTTTTAAGATGACAGAAGCACCGATAAGTGGCTCATTACTCTCATCCAAAACTTTACCCTTTACGACAGTGGATTGTGCCAAAGCGTTCAGAGCGAACAACATGACAAACAGTCCAAGCAAAGTAGATAGGAAATGTTTTTTCATTTGGATTTTTGGGGGTTGAGTGAAAGTTCAAATGCCTTTTTCTGCACTTTTAATTAGCCTTAAAAATGAAAAACAGGCGAATTCATGCAAAAATCAGAATCATATTTAAACAAAAATAATGAATTTATTCAAAAATGTTTATTTTTATCGTAAAATTTCAAGCTATTTCTGCTATTTCCACAAATATTCAATCAAAAACCCGCAAAAAAACGCATGAGTGTTATTGAAAATAAAATATTGCTAAAAAAAGAAAGGCAATTAGAGATTATCCATCAGATTAATCTTCATAATAAAATACTTTCATCCGACCTCAGTCTCATTTTGAATGTTTCGGAAGATACTATTCGCCGTGATTTGAACGAATTGGCGCTGGAGAACAAAATTGTAAAAGTACATGGTGGTGCACTCTCGAAATCTTACAATGTTTCGGCTACCCAAGCGGATACTTATGCTTATGATGAGAAAAAAGTAATTGCCACAAAAATGATTAAACTGATTAAAGATGGCATGACGATTCTGACCAGTGGCGGAACTACGATGCGTGCCATTGCTAATCAGCTTCCTAATAATTTACATGTTACTTTTTTTACGGTAAGTCCTTTAATTTCTTTGGAATTAGCCGAACACCCAAATGTTGAAGTAATATTTTTAGGCGGAAAAATTTCTAATATTTCTAAAATCAGTGTTGGTGGTGAAGTAGTCAGTAAAATCAATGACATTAAAGCCGATTTTTGTGTTTTAGGAATTAATGGTTTCGACCAAGAAGGCATCAGCGATTCTGATTATGAAGTAGTGCAAGTAAAAAAAGCGATGATTAAATCGTCCAGACAAGTGGTAGCCACTACAATTTCTGAAAAATTAAACTCTGATTTACGTTTAAGAGTATGTACTTTGAATGAAATTGATTACTTAATCACAGAGCTTTCGCCAGAAAATGAATTATTAAAACCCTACCAAGGTTTGGTGAAATACATTTTATAAAGCAAAAAAGGTAAGCTTGGATGGAAAATAATTGATTAATTTTGTAGCCCATTCAAAGCTATGGATGAAAAGGAAGTCCAAAACGTTAATCAATCTCAAAATGTCTGTCATTATTTCCAATATTTCTGAAAGTCTCCCAGCATTTCTGGCTGAAAATCAATACACCAAAATTCATGTCATTGTCGATGAAAAAACACAACGCCATTGCTACCCAATCGTAAAACCATTGTTGCCAAAACATCAAGTAACAAAAATAAAGTCGGGTGAAGCTAACAAAAATTTGAGTACTTGTGAAGCAATCTGGGCGGGCTTGACGAACCAATCTTTAGATAGACACAGTTTGGTGATTAATATTGGTGGAGGAGTAATTGGCGATATGGGCGGATTTTGTGCAGCCACTTATAAGCGAGGCATTGATTTTATTCAGATTCCAACGACTTTACTTTCGCAAGTAGATGCCAGCGTTGGCGGAAAATTGGGTATTGATTTTAACGGATTTAAAAATCATATTGGCGTTTTCAAAATCCCAAATGCTGTACTTATCGACCCTGTTTTTTTGAAAACATTGCCTTTTAATGAATTGCGTTCTGGTTTTGCTGAAATTATCAAGCATTGCTTAATTAGAGATGCTGCAAAATGGGAAACGATTAGAAAAATAGATTTTGAAGAACAAAATTTTGCAGATTTGATTGCTCATTCTGTGGCTATTAAAGAAGAAGTTGTTGCCATCGACCCAACAGAAAAAGGGTTAAGAAAAATTTTAAATTTTGGTCATACGATTGGTCATGCGATTGAAACGTTTTATTTGGGTAAACCAAAATTACACTTACTTCATGGTGAAGCCATTGCAGCAGGGATGATTTGTGAAGCTTATATTTCTTTCAAAAGAGGAATACTTGACCAAAAATCATTGGAAAGAATTGAAGAATTTATCTTTGCAGTCTATGGAAAAGCGACGATTAAAGAGACAGAAATTGAGGAAATTATCGCTTTAACAGCCCAAGATAAAAAGAATAAAGGCAAAGAAATTAGATTTTCTTTATTAGAAGGAATCGGGAATTGTATTTATGATGTTTCGGTTTCTGCCAACGAAATGAAAGAATCTTTACTTTATTATATTGGTTAAGTACTTCCGTACAAGTTATCCGTTATCTGAAAACTGTTAATAGTTTGTCTTTCAATAAATTGACAAAAATAAGATGCCTGAAAACTTTTGAAAAAATACTTATCATACAAAAGCCCAAGCTAAACACTTGGGCTTTTGTATGATAGGTTGAGGAGTTTAAAAATTTTTAATAGTACTTATTTAAAACTCCTCACTCACAACTCTCAATTCACAACTCCGTCATTCCATCACTTTCGGAACTCTGAAATATTCTCCATCTTGCTTTGGAGCGTTTTTCAAACCTTGTTCACGGCTAATATTTGGAATCACTTTATCTTCACGCAAAGCATTGATTTCTAAACTCATGTGCGTAAGTGGCTTCACATTTGAAGTGTCAATTTCATCCAATTCCGACATCCAATTCAACACAGATTCTAACGATTCTTTCATTTCCTTTTCTGCCGATTCTGGCATTTCTAAACGAGCCAAATGAGCAATCTTTTGTAATAATTCTTGATCTATATTCATCTTTTGATTGACTGAAAGCAAAGATTATTCTCTTCCTCTCAACTTTTTATCGTCCATGTGTTTATTCAAAAACTCATTGATTTTTTCAATATCAATACTTCTATTAATTTCTCCGAAAGAGTTGATTGAAATATCGAATCCATCAAGTTCATTATGAACTTTTGGAAGTTCTTTTTTAGGAGTTTCTTTTTTCTTTGCCATTTTATGAATTTGAAAATTTGGAAGTTCAAAATTAGTACATTCAACATATTAATTACTCATCACTCACAATTCACAACTCATCACTTACAAAACCGCCAAAGCTTTTTCCAAACGAGTAATCACAGCTTCTTTTCCGATAATTTCCATCGATAACATCAAATCTGGACCAGCTCCTACGCCTGTGGTTGCTACACGCAAAGCTTGCATTACTTTTCCCATTTTAATGCCTAATTTTTGTAACTCATCGTTCAAAACGTGCTTGATTTCGTCAGCTACAAAATTATCTAAGGTTGGCAAAGCATCTTTGAAAGCGGTGATTCCTTTTTTGGCATCGTCATTCCATTTTGAAGTAACAACGGCTTCATCATAAGTAGTGGGTGCTACAAAAAGTGCATCGGCTTCTTTCGTAATTTCTTGTGGGAAAGTTACTCTTTCTTTGAATAAATGTACGATTTTTAGGGCTTTATCTAATTCAAAATCAGGCAAATATGTCGTTGCTAAAGTTTCATCAGAACGTAATTTCAAATATTGCTGATTGAACCATTTTGCTTTATTAATATCGAACTTCGCTCCTGCTTTGTTGATTCTCTCTAAAGTAAAGGCTTCTACTAATTCGTCCATTGAGAATAATTCTTGCTCTGTGCCTGGATTCCAACCTAAAAAGGCTAAGAAATTCACCATCGCATCGTTCAAATATCCTTCTTCTCTGAAACCTTTCGCAATAGAACCGTCTGGATTTTTCCATGCTAAAGGAAAAATTGGAAAACCGCCTGAATCAGCATCACGTTTTGAAAGTTTACCATTTCCTTCTGGTTTCAACAACAAAGGTAAATGGGCAAACTGTGGCATGGTGTCTTCCCAACCGAAAGCACGATACAATAATACGTGTAAAGGTGCTGAAGGCAACCATTCTTCTCCACGAATTACGTGTGAGATTTCCATCAAATGGTCGTCCACTACGTTGGCTAAGTGATAAGTTGGCATTCCGTCCGATTTCATCAATACTTTATCGTCCATTGTTGATGAATGAACATGAACCCAGTCACGGATAATATCTTTGAAACGTACTTCTTCTTTAGCTGGTACTTTCAAACGAATCACGAAAGGTTCGCCTGCGGCAATTTTTGCTTGGGTTTCTTCTTCTGAAATCGTCAAAGAGTTTTTCAAACGACCACGAGTAGCAGCATTATATTGAAAAGCTGAACCCTGACTTTCAAAAGCTTGACGCATGGCATCTAATTCCTCACTTGAATCGAATGCGTAATAAGCTTTTCCAGAATTGATGAGCTGCATGGCATAATCCATATACATCGCCTTGCGTTCCGATTGGCGATAAGGTGCGTGTGGACCACCAACGCCTACGCCTTCATCAATCGTAATACCAATCCATGAAAGGGCTTCGATGATATAATCTTCTGCACCTTCTACAAAACGAGTTTGGTCGGTATCTTCAATACGAAGTAACATTTTACCCCCCAACTTTTTGGCTAATAAATAATTATATAATGCTGTTCTGACACCGCCAATGTGCAAAGCTCCGGTTGGACTTGGTGCAAAACGTACTCTTACTTGATTTGACATTTTTTGAAAATTAAATTACTGCAATACAAGAAATCTCTACATTCACATCTTTTGGCAAACGTGCCACTTCTACCGTTTCACGTGCAGGAGGATTCTCTGAAAAATATTCGCCATAAACAGCGTTGATAGCTGCGAAATTATTCATGTCTTTTACAAAAATTGACGCTTTTACCACGTTCTCAAAAGTCATGTTAGCGGCTTCTAAAATCGCTTTCAAATTTTCCATTACCTGACGAGTTTCATCCTGAATACTTGCTCCAGATTCTGCCAAAGCAAAGGCAATTTGCCCTGAAATGTACAAAGTTCCGTTAGAAAGTACAGCCTGAGAATATGGGCCTATGGCTGCGGGTGCTTTTTCAGTGAAGATGATTTGTTTCATTGTTGATTTGTATCTTTATTGGTTTCCCGAAATTTTGTGCAAGTTACAAAATGATTAGCTGTTTTAAGGTATTTATTACAAGCCAATCAATTTTGTGGAGGGCAAAAGCCCAAATCATGCAAAGTATTTTAATGTTTCTAAAATATTTTCAATAATTTGCGTTTCTTGTTTTTCTGATACAAAACCCAATAAAGATGTTACGCTCTATTCCTCTGAAATATAAAATTGGCTTGTTACTCTTCTTTGCGTTACTTTCTTTTCTTTTCTGGCAAAGATATTGGGTTGAATACCTTTATCAGCAAGCCAAAGGTGGCTTGGATGTGGCTTTCAATACTCGTCCGCTTCAAGAAGTTTTGAAAGACAAAAACGTCCCAGATTCTTTGAAAAAACGTATTTTGTTTATCGGTGAAGTACGTCGCTTTGCGATTGATTCTTTGGGTTTACAGGATAATCCTGACGTTTACCAAACACTTTATGACCAAAACGGAAAACCATTGGTACACTTATTGACGGTAGCAAAACGCTATGAAATGGAAGCCGTCATGTTTGACTTCCCGCTTGTCAGTTATTTTATTGGAAGTTTTACTTACAAAGGTTTTTTCGATTCAACGACAGCATATCAGGAACAAAAAATTTGGCAAGCCAAAGGCTATGATACTGATATGGGCGAAGGCATTGCTTATTCAACACTAGGCTGGTTACCAGAACCAATTTTATCGAACATGTTGTATTACTCAGATGGGAAATTAGCTAACCTGATTATCCACGAAATGACACATGGAACAATTTTTGTAAAAAATAATCATGAGACCAGTGAGAATTTGGCAAATTTCATCGGAGAGTATGGGGCGAAAAGATTCTTGGCTCACAAGTATGGCTCAAATTCCACCCAAATGAATCGCTTTAAAGAAAGTAAAATCTTTAGAGATAAATATGTCAAACATTTGAACAGAGGTACGCTTAAATTAGACAGTTTGTATAAAAGCTTTCTGGGCAAAAAACTTCCTGAGCTACGCAAGGATTCATTGAAGTATGCGTTAATTGAGGAAATTGAACTCAGTAAAGATAGTCTTTACAAAAATCTGGAACATTTACCCAGAACCAAAATAAACCGAAAGGATTTGCCCAACAACGCTTATTTTGTAGGTTTCAAAACTTATCATTCTAAGCAAAACGAGTTCGAAAGTATCTTCCAAAAACAATTCAAAGGGAATTTCGAGCAGTTTTTGAAATTCATGCAAAAAAAGTATAACCAGTAAACCTCTTATGAAAAAAATATTTTTGCTGACAATACTCGTGGTTTCAGCGATGAGTTTTAAATCAAGCATTCAAGAAAGAATCGTTGAACAAAACAGTTTTACCACTGGCGAACACATCGAATATCGTGTACATTACGGTTTCGTTAATGCTGCTGAAGCAATAGTTGATGTGGATGAAAAACTACAAAATGCTAATGGACATCCTTGTTATAAAGTTGGCATTGTAGGCAGAACGGTAGGCGTAACCGATTGGATTAGTAAAGTGCGTGATACTTGGACTTCCTACATTGACGCTTCTCAGATTTTACCTCAACAGTTCTACATGAAAAAACAAGAGGGAAATTATAAAAAAGAGCAAAGAATCATTTTCAATCATAATAATAACACAGCAAAATTATTCGAATTGAATGATGATCAAGAAAAGAAAAGCTACACACTTCCAAAGCATATTCAAGATGTTGTGAGTGGCTATTATTTTATCAGAACGATTGATTTTTCAAAAATGAATATCGGTGAATCTGTGCCAGTTACATTCTTTTTTGAAGGAGAAGTGTATAATATGCGTTTAAAATATCGTGGAAAAGAAACAATTAACACCAAATTTGGTAAAATAAGTACTTTCAAAATCACGCCGCAACTACCTAAAAATAATTTCTTTTCTGATGAAGAGGCTGTAAAAATGTGGGTGACTGACGACGAAAACAAAATTCCTGTACGAGCAGAAGTTTCCCTAAAAATCGGTGCTTTAGCTTTAGATTTAAGAAAATATTCAGGACTAAAACATGAGTTGAAATTTCATTGATTTAAAGCTTTCAGTAATCAGCATTGTTTTGAGACTCACACCAATGAAAATCAGTCATTGAAGTATCGTTTTAATACTCACGCCAATGAAAATCAGTCATTGAAGTATCGTTTTAATACTCACGCCAACGAAAATCAGTCATCGAAGCATCGTTTTGATACTCACACCAATGAAAATCAGTCATCGAAGTAACGTTTTGATACTCACGCCAATAAAAATCAGCCATTGAAGTATTATTTTAATACTCACGCCAACGAAAATCAGTCATTGAAGTATTGTTTTAATACTCACGCCAATGAAAATCAATCATTGAAGTATCGTTTTAATACTCATTGATTCCCTGACTGGTCTTCTTCGTTTGGCGTAGTGTTTCCCTACCTCGTTGTGTACTGCAATCTTACATGGCTAAAATGCAGAGTATTTCAAATTCACAACTCATAATTCAAAACTCAGCACTCATTTCTACCTTCCACAAATCCTTTTATAATCACAGTATTGGCATTTGTCTTGGTCTTTGGTTTTTTCAAAAGGTGTTTCAGGATTGAGTAACTCGCTGACAAATTGTTGTAAGTACTTTTCGGAATCAGCTACAAAATCCATCGCTGTTTCGCCTTCATTAAAGGCAATTTTTTGTTCTAATAAACCTGCGTCAATATTTCTAAATGAATAAATACCTGCACTTACTTCATTATCAATTTCGGGTAATTTCGTTCCTCTGATACTCAAGCCTTTGCTTGAAAGCATTTGTTTCAATACCATGTATTTATACAACCAAAGTTGTCTGAATTTATCTTTATCAGTATCGCCCAAAAGTTTTTCTTCCAAATCTTCTGGCTTCATGCTCAGTTCTTTGGCTTCCACTTTTCCCGTTTTATAATCAATTACTCTGATTTTATTGCCCGAAACTCTATCCAATCGGTCTATTCTCCCTGCAATTTTTACAGGCAATACTTTATCATTTACTTGGGCATTGAACGTTACTTTTAGCGTTTTTTCTACATCCAATAATTCAATCGGGAAAACCTCATTTTCCAATTGGTAATTGATAAATTTCTTGACAATCGTTTCTCCAATTTGATAAAGAATAAAGTTCATACCATCGTCTGCCTTCAAGCCTTGATTGGTTTGTAAAAAGGCTTCTTTTAGATAAGTATCAATGTTTTCGAGTACCGTTTGTAAATCTTCTTTTTCTACTTTACTGCCTTTTTCTACAAAGGTTTTGTCGATATTTTCAAAAGTTTTATGAATCCAATTACCAAAAGTGTCAACGCCGATTTTCTCTTCTACTTCCTCTTCCTGTGCGATTCCTGCAATGCGTGTAAAATAATACTTGAGCGAACAATCCAAAAACTGATTCATCTGAGAAGGAAATATTCCTTTTTCAGTAATTTCTTGTTCAATAAATGCCAAAATATCGGCTGTTTTTTGAATCAACAAAGGTGTTTCTTCTTTATCCTCAGTTTCTTCCAAACCAATAAATTTCACGTTCGGATAAGTAATGTCAAGGTTAGGATTTAGCTTAGACAATTCATGTTCAATCTGCAAAATAAAGCGACTTTTCTCGCCAGCTCCATAAGTATCCGAAGGCAAAACATGCACAAGTACCACTTCTTTAGCTCGCTGCATGAGCCTAAAAAAGTGATAAGCCATCACGGCATCAGCGTGATTGTGGGTAGGTAAATTAAATTGTGGGTCGCTGAGGGCATCAAAAGGAATTAAAGTATTTTGTCTTTTGCCTTGCGGAAGTGTTTTTTCATTGACCGACAAAATGATTACTTTTTCAAAATCAAGGGTACGGGTTTCCAACATTCCCATGATTTGTAAACTTTCATCCGTTTCAGATTCAAAAGGAATTTTGGTTTGTTTAATCAATTCATACAAGAAAGTTTTGAAACTGCGAATACTTACAGTGTCGCCACGTTCATCCAGAATCACTTCCATTCTTTGTAAAATCAAGTAAAATTGATAGAGGTATTCCGTCTCAATAGCATCTTGATTTTCTTTATAAACTTCTCTTAATAAGTCGATTAACTCATAAAAGCATTTGACTGCATTTTTGGGTTTATTATACCAATGTTTAAAAATACTTTCAAAAAGTGGCTCATGTTCGGCAATTTCTAAAAGCTCTTTTGAACTAAGAAAAACACGATTTCTTTCAGTGATTTCACGGAGGGTTTTGCGGATGGGGTTTTCTTGTTCCGCTTTAAACCTTATCAACTCATACCTCCTCAAAAAAGGATGATTCAGTACCCTTACAATTTGGCGATGCGAGAATTTTGGAATTTTTACCGTTCCGCCGTCTTCTGTTTTGAATTCTACTAAATTCTTTTGCAATTCAAAAAGAGCATCAACCAAGGTAAAAAGCATAGAATTTCGCAACGAAAGCCCCATCGTGACGTTAAAATCTTTGACTGATTCATCTAAAGAATTCATCACAGGTACTAATAAATTCTCATCGCCCAAAACAATAGCCGTTTGCGATTTAGGAACTGTTGCGTCTATTTTTGAAGTATTTTCCCAATCCTTAAAAATATGTCCCGCTACTTTCGCTTGTACACTGGCATTGGCTACTCCAATAATCTGAATCTTCTTTTTCCCCTTTAATAATTCATCCGACTGCCATTTCCACTCTTCATTAAAAAGAGGAGTAATACCTTTTTTATCATCGCCATTTTTATAATAACGCAACCAGTTTCCTGCTTTTTGGTCTTTGTTATAGAGATAATAAGCGTCTGAATCCCAAAGGGTTTCGGCAAAATCTTTCCTTTTTAGTAAAGTACGAATGATTTTTTCTTCGGCATCACTCAAGGCATTAAAGCCCACGAAGTAATATTTTGTATGACGCTCTTTGCTTAAAATATATTTTTCGACATTTTCAGCTAATTCTCGATAAGCCATTCCACGGTAATGCAAACCTTTGTCTGCCAAACGCTGACGAAGGTTTTGATAAACCGTAAAAATATTCTCGAAAAGTTTGAAGTAACGGTCGGTGCGGTCGGTTTTAAGGTTTCTATCTCTTTGCGATTCTCCCAATTGCATTTGCCAGCGTTCAATCGCTTTGGCTTCCGACATATAGGCAAACAAAGCTTTGGCATCTACTAAATATTGGTCGATTTTATCAAAATCGTTCAGCAAAGTACTTGCCCAAGTCATAAATCTTTCAAAGACAACGTTAGGGTCAATTTCCTTGAAAACATCGTACAATTCAAACAACAAAGCTACTTGGTCGATTTGACGAACACCAGTCATGGTATTCACAAAATCATCGATTGCCAGTACGTCTGGAGCTAAAAAAGGTTTATCAGAAAGCTTCGCCAAAGCATCTTTGAAGTACAAAACCCCACGTCGAGAAGGAATCACAATACAAACCCGACTAAGCTGATTGAGGGAATGTTGTTTAAAAATATATTCAGCAGATTGGTCGAGGAAAGTTTGCATAGTAGCTTTTAGTTTTAAGCAATGAGATTTGAGCTTTTGGATGTCGGATGTCGGTCTTCGGATGTCGGATTTTGAATTTTGTTTTCTTACTTCTTAAATCGTGGAATCTTCCAGTTACAAAGCCAAAAAATTTCAAACTCAAAATCTCTTTCTTCTTGTATCTTGAATCTTTTATCTTGAAATCCTCAAGTCTTAAAGTCCAGTATCCTAAAGTCCAAAAAATCAATGCACTCTATCTCCTCTCAACTCCAAGTTTTTCATAATATTCGCTTCCATTTCCAGCCATTCATTCCAGCGTTGTTTCACGTAAGTTTCAGGCAAGTACTCTTTCGCAAGGTCAATAAAGTTAACGTAATGTCCCGCTTCTGAAATCATTAATTCATGATAAAATTCTCTTAGGTTTTCATCCGAAATTTCTAAAGAAAGTAACCTGAAACGTTCGCAACTGCGTGCTTCAATGAGGGCATTCATAAATAATCTTTCGCCCAATTGTTCTTCACGAGAACCGCCACGTTTCAT
Source organism: Arcicella rosea (assembly GCF_014204325.1). Taxonomy (GTDB): domain Bacteria; phylum Bacteroidota; class Bacteroidia; order Cytophagales; family Spirosomataceae; genus Arcicella; species Arcicella rosea_A. Next base: position 16,509 of record NZ_JACHKT010000017.1, read on the forward strand.
TCCTTCATACAATTGATGCACGTACAAATCTTTGCGAGGATTCCCTAAAGCCAAGCCACGTTTATCTAATTCTTTAATCACCATTCTAAAATGAGCCCATTCTTCCGAAACCACAGGCATTAATACTTCTCTGAGTTTTTCTTTTTCAGGAAATTGAATGATTAATGAAATACAAGACGAAGCCGCTTTTTGCTCGCAATAAGCGTGGTCGATTAAGATTTCTTCAATATTTTTTTCAGCGATATTTACCCATCGTGGGTCTGTTGGGAGTTTTAACCCTAACATCGTTTTGGTAGCGTATTGTTTTTGTTCGTTGGTCATGTTTTCAAATTGTGAATTGTGAATGAGTGATTTAGTGATTTTTCAATGTGCGATTTAATGAGTGAGTGATTATAAAATTGATAGTTATTGATTTAGGAGTAAAAAACACAACTCACTAATTCACAATTCACTCACTGATTTAAAATCACTAATTCACTCATTCACAATTCACTAATTAGTCAAAAAGCAACCACTGCAAGCCAAAGCCAAAAGTTCTGCCCATTCCCAGAAACCCTGGTGCAGCATAATAACCATTTCCTAAAATTCCTTGAGCAACGTTGGCAAATTTGAAAAATAAACGCACTCTGTTGATTCGCATATCAGCAAAAGCATCTGCTTGCAAATAGCCATTTATCATCTGTTTATCTTGTAAATGAAATTGCTGAATGGCTGGCATGTAGGCATCGGCATAATAATTTGATTTATAATGAAGCTCCAAACCTGTTTGGATAAAGAGTTTCTTCTTATAGAGTAAGTCGAAAGCTAAACGTGAATTAGCAAATATCTTTGGAATTCTGATTAAATCTGGGCCAGTCGTTGTCGTCAAGTACAGTTGACTAATGGTAGAAAATGCACCTTTTCGAAATTCAAAGCCTAAACCAGCTCTAAAAATCGCAATATCTTCTGTAGCCTGTTTTACGAATGAAAGCGTATCATAATAAATATAACTATTGATTAAATTAATATCTACACTTGGTCGAAGCGTCAATTTCCCAAACTTAGGACTTGCCGAAGCATAAGCATGATAAGTTTGCATATTGTTGCTTATTCCACGGTCGGTTACAAAAGCTGTAGTATTTTTATCCCAACGAAAACCATCATTAAAGGTTACTTGCTGTACCAAAGTAGGCGAAGTGGACATGGCTTTTCCGCCAATAGTTAACCATTTACCTTGAAATTCTACATTCAATTTGAAATCACTTCCCGTTAATAAATATTCCAATTCAGCAAAAGCCCTTGTACTATCTTTGAAGTATTGATTCAACCAAACGCCCAAGAAGTTTTCGTTTCTACTAATGCTATAATTGTACAAAGGATTGGTAAATCCAAAGAAACGCTGACGCAAATGCAAACGATAATTAAAACCCCTGTAAAAGCCTTTGATGCCTGATTTATGTTCAAAAATACTGTACTGACTTTCGTTATAAAGTGAATCTAACTTCATTTTACCCGTTACTGCGGCATTGGTGGTATAACGAGAACCTTTTCCTAAAGTATCGTAAGCGATTGGGTAAAAACCATTCGTCCAATTCGCAATATAATCTGGATCTCTGAATTGCACTTTTCTGGTTTGATAATCAAGTACTTGATACACCTGAAAAGCTTTATAACCAACATATTCGTGATAAAGATGGAGATTGTAAAATTTATCTCTCGTAGCCGCATTATTCAAAATAGCAGTATTATTACCTTGTTGAAGTATCAAATCATAAGTTCTACCTTGTGGTAAAACACCGCCTTCATCGTTTGAATTATGGTCTGATAAATTGGCATAAGCCAAAAGCTGATACTTTCTGTTTTTGGTTTGGTAATTGGTATGAAGCATAAAATCCCAATGACCCAAGGCATTTTTATTGGTCGAAGTAGAACTCGTCACCAATTGTTTGTTGGTCACAATTCTTTGTAAATTGACACTAAAATTCCACAAAGAATCAACATTTCGACTGAATTCAAATTGCAATAAATCTTGTGTATTTCCGCCAGTTACGTAAACCAAATTAGTAAAAGGCGAACGAGTATTGAAGTATCGTACTTGATTGGGCTTGAAAGCATACAACGAATAAGCATCATAGCCAAGCATCGTGCCGATTTGTTCGGGAGCTTGAAAGAAAATTGGACGAATCGCAGTACCAATATTTCCTAAATCTTGATACATATTTCTGTAACGTTGAACAAAATTAAAATTATGTCCTTCGCCAATTGTTGTATCAATTGTATAAAGTTTTTTACGATTATTAAAAACGTCTTCTTCTAAAAAGTACTTGGTAGAAGTTGGGCCATAAATAACTTTTGTTGAGTCATCTACCCCTGCTCTTCCCGTTGGACTTTTTGCTTTTTCGGTTGTTTTTCCTTGTGGAAAATTATTGGTTGACTGTGTTCCCGTACCAAAACCTGAAGTAGAGAACTGAGCCAATAAGACCTCTGAAATAAGAAGCCCAAAAAATGTTAGGATATATCTTTTAAAATTCACGATACAAAATTAAATAAAAAAGGCGAAAGAGGGTCAAGCGGATTTCGCTTGTAATGACTCAAAAAAATATAAAAGTCTTTTATCTACCAATTTAGGCTTTACTTTTTGATGATTTATAGTTTTCCCAATACTAATTCATTAAATACTTGTCCGCTTTGATTCAAAAAGTAAACTTCTATAGGCAAGTAAAACATTGGAATTTCTTTCGATTTTTCACTTTTCAGAAAAATCTGAAATTTCACCATATCTTTTTCTGTCATTAAAATACTTTTTTTTATTGCAGGAATTTTATCAAAAGTATCTAAAATCAAACTAAAATCTTTATCAGTAAAATGATGATGGTCTTTATAAATCAAATGTTGTATTACATTAAAATGTTGTTGACAATAGTTTTCAAAAGGTGCTGGTCTGGCAATGCCCGAAACTAACAATACTGTTTCAGCAAAATCTTTGTTTGTATTTTGACCCATTGCTTGCGGTACTCCATAACGAATTCCAGTAAAAAAAATAGGCGTTTCCGCTGACAAGTATGGCGTAATTTTACTCGCAATTTTTTGTTGTTCAGTTTTTGGCAAATCATCAGGACATTTACTGACGATTAAAATATCTGCTCTTTCAGCACCATGCCTTCTTTCACGAAGTCTGCCAGTAGGGAAAGTGAAATCTTTGTCAATTGGTCGATGAAAATCCATCAAGAGTATGTTCAAAGATGGTTTCACAGCACGATGTTGAAAAGCATCGTCTAAAATAACTAAATCTGTCTTCGGATAAATTGAAAAAATAGTATTCAAAGCCTCCACTCTTTTCTCGCCAACCGAAACATTTATTTCATTTTTATACTTATTATAAAATTGCATAGGTTCGTCTCCTATCGTTTCGGCAGTAGCTTTTTCATCGGCAAGAATAAAACCTTTTGTATTTCGACCATAACCACGGCTTAACGTAAAAATGTTGAAATCCTTTTTGAACAAACGAATTAAGTATTCAACATGTGGACTTTTCCCCGTTCCACCAACGGTTAAATTACCAATATTGATAACTGGTTTTTCAAAAGTACTCACGCTAAAAAACTGATTATCGTAGCAGTAATTTCTAAAATCGGTAACCAAACCATAAAGCCAAGAAAAAGGTAAAAGAAGAAAACGCATATTTTTAACATTAAGAATAAAATGAGCGGTTAGCAAAATATTAGCTATTGTCGGGATTATCGTTTTATTTTTTCTTTAAAATCAAATTCAAAAAATTATTTAATTTTTAGTTTTCATAAAAAATAAAAATTTTACAATGCAAAATTCATAAAGAGTTCTGACTTTTTACTAATTTCAACTCCCTTTTAAGATACTTTAACGGAGTACTTGTCTCACAGAAGATCTTTCCAGAACCATTAATACACAGAAAATCAGACGATTAATATAAAATAATTGCTGAAATTTATTTATTTCGGCACAAATTTTATTGCATAAATTCTTTTAAAAAAATTGGGCTTACCAGAAAATGAGTCTTAAAGCTGTCTTTGCAAAATATACGCTAGATTTTAAATTCGAGGCAGGAACGTCTCGGGGTGTGTTGACGCACAAAGATAGTTACTTCATTAAGATTTTTGACTCTGACAATCCTACGGTATTCGGTTTGGGTGAATGTGCACCATTGAAAGGACTCAGTATCGACGACCGCCCAGATTTTGAATTACAGCTTTTAGGTATCTGCGAGAACTTCAATACCCTAGAATTAGAAGTTTATCCTTGGAATCTCAACATCATTCTTGAACAAGTATTAGAAAAATCTTTTCCATCTGTCGTCTTCGGTTTTGAAACCGCCATGCTTGATTTAATGAATGGTGGAAAACGAAGGGTTTTCAATAATGGTTTTGCCAAAGCTGAACGCCAAATTGACATCAATGGCTTAGTTTGGATGGGAAATAAAGATTTTATGCTTCGCCAAATGGACCAAAAATTAGAAGCGGGTTATCATACCATCAAAATAAAAGTGGGGGCAATTGATTTTGATAAAGAATGTGAATTATTAGAATATATCCGAAAACGCTACACGCCCGAACAAATTACGTTAAGAGTAGATGCCAACGGAGCTTTTTCGATTGATGAAGTATTACCTAAACTTCAACGACTTGCTCAATATCAATTACATTCAATTGAACAGCCCATTCGCCAAGGAAATGAGGATTTGATGGCGGAACTTTGTAAGGTTACGCCTATCCCAATTGCTTTGGATGAAGAACTCATTGGCGTTCGTGAATATACAGAAAAATATAAATTGCTAAAAAAAATAATGCCTCAGTACATTATTTTGAAACCTACTTTAGTTGGCGGTTTCCAACAATGTAGAGAATGGATTGAAAATGCCAATCGTTTAAAAATTGGTTGGTGGCTTACTTCAGCCTTAGAATCGAATGTTGGGTTGAATGCTATCACCCAATTTACCGCAGAATTCAACAATCCATTGCCTCAAGGACTAGGAACTGGGCAACTTTATCATAATAATATTGCTTCTCCATTAGAAATTAGCAATGGGAAAATTTTACATAATCCACAACAAGCTTGGGATTTAGCTCCATTAAGCTTCTTAATTTAGGATTTTGTAAAGATAAATTTTTGTCGATAAATTTGAGATTCAACGCAGGACTTTGCAATTTTGTACCATATATCAATTACAAAATTTAATTCAATGAATATTCAGGAACTTGATAAAGAACTTCTTTCTTTGTTTGAAAAACGAATCGCTCTTAGCCAAATGGGTTACGACCATCGTGATTATGATGATGTAGAAGAAGCCCTTCACGATTTAGAAGATGACTTTAACGATAAATACGGCGACTTTTTAGAGAATATTCTTCAAGAAATTCACAAAGAATATTGCCCAGAGTCTGATGTACTTTTACCAACAGCATATTTAGCTCGTTCTTTCAAAGAAACTAGCGATGGTGGTATAGAAGTTGGTGCTGACGCTGGCGTTGAAGTAGAGTTAGAAGAAAATCCAATTGCAAGTGCAAGATTAATACTTTTACCTAGCCCAACTAGAATTGTTTTAGTGGTTGGTAAAAAGAAAAAAATTGTATGGTCAGCAGATGCTGAGTAATATCTTCGGAGCTATCAATTGAATTTTTCTACCAAAGCATGTACTTTAGTTGAATAATTAAACCAAAAGGTCTCTGCGAAAGATGTTGCGGAGACCTTTTGGCTTTGAAATAACAAAAACCATTTAAGCAAATTATTAATTTTACAAACATCCTATCAATACTTTAATTGCCATAATAAATACAAAGATTAAATGGAAAGTAAGTTTAGTGCCAATCTCAGAATTCTGAGAAAAAGAAATAAGTTGACATTAGAAGCATTAGGCAAAATACTGGATGTAAGTAAAAGTGCTTTGTCTGACTATGAAAATGGGCATACTTTCCCTTCTTTGGATGTTTGTGATGCCATTTGTAATTACTTCGGAATCAATTTAGATAATTTACAGAAATTGGATTTTGCTCTAATTTCTGTAGAAGAACTGCAACAAAATCAACATATTCAAATCATTACGCCTAACGAAAAAACTACCGATTTCAGTAATCCTTCCAAACAATTAGAGTTTCATAACAAATTACTTCATCAACAAATAGAAGGTTTAGAGATTCAATTACAATTGCTCAAACAATTACTTGAAAGTAAAGTATCTGAAATAAAATCATTACAAATTCAGATTAAATTGCTTGAGGAAAAAATTCGTGATTAATAAAAAAGGTTTAGAGTTGCCTCTAAACCCAATTGATTCCCTTCTTTAAAAGACTCAAGGTTTTCTCTTCTTCCGAATCCTTTTCCGTTTTATAATCATAAACCCATTGTGCCATTGGCGGCATCGACATCAAGATTGATTCTGTTCGTCCATTAGTTTCAAGTCCAAACTTCGTACCTCTGTCATGCACTAAATTAAATTCAACGTAACGTCCACGACGTAACATTTGGAATGTTTTTTCATTTTCTGTAAAAGGTAAATCTTTATTTTTTTGCATGAAATGTGTGTAAATCGGTGCAAAAGATTCTCCAATAGCTTTTACAAAGGCAAATAAATCTTGTTTGTTACGAGATTCATTAGGCTTTTGATAATCAAAAAATATTCCTCCAACCCCACGAGTTTCATTTCTATGTGTATTAAAAAAGTAATCATCCGCCCAATTTTTAAATTTAGGATAATAACTTTCATCGTGTTGGTCACAAACAGTTTTTAAGTATTGATGGAACCAAATGGCATCCTCATCCACAACATAATGTGGTGTCAAATCTATTCCGCCACCAAACCAATACGTTCCGTTAGACATCTCGAAATACCTTACGTTCATGTGAATAATGGGTACTTTCGGACTGTTTGGATGCAAAACGATAGATACGCCTGTTGCAAAAAAATCAACCTTTTCAGTCAAGCCCATTGAGGCTAACATTTTTTCATGTAAATCTCCCCAAACAGCAGAAAACATTACTCCACCTTTTTCGATAACATTTCCGTTTTGGATAACTCTACTTCTTCCTCCGCCACCGCCTTCACGTTGCCAATTATCCTCATGAAAAGTTGCTTTTCCATCGGCAATTTCTAAGGCTACACAAATCTGATTTTGCAATTCCTTGAAGTATTCCGAGATGCTTTCTTTAGTCATAACTTTATAATTTATTTAAAAGAGCATCCAAATATTTTTAGATGCTCTTGCTATTTTTCCGATGAATTAATTTCCTCTACCCGATGAATCAGGTCTTGCTTCATTAGGTGACCTTACTGGTGCAAGTGAATCAGACCTAACATAATTACTGTCCGAATTGGTTGAATCATTTACAGCCGCAAATCTCACCGTACAATTGAAAGGCTTGGTGATTCGCTTTGGATCTAGTTTTTCAAAAGGTACAGGATGATAGGCTTCAAGACTTGGGTCTTTAATCACTTTAGACATATATCGCCCAAAGAGTGGCAATGCCGTTTTAGAACCTTCGCCATAAGCACCACTCCTAAAGTGAATAGAACGGTCGTCGCCCCCTACCCAAGTACCCGTTACCAAATTACTGGTTAAGCCCATATACCAACCGTCCGAATGATTAGAAGTAGTTCCAGTTTTGCCAGCAAAACGTGATTTGTAGCGGTCTTTCCCATCAAATAAATCCTTGAACGACCAAAGGTTTTGTGAAGTACCTCCTTGTTCTTCTAAACCACCTTCCAGCATATATCGCATCAACTGAGCAGATTCTTTTCTGATAGCTTGATGGCGTTCTGGTTCAAAAGTATGAATGGTATTTCCGTTTCTGTCTTGAATTTCAACGACCAACATTGGTTGTGTATAAATTCCTTCATTCAAGAAACAACCATAAGAACCCACCATTTCAAATAAAGTAACATCATTTGACCCTAAACCAATGGATGGAACAGCCGCCAATGGACTTTTAATACCCATTTTATGAGCATAATAAACCACTGAATCGGGTCCAACTTCATTCGTTAGCCAAGCTGCACAAGAGTTGATAGAACGAGCCATTGCTCGTCGTAGCGACATCGAAGTATAAGTAAATCGCCCGTCGGCATTGTGTGGTCTCCAGATTTTTTTCTCGCCTTTTTCTTCTACTTCAATTTCAAAAGGTTCATCTTTAATTTGTGTACACGGCGACATATCTTTCGGTCCATCAATCGCAGTAGTATAGACAAATGGTTTGAAAGTAGAACCAGGTTGACGACGCCCTTGATTAACATGGTCGTATTTAAAATATTGAAAATCTAAACCACCAACCCAAGCCTTAATATGACCAGTGAATGGATCCATACTTATCATTCCAGCTTGTAAAAAACGCTTGTAATAAACAATCGAATCGTAGGCACTCATCGTCATTTGTTCTTCTCCAGAGCCATTTCTTGAATAAACCCACATTTTACGTTTTACATTTTTCATGTAATGCCAAATAGAATCTGAGTTGTTTTTATACTTTACTGCCAACGATTTATAATAGCTAGTTCTTTTGGCAACAGTATCGATGAATCCAGGAATTTCATTTCCTTTTTCGTCCGACCAAGGATTTTTTCCAGACCAATGATTATCAAAAGTCTTTTGCAAAGCTCTCATTCCTTCCTGAACAGACGATTCTGCATAGATTTGCATTCTCGAATCGACAGTAGTAATAATTTTCAGGCCGTCTCTATACAAATCCAAATCAACATCGCTCGTATCGGCCCATTCCTTCAATGCTTTGGCTACGGCAGTTTTGAAGTAATTACTTGAACCATCGTATGGGGATTCCTCATTGACTTTTAATTTAATTGGTAGTTTTGAAAGAGAGTCATAATGAACTCTTGTCAAATAACCATACTTCACCATTTGCGACATTACGGTATTTCTTCTTTTCAAAGACTTATCGTAATTTCTTCTCGGATTATAAGTATTGGTTGCTTTTTGCATTCCGACCAATACCGCAGCTTCTTGCACATTTAAGCTATCAGGCGAAGTATTAAAATATGTTTTAGCCGCTACTTTTATGCCATAAGAATTACTTCCAAAATCAACGGTGTTCAAGTACCATAAAATAATTTCTTCTTTGGTATAATATCTTTCAAGTTTGATGGCAGTTAACCACTCTTTCGTTTTAATGACGAATTTGCCTAAAACTGGTACATAACCAAAAACTCCTTTTTTGGCTACTCCTTCTTTTTTACGAGTTTTAAAAAGGTTTTTTGCTAATTGTTGCGTAATCGTACTTCCACCACCACGTTCGCTTCCTCCAGTAACAATTCCAGCTACTACGCCAAAAATAGCCCTAAAGTCAATTCCTGAATGTTGATAAAAACGAGCATCTTCTGTAGCTACTAATGCTTTTACTAAAAAAGGAGAAAGGTCTTTATAGTTTTTAATAGGTGTACGATTTTCTTGAAAAAACTTTCCCATTAAAACGCCATCCTCTGAATAAATCTCTGATGATTGAGAAAGCTTGGGATTTTGTAACTCACCTACCGAAGGCATTTCGCCCGTTAACCACAAAAAATTAGTTTGAATACAAAAAACATAGAAAACTCCAGCGAAGACCGTCCATGCAAATGATTTCCAAAGTGTTTGTACTGGTTTATAATAAGCAGATTCTTTATCGAAACTTTGGCTAATTTTTTGTTTTGAATCCGAAAAATAAGCCTTTATACTATCGAGGCGTTTGTAAAGTATTTGTACTTTTTCTTCCCCTAATATTATCACCAACAATTTATCTATTAGAAGCCAAAGCAAATGCAGAGAATTCAACAGCGCTGTTTGAATAATAACACTAAGATTTTGAATGAGTTGTTTTATCTTGTTCATCGTGTACTTATTTATCAAACTAAAATAGGCGACAATTTACGACAAAAGTTTTAGATTAAGGAGTGAAACAGGATAGAAAATTGAAAGCTTTAATATTAAAAATTGATTCATAAGTCAGTTTTTAATATTTTAACTTATGAATCAAATTGATAATATTTTTTTGATTATTTCTTTACAAAAACTAAAGAAGTAGCGTTAATGCAATAGCGTTTACCAGTAGGTTCTGGGCCATCATCAAAAACGTGACCAAGATGCGCTCCACATTTTTTGCACAATACTTCATCTCTTGTCATTCCTTCGCTTTTATCTAATGTAACTAAAACATTACTGTCACTCAATGGACTCCAAAAGGATGGCCAACCAGTTCCAGATTCAAATTTTGTGTTTGAACTAAACAGTTCATTGTTACAACAAACGCAATGATAAACGCCTCTTTGATGATTATCAACATACTTTCCTGAAAAAGCTCTTTCTGTCCCTTTCTTTCTAGTAATTTGATATTGCTCTGAAGTTAACTGCTTTTTCCATTCTTCTTCGGTTTTCATAATTTCAAACTTATGCACAGTTTCTTCTGCTGCATAGTCATTACAAGCTACGTTGATGATAGCAACACTTAATAATAGTAGATTTTTCATTTTTCCTTTCAACTCTCTAGGCTTCATTGAGAGCATAATTTAGTCAGAACAAGCCTAAGAAGCCATTAAGCACCTTATAAATACATATACGCAAAAAAAAGCGACAAGTTTTTTTTGCATTTAACTCCTTAATAATCAGCAGAAGTTACATTTGATTGAATATTTTTTGATATTTTTTTTGCGTAAAAGTTGCACAAAAAGAAAGAAAGTACTAATTTTGCATCATCAAAAACGAAGAGAGTTGGCAGAGTGGTCGATTGCGGCAGTCTTGAAAACTGTTGACTGTAACAGGTCCGGGGGTTCGAATCCCTCACTCTCTACAATCCTACCTAAATCTTAGTAAGGAACAGAATCCTACCAATAAAATTGGTAGGATTTTTTGTTTGATGTACTATTTAGAGTCCATTATTGTAATCCCCTTCTAAATTTAAGAAAATACTCAATTAGACAATAATTGTTTTGGTGGCACTTTGGGTGGCAGTAAAATTTTTATTGGTGGCACTTTAATTACCTTTCAACATTGTAGGCTAGTGGTTTATTAAGAGCAGTAATAACTCTATAATTAATAACACTACATGCTCAAAAAAAAATCTTAGGACATCGTATGGAAATTCTATTTATGCGTCACAAATGCAAGGATTCCAATTTTTCAAAAATCTACACTAAAATCAGTTACAATGCTGAAAGGATTGAAGTAGGTTCGACAAACATCAAAATCAACAGTGAACATTGGGATTTAAAATCAAAACGAGTCACGAATGATGACCCACTAGCACGATTCAAAAATGAACAATTGAGTAAAATTGAATCTGACATTTATTTTGCTTTTAATTTATTACTAAGAAAGGAAGAGAATATTGATGTAAAAAAATTAAAACGGTGTATTCTCGCAATTGGTGAACCTGAAAAAGAAGAAGAACCAGAAAAATCATTTATAGAAATCGCAGATATTTGGCTCGAATCTATCTCTAATCCTGAAACTCAAGATAGGAAATTGAGTGTTGGCTCATTAAGGAAATATAAAAATGTAAGAGATAGCCTTTTGAAATTTTTTATTTATCAGAAAAAAACCACTTTAAAAGTTTCAGAATTTACACCTGCAATGCTTAGGAAATTTAAAAATTGGATGGATTCAGAATTAAGTTTTGCCCCAACAACTATATACAAAAGATGCCAAGTAGTTAAACAAATTGCCAATTGGGGTGTAAAAAATGAAGATGGCTGCCAAATCAACCCAATTGAAGATATTACATTTATAGAACCTGAACCAGAAGATTTCATTTTCTTGAATAATGAAGAATTTCTTAAATTGAAAAATCACAAATTTAGGACGAAAGCTAAACAAGAAGTAGCAGATTTATTTGTAATATTTTGTAGAACAGGATTTCACTTTGCTGATTTAGTAGAAATTGTAAAAACTGCTCGCAATAAAGAAATTGAAAAGAAACATTTTAAGATGGGTATTGATGGTAAAATGTGGATTTTCAAAAGTAGGATTAAAACCAAAGTTGTTGCTAAGGTTCCTTATTTTGAAGAAGTTGAACAAATTCTAAATAAATATGAAGGCTGGGAGAATTTACCAATTAAATCAAATGCTAAAATGAATAGCTATCTCAAACTGATTGCCGAAGAACTAAACTTTACAGAAGAACTAACTGAAAAGCTCTCAGTTAAAGCAGGAAGAAAAACCTTAGTCGATTGGTTGTTGAATGATAGAGGCTGGAGTACTGATGGTGTCATGGTACTTTTAGGCATTAAGAATTTAAGATATTTAGCTAGGTATGGTAAAGCTGATGAAAGAAGAGTTGTTATTGAGATTAATAAATCAAAAAAATTCACTGCCTTTTTAGAAGCTCAGGAGCTAGAGAGCTTAAAGACATCCAATATTTCATCAATTATTTCAAACCTCACTTAATTTTATTCAAATAGATATATTAATTTTAAAGAAAAAATACACAATGAGAAAAGCTACATTAATTACCATTACATTAGTTTCTACTTACTTTTTTACTTCATGTTCTTCAGTGAATCACAACAGAGTAGGTCAGGGAGTTAATACCATCGACCAAGCTGCCAATATCCAGAATCTCAAAAAAGAGGACATCATTGTAGGTAAAAACGTAGAATCTGACAAAACTTACAGTAAAGTTTGGTTTCTTTTTATACCATTTGGTGGAAAATCAGAAGAAACAAGAAGAGAGAGAGTGTATTTGCAGACTTGTAAACAAAACCAAGTGGATGGTATATTGCAACCGAAGTATGAAACCAAAAGGTTTTTTATACCTTTGATTCTTTTTACTTATGTTAATTACAAAACTTCAGTTTTAGGGAAGGGTTATACTATTAAAACTGATAAATAGCAATTAATTGAAAAGGAGGTTAGCTTGAGTCTAACCTCCTTTTTCTAAAATACAACCTTTGCCTCCATTAACTTTTCATCAAAAGGCTTAATTAAATGACTTAAATCTTTAGCTTCTGGATTTAGCCATTCATTTGCGTCATTTTTTGCAATAATTAATGGCATTCGCTTTTTGGTATTATGTATCAAAGCCATCATTGGGTTCGCTTCAACGGTTAATATGGCAAATGACCGAACATAGCTATTTGCTTTCAATGGATTTTTCCAATAACTCCAAATTCCTCCTAAAGCAAAATTCTCTTCTTCTTTTAGTTTGATTAGATGCTTCACTTTACTCTTGTTTTGATGCTGCCACTCATAAAATCCATCTACTAAAACAAGACATCTTCTACTTTGGGAATCACGAAATGCTGGCTTTTCTATTATTGTTTCTGCTCTTGCATTGAGTGTTTTATTTTGAATTTCCTTTGCTTGCTCCATTGTAGCCCATGTTGGAATTAATCCCCATCTAACTAAAGCAATTTGCTCAGGATTATCATTCATAATAATTGGTACTCTTTCATGTTCAAAACCATTAACTGCACCTTTTGGCTCATACTGTGTACCTTCATAGAATTCAGCCTTAAAGGCTAATTCTAACTTCTCTTTCTTGCTCTCAAGTAATGTATGGTAACACATCTTCTTATTGTTATTTTGAATGGTAAATATAATATTTATTCCATTCGTGGGTCTGCAAGTATTGGTAATTTTTCCATCCATGTAACCTGAATAGAACAATGAGAAAATTCCTCCATTACCTTTCCCTTAATATGATAAATTCCTGAGCCTTTGAAGGGAAATTTCTCGCAAGACTTTGGAAAGTGTACCGTATCAAAAAACTCTCCGAAAATATCAGTAAAGTAACCAAAAAACATCCTTTCTCCTTTCTTTGTTCGTGTAGGTTTGAGGGTAACTAAGTAGCCTAAAATAGCTACTTGTTTGCCTATAAACAATGAAAGGTCACTCGCTCTAAAAAAAACTTTTGGAGGATTATAGAGTAGTGAAAAAGGGTTTTGTAAAGTAAAGCCCAAAATCTCTAACTCATCATAAGCATCTTCTATTCTGCTACTTTTTAGTACTGGAAATTCATAATGTACATCCTCCAATTCAAATAAGTCATTAGAAATTGTAAATACTCGCTTTGTATTCTGTTTGGCATGAGCCTCCCAAAGTAGCTCCTTCTTCTGGTAGCCTAAATTACGAAAACTTCCTACACGAATCAGCAATGTAATTTGTTCTAAACCTGCTGGTACTTTTCTGCAAAAATCATCGAAACTTGTAAAAAGACTTTGTTCTCGTTGTTTTAAAATCCATTCTATTACTTTTTTTTCTAGGCTTTTGATATGTACCCAACCTAACCAAATCGTATTTCCTTCAATGCGTGTTAGGTAATTACTTTGATTAATGTCAGGTGCTTCGATGATTGCTCCACAACGTCTTGCTTCGTGGATATAAAACTCTGTTCGATAAAATCCCCCAAAATTATTAATGACCGCAACCATAAATTCTAATGGAAAGTAGGTTTTAAGATAAAGACTTTGATAACTTTCAACCGCATAGCTTGCTGAATGGGCTTTACTAAATGAGTAGCCCGAAAAGCTTTCAATTTGCCTCCAAACTTCTTTTGCTACATCATCATATCCAAACTCTTTACAATTCAAGAAAAATTTGTCAACTATCTTTTGGAACTCCGCTCTTGAACGATATTTCCCTGACATTGCTCGTCGTAATACATCCGATTCAGCTAATGTCAATCCTGCAAAATGATGAGCCACTTTGATAACATCTTCCTGATAAACCATTACTCCGTAAGTTTCTTGTAGTAAATCCTTCATTTTGGGATGTATATAAAATGCCTTTGATGGGTCGTGATGGCGTTCAATATAGGCTTTCATCATTCCAGAACTTGCGACACCCGGTCGAATAATTGAACTCGCAGCAACTAATGTTATATAGTCTTCACAACGCAACTTCCATATTAGTTGACGCATTGCTGGCGACTCTATGTAAAAACAACCCATCGTTTCATGTGCTTTTACTTGAGCTTTTATCTTTGGGTCATCTTTAAAAGCTTGAATGGCATGAATATCAACATTAATCCTTTGGTTTTTGAAAACAATATCTACGGCTTCTTTAATGTGTCCTAAACCTCTTTGACTCAGTACGTCAAACTTTGCAAAGCCTATGTCTTCAGCTACATACATATCAAACTCACAAATAGGGAATCCTTTAGGCATAGGGTTTAATGCCGTATAATATGAAAGAGGGATTTCGGAAATAAGTATTCCTCCTGCATGAATGGATAGATAATTTGGAAAGTCCTCTATTAATTTTCCATACTTAACGATTAAGTGTCCCCATTCTCCTAATTTACTAATATCAATTTGGGAACGTGGATTGGCTAATTCATCAATTTCACTTTTTGGTAATCCAAATACTTTCCCTAATTCTCTAAAAGCAGAACGTTCCCGAAATGTTACATAAGTAGCAAGAAGACAAACGTATTGAGAACCATACCTTTTAAATACATAATCTATGATTTCATCTCGTTCATCCCATGAAAAATCTACATCGAAATCTGGGGGACTGGTTCGATGTGGATTAATAAAACGCTCAAAATATAAATCAAGGCTTATAGGGTCAACATCGGTAATTCCAATACAATAAGCTACTATTGAGTTTGCTCCTGAGCCTCTACCAACATGAAAATAACCTCTACTTCTTGCATACTTGATAATGTCCCAAGTAATTAAGAAGTAAGCTCCAAAGTTCAACTCTGCTATTATTTTCAGTTCTTTTTCTACTCGCTCCCTTGCTAATTTATCATGTTTCCCATATCTATAAATTACTCCATCATAAGCTATTTTTTTTAATAGTTGTAAATCATCTTCTTTGCTTGTTGTAAAAACCTGACGGTTTTTTATCGGATGAAAATCAAACTCAAAATCACACTGCTCTAAAATAGCATTTGTGTTTTGAATGATGGTTGGAAAGTCACTTAAAGTACTTTTTAGAAATTCAGGACTATAAAACAGCTCTGTTTCTTTTGCCTCAGCCGTCTTTTGTAATTTGCTCAATAGACAATTTTTATCAATGGCTCGGAGCAAGCGATGGCAATTAAAACCTTGTTTGTTCAAAAAGGTAACTGGTTGCAAAAGGACAAATTTTGATAAATCATGTTGGTACTTCCAAAGCTGCGAAACATCACTGATACTTACTCCAATCAAGTTATTAGCACTCACTTCGGACTTTCTACTTAATGGATACATTACAATTACATTTTCAAATTCAGGCGTTTTGCTAGGGAATTGCTTTTCGGTTAATTTGTAAGTAGAAGCAAAAGCATTTATTTCAGAAAAGCCATTTACATTTTTAGCAATACAAACATAGAGTAGCTCATCATCATTACGAAATTCAACTCCCACAACAGGTTTTATGTCATTTTTTTGGCAAAGTTTCACAAAGTCAAATGCACCACTCGTCGTATTTATGTCAGTTAAAGCCAGCGTTTTGACATTCAAGGCAATAGCAGTTTCAATCAATAACTCGATTGAAATTGTACCATACCTTAAACTAAAAAATGAATGACAATTTAAGTACATTATGAAATCCTCTTATTCTTTTTATCTATCCTCACGGCTCTGCCAATAGCATCACTACCGTATTTATCTCTAATTCTATCCATCGCATCATATAATGGGACGACTTTGGTGCTATTATCAAATAAATTAAGTTGTTCTAAGGCCCTAACTAGTTTCGTGAATCGAATTCCAATTAGGCGTATTAACAATCGTCGGTCGTAGAGTTTTTGAAAAAGGTCGAGTGAGGCTTTGATTAAAACATGGTCGGCAGAGGTGATGGGAATATTGAGTTGTTTAGTATGTGTATCAAAATTGGAGTATCGAACTTTCACAGAAATACAACCTGTACAATGACCACTTTTGCGAAGGTCATAACAAAGCTGTTCGGTCATACTAATAAAAAGATTGTTCAGCAGATTAACATCAGTAGTATCTTGTTGAAAAGTCATTTCCTTACTCATCCCCTTTTGTTCATGGAAGGGAATAACTGGGCTAAAATCTATTCCATTGGCTCGCTCCCAAAGCGTTTTACCAATTTTGCCAAAGGTTTTTTCAAGCAATTTGAGAGGCATTTGGCTCAATGTTCCTACATGAGTAACCCCCATATTTCTAAGAGTTTGTGAAGTAACATTGCCAATTAGAGGAATTTTTGAGACTGTTAAAGGAGCTAAAAAATTACGTTCGTTACCTGTCTCTATAAATAGTTGACCAGCAGGTTTTATTTCATTAGTTGCTACTTTCGATACTGTCTTGTTGATTGATAGCCCCATTGAAATACTGAGTCCCGTTTCTTTAATAACTTTTTGGCGTAATTCAGTAGCAAATTTCCACGTACCAAAAAAACGCTCCATCCCAGTCATATCTAAGTAAAACTCATCTATACTGGCTTTTTCAACAACAGGAGCATTTTCAGTAATGATGTCAGTCACCATTTTTGAATAAGATGAATAAGCATCATAATCACCACGAAGAACGATAGCATCTGGACAAAGCTGGCGTGCTAATTTCATCGGCATTGCAGAGCGAACGCCAAACTTACGAGCCTCATAAGAACAAGCAGAAACAACACCACGGTCAGACTGCCCACCAATAATTACTGGTTTCCCAACTAATTGTGAATCTCTTAATTGTTCAACGCCTACAAAAAAACTATCCAAATCCATGTGGACAATAGCTTTATCGTTCATTACTTTTTATCATTTTGAATACAAATATTATTCATTTTTAATTGTAATAGCTAACGATATAAATAAAAATATTGTTCAAATGTTAAATAATTGCACTTTTAAATAAAAAAAGTATTCGTAATTGCATTGATTCAAATACCATAAAATAGAAAAGCCCATCAATTGAAGGGCTTGAATGCTTTAGAAGTAATAGTTTAGAAAATGAGATATAATTTGGTAAGTTTAGCTCTAAGTCGTTTCAATAACAAAACGGTTGACTTAACCTATAATCATTTTTTCAATTTCTTCTTTGGCATTATCTATTACATTTTTTATTTCTATTTCTAATTGTTTTGCCATTTCTCGCAATTCAAAGATATGTGACGCATTAGCATGACAGGTAACGAACAAGTATCTCAGAAGGTTTGTCATGAGTATTCCGTATGACCAGTAAGGATATTGATTTAAAAGCGTTCTGTTGATGTTAAGATTTGATTTTCAAAGTTGGTTGTCCTGCTTGGACTGAAATTGGGCTTTAGTTGCTGATGATTCTACCAAACCCTATCCAAACTTTTTACAATACCCTTGTTAGCTGTTGTTTAATAACTGACCATTTAAAATTCGCTCTCGAATATTCATTAATATTCTACCTAAATAATTTCTACCTCTATTATTACAAACTCCCCAAAATGTGTCATTCCATTCATTTCCTTCTATCAAATATTTGTCTTTAGTTTCTAATAATTTAGCTAGTAAAATCGGGTTTGAGAATTTTAATATCAATAACTCTGTCATAATATAGAGTCTTTTACTATCCCAGTCTATATCACCAATACCCCATTCTTTAAGTTTATTCGACCACCGTTTTAGCACTCCAGCAGGTAAATTAAAGTCATAAAATGCGGTTACAAAATCCTTTTTTATGTCTCCAATTCCTTTTATTTTAAGTATTTCATTTAAGTCCGCTTTTTGTGAGTTACTTAATTCATTCAGTACTTTGTCATTAAATTTTAACCTCAAATACGCTTGTTCTACAGAAGAATATTTTCTTCCTCTATAAAAAAAATCAACACTGTAAAAATTAGAGAGGAATGTGTGTTTAAAAAGTTTTATTGAATTTGAATCATCATAGGAAAAATAAGTATCTTCAATTCTATTTTCAATTGAATCCGCAATAACTTCTAAGACAATTTTTTCTGCTAAAGTTTGAGATGTTTTATTTTTATAATATTGGTATAGTAATCTTCTTTCTTGCAACTCCTTTAAATCAAATTTTGGGCTAATAATTTGGGAGATTGGAAGAATGCCAGTCGAATATTTAAAAAGAGAAGGGTGGCTTATTGGTTTTTTTTCATCGTTTAATTTTAAATTCATTGCTATTCGCCTTAAATCAGCTTCTACAACGGTGCAAATGACTTTTAACCCTATAAAATGATTTTTAACTAAAGTCGACATTTTTTCGATAGTCCTACCAGATGCAGAATTATCATCTACTACAAGTCCAATACATTTTGATTTTGCACAAATAAAAGTCGGGAAAATACGGTTAAGGTTAATATGCTGTTTACTTTTTTCCTGAACTTCCCCAATGTCCTTGATAGAATGAATTGACACAGGAATTAAGAGTAGTCTAATTTCTGGATTATTAAAGAAGTTTTTGCTTACCTGATTTATCAAACAACTTATTTCTGTAGAACCTGATGGTAACCCAAAAACAAAATCAATTTTTCCATATTTACTACAAATATTAATAGCATAGCTAAATAATATTAATGGGTGACTTGCTTCTGGTCTTGTCAAAGATTTTGAAGAAAAAACAAAACTTTCAAAATCAGATTTTATTTTATTTGAAACCGATTCCAATAAATTAGGGGTAATGCTTGAAACTAATTCTATTAAAATTTTTTGATTAAGTTTATCGCACAATGAAAGATAGAATGCAAATACTGAAAGTTGTAATGCCTCCAGTAGTTTACTACGTGTTAATTGATAGTTTTTGTTACTTAAATTATAATTACCTAATTTTTCTTGGTGGATTAATGAGTTGAAAAGAGTTACTAACGAGTTCTTTAAATAATCCAAAACAACCGAAATACTATAAAATTGGTTGGTATTTACATTGTACTTTTTCAAAAATTCAAGCGAATCATTTATGTCCTCAATAAGAATATCTAATTTTTGAATAACTGAATAGTGTGGGTCTAAGGCTATTACATATCGAGGCCCTCTCAAATAGTATTCCTCGCCAAACTTGCATTTTTTTAGAAAATATCTACCGACTTTTTGTTTAATAAATTCCGAACTTGGATAGTTTAGAGAATTTAAACTCGTGATTTTTATTGAACCAGAAAATGAAAATAAATCTTCATAATTATGTCCATCAAAAATTCCTCCTAGTTTATATTCGGAAATTTTACTTTTGGCTTTTTCTTGGTTACTATTTACATTTTGGATTGTACTCTTATTGTACTTGTATTGCCCTGAAATGTCGATAACTTTTGATTTGTCTAAGCTATATATCATAAAATGAAGAGTTGTTTATTTATTATATTACTTATTAAGAAATTTAAACTATTTTCATGCGTCTGTGAAGATTGGAGCGCTCTTATAAATAACGGCTAACGAAAAAGGTTTAGGGTTGTTTGTGAATTAGAGCTCCGTAAGCTGATAATCGAAGTTGAAAATTGCAATATTTCTAATGATTAATACATAAGCCATATTTATTATATCAAGTCCCTTCTAGTTAATGGAAGCAACGCCTTCTACTCGTTAAACATTACTGGGGGCAATTGCTTTTGAAATTTATTGGTAGAATCTACCAATGTCCCAAGTTCCACTACGACTAAATCTTTAGTTACATTATTCCAACTGTTGTCCAATTCCATTTTTTGATAGTCAACATCTTCAATTGTCACTATAATGCCTTCTGCTCCAATAGTATTGGTCTTTATATTACTTTCTGAGCTCGTTTGTTCCTACCAAGTAAAAAATCCAAGTGCCAAGGAAAAGGCAATAATTGAAATAGTAATTTGTTTTAACATTTTCATTTGATTTAGTTTTTTTATTTCATACCACTCATTTCTTTAAATATTACCGCCATATAACTATACAAAATACGAATCAAGAGGGATTTGAAATTTTTTAATGTCTTTTCTACTCAAATGAAAACATATAATCTGTCACTTACATAAAGACACTTTCATAAGAAAATTTTCATATTAATAAACAAAAATATTCTTAATAAATCAGATTCTTTAGCGTATAAATACCTGATTTATAATCAAAAACGAAAAAATATTTGCCAATGAACCAGTAAAAAATCACAAAAAAATCACTCATTTTTTTGCGTTTCCTGAAAAGTTCACTAGTTTTACAATAATAGGTGTAGAACTATAAATTAAAATAGCCCGAGGGATTTTCCCACGGGCTATTTCATTAAACAACAATAGTTTTTACGTTATTTTATAAATTTAAAATCCAAACTCAGCAGTAACCTGAGTAGTCATTTCACGAACAGCCCGATTCAAAATATTTTTGATTTCATCAGGACTTGGAGGGTCTTGCTGATTGTAGGTTATTCCTTTAATTTCTAAGTTTTCAATGACGATTTGGCATTTTGGCCCACTATACACCAATTGCTTTGATTTCCACTTATTGTAAGTTGCACGGATATTGAAAATGTTAAGGATGCTGCCCATTAGTTCTGATTGTTGTTAAGTTTTGTTTTTAAAATTGCGATATTCAAATAGTGGTTTATTGCTCCAAGTTCACCTCGTGTGGATACTTCTATAGACAAAGCTTCTGAGGTAACATATTTGTGTTCGGTCAATAGTGTAACAGCCATCAAATACTCAAACAAGGTAGCTTGTTGAGAAACAATTCTACCTTGTAAGAAAGTAATGGTTTTAAATAAATCAGGTTCAAAAGCGATGCTTTCCATAGTTTTTAGAAGCTGAAAAAATCAACAATTTTATCTTTAAAAGACTTTGTTTTCTTAACACCAGACAAACCTTTTTTTGCTCTTGGCTTTGATATGGTATAACTATAACCTACACGTTTAGCAATTGCCTTAAAATCTGCTTTATCTCCTGCCAAAAGATTTTTGTAGAATTTATTTTGACCTTTTAGCTTAGTAAGTTCATCATCATCTGATTTAGCTCCTAACCCCATCTGATTTACTTGAAGGAATTTTGACAATTCTTTTGATAGCTTATTCTTGAATTTTGAGTTTATTCTTAGTTTGGAAATAAGCTCTTTGTTCTCTTCACGAAGCTGCTCCTTTAAGATTTCATTCTTTTCTGATTGAGATTGCTTTGGTGCTTTTGTCTTGATGACTTCTGTAGGTTTTGATTCATCGGATTTAGTTTCTTGCTTTGCAGGTTTTTGAGCTTTTTGAACTGATGGTCTTGAAGCTTTTGATTTTGGCGAAACAGCAACAGGTTTTTCTACCTCTTTGATTGTTGCCTTTACTGTTTTAACCCATGATTCCAAAGTGGCTGCTGCATCTGGCGCAACATCAAAAATTGAAAAGTCGGTAAAGTTTTCAGTATCTTCTTTAAGAAGTTGATAATTCTCTTGAGATACCTTATCAAGTTTTGCCAACGTTGTGGTATCAAATTTTTTAATAAATTCTATGTTTGCTTTCATTGATTGGGATTTATTTTAATGCCATTCTTGCCTCTTCTTGCAACTGCAATCTAAGACGGTATTTGTATTTCTGTTTTGCTGCCGAATTTTCAGCCTTTGGTGCTTGAACCTGAGTTTTAGCTACATACTCATTTAGCTTTTGGTAGTAAAGCGAAATGACAAATGTAAGGGATGGGTCGTCGTTGGCTTCTTTGAAGTTTGAACGATAGACCTTATCAAAATCCTTTAAAACTGGTGGTAAAGCGTTGAACGGGATATTTGATGATTGTTGAATGTAATTACTTTGTGAAATCATTATTGGCTATTTTAATTGAATAAATTTCCCTTGTAAATCGCAATTTTGAAGAATCTTTGCATTTCGTTTACCATAAGCAATTAAAACAGATGGTGAACCAGCACTATCGCCTTCGATTCCCTTTAAAGTATAAAAACGTAGCCTTCCTTTGATAAAGAATACCGCATCCGCTTTACTCCATACCTGCTCAAAAAACATTTTTGTCTCAGTCCTGGCAAATGTTAATGCTATGGCATTTTTATGTTTGGAACACTTTCCTAGCCATTTTGAAGTTTCTGTTCCATAAGGAGGATTACACCAAACTCGTCCTTTCCAAACTTGAGACAAACCATCTTGTTTTTTCGTAAAATGGTTTTTAGCCGTATCCCAAGGTCGTTTAATAGGGCTACATGGATCCAGGTCAAAACTGCCCAAAGCTTCAATAACATAAGGTGGTGTTAGCCATTCATCTTGGCTTTTATTTCGCTCGAAAGAAGTATCCATTTTCAAATTTTAGAGAATTTTTTATAGGCTAAATTTTATTATCTATTTGACTGAACTCAATTAGACTGTATTCAACTTTACTACCCATAAAAAACAAAAAGCCCTTCAAAGTGAAATGAAGGGCTAATTACAATTGATGATTTTATAGTTGATTTAGTTTCAATTTATACGATAATAATTCATTTCTAAAAGAGGTTTTCCTTGGCAATGGCTTTTTAGAATCGTTGCTTTCGGTTGAACTGCTATCATCAAATTCATACCCAGTCATTTTTAAATTTCGCTCGGTTACTACCAAGGATAGGCTATAATTATTTTGAAGAATTTCTAAGAATTTAGGAAGATTGCTATCAACAACCTTTGCCTTAAATGCACTACCTTGCTTGATAAATTCTTTGTCTATGACAAGATTCCTCAGCGAAGCATCTAAATAGATTTCACTCATTTTACTTTTGATAGGCAAAAGGAACAAATAGTAATCCGACATCTTTTGAATGGTCATGCCAATACTGGTCGTTAAAATGGTATTTCTGTAAACACCTCTAATTACCTTCAAGGAATTTCCGATTGGAATAGCTACCGAACTTTCTGAACTACCATTACTATTTTTGCCAGCATCATAGTACTCAGGCATCAAAATACCTTTCCTTATTTCGCCAGTAATGGTCGTGTATTCAATCAACTTTAATTTGTACTCAGCAATCAACGGACTACCAAAAGCTTGCAATAAGTTCCCTGTCAAAATATAGCGTGTAGTCCTTTCCGAGTAATTCTGTTTGGATGCTTCTTTCCATTTTTCAAACGAATTGTTGATGTTGACGAATGAAGGACTTCTTGAAATTGATTTTATCCCATTGACCCATTTTAATCCTTCTCCAGAAAGATTGTATGTCCTACTTCTTTTCCCTGAAGCAATCGCAAACTTTAATTTGATGTTACCAGGTGTAAACGGATTATCTTTCTTTTCGTTGATTTGAAAGCCAGTAAAAATACCAAGTGTATTTCCTTGGTATGGAGCTGATTCAATATCAGGAAGTTGGATAACCATTCCTATTTTAAAAAACATGAAAATATTATCCGTAAAGTAATTGATTTGCTTTTGGATGTTATTAGTTTCAGTATCAATATCCTTTTGCTCTTCGGTATTCAGTACATTTAAAGCATCTTGAATCGCTGAAGCTTTAATCACTGAATCTTCTATTTTTTTAATGTCCTTTCTATTGGGTAGTCTTTCTCTTCTTTCTCTATACTGTTCCTGAATGTCCTTTACCCGTTGGTCTTTGATTTGAAGTAGTTTTGTTTTGCAAACAGCTGCTAACGTTTCTGCATAACTTTCTGGATTATTATCACCTAGTTCTCTTTTGATTATTTTCTCAAGCTCATCTACGGCATAAGGCTTTTTGATTTCCCGTACATCACATCTTTCTACAAAAGTTGATGTGCTGAATGGTGATTTACCTCCTTTCCCTTGAACTAGTACTTTTTTGTCAATTGTATTCGCTTGTAAATCGACTACTTGCACTTCTAAGTCATAATCTCCCGATTCAAGCTTTATTTCGATAGCTGTTCTGTATAAATCTAGTACTTCATTATAGAATTTATCTTGGTCAGCACATTTCAACAAGGCAATTCTACCAGTAACTTTCTGAGCTGCATTTTCAGGTACAGCTTTATCAGTGTCAATTTTATTTAATGGAGAACCAATTCTTGTGTTAATCGTTTTATTTTCTTCTAAATACTGTGCTACTACCTCATCTCCATATTTATTGAGGAAGTCGGCTGACTTTAGGATGGATTCTGAGTTTCTTTGATTACTTGCGGTATTGGCATCAAGTGATTTTAGCTTCTTTTGAAGCATCATCATTAATCGCTTTTCGGCTGGAATTGAACTCGTCACATAATCATAGATAGGCTTCAAGATTTCACCAGTCCTTTTTATTCTTCCCAATTTTTGAACCTCTGTATTAATGTCTAACTCTGACTGTAATACAATCATCACACGTTGTTTTACTTGGCTTGCTGGTACTTTCTTGGTTGGTATGGCATGAGCTGAAGCACCTGTCGAACCGCTTTGATTAATCATTAATACGTCGACTTCATTATCGTTAAATTTTCTAAAAGCATCCGTCGCATTTTCTTTAGGTCGCTTGACAATTCTACCTACCCAACGTAAGGTTGGGGCTTCAACCTTCCCTAGTCCTCTTTTGCTTTTTCGTTTCCCTAATCCTCTATCTGGTTCATCTAGTGCTTTTCGGATAGTTTGAGGTGTCCAATGAAAATCTAATTCAATTCCACCATAACGATTGTTTGTAACTGTTGATGTAAGTTCCTTTAAAGAAACGTATCCAAATTCTGCATTTTCAAAGTCTCCATTGAGTACTGCAAATCCATACAATCTATCTTTACCATCAAATTCAGCAATGTACCAATCTGAGCCAGCATAAAAATAATGTAGATGAGCCACTACCACTTCTTTTGCATTTATCCACCTTACTTTATCTTTTGCCTTTCTAAAAGCTGCTGAATAATGACCTATTTTGGGAACAGATTTAATTTGCATTTCAAGATGCTTCACAATTTCAATAAACTCATCTGAACTACTAACTATCTTTTGTTGAAAGCCCGGCATAAATTTTTTAACGAGGTCAGGTATGACTGTTAACCCATTGTTATAATTATCTCCTCCAGTTCGCATTAATTTAGCTGCTTCTGAATTAGAGAGTGTCTTTTGCTCCAATTCAACGGCTAGTTTTCTTCCTGTTACCTCAGCCACCTTGTATCCTGCGTTTTCAATACGCATCTTCACCAAATCGATTGGTGATAATACAACACCTGACGAGGTGGTCTTAATCATGTTTTCAATAAACTTGTATGTCGCAATAGCTTCTTCTGAAAATTTATTAATGTCAAACATTCTATATTCACGCTCTCCGTTTGGCTGAATAACAGTAAATCTTAATACGCCTTTTAAGCCTTTCAAGAGTACTGTTGTAAAGTCTGCATTGATTAAACTATTTTCCTCAAAATCCTCTCCGCCTGATTCATTGACAATCGATTCAATAAAACTGCCCATCGTTGATGAGAATGCTATCACGGGTTTCTTTCCCTGTTTTAGTCTCATGATGGCTCTATCGGCTACCGCCTCAGCTTTGATGGCAAATAGCAATTGATTGAAAACATTAAACAGCTTTGAAAAGTAAGGCGTACTGTCAACACCAGCTCCTTTTGTTCCTCGTCTAATTTCTACTTCTGCTTGCCTTATTGAGGCTACTATATTAAGTTCTCTTACTTCAGGCATAATATAAGTTTCCTGAAAATCAATGATCGCTCGAATCACTTCGGTTACTGCATCGGATTTCTTTTTATCTGCCTTGGAGTTCTCAGCAGTACAGTAAAAGTCTTGATACATTTTCTCAAACTTATCTTTGACTTTTACTTCATTGCCCCCGTTTTCCTCCAAAGTAATGTAATTGACCTCAATGCCTTCAAAACTTCGTTCTCGTCGAATCATCTGACCTTGACTTACGAGTTGCGAGGATACTATTTCCTGTAGGGCTACTCCACCTTTTAGAATTGCTTCTGAAAGCTCCGATGAGGTTAAATTGGCTTCTGAAATCTCAGTTTTAGAAGCGTAAATCGGCATATTGTCTGGTCGCTTGGCAAAGGTCGCTGATAAAAAAGCTACAAAAGCATTTTTTAAAACGATTTGCAAAGCCATCCCACGGATACTATCCCCTGAAGCGTTATGCGATTCATCTAAAATCACTAAATTATTCTCTGCTAGTTTTTTTAGAAATGTTGCTTTGGGTGATAGTTGTAATGCTCCCGCTACGACCGAATTTCCATTTTGTATTTGTGAATACGTTAGCATGACAAAGTCATAACCAGCAGGTAGTTTCATTTTTTCGAGTACCTGTTTTTGTAAAATAGGGTCAGCTGCTTGATACAAGATATTACCTTCTGTATCCTTTACATCTGAAGCACTAGCTCGTGCATTTAAGATATAGGGGATTACATGACTGCCTTTAGTAAGGTCTCTGTTCATGTTTACTTTATATCCACCAATCGTTTCATAAGGGTTTTGTTCCTGGAATAATTTATAATCGGTCTCACTTCCATACTCTTCTTTTTCCTCTTCGGATAGCCTTGAGTAGGGTTTGTATTTTATAAGCTTTTTGGTTTCGTTTTGCTTAATTTTTAAGGGTTGCGTGGCGTCTTCTAAACCAATGTCAATTAAATCCCGATAGATGTCTGAAAATAAATTTGGCTTTTCAGTAATGAAAATTGGCATGATTCCTTGAGCAATGGCATAACGAATTAAACCCGCTGCAACTCGTCCCTTTCCTACGCCTGTTTGGTCACCGATTATCAAGCCTTGATTTCGGTATTCGATATTAAAGATGGCTAATGCAATTGCATCAATTTGTTCGGCAGCGAAAGCAGTATATAAACTACTTTTGCTAGGGTACTGTAACTTTTTACACAAAAACTCATCAACGTCACCAATGGTTGATTTAAGATTTTTTAAGGCTTTGGTTGTTTCTCCACCCATTGAATCTGGGGTGTCAACTTGTAAGGATTTTGAATGACTCAATGGAGTGTATGGTACTCCTAAACCGTTGAACAAAATTGATTTTTTCATTGAAAGATTCTTTGATAGAGTTCTTGAAAAGTATTTATTTGATTAGATTCTATTTTGTTTTGAAGTGGAGCATAACCACTTACTTCATTTTTTCGCCCATCAATTAGGATTAATCTGATGTTGAAAGAAGTTCCCATTCTTGAATATAAATCACCATTGATATTGATGACATCTTGAACGTTGTAATGACTATATAGGTAATTAAGAAAAATACGGTTTTTACCTGCCTGAATTCTACCAACTTCATCATAATTAGTGTGGCCACCAATAATGATTGCAGATTTACCAGAATCTTTCATGGTTGATAATGCCAAAATTGACATTACATGGTCGAGGTCTTTAATGGTATAAGCTCCAAAATCTTGATATTCATATTTCTCCAAAGCCCCAAATGGAGGATTGGTTATTACTGCATCAAACTTTTTGATTTTGTCTCTGAAAAAATCCTGATTAGAAGAGTCTCTTTTTGTTATTTTGATATAATTATCTCTTTGAAGATTGACAATTCTAATATCATCAAGTTCGTTTACTTCAAAGTTTTCTGGATAACCCGCTATTGTTAATAATCCATTGCCGGCGGAAGGCTCAAAATACAGACTACTTTTATGGGGTTTATTGATTCCACAATAAATGCCCATGAGGTAGGCAATTGGTGCAGCTGTACTATATTGCTGCAATAAAACAGAAGTACTTGTACATAAAGAAAGATTAACTTGACGCTTGTAAAATTCAACAATTGAATAGAAACGTTCTTCAATAGTTTTGGTTTTATCATGGGCCATCTTACGGTAAATGCCCACTAAAGCATATTCAGTTTGTTCTTTAACTTCACGGACATTAGTGATACCGTACTTTTTTGCTTCTTTCTCTAGCGAAATTTTATTCAACTTTTCCCCAGTGTTTAGCTTGTAGGTTATACTATCAATGTAGTTCTCGTGTTGAATAGTGGAAAAACGAGATAGTATATCACTGAAGGATAAAAGATATTCTTTCCAATTTTTCATATTGCTTGTAGCTCGTATCGATAAGGGATTAGTATTTTTCTGAAATTATTTTCACGCTTGATAATTGACTTTTTAGAATTATCAATTCGACTCAATGGCTGAAGTAAATAGGTTAACTCACCAAATTTTGTGTCACATTTTATTAAGATAGGTCGTATTTCGTCTCTATTTGCTGAAACGCTTATCTTGATGTTACTAACCTTCAATTTATTTAGTACTCTTAATAGCTTGACAATTATATTGCTCTCAATAATTACAAAAAATGAATCAAATGAAGTTTTTGAAATCAATCTTGCACTAAAGTCATCAACAATTACTTTACCCTTGACCTCTGTTATCTTTTCTGATGTAGCTTCAAATTCGTATGAGTTAAGCGTTGACCTTAGAATTATTGGCTTGGATGACTTATCGCCATAATCTGAAAATTTATGGGCAGTCTGAATCAACTTCTCTAGTTCTGAAAGATTAGTTGTTATGGTGATGGAATGGTCACTATTTTTTTCTAAAATCCTAAAATAGTCTGGAAAGGGTAGGTCTTCTTCCAAAGCTTCTCCAGAAGGGTAGTAATTTCCAATAACATTCGTTTCTGTTTTAAGATGAAGTATTGAGTAGAGATTAGTAGAAGCAACACCATTTTCAGAGAAATTTATTGTCGAAAATGCTTTACTTCTTATTCCATCATACTTTGACACAAAGTCCTTGAAAATACTCATCAACTCTGTGTTATCTGGATGAATACCAGCCTGAGTATTTACCTTCTTCAAGGGTTTTAAAGCTTCATTCCCAGCAATTTTAGCTACTAAGCGAGATATTGTTTCAGGGTCAAATGTTATGGTTGTATTTTGTAATTCTACCCTAATTCTTTCTGTAAACTTAACTGTATTAGTCTTACCTGCTGTTGTAACCTGTTTCTCTTCTTGTGGTAAATAAATAGCTTTTACACCAAGTTTATCTTTCAGATAATCAACCAGACTTTCAACGTTATCAGTTGGAATCGTATTAGTTTCAATATCCTTCTTATAAACTACACCATCTTTTTGAAAGGCATTCCAAAGCTCAAGTATAAACTTTTCTCTAGCAGAATAAAGACTAACGGGTAATTTCCCCAAGCCATTTGCATTAATCTCATAATCAAGATATTTCCCTTTGTCTTCATAATTGAACATATCCTGAACAGGGTCTAACACTGTATTACCAACTTTAATGTAGATGTGCTGCCAACCTTTTCCATAGTCAGCCATTCTGATAGTATGGCTGATACGTAAATTACATAGAATAGAAGAACAGAAAATAGTAAAATCCTCACAATCTCCTACCTTATCTTTCCAAAGTTGGTTTGGAAAACGTATCTCTTCAAAGCCTTTTTGGTCTATACGATATGTGATATACGTTTTTACAAAACCAAATATTTTCTTGGAAGTTAAGTAGGAGTTTTTCTGATTTTTAAAATATTCGGACAATGATTTTGTTTGCTTTAATGAAGCAGGAATGTACTTTTTACAAATATTATAAAAAGTATCCTCTGTATGGATTGCTACAGGCTTTTTGATGTAGTCGGTTTTTGTTGGCTTTTTAAAGTAATTATCCATCTATTTTTTAAGGAGCTTTTTAAAAAAATTAATCACTTTTTCTCTGAAAAAATAAGTGACAACAAGTAGAATGCCTACCAATATGACCCAAAAGCTGTTAGATACACTTTTCTCGTCCATGATAGTGATGGTATGCCCTTTAGTAGCATTCATTTTCTTAACAAGGGCATTGTACGCTACAACAGAGTTATTTACTTTATCGGTAGTGTAGGTAGTTCCAACCAAAATACAGCCTAAAGTATCCATCTGTGTATTGCCCCATTCAATTCTTACGCCGGTATAGCCTTTAACATTTTGAAGATAGAAGTACCTTTTTCCGTTTGATGGTGATTGCTGGACTGCCAACGCATATTTACCTCTGGGAATAGCGGTATTTCCATAAATTTTGATTTCCTTGATTTGCTCAAGGCTCATGAAGCTACTTAAATTTCTGTCAGTATCTTCAAGGGTATAACATTCAAAAGTACCATCGACATAGAGTTTGCCAATGGTACTTTTGCTTGTTTTTAAAAATCGTTTTACGACTAAATCCATGTTATTTTTTTATTCTTAAATAGATAGACAACCCAACCAAGGCAGATAAAATAATGATGAGATATAAACGCTGTTGAGATTCATTCTTTGTAGCCTTCAAATCAGCTTCTATAACTGCATACTTTTTCTCAACATCTTCTTTTTCTAATCGATATTGTTCAACACGAGCGGGATTGTCCTTTTTAAAGGTATCCACCCTTATTGTTTCAATATAAATTGTCTGCAACTCTGGACACTTTACTTGAGGTACATAAGAAGTCTTTGTTTCAGGATTGATTGTTTCAGGACAATTCAAAAAGATAGCCCTATTAATGGTAGTGTCTTTCTTGACTATTGTGAACCCTTTGATGTATTGTGTACCAATGGGAAATTTATCCGCACAGGTTTGTGCCAACTCAGCAGGATGTTCCCGATAAAATTCAATAGCACGTGACCGAGCTTTTTTCTCAGTCACGCAACTGAATTGGAACAAAAATAAAATCGAAATTAAAAGATACTTTTTCATGTTATTCAACATCAAACATTTGGCAATAAATAGACTTATTTGCATTTGGAATTTCATCTAGGTCTTTGTCTTTGTCTGCATATTGTACAGATTCCCAGTCGTTGATGCCTACAGAGAAATATTTCATTCTGTATCCTACTTGAGTTCTGGCAATAAATGAGAGAGGCTCTACACCTTCTGGTCTAAACGCTGTTAATAGTACTTTTGAACCAGATTTTTTGATTAATACACCCAGTACATCTGTAGTACTAGAATCCCAGTCAATGGCATAACTTTTTTTCCAAGTTACTCCGTTGTCAAGACTGTATTCAGTAAACCAAAACTCAGGCACTAACGACCTGTAATGCTCAATTGCCCCAACAGACTCTAACATTTCTACCGCAGCAGTTGCACCCCCGTAAGTATCAATTCCTCCTAAGTTAAGTTCAACTGCCCTGTCCCACATCCAGCCATCAACGTCGTTCATGAATAATGCTATCATGAATTGAAATGCGTATTTTCTTCCAACGTTTTGATTCGTATGACTAGCAAGGGTATCAGCAATTAATGCCCCTGTTGAACTACGTGAGAACTGATTTTTACCCAAATTACCACGGTCACAAACCATTTTTGGCATAAACATATTTCTGTGTTTGCCTAGTTTGTAGTAACAATAGTACGATTGCCATTGAAGTGCTGTGACCAATAAGCTCATTGGGTGTCTAACCGTTTTGTTAGGGCCAAACTTATTGACAAGGATATAATCACCTGCTTCGTTAAGTACGTATTGACTTCCTTGCGGAGCTACTTCTTCAAAATAAAAAGATTGTTCATTGCAAGGAATGGCTCTCTTATAATCTGTTAGTCTAAGTCCAATTAAATCCTTACTGGCTAATGTTGTGGTTGTTTCAGGTCTCCAATCTTCATTTATATTAACTAAATCAGAATAATTCCCATTTGAATCTGGATAGTTGTAGTATTTTTTTTGATGAGTGGCTTGGTCTTCAGTGTAACCAAGTTCTAAAAATAAGCCAGAATACATACTACTGAAGTAACCAAAAGTTCTACTCAGCACACCGAATGAAAAAAGTCTATGTTTGCGTGAGCCATTCTCTGCTCCACTTTCTATATCCGCAACAATGATTTGTCTTTTTGTCAAATCAAGGATGTTATCACCACCACCAAATTGATTTGATTGCCCTATTCCACGACCCAACTCAAACATTTCTTCGTCAGAGCCTGTTAACCAAGGTTCTACTGCCCCTGCTCCATACTGACTATGTGTTCTGTACTGAAAAGGAATTGCACTTGTGAAAGTTGGGTAGGTTAATGCTTGCTCTGGAGTATTAATATATTCTACGCCATCGTTAGCAGTGTCTAAATTTGTTGACCCACTAAATCCACATTCCCAAGGTTTCTTAGCACCAAATGGATACTGTTCCAAATCCCAATATACTCCCCATACTGGTCTTGGGTAACCAGTTTCATCCTCGTAATAGCGAGCATTTACTGTTCCGAAATGGGCAATGTCTAAATTGCCCGTTTGTGGTGCTAGTGTTCGGGCTAAATTTCTGAACGAAGGTAATTTGAATGGCGTTGCTACATCGTCAAAAAGAATAGGCAATGTAATTTGCTTATTGTTATTTGCGTTTGAAGAGTCTTCTTCTTTGCTAATATTCCCTGTGGCAACATTGGCATTTCCATCAGAACTTACTTCTTTTTTGTTCGCAAATAAATAACGAACTAAATAATACACCACTACAATAGGAAGTACTATTTTGACAAGGATCGATATTAATTTATTTTTCATCAAAATTAATTTTAAAACTTTTGAAATTTGACATTGCTGTTGCCAGTGATGTTAAATTTCAAAAGTTTTAAAATTTGGTCTTTGATGGTATCGCCTACACTAGACGCTATTAGATAGTATAATGCTAAACTGGCTTTGCCTCAGTAGTTTCTTCAATAACTAAGTAGTTAATTACTGTAGCATCCCATCCACTACCTGTTTTTTCGATTTCTAATATCAGTTCTCCGCTCGTAGAAACCCTATCATTTATTTTGGTAACTGCTGGGTTACTGTGCAATTCACCATCGGCGACATAAGGGTAACTCAAGCCTGTATCCTTAATTTCGATTGCATCACCTATCGTAAATTTGGTCTGATGTCCAGCATACTGAGAACAAGAAATCACATAGAATTGGTAGAACTTGGTATCGTCCAATCCTGTTATTTTGAGTTTCGCTATTGGGTTACCATTATTAAGCTCCAATGCTGTTCTCATCGCATTTTCGCTTCTAATGTAAAGTCCCTCTGGAAGTGCATTTGGTGTTGCTCCTGTAAATCCAGTTTCAAATGCACTTATTGTAAGACCCGATGCTGAACCTGTAGTGTTAACAAGATTAACAGATTTCGCTATAGTATTGGTTGGGGCGGGTGCATATTCATTAACATTGGAATCACTACTACTTGGGTGATAAGCACCCTTAAAGTTGATTTCTACAGTTTGCAAAACCTCATAATTGTCGCTGACTGGCTTATCTGTAAACGCTGGAGAACCTACTACTGCGGATTCATTTCTATAAGCAGCTGCTTTGATTTTTGCCATGTGGAAATATGCACTTTTGGCATTATCCCCCATAGCAATTACACCAGTGTACTGAACAAATGGGCCACCATCTGTATTATAAACAATTTGAGACGAACCTAAAGCATGTGAAAATACCAATGTTCGAGCTAAATTATCTGCAATTACAGTTGGAGGTTCTGGTTGGTCGTTCATATCTGGAAGTAAACCTGAAAACGGCCCTGGGTCGGTAGGATAAACTCGATTCAAACGGTTAAAATCTACATCTACACCATCCAACACAGCCGTTATTAGTCCATTTCCTACACTATTAGCACGTAAAGAACCATCAGGATTTTGATTAACTGTAGCCCTTTGCGAGTACGGAATGAATAATGTGTTTTGTCCTCTTGTTAACTTATAATTAGCCTTATTGGCTTCTGTCACGGCAAAATCGGGGTCGCTCGGAAATGTCCATTCTACATAACGTTCTGAAATTGAGTCCGCTATCAAAATATTATCGCTTTCTTGTAAAGGCATGTCAGCAGGTGTCAACAACCTACCGTACAAACCTCCCAACAAAATGTTTCCTCTGAATTTTCTTAGATTTTGGCAGTCGTAAATAAAAAGCTTAAACTGGCAATGAATCATATCTAAGCCATTCAAAGCATACATCCAGCTAGGATTTGTTGGGAAATAACAATTTTCAAGTCTAATATTCACACCTGTTTCAATAAATTGCGTGTAAGCACTTTGTCCGCCAGTTATCTTGATTTCAGTTCCTTGAACATTTTTCACTAAAGCATTTGAACAATTTTCAAGCTCGCCCATATCATACAACTTGTCTCCAGAAACATTGTAAATGTTTTCAATCGTATATCCACTTGTCAACTTCAATACCAAAGCAGGAGAGTACCTTCTATTATTAGAATTTGCAATAACTCCCCCCTTGCCTACAATTCCTGCATTTCCTGTAGTGTCGTCAAGCTTGATATTTCTGATAATCATGTTGCAATCAGGGTTTGTGAGTTCCCCGTTGATACGAAATGAACCTCCCCAAACGTTGCGAACAGTGATGTTGTCGATTTCAAAGTCATGGATACCCTGACCCGCTGTTCCTCCGTCAGTAGCACGAATACAGCAGAACCCTCTATCAAAAATAATGTCGAAAAACTTACAATGATGACGTTGGTCACCTCTAATTAATGTACCACTTGGGGATTCCAAATCCCCATTTCTAAGCTCTATATTTCTCAGTATAGTGTAATTTCGGACATTCCAAACCGTTCCAGCTAGCTCCTGAACATCAAAAATAGGTCTTACACCAGCAGCACCTTGAAAAGTAATCCAATTTGTTCCATTATTGTAAACTGGATTATATTCACTATTAAGTAAATATGTAGTTTGAGTATTGAATTGCACCATAAGATTTTCGGTAATACTAGCTGTAGCTAACCAATCATCTAATTCCTCTCTGGTATTACAACCAAATAATACAGTTCCTCCATTGCTTTTTTGTACCATGATTGGAGAAGAACTATTTATTGTACCAGTAATATCTACTGTACTTAACAATGCTGGTGACGCTGCTCTACCTGTAGCCTCTCTTACTCTAGTCGCAAAGTCGCCTTTTGGAATATTAATGTCTCCAATTGAAATTGGATTACTAGGAACAATTAACCAGTTTTGCGAGAATGAACTAAAGTTTGCACAATATTCATGCTCTCCAATCGGGTATGCTGGATTCAAGGTGAAACTAACTAAGTTGAGTTCATCATCAATCACCATGTTAGTAGGAGCATCAGGTGTAATGATAATTGAAGTCCCCTCTAAATTATAGCCAACTAAGTTGATTATCTTTTGTCCAGTACCGTCGGAATAAAACTTTACAAACAAATCTACGTTTGGCTGATTTGCTGTGTGTACTATAACCCAAGTAATACCACCGTCTGTACTGTGTTCGTAATAAATACTTGAACCCGTTGTACGAAATCTCATTAAACCTTTTGTAATTGTTTGAGTAGTTAACCCAGACGTATCACCTTCTTTCCATTCTTGCTTTCCTGCATACTTTCTTGTGTAAAAGTCCATGCCTGAAAAACCTTCGGGGTCAGGGCTATAATCTAAACCAACAATAATACCATTTGCATCCTCAAAGTTCCATTGTACAATTGAACTTCCTCCTGCTAATATTTTAACGTTAGCTATACCAGAGGCATTTGGTGTAGTTGATGTTATTGTATTGAAAGCAACTTGTATGCTGTTCAACTCAAGATATTCTCTTACTGCTCCTAATTGAACCGATACATTATTTGTCACTACATAATTTGTAAATGAATTGACTGCAAAATTGTACAAAGATTTTAATGTTCCTTGTGAAGCAGAATAACTTACAGTTATAATTGATGTTTTAAAAATTTGAACATCAAAATATAATATTACTTTAGTTTTATCTAAAGGAGATATGTATATTGATATTACAGGGTGAAAAATAGTTCTTCCTGCAAATTGCTCAACAATGGAAAAGGCGTTAATAGCTGTTTGCTCGTCCTTCATTTCTTCGTTGAACACCAACTCTATTGTAGAGCCTAAAACATCAGTGCTTATAGCTGTTACAGTCGGTGGCTCGTAAGACGGTTGTGTAGTAGTACCAGCACCTGTAAAGCTAAAAGGTGAAAATGAACCATCGTTGTAAGCTTGTATTTTGTAAAAGTAGTTTGAAGACGCAACCAAACCAAAGTCTCTGTAAGTTCTTAAATTAACTGGTATCTGTGCTATTTGTGCATAAGTACCGTTGACTTCTGTACTTCTAAATATATTGAAGTGAGTAGCTTTTGCTTCTTCTAAAAGAGAATAATCCCAACCTAGTTGAATATTACTAGCTGTTGATGACAACTGAATAAGATTTGTTGGTTCAACTAAAACTCTTGCTGTTCTTCCTTGTACAGTACTAGATAGATTTGACAATTTATCTTCATCTACAAATTGAACTCTAAAATAATAAGGAGTATTAGGAGTTAATCCAACAATAGTAGTTTCTGCATTATCTCTATATTCTTCTTCAACAATTGTAAATCCAGAAGTAGCATCAGTACTTATATAAATACGAGCTTTATTTTGACCAATATTTTCATCTGTCCAAGCTATTTTAATACTTGTAGGACTTAAAATTTGAGCTTTTAAATCTTTAGGAGTTTTTAATACTTTCGTTCCAACTAGAGAGGTTTTAATTATGACTGGTAAAGCACTAATTGTTGTTGTAATATATTTTACACTTGAGTTTATTACAGGTATTAAATTAAGTACAGTCCCATTAACATCTTGTTTTACCTCTTGTTCTTCAAAATTAATAGATTCAATTAGCGTCGCTGAGTTATTAACTTTTAATTTAAGATTATATGAACTATAGTCATCAACGGCTTTCCATGCAACTAAAATAGTATCGTCAGTATCATTGTTTTTATAAGCAAAAATCCAAGTATCTAGTGAATAATCAACTACAATATCAAATTCAGCAATACGCAACACTCCAGCTTCCATAACTGTGTGAGTGTAAGTATATCCTTCGATTTCTGTTTTAAAGGCAGCAACATACCAAAAAGCTGTAAGTCGCTTTCTATTGGGAGAATTATAATATTCAATACCTTCTGTAAGCATTGAAGTACCAAACTTTTTTTGAAGTACTTCTTGATCCCCTAAATTTTCTAAATAAAAACCATTTCCATCTTGACCTGTTTGACCATAAATGTACTGACACACTATATCCAACCCTAAACTATTGTATATCATGTAGGAACGTAAAAGCCCACACAATTTAAAAAACGCTCTATCTTTTGGTTCTGTTTTATCAAACCCAAAAATAGCCTTGTATGACTCATCGTATCCAAACTCAGTTACTCCTATGTGACAATTTTGCATTTCTAGTGAACGCAAAGAGTTCATTATTTGAGTTTTGTGAATTAATTCTCCATACTCAGGCATTAGTGCGTGTACTTCAAGACTAAGTGGCGGATATTCTGGAAGGTCATTCGTTTCTGAGTAGCCATTGTAATGATGAAAGTTTAGAAACTTAATTGGGTAATCTCCTTTTCCTCGATATACATCCCACCACATTTTCATTACTTGTATGTAATCTGTGTTAATAGAAAACATACCTGGCATAACTAACACAGCATTAGGGTCAGCCCCTTTTATTCCGAAACCTACACCCAATGCACCATTATGCCCATCCCAAATAGCAGAAAGGTAAGCTGCCATTTCCTCTGGATTAAAAAATGCAGATGCACCATTCCAATGCCTGTCTCTTTCATTCCCCGGTTCATAAAATTTTACATATCCCAAACCTTTTTTCCCATCGCTTTCTACAAACTGGTTGTACACGTCTGGTGAATCGGGGTTAAAACCCCATCGATAGGCTAATGCACCCCAAATTCTTGCTGCATGGCTATAACTATGAGGGTCTGTTGTTACGTTTAAATTAAACTGGTTTAGTCCTTTGTTTAAAGGTTTTAAGTTATTATCGTTATTACTTTCTCGCAAATACACAAAATCAGCAACAAGCGTTATACACAAGTCTTTAGAACCAGCAGCTTTCATTTCATCAAATTGTGTTTCCCAATTCACAAAATGAGATAATGCGGAGTTCATTTGAATATCGTCTGGGTCTGTAGATACAACTCCAGCATTTTTATAGATACCACTCATTAACCAGTCCGAGTTAGTATAAATTCTATTAAAATAAGATACTTGCCCTACCCAATCCATTTGTTGCTCGTCAGGAAAAACGTTTGTACCCATTATTTGAGACAAAGGCTTTTTAGGAATCAAACTTTTATACTTTTTGCCTACAACTACAGAACTGTTTTCTCTTGTACCATAAGGCATAATACCATTATACCATGAATAACCGCCAGAAATTCCAAGAATAATATATTTTACACCAGTCTTAGCTATATTAGCAATAGGTATTTTTGCCCAGCCAGAAGTCATATTAATTGGATTGGATTGCCTGTCGAAGGCCTCAATTAAGTTAATACCATCCGCACTTGTATAAATTTTGAATCTATTATTAGTTCCAAACAGACAGTACACATAGTCTAATGTGTAAAAACCGTCTAATTCAAAATAGACCTTAGAGAAGTTACCTACATTGAACCAAGAAATTTCCCATGTATTGTAGCTTGATGTAGCTGCTACTTGTGTATAAGGCGGTACACCTTCGGCTACGCCATTATTATCTACAAAATAATCCTGAACTTCTGCCAATCTTTTAAATTCAGGATAATTTGTTAACATTTCACCATTATTAAAAGCTACTTTAGTTAATGGTTGATATATCTTATCACTAAAAATAGGTATCCTTTTGGGAACATTAGGAGTTCCTTCTAAAGCAGTAGTAAAAAATGTAACTTCATTACTAAGCTCAGACAATCGAGTAACATTGAATGCAGTTTTTTGCGAGTATAAACCTACATAATATCTTTTTCCAGAATCCAAACCTGAAATAATATAAGTTTCTATATTGCCAGGATTAGAAGGTGAAATTATCAATTTTTTACCTCCTTCAGCTTCACCTGACAATTCCGATGTAGATACAACTAAGTAATATATATCTGATTTCGTTACTGAGTTTCCACCAAATCCTTGCGGAGCTGTCCATCTCAACTTTGCTGAAATAGTATCAACAATCTCTACAGTCAAGTTGTTAATTTTTGATGGAGGATTTACAACTTTATCAGTTGTCATTTTTGTAGAACTCCAATAAGTACATTCATCATCTTGAACCCAGTGTAAATGAGTAATGCCGTTCGGGCTGTAGTCTAAATCAATGAACCCTTTATTGGCTTCACTAAGTGAAATTACATGACCGCCTATATTATCTTGTATTGCAATAACATCACCAAATAGACCTGGGTCTTCTATCAGTTTATTGATGTTTATATCTTTTGTTAATACTATTTTCTTCATTAGAATATTACGTTTCCGTTTTGTGGTGGTATTAAGTATTCAAAATCCGCTTTTACAGATTCTGGTCTCCAAAAATTATTCGTCAAACCACCGTCAAGGATGTAAGTGATTTTGTCTTCTTTCACAAAGCATGTCATGCCTTCTTCTCTTACCTCAGAAAAAATAGCATCCCTTTCTTGTATTGTTAGTTTAGAATGATGCCCGCCTTTTTGAAAGTTTGCAAAGCCAGTTGCGTATTTATCTTGTGGATTAGCTCTTGTTACTGGGCCATAAACCACCGTTCCTGTTGTTTCTTCCATTATGTTATTGCAATTTGAATATTAGAAGAGTTTTGAATATTTATCATTCTATAAACATTAAATAATGCTGTATATCCACTAGCATTTGTAATGTTTTGTTGTGTTTTCACAAAGCCGTTATTCACCAAACCGTTCATGATAAAGGTCGCATCTCCAAGGCTTGCTTCATAGGCAATTATTGGATATTCACCATTACCATTAATCGTTACTGTTCTGTTTTTTGAATTAACCAACACACTATTTTGCAAAGCAAGTATGTCAGCATTTGTGAAAGATGTATTCGGACTAGAACCATAGTACATTCTATTGTCAAAACGTATTGTACTTGTTTTAGTAACAGTGTTTTTCTCATCACTAGCCGAAAGCGTGAATATTGTATTTACACTAATATTTAACCCATTCTTGGTAAAGCTATTTGACGTAACAGCACCAATACCGTTATCAATACTTAAAGAAGAAGGCGTTTTATTCAATGAATAGTTAAAGACGATACTATTTATTATTGAGCCTTTTTCAACAATATTTATACTATTTGTAAAAGAATTAATTACAATTGGCAAGTATTCTAAATCTTCTAATCTATCTTCTATTGAATCCAATTCAGAATCTAATTGACTAACTTTATTTAAAAATTCATCATCATCAACAACAGGGTTTGTAATAGCAATATTCCCTGTTTGAGGAGTGGAAGAAGAACTTGTTTTCTTTTTTATGTAAGAAGAGAAATACCAGAAAAACCCTGCAAAAGTTGCAAGGATTGAAAGGATAATAAGGAGGATTGTTTTCTTGTTCATAATCTTCTTTTGACCCAGCCAAACGCTATTTTGAATACAAAAAATAAGAGAATCAAGGCTAAAAGAAAAACAAACCCTACTGAATATACGACCGTCTTATTTTCTTGAATCGCTTTGTTAGCCAATAGGGTTGTTTGTTGTTTTTGCTTATTTGCCTTGGCTACTAGAAGAAGGTATAATTCGGTATCTTCCTTGCTTTCTTCTGCCTGTTGTTCGTAAAGCTGTTGGATTTTCTTACTCGCTTCAATTGATTTTTGGGCATCTTTGTCAGCGAAGAAAATCCCAATTTGAGAGAATACTTCAACAACAATTGATATTGGCTCGAATGCAACCATTTTGAATTAAGTAATTGGATTTTGTTTTTTAGATGATGTCCATCCAAAAACAGCTTTAAAGACTAAGTAAATAATCCCAAAGGCTAAAGCAAGCACAGAGGCTACTAGCAACCAATTGGTTATATTGTTTGATTTTGCTCGATTGGCTAATTGAGTAGCCTCATTGGTTTTTGTTTCTGCCTGTGCTTTCAGGGCATCATAAAGGGCTTGGTCAGCCTTACTAGCTTCTGCCTGAGCCATCAGCTTTTCAGCCTCTACATTAAGCTTTGCTACTTGCTTATTTGCATCCCCATTAATCCAAGCTGATGCAACATTAGTAAGTGATGAAACGATACTTGATGCGGGGTCGCCTGACCCCGTATTAGTTTTATTAGAACCTGTACCAGAACCAGATGCTCCAAAAATACCCCCAATTACGTCTAAAAAACTACCTCCTGTTGATGAGGAACTATTAGTTTCTGTAGTCTTTGTGGGTGTAGTAGTGGTAGTAGATGGTGTTGCCGAACCAATAGGGAGCGATGTTGTTGATTTTGCCGAATTAAATAGACCCATTTCCTTATTGTTTATTTTTTTTGTCTTGTCTGCCTTTCCACCATAAAACTCCTCCAATAATTACTGATATAAACCCAAAGACAATTAACAAAATTGAAGTTAAATTGAAATTACTATTACCTCCCGTTGCTGTATTGCCAGTTTGGGGGTCAGCTCCATCGGCAAGTTTATCTATTACATCTTGCTTTTTTTTAGCAGCTGCTTCAGCGGCTATTTTGTCTTTGTTTTCTCTTTTGTATCGTTCCTCTCCTGCCCAAACAGCGTCTAAGGTAATAATTTC
The DNA here is from genome assembly GCF_014204325.1 of Arcicella rosea. Taxonomy (GTDB): domain Bacteria; phylum Bacteroidota; class Bacteroidia; order Cytophagales; family Spirosomataceae; genus Arcicella; species Arcicella rosea_A. The sequence continues at coordinate 58,582 of NZ_JACHKT010000017.1, forward strand.
AGATTTCACATATACTGGTCTTCTTTCTTCTCGATAGTTCCCTGCACCCCAACCAAATATACCTCCTGACTGCCTAACCGTAACATTAAAACTCATTAACTGGTATTCAACACCTCCATCAATAATAACTTGACCTAGAGCTATTCCCAATTTATCGCCTATAAGAAGTACTAAATCTTTTGGTGGCACTGCTGCACCATCTGTATCTCCATAGAAGGTTTGTAAAATTTGCTTATTGCCAGGGAAATTTGTGGTTTCATAAGCAAATTGCTCTCCAGGAATGCCAACAAAACATTCCGTATCTTTAGTAATTGCTGCCATTTTAATATTTTGATTTAAAAATATTCCTCAACAAAATGATAAGGAAAAAGACAAGAATGAAAACCCCGAAAAACCACATCAAAAAGGTACTAGTTATATCCTCGCTTGCTTCCTGTGGAATATCTTCACCTTGTTTAATAAAATACATTTTTCCTTTTATTTTCAGGGCGTTGTACCATTGCCCAGCTCTCTGAAAAATTTGATAACCTCCATCTACGATTGAATAAGGTTTTGTAATCAAACCAAGGTGGTCGTACTTTGTGCCTTCTACATGGATGGCATTATAATAAGAAGGATAAATAAAGTCTGTAACAAATACATCATTAATGTAATAGCCAATATCCAATCTGTTACCCGGGTCACCTAATTCTACTAAAAAAGTGGCTGTTCTGTCTGCAAACTCAGGGTCTTTGCCAACCAGCCTATTTTCAAGAAATGGATTAATACACATTTCGATGGTTTCCTCACTAACTACCTTTTCAAAACGACTCTGCGTAAAATCAAAGTCTGTCCAATTTCTGTAAATAACCTTACAATAAGCTCTTCTATTGTTACCAGAACCCGTAAAAGAGTGATAGCCATTGATACCAGTACGTTCAGAGATAGAGTCAACTACGGAAGTAATCCAAAAATCACTTGGCACTTCTGATTCATACCTAAATGCAACTACATCCGCTTCAATACCCCAATGTGGAGCAACATCCCTTTGCATTTGAATTTGTATAGCTGAAGCAATCTCAGTAAGTCTAGTAAAACCAACCTTACCAGAAATATCAATCAGTGCTACTTTTCTTTTGGTATAAGCCATTGCTATAAAATTGGTGTTTGGGGACTTTGGTTAATTTGCTTTCGTGCAAGTCGTTTCCGATTTGCACCTCTGACTAAAAGGAAAATAAGTACAGGAACTAATACCACCATTGGCATAAACCAAGGCCAGTTGACTTTTAACCAGTTCAAAAAGGGATTCGCAACCGCTGTTTCATTTTTGTCAGAATCAGTGTCATGTGGTTCATTCATGATATTATCATCAATGGCAGGTGTTTTCTTTGTTTTACCCAAAAAGTCAAATAAACTCTTAGCTAAGTCAATTCCTTTTTCAAAGATATTTTTATCTGAAGAGGTATTTCCTGAAACTGGTGTACTATCGTTTACAATAGAGTCTGCTAGATTAAATTCCCTTGTATTGAATATTACATAGAACTTTTCACCATCCTTTTCAAATTCTGTAAATCTGTTTGTTTCACCTAATCCAGCTATATTTTCTTTGCTTACTTTTCCGAGTAAAGCACCGTAAGAAGCACCATAACTTCTTGAAGAAATTGTTGGTGCGTCAAAATATTCTACGTACTCAATGCTATCATTTACGTACAGGTATTTTCCAATAATTGATGCCATTTGATTATTTGTTTAGTGCCAATGATGGCACACGCTTAACGCCTGAATTAATAATGCATCTTCGTAATTGCATAGGACTTACCGAGGACGGACGTACAAGTGGAATTGATATAGATACATGATTTTTAATTGCTTCATAACAGATTTCAGAACAGAACTTACTGTTCTTATGTTGTAGTGCTATTCCGTAAACCATGCCTATTACTCCCAATTTGTCATAAGGTGAACCTTCATGATTTTTCATAAATTGATACACTTCTCGCCAATTATCTGAAGGGAGCATATAAATCTCAAAAAGATTTGGCTTCTTGATATTTTGCCACGGTTGAAAATCAGTTCCTATGCTTCCCCACGATGACGCTCTCAAATTGTCCAACTCATCAAAAACGATTTCACAATGTACCCATTCTCCTTTTACTCCAAGCAACATCATCCGTTGCTTGAAGTAATTATCAATGTTTTTGTAATGCTCAAACAAAATGTGCATATCTAGGATTGTATGTTTAGGTCGTTGAAAATAATATCCACTGAACCGTTTGGCCCTAATATGTTAGTAATGTAATTTGCTCCTACAAGGTGTCTTGGTACTTTACGATAATACTTAACTAACTCATCCATCTTTAAGTCTTGCGTGCCATCATTAAGCATTCTTCCTTCACCACGATTGTAAGCAAAAATCCAGCGATAAGTATTTATGAAGCCATATTTGAACGCTAAACCGCTCAGGGTTGCTGCACAAGCATGAATGTTTATATCTGGTTTGAGCAAATCAGATTTAGTTAAAATGATTGTATTGTTTTTAATCAATCCTTTGTCACTAAAGGGCTTTAACTGTGCCTTAGTAATCCAACCGATTGTTGGGTATCTAAGTACCGAATCTTTTGCAGTCGACAGAGAAATTTGAGCTAATCCCAGATAAATACCAGAGGAAGCGAAAGCGGAATCCTTAACACTAACAGAATCATCATGCTCTACTGCGATAATACCTAATATGATGTGTGAAGGAATCCGATGTACCTCAGATGCTTCTTGAATGATTTTACCGTAGGCATCCCAAACAGCCTTAATTCTTACTTTATTTTCTTCTCTGTTTTTAAGTGACCATTTTACTACGCTACCAGTACTTGATAATTTTGTCATCGGATAGAATGACTGTTTGGTGGCATTGGCAGGTACTGTTTCGGTCAGAGAATTGAAGAGCTGTCCAGCAATTTCATATTGAAAATTACTTTTTGCAAAACCTAAGTTACGAGCCTCAAAACCAGCTTGATAACTAGAATCTGGCTCATAGTTGCTTAAATCAAGTTTAGCGGACACTTTTTGTGGATTGTAATTAAGAAAGTAATATCCACCGAATAAAATCACGACAAAGGCTATGACGATAAGAACGAATTTTCCTGTTTTCATAATAAAATTAAAATGCTGTACTTCATCAATACAGCATTTTATGATTAAATAATAAAAATTAGTTGATTGATTTCAGAATTACTTTTGGCGAAATTGACTTCACTTTTTCAAAGGCAATTTCTTTGGCTTCTTTCCGTGAGATATTGTAATGTTTTACAGTTACGGTTTTCTTCACACCTGAATTGTGTTGTATTTTTTTGGCAATTTGGTCAACTTGCTGAATGGTGTATTTAGGTGTTTTACCTAAGCCATCCAATTCGCCTAAGCCTTCACCCAAACCTTCACCCAAACCACGCTCAAGAATTAGAACTTTTTCAGAAAAGTCGTGCATCACTTTACCGTGTTTTAGCTGATAAATATTACCTCTTTCCTTGTCGTGTTCAGCAGAAACAACTGTCATGACTTTACCTTTGTACTTTTTCAAAGTACCGATGTAAATTACTTTATCACCTTTTTTAAATTTAAACTTATGGGTTTTCTTTTTACCCAATCCGAAAATTTCCATGTTCTTTATTTTTGATTTTAAAATTTCTCTTCTTAAAAATTTGCATCCCAACTAACAGCAATACGACGATTGAAACAGAAACGATTATATTACCTATTTGATAATTTTGATAGTAATAATTGGTAGATTCTTCTGGCTTTAAAAGCATTGATTTATCGTAAAAAACAGGGCATTTACTGTCAATAAATTGCTTTACTTCAGCATTAATTACCTTTCCATCTTTGTTATAATCTAAGGCTTTGTTGCCCGAATAGGCATTTGAACCTTCAGAATACAACACATAACTATCAGGCTTTCGGTATGAGACTGGATAATGAATCAATTCATATAATTCATAAGCCGATGATGGAGCAACTCCCTTTGCATCCTTGATACGCTCTTGAATATACGCTTTTGCATATTTCATATATCCTTGCCAAGAAAGCTTTCGCAATTCTGCAATTGTGATACCCAAACCTAAAGCCGTTGAAGGGGTAATTTGAATGTAACCATAAGCCCCAATTGAATTACTTACCAGTCTCAAATTTGACTCCGCATACATGACTATCATCAACCAATTTGGATTCGCTATCTTGCAATCTTTACAAATTTGCCTAACAACCGCTTCAAACTAATTTTGAATGTCCTTTTCAATGTTTCCAAGATATACTAACATTTTTGTAGCTTGATTTTGTGCCGTCGCTTGTATTCTTTTGTAGCGTTGTAAGCAATCCAAACAATTGTGATCACAGTAGCAATTAATGAAAGTACCCATCCCCAATACTCCATTTTTGGAGTAACTTTATTTTCATCCATCTTCTTTTATTGATTTTGAATTTAATTTTGAATGAAACAGCATCTCAAATAATTTATCAATTTTCTGCTCTAACCTATCGAATTTCTCATTAATGAGTCTTTCGTTTTTAGCTTGCCCGGCTTCAAGTGTTACAATTCTTTCCTCCATCCCTTTTAAGGCTATCTTTACACTTGAAATTGCTTGTGAATTTTCTTCATTTTCCTTAGACCGAGTATCAATTCGTTTTGAAGTAATATTTGATTGAGATGTAAAAACATATACAATTAGACCCACAAAACCTGAACCAATTACGCCTAAGAAGATTGGAATAAATTCACTGATATTATTTCCCATTTATTTTTAACCGATTTAATGGCGTACACCTGTAAATAGCTGATTTGGGTCGCCACTTAATGTAAACGCCATCACCGTCTCTATCTACGCCTGTTACACCTGCACTACTTGTATTGCCTTCCAATATTCTGCACATCGTTATTTTAGGGTCTGGATTCCATTCATACACAGAACCAATGTGTCTTATTTCTGCATTCTTCCCAAATTTATAACCAACGGGCCAACCGAATTCTGGAGGTCGTTCAATTCTAAGATTTGGGTTATAACTGCCAAGCTTATCGCTAAAATATTCTCTGGCTCTGGCTGAACGAATGGTTAACTTGACATCAATTGAATAGAACAAAAAATAATAAAAACAGGCACACCATGCAGGTTTAGGCTTCATAGCGTTAAGCCATTTAGCTACTGAAGCACGATAAAGGTCAATTTGATAACCATCATTATGACCAGTTTCCTCCCGCACATTCAATTGTGCCAGAATTACCTTTTTTTGAATGGCTCTAATTTTTCGGGTTGAATCTAAATTAGATTGCCCGAAGCTAAAGATATTGCAGAGTAAAAACGCAATGCAAAGTAAGCGTATCTTAACCATAATCTTGTTTGGGGTTCAGCATTATAGAAATCATTAATTTTATCGAGTGTCAGGAATTTGTTACTATCACCATACCTACTCATGTAGTTATCTTTAAACTTTTCGAGAAAAATCAAAAGAACTTCGGTTAATAAAATAAATACCAACACCGCTGCGGCTTTGTGTAGCGTTACGATGGCATGAACACCCGCATCTGGATACAAAGTAAGAATCTCGTCATTCAACCAGCAGTATAAAAATGAAGTCACAATGGTTATCAGAATAAACACAAATGAATTTTTGTTTTTATTCTCATTTCTAAAATCATTCAAAGAGGATACGCCATCTTTTTGTCGTTGAACATCTAGTTCTTTTTGTGCTAATAGCAAATTCTGCTCTGCATCTTCAAGAGCTTTACTTTTCTTTTCCATGTTAGTTTATTTATGGGGAATCAAAAATGACTCCCCGAATAATTATCTATTTCTTAGGGCTGAAATAATAGCCCAACGCATTGCCCAATACATCAAAAATGCTAAAATGATGAACGAACCCGAAAAAGCTAAAAAGATGTACCATCCCATTGTTTTTACGGTTTCTGGCTCAACAGAAACATTGGTATTGAGGTCAATTTTGGGGGCTGTTTTGCCTGAGATGAAGCCTTCTAACGTTTTGTTGTCAAGCACTTCCAATAACTTCTCTAGTACGTTTGCCATTAGTAGTCTAACTTGTACAAAATCATTTTTTGAATAAACTTATCTTGTTGGTCTGTACCTGTACCAAACCAAATCCCAAACCAACCCTTTACTCTTGTATATAAGTTTTTACCATCAACTTTTCCGTATTTGGCGTTATAGGTATTTACAAGAGCTACGAATTGGTCGTCCGTTAAACTATTTGCTTCATTATAAAGCATGTGTAGCTCTGTGGAGTCTGCAAACCATGACACAAAATAATCATGAAATTTCAGGGCCAAAGGGTCGGGTTTCCAACCAACAGGAATACCAGTTCCTGAATTTGGTAGCGGTTTCTCCAAAAATAACTCTTCAGGAGGTTTTGTGAGCCTTTTCCAAGCGATGTATGCAAGAAAAGCGATGACAACATACCAGAATACTGGGAATGCTACAATCTTCTTGATGCCTTTCCAGATTACTTCAAAAGCCTTTTTCATTTCTCTTTGTCTCCTTTCTTGCCAAATTTTCTATAACCCCCAATTCCAATAAAAATTACAGCTATAATAGCCATCACATACAGCAAAATGGAAGTAAAAGAAAGTGATGAAGAGCTTTCAGATTTAGCCTGTGGGTCTTCTGCATCTGTAATCCCTGAAGCTGTTTCTTTTGGCAATCCTTTAGACTGTGGCTTAGTTTCAGAAATGTTATTTTTACCAATCCAGCCAAGCTCCTTACCCGTTGATGAGAATACTTTATAGAAAGTGACTGTTAGATACTGCTTACTTTCGTAATTAGTATAACCAACAATATCACCATAAGGAACAACTCTAACAAGATTAGTCAGATTTAAAGCACTTGGGGTGCTTCTAAGCCTAGAACCTCCTGTTGTTATCGCATAGATAGTTTTCAGTTCTTTGGTATTAACAACTGGTTTTGCTTGTGTATTGGCAGATACTAGGAAATCTAAGTCTTCAATTCTAAACCAAAGGTACGACACATACTTATTTGAATCGTCGTAATATGGTTCATCTAATAATACCTTACCATATCTACGGATTACACTCGTAGTGCCAGATTTTTCGGTTATTGTAGAAACTTGGTCAAGTACTCCAATTACAGTACCCAAACCCAAAGAAAGGGTTTTAGGTGTACCAGTACCAAAAATAAACGATTTACCAATAGTTCTTTTATTGGCTTTTACCTTAGCACCTTGACCAGAACGTGCTTCAGCGGAAGTCAACGAACTAATATAATCAGCAACATTCATCATGATTTATCCTCCTTCTGCTTTTTTCTAAGACTAGGAAACCATCTACTTAGTAGATTTATAGTTCCGTTAGCAAAAACAACCACTACACCTAAAAAAAGCCCTAAGAGTAATGCTCCGATGAAAAAATCTAAGAAAGAGTATGCCTTGTTTTGGATTTTCTCTTTGTTAGTTTCTTCGGTTGTTGTTGCTGTGTTTTGTGTATTTTCCATTCAACAGAAATAAAAAAAGGAGTCATCGCAGTCGTTACGATTGCTATACTCCTTTCTTAGATTTAAAATGTTCAGATTACTTTGATACGACCTTTTTCTTTTTCCCTTTGCCTACTAGTGCTTTAACAGCCATCCAACCAAGTACACCAATTGCAGGAACGATTAAGAACCAAGACCAAGTTGGTAAAGAAGCAAGGGCCGCAGAAGCAGTTTTAGGGTTATCATTCGCTGTACCACTACCAGAACCACTATCTGTTTCAGTTTTTGACTTGCCTGATTTCAAATCAATGTCAGTAGGAACATCTGTAATGTCTTCTGCCTTGATGGTATCCCACTGAAATTCACCTGTTGCAGCATTGTTAGCGTAAGCTGTTGCAGTCAATTTTTCAGCAGTGTAAACGCTGTCTGTGATGGTTGCCGTAAAAGACATTAAACCATTGATTGACTTTTTCGGGGTAAGGTTAAAGCTAGTTTTGTTGAAGAAATGGAAGTTTCCAGCAACATCTCCTTCCCAACCGTAAACATAATTTTCTGTATCCACCTCTTTAAAAGCGTGGATTTTAAGGGTTTTTGTCAAAGTCCCTCCGTTGATTGAGAGTACTTCACCTACATTAGCCTTAATGAATTGAAACTTTTTTGCCATTATTGTAAGATTTGTTTAATTGCGATTTGAATTTTATTTGAACAAATCTATATATTGTATTTTTAGGGCATCTTGAGGTATAGACTACATTCGTTTGAATCAAGCTCTATTCAACCATTTTAGACTCATCTGGTTTATGTGAGCATAAAATCATCATATTTTTAGACTCTACTCGTCTATCTGCACAAATAATCATCACATTTGACATCCATTGATGCCAATCGTCGAATTCCTTCAACTCTACCATTGAGTTTATTTCATAATCGGTTGGATTAAGCTTTCTTAAAAGGTGTACTTGCCAAGGCATTAGAGCTTTTCCCTTTAGATTTTCAATTTTGAACCTATAAGTAATCCACAAAAAATTATCAAATTGCTCCATGATTGCAATATAAGTATCACAGTGAATTTCATGTTCTATTGCCAAGGTTTTTAAATGAACCTTATTCGTAGTTGGTTTTTTATCGACTTTGTTCATTTTAAAAGTTTTCTGATGGCAATAATTACAAAAAATACTATTAGGAAAATCCCTACACTGATGATAATACAAAGCTCTGGATACATGGTTTAAGGTACTAAAGGTTCAACATCATCTCCGACCGCCCTATGATATACGTTACCGATTTTGGTGATTAATTCACCGTTTTTAGGTTCAAAAATGTAGGCTTCATTTAGCCATACAATTAGCTCTGAAAGCCTTAATCTGTTTGGATGATTAGCCACTTGGTTCATCGCTCTGACTTGCATTTGTGCCTTTGTAAGAACGTCTCTTCCTTTTTGAATCTTTTTGAAACCGATACCGTCTTTATCGTCATCGGTTTCTTTTACGATAGCTCTCTGAAAGTATGTCCAGAGACTTGGAGGTACTTGGTGAAAAGTATGGTAGGTAAAAAAAACTTCGTTGCACTTAATTCTATTACCTGCCAAAATCGTAAATAAATGTTGAAATTTTCTTGATGTAAGGTTACCCTTGATTACATTGTTTAAATCGTCAAAGATGATGATGAAATCTAGCAAGTTGTGTGCTTGATTAACAAAATCTTGCAACTCCCCATCTGTTACTACAATCCAGTCAAACAGATTAGATTTTGCATTAGCAACTTGAAGAATTTTACTACAAGGAATTTTATGAAATAATCCTGGCATTTTCCAACCCGGTTGAATCAAAGAAACAGCTTCTTGAAGCTTTGATTTTGTCGAAAACATAGGATTGTATTCCTGTGGATTGAATATGATAACCCTTTTCGTTTTTCCGTGCTTAAAAGCTACTCTTTGTAACGTAGCTGCTGCGAACAGAGCAGAAACAGTTTTTCCTGTCCTCTGGCTACCGATTATCAGCCAATTAAAACTTTGTAATTCTGGCTTATCCATCTTTATTCTAATTCATTTTCAGGCTGTTCATTATCAAAATCAAAATCTTGCCCTTTTGTAAATTGTGGAAAGACGATTCTAGGATTTGTATTTTCGGCTACTTCCTCATTTCGTTTTAATTCACTTTCAGCCCACTTATCGTTAATATCCTTATCATCAACTTGCTCCGTCTCATTTTGCACATTAATTTGGTTGCTTTGAGCTTGTGTATTAACAATATCCATTAAAACCATTTTGGGGTCTGGAGATTCTTGGTTTTTTGTAACTTTTTTGATAGCACCATCTATGTATTTGGTTTTTAGTGCTGTTGCCCCTTCTATGATTTTAGGTTTTAATTCGAGTGCGTAATCGACTACATAATCAGCAACAAGCTGCGTGAAAGGCTCCTGCATTTTCATCATCATTAGCTGAATAGGATTAATATCCTTAAAATCTGGAGCAATCCCATTACGGTAATCTTCTTCAAATTCCATCACAAAATATTCTATGCAGGATTCTTTGAAATAATCTTCAATTTTAAAGTTTTCAATGGCCCGTAAATGCCTTTGATTTCTTAAAATTTTCTGAACATCCTTTGATAATTCTGCAAATTCATCTTCATCAATATCCTGATGAATTCTTGCAGTTTCATCGTCACCTTTATTTTGAATGACTACTTTAGCCAATACCTTTTGATATAGGTACTTTCTTTGCAATTGTAGAATAATCATATCAGTTTTGACGGTCGCTCGCTTTCTAAATGATAACATTAAAGCTTCTGAAACCTCACGTTCTACCACCTGTGGCTGATGGTAGTGAACTTCTTCTTGTTCCTGTTCTTCATACCGACTTTCTGGTTCTTGATATTGATAGTTTCTGAGTTGACCTGCACTACCTCTTGAGGTTGTAGGATTGCCCATCATGCCTTGATATGGATGTGGGTTTTGCGATAATCCTTCAAAGGCATTAGCGGCAGTTTTTAAAGCGTTACCTGTGCCTTTTACAGTCTCTGTTGCTCTTTTTAATTTATCCAAAAATGACATATACCTATTTGGTTAATTGTTTTAATGTATTGTAAAAATTTTGAAAAGGAATGGGAAGTCTCTTGAAAACATAAGTTCGTAACCACTTGAAACTTTCACTTTTCAATCGTGAAAAAACTGATTTTTGAAAAGTCCCTGACAGCTCCTGATATTGTATCTCGAATTGTCGCATTAGTTTCTTTCGACGGGATAACCTCCAAGCAGTTTTTGCCACTTCCTTTTCTACGACCTTCATCAATAGCGGTTCAAGATTAATGCTTTGCTTATTGATTACGCCAGCTTTGATACAATGACTGAGTAGTAAGTTCAAATGCAAAGTATTGAACTTTTCTAGGTCTGAAATTCTGTCTTGAAATTCGATTGCCTCTCGTGCTACTTCAAATTGTTTTTGCCAGAATTCTTCATCACCATCACCAAGGATTTTACTTATTCTTGTAGAACCGTCGGGGAGGTGTTCCACGATTGCAAGTTGTTTCATTTGAAAGTATTTATGAACTCAAAGAATGATTCAACCTTTTGTACTTCTTCTAAATCAATGTCTTCGTATAGCATATAATTTAGTTTATGCAATTGTAATTCTGTACTTATTTTTTGATTTGATTCATAAAAATACTTGATGACATTTTGGAGGTTTATTAGTAGAATTTTGAGTGTATCAATGGTAAGGTTAGTTTCTTGTTTTGTATTTAAAGACAAAGCATCAAAAATGGTTTGCAAAAACTCAAGTGAAATTAATCCTTGCCTTGAGTTCTGATAAAACCTGTTGGATACATCCCAAAATTCACTGTAAACAAATTCAGACAAATTTTGTAAAATTTGCTGTTTACGGCTGTTAACAGGCTCGTTTACACCTGTGTTTACATTTGCAGACACTTGTAAACCAGCACTTTGAATATCATTTTCGGGTTTTTGAAAAATAGAAGTCTCTGTACACGGATTTCCGTCGTTGTCAAAGTGCATTTTGGTTAGCAAATTCCTTACCCAAATATCAACTTCTAAGCTTTGCAAACTTGCAAAATATTGAAAGCGTGCTAGCGTGTCTTTTGTAAGTATAATCAACAACCCATCATTATTTTTCAAGTAATCAATAGTATGTCTGGCATCTATAATTTCTTTCAAGTAATCTGATTTGTTTTTTCCTTTTGAAGCGGCTTCTAATACAAATTCCTTCTCAAATTCGTCAGTTACTCTTGTGCCTATCTGTCCCATTTTGAATTAGTTTAAAAGGGTTGAATACTGTCTTTCAAGGATAGACTTTACTGGGTGTGGTACATTTGACAAAAGTTCTTTCACAGATGTTTCACGCTTCTCTTTGGTCTGAATTACTAACAATTCAAAAGCTTCATTGATAGCTGCCATCAACTCATCGGGTGTTGGCTCTACCTTCCAATTAAGATAGATGACCTTATTGTGTGAAACGATGACTAAAATATCATCTACTTCAAATTCAAATGTACTTTCAGCTAGTGTAGATTCTACTACATCAAGCTTTTTTTTGAAATTTTCTAAATCAAATCCGAACATTTCCTTCTATTTATATTGAAAAAGCGTAGGAAATATGTAATTTTAAGCTATTGATTTTCCCCAAAAACAATAAAACTAATTACATACCCCTACGTCCCTTTTTATTTCTCAAAGTTGTATAAAATAAATTCCGCTTAAAATACTTGAAACGCTTTGGATACGAAACCGAAACGATATGGTAACGATAAGCATTAATCTTACTATGGGACGTATAATTTCAAAAAAACAAATAAGATTTTACATGGGTTATTCAAACAGAAAAACGTTTAATAGCCATCTTGAAAGTTCAGGAGTCAAAGGAAAACTTCCTGATTTTTTTTGGTCAAAGAAGACATTCTTTGAAGAAGAGATTCAGGTTTTAGAACAAATTTTTAATCTAAAATTTCTTAACAACTAACTGCTACCCAAGAACAACTAACTAATACAAAAATTGTCATATTAGAACTGTAACGCATTAACAAAAAGCCACTTATTGCTAGATAAGTGGCTTTACTTTTTTATAAGATTTGTACTGGTTTTATAGGAATAAGTTTTTATAATTCATAAGCATAAAAAGCCACACCGTCGTAGTGCCAATTTTGTGAGCCTGGATAAGTGTTACTTAGTGAATAGTAATGTCCAACATAAACCTTATTACCTTTCTTACTGTAATATAAAAACTGATATACAGGTTTGGTGCCAGGCATTGGTTTATTATAAGCATAGAACTTAATTCCATTATTTTTATATTCTTTTGCCAATGTTGGATTTGTTTCTGCTGTGTATATTAAATCACCATTTGAGCTACTTTCATACTCCTTAATTCCAACAGCACCATCTCTTTGAGTCCCAAAAGCTCTAAAAACAGCACCTTGGCGTAGTAGTCTTCCATAAATTGACGGCTCGTCTCTTAAGCTGTAAGCCCAATTAGCTCTTGTTTCATCAAAATATTGAAAAACAGCTGGTGGTGCATCAACCATTTTTAATTGGTTATCAATCAGATACTGTTCAATGTATTGTTTTACTTCATCTGCCTTAGTAGCATCTGGTATCAATTCATCTAGTGGTATTAAACTTTCAGAACTTCCAAAGTCAATCATTACAGAATTTTCAGGGGTTACAGACTTTTGCCATTCATTTGTGTTTAAATACCTGTTTATTGTTGACCCTAATTCCACAGAACCGCTCAAAGATATATTACTCAGTCCACCTACAGCATAATAATAAAGTTGTTGATTTGAGTTAGTTTCAGCATAGGATGAGTTGTACCCACCTGAGACATTGAGGTCAAATAGTTTTTTTATGGCTGCTGAAACACCAGCACTCGCAGCCCCTCTTCTATCAACGCTTGATGTTTTTGCCTTATAGACAGCTTCAAATTTACCTCCAATAATTAAGTCTTTGATTACATGTGTTCCATAATGCTTTACCAAATCGGCTGGTGATTGGGTCTTGGAATCTAATATGAATTCATTGGTTAAGTATTTTCTCAGTAATTCAGTTGAAGCACTTGTATAAATCCTCTTTTGTCTAATCTGCAAATTATAAGATGAATATATATAATCAGAATTAAAAGAAGTTGAATCAAAATATGAAATAGATGCTTTAAACAAACCAAGTCCTTTTGAAACCTTTAATTTTCCTGATATGCTTTTGGACAAGCTTAAAGCATTTTCTCCTGCTAATATGATATTCTCTTGAGTCGAAAGATTTGTAATTTCAATTCTATTCTGTTCGGAATCATAAAAAGCTTTCAGATTGATAACAGGTGATCCCAAAGAAGCTACATCTGCGTATTTCCCAGTTCCAATATTAGTTGAGTAACCCAATTTATTAAAATCAGGATATTCCTTCGGAGGAGTTGTAAATGGAGGAGTAGGCGATGTGGGATTAGGCGATGAAGGAGTTAACTCCTCAGCCTTTTTACTACAAGCAATTATTAATAGAATTAATAAAAATGCCTTTACAATATTTGAAAATACTGTGTTTGATTTTTTGAGTTGTTTGTTGAAAATTTTTTCCATGATTTTAGTTTTTTGTGTTAGTTAAGATTGTAAGGAATATTTGTATAGTTTGTTTGTCATAAATTTATGTCTTTCATCATTCAACATCAATAATTTTCACCATAGTTATATGAAGTTCGCATTATAGTTATGAGCGGTATTTTTTGGGTTTCAAATTTTCAAAAGAAATAAGTTTTAGTGTAGTATTTGTATTGAATTTTTTAATTGGTTTATAATGTTAATAACTCTGTTTAAAGAGCGTTGGCTAAACCTCTTCTAGTCTATTGTGATGAGTATTCTTATATAGCTTTGAGCATTTCCAAAGCCAAACCATATATAACTTTGATATAAAAAGACATAATTCTGTAGTAACAAAAAAATTATCCCTAAGCTTATTATCCAAGTTTACCCATTCTCTGTTTTTTACATTAATATGCTCATTCTGAATGACTGGAATAATACAACCTTCATGTTCACGATATTATTGTGATTTTTTTCATTATATGACAGTGTATATTTGCTATCTTTGACCAATTAAATATTCCTCAGGCTCAAATGAACCGTATTAAAGAAGTTTTGAAAGAAAAAGGTATTTCGCAAACTTGGCTTGCCTTGAAGTTGGACAAAAGTTACAACACAATTAACGAGTATTCCCGAAATGTAAGACAACCAAGCATTGAGGATTTATATCGAATAGCCAATATTTTAAACGTTAATGCCAAAGATTTACTGAAATAGAAATAATGAGTAGAGAGAACCAAATAGAGGAAAATCTAATCGAACAACTAAAAGGGCTAAAATATTTTTATCGATATGACATTATCGATAGAAAAAGCCTTGAACAAAATTTCAAAACTAAGTTTGAAGCCCTTAATCGTGTTCGATTGTCAGAGAACGAATTTTTAAGACTTAGAGAAGAAATCATTGAACCTGATGTTTTCAGAGCTTCTAAACTTTTACGTGAAAGACAATACTTTCAACGTGAAGACGGAACGCCTTTGCACTACACTTTGGTCAATAACAAAGAATGGTGTAAAAATGACTTTGAAGTTATCAGTCAATTACGGATTAATTCGGAAAATAGTCATCAGCGATATGACATTATTTTATTGATTAATGGTTTACCTGTGGTGCAAATCGAGCTGAAAAATTCAGGGATTTCACCACGTGTGGCTATGCAACAAATTGTAGATTACAAAAACGAACCGGGCAACGGTTACGGTAATTCTCTGCTTTGTTATATGCAGTTGTTTATCGTGAGCAACAGAACCAACACTTATTATTTTGCAAATAACAAGAATCAGCATTTTGCCTTTAATGCAGACGAACAGTTTTTGCCCATTTATCAATTGTCAGACGAAAACAACAAGAAAATTACACATCTTGATTTGTTTACTGAAAGATTCCTAACCAAGTGTACACTGGGCAGTATGATAAGTAAGTACATGGTTTTGGTAGAAAGTGAACAAAAGTTGCTTGTTATGCGACCATACCAAATTTATGCTGTCAAAGCGATTATTAACTGTATTCAACAAAATAGAGGCAATGGGTATATTTGGCATACAACTGGTAGTGGCAAAACGTTGACATCATTTAAGGCTTCAACCCTCCTGAAAGACAATCCTGAAATTGATAAATGCTTGTTTGTTGTTGACCGAAAAGACCTCGACAGACAAACTCGTGAAGAGTTCAATAAATTTCAAGAAGGAAGTGTTGAAGAAAACACTAATACTGAGTCGTTGGTAAGACGGTTACTATCTAGTGATTATGCAGATAAAGTGATTGTTACCACCATTCAAAAATTGGGTTTAGCTTTAGATGGCTCACAAAGTAAAAATTACAAAGAGCGATTAGAACCTTTAAGAAAAAAGCGTATCGTTTTTATCTTTGACGAGTGCCATCGTTCACAATTTGGCGACAACCATAAAGCAATTAAAGAGTTTTTTCCAAATGCTCAATTATTTGGCTTTACTGGTACTCCTATTTTTGAAAGCAATGCAACTTACATCCAACGAAATGGTGAAGAAGCTAAATACAAGGAAACGAAAGATATATTCGAAAAGCAATTACACGCCTACACTATCACCCATGCTATTGAGGATAAAAATGTTTTAAAATTTCATGTTGACTATTTCAAGGGAAAAGGAGAAAATAAACTAAAGTCAGGCGAATCCTTAACTCAAAAGGCAATCGTTGAAGCAATTTTAGACAAACACGATGCTGCTACCAATTCAAGAAAGTTTAATGCCGTCTTAGCAACAGCTAGTATCAATAATGCTATTGACTACTACCAATTGTTTAAGGAAATTCAAAAAAAGAAACATTCTGAGAATCCTAATTATATCCCTTTAAATATCGCTTGTGTGTTCTCGCCACCTGCTCAGTTGATGGCAAAACAAGAAAGCCAACAAAGTCAGAAAAATTCTGCTGACATTAAGCAATTACAGGATGATTTAGTACAAGAACGTGAGGATAACAAACAAAACCCAGAAGAGAAGAAAAAAGCGTTAACAGAAATTATTGAGGACTATAATCAACAATTTAAAACTAACCACAGTATCAACGAATTTGATTTGTATTACCAGGATGTGCAAAAGCGTATTAAAGACCAGAAATGGACTAATAAAGAGCTTTCGCACAAAGAAAAACTTGATATTACAATAGTGGTTGATATGTTGCTCACTGGGTTTGATAGTAAATACTTGAATACTTTGTATGTTGACAAGAATTTGAAATACCACGGCTTAATTCAAGCATTTTCAAGAACTAATCGTGTTTTAAACGATACTAAACCCTACGGTAATATTTTAGATTTTCGTTCTCAGCAAGATGCCGTTAATGATGCTATTACGCTTTTCTCGGGAGAGGACGATGGTAAAGCTAATCAAATTTGGTTAGTTGAAACTGCTCCTACCATGATTGATAAGTACGAAAAAGCAGTAGAAGCTTTGAATGTATTTATGGAAGAACATAATCTGGAAACTGAACCACATGAGGTTTATAACCTAAAAGGAGATGCTGCTAGAATTACTTTTGTAAAAAACTTCAAGGAGGTTCAAAGACTTAAAACTCAGCTTGACCAATACACAGATTTAGCCGACGAACAAAAGTCAAAAATTGAGGCTATCCTTCCTACTGAAACTTTGCAGGAGTTCAGAAGTTCGTACATTGAAACGGCTAAACAATTAAGAGAAATACAACAGAAAGTTAGTGATAATACACCTCCAGAAATTCAACAATTAGACTTTGAATTTGTATTGTTTGCCTCTGCCGTTATTGATTATGACTACATCATGAATTTGATTGCAGATAATACACAAAGAAAACCTTCTAGGCAGAGAATGACCAAAGCTCAGGTAATTAGCTTGCTGAGTGCTAATGCCAACTTGATGGACGAACAAGAAAATTTAACAGAATACATCAATAGTTTAGATTGGAACAGTGGAAAGGATGTAGAATCGCTTCGAAAAGGCTACGAAAATTTTAAAGATGAAAAATGTAACAAAGAACTGGCGACGATTGCACAGAAACATGGTTTGCAAACGGCTGAACTGAAAAGCTTTGTTGAAAAAATTATAAGCCGAATGATTTTTGATGGAGAAAAACTCACCGACCTTTTAGCACCTTTAGCGTTGAACTGGAAAGCACGAAGAGTAAAAGAATTGGAACTAATGGCAGATTTAGTACCACAATTAAAAAAATTGGCTCAAGACTCAGAAATTGGCGGTTTATCTGCTTATGAATAGAATTTTAGACATGACCAACAAACCTCAAACTGTTTTTAACGATTCTGATTATACCGAGATTTTACATCAGGCAATCAGTCAAATCAAGACTGCCCGAACCCTGATTGCAAAACAGGTAAATAGACACAATTTGCTGTTAATCAACAAGATTCAGTCGCTTGAAGTCATTGCATATTACGCCAATTAGGCCGTAACCAAAGGTTGGAGCAGAATGCCAATTACTACTACCGAAAAATGCATTGCAAGCCGTAGTACTGAACGAAATAAACGCCACAGAATTAGAAAATGAGTAAAGATATATTAATACCTAAATTGTGTTTTCCTGAGTTTAATAAAGATGAAGGATGGGATTTAAAAGAGTTTTCAAGTTTTATTAAACTTGATAGAGGAAGTTCACCAAGACCGATTCAGGAATTCTTGACAAAAGATGAATCTGGAGTTAATTGGATAAAAATTGGAGATACTAAAAATGCTGTAAACTCAGTAATTTATCAAGTTGAGGAGAAAATTACAAGAGAAGGTGCTGAAAAATCAAGAAAAGTTGAAAAAGGGGAATTGATTTTAGCAAATTCTATGAGTTTTGGAAAAACATATAAATTGGCATTAGAAGGCTGTATTTATGATGGCTGGTTTGTACTTCGTAAATATGAGAGACACTTCAATAAATCGTTTCTATTACAATTGCTGAATTCGGATTTTATGCAAAATCAATATAAAAGACTTTCAGCCGGTGGTATTGTTCAAAACATAAGTAGTGATATTGTTTATAATTCAAAATTGTTTCATACCACATTACAAGAACAACAAAAAATAGCATCCTGTCTTTCATCTTTAGATGAAGTGATAGCCACCAACAGCCAAAAGTTAGAATTACTCAATGAACACAAAAAAGGCTTAATGCAAAACCTTTTTCCGCAAGATGGTGAGACAGTGCCTAAGTATCGGTTTCCTGAATTTAAGAATGATGGGGAGTGGGTGGAGAAGAGTTTAATTGATACAGCAGATAAGAACGCTAAATGGAGCTTTACAGGTGGCCCATTTGGCTCAAACCTTAAAGCCAGTGATTACACTACAGTTGGAATTAGAATAATTCAACTTCAAAATATTGGAGATGGTGAGTTTAATGATGATAACAAAATATATACTTCTCCTGAAAAAGCAGACGAACTTTTAAGTTGTAATATCTATGCAGGAGATGTAATTCTATCTAAAATGGGAGATCCTGTTGGAAGAGCTTGTATTATTCCAAATAGTCTGAAAAGATGTGTTATGGCTTCTGACGGAATAAGATTAGTTGTTGATGAGAAAGAATATTCAAAGTACTTCATTTATTCATTAATAAATTCAAAACGGATAAGAGAAGTTATTGAAAAAAAAGCGACAGGTTCAACAAGAAAAAGAATTGGATTGGATACTTTAAGAGAAATAGAATTAATAGTTCCAAAAAAAATTGAAGAACAACAAAAAATTGCCTCCTGTCTTTCTTCATTGGATGAATTAATCACTGCGCAAGTAGAAAAAATAGCACAATTGAAGTTGCATAAACAAGGATTGATGCAAGGGTTGTTTCCGAAAATTAATGATTAATGTATGAGCACGATAACCAATTTTACAAACCTGACAGAGATTGCCCAGCATTTCAGAAAAGATTTGACAGGCGACCATAGACCCATGAAAGATTTGGTGTTATTTTTTGCTCATAACAGAACAGGAAAAACCAGACTATCTATGGAGTTTAAGCAAATAGGTAAAGAGTTTGATGAAGAAGGCAACGTAACAAGTAGAGATACTTTGTATTTTAATGCCTTTACAGAAGATTTGTTTTCTTGGAATAATGATTTAGAAAATGACACGAACCGAATTTTTAGACTGAATTCAAATTCAGTTTTTTTTGATGGTTTACACGAATTAGATTTGGATGTCAAAATTGAATCGTTTTTCAGTAATTATGTCGATTTACAATTTTATATTGATTATGAGGCATCGACTGTGGCTTTTTCAAGAAGTATAATTGTTGATGGAAACGAGCAAACAGTTCAAAATATTAAAATATCCAGAGGAGAAGAAACGCTGTTTATTTGGTGTTTTTTTCTGGCTATTTGCCAGTTGGTAATCGACAAAGACCCAGCATACAGTTGGGTAAAGTATATTTATATTGACGACCCTATTTCATCACTCGACGAAAATAATGCCATTGCCGTAGCCTGCGATTTATGCAAACTCCTAACTACTGAAGGCATCGAGATTAAAACGGTCATCTCAACTCATCATAGCTTATTTTTTAATGTACTTTACAATGAGTTTGGTAGAAAGGTAAAAAACAAACGTTATTTTTTACATAGTAAAGGTGCTGAAGGTTATTCTTTGCAGGACACCAATGATACTCCTTTCTTTCATCATATAGCAACATTAAGCGAATTAAAGAAAGTTGTAGAAACAAATAGAATTTACACTTATCATTTTAACTCATTAAGGAGTATTTTAGAAAAAACGGCTACCTTCTTTGGTTACGATAAAATTGACAAATGTATTGATGGCTTGGAAGATGAAGTACTTTTTGAAAGAGCATTGCAATTGTTTAGTCATGGGAAATATTCCATCTTCGACCCCGTAGAGATGGGCGATGATAACAAAGACCTTTTTAAAAGAATATTAGCGGGATTTTTAGCAAAGTATGATTTTTACTTTCCTCAAATATTTAATACACAAAACTCGACAGAAGTAACAGAAGAATGACACAAAAAGACCAACAACAATTAGGGAAAACCCTTTGGGATATAGCAGACAATTTACGTGGGGCCATGAATGCGGATGATTTTCGAGATTATATGCTTTCATTCCTCTTCCTTAGGTACTTATCTTACAACTACGAAGAAGCTGCCAAAAAGGAACTGGGTTCGGATTATCCAGATAATACGCCTATAGATGTAATGTCGCAACTAAAGGTTAATTCACCTTTACAGATTTGGTACACAGAAAATGGAGAAGATATACCTGAATTTGAAAAACAGATGCGTAGAAAGGTGCATTATGTAATTCAGCCGGAACACCTTTGGAGCAACATTACAGAATTAGCACGAACCCAACATGATGAATTATTATTAACCCTAGAAGCTGGTTTCAATTATATCGAAAATGAGTCATTTGAAGGTTCATTTCAAGGCTTATTTTCTGAAATCAATTTGAATTCTGAAAAGCTCGGTAAAACAGCCATAGAGCGGAATAAAAAACTTTGTACTATTATTCAGAAAATTGCTGAAGGTATTACAGATTTTTCTAGGGATTCAGATGCACTAGGTGATGCCTATGAATATTTGATTGGTCAGTTTGCCGCTGGCTCAGGTAAAAAGGCAGGTGAGTTTTATACGCCACAGCAAATTTCTACCATTTTATCAGAAATTGTAACCTTAGATAGTCAAGAGCCAAAGACAGGAAAGAAGAAAAAACTAAATAAGGTATTAGATATGGCGTGTGGTTCGGGTTCATTGTTACTAAATGTAAGAAAGCGAATCAAAGACAGCGGTGGAAGTGTTGGCAAAATATATGGTCAAGAAAAGAACATTACTACCTACAACCTTGCCCGAATGAATATGCTTTTACACGGTATGAAAGATACCGAGTTTGAAATATTTCATGGAGATACACTTGAGAATAACTGGGATATACTCAATGAAATGAATCCAAGTAAAAAAGTTGAATTTGATGCCATTGTAGCTAATCCACCGTTTAGTTTAAGATGGGAACCCAATGATACCTTAGCGGATGATTTTCGTTTCAAAAGCTATGGTTTAGCACCCAAATCAGCAGCAGACTTTGCTTTCTTATTACACGGCTTTCACTTCTTGGGAAAAGAGGGTACAATGGCTATCATCCTACCACACGGAGTATTGTTCCGTGGTGGAGCTGAAGAACGAATCAGAACCAAGTTGCTAAAAGATAATAATATAGACACTGTAATTGGCTTACCTTCAAACTTATTTTATTCTACAGGGATTCCAGTTTGTATTTTGGTTTTGAAGAAATGTAAAAAGCATGATGATGTATTATTTATCAATGCGAGTGAAAATTTTGAGAAAGGGAAAAGACAAAATACGCTAAGAGAAGGTGAAAATGGAGAACCAAACGATATTCAAAAAATTATAGATACCTACCAGTTCAGACCCGAACATATTGAAAGATATGCACGAAGGGTATCAATGGATGAAATCGAAAATAATGGTTACAATCTGAATATCTCTCGTTATGTAAGTACATCAATAGACGAAGTGCAAATTAACTTAGATGACGTAAATACCAAACTAATGGAGATAAACAAAAGCATAGAAATGAATACCGCAAAACACAATGAATTTTTAAAAGAACTGGGCTTAAATCTGATTTAGAATAATAATTACTCTAAGTGCTAAAGTAGCGTTCTGAAAGGTTTGGAAGTGGACTAAGAATGTTTATTGATACTCCTAATTCTCTCAAGCTTGTTAAACGATATTTTCCCGATGAAACCAAATTTTAAAAAACTCGAAACAGAAGACTTTTTAATTAATAGTAGTTGCAGCGATGGTAACACTAAAAAAACGGATGAAAAAGCGTTTAGTGACTTCATTAAGTCAAGAAAGGCTAATCGCAAAACTTCAAAAGGAAAGCTAGTAATAGCTACATTGTAGTATTTTTTCTCAAGGTACTATAAAGAGCCAAATCGTTTTCTTGATTTCAGGAAAACGATTTGGCTTTTTACTTTATAACTGAATTAAGATTTATCATCATTGCTTGACTGATACCCATGCACCGCATAAGGCGTTCGCAATAAAATATCGTTATCAGATTCAGGAAAATAAGGTGATATAGCTTCCATAAGGCTTTGTAGTAATGCTGGATGAGGAAATGGATTCAAAGGGAAAGCTCTCATTTCGTCATTTACTCTTATTCTAAGAAATTCTTCTTCTTGATATTTTTCTTGTTCTTTTAGCATTACACCTTCCCAATAATTCTTAATAAAATTCTCATGTAGCAATTCCCATTCCGATGTTGGTAAGCTTTCTTTTTTTCGATTTTCATCAATTGTGATACCTTTTTCACTAAGTTTTTCAATAAACTCAATTGCTTCTTCATCGGAAACGTCTATTTGATTTTTAAAAGCATTGTCATAGAGAAATTCAATGAGTAAATTCTTAAATTCTATTTCTTTTTCTGTGAGCTTTGTCATTTTATCAATGGTTATGTTTTATAAATCGCTGATTTTAAAATTTGTAAAGTCAATAAATACTTTTCCGCCGTAAATCTGTTGTAAACTTTTTGCTTCCGTTCTTGAAAGCAACCTTGATACTCTATCATCGTCATGATATTTTATCCGACAATTCTTATCCTCAGAAAACAATGAACGATACAAAATTTTGAGTTTGATTTTCCATACAGGAAACCGCTCATACCAATATAATTTCCTACAAATTGTACTGCTGAATTTATCGCTGTCAGTATCTTGAAATTGAACATATTGTAGATTGTTTTCGATAATTACATTACTAATTTTCATCAAAGATTCTTCAAATTCAATTATGATTCCTGTATTATCAGTAGCAAATCTTAAACAATTCAACCTTACAACTTCACCTTTTTTAAAATACTTAAAGTTGTTTACTTGATAGTATTGTTTCAAAACATCAATTATCATACTTGAAAGAAGTATTGCTCCAAATAGTTTGATAGGAAGCCAAAGTATTTTCTTGATTATAGTTATCATTTTTATATAAATTCTGTGTTTGGTATCTGCTCATTATCAAAAGTATTTGGGAAATGGCCCCATTCATTGAAAAAAATAAGGTAAAATTTTTCATTTTCTATTTCATCAATTATTTCCTTTATAATGGCGTTTAAATGAATCAATGGGTTAAGATAGGTAATGGGATGTTTATATATATTATCCATTTTTAAAACAATATTGATTATAAATTTGGGGTACTACTAATATTAATAGTACCCCAAATTTTTGATTAAAATACTTGCTCATCAATAAAGATGCTCGCTTATCAATTGCTCATAAAGTTCAGGAACTTGCCCAGCCTCAAAAGCAATTTTGGCGGCTTCCTTTCTATCTACAAATCTGTCGGTATTGGTAAGAAAACCTTGTGTTATGCTTTTTGAGGCTTTACTTTTGGGGTCTTCGGTGAAAACAGACACAGTGTAAAAACAATTATGATGCCTTCGTCCTGATACCACAAATCCAGATTTGATATTTTTGGGTTGATGATGATAAGTAACAACACCATCATCAAACCAAACTGAGGCACACAAAATGTACTCTTTTTCAGATTTATCCACCGTTTCTTAATATCAAGTTGGAATTGATAAGAGTCCAATTGCTTGTTAAACAGAAAAGCATAAATTATTACTATTGCTTTTATTGTTGCATAGGTAAAGCTATTTTCCTTCATTTTGTGAAAATTAAATGTTTTGAATCAATTAGGTCGTCTATGCTTAACGCTACCCGATACAGTTGAAATTGAGCCAGAAACGTCCCCACAATCAACATCACCCGAAACCGTTTGAATACCCAATGCTACATTACCATTTACATCTACATCTCCGCTAGTTGTAAAGATATGTTTAACGTTTCCAGACACAGTTACTTTATCACAAGTATCAACATTCAATTCTTCAATATTTCCTTCAACAGAGATATTGATTTGCTTGGTGTCTGGGGTAAAATCTTTCTGAATCAAATGACTATCCTCTAAATCAGGTTTGAATTTTTCATGAAAAAACCTTTGTGCTTCAAAAAGTATCATTCTAATTGTTTCATCAAATCTTTCTGGATGTCTTACAAAATCATTTGCGTGTAACCTCATTCTAATCAAAAGAGGTTCTAGGCATATAGGAGGAGCAGGTTTTTTTCGCTCACGGCTTGGAAAACGCCAATCATTTAATGGTGAATTCAGATATTCAAGCATTGGTAAAGTGTTCTCCAATTCTTCCAAATACTCAGGATTTATTGGGGGAATTTTTTGAGGGGATAATAGTTCATCTTTATTATCAAGTATGAACTGCCTCTCTTTAATTCTTGCTTTTTCTATGGAAATCTTCCATTTTATTTGTGATATTAATTTTCCCATGATTTTCCATTATTCTGATAGTTTTGAAGCTTCCTTTTATTACAATCTTTGTGCCTTTTTAGGCTACCAAGAAATGACAATTACTTCATCGAAAGTCATTGGGTCATTATGTTTCTTAATTCCATAGCCCAAACTCAGTAATTCATTCAACTGATTAATATTCAAACCTAAACGAGAAGGCATAGAATAACGCCCTTCCTTAATAGCATAATTAATACTTGTGAAAAGAAGCTCTAAGTTTTTTTCTTGATTCTGTTCTGACAATTCCCTAGCCTTCGATGCTGTAATTGTTTTAATGCCTTCTGAATTTTGATTTACATTTTCCATTTTTCTAGTATTTTTAGTGTTTTTTTTGCTCCAGTAGGTTGGCATGGGGACTTCATTTGTTTTACGTTTTTGTTTCTAATTCTGGAATAAATTCATCATGAAAAAATTGCTCAACAATATTTACCATGTGCTTCACTGTCTCGGCTTCATCTTTACCAGAAATAGTATGAAACCTTAGCTGAGTAAGTAATTGATTAAATAATGGTTTAAATTTTTCAGCTAAATCAAATTCTGTCCTTGCTTCAATTGGGTTATTAAAATATGCTTAGATGGCATAACCCTTTTTGAGTTCTTCTAAATATTGGGGATGTGAATCTTGTAATGGCTCATTAAAGCAAATGGGATTTTGCTTCATCATTTCTCTTTTATCGACCCGAAATTTTTCCATCTTTATTTGCCGTTCTAGGGCTGACAATAGTATTTCCATTGAGTTTGAATTAATAGCTTCCGCAGTCGCACGGAATGGGTTCATAATTTTCTACTATTTTATACTTTGCAAAGACTTTCTTGAAATGTGGATAATGCTCAGTGGCTGGTATATGGTCACTTCGCATCTTCTTGAAAATTGGTTCAAGCTGCTCTAAAAAAATTGGCTTTTTAATACCTTTTGTACTTACCATTTTGATTGAGAATCCTATTATTTTTTCAGTCGACTTAGCCTTTTCAAAAATCTTTGGATACAAACAAAATACAACATACCAATGCTGTAAACCAGCCTTCAAACATCCAATACAATTAGCGTGTTTGAAAAAATCATAAACTATGGGAGGTTTAATGCCTAATTCCGAGGTTGAGAATATTGTACGATTTTTCCAGAACTTTAGCGGATAATCAGACTTTAGTCCCATGCTTTTAATCTTCTCATACCGTCGCATTACTCGCTCATCTTCGGTGGCATCAAAACCATAGTAAATCACGGTTTCTGACTTTAAATACCTATCAAAAAACAGATTGTGGTTTTCATAAGTGTTATTATCTATCCAGTCTTCAAAAGGCTTTGTTTTTAGTCTTGAGGTACATAACATATTCCGATTTGCATTGATAAAACTCTTAGACTTTATTGATACGTCAAACTGGTCAGGTAATTCGTAATCGTTTTGGATGTTATCAATGTTGGCGTAAGTAATTTCTATACCTAGATATTCCGATAGCTGACTTTTAAACCGCTTAATGTCTGGCAACTCTGTGATTGGATTAAGATTGTGATTCAGTAAAATAACGTTCTCTTTACCAAAGCGTCTTACTACTTCTATCGCTACTAAACCAGAACTATGACCACCTGAGAAACAGATTATATGATTCATGATTATTCATTTTATGATAGTCTATATTTTATCACTTGGCACTTTAACCCTGACTTGTGTAAAACTTTGCAGTAGTAATTTCCCACGAATTCAATTATTGTAACAAGCTCTGGTTGAGACCATTGCTTATTAAGATAATATTCCTTACCAATCTCAAGATTATTTGATTGAGTATGGCATTCTATTGCTGTTAAGGCTAACCATTCTGTTTTACCGTCTGAATGTTGTATTTCAATCTCTTCAGCCCTAATTCCGTGTACTATAAAGCTTTGGTTTGGAAATTTTGGGGATAATACTTTATCCCCAATTTTATAGTTGTGCATCTTTGCTCCGTTTTTTCTTACCGTTCACATTGTATTCTTTCCCGATTCTTTTACCTTGATTGATTAGCCATTTGCCCAGCTCTCGCATTTTCTTAGGTGTTATTTGCACTTTACCTTCAAATGCTAATTCTAAGTCGACTATATCCCAATCTCTTTTTTCCTTTTCAAGAATTTGAACAGTAATTATTGAATCAAACTCCACAGATTCTTGTACAACCATGACGATTAATTTTCAGTTAGTGGTACAATTTCAAGATGTTTGATTGATACTAAACCTCGTTTGCCTTCAATTTGGCACACCTCTTCACCCGATGGCAATTCGGTCACTTCCGACAGAATACGAGTGGTACATGGATTTAACTTTGTGCCGTCTTCTTTTATGACTGCGAAATAAGTTACTAATTGACCGATGATAACTTCTGATTTTTGCATTGTTTGAATTGTTTATTTGTTTGAAAACACTTTAATTAATCTTTAAACTTTTTACGATTGTGCCTTTCGGTAGAATGATTTCATGAAATTTACCTGAGTAACTATTCTGCATGATAATTCGGTTGATGGTGTCTCTACTCTCTAAAGAATATTGAAGGCTGCCATATTTGTGGATTATTATATCTTTCCTTATTGTATTTTTATAAGGACTTTTCATTTCTAAGTGTTCGTAGATGATTATAAAGAACATATAAGTTAAAAAGCCCAATGCTGTAACTTTTATGACTTGGCTAAACAACTTTATCATGATATTTTGAGGTTAACGTTTGTTTCGGTCTTGAATTCCCTTTATAACTTTTTCAAAATCTTCTTCTTGTTTCTTGAGATAACCAACCGCTGCGACAATAGCAGATTCAATCGTTTTATGATATTCTGGTTCGATTTCCGCTATTTGGAGAAAGTTTTCTCCACGATTGCAAACTTTAATAAAGAAGCCATCCTCAACATCGTGATTAAAGACTACTGTCTTTTCTTTGATTAATTTTTCAAATTGTTCTAATAATTCGCTCATTATTTTTAGCAGTTTTTCAGCATAAAATGCAGTGTTAAATACTTCTCTTTTTCTTCAAAAATTGTTTGATAATCATTCAACTCGCAAACTTTCAGGCATTCATCTAAAAAATCAATTTTGGTTTGATAAATAGCCATCGCTTTTTCATAATCCTCTTTACAAAGCTGTCCTAAAAGTTGAATGGAGCTTATCTGAAGTGCTGTTTCTTTACCGCTTATATTTTTCATTTGATTTTTCGATGTATGAATTAATTGAAAGTATAATTTTGATAATGCTTAATCCAGATAGAAAAAAATTCATCCATAAGAATAAGTAATGCCTGTAGCCCCAGTTGAAATACTTGTCAAAACTCCCGTCTTGAGCTTGTTTTAAGATATATTTGTTACTCGGATTATCCCATTGCATTGTCATACCGACTTTTTCATCACCAAAAAAACCTGAAGCTTGTAGGTAATCAGCCAAAAAACTCATACTGATTGCGGAGCTGAAAAAGAGTAATATCCAGATGGCTGTTAATAGAAAATATTTGTCTTTCATCACTTTATGATATTTATTCGTTCCGCAATCAATTGTACCATTTTCGCAGTGACCGCATTACCAATCATTTTATAGCGGTTGGTTTTGGCAATTTCCTTTGTCATTTCTTTGCCACTTTTCGTGTAAGTACCATACCGAGTCCAATCGTCTGGAAGTCCTTGGCAACGCTCGCATTCTATTTCGGTAAGCCTTCTGATGGTATTTTGAAAGTATAAGTGCGTGTTTTGCTCAAATGAACTTGAAGTGATAGTACCTAGATAATCCTTCAAATCTGACTCAATATAACCCCGACCCGAAGTGATAATTTTGGCTTTATCTTCCAATCTGCTTCCTGCCAATGTTCCTATTATTCCGTTTGGGTCAAAAACTCTATCTTGTTGTTTATTCGAGTTTTTACCGAAATTATTTTTATTGGAAACATCTTTAATAAGGGTCATTGAAGAGTGATGTCCTCCTGAGTTGGCACCGGCTGTAATAGTTCGAATAATTGGGGAGTTTGTTGCCCTTTCAGCAGTCCTAAAATCTGATTCGGTGAAAGGGAATACTCCTGGGAAACTTCTTCCATCAAGATGTCCAATAAGGAAGATACGTTCCCTATTTTGGGGTAGAATCCACTTTGAATTAAGCAATTGCCATTCAAATCTATAACCCCGTAGGTTGGCAAACGCTTGCAGGATTGCCCAAAAATCTCTGCGAGCATTGCTGGAGAATGCTCCCTTAACGTTTTCCCAGATAAATACGCTTGGTTGGGTTTCAGAAATAATTCTAATTGCTTCCATGATAAGAATACTTTCTGTTCCTGCAAGCCCAGCTCTATTTCCAAGTAATGAGAAATTTTGGCAAGGGCTTCCAAAAGTGAGTACGTCGGGTTTGTAGAATTGTCTTGCGGAAACATTGGCAACTGGCCCAAGAAATTTTGCTCCATGAAAGTTGTATTTAAAATTTGCGATTGCGTGTTTGTTTTTTTCTGAAAAGTAATGTTCTTTAATGTTATATCCTGCATTCTGAAAGCCTATTGAGAAGCCACCAGTACCAGCGAAAAGCTCTACCATTGAGATGTCTTTTTTCATAAAGTTAAACTTAACAAAGGATGGCAAAAAGAGTTTCTGGCGTACAATCAAGGGATAAATCTAAGTGTATAAAACTTTTACTAGATTCATCTTTAACACATAAAAAGTACTTGACGGTACTCCCTGATGAGCTAATTACAAAATCAAAATCAGGATGATTGACGTTAACTGTTTCATTAGTTTTTTTACAAGTAAATGTGAATTCTGGATGTTCTAACAACCATTTTTGATGAAGAAAATATGAAATCTTATGCAATGCCCATTCAGGCAAAGTATCGCTCAATCCAGCTTGACAGCGAAGTGTATTTTGTAAAATCAACTCTGATGTAATTTCTAGTACTTTCATTTTTTGGGAAAATGTTGATTAAATGGTAAAGGGTTTAAATTCTAAAAGCTCTTTAAAATCGGTTATGGTCTTACTAATTATATGGTTTGAAGAATCAACCTTGTAATTTATTTTAACCTGATTTTCATCAATAAAAAAGAAGCGAAACGGTATTGAACCATCGTAGAATTCTTCGTTATGAATCACACAATAGATATTCATCAACCCTTTAGAATCGTATGTAAATTGAATGTTTCGTTTCACTAATTCATTTACACATTGGCTGATTAGTGTTTTTTTATTAAAGGAAAATAGCTGCCTAATTCCTAAAAAATCTATTAAAAACAGTATAAACAAAATATAAAATAGATTGCAAAAGATGTGCCATGTGGATAAGTCATTTATCATTTTCTATAAAGGGTTTAAGTTTCAAAAGCTCATCCATGGTTGTTATAATCATCTCATCTTCTGGCTCTCCAAAAAAAAGAAGTACCTCATTATCAGAGCGAAATGAAATGTAGAAATTAGTAGCTTGTTCGGGTAAATGTCCTATCCAACCACCAGACTCCGAAAAATAAACTACAAAGGGAATACGCCTTTTTGTTAGTTCTTTGATACATTGCTGAAAGAGCGTTTCTTTAATTTTTGTTCGCTTTTTCGTAATGTAGATTATTGCCAATATTGGCCCTGAAATTATTACCAAAAAAAATGCGATAATTTTAGCCAAAATTGTGATGAAAAAATCATCTGTAGAATTGTTACTCATAGCTCAATTTGGTTTTGGTTTGGTTGATTCTAATATTACTTTTAAGCTTACAATTTTCATCTGTATTAAGTAATCTGTTTCCTAATACATCACATTCAATATCTACAATATTCAAGCTGTGAAAGTAATCTTGTAGGTCTTGTTTTTTTGACTCTTTAGTGGCTTCTCTTTGTTGGTGTCCTGGTCTTTTAGGAATGGTAATTATCATCATTTGGATACTTTATTTTGAGGTAAACGATTTCAAAAAGGAGTTCTAAAATTGGCATCAGGAATGCCATCGTTAGTACAAAATTCGATTTTTGAAGGCTTGTAACTTGCGACACTGAAGCAATGAATTCGTTAGAAACCTTCATGTTAAAATTGATAGCTGAAAACAAAACTTGGATGGCAAACACTATCAGCATTATTAAAATAGCGTAAATCCGTAAGGAGTTATTAACGTTTTGTATCAGCATGATTAGCGGAGCAAATACTACGACAATAGCGACACAAAAAGCGACAAAATGAATGTCGTGCATTTGTATCAATACGCTAAAAACGCTACTAATACTATAGATTTTCATTAACCCGATATTGATTAGTATCAACCAAGACTTATCGCTTTTTCGCTCATCTTTCGTTACTAAAACGTCACTAATTTTGCTTGTAACTTCTTCTTTGTCAGATTTTACCGCAAAATTATCGTCACTAATTCGCTCATCTTCCGCTAATGTTATTTCCTCTGTTTTGATAGAAGAAATATTCTTTGCACGTTCTAAAACATCACCTTCCCATTTTGAGCGATACACTCGCATTGTCGATGATGGATAGCCCAATTCTTTCGCTACATCCGCTGCGGTTTTTCCCTTTGAAAATAGGTTAAATACTGCTTCTTTGTCTATTTTATTGCGGACTGCCATTTAAGTGTTTTTGTTTTTTTTGAAGAGGTAATGTTCATAATCGTCAGGCTGTCGCCAATGGTCTGAGTCAAAAACTTCTAGCAGTTCATCACTCTGATTATCAATCAACCAAGCATATCCAACTTCCATTCTTTCATGTATTGTTTTGATGTACTCTTTTGCCTTTTTGGGGTTCAATCGGTTGATGAAACTATAATGCGTTTTTGTTTCGCCAGACTGTAAAATTATCCAAACCCTAAACAGCGACTTTTCGGGGTGTGGTTGTCGTTCTTTGGTAGAGGTACTCAAGTTGGTTATAATTTTAAACCGTTCTTAGAAAGGTTTTTAGGATTGGTCAAAAACAAATTGAAAGCCTTCAAAATCATTTGTTTGTTAACTGTGCAACGTTCAATGTTTGCCTTCCAGTAGGCAATTAAATCAATCATTGAATGTATGTTTTTGATGTTCCGTGGTACTTTTCCTGTCTTTACAGACTTTTCAGCAGCTCTCAAAACCTTGCGGTCTTTATTCAGCTTGTTTTTCCTGAATCTGTCATAGGCTCTGAACAAACCATGAGCAAAAGTTCTATCGAAAAACACTGCTGGATTAGCGTGAATATAGCTATCTGGCTTATTATCAAGCTCTTCACGTGTCATTACAACTAATTCCTTCAAGTCCTCAAACAATTTATCCAAGAAAAGCGTAGTGCAGTTTGGATTTTGAACATAAGGCTGAAACCAATTCAACCATATCGTGTTGAGAATCAATTTTTGTTGAGTTTTACAAGATTCTCGGTGTTTTGGATACAAAATCGGCATAGCGTATCGGTACAATTCAACCGTTAATTCCAATGATTTGGCTCTAATTTCACCATTTTTAGGCTTTTCAACAGCGTTATCCACATTTTGAGCGGTGTTTTCTGATGATTGTACTTTTTCAGTGCTTGAAGGCTTACCGAAATATTTGCCCTTTATTTGCTCGCTACGGGGAGATATGTCATTTTCGACCCCGCCCGCCGTTTGGGTATTATTTTGGGCTTGTTGCCCCTCCAAATAACGTTTTAGGTAAGGATTAATGTTAGCAGGTTGACTCTCTTCATTTGTTCCTGTTTCTTGTTCCTGAATAACTGTAAAGTTATCCGCTTTTCCACAAGGACTAGTAGTAGTATTATGCTTTAGCATTGTTCCTTTAATAAAAGGTGGATTGCAATTTGCAACCAGAGGCAAAAGGGGCGATTGGTTTTGGTTTTCCAAATTTTGAGGTTTTTGCCATTTTTTTTCGGTTTCCGTTCCCCAATTTTCGATAATTTGACCCGTTAAAATCCAAGGATTTATCAAAATAGTATAATCTTGATAAAAACCATGAAAAATTTTACGCATCAACACACCACGACCTTCACCAAGGTCAACCTTACATAAAAAGGACATCGCTCGCCATGCTGTTGACTTCGCTTCTACACCCACTCGCTCAATCAAATCCAGATTGTTTAAGTATAAATTGGGCAATAATTCGGGGTTTTTATCACCCCATCTTTTAAGCTCTAACGTGTAGAATTTATTGTAAAATGCGTACAAAATCCTGTTCGCAACATTGTCACGAGTAAGCCTAATTTTGCTTTTCAAGTCCTCACGTGAGTTATTATACGTTTCCTTAAAAACCCTATAACGCTCGTGCATTGGGCTGAGCGAAAAAGAATTTCCAGTTTTAACACTTTTGTTATTACCTGCCTTCCCTTTCTGGGAAGAGATGGGCAATTGTACAATAGGAACAATGTTAGGTTGTGATAACATTTTGCTAAATTATGATTTGAATTCTATACCGACTTAATTTATGGTATCTACTACTTCTTGGTACAATGACTCAAAGAAGTCTTTTTTCATAGGATTAGTACTACCAAATCTATCAGTAATTAGAACATCTGAAGGTGTAAACTCATAAAAACCAACTCCTACAATCGGTATCAAATAACATTCATCATTGGAATGAGTTACTGCAAGTCCTTTATAGGTAAAATGCCAAGGCATACCATTTACAATATTACCGCCATTGTCTTTGCCAAATTGTACAAATTCTTCAAAGGTAATTGCCTCTACTACTACAGGTTTTTTGATGTATTTAGCCATTTTAAAATTAAGTTTAAAAGAGGGAGGCTTCTCACACCTCCCCTTTCCACACATTTACTTATTTACTCTACTTCATTTGCAGTGGTGGGGAGAATCGAACTCCACTAAATGAAACCGCCATTTCATGTTCCCAGACTAAGCACTTTGCACCTACTTAGACACCACCTCGTTTAATTTTAAAAAATACCCCTGAAAATCAGGGGATTTTATATAAATATTCTGATACTAAAAAATCTTTGGTTTTAATAATTAGCTCCCGAAAATCGGGAGCAATTCAAATCAAAACCACATCTAATTAATTATATTTCAAAAGGTTAAGGTTTAATAAATTCCCCTAAGCAAAACTTAGGGGATTTATTTATTACCTCTACACCTATTTAACTTCGGACAATAAATTGTAATGAATTCCTAGGAAAAACACGTTGGTTTTTCGCATCTTTATCTTCGATAGGGATAAATCTCCCTTCTATTGGCAAAACTTTAATTTTTTGACCTTGTTGAAAACCGTGGATTGGCAACGTAGTAGTTGCAATGAAAGTAAGATTCATCGTTGTGAGTTAAATTTGATGGTTGAGTATATCATTAATGCAAATCCAAAAAGAAAAAAGGCTATGGATAGCTTGAAAAGTGCTATCAAAAAGCAAACTATAGAGACCAATCCAAAGAGGTATTTCATTTGATGATAATTTTAGACGTTTGGCACGCTTTCAGATTGTGTAAAGGGCAAACTAAAACCCCATCTTGCTCAACCATTTTTGTACCCAAATGTGGGCAAATATTGTCTTTGACTTCTCGACCTAAAAATTTGTCATACCACTTGTAGTATTTCAAACCCTTTAAGTGACCCCCAAATACTTGTTGAATCTCGACTAGGAGGATTCACACCAGTAGTTAGCCTAACACATTTCTTTTGTTTAACTACCAGCTCAACGATGCAATTCCAATCAATGTCTTCTTCATTAGCACATAGAATGACATTCGTTCTACCATCTTCATCAATCTGATATTTTTCGGTCACAGCTTTAGGCAAAAAGAATCTACCATCAATATGATAATGCTCACCTACAACACCCAGCTCAGGGTCAGCGTGCTTTTTGCCTATTATTGGAATTATAGCACCATCTTTCATTCTGGCACATCTTACAGGGTAACTTTTACCTACAATTAGTTGCGTATTTTTAGAAATTGGGATTAGCTCTGCTTTCATCTTACACACTCATCGGGAGTTCTTCACCGATTAATTGGAAAAACTCATAAGTTCCGTTGAGCTTCCATTTTCCATTAACTTCCACAAATAGTTGCTCCAATACTGCTTCCTCCTTTGAATCAAAGTTGTATTCTGAGTTACGGATTACATTAACGAATCTCGTTTCAGCAGACTCAGGTAGTAGTGCCTTAAAAGCCTTTTCAACTCTTCTCCTATCAGAAGGAGAAAGTTTTTTAATTTTTTCTTTAACGTCTATATAACTCATATATAATTTTTTTTATGATGGTTATACTTTTTTTATGACAAGTAAAATTCTTTAAAAAAAATATAGGGGTAAATGAAATTTATATTGTCATTAAACTATATTTACATGAATTTTAAACGAATCTTAAATGAATCTTAATTAAATTATAATTCAAAGTAAACTAATTTACTTTACATTGTCAACTAATTTAGTTTAAAATATTTATACTTAATATGTCAAAATATCCTATAGGCTTAATAATCAAGGATTTAATAGCTGAAAAAAATTTATCAATTTCCATCATCTCTAGTACTTTAGGTATTTCAAGACAAGCTGTCTATCAAAGTTTCAATCGAAAAACGATGGATAAGGAAGACATTGAAAAATGGGCTAAAGCCTTAGAAACTACATCGGAAAATATTCTATCAAAAATTGATGGCAAAAAGGAAGAAAGTGAAGAAAATCATTATTTAATTCAAATTCTTGAGAGAATTGAAAAACAAATGTCAGAGCAATCAGAGCAACTAAGGAGAAAAGATGAGCAAATAAGTCAACTACTTCAAACAAACAATGCTTTAGTTATGAGTAGTTTAAAAAAGCATAATCCTGCTCCAGACGAACATAGTGCCGCAAAGATTATTTCTTTATTGCCAAAGGTTGAAAAAGCAATAGCATAGCTAACCGCTTTATTTTTTTTCAATTTTTGGTGGCATTACTGGAGGCAGGATGTTACATTAATATGTAACCTGTTCATTACTAGGCTTAAGGTAGGATTATTTAGTTAATTATGTAGAGCCTCACTCTCTACAGGGTTAGTTCAATACTCATAGTCATCAAAAGCCTGTCTACAAGACAGGCTTTTCTTATTTTATCTCTATCTTAAGCTAACCTTTTTTGTTTTATGGAGTTTTCTTAACGTTAAACATTAAAACTATGTGGATAGAAGAAGACAATAAATTGAAAAGAGAATTTCTTTTCAAAGATTTTTCAGAGGCTTTTGCCTTTATGACTCGTGTGGCTTTCTTGGCTGAAAAACAAAATCATCACCCTTTCTGGACAAATGTTTATAATAAAGTAAACATAGAACTCAATACGCATGATGCTGGAAATATCATTACTGAAAAAGATTACAAATTAGCTAAAGCGATAGATTTGTTGATTCTTTAATCAGTCTGTATTTCATTTCCACAGGCTTAAATTCCCCAATTATTATGAAATTATACCTTGTTCCCACGCCCATCGGAAATTTGGATGATATTACTTACAGAGCTGTAAAGGTTTTACAATCTGTTGATGCTGTTTTAGCTGAGGATACTCGAAATTCTGGGATATTGCTAAAACATTTAAACATATCGAAACCATTGTATGCACATCATGCACACAATGAGCATCATGGAACAAATGGCATTATTAAATTATTGAAAGAAGGAAAAGTATTGGCATTGGTGTCAGATGCGGGTACGCCTGCTATTTCTGACCCTGGATTTTTATTAGTGCGTGAATGTTTAAAACAAGGCATTGAAGTAGAATGCTTGCCTGGTGCTACAGCTTTTGTTCCTGCTTTGGTGAATTCTGGCTTACCTGCCGACCGTTTTATCTTCGAAGGTTTCCTTCCTCATAAAAAAGGCAGACAAACTAGACTTAAAAGTTTAGTAGAAGAAGAACGAACAATTATCTTGTATGAATCTCCCCATCGACTTTTAAAAACACTTGAACAATTAGCGGAATTTTTAGGAATAGACCGCCAAGCTTGCGTTTCTCGTGAATTAACGAAAATTTTTGAAGAAAATATCAGAGGTACATTATCTGAAATACTTTTGCACTACCAAAGCAATCCAAACACAATTAAAGGTGAAATTGTGATTATTGTTGCTGGTAAAGCATAAAATTTTATTATTTTAGGGGGTTAATTCATCCCAAATCCAAACTAATCTATGAAATACCTCTCTTCATTGAAACATTTAATTCTGATTTTCGCCTTCCTGATTTCTACAAACATCAGGACAGAAGCTCAAAACCTTTCCGCAAACAGTAAAGTAAGTTTAATTACTGTTGAACCAGGCAATGAGCTCAACGATGCTTTCGGACATACTCTTTTATGGATTTATGACCCTGAAAATCAAATAGATAAAGCTTACAATTTTGGTGTTTATGACTTTGAAACGGAAAATTTCTATTGGAAATTTGTTAAAGGTCAACTTCCTTACAAAATGTCTTATGCGCCTTTAAGGGCTTATCAAGAGTATTATCAACAACAGCATCGCAATATGACTGAGCAAGTACTTGATATTTCGGCTAGTCAAAAGCAAATTGTTTATAATCATCTTGAAAATACTTATAACGACCCTAGTAAAAGAGTTTACATGTATAAATTCTTTTACGATAATTGTGCTACAAGAGTAAGAGATGCAATGATGTTGGCTTGTACTGATAGTGTTCATTTACAGAATATTGTAGAAATGAATGATAGTACTTATCGGCAATGGATGAACAAATGTTTAATCAGAAAACATCATTATTGGTCAGCTTTGGGAATGAACATTGCCTTAGGAGCTCCTGCTGATGAAAGAATTTTACAATTCAAAGCTTGTTATTTACCTGAGAATTTGCAAAAAAGTATGCGTGCTGCTAAAAGAATGACGCATCACGTTTTACGCTTTTTAGTTCGTTCAGAAAATCAACTTTATTCAACTACGCCCATCGACGAAGAGCCTCTTTTTATATTTACTCCGAGGTTTTGGCTATTACTCGTACTCCTCTTTACAGGTTATAAAACCTATTTTCATTGGAAAAGGCGGCAAAAAGGATATTCTTTTGATAAAGTACTCTTTTCAATCGCTGGTCTAATCGGTTGGTTATTGCTTTTCTTATGGTTTGGAACAGATCATGGCGTAACCAATTACAACAGAAATTTATTATGGGCTTTTCCACTACACCTTCCGTTGATGTGGTTTATGCAAGAACGTAACGGTAGTTATTGGTATGGCTATTATTATATTTTTATAGGTTTGTTACTTGCAATGGGCTTGTTTTATGCCGTTCAATATTCTTGGGATATTACTTTATTGGTTTTAATTCTTATCATCAGAGCATTTTATCATGCAGGCTTTGAAAGAGAACATAGAATGACGCAAACTAAATTCCGCAAAATTATTAAGGGAAGACGTTTGGAAGTTATTCATAATGAGCATAATCTTGAGTAAAAAGATTCAAACTTTCATAATATGAGTCATCACGAATTTTCTCACAAAAAAGCAAGTTTTAAAAGATTTCAATGTTTTTTGTATTTATTCTCGTCCTTACTTTTTGCCTTGATGCAAAAAGTAACAAAAAAATCAAGAATTCCTAAACTCGCTTCGCTCAAACAGTAGGAATTCGTTGTCCATCAATCATAAAAAAGCGGTCGAAAAACTAATTTCGACCGCTTTTTTATGATTTTAAAATTCGGGATGACTCATGTTTATAAATAGCAAAATTTATTTTACCGCTAATACTCCTGTTTTATAAATCTTTTCTAAAATTCCATCTCTGAAACTTCTGCCTACTGGTAAGCTTTTCCCAGAAACAATTAAATCTCCCGCTTCAATAGAAGTTACTTTGGCAATTGAAACAATAAATGATTTATGAATTCTTGCAAATTGTTCAGCTGGCAAAATATCACCAATGCCATTCATGGTTTGATAAGTAACAAAAGTACCCGTCAAAGTATGAATTCGGATGTAATCTTTTAAACTTTCGATGAACAAAATATCTGAAAAATTTATTTTTACGATACGTTTATCTACTTTGATAAACATTGCTTCTGGACGTTCGTTTGTATTTAATTGAACAGAAGAACTGATGGTTATTGGTTGATTTACATCGTTTTCTTTCGATACAACCTTGTTTACAGCTTTAACAAAACGTTGAAAAGGTATAGGTTTTAATAAGTAATCAACTACGCTCAACTCAAAACTTTCAACGGCATAATCACGATAGGCTGTTGTAATGATTACTTTTGGAGGATTGTGGAGGCTTTTCAACAACTCCATTCCATCTAAAGTAGGCATTTCAATATCTAGAAAAAGTAAATCTATGTCTCCTTTTTTTAAATAATTAAAAGCTTGAATACCGTTTTCACAACGCCCTACTAATTCAAGGCTATCGATTCTTTCAATAAAAGTTTCTAATACATCCAATGCCAACGGCTCATCATCTACTATAAGGGTTTTCAATTTCATGTGCCTATTTTAAAGGAATAAATAATGAAATAACGTATTGCTTTTCAGTAGGTTCTATATTCAATTCGTAATTATTCCCATAAAGTAAAGCCAATCTTCGCTGAACATTTTTAAGCCCTAAACCTTTGTGTTTTTTACGATTTGAACTGTTATCGAACCTAGGATTTACAACCACAAAAAGTAATTTTCCTTTTAAGATTTTTAATGTAATTTTCAAATCTAAAATACCTGTTTCGTGCGAAGTTCCGTGTTTGAACGCATTTTCAATAAATGGTAACAAAAGAAGTGGTGCAAGTTTGCGTTGTTCGATACTTCCTTCAATTTCAAAATCTAAATTTAAACGTTTACCGAATCTCAAACTCTCTAAATCTAAGTAATTTTGAATGTGTTCTATTTCTTTTTTTAAAGTCGTTTCATGGCTGTCTGACTCATACAACATATAACTCATTAATCCTGAAAGCTTTACTACTACTTCTGGTGCTAAATCCGATTTTTTGATGGTCAACGAATATAAATTATTCAACGTATTAAAAAAGAAATGTGGCTGAATCTGAGACTTCAAAAACTCCAATTCGTTTTTTACACTTTGTCCTTCTAATTCTTTGATTTTTTCTTGATTATCAATCCAGTCTTTCGTAAGTTTCAACCCGCTGGTTACTCCTAAAACCGAAAAAGTATCAAACATTCTTTTGGCTGTAGGTTTGGGGTCGAATAAAACATTAGGATGATAACCTACTGGACAATAACTGATTAGAATTAAATGGTTGATAAGTGTTTGAATAATAGCCACCGAAAGCAAAGTCGATAAAACTAAAAATACAAAATATTGGAAGTATTTGCCCGTGAGTAAAAAACGGGGAATCAAATAATAAATATTTCCATAAACCAAAATAAGGTAAAATGGGAGTTTTACCGAATATTCAAATATTGCTTGTGTGTAGTTATTGAGCAAAAAACCAAAGTACAAAATATTGTACAAACTTAACACAAGCCAAAAAAGAGAATGATATGCCCATCGCTGACTAAGTACTCCTTGAGCCGGGAGATCAGTAAAAAATGCGGTTCTATGTGGAAATGAAGCAGTTGATTGCACGATTTATAGCTTTTTATTGAGAAGATAGTATATCAAATTTATACAAAAAATTAGTAAAAAGATATTCTTTTCGATAAACAGTAAAACAAATTGGCTCTAAACAATTTTGCTGCATTTACGTTATTGGTCGAAAGTATATTGTTTTTTGGCGAATTTATCTAAATCCATATACTATTTATACTTTATTTGCGAACTGTAATCTTTTGAATTACAATTCATCAACATAAAATTTTATAGAGTAAAGTTCAAAAGCTCCGAAGTAAACGTAAAAAATTGTGTTTATTACGGAGCTTTTTTTTAATAATCTTCTCAAAAGATCTTTTTAAAATAAGAAAATAATAATTAATTTGGTTAAGGGGTCTAGGGACGTAGCTTTGCTGTGTCCCTAATTTTTGTGACCTCAAACCACTTTTCAGTAAAAAAAACCTCTTTATTAACACTATTAATTATGCGATATTTTTACGTTCTGGGTTTATTTTTTTGTTTTAGTCACCTAATTCAAGGACAAGAAATCTTCTTGCCAGATTCTATCAAAAAACAAACACAGGCAGTCCGTATTGACCATTCTATTAAAATTGATGGAAAATTAGATGAGTCTGCATGGAACACAGCAAAAGTTATCACTGATTTCGTGCAAGTTGAGCCTTTTCAAAAACAAATGGCTTCACAAAAATCTGTGTTCAAATTACTATACAATAAAGATTATTTGTATGTAGCAGCCATTTTACATGAACCTTTGGGCAAAAAAGCATTGCGTGTTACTAATCTTCAACGAGATTTTGAATATGGTAGAAGCGACCAAATAGGTATTTCGATAGATGGTTTTAACGACGAACGAAATGCCATGATTTTCATGACTAATCCTTATGGTTCACAAAGAGATTTACTGGCTTTCGACGACCAAGTTTTTGATGAAGATTGGGACGGACTTTGGCGTGTGCGTACTTCCAGAACTGACACTGCTTGGATAGCTGAGTTTTCAATTCCTTGGCAAACACTGAGATACCAAAGAAGTTCTGATTTTAATACTTGGGGAATCAATTTCTTCAGAATGAGAAGAATGACCAACGAACAAACGATTTGGTCGGCTTTGCCACGTTCATTTACGCCTGCCAGAATGCAATATGCTGGAAAATTATCCAACATTTCGCCACCACCACCAAAAGCAAATATTAGGTTTCAGCCTTATTTGTTAATTTCCGAAGACAAATACGATGGCTCTGAGTTTTACGACCAAAAAAATGGTTCTAAAGTAAAAATGGGCGGAGAAATAAAATGGGCAATTACACCAAATACTGTTCTTGATTTAACTTACAATACAGACTTTGCCCAAGCTGATGCCGACCGACAAGTAAATAATCTTTCAAGATTATCGGTTTTCTTTCCTGAACGTCGTCAGTTTTTCTTGGAAAATGCCTCTCTTTTTGCTGCTGGATTGAGTCCCATCGAAGAGTATTTTGGTGGTCAGCAGCGTATTCAACCTTTTTTTAGTAGAAGAATTGGCTTAGATGCCGAAGGAAATCCTGTGCCAATTGTTTTAGGAGCAAGAATTGTAAACCGTTCTACCAAAAGCAATACTGGTTTTATGTATGTCCGTCAAAAAGGCAATGAAATTAATAGTGCTACGGATTTCTTAGTTGGTCGTTACTCTCAAAATATTGGAAAACAAAACCGAATTGGTGGAATTGCTACTTTGAAAAACGATAGTGACCATGCCAATATCACCGCTTCGGCAGATGGATTTTTCCGTATTAATGAAAGTACAAGTATCAACACGATGGCAATGACTTCTAAATCTACCAATGAAAATTCAACGGGTTTGGCGGCACATTATCAGTTATCGCACAGAGGAATTGATTGGATGTACTGGCTGACACAAAATGTCAATAACAAAGCTTTTAATCCAGAAATGGGCTTTGTTTCTCGCCCCGACGTAATTGAAAATTCAGCTGGCTTCTATTGGCTGAACCGTGGAAAATGGCTTCCAAAATTTGTAAGAGCTTTTGAACCAGGCGGTTATTATTTGAATTATTACTCCACAACTACGGGCAAACTCATTGAACAACAATGGAATACCAACCCAATTTGGTTTACCTTACAAAATGGAGGTGGTTTTGGAGTACTGACAAATCACTTCTATCAATTGATTGATTATACCGATGGAAGCGATACTTTATCGTTTTTTAATGTGCCAATTCAAGGAGGAAAATTTAAATACGACCGCTACATGATAGTTGCTGAAACGGATGCTTCAAAGAAAATTTCACTTTCGATGAACGTTGATTTCGGGAAATATTATAATGGTTCTTTAACTACTTTCTCAAGTACGTTTAGGTTTGCTCCTATTCCGCATATTTCGATGGAAGCACGTTTTACCAATAATAGTTATAGCAATTTAGGCGTTGATAAAACCGCTGGCAATAATCAATTATACACCATTTCAGGACGTTTCGCCCTGAATCCAAGAGTGCAGTTAATTGGCTTTTATCAGCATAATTCTATCAGTGATTTTGATGTTTGGAATGTGCGTTTTTCTTGGGAATATCAACCTTTATCTTTTTTGTACTTGGTGTTTAATCAGCGTGGTTTTAATGATTTTCAAACGCAATTATCAAACGATGGTTTAACCAGAATCAGAACGAACCAATTGGCTCGTCAGCATGAATTACATTTAATTGCCAAACTTTCGTATTTGAAACAATTTTAGTATTTAATGGTTTCGGCAATATGAACAGAGAAGAAAATTTACGAAAAATTAGACCGACCATCAATCTTGAAATACAAGCTGAAAGCGAAGTAGAGCAATTTCAAAATGAAGTATTAAGACCAATTCTGAAATTACAAAATGATTTATTGATGCAGGTTTTTATTCAATATTGTCATCAGCGAAAGGGATTATTTTTTAAGCTTTCTGAAAAAGATAAGTCATTATACATCGACCAATCTATCAGAAAAGACATGAAATTTAAGCATTATTTAGAAGGAATTATTGCTGGACATTTTACCCTTGAAGAGTATCAACTTTTCTTACAAAACGAAGAAGAACTAACCAAAAGAATGATTCATTTATTGATTCAAAGATTACAAAGTCAACTTCTTTTATTAACTAAGTAAATACCGAACAGCACTATCATTCCGCCAATGAGCTGTTCGGTTCTTAGTATTTCGTTCAATAGAAAAAAAGAAATTATAGCAGTAAGTACTGGTTGAATTAATAATGTGGGCGAAACAATAGCAGCAGGAATAAAACCCAAAGCATAATTGATACAAAGCCAACCAGCCAAATGGCAAATCACACCCGAACCGATAAAGGCAATCCAAGTTTTTTGATTGAAGTGAATCATCTCTAAATCTTGCTGCCAACAGGTAAGTATCGAGAAAAACAAACAAGCCAATAAAGACCAAGCCATAAAATTGACGGTATCTACTTTTCCTCTGATTCGTTGCGTTATCAGCATATAGCCAGCATAAAAAACAGCAGCACTTATCGCCATTAAATGTCCAAAACCTACTCCTGAATTTTGTAAAATATCTTTTCCTGCAACTAAAAAAACACCAACCATCGCCACAGAAAGCCCAATCCAATAGATTTTAGGCAATTTTTGTTTGAAGAAAATCAATGTTCCTAAACCCACAAAAACTGAAGCATTATTGGCTAATAAAGTAGAAACCGAAGCAGAAGTACGAAGAATAGACAAATTCCAGAGGCTCATATCAGCCACAAATAAAAATCCTGCGAAAACAATCAGTAATAATGTTTTGCCATCAGGAACTTTGATGCCTTTAAAAACCCAAATAGGCAATAAAACTACAAAACAAAAAAAGTAACGATAAAAACCAGAAGTAAGGGCTGGAGCATCTGCCATTTTTACAAAAATTGCTGACCAAGCGATGCAAAAAACGCCCAAAAGTAAATATAGATAAGCTTTAAGTGGAATTTCGGAATTTTGAGTTTTCAAAATATTGTTGATAACGTATGAAGAATATTCCAAAATTACCGAAATTGTTTATTATTTACTTAGAAGTAGCGATTCTTAATCAACTAACAATAGAAAACTAGGAGTTTTTAACCCAAAAATAATCACTCCATAAAATCCGAATGACAGAAAAACAACTCTTTGAAATCCTTAAACAAAAAGAATCTACCACACTAGAATATAAAAGTAGAA
This sequence comes from Arcicella rosea, assembly GCF_014204325.1. Taxonomy (GTDB): domain Bacteria; phylum Bacteroidota; class Bacteroidia; order Cytophagales; family Spirosomataceae; genus Arcicella; species Arcicella rosea_A. The sequence continues at coordinate 103,037 of NZ_JACHKT010000017.1, forward strand.
TTGATAGTCCTTATAAAATTGCACGTACATTGGCAGCCTTCGCCAACACTTCTGGTGGACAATTAATTGTTGGAGTAAACGACGATAAATCTATAAAAGGTTGTTCTGAAATAGAGGAAATGACCAAAATTATTCATGCTGCTAACGAGTTAGTCGTCCCTCCTATTGATATTATTTACTCATCCGTAAAAGTCGAAGGCAAGCACAACATTCTGATAATCAACATCAAAGAAGCAGAAAGTAAACCTCATGAAACATTGGATGAACAACAAAATCGTAGCGTTTATGTAAGAGCTAACGATGAAACGACACCTGTAACGAAGGAAATGTCGCAAGTGATGATTAAAGCAGAAAAGGACATCGACAAACAAATGTTGGAGCAACCAAATGTAAAATATTTAATTACTTATCTAAAAAAGAATACCAAAATTACCGCAAAGGAGTATGCCAAACTGGTGAATATTTCTGCTTACAGAGCTACCAAATTATTAGAAGCACTTACTTATGCAAGTATTTTGCTGATGCTGTCGAGACAAAAACCAACGCAATTTGTACTTCGGAAATGGTGATATTTTGTGGCTGTCGGGTTTCAGCTCTCAGCTTTCGGATGTCGGACATCGGATTTTATTTTAAAATCTTACAAAAATTGAAAGACTATAAAAAAAAACAGACATCCGAAAGCTGAAATCCGAAAGCCGACATTACATATCCTAAATCTAATGTATTACCAGTTCCGTATCAATAATAATTTCTTCAGGAATTAGCGTTTTATATTGCTTTGCATCAATGATTTTCAACAATAAAAGGGCGGCTTGTTCGCCCATTTTGTAGGCAAATTGTTCTACCGAAGCCATTGGCGGATTATCCAAATAAGCAGTAATTGGCAAATTAGCAAAGCTTACAAAATGAATATCTGTATTGGGAACAATTCCTTTTTGCCTACAACTTTGCATCGCAAATAATGCCACATAATCATTAAAACAGAGTACCGCTTGTGGTCTTTCAGACAAAGCCATCAACTCCTCCATTTTCTTAAAAGTATCTTCCTTCGTTAAATCTGTCGATTTAATATATTGCTGAATAATGGGCAAATTCAAGGACTTTAGGGCTTTCCAATAACCTTCTAAACGTTCGTTAGAAATCTCTAAATTAGAAGGTCCATTCAAAATAGCGATTTTTGTAATTCCTTTTTTTGCCAGAAAAGAAGTCGCCTCAAAAGCAGCTTCTACAATATTACCTCTTACTTTATTGACAGCTACATCTTTGGGAACTCTATCAAAAAACACCAGCGGAATTCCATAGTTTTCTAGTTCTTTAAAAGAGTAATATTGTGTAGTTTCGGCAGAAATAGAGGCAATTACGCCATCAACACGGCTACTGATAAAAGACTTAATCGCTCTATTTTCTCGCTCTAATTTATCTCTCGACTGACTGATGACTACATTATAACCTTTAGCACTAATTACGTCTTCAATGCCCGTAATTGCCTGAGAAAAAAACTCTTCTTGTAGATGTGGGAAAACCACACCAACAGTATAAGTTTTGTTTTTTCTTAATAAAATCGCTGCGGGATTTGGCACATAATTCAAGCGTTTGGCTACTTCAAAAACCTGTTCTTTGGTTTTAAGACCAATTCGAGGATGATTTTGCAAAGCCCTCGACACCGTAGAAATGGCGATTCCTAATTCCTGAGCAATATCTTTTATCGTTACTTGACTTTTCTGCATCATCTTAAAGGTTGAATGTGTAAAATTAAGGAGATTTTGGGAGTTTGTGCAAAATTTGCGCAAATGTTTGTAATCATGTTTCAAGCCTATTTTTTGGTAATTTTCTGTTAAAATTCATCATCAAGACAAGATTCACTAAATGAATATTTCTAAAAAATATCGTCCTTTGAATTCTAATTTAATCTTACGCTCATAAATGTATCCAGAAAATATCATTGCCAAATTTCAAGAACAATTTTCAAAAGAAGCTTCTTTAGTCGTTCGTGCTCCAGGACGTATCAATCTTATCGGCGAACATACTGATTACAACGATGGTTTTGTGTTGCCAGCGGCTATTAACAAAGCAATTTATTTTGCCATTTCACCACGTGAGGACGAAATCTGTAATGTCTATGCTTTTGATTTAAACAGTAGCGATACTTTTAGTATTTCAAGCATTCAAAAATCAGATAAAAGTTGGGCAAATTACTTAATCGGAGTGGTGGATGAACTTCAAAAAGCTGGACAAAAAATTAAAGGTTTTGATTTAGTTTTTGGTGGCGACATTCCTTTGGGTGCTGGTGTATCTTCATCTGCTGCTGTAGAAACAGGTTTAGCTTTTGCCTTAAATCAACTTTATGATTTAGGTTTGGAAACCATGCAAATGGTAAAAATCGGTAAAGCTGCTGAAAATAATTTCGTTGGCGTAAACTGCGGTATTATGGATCAGTTTGCCTCAATGTTTGGCAAAAAAGATGCTGTAATTCGTTTGGATTGTAGAAGTTTGGCGTATCAGCATTTTCCATTATCATTGCCAAATCATACCGTAATTCTTTGTAATTCGGGCGTAAAACACTCTTTGGGAGATTCTGAATACAATACTCGTAGATTAGAATGTGAAGAAGGTTTGAGCATCTTATCAGGAATCTATCCAAACGTAAAAAGTTTTAGAGATTTAACGTTGACGATGGTGGAAGAAGCCAAAACAAGCCTTTCAGCAAATGTTTACAAGCGTTGTGTGTATGTAGTGGGGGAAATCGACAGAGTAATTGTAGCTTGCGAGGCACTTGAACAAAATGATTTGGAAACCTTCGGTCAAAAAATGTACGAAACGCACGACGGACTTCAACATAATTATGCCGTTTCTTGCGAAGAATTAGACTTTTTAGTGGATGAAACTCGTAACGATGACGCAGTGGTTGGCTCAAGAATGATGGGCGGTGGTTTCGGTGGTTGTTCAATCAATATCGTTGAAAAAAGCAAAGCAGAAGATTTTCTAAACAGAATCAAAAAAGCCTATCAAGCAAAATATCATAAAGAATTAGTGACTTACGAAGTAGCCTTAACAAACGGAACGGAGCTTATTTAGTTGTGATTGAGTGAGTTAGTGAATGAGTTCTTTTTAATTTCATCAAGTCAAAATATTCAAAACTCAATTTCAGAAATTAGAACGGAGTAAAATAATAAAAATTTACTTTAGATAACCGAAAGCTGAAATCCGACATCCGAAATCCCAAAAACAATGAATCCAATTTTTGAAGAACATCCTCACAGAAGATATAACCCACTGACAGACAGCTGGGTATTAGTTTCGCCACATCGTGCCAAACGTCCGTGGCAAGGACAAGTAGAAAAAGTAGCTGGCGATGACCGTCCAGCTTATGACGAAACTTGTTATTTATGTCCGACCAATACTCGGATGAACGGAGAAGTAAATCCTGACTACCAAGACGTTTACATTTTTAATAACGATTTTGCAGCCTTGTTGGAAGATACTCCTCCACATAGTTTTGAAGAAGACGAACTTTTCAAAGCGGAAACAGAAAGAGGTTTGGGAAGAGTAATCTGTTTTTCGCCTCGCCACGATTTGACCGTTCCAGAAATGGAAGAAGCGGCAATCAGAAAAGTGGTGGACGCTTGGGTTGATGAGTATTTGACGCTTGGCGGAAAAGACTTCATCAATTACGTTCAGATTTTCGAGAACAAAGGTTTTGTAATGGGTTGCTCGAATCCGCATCCACATGGACAAATTTGGGCATCGTCGTCAATCCCAGACGAACCGATGAAAAAACAAATAGCTCAATTGAAGTATTGGCAAAAAAATCAACGCTCTTTATTGGCTGACTATATCGAAAAAGAATTATTCAAGCAAGAAAGAGTATTGTTTGAAAATGAGCATTTTGTAGCCTTAGTACCTTATTGGGCGGTTTGGCCATTTGAAACGATGATTGTTCCTAAGCGAAAAATGGCAAGAATTTCGGACATGACCGATGCTGAAAAAGACGCCTTTGCGAATGCTTATAAAAGATTGACCGTTCGTTATGACAATCTTTTTGAAACCTCTTTCCCCTACTCTGCTGGCGTTCACCAAGCACCAACCGATGGCGAAGCACATGACGAATGGCATTGGCATTTTGTGTTTTATCCGCCATTGTTACGCTCGGCGACTGTCAAGAAATTTATGGTAGGTTACGAAATGTTAGCCAATCCACAAAGAGACATCACGGCAGAAAAAAGTGCAGGAGTACTGCGAGCCTTGTCAGAAGTACATTATAAAACTAAGTAACCCAGAAAAGCTGTTCCGAATGAAAATTTAGAACAGCTTTTTTGTTTATTAAATAATTCACGATTTGCGATTTGCAAATCGTGAATTATTGTATCTTTGTTTTGAAAACATAAAATGAATTCGTATGAAAAAACATAATGGAATGCGTCCACAAGATATAGTCATTATCTTGGACTTAATATCAATGGAACTATCTGATAATGAAGAAGTTTCTTCTGTTGAACAGCCTAACGTTTCGATTCAAAATAAAAATATTGCATACAGTTTAAAAATGAGCGAAGCAGAGGTTTCTGAATCGTTAAGAAGGTCTGAGTACGCAGGACTTATTACCGACATAAAAACAAAGAAAGTGAATCAAAGAGCCTTCTTGGCATTTCTATTAAATGGGCTGAAGTTCGTTTTCCCAACACATCCAGGAGCATTGGTAAGAGGTGTACCTACAGCTCACTCTGCCATGCCTTTGTCAAAAGGTATCATTTCTGATGAATTATTCGTGTGGGAAAGTTCAGAGGGAGAAGCAAGAGGACAAGCTATTATCCCCCTATATCATACAGTTCCAGACATTGTAGGACAAAACAAAAAATTATATGAGTTGCTATCTTTAGTAGATGCTATTAGAACCGGAAATGCCAGAATTACCAATATAGCTTCTCAGGAGTTAGAAAAAAGAATTTTACAGACATGAAAAATAACCATAACAATATTATTAGAATAAAAGTACTGGCAGAGGCTTTTAGCAGTTTGAGTAATAAAATCGTTTTCGTTGGTGGAGCTGTTGTTGAACTTTATTGTGACGACCCTGCCAGAGCAGAAGTACGACCTACCAATGATGTTGATGTTGTAGTAGAACTTCATAACAAAGGTTCTTATGCAATTTTAGAAGAAAAACTACGGAAAATGGGGTTTAAAAACGATGTATTTTCTGGGGTTATTTGTCGTTATATCTATCACGATATTGTTGTTGATATTATGCCTGACGATGAGAATATATTAGGATTCACAAATATTTGGTACAAAGAGGGGTTACAAAACAGTTTAACTTACAATTTAGACGATGGACTAAATATTCAAATCTTTCCTCTTGAGTTATTTCTTGCCTCCAAATTTGAAGCACTCAATTCAAATAGACATGGAAATGATTATCGCTTAAACAGTGATTTTGAAGACATTATATACATTTTTGACAATCGTTTAAAAATCAAAGAAGAAATCATAAACTTAGAAAATGATGTAAAACTATTTCTTCAAAAGTCGCTTTCAACACTTTTAAAGCGTCCCTACATAGAAGAAGAAATCTCTTCAAACTTAGAAATATCAAGTTCAAAAGCCAGAACAGCCAGAATTTTATCCATTTGGAAAACAATAATTCTTTGAAAAATATAGAAAACTTGTTCATTTATTTCCAAAATCAGTCTGTTTCCTAGATTCACTCTATTGCAAAAACTAATACATTAATCACTTAAAGATAATATTATGGATTTACACGTTCGAGTAAAAGACAGTGAAGCGGCATTTTTAAAAGAATTACTTGCCTAATTCGATTTCATAAGTGTCAAAGAAATTCAAGACACTGAAGTTTTGGAGAGTTTGGATAGCAGTATTAACAAATGAAAGACATGAAAAAAGGGAAAGTAACAAAGCCGTATTATTTTGTAATTTTAGATTTAGTTGGCTTCTTGATATTTCAAAACCTCATCAATTAATGAAAATTATTTCTGTTTTTTTAAGCCTAATCATTTTTCTCTCGTTCTGTAAATGCCAACCGACCGAAGAGTAGGCAAACAGCAAAAAGAAAACACTTTGGGCATTTATCGCATGATGATTCGTACTCGTGTGGTAGAAATAAAGCAGGTTTTAGTCGAGAGTCGTTTATTGTACAAGAAGTACGTCGATTAAGTTGTTAGGTGGTTTGGTAAGTTTGGGCGTTGGCATCGCTTTTATACCTTCTTTTTATAATGCTTCCAGAGTACAAGGAGTGGTTTGCAAAGCTTTAGTCAATGCCGATGGCTCGCCATTTTTAGAAGTAGCCATAGCCCAAGCGATGTGTCATAAAGCAAGTAAAGCAACGCCAACAGTTAAGGCTTTATCTGCTTTGGTGAAGGATTTATAAATTCCGAAATCAATCTCCTCTCATATTGCTCTCCTTCTCAATCCTAAAACCTCAAAGAATAATTTCTTAATCTCAGCTTTTTATCGTGTCAATTCAGTGCATTGTCGTAATTTTGTATGTATTTTTTATACAAAACCGTTGATTCTTCAAATTTTAATCAGGAAAATTCATTAAAAGCTTGTCAATCAACAAAAATAAGATGACAGAATAATTTTCGATTGTTCATGTCTTTATCCAGCAATAATTTACATAACAATAATGCTAAACGTATCAAATGTTTCTCTCCGTTTTGGTAAACGGGTACTTTTTGAAGAAGTAAATATCAAATTTGTAGAAGGTAACTGCTATGGTCTCATCGGGGCAAACGGAGCAGGAAAATCTACTTTTTTAAAGATTCTATCTGGTGAAATTGACTCTCAAACGGGTTCAATTTCTATGAATCCAGGTGAACGTATGTCATTCTTAAAACAGAATCACTTCGAATTTGAAGAAGTACCTGTTTTGCAAGCGGTTATCATGGGAAATAAACGTCTTTACGACATCATGGTTGAAAAAGATGCAATTTATTTAAAAGAAGATTTTACAGAGGAAGACGGAAACCGTGCCGCTGACCTTGAAGCGGAATTTGCCGAAATGAACGGTTGGGAAGCAGAATCGGAAGCAGGACAATTGCTAAGTGGTTTGGGCATCAAAGAAGATTTGCATTATACTTTATTAAAAGATGTCTCTGGTTCAGAAAAAGTAAAAGTACTTTTAGCACAAGCTTTGTTTGGTTCGCCAGATATTTTGTTACTAGATGAACCTACCAACAACTTAGATATTGAGTCTATTCTTTGGTTAGAAAACTTCTTGACAAACTTCAAAAATACAGTAATTGTTGTTTCTCACGACCGTCACTTCTTAGATAATATTTGTACGCATATCGCCGATTTAGACTTCGGTAAAATTCAATTATATGGTGGTACTTATACTTTCTGGTATGAATCATCACAATTAGCGGCTCGCCAGCGTGCTGACCAAAACAAGAAAACTGACGAAAAACGTAAAGAATTAGAAGAATTTATTCGTCGTTTCTCTGCCAACGTAGCCAAATCAAAACAAGCTACTTCTCGTCAGAAAATGTTGGATAAATTACAAGTGGACGACATTAAACCTTCTTCAAGACGTTATCCATTCATTAACTTCAAACCAGAACGTGAAGCAGGTGACCAATTACTTTCTGTAGAAGGTTTATCAGTGAAAAACCCAGAAGGCGGTTATTTATTCAAAGATGTATCATTTACTTTGACAAAAGGCGATAAGCTTGCAGTACTTTCTCGTGATTCTTTGGCGATTAGTGCTTTGTTTGATGTTTTAATGGGCGAACGTACTGCCGACGAAGGAACATATAAATGGGGAGTAACCACAACTCAGTCTTATTTACCAAACGACAATGCGAAATATTTTGAAGATGGTTCTTTAAATTTAGTAGATTGGTTACGTCAATATTCTGCTGAAAAAGATGAATCATTTATTCGTGGTTTCTTGGGTAGAATGTTATTCTCTGGCGACGAAGCCTTGAAAAAATGTACAGTAATTTCTGGAGGTGAAAAACAACGTTGTATGTTTTCAAGAATGATGCTTTCAGGTTCTAACGTTGCTATTTTTGACGAACCTACCAACCACTTAGACTTAGAATCGATTACAGCTTTGAACAACGGAATGGTTGATTTCACAGGAACAATTTTATTTACTTGCCATGATCACCAACTTACGCAAACAGTAGCCAACCGCATCCTTGAACTTGGACCAAAAGGTTATTTAGATAAATTAATGACCTTCGATGATTACATCACTGATGCGAAAGTAAAAGAGCAGAAAGCGAAAATATATTAATTGATGTCGGATTTCGGTCGTCGGATTTCAGCTTTTACCTCACTTACCAAAGTAAGTGAGGTATTTTTTTATTTGATTTTTATTAATATTTAGGCAGACAAATATTTTTCACTTTTTAAATTATTAAAAATCAGAAACTTACAAAAAAGTTTAAATTTTTCTACTTTTTTGTTTTGGATTAGAAAAATAACCTACTACCTTTGCAGTCCCAAACAACGGGAAAAAGATTAAAACGATATGGTTTCGTAGCTCAATTGGATAGAGCATCTCACTACGGATGAGAAGGTTTGGGGTTCGAATCCCTACGAGACCACTTCCAAAAGCCTTTTCGCAATATGCGGAAAGGCTTTTTTTATTCTCCTAAAATCTCTACAAAGAAATACTCCCTCCCATCTCAAAATAAATCCAACGATAATAGTAACCAATCCTGCCTTCGTGGAGATTCTCATTAAGTTATTCACAAACCTAAATAAGAATTTTTATAGGTGGAAAATACACATCCTGTATTCCAATCTATTTAGGCTTAGAAGTCCTTACTTCCCCCAAAAAGATTCCAAAATTAAAATCAATATCTATATGTTTACTAAATCTGTACAAATCGCTTTATGTATTGTTTTACTTATTTCCATCTCATGTACCACAAAGCTTGTTGAAGAAATTACTCCTACTCAGAATATCGCTGGAACATGGAGATTCCAAAGTGCTACTGGCACGGCAATTGTTGGTGGAAAAACGATAGATTTAACCGATGATTTATCAATTAGTACAAATGGCGCTACTCATCATATCACAAGAACAAGTACTTGGATTTTTAGAGAAGGTGGCACGGGGACAATGGATGGCGAAAACTTTACTTATGTAGTAGCTGGAAAAACCCTCACAATTAGCAAAAACACTCAAAAGTATATACAAGTAAGCGTTACATTAAAAGACGGTATTTTAGAAATTACTGAAGACGAAAATGGTTTAAAGACAATCATTGATGCGTTTAACACCTTGCTACTAACCGATAAAATCACAAAATACTTTCGAACCTTACAATACAAATCTTTGCAGGATATTCTAAGTACAAATGGTACTCCTGATTGTTTACTTAAAACCTACACCAACATCAACGAATCTACTGTAAACGAATATACTCATACCTATAGCGATGAAAATACGCTTGCAGAATTAAATACTAAAACCTTACGATTATCAGATAGCACTGTATTTAATGTAAAATTTTCTTATCAAGAAAACAAGGCTAACCTTGGCTCCAACACAAAGCCTTATGTAACCATTCTTAGAAATAGCCAGAATTACTCTAAAGTATATTGTGATAAAAATGGACGAGTAAATAAAAGAGAATATTATTATTCAGGACAAGATAATTTCCCTAGTGAGGTTGATAATGAGACTTATGACACGAATGGGAATAACACAAAAACTACTACTTTTTTCTATGATGCTACTAATGGAGAGAAATTTGAGAGCCGTTTTATCATTTATGAAGCTGAATACCTTAATGGAAATTATATAAAACTTTTCTACACCGATGAAAATACAAGTAGGTATTTAATGAATGAATATATCACTTGGACATTCAATGGAGTGAAGACTAAGGTTGTCTATCCATTTAACTATAGAAACCTTAGCTTTGGAGCAAATAACAAAAATCATCGTACAAAAATGATTGATTATGACACATCAGGTGTAATAAGTTATCAATCGTCTGTTGTTTATAATTTTGATAGCAAAGGCTATATTTTATCTAGTGAAGAAACCTTTACAGGGACTAGTGTAAAAAGAAGAAATATTGATTATGTTTATCAATGTAAATAAATGAAAAGCCTTGTTAATTACAATAGCAAGGCTTTTTTACTTCCAAATATCATAAGCAAACCTTGCAATTACCCCCGTTACAACAATCAGGAAAAAGATTCTTACAAAACCGCTTCCTTTTAATAAAGCTAATCTTGTACCAACTACTGAACCTACTATATTAGCAATGCCTAAAGGAATGGCTACTTCAAAAAGTACATCGCCAGATGACATAAAGAAAATAATGGCTGGAATATTTGAAGCACAATTTAAGATTTTAGCATAAGCAGAGGCGTGAAGAAAGTCTAAACCAAAAATTGAAACAAAAGCAAATATTAAAAAACTCCCCATTCCTGGCCCAAAAAAGCCATCATAAAAACCCAAAATTGCCCCTGTTAACAATCCGCCAATTAAAAACTTTTTACCAATGTATTTGGGAGTATGGTCTGTTCCTAAATCTTTTTTCAGAAAAGTATAAATTAACACCAAGACCAATAAAACCAAAATAATGGGTTTTAAAACGTTTTTATCTAAAGACGTAACTAGCCTCGCTCCCATCAAAGCAAATAATCCTGTGGCAATAATAGACGGAACCATTACTTTCCAATCGACCTTTACTTGTCGGATATACTGCGAAGCAGCTACCAAAGTCCCCGAAACAGAGGCTAATTTATGCGTCCCAATAATAGTTGGAATAGCATATTGAGGAAGAAAAATCAATAGTGCGGGTAACTGAATTAAACCTCCACCACCTACGATGGCATCAATAAAACCCGCTAAAAAAGCAAAACAAGAAAGTAATAATAAAGTTTGAAGTGTAATATCGTGAATGGGCATTTATTAGGGTTTTGGTTTTTCATATTGTTGCCAGACAAACCAGTCATCAATATTAAGCATCTCTATTACGAATGTCTTCGATATGGTCTATTAAATCATATCCTAGTTTAGGAATATATTCTCCAAGTATTGTATTCAGTTTTTCAATATCTTCTGGTTCGGCATTGGTCAATTCAGGATAATTATCAATCAAATGTGCGAGTACTACTTGCTCCAAAGTATCCAAAAACTTACTCTTATTAATAGGGTTTTTAGGAATTAACCCCTCAAATTTACTAAAAAACGCCCTAAAATCAGCTTTTTCTTCTTCCGTCTCTGGCGTATTTCTTAGGTTGGTTTGTCTCTCTAATTCCGCTTCTATATTATAGTTTTTTTCAATAAATAAAATGAAATATTGTTCAAAGTCAAACTCTTCTTCCTCTAAAACAGCAAGAACCTCATCCTCTTTAGGGCCATATCCTCCTAGAGATTTCCTGATTTGTTGAATGTATTTTCCTTGCTCAGGGTAGTGTTTTTTCAAAAAAGGGACAAGCGTATGGAAGAATACACAAAAACGTCCTGATTTACCCTCTTGATGGGCTGTAATTTCAAATGAAACAAGGTTATCTCCGAATAGATTCTCAACGGTGATTTCGAAATTTGTGTAGGTAGTTTTCATATTCGTAAAATTTAAAAATATGTATTAAAGTATCTTGAAGATTGATAAAACAATTAATTGTGATTTCAGGTAAGCCTTTTACGCTCTCATTAGATTCGCCAATACATAAATTTAAAAATAAATTCCTTATGCACACAAGCTAAATATCAAAAATAGTATTTAGCTTTTTGCGAACAGAATTCCACCATTGTATTCATACAAATTCTACCCCACCTTAAAATTTTCCACCAATTTTTCTAAAATTCTTACTCATACTACTAATGCACTTGAAGTACTCTACAGGACCACTCTAAGTGAACTCTAATGCACTCCGAGTACTATATAAGACCACTCTAAGTGAACTCTAATGCACTCAGAGAGCTATACAAGACCGCTTCGAGTGAACTCTAATGCACTCGGAGTGCTATACAAGACCGCTTCGAGTGAACTCTAATGCACTCGGAGTGCTATACAAGACCGCTTCGAGTGAACTCTAGTAAACTTATGTGAACTAACGTAGGAAGAATCTTAGATATGGGACTAACAGAGAATACAAATTACTTCTTCCTTGAAAAGTTAAAAGAGTCTGTTCATCAAACTGTGTCAGTTTAAATTTAAGTTTATTTTTTTATTTTTACAGTCACAATTTATTTATGGAGACTCCTGACAATTTTGA
>NZ_JACHKT010000018.1 GCF_014204325.1 Arcicella rosea
TAGCGATATGACAGATTACTTTTTTATCCCATTTTGAAGTAAATACAAAATTGTACTTTTTTAAGCAAATAAAAATCTTTTGCAAGATATGAGCTTTTTAATACTAGACAATTTTAAAAACAGTATTAAAATTTCTCATAGCTCAATTCTCAATGCTATAACCATGAAATACCTTACCAATCAACTCCCAAGTAATACTTTAGTTAGCGACGAACAAACTTATCTTTGGTTTAGTGGCACTTCGTATTTGGGCATTCCTCATCATCCTATTTTTAAAGAAAACTTCATTAAAGCCGTTGCCGATTATGGTACTTCTTGGGGAAGTTCAAGAAATAATACTGTTCAATTAAGCATTTATGAAAAAGCAGAAAAAGCTTTGGCAGAAATGGCACAAATGCCAGCCGCACTAAGCGTTTCGTCGGGAATGTGGGCGGGGCAATTGGTCGTAAATTTCTTAAAACACGAAGGTGCTACTTTCTTTTTTGCTCCGAAAACGCATCCTGCTTTGTGGAATGGAACGATTCCATTTTCTTCCGAAAGTTATCAGGCATGGACATTATCCATTGCTGAAAAAGTACAAAATACCTTCGCCGACAAGATTGTCATCTGTACCGATTCTGTGGGTTCTCCTTATGTAGAATACTTTGATTTTGAATGGATTAATACACTTCCAACGCATAAAAATATTACCGTTGTTATCGACGCTTCGCATAGTTTTGGGATTGATTTACCCAAAATTTCAGCTAAAAACATTCACTTAATTATTACTTCTTCGCTCAACAAAGCAATGGGTATGACGGGCGGAGTAATTTTTGCAGAAAAAGATTTTATCGAAAAGCTAAGACACTTTCCGATGTTTTCTGGAGCATCACCCATGATGCCTGCCTTGTTGGAAGCGTTTGTCAATTCAACTGATATTTTTCAAGAACAAAGAACAAAACTCTTTAAAAATATTCAATACTTCAATCAACAAATTCCAAATTCAAATTTAGATAGTATTGACAATTATCCTGCTTATTGTACCCATCAAGTAGGTCTTCACGAACACCTCAAAAAGCACGGCATCATGACAGCCTGCTTCCCATACCCCACCGCCACCGATTTACCCGTTACTCGCTTAGTAATTAGTGCCTTGCATACAAAAGAAGATTTAGATAAATTAGCTGAAGTTTTGAATGTTTGGAAGTAAAATTAGGTAGCACGAGTTTCCAACTCGTAAAGCAACTATTACACGAGTTGGAAACTCGTGCTACGGAAATTATACTTATTTTACTAGATGACCATTACATTTCACTAGATGGCAATTTAATCAAACAAGATGACTATTCCATTTTACTAGATGACAGTTCCATCAAACAAGACGACCATTCTATTTTACTAGATGACAGTAACATCAAACAAGATGACTATTCTATTTTACTAGATGACAATTTCATCGAACAAGATGTCGATTCCATTTTACTAGATGGCACTTACATCGAACAAGATGTCGATTATATTCAAATTATGAGAATTTTGATTGATAATGAACAGTAGTACGAGTTTCCAACTCGTAATTAACGATTACTTTACGAGTTGGAAACTCGTGCTACGGAAATACATCAACAAATTGACAAATGAATAAACACAAAATAGCTAAAACTTTAACGCTAATCACTTTGCTGTTAGTGACTTCTGGTATGACTCAAGCTCAGAATCTTGATACTGATTTCCTCCCTAAATTAATGGCTACTAAGACCGAACAGTTCAAAGATATTTTGGATAATGCCGATAAGTATCGGGTGCAAATTCTTTATACTCAGATTGATAGAGATAAAAAGAACCGTCCGACTTTTAAAAGTTATGGTTTTAGAATCAACAATTCTGAGTATTTTTATCCAGCCAGTACGGTGAAGTTTCCAGCAAGCGTGATGGCTTTGGAGAAAATTAATAAACTCAACATCAAAGGATTAACCAAAGAAACACCCATGTTTACGGGTGCGGAGTATGAACGTCACACACCTGTAGCGAAAGACTCTACAGCAGAAAATGGCTTGCCTTCGGTGGCACATTATATCAAAAAAATATTGATGGTTTCGGATAATGATGCTTTTAATCGGCTCTATGAATTTTTAGGACAAGAAGCGTTTAACGAAACCCTTCATCGGAAAGGCTATGAACAAAGTCGTATTTATCACCGCTTACAAGTGGGTATGAACCCTGAACAAAACCGAAGAACAAATCCTATCCAGTTCAAAGAAGACGACAAGGTTTTGTATGAACAGCCTATGGTGATTTCTGAGAAAAATTACGCTTCACCTACGCCCATTTTAATAGGTAAAGGTTATATGAAAGGAGATTCTTTGGTGAAAGAACCTTATGCTTTTACTGACAAAAACTTTTTCCCATTATTAGAGCAACAAGGTATTCTGAAATCTGTACTTTTTCCAGAAGCTGTTCCTGCCAAACAACGCTTTCAATTGACGGATTCCGACTATCGGTTTTTGTACAAGTATATGTCACAAACGCCTACTGAAAGTACTTATCCGAAGTATGAAGCTCCCGATTTTTATTCGACCTATTGTAAGTTTTTGATGTATGGAAGTCATAAAGACGATGTGGTAAATCCAAATATTCGCATCTTTAACAAAGTGGGCGATGCTTATGGTTTTTTGTTGGATAATGCCTATATCGTTGATTTTTCAACAGGTGTAGAGTTTATGCTCACGACTGTTTTGCTTTGTAATAATGATGAAGTTTTCAACGACGACCACTATGATTATGAAACCGTTGGCTTTCCTTTTATGAAGAATTTAGGACAATTGATTTACAACTACGAAAGTACTCGTCCGAGAAAATTTAAAGCAGATTTGAGTAAGTTTAAGGTGAGTTATGATAAATAAATATTACTATCTTTGAGCTACACAAATTTCTAGTAATATCGTTCAGATTTTTACAAACCTTTCTATGAAAAAAATTCTTCTAACAACCATCATTTTACTATTTTCTTTTTTTCACCTCTACGCACAGCAAGTTCCCACCATTACGACAGGACAAATAACTGAAGTTGTATGTAAAGGAGATACAATTTCCGTTCCATTTACAAGTACTGGCTCGTTTGATGCAGATAACACCTTTATGGTGCAGATTAGAGGTAGTCAACAATGGATTGATTTGGCTACAGAAGGTACCTCTAGCCCCTTAAAAGCAATAATCCCGTTAAATTATTTCACTCGTGAAAACAGTAATGATAATCAACAATCTATTAGAGTTATTGCGACTAAACCAAATATAATTGGTCGAGAATCTAGTTTCTACACCATTTATTCAAAACCTAACATTACACTATCTGGTGCTTCAATTCTTGATATTAGCCCTTATACCAGTACAGTATTAAAATTTAAAGGGTCAGGGAGTACGCCTATTACTGTAGTGCTTATGGACAGCACAAAACTTTCTATAAATTTTTTAAAATCTAATTTTGAATCAAATGACCCTTTTAATGCCTCAATCTATCCAACAAAAACAACAAACTACAAAATAGCCTATACAGAAAATATATGTGGTAGGTCTAACGGTTTTGGTAATGTTAGCATCACTGTTAATGAAATAGGGCTTAAAGCTTTAGAGCCAAATGTCACTAAGATATGTGTAGGTAACGTACTTAAAATTCCCTATTCTGCTTCTGGTAAAATCAATTCAGATAATCAATTCAAAATTAAACTTAGTAGTAGCAACGATAAATCAGAAACCTATGAAATTGATGCTGTTGCCAAAGACAATATCATAGAAGCTATTATTCCAGAAAAAATACCTCAAGGCACATATTATTCCTTACAAATTATTAGTAGTAGTCCAAAAGCCAGTTCTATTTGGTATGATTTTAACATACTTATCACTGAAAAGGCTGGTGTAGAAATTGCTCAAGAAAATATTGACGTTATTTGGGGCAACAAAGTAAATCTTAATTTTACACTAAAAGGACTGGGACCATGGATGGTAAAAATGAATGATGGCACTAATATTCCTCTAAGGATGTTCGATTATACGTCACCAAATTCCACTCTTACACAGAATTTCCAAATCAAACCTGATAAATCACAAAAATATTCTATTACATCCTTTATAAGTGGTTGTGGTTCAGGAATTGGCGGACAAAATATTACAAGTGTGATTGTAAAACCAGGAGTAGTACTTGATTCTATACAACAATTTAAAGAAATATGCGTAGGAGAAACTATTTCCGCCAAATTTCGTATCAATAGTTCATCATTGAATCCCAGTTCATTCAAAGCTGTTTTAAATGATTTTAACAATCATACAGTTATTCTTCCTGCTTCTTTCAATGATGGTTTATTAAAATTAGCCATTCCCAAAACACTGCTTGATATTAATGATTTTAATCTTACTTATCGTTTAGGTATATCATTCAACAATAATAAAAATATAGTTTACAGTCCTAATTCTATTCAAATAAAAAATAAGCCAACAGCTACCTTACTTGACGCCGATCCTTTTGAATTAGAAGAACCTGGCATTGTTTATATTCCAGTGAAAGCAACAGGAACCGGTATTATGACTTTTGTTTTTAATGATTCGATTAACATTGAAGATAGAAGTTATCCAGGATATGCTCTAAATAGCGATATTCCAGTGATTGATGTAAACGTTATAAAAAATACAACATTCAAACTTACTTCAGTTAGTAATTTGTGTGGAACAACTTACATTAATGAAAATAAAAAGATTGATGTCACTGTAAAAAATCCAAAGAAAAATGATTTAACAATAAAGTACGTAAATAATCAAATCTGTGCAGGTGATAGAATAAAAATACTAATTGATACACTAGGTAAATTTCAAGATAATAATGAATTTAAGGTTTTACTTTATGTAGGAATGTACAATAGAAACCCTACTGTTATTGGATCAGGGAAAGGAAAGTTAATAGAAGCATCAATCCCAAGTAATTTAGCAGGTAGTGCAGGTGCATATTACATTGAAGTAGTATCAACAAATCCTGTATTAGCTAGTCGCAAGCGAAATATAATGATTAATGCTAAACCAAACGCTAAACTTCTTAGCTATTCTACTTTACAAAATAATGAAGCCGTATTGTTAGCAGGTGAATCTATTAATACCTACTTAACTGTTGAAAACAGTATTCTTCATGATGGCACATATAGTAATTATGGATATAGTTTTTCAGATGGTACCAACGGTTTCGGACGAGGTAAATCATTTTATCCAACTTTTACAAAAAGTAATACTTACTCCCTACTATCAATATCAAATGAATGTGGTAATGGTACGGTTAGTAATGATATAAAAATAAAAGTTGTTCCCTTTAAAATTATTCGAAATTCTAATTCCATACAAAGCTCCAGTCCTCCTCTATCTATTTGCTCAGGAGCTAATTTAACCTATTCTTATTCCATTTTAGGAAGTGCAGAAAATGGTACAACTTATAATTTACAAATTGCATCGGCTAAAGACTCCGTCTTTACCGATTTAGTAAGTAAAACAAGCGAAAACCCTATCAATGTTAAAATTCCTAGTCAAATCAAAGAGGGAGTATATTTTATTCGATTAGTTAGCAATACAAACGAACCTCAGTCATCATCTTGGGCAAAATACAATATCAATGTTTTGAACAACGTAAATTTCACAACAGTATCAAGCCATGATACAATAACAGAATATGGTGGGAATGAAGTTAAATTTAAATATCAAAGTAAATCGGCAACACCAACAAACATTATCATTGCAGATAATTTTGGTAAAGTATATTCTTATAACAGTCAATCACTTGAAAACACAATAAGTATTATTCCTCAAAAAAGTACTACCTTTTCTATAAAATCAGTCGAAAATGTTTGTGGCTATGGAACAGCTAGTGGTTCTGTAAAAGTTACTATTATACCAGCATTAGTAATTCAATCAACGGGTTCATTAAATGGTTGTAGCGGAAAAGAAATAGAAATAAATTATTCTCCAGTAGGTGAATATGAGGCTGGTAATACTTTCAAATTTTCTTTTATAAACAAATCGAAGCCTAATATTAAGTATGAAGTAGGGCAAACGAGTAATGCTTCAGGAAATATAAAGTTAAAAATACCAAGTGATGCTCTTTGGGGAAGTTATCAATTAGAAGTAATTTCTTCAAAACCAGCCCTAACAAAGACTTATACAGACAACATCTTCAATATTTTCACCACATCTGATATTACCATTACTGGTAATACAATCATCAATGCTGGGCAAACTGCCTATTTCAAGCTTACGAATAACTCTCTTAAATCAAGTGCGTTATTAAGTTTAGATGCTGGGAATTATGAACTTTCAGATGGAACGAAAGGCAATTTTTATTATTATGAAAATATAGTTGCTGTTAAGCCTAGCCAAACAACAACTTACACACTTACTTCTGCTAACAATACTTGCGGTTTAAGTAAAATATCAGGTAATGTTACTGTAACAGTTAACCCTATTTCAAGCAAAAGTATCAATACAGAGTTCTATTCAAATTATGGCTACCCATATATTTGTCCTGGGGCTAATTATAATTTATATTATTACACGAATGGAAATTTTACGGCAAGTACTAAATTTTCAGCCCAAATTTCTGATAAAAATGGTGAAAACTATGTTGACATAAAAATGCAAGGGACAAGTAATCCATTACTAGTTACCATTCCTACTGATTTACCTACAGGAAATAATTATCGTTTTAGAGTAGTATCAACAGAAACGGATGTAAGTAGTTCAGCTAGCTCTTCACCTTTAAATGTGATGATAAACCCTACAGTAAGTTTTGATTCTTTAGTTTATATGAGTGATAGTAAACCTGTAAATTTAAAGTTTGATTTTAGTGGTACTCCTCCATGGTTTTTTAGGTTTGGCATAGACCAATCAACAACCCAATCTTACAGGATAGAAACTTCACCATTTACTATAATTGTAACTCCTAAAACTTCTGTTTCCTATAAAATATATAACTTAAACGATGCCTACTGTGTAGGAAAAGTATCAGGAACGGGAATTGTTCGCATTGAGCTTGTCACTGCCAATGAAGACCCTAGAGATTTGAATATAACGCTGTTCCCTAACCCAACAGCAGACTTTGTAACGATTAGAAGTGACAATTTTAAAAATACGACATTAAAGATTGTTGACGCTTTAGGAAAAGATATTTCAGAACAAGACTTAGTCAAATCTGAAACGGTTTTAGATTTTAGTGGTTTGACTACAGGCGTTTACCTTCTGCAATTCAATCGAGATAATAAACGAGTGGTTTATAAAATCCAAAAACTCTAATTTTTTAAATATTAAACTCCTTTCAAGTGTTAAATTTGAAAGGAGTTCTTTTTTAAGATTATATTCATAGAAATGTTTAACCCGTCAACAAACACTAACTTCCAACAACATTATGAAAAAACATTTCCTGCTATTCTTCTTCATTAATATCACAATTTTTGCAAGTCCTGTAAAATATACTTTTCCAACACTAACCCTTGCAGATTCTTCTGTTTCGCAGATTATAGATAGTTTTATGCAGCGGTTTGCTCCAGATAAACGAACAGCTATTTTTCAAATTGATGCTTTTCGAAAAGATAATCAATTGATTCTGACAGGAAAAACTAATTTGATAGAAGCTAAAAATGCTTTAATCAGTCGTCTGAAAGTAGGAAATGCCATCGTTGTTGATGAAATTAAAACTCTTCCTGAAACTGAATTAGAAGATAAAATTTATGGTTTGGTCGAAGTATCCGTTTGTAATATTCGCTACTCGCCTCGGCATAGCGGAGAGTTGGCTTCGCAGGCTTTATTGGGTACTCCAGTAAAGATTTTAGAGAAAGAAGATAATGGCTGGTTGTTGATTCAAACGCCAGATAACTATATCGCTTGGGTGGACAGAGGTGCAATTACTGCCATCAAAAAAGAACAATTAAAGCAATGGCAAAACTCGCCTAAACTTATTTATACTCGTTCGTATGGTTCGGCATATTCAGAAGCGAATATTAATTCAGAAACTGTTTCTGATTTGGTAGCAGGTTGTATTATTGAATTGAAAGCCGAA
Source organism: Arcicella rosea (assembly GCF_014204325.1). Classification (GTDB taxonomy): domain Bacteria; phylum Bacteroidota; class Bacteroidia; order Cytophagales; family Spirosomataceae; genus Arcicella; species Arcicella rosea_A. Next base: position 8,060 of record NZ_JACHKT010000018.1, read on the forward strand.
AAAGACGGCTTTTATGAAGTACTTTTTCCTGATAACAGAAAAGGATTTATTGCTAAAAGTGAAGCTAATATTTACAACAAATGGCTTTCGGGAATTAATGCTACTGAAGAAAATCTTGATAAAACATCAAAACGTTTAATGGGCGTTCCATATTTATGGGGTGGTACTTCTTTCAAAGGTGTTGATTGTAGTGGTTTTACCAAAACTGTTTATTTCTTGAATGGAATACTCTTGCCACGTGATGCTTCGCAACAAGTAATGATTGGTGAAACAGTTGATAAAACAGGCAATTGGTCAAATTTAAAAACTGGCGATTTATTATTTTTCGGAGAAAAACGTGAAGATGGCTCTGAAAGAGTAGTTCACGTAGCGATGTGGTTGGGAAATGGTGAATTTATTCACGCTTCGGATAAAGTGAGTATCAATAGTATGAATTCTTCTGCTCCGAATTATGATGCCTACAATTTCAAAAGATATTTACGAGCAAAACGTATTTTAAAAACTGGAATGGATGGAATTGAAAAGTTGAAATCGGATAAAGTTTATTAATGCTTAAAAGAAATGGGAACCTATCTGTATAAGTTCCCATTTTAATTTATATTTCATTCAAAAGTAAAAGTATTTTTACGCTCCAAAAACTCCTTTTATTTTGCCCCAAAGTCCTTTTGACGCTTCTTTGGCTTCTTCAATTTTTTCGGTAGCAACTTCTTTTAAGTCTTCAATTCCTGCACTTACTTCTTCTTTTAAATCATTAAATTCCTCTGTAGCTTCGGCTTTGAATTCTTCTGCTTTGGCAGCAATATCTATGTTTTTTAATTCCGTAATTTTTTCATTGACGGCTTCTTTTACATCTTCTAATTTTTCAGTCGCTTCTGCTTTCAGCTCAGTAATTTTCGCTGTTGCTACTACTTTTGCTTCTTCAAATTTTTCGGTAGCTTCGGCTTTAATTTCCTCAAATTTTGCTGTTGCTTCTGCTTTTAACTCTTCCGCTTTTCCTGAAATATCAATACTTTTTAATTCAGTGATTTTTTCATTTAATGCTTCTTTTACTGCGTCGAGTTTCTCTGTAGCCTCAGCTTTTAGCTCAGTAACTTCTTCTGCGGTTGCGGCCTTTACTTCTTCAAGTTTCTCAGCAGCTTCTTCTTTCAATTCCGCAGTTTCAGAAGCAACATCAATACTTTCTAATTCTGTGATTTTTTCAGTTACTGCTGTTTTTACTTCTTCAAGTTTTTCAGTTGCTTCTGATTTTAACTCTTGAGCTTCCGCAACAACATCTGTACCTGTAACTTCATTGATTTTATCCGTTGCAACTTCTGCTAAATCTTCAATTTTTTCAACAAGTATTGGTTGCTTCTCTTCTAATTGCTCTTCGGTTTGAGTTTCTTTATTTTCCATTGTTTGTGTTGTTAAAGTGACATTACACAAATATGAAAAAAATTAACAAAACTCCCTAATAATCAATAGAATAAGTTATCATTAAATAAGCTTACTAAAGTTCTTTTTTAGGATTACGAAAAGCATATACTAAAACACCAGTCGCAAACAGTACTACAGGCACACTTAGCCATTGCCCCATATTAAAAGCCATATCATTTTCAAAAGAAACTTGATTCTCTTTTAAGAACTCGTAGAAAAAACGAAGAATAAATACATACAATAAAAAGATGGCTGTCATAAAACCATTGGTTGTATTTTGTTTTTTCTTCGACCAAAACCACATCAAAATCACAAAAAGTACCAAACAAGATAGACATTCATATAATTGTGATGGGTGACGTGGAACAACTTCTAAATAATCATGTCCGAGCGACGGGTCATTAAAAAAGTTAAATGCCCAAGGTACATCTGTTTGTTTTCCTACAATTTCAGAATTCATCAAATTTCCAAAACGAATAAATGCACCGCCCAAAGCTGCTGTTGGTACTACCCTGTCGGTAACATATAAATAAGGAACATTTCTCTTTTTGGAGTACAGATAAAAGGCAATTAACATCCCAATTACTGCTCCGTGCGATGCTAAACCTGCATAAGGAGGTTTAATCATTGATATAAAAAACTTAACAGGGTCGCTTAACAATAGTGGATATTCATAAAAAAAGTAATGCCCCATTCTAGCCCCTACAACGGTAGCAATCATGGCATACAATAATAATTCATCGGCTTCTTCAAGCGAGCGTCCTTCTTTTTTAAACATATAGCTAAGTACTTGATAGCCTGCTAAAAAAGCCATTGCAAACATTAATCCGTACCAACGAATCGGGAAACCGAAAATTTCAAAAATTTCTGGAGAAGTATGCCAGTCAATATATGTTAATAACATTTGTATATGTTGATTTTTAATAAAAATATTTTTCAAAAATACAGCTTTTCTATCGAAAGATTTTCTTTTGTTTTATTAAAATACCGTGAAAATCGTTCTAAATTTTCTTTACAAATTTAAAAAGGCTTCTAAACCTCCCTCTAAATTTTTTAATTGCTGAAAGCCTTTTTTTGCTAAAATTTTTCTAGCTATTTCGCTTTGTAAACCTGAATAACAAACAATGATAATTTCTTCTTGCTGTAAATGAGCTATTTTTTCAACAGAAAGTAACAGTTCATCTAAAGGAATTTGCATTCCTCCAATATCAAAATCTTCAATTTCGTAAGGCGTTCGGATGTCTAAAATCTGAAGTGATGACAAACGTTCTTTAAATTCTGTAGGAGAAATACTGGATGAATTCATGGCAAATAAAAGTGGTCTGCCTCTTCGACAGACCACCCGAAATTATTTTGAAGCAAAACCAAATTAGTCTAATTTATTATAAGCTAAAATACCTCCTAATACATTTCTGACATTGGTATAACCTTGTGCCGTTAAAAATGCTTTAGCGTTTCCTGAACGAGCACCCGAACGACAATGAACAATCACTTCTTCCTCTTTCCAAGCTTCAATTTCATCCAAACGGTCTGGTAATTCTCCTAACGGAATCAATTTTGCTCCAAGATTTTGTTCATCAAATTCATATTCTTCTCGTACGTCAAGGAAATTAAAATTTTCACCTTTGTCAATTCTTTCTTTAAGTTCTTCTACAGTAATATCCATTGTGTTGGTATTTTATTGATTGTTAATTTTAATGACTAATCCATATTTTTCTGACAAATGTATTACGTTCATTTGAAAGTCGCAAAAGATACATTCCTGAATTTAGATGCTGTAAATTAATCGACTGACTGTCAACATTTTCTTTCAAAATACTTCTTCCATAAACATCTAATACTTCTACATTTTTCAAAGAACTATCGTTCCAATGAATAATATCTGGACTTGGATTTGGTGAAACGACTAAGTTCCTATCTTGAATTTCCGTCTCATTTTCCAATACAACATCCAAAGGCTTTCCTCCCATCACTGGACGAATCATCATACTTCCTCTGATAGCCTTGTAAATACTTGCATCAGCATTCGCTACATTCGCCCACGAATTACTGATATTAAAAAAATGTTTATTGGTGAATTGAGGCGAATTTTTATCTAAACCAACAATGATTGGCTCATCATCTGTCAATTGTAAGTAACCCACATAAAAAGTATCTGTAACGGCAACTGGGTCAATCGTGTATTCAACAAATCCATTCTGAACATCAGAATACTGTACTTTTGTGTAAAGTCCTCTGAGAATCTGCCCAGGTTTTCCGTGGTCATTTCCCATAACTTGTAAAGTAATGTTATTTCCAACGATATTTGTTAACGATGGCTGTAGATTAATACGAATTGCCTTTACAACATCAGCTTTATTGTTTACAAATTGGATAGCTACTCTTCCAAAACCTTTTTTAAGATAAGCACCCGCTTCTGCCGTTCCGTCGTCGTAAGCATAAAAGTTATCTAAAGCTACTGTTGTTGAAATGGTGTCATTTTGTGTAAGAATTCCATTTCTGAAAGAAATATTACTCGCATCTTGTGTTCCCAACAAGAATTTAAAATTTAAGTAAGCTTTATCGCCTGTAATATTATTGGCAAAATTATTTTTGAACTTAAACACTTTTGAAGCACCAGCCGTCAAGGCATCTCTACCTACTCTTTGGTCTTTTTGCAAAGTATCATTTCCTGCTGAAAGGTTTGTGTTTCTAACAGAAAAATAAATATTTACGTCGTTATTATTACTGTACAAATTGTTCACTTTCACACCCGTAGAATCATTGATTTCTGCCGATGGCGAAGGTTTTCCTGCTAAAAACTGAACCAATGGCATTGAGCGATAACGTTTTAATACTGGTTCGATATTATCACTACAAGCTATATCTTTCAAATAAGAAACTCTTTCAAATTTGTTCGTTTGGTTGTTCAGAACACTTCCTAAAATATATCCATTTACAGAATTGTCACTTTTTTTTGCCAAACAAACATAGTCTAAATGCCAAACATCAAATTGACCTGATTTTCTACCAAAACTCTGAAAACGAAATTGAAAATTTGAATGAAAGTACAAATTAGCACGAATTGGCAAAATTACTTGACTGAAATTGGAAGGAAGGTTTATACCTTTTTGCACCCAAACGGTATTCCAAGTATTGCCGTTCGTTAAAAATTGTAATTGCAATGAATCTGATAAATCTGGTTGTTCGCCCAAGCCTTTTCCTTGCCAAAAAAAACTAATATATAAAGAGTCAGCAGGAGTCTGAACTGATAAATTGATTGGAAGTGATGTTAAAGTATCTGTTGCTCCTTGGGTCAATTGATTCGTAAAATCATAAGGGAAACCATTGGCTTGTAATCCATCAAAAGTTGCCACATTCACCGTTGGTTGATTGACAGCTAAAGTATTATTCACAAAAACGCCTCCACCAGTTTGCCAAAGTGTAGGAATTGTTTGTCCGTTTTTTACCGTTGAAAAATCATCAAAAAAAGGAAGTGTTAACGCATTTATTCTACTACTTGCTTGACTTTTCTGTAAAGACGTTGATTGATTTTGCGGTACAGGAATTGTTAAAAACTGCGCATTCGAAACCTGATGAATAAGTAGGAAGAGTAGAAAAATAAAGAAGTGTTGCGTGAAACCACACAACACTATATTTTTTGATTTGATTAAATCAGAGGATATTTTTTTCATGAAATCGTTTAAAAGTAAAATATCAATTCGGTGGATTACCCGCAACCCAAAGGTCTATCATATCTCCAGAACGAACTTTATTTCCATTTTCGCATTCAGGATTTTGTTTGATAATCGTTCCTGCTGGTTCGGTAGAAGTTGGGTCATAAATAACAGTACCAATCTGTAAACCAGAACCTTTGATAACGATTTGTGCTTCATCATACAACTGTCCGACTACACAAGGTACATCAATTTCTACAGAATCAGTTCCATTACCTACTACCAAAGTAACTTTAGAGCCTTTAGCAATTAACGATCCCGATTCGATTTTCGTACCTCCGAACTTCACTTCTAATACTTCATTTTGTCGGCTATCGTTTTGATACTCTAAATCTGGTTTCAATAAACCCGAAACCAACAATTGTTGTTCAGCACTTCTTACCGACATTTCCGTAAGTTTAGGCAACTTAATCATCGGAGCCGTTTCGGTATTGATAGTCAAATAAATTTTTCTTCCTTGTTTTACTTTAGAATTCTCTAAAGGATATTGTGAAAGTACCGTAAGTGGTTTTAAACCAGCCGTGAAAGTGCTATCTGTTACTTCAAAATCGAGATTTCTTTCGTCCAAAAGGTCTTCTGCTTCTTCCATTGTTAATCCTTTTAGATTAGGAACAGTAATTGCATCGCCATGATTGGTACTCCAAGGCAAATACACAAAGAAAAAACCAAAGAATAAAACCATTAACAACAAGGTTATAATGGCTGCATGGAGATAAACGTCTTTTTTTGAATTGGTGGAAATTTTCATCATTAATTTTTTAGGGAAATATTAATGTCTATCTGTTAGTAATTATCTTTTTGAGCAATTATTTATTCTATTTTGCAAAGAATAAAGATATTTACAAACGGATAAAGGATATTTATGTTGCAATTTACAAGATATTCACTTGGGAAGAATAGATTTCGTAATATTTTAACATATTGCATCATATTTAAGGATTCAAGATTTTACGATGGAAAACAATATTATTTTACTGACTGATAGTTATAAAGTAAGTCATTACAAGCAATATCCCGAAGGCACAACACAAATTTATAGCTACTTTGAAAGTCGTGGCGGTAAATTTGAAGAAATTACTTTCTTTGGTTTACAATATTTATTGAAGGAGTTTTTAGTCGGACAAGTAGTCACGCAAAGAAAAATTGACCAAGCTGCCAAATTATATGAAGCTCATTTTGGTAATCCTACTTTATTCAACAAAGCAGGTTGGGAATATATTCTGAACAATCATGCAGGAAAATTACCTATCCGCATCAAAGCTGTTCCTGAAGGAAAAGTAATTCCAACGCATAACGTAATGATGACGGTAGAAAATACCGACCCAAATTGTTTTTGGCTGACAAATTTTCTGGAATCATTATTATTACAATTGTGGTATCCAAGTACTGTGGCAACGATTAGCAGAGAAGTAAAAAAACTTATTAGTCAATATCTTGAAGAAACAGGCGACCCCAATACAATTGATTTTAAATTACATGATTTTGGTTTCAGAGGCGTAAGTAGTGTGGATAGTGCAAGTATTGGTGGAGCCGCTCATTTAATCAATTTTATGGGAACTGATACTGTAGTTGCTTTAACTTTTATTCAGCATTATTACGGAAATGAAAACGATATGTTTGGTTTTAGCATTCCTGCGGCAGAACATAGTACCATCACCAGTTGGGGAAAAGACCATGAAGTAGATGCTTATGAAAATATGTTGGCACAATATCCAGAAGGTTTGGTGGCGGTTGTAAGTGATAGTTATGATATTTACAATGCTTGCGAAAAACTGTGGGGAGGATTATTAAAAGAACAAATTTTAGCCAGAAAAGGCACTTTAGTGGTTCGTCCAGACAGTGGTGAACCTAAAGATGTCGTGCTGAAAGTTGCTGAAATTCTGGGTGAAAAAATTGGTTTTAGCATCAACCCAAAAGGCTATAAAGTATTGCATCCAAACATCAGAATTATTCAAGGCGATGGCGTGAATTATGATAGTATCGGCGAAATTTTAGCCCATTTAAAAAATCATGGCTGGAGTGCCGACAATGTGGCTTTTGGCATGGGTGGTGCTTTGTTACAGAAAGTAAACCGTGATACACAAAAATTTGCTTTTAAATGTAGTGCAGCAACCATTAACGGAAAAGAGCAAGAAGTGTTTAAAGACCCCATCACCGACCACGGTAAAGTAAGCAAAAAAGGAAGAATGAAGTTAGTCTTTGAAAACAATACTTATCAAACCAAAAGTCTTGACGAAAGTGGAGAAGATATTTTGGAAACAGTATTTGAAAACGGAGAAATTTTGAAAGAAATTAGTTTTGGAGAGGTGAAAGGAAACAGTAAATGAAAACTTATTTATCCTTTTGGGATTAAGAAACCAAATATCTATGATTATTAACACAAATCAAACATACACAACTCATCATGAAAAAAATCATTATTACCTTTTTAACTTTATTATTAGTACAATTCTATGCTTTGGCACAATCAGACACACTTAGCAAAGTTTCTGCACTACAAAAAGCAGAGTACTCATTCAGAGGTGGGAAAGTCTATTTTATTCCTTCAATTGGTATTGAAAAAGGTTTTGTTCCTTATAGTATAGGAATGGAAATTGGATTAAGTAACTACCTAGGTTTAGGATTAGGAATTGGCCGTTCAAGAGTTGCTTATTATTCTCAATACTCGTACACTAAAACACTTAGCCATTATGAAACAGTAGCCAATACTGCCATCAGTCTAAACTTCCATTTTTCGCAGATTTTTCAATCTAAAATGATTGATATTGTACCAGGAATAGGCTGGGTTCATAGTTTTGCTTCGCCCAAAGAACTTAATATACTAGCAGGTTCTGTAGAATTTAGATTATATCCTGGGCCACACATTGGTATTGTTACAGGGCCATCCTTTGGAATCAGTTCTGCCACTGATTTAGGTTGGGGCATCGGTTTGATCTTCAAGTAAACAGCATAAATCATCCCGACTATTAAACCAAACATAAGTCATCCCGAATTTTAAAATCATAAAAAAGCGGTCGAAATTAGTTTTTCGACCGCTTTTTTATGATTGATGGGTAACGAATTCCTACTGTTTGAGCGAAGCGAGTTTAGGAATTCTTGATTTTCTTTTGTTACTTTTCTTTTATCAAGAAAAGAAAAGTAAGGACAAGGCGATAAAAACTACAAAACAACCCAAAACTCACTATTTGATTAGAAAATTCGGGATGAATCTGTTTCATTATCCTACAGCCTAAAGCTAAATCAAACTAATCTCTCCTACCCTTATTATTCCCTCTAAAAGGTTTCCACTCTTTATTTTCGGGCTTAACGTAAGGTTTTTTCTTTTTGTTTTTATCTAAACTTCCAGCATTATTTGGAATAGATTCATTCACTATAATTTTTCTTTCGTCGATTTCTGCACCATTTAATGACTCAATCGCTAATTTAGCTTCTGCATCATTAGGCATTTGCACAAAAGCAAAACCTTTGTTCTGACGAGTAATTTTATCAATCACAATTTTGGCAGAACTTACTTCGCCATATACTTCAAAAATCTCTTTCAGTCTTGCATCCTTCCACTTGAAAGGAATACTTCCTACATAAATATCCATTATTAATTATTTTATTTCGGCACAAAGGTAAAACATTCTATCCTATGTTTTGGCTGAATCCTGATAAAGCTTTTATACAGTTCGTAAATATTCTACCGAAATACCTTCTATTTTCTCTAATTTCCCCAAAATCTGGTTTGCTAGCGATTTACGAAAATCTATTTCAATAGTACATTGATTATCAAATTGTTGATTCTTGATTTTTAAATCAAAATCCTTCACCACTTTCATTACATCATTCATCTGAATATATTCAAACTGTACTTGATAGACTTCATTCACCGTTTTTTCAATGACCTCAGCCTCCGCCAAAGCTTCTTCCGTAGCGAATTTATAAGCATTGATTAAACCCGGAACGCCCAACAAAGTACCGCCCCAATAACGCACAACCACTACCAAAATATTGGTAATATCTTTCGACAAAAGCACATTCAATATCGGGCGACCAGCCGAACCCGAAGGCTCGCCATCGTCGTTTACTCTGAAATTAGTTCTATCCAAACCCAAACGAAAAGCATAACAAAAATGCACCGCCTTAAAATGTTCTTTACGAAGCGGTTCTATCAAAGCTTTCACTTCCGATTCTTGTTCTATTGGATAAGCAAAAGCAAAAAATTTACTCCCTTTATCTTTAAAAAGCCCTTCTGAGGGTGTTTTTATGGTTTTGTATGTATCTTCAAAAAGCATTACATTAATTTGAAAATTTGAGGATTTGAAGATTTGAAAATCTCATATAATTTAATTTCAAAATCAAACATTCAGTGATTTTGTATTTTTGGGCGTTAGCATTTTTTCGAAATTCCGCTGTTTGAGCGAAGCGAGTTTCGGAATTTCTTGACTTTCTTTTGTTACTTTTCTTTTGTCAAGAAAAGAAAAGTAAAATCTCTCTATGCAGAAATCTTATTTTGATTAATATAACCATAGGTAATTTTCTATTCATTGGACACACAATATTTCAACACCCTTGTTCTTATAAAATATAACATCTTCTGGCAAAGCATTCGTCACCAAAACATCTACCAAAGTAATCGCTGCGAAAGTTAAGTACTTGTCCTTTCCAAGTTTTGAGGCATCGCAAAGGAAATAGTTCTTTGCCGAAGCCTTTGCCATTGCCAAAGTAATACTGGCTTCGTCTTCCCCAAAAGCACTTAAACCATTTTCGGGCGAAATGCCATCTACACCCAAAAATGCCTTATCTACTTTATAGCGAGCGATATGTTCCTCCGCAATTTTACCGTGTACTGCTTGGCGTTCTTGGTCGATTTCTCCCCCAATGAGGTTGATAGATACTTGGCTGTTCATCAATTCATAGACCACGGGCAAAGAATTCGTAATCACTTTTATCCGCTTATTTTTGATAAACTGGCACATCCTAAATACCGTACTGCCACAGTCCATCAAAATAATATCGCCCTCTTGAATCTGCTGTGCCGCCAACTGACAAATCTTATCTTTCTCTTTGGCATTCATTGCCGTTTTGTTGGCAAAAGTAAAAGGCATTTGTGCCAAAGATAATTTCATCGCTCCGCCATGTGTGCGAAACAACAAGCCATCCGTAGCCATTTGTTGTAAATCTCTGCGAATGGTAATCTCTGAAATATCTAAAGCTTGGGCAAAATCTTTTACTTCGGCTTCTCCCTTTTCTTCTAAAATTTTTAGAATTATCTGCTTTCTATTTTGAAAACTCATAAAACATGATTAATTTGTTCAAAAATAATCAATAATTATCAAATATAATCATAAAATGACGCCAAGCATCAAAATTAACAAAACCGAAGTACTTTCTAACAATTGGTACACTTTGCGAAAAATCACTTTCGACATCCAACAAAAAGATGGTTCTTGGATTACGCAAGCTCGTGAGGCCTACGACCGTGGCAATGGTGCGGTGATTTTATTGTACAATGTTGCCAACAAAACCGTGATACTGACCGAGCAATTTAGAATGCCGACCTATCATAACGGAAATCCGACAGGCATGATGATTGAAGCTTGTGCAGGTTTACTCGACCAAGACAATCCAGAAGATTGCATCAAAAGAGAAACAGAAGAAGAAACAGGCTTTAGAATTACCGAAGTAAAGAAAATTTATGAAGCGTATATGTCGCCCGGTTCAGTGACAGAGATATTGTATTTCTTTGTAGCCGAATACGACAAGAGCCAACAAGTAAGCGAAGGTGGCGGAGTAGAAGGCGAACACGAAAACATTGAAGTATTAGAATTACCTTTTGAAAAAGCCCTCAACATGATAGAAACAGGCGAGATAAGAGACGCAAAAACGATTATGCTTTTGCAGTATGTTCAGTTAAAAGGCTTATTAAATGATTAGAAAAGAGGCTCTTACACAGCTTCTTTTCTCTTTTGGGAAGGAAGATTTCTCAGACGGAATACAAAATCTCTAAATCAGGAAGCAAAATCCCTTAGTCGGGACACGAAATCTCTAAGTCAGGAAGCAAAATCTCTTAGGCGGGTTAGAGGTTTTCTTTTCCAAGTAGCAATTTCTCTTTTCTGAGTATCAATATTTCTTTACCAAGTAAGCATTTCCTTTTTACAAGTAGCTATATTTCATTCACAAGTAAGCATCTTCCTTTTCTGAGTAGCAATATTTCTTTTCCAAGTAAGCGTTTTCCTTTCATAAGTAGCAATATTTCTTTTCCAAGTAAGCATTTCCCCTTTCTGAATAGCGTTATTTCTTTTCTATCAAATAAGGATCCTCAAATATTTTGCATTATACCAAGAAAACTTACCGTATAATAAGTTTTATGGAATTCGTGGATGGAATATTTTTGATTGGTTTTTGGAATTGGTAGATTGGGATTTAATTTACTGAGCAGTCGGAGACTGCTTTTTATATAACGTTCCAAGTCTGGAGACTTGCAACAGCGAGGAGAAGTAGGATGATATAAATTAACAATACAAATTGTACTACATCAATTGTCCGACAAAAATAAAAAAAACATAAACAATACAAGAAGTAATGCAAAACTTTCGCATATTAGTGAGTTTCCAACACTCTAAAAGACAGTTTAGTAACAAAAGAAAATGAAAAAAGCAAGTTTGACAAATTCTTCTTTAGTAGTCTTATTTTTGACTTCTTATATTCCATTATTTGGACTTTTGATACTTAGACAAATAAAACAGAATCGAGATTTTTTACATTTCGGTGGGTTTAAATTTGAGTCAATTATTATAGCATTTTTAAAATTTGGACTATCTTATTTTTTAATCTTAATTTCTTTATTTGGAATTGTAGGCGTAAAATTTCTTCTTTCAAATTTTAAGACAAAAATTAATAACGGACAAATAGTTAAAATTAAAGAAGTAGAAAATAAAAACAGTGAGGCTATTGGATATATTTCTACATATATAGTTCCATTCATTTTTCAAGATACAAATGATGTTTTTGACCTAACTTCTATTTTAATTGTCTTGATAATAATTTTTGTAATCTACACAAAATCAAATATGGTTGTAATTAATCCTATTTTAAATATTACTCATTCTTTATTCCAAATTGAATTTACTCAAAATAGTATAACCAGAAAATCATTATTAATTACAGAACAAATAGACATTGAAGTCGGACAGGAAATAAAAATAAATCAAATTTCAAAAGGTATAAATTATGGATAAATCAGAATTAATTGAAACAATAAAACAAGCAAATTCAGATAATTTGAATATGTATTTTGTTACTAGGATTTTAAAAGAGAATTTCAAAAATGGCTCAAAAATGCTTGAAAAATTTGATTTTAAAGTATACCAAATTGAAATAACAGATGGTATTCGAGAATACTTATTTGATTTATCCTTAAAGCAATTTGAGAAAATTGAAAATAATGAAAGTATAAATTTTATTGACTATGATGTTATTAGTGATGATACAGAACACTTGTTTACATATTCAGTAAAAAACAAAGTAGGTTCATTTTCAGATGTGGTTTACAAGCAATTAAATGATAACCCTGTTAAAATAACAGACCTAAATGAAATTTTAAGTTCAGAAAGTCTTTGGGCATATTGTGTTGGCTTTCAATTAGACAGCGAAAATACATTTTATACATTTAGGAAAATTTCACCAGGAAAAGTCGGAATAGATGAAAAAGAAGACAGTCAGAAAAAAACACTTTCTGCAAGTATTAGAACATTTTTTGACACCAACACCAACACATTATCTTTACTAAAAGGAGAAACTGTTTACTTGGATAAAAACATTGACTGTATTTTTTATCGTGATGTTTTCTATATACTAAGAAAATTTTATTTTGAACAAATTGTTGGATTACAAGATGAATACAAAAAGAGAGCCGAAGAAATTGCTGAAAATATATCTTGCCACATTTGTTTTGGCGAAACAAAATTGCTTTCTGAAAAAATAGCAAAATCGCCTTCTTTACATAAGAAATTGATGAAATTAGAAAAACTTGGAAGTTTGGATAAACTAAACGATAAAAGTTTAAAAAAATTAGAACGATTAGGAAAAAACAAAAAATCACCTATAAATGTACAAAACGGAAAAATAGTTTTTGAAACAGACGAGGATATTGAAAATGCACTTAAATTGTTGTGCGACTATTTTAAAACAGGGGATTATTCAGGAATATCTTATGGAACTTATGCAGGTAAAATACAAAAAAATGATGAAGGATAAAGGGTGATTGGCAACCCCTCACTGTTCCAAGTTTAATAAATTGAACAATAAATAAAATGCAGTCTCAGACTGCAAAACAAAGTAATAACCTAAATACAAAAAAGCTCTGGCTCGAAATCCTGAAAGGATTCAATGTTTATAGCAAATAATAAAGTGGAGAATACGACTCCTTCGGAGTCAAACAATTGTTGCTAAAACTTCTTCTCTATCTATAAACATTCAAATCCTTCGGATTTTTTATTTACTTGCACCTACAATACGACTTCTATCAGTTAAAATAAACAATTTGATAAATGAAATTCTTTATACAGACTAGCCATAAAACTATCGTTTTTCTTCTATTTTTCACTGTATGGACTGACATGATTTTACCCAAACAATATAATAACAGTAAGTTTGCTTTTTGGATTTGGGCGATGTTTCTTTTAAGTTGGTTTTATTTTGCATTTCGACATTTATCTACTATTTCAGACAGAAATATTAATATCAAACTATCATATAATTTAGCATTGATATGGTTAGTCATTGCCATAAGTTTACGTAGTGCATTTGGGTTTAACCTAATTCTTTTGGGTTATTTTAATTTGATATGTTACATTTATTTAGCTGTTATACTAACAATTTATTTGTCAGCATTGGAACAAAATAAAAAAGTAAATATTAAATCAATCATTACCTTTTTTATGATTCTCATTCTACCATTGGGTGCATGGTGGATTCATAAAAGAATCCAGAAAGTTGTTATACATCATAATGGTGTTGTGAATAACTAGCCCTCGCTGTTCTAAGTTTAAGAACTTGGAACAAAAATAAAATGCAGTCTCAGACTGCAAAACAAGTAAAACAGTACACAAAACAAATACAACAATGGGTTTTGCCTATAAAATAAATAATCCAAGAGGAACATATTTTATCACCTTTGCCAAGTTCTAGATAGTTTTGAGTATCATAAAGATTAAAACCTTAATTTTCTTTGGATTATGATAGCTTTTTAAAAATTGTGTCACAGAAATCACCAAACAACCTGAATAAAAAAATCCTGCTTTAAGAGCAGGATTTTTTTTGCTTTTTGTCAAAGAAATCGCCTTTATAAAGTTTGCAATTTGCAAACTTTATGCTATTTTTGAATTGTAATATTAAACAAATTACATTTATCGTAATGATAAAACCCAACCAGACAGATGAGCTACTAAGGGTAGCCTCTGAAAACCCAACAGGGTTCACGATTAACTTAACTGACTTTTCCCCTGTAAAAAGAGGATGGGCAGTTGCTCTAAAAGACACGCAGAATTGTTTTGGAAGAGCAGGAGCTGAAAAAGCAATTGCTATTGCCATTGAAAAAACTGCGAGTATTGTAGGCGGTTGGCATCACGACAGAGGTTATTACTTCGATGCGGTGCTGATTGTAGAAGATGAAGAAGAAGCCACACGGCTCGGTATTGAAAACGAGCAGATTGGAATCTACGAAATCCACACAAACACTTACAAAGAGTTAATCTTTTAAAGGTCAGGGGCTTAAAGCCCCTGCCTTTATTAATGTAAAATTAAAATCGTAAAACAAAAATCGAAAAGATGAAAACTGTAATCGAAAATCTTCATCGTTTAACGTATTTAAACGATGGGCAAAAGCAATCTCTTGAAGTGAAAGCTCAAGCTCACTTGAGATATAGCAACATTAGTTTTACGGTTATGAAAGTAACCGATACTGAGCTGATTATACAAACAGCTCAATTAAAACATTTAAGTGAAAATTATGCAGATATGGAAAAGCTTGTTAAAGTGACTGAAAGTGTTTTTTCGCCGATGTTGTACGGGCGTAAACTAAAGGTTGGAGCTAAACCTTATGTACCAGCACCCGCAGACATTGTTACATTTGATTGGATAAAAAAAGAGATGGCTCAACAACAATTGAAAGCCGTAGAGCTTGAAACAGCTTTAGGAATAGATAAAAGTACTCTATCTTTATTAATCTCTGGAAAGCGTGATATGACCAGAGCTATGAAGTCTATGTTTTATTATTTCTTTGAGTATAACAAGTTAGTTAGCTAATTCTCTTGCTGTTCCAAGTCTGAAGACTTGGAACAGCAAAAGTAATGGAGTGGAACAACAAAGCTATTTACTCAAAAAACTATTTTCGATTCATTTTTCGTATTTCCCAGAAAAGCCCAACATTAATATAACTATAAGGCTGCGAAAGCTCTTTGATAGGCACATTCGGTACTAAATACATTGCTTTTACTCTAACTCCTACTATTGAGCGGCCCATTGCATTGTATATATATGCTGTTTCTTTAGGTTTTCCAATGATAAATGGATAATCAATAATAGCACCTAATCCTAAAGCTGTTCCATTTCCCCTGTACAAACTTAAATCTCTACCCTCTTTTGCGAGAGGAATTATTCCATTGTAAGCGAAAGTGGCATAAGAATATACACGAAATCGTTTTGCAGATATTACCCGATAACCAGCCCCAAACTCAATGTTTGCAATACCTCCTTCAACATCTTTATCCCACAATACTCCTTGTCTAACTTCTAATGATTCATTAGTTCTGATTAATCCTTGAACTGCATTCGCATTCATTGCAAAAATCCATTTTTTATGAACCACTTGAAGTCCTATTGAAAAACCTATATTATTTTCTTTAAAGTACTTTTTAAAGCGTGAAGAGAAGTTAAAATAATTCATCGCTAAATCAAAGATAAAACCAGTTTCTGATTCTTGATATTCCTCTTTGATAAAATGCTGAACAAAAGGCACATACACAGATTCTGAGTTTTGTTGCATAAAAACATCAGCATCTTTGTTTAACTGTGATACAGCACTTGCTCTATTCCCCTGCATACTTTCTACATCAAAAGATTTATACATCAATACCAATAAATCTTTATCTTCTTGTTTCAGTCGTTCAGCATTTGGGATATTCTTTCGCAAAGTTTCTTTATTTTTCTCTACAAAAGCTGATGCAATTTGCAAAAGTCCATCGCTTTTATAAGCTACAATTTTATCTCCTTTGTTGGTTGAAAGATTATTTAATCCTCTGGAAATATCAGTAAGAAGAACACCGTATTCCTCCAAAGCCAAGCTCAATATAAGTCGTTCTGTTGAAGCAAAAGGAGCATAATTAGACAAGTCATATTTATCAGTAATAAACTTAAATGTAGTTTTTGCTTTCTTAAAATCATTGCTTTTAATAGCTTCAGCAATAATTAATCTGGCATTGGCAATAAAAGTAATGTCTTTACTTTCATAGGTATTTATTTCCTTTTCGAGTGAATTTTGTGTTGAATCTGCTGTTTGGGCTTTAAGCTGAAACGTGGTTGTAAAGAAAGAGAAAATGAGTAATAGTTTTTTCATTGAGTATGAATGTTTATGTAGTTTAACAGCTTGCTAACTTCAGTATAGTAGTCTTATAGCTTTTTTTACTAAAGATATTAATTTTTATCATCCTTAAATACCGCTCGTTCAAACAATTATAAAATTTTGTAAAGTATTGTACCCTAAAGATTGTCTGGGAAGAATCTTTTCATAAGCCGTTTTCCATTCATCCATTTTAAAAGCCACTCCTACTTTTCCTTGCTTTAACATTTGTTTTCACAAAAGTCATTGTGCTATATTTGTAGTGTACTATTAAACTAATACAGTATATGATAACAATCAACAACCTCTCGTTTAACTATGGAAAACGAAAACCTGTATTCCATCATTTAAACCTAAAACTATCAGCTGGAAATGTGTATGGATTATTAGGGAAAAATGGTGCAGGTAAATCCTCATTACTCCGAAACATGGCAGGTTTGCTTTTCCCAAGTGAAGGAACTTGTACAGTAAATGGTTACAATGCACAAGAGCGTTTGCCTAGTTTTTTACAGGAAATGTATTTCTTACCAGAAGAGTTTTACACGCCACCTGTAAAGATTAAGGATTTTGTAAAGACTTACTCGCCATTTTACCCAAATTTCTCTTTGAAACAATTTTTAGAGTATTTGGAAGAATTTCAAATTTCTGAAAACGAGAAGTTTACAGAGTTATCATTAGGACAAAAGAAAAAGGCTTTAATCGGTTTTGGTTTGGCAACAAACACAAAAGTATTGATTATGGACGAACCAACGAATGGTTTGGATATTCCTTCAAAAAGTCAGTTTCGTAAAATCATTGCTTCTGTGGCTACCGACGAACGTATCATCGTAATCTCAACGCACCAAGTTCGTGATTTAGATTCATTGATAGACCCAATCATTATTTTGGACGGTTCAGAAGTATTATTACACGCTACCACGGAAGAAATTTCTGAAAAATTATCTTTCAAAACAGTTTCTGTCGTAACCGATCATGAAAAAGTATTGTACTCAGAACATTCTATCAGAGGTTTTTCAGTAGTAATGCCAAACAGCGGACACGAAAACAATAAAGTAGATTTAGAATTATTATTCAACGCTGCTTTAACAAATCGTCAGGCAATTAAAGACATCTTCCAATAACTTTTATCTGTTTAACCCTTAGTCATATATAAGTAAGTACGATGTTATTATGTGAATTAATATAATATTTTAAATTCACAACTCATCATTCATAATTCTTACTTAACGCAATGGCTATCAACCAATTAAGCAACAATATTATGAACAACTTTTTTAGCTATGAGCGTTTCTCTTTACTTGTCAAGCGGCAGTGGACTGAAAACTATTTTATATTGATGATGGGCGTCGTTGTTTATGCAAGTATCGTCTCTGTCATTTATTCAATCAATTTTGATCTTGAGAGTAATTACACACTCAACAAAGGTGCGCAAACATCAATGTTTGTATTGGGTCTTTTTGCAGGAGGAACACTTTTCGCAAATTATATCTTCAAAGACTTTGGGAATAAGACCCAAACAATGAGTTTCTTGATGACACCAGCTTCGCATTTTGAAAAACTTTGTGTTGGTCTTTTCTATTCACTTATTGCATTCCCGATTGCTTTCTTTTTTGTATTCGGTGCAGTTGATTATACTTTCGTAGCACTGTCTGGAAACAAATCAAATGATATACTTTACAACATCATTTTAGATGCGTATAAAGAGTATTCAATTTTTGTAAATGTTTGGGTTACTTTACAAGTATTTGTGTTATTAGGTGCTATTTACTTCGGCAAAATGTCTTATATCAAAACGGCTTTTTCAGGCTTTTTGATTATTGCAGCTTGCGGCTTGTTAGAATATCTATTTTTCAAAATCATTATAGGAGATGATTCTATGCACAGTCACAACGTTAATTTGAGCAGTGAAAATAGACATAATCTTTCAGCTGAATTTAATTTTATAAATGATACTACAAAGTTTATTACGTTCTATCTTTTAGCACCGTTTTTAGCAATTATAGCCTATTTTAAATTAAAAGAAAAGGAGGTTTAAAATGGAATTTAGAGATAACCAAGCGATTTACCTCCAAATAGCAGAGTATATTTGTGAGCGTATCCTACTGAAACAGTGGAAGATTGGCGATAAAATCGCATCTGTCCGTGAACTGGCTGTTCAGTTAGAAGTAAACCCGAATACTGTAGTGAGAACCTACGAATTCTTACATCAAAAAGAAATCATTTTTACTAAAAGAGGAATGGGATTTTTTGTATCAGATGAAGCAGAAGACAAAGTATTGGCATTTAGAAAAGATGAATTTTTAGGCAATGAATTACCAGTATTCTTTAAAAATGTTCATTTACTGGGACTAGACTTTGACTTCATTAAAGAGAAATACGAGGCATTTAAAACAGCTAATTTTTAAGCACATAAACCTTATGAAAACATCAAATAAATTATTAGCGGCTTTAGCCATTATGATTTTTATCGCAATGACTTCCTTCACAATTTTGTTGAAGGCTGAATATAAAAAAGCGGCTGCCAAATCGGATATTTCTAAAAAAGAAATCAAATTAAAGGCTTTTGAAAACTTAGAAGTAAGCGCTGAAAATGGTGTTGAAATCAGTATTGAAGAAGGCACAAATTATAGTATCAAAAATGCTCCAAATGCAAAAGTAATTGGTTCAACATTGAAGATTGATAGCCTTACTGATATGTATGGAAAAGTAATTATTACGATGCCAAAACTACCGAACATTACTTTGAAGGGTAATGAAATTGCCGTAAACATTAAAGGAAATGCCAATAAATTTGCGAACAATACTTTGCAAGTAAATAGCACTGCAACAGGCGACCTCAACCTGAGTAATTGTGATTTGACCAATCTAAATATTACCTCAGAAAATGCAGTAATCGAGAATAAATGGATGGATTCTTGGCAAAGATATTACCATTTTCATTTAATTGATTCTAAAGTGGCAAGCACAGATATTACTTTGAAAGGAAAAGCAAGTTTATCGTTGAAAAATACTTCTATAATATCGCCTACTTTTAATCTTAGCGATTCGGCAAGTATCAGTATTGAAGGAAATGCTATGAATCCTTTTGTGAAGAAATAGTCATCCATTCTGCCAGCAAAGCCCAGCAATGAGCTTCGCAAGTCCAGTTGATATGAAAGAGTTTTGAAGAAGCCATTTTATACAAAACAGGATTTTCGTAGGCTGTCAGAAAACCCGCAATAAAGAAGTAAAAATCCGCAAATATCTCCTTTGAAAAATCAGTAATGAGTGTTTTTTCAAAGGAGATATTCAATCGAGAAAGACTGGTTTCTATCAGTATTCTATCCATCAAAGCCAAATCTGGTTTCTTTAAATAGTTCAACATATCTTCCACCAATTTTTCTCGGCAAATCTCCAAAGTTGGAATCGAAAATCTACCCATCAGTCTGGCTACATGATACATAATCAAAGGCGTGCGAGCGTATTGATGAGCTACTTTAAAAGGCTTATCTAAGTACTGATTTGAAAGAATAGTTTGTTGAATGTACTTCACAGAATCTTGTCCGCATTCGTCCAATTCCAAATTGTATGATAGCAAACAATAAAGCATATTCGACAAAGCACAAGCATCAAATTCGATATACATATTTTTGCCAAACCAAGTAGAATAAGCTTTTAGATTTTTGTATTCTTGAAAAGTATTTTGAATGGTTTTTTGATAAGTGTTTGAATGAGTCACCAATTTGTTTTTCAGCCAAATAGTTTCTTCTTGACTATGTTTTTTTGCTAGAAAAACCATAGCAGTATCATCAATGTCATCAGGAATTTTGAAGTGATCCAGTTTGTGTAAAATATTGCCATTAGGAAAATGCTGAGAAGGCTTAGTTTGAAAGAAATTATAAGTATTTAAGCCATCCTTATTTTGAAAAAGCGGATAAGTAGCAATCGCTTTTTCGGTGATTTTTCCAATAAGTATTTGTGAAGAAGGAGAGAGTTTTTCTTTAATAGAATTTAAAGTAAAAACCGTAATTGCTGTAAAAAAAACATTCGTATCTGGGCGACGATAATGTAAAAGTGTATTCTCCCGATAAGATTCAAAAAGCCCTTCGGGAAAATACTTTCTGTCAGCAGATTCTTGTAAATCTACAATTTTTAAAATTATATCATCAATTGTCAAAACCGCAAAATTTTTAAAATCCGAAAGCTCATAGCTGAAATCTGATGGCTGAAAGCTAAAGATATCTCACCATCGCATTTTCATCCACAAAAAGCTCTTCGCTCATCCGTATCGCATTTTTTTCAAAACTAAATACTTCAAAACCTTCTGAAAGATACAGGTTTTTAGCCCGATAATTATCCGCAATCAATGTTAAAATAATTTGTTTCAGTCCAACACCTTGTTTGGCTCTTTCGATAGCCGCTTGGAGTAATTTTCTACCCAAACCCAAGCTTTTGGCTTCTGGAGCAACGTACATTCTGAAAATCAAACCTTTGTGACGGAGTTTTAAAATACTTTCTCGTTTAAAACCAACCGTTCCTAATAATTCACCATTTTCGGCAAAAGCTCCCAAAGTAAAACTATCAAAAGTATCTTCTGTTGGAAAAGTTTCGCCTGCAATATCCACAGGCGAAACCCTAAAAAACTGCGACTCCTCCGTTATTGCTTTATGCAATAATTGATAATAAGTTTTGATGTCGGCTTCTTGCTTAATTACTCTTATTTCCATTTTATATCGGATACTCCATTTTTATATTACCCCGCTCATACAGGTTTGATTTAAGCGGTACTTCCACAAAACCAATGCTGCTGTACATCGTAATTGCTGGCGTTAAACTTCTATTTGAGACCAAATACAATGATTTTGCCTTGCGAACTTTGGCTTCTTCGATAGTTTTTACACACAATTTTTTACCCAAACCCAAGCCTTGAGCTTTAGGCGTAACACCCATTTTTGCCAATTCATACACGCCATCGCCATCGTGAATTAGGGCAGAAGTACCCACAATTTCATCCCCCAATTTTGCCAGAAAAATTTGTCCTCCCCCATTAATAATATCTTCGGGAGCTTCCAATTGTTCTAAATCGTGTGGTTCGATTTTGAAATAAGTTTCAATCCATTCCACATTGATTCTTTTAAAATCATCTTTGTATAATGGTTGATATTCAATGATTTGCAAATTATTTTCCATATTATTTCAAGAAATTGGATAAATGTTTTTTTCAAAAAAGTGCGTGTCAACCGCCATAAAAGGAAAAACCGAAGGAATATCTTGCTTTTCAATTGCCTCAAAACCATTTCTGATATAAAAACGAATAGCCGCTTGAAGGCGTTCTAACGTTCCTAAGTACAAGTTATTCATACCTGCTTTTTGAGCTTCGTTAGTCAGAATATCCAAGAGCTTTTGGGCAATGCCAAACTCTTTGCCACGAAATTCTTTTTTGACAAACATCTTCCGAATAGCTCCTACATTTTCGCCACAATCAATCAAAGCGATACTTCCTACTACTTGGTTTTCGTGCAAAGCGACCCAAAAGTTGCCATGATTTTGTTGGTAAAAGTTGGGAATATCTAACAAATCTTGTTGTTCATTTATCGTAATCGGTACTTGAAATTCTTTTTGTTGTATCGTCAAAATCAAATCAACCACTTGGTCGGTATATTGATTTTCAAAGGATTGTATATTAATCATATTCTAACATCTTAATTAAACAAAAATTTCACCTTTTAAATACGGAGCAACTTTGCCCGCAATTTTTACTCTGTCGCCTACCAATGTACAAGTAAGTTCGCCGCCTCGGGCTGAAATTTGCTTTGCTGTCAAAGTACTTTTGCCCAGTTTCGTTGCCCAAAATGGTGTTAAAGTAGTATGTGCCGAACCAGTCACGGTGTCTTCATCAATGCCTGACTGTGGCCCAAAAAATCTTGACACAAAATCTACTTCATCGCCTTTGGCCGTAACGATTACGCCACGACAAGGCACTTTGGCAATCGTTTTGAAATCTGGCTTGATTGCCTTGATTTGACTTTCGTTTTCAAAAACTAAGAAGTAATCCGAAATTCCTTTCAGCGTTTCTATGGGTTTTATGTCCAAGCCCTCAAAGTACTCTTGAGGTGTTTCGGCTGGCACTGGAACATCCACGGGGAAATCTAATTCCAATAAATCACCTTGCTTTTCTACCCTCAGAATACCACTTTTTGAAGTAAATTCAATGAGCGATTTCGGGTAATTGGCGTATTCAAAAATGGTATAAGCCGTTGCCATCGTAGCGTGTCCGCAAAGATTTACTTCCACAGTAGGCGTAAACCATCGTATATGAAACTGTTCACCTTCGGCAACGTAAAAAGCCGTTTCGGCGAGATTATTCTCAGCAGCAATTTTTTGCATTAATTCATCCGAAATCCATTCCGTAAGTGGTACAACTGCGGCAGGATTTCCAGCAAATACAGTACTTGTAAATGCGTCTAATTGATAGATTGTTAGGTTCATATTTAGCTATCAGCCTTGAATAATTTACTTAATTTATTCTTATTCCGTGGCTGGTCTCCTGACCAGTCCACATTCATACTTTCGATACAAAAGGTGGGCTGGTCGGGAGACCAGCCACGGGTATAAAGTCTCAAAATCCTAAAGTCATTTTCATGTCTTGTGTCTTGCTTCTTGTATCTTTCTTCCTAAAGTCCATGAAATTCCTTAAAGCGTTCTAAGTAACTTTTTGCAGCCCAAGCGTCTTCAATTTCTTTGACAGCAATGAGTAAATTATGCTCTTGATTTTCGATAATTTCAGCATTCATTAACTTTATTTCCTCCCAGATTTTCTGGAGTGTCGGTAATAAATCTTTTCCTTTTTTGGATAATTTTAGATTGCGTTTTCTGGCATCTTCATCTGATTTTTTAGAAACAATCAAGCCTTTTTTTTCTAATTCTTTCGACATCTGAATCACAGCAGGATGCGTAACATTCAAACCCTCAGCGATTTCCATGATGCCAGCTTCACTTTTTTGAGAAAGAAAATAAAAAATAGGAAACCATTTTGGTTGAAAATCTACCCCATAAAAGCGATAAACATCTTCGCCTCCACGCATGATGGTTTCACTAAGTCGTTTAAGCCTACTACCAAAAGCCAAAGGTCCTAATTCTGATATTAAATCCATTATATGTAATCAATTACGTAAGTGATTACGCAAATTTTAAATCTTTTTTTGAATTAAACAAAAAAATCTTCTCCTTTTTGTAAAAGAGAAGATTTTTACGGTAGTACGAGTTTCCAACTCGTAAATTAACGTTTGCTTTACGAGTTGGAAACTCGTGCTACATTTCTATGCCCAAACCTGCGTACCTTCTGTGCAGTTTTTGCACATTTCTATTTCTGAACGAGAACGAATTAGGGTTTTTCTGAACTGTTGATACGATTTTCCATGCCATAATTCACTGAAAGTTTGGGTTTTCATATCGCCTAAACGATGATGTGCATCTTTATCAAAACAACAAGGCACCACCAAACCGTCCCAAGTAATGACGCAAGAATGCCACATTTTCCAACAATGATTCACTAATTTATTCTTGATTTTATAGCTTCCATCAGCTTGTTTTTTATAACGTGCATATTTATCAATCGTCGGAATCAAGTCAGAGCCATTTTCATAATCATAAATTTGTGCCGTCTTTAAACCTACTTCGTCCACGCCCAAATCTTTGGCTAATTGCTGTACTTCTTCAATTTGATGTTCGTTTGGTTTTACTACCAAAAACTGAAAAACAATGTGAGGCGTTTTGGATTTTAATTCCTTTTTCCATTTGATAATATTCTTTGTTCCCTCCAATACTTTCTCCAATTTTCCACCCACACGATACTGTTCATAAGTATCTTGGCTTGTTCCATCAATTGAAATTATCAATCTGTCCAAACCCGATTCTACCGTTTTTTTTGCATTCGCATCCGTTAAATAATGGGCATTGGTGGACGTAGCCGTATAAACTCCTTTTCGGGAAGCGTAACCAACCAAATCTAAAAACTGAGGATGCAGATAAGGTTCGCCCTGAAAATAAAAGATTAAATAGAGTAAAGTACTTTCCAGTTCGTCGAGTGTTCTTTTGAACAAATCACCTTCCAACATTCCTGTTGGACGAGTAAAAGAACGCAAACCGCTTGGGCATTCGGGACAACGCAAATTACAAGAAGTAGTAGGTTCAAAAGAAATACTGATGGGCATTCCCCATTGTGCAGGTTTACCCGAAAGTTTAGAATTATAAAAACTTGTTACCACTTTCAGTCCATTCCAAATGCGTTTTGGAGTAAGTTTTGAAAGTAGATTTAGTCCATCTTGAAGATTTCCGTTCATTTTATTTATTGCAATTAATAATAGTTCAAAGGGTATAATGCAAGATACCTTCAAATAGACGAAAAGCCAAATTGATGCATCAGGATAAAGTAACATAAGCTTATCCAAATAAAGTAGTAATTTATTTAACGAAATTCCTCCCTCAATAATATTTAATCAAAAATTATCCAATTTAACTATGTCAAATTCAAGAAGAGATTTTATTAGAAAAATCGGTGGGACATCCGCTCTACTTTTTGGTGGTGCGGCTCTTACCGATGCTTACGGAAAAACCTTTACCTTAGAACCAACCGCAAAAATCTCTGCCAATGACAAAGTACGCATTGCTTTGATTGGCTCAGGCATTATCGGACATTATGATGCCGATACAGCCCTACAAGTACCCGGAGTTGAAATCGTTGCCGTTTGTGATTTATACAAAGGGCGTTTGGAAAGAGCCAAAGAAAAATGGGGAAATGATATTTTTACGACCAGAGATTATCGTGAGATTCTGAGCAGAAAAGATATTGATGCCGTTTTGGTTTGTACTTCTGACCACTGGCACGATAAAATTTCAATTGATGCCATGAATGCTGGCAAGCATGTGTATTGTGAAAAACCAATGGTTCATCATATCGAAGAAGGGCAGGCGGTGATTGATGCACAGAAAAAAACGGGTAAAGTATTTCAAGTAGGTTCGCAAGTGGCGAGCAGTAGCGTTACTTGGGAAGCCAAGAAAATCTACGAATCGGGCATTATTGGTGAATTGGTTTATGTAGAAGCCACCAACGACCGTACTTCTGCCAACGGTGCTTGGCAATATACCATTCCGACGGATGCTTCAACCCAAACGGTAGATTGGGATACATATATTGGCGATGCTCCTAAAATGCCTTTTGATGCAAAAAGATTTTTCCGTTGGAGAAATTACAAAGACTACGGAACAGGCGTAGCGGGCGATTTATTTGTGCATTTATTAACCAATTTACATACCATTACAGGTTCAACTGGACCAAACAAAATTTTTGCATTGGGCGATTTGAACCTCTGGAAAGATGGCAGAGACGCTTACGATATTGTTACGGCTTTAATGAATTATCCAGCAACTAAAGCGAACCCCTCATTTCAGTTTTTTACCAGAGTAAACTTAGCTGACGGTGGCAGTGGTGGCTCTCCTACTCGTTTGATTGGGACAGAAGGCGTAATAGAATTATCATGGGGAGGCTTGAAAGTGAAGAATTTCAAACGTCCGAAAGCACCAGAAATCGGTGGTTATGATTCTTTAGCTACTTTCTCGAAAGCAGAACAAGAAGCTTCAATGAAAGCTTACAAAGCCATGTACTCTGATGAAGATACCAAATGGCAATATGGGAAAGAAATTACTTTTAAAACACCAGACGGTTACGATTCTCGACTCGACCATTTTATTAATTTCTTTGAATCAATCCGAACAGGAAAAAAAGTTTGGGAAGATGCTACTTTTGGATTGAGAGCCGCCGCACCAGCATTGGCTTGTAACAAAAGTGCAGAGATTGGGAAACCAGTAATTTGGAATCCAGAGACAATGAAATTAGGATAAAACAGAAAATATTTTTTCAAGATTACAAAATTTGAAAAGGTATTTTCTCATTAAATCAAAAATAATCCGCACTTATCTTGTTTTTATAAAAATTACTTTTCATCTTGTATTAGAATTAAGTCTCAGTAAAACATTTCAGCAAATGAATTGAGGATATGAATTAAACAGTATTCTTTATGATACAATTATTCATATTAAAGTATCCATCCTAAAGATTGGTTTATTCTTTTCCTTTGATAGAATCAATTTTTAATTGTTTTTCTGATTATTTATCATGTTTATTTTTTAGAATTATTCTATTGGCTGATTACATATTTTAGTTTTTTTACAGATTTTTTATGGGTTAGGGTTATTGAAAAAGTCGTTGGTTATGCTAACGACTTTTTTACTTTTTTAGACAAGCTGTTATTAAAATCCTTTAAAAGTTGGCTTTCTTTTTTGTAAAAAAGCCGTTACTCCTTCTTCAAAATCCTGAGTTTTTCCTGCTAAATCTTGGTTGATGGCTTCCAATTCTAACATCTCTTCTAAAGTAGAAAAAGAAGATTGATTCAATACTTTTTTGATTAATCCAATAGCAGAAGTAGCCGATTGTGCATATTGATTAGCCATGTTGGAAACAGCTAAATCTAAGTTTTCAGAAGCAACAACAGAATTGACTAAACCCAAAGCTAAACATTCTTGGGCTTCCACTACTCTTCCTGTAGAACAAAGTTCAAATGCTTTTTGCGAACCGACAAATTTGGGTAAAAAGAACGAAGAACCAGCATCCATGATTAAACCAATACTGACAAAAATTTGAGACATTTTAGCATTTTCAGCAGCGATGATCATATCACAAGCCAATGCCAGAGAACAACCCGCTCCTACAGCAGTTCCATTCAAACGACAAATGACAGGTTTTGGTAAATTCCTGATTGCCAAAATCATTGGATTGTAATTTTTCCGAAGAGAATCTCCCAAACTTGTAGCGTTAGTCATTCCACTTTTCAAATCTGCTCCTGAACAAAAAGCTTTTTCACCCGCTCCAGTCAATACAACTACTCGTACAGATTCATTACTCGCAGCCGCTTCAAAAGCCTGTGTAATTTCTTGAATAAGTAAAGTATTGAGTGCATTGTAAACTTCTGGGCGATTCAGCGTAATTGTACAAACGCCATTCTGAATTTGGTAAATGAGATGCTGATACATGAGATTTGCTTTTTGGGATTATCAGCAACAATTTGGGATTTTTTTATTTATTATGCAAGCATAACATTTTAAATAAAGAAGATAACAACCGACAAGCTAACAGACAAACCAAGGACGGTTCCAGCTAGGATTTGTGCAGGCGTATGTGCATTAAGGTGAAGTCTTGCAGCCGTGAGATAACCAGCGACTAAAATAGCAATTAATATGGGGAAAAATAATTGTTCAATTCCTAATTTAGCCCCTATACCAGCCAACGCTCCAACCGTTCCACTGATACCAACGGCATGAGCCGATATTTTCCAGAAAAGACTAATAAACGAAACCGCTGAAATTGAAAAAGCAATACTGGTTAGAATGAGTGATACTTCTGGAAATTGGCTAAGTTTGAAAGTAAAAAAAACAGCTACAAAAGTATAAATTGCCACAGTAACCAAATAGGGGACTCTCCTATCAGCCAAAGTTTCCATCTTTAAATCTTTGATTATTTTGAAACGATGAAGTGCATAAATACAAAATACTGGTAAGATAAAAGTTTGTAAAAAAATGAGTAATAAAAGCCCAAGTTTTAAGCTCATCATACCTACACGAGAAGTACCATTGAATAATTCAAGGTTATGAATGGATTCAGGAGCAACATAAAAAAGTACAGCAAAAATGATGGTTGGCATAGCCAAAGGATGCAACAATGCTGATAATATTTGGGCAAAACGTGTGTTCAAGTGGTTTTTGTTTATTAGGCTTTCAGTCATCAGCTTTCAGCCAGTAAGTTTTTTTTTACAGAATAATATTGCCGAAAGCTGAAAGCTGACGACTGAAAGCCTCCTCACAACTGCTTCCTAAGCCTCGCCACTGGTATATTTAATTGTTCACGATATTTAGCAACGGTTCTTCTGGCGATATTATAGCCTTTTTCATTCAGAAATTTTTCTAATTTATCATCAGAAAGCGGATTCTTTTTAGATTCATTATCAATTAATTCTTTCAAAATATTTTTTACTTCACGGCTTGAAACATCTTCTCCTGAATCTGTAGCAATACCTTCAGAAAAAAAGTATTTTAAAGGATACAAGCCAAATTCTGTTTGAACCGATTTACTACTTGCCACCCTCGAAACCGTTGAAATATCCATATCAATTTGTGTGGCAATATCTTTCAAAATCATTGGTCGCAATTTAGATTCATCACCTGTCAAGAAAAACTCTTTTTGATAGTCCAAAATAGCTTTCATCGTTCTCAGCAAAGTATTTTGTCTTTGTTTGATGGCATCAATAAACCATTTTGCCGAATCTAATTTCTGTTTAATAAAAGTAACAGTTTCTTTAATGGCTTTGTTATTTTTATCACTCTTATCATAAGTATCCAACATTTCATGAAAGGAATGGCTAACTCTGAGTTCTGGAGCATTTTTGGCATTCAAATAAAGTTCTAATTTCCCATTTGAATTGGTTAAAATATAATCTGGCAATAAGAACTGAACTACTCCGCCGTCTTCTTCGGCAGCACCAGGCCTAGGATTTAATTTAGTGATGAGTTTGATGGTTTGTTTCAATTCTTCATCATCAATTCCTAAGCGTTTTTGAATTTTATCGTAATGTTTTTTTGAAAATTCTTCAAAACTATCTTCAATAATCCTAATGGCATCTTGCACAAAAGGGTCATGAACATCTTTTCTATCTAATTGTAGCAAAAGACATTCTTGTAAATCTCTAGCCGCAATGCCAGCAGGGTCAAAAGTTTGTATTTGCTTTAAAACTACTTCAATCTCTTCGATGGTTGTATAAATTCCTTGTGTAAAGGCCAAGTCGTTCACTACAGCTTGCAAGGGTCGGCGAATATATCCATCTGTTTCAATTGAACCAATCAACTGTTTCCCAATAATTTCTTGTTGTTCGTCTAGCTTCAAAAAACCTAATTGGTCTATCAAATGGTCATTTAAACTTGAAGTCATGGCAATGGGCATCTCTCTATCTTCATCATCCGAATTTCCATCGCCTTGCATTTTATAGCCATTATAATCATCACTCAAATACGACTCTACATCAATATCTCTATCATCATATTCCTTAAATTCTTCGTCAGCGTAATCATCAAAATCATCATCGTATTCATCGGCTTCTCTTACTTCAATTTCAGCACCTTCTTCTAAAGCAGGATTTATTTCTAACTCCTCCTCAATCCGAGCGGATAATTCAAAAGTTGGTATCTGCAACAGTTTGATAAACTGAATTTGCTGAGGAGATAACCTTTGCTGAAGGCTTTGATTAAGACTAAGTTTCTGCATAAATCAATAAAAGTGATTGCGTAATCGTAAATTTTCTTGGTTATTGTGTTGATGAAAACCAAAACCGACAGCCTTATCAACTATCTTGCCAAATTTATTGAAATAAATAACAAAACTGACACAATTATTAAACTATTTCAGCTAAAAATAGACAAATTATTAATAATCAAAATTTTACACATCGCAACCATGTAAAGTTTACGCCTTTGTTAACTCATTTTAAATAAAAATAGATTCATAAAACAAAGATTCTAGAATCGAGAACATCCACTCTTTTATCTTGATAAAGTACAAGTATTGAATTATAAACCACGAAAAACACACTCCGATTCGGTAATTGTAAGAATTGTAAGTAATTTTGAAACTTATAAAATGATTAATACGAGTGGTTTAAGTTTGTTCAAAGGCAAACTAAGAATCCAAAATCCGAAATTATAGCAATGCAAATCAAGCAAATTTTAGCCGAAGCCCTTGTTGGCGAAGAAATAACTGTAAAAGGTTGGGTAAGAACGAAACGTGTACAACCAAATGTAATTTTTATTAATATCAATGACGGTTCAGTAATTCATAATATTCAGGCAGTTGCAGAGCCGGGCGTAATTGATGAAGATACACTTAAATTAATTACGACGGGTTCTTGTGTTGCCGTTTCGGGTACGCTTATTGAATCAAAAGGTTCGGGACAAAGAGTAGAATTACAAGTAAAAACGGCTCAGGTTTATGGCACAGCCGACCCAGAGAAATATCCTTTACAACCGAAAAAACACTCGTTGGAATTCTTGCGTGAAATCGCTCACTTGCGTCCACGTACTAATACTTTTTCAGCCATTCTTCGTATTCGTCACTCGTTGGCATTTGCGATTCATCAATATTTTAACGACAACGGATTCTTCTATTTACATACGCCAATCATTACAGGTTCGGATGCAGAAGGTGCTGGTGAAATGTTTCATGTAACAACATTAGATCCGAAAAATCCGCCATTGAACGAAGATGGTTCTGTAAACTACAAAGAAGATTTCTTCGGAAAAGAAACTAATTTAACGGTTTCTGGACAATTGGAAGGCGAATTGGGAGCGATGGCTTTATCGAAAGTTTATACTTTTGGACCTACTTTCCGTGCTGAAAATTCAAATACTGCTCGTCACTTAGCTGAATTCTGGATGATTGAACCAGAAGTTGCTTTCTATGAATTAGAAGACAATATGCGTTTGGCAGAAGATTTTACAAAGTATGTTATTAATTATGCTTTAGAAAACTGTGCCGACGATTTAGCTTTCCTTGAAAATCGTTTGAAAGACGAAGAAAAAACGAAAAAAGCCGAAGAACGTTCGGAATTGGCTTTAGTTGAAAAACTTCGTTTTGTAGTTGATAACGAGTACGTAAAATTGACTTATACCGAAGCGATTCAGATTTTATTATCATCGAAACGCCATAAAGAAGGTAAATTCCAATATCCAGTTCAGTGGGGAATTGATTTACAATCAGAACACGAGCGTTATTTGGTAGAAAAACACTTCAAAAAACCAGTGATTTTGACCAACTATCCAAAAGACATCAAAGCATTTTACATGAAATTGGACGAAGATGGAAAGACAGTTCGTGCGATGGACGTATTGTTCCCGGGCATTGGCGAAATCATTGGTGGTTCTCAGCGTGAAGATAATTATGAAAAATTATTACAACGTACCAAAGATGTAGGCATCCACGAAGATACTATTTGGTGGTACTTAGAAACTCGTCAGTTCGGAACAGCACCGCACTCAGGTTTTGGTATTGGTTTCGAGCGTTTGGTAATGTTTGTAACAGGAATGACCAACATCCGTGACGTAATTCCTTTCCCACGTACTCCAAAATCAGCGGAATTTTAAACAATTGTGAGTGAGTGATTTAGCGAATGAGTGATTTTTTTTAGTAAATTGATTACTAAATCACTCATTCATTAAATCACTCAATTACTTATGCTGAAAAAATCTCTTTCCTTTTTACTTCTTTTCTTGGGAATTACTTTCGCTCTTACTGCTCAAAATTCGGAAGAAAAAGCGGTTCAAGCTGTCGTTGAACAATTGTTTACTGGAATGCAAAAACACGATTCAACGATGATTCGTGCTACCTTTCATCCCACTGCCCGAATGCAATCGATTGGCATTAACCGTAAAACCAATGTTATGGCTCTGACAACCGAAGAAAACATCGACGGTTTTGTGAAGCAAATTGGTTCTTTACCAGCCAATGTACAAATTGAAGAAAGAGTATTAAGTTACGAAATCAGGATTGACGGAAACATGGCTACCGCTTGGACTCCCTACGAATTGTATGTAAACGGCAAACGCCAACACTGCGGCGTGGACGCCTTTCAATTTTACAAAACCGAAAACGGTTGGAAAATTATTGCATTGGCTGATACTCGTCGGAAGTGTGAATAAGATATAAAACTAAGATTTTTAGAGGTCAGCCCAGAAAGCTGACCTTTTTTAATTATTTTGCATCAGAAATACGAAACAGACTCCATGAAAGTTACAGAATTATATATCAAAGAATACAATCAATTTAAAGACTTCCGTTTGGATTTAACTTATCCAGAAGGACATCCAAAAGCTGGACAAGCTTTGGATAAAGTATGTTTTATTGGACAAAGCGGGACTGGAAAGACTTCAATTCTAAATTTAATCTCATCATTAATCGAAAGTAAAATTGACATACCGTATGGTCAACATATTCGACACACCTTTACAGATAACAACCCTCCTAAAAGCTGGGTTTACAGTAGTAATGAAAAAAATAAAATAATACCTGAAAGTTTTTTGGGTAAAATAGTAGTTATTGAAAATTCTAAAGACAGATTCAATGAACTTGTTATTGTAAACGAATTAGTAGAAATTACTCAAAATGGATATTCTTCTAAAGTCTCTGTATTTAACAATCAAGAAATGTTAGATGATGGAAATGTCGAAATATTTCTTGAGAAATATAATCATAAGAAAAAAGAACTCATAAATTATGAAGCTGG
Source organism: Arcicella rosea (assembly GCF_014204325.1). GTDB lineage: Bacteria > Bacteroidota > Bacteroidia > Cytophagales > Spirosomataceae > Arcicella > Arcicella rosea_A. The sequence continues at coordinate 41,152 of NZ_JACHKT010000018.1, forward strand.
TTTGAGTTTTAAGCAAATAGAAAATGAGAAAAATTCTTCAAAAATTAGTATTGATAATAATTCAAACATTATAAAAATAGCAAACTTAGATTTCAATGAAATATGGCAAAAAATAAACAATGTGCTTACTTCTTACAGAGAACAAGAAATTAAAGAGCGAATTAAAATGTCTGAAGTAATACAAAACTCATTATCTGATCAATATAAAATTTTAAAAACAGTCGAAGATTTTAATAACTGGCAAAAATCTAATATAAATCCAATCTTCAAACTTGCTGAGTATTTAGATTCTTTGCTAAATGAATTTAACTTACAAGTTAGAACAAAACTTGATTTTCAAAAAACAGAAGATATTAGCTCAATAAAAATTGAAACGATTAATGGGGTTGAAGTCCCAAACCCTTTCCTTAGTAGTGGAACTAAACAGGTTATTTTTACTGGACTCCCTCTATATTCACTTAAACCTGACAATCTTATTATTCTTTTTGATGAGCCAGAATGTTCTCTTTACCCAAATATTCAGTTAAAAATCGTAGATTTTTATAAATCACTTACTCATAATTGTCAGCTTTTCTTTGCTACCCATTCGCCTTTAGTGGCTTCGTCTTTTGAACCTTGGGAAATTGTTGAATTGAAGTTCAATGACGAAGGCTATGTATATCAAGAGCTATATTATGACAAGGAAAAAGGCAGAAACGTAGATAATTATACAATCTATCCTCAATATTTGACTTGGACAGGCATTTTACAAAAAGTATTTGATTTAGACCAAGAAGGTAATGATTTGAGAAACAAACAATTAGTTCGTATTGCAACTTTAGAAAGTCAGTTGAAACACAATCATTTGAGTTTGGAAAAAAAGAAAGAAAAATTTGAAGAGTATAAAAAATTGGCTACACTTTTAAATTGGGAATTAAAGTAAAATGAGAAAAATTGATAAATCTACCATACTTTCTAAGGCTTATAAAACATGGGAAGAAGCCTTAGAAAATAATCATCAAAAACATCCAAAGTATAATTCAAGTGCATTTGAGTTCTATAAAGATATTGTAATGAATCTTTACCATTGCCAAAATGGTCTCTGTGCTTATACTGAAAAAGCTATTTTACTCAATGGTTTTGAACAAGATAAATGGTCGGAAGATGGGCGGTATGTAAATTCAATACCTTTTCATTTTGGTGAATTAGAGCATTTTGACGAAAGTCTAAAAGATAATAAAGCATGGTTATGGGATAATTTATTGATGGTTGAAAGTAAAATCAACCGAAAGAAAAGTACGAAAGCCTCAGATAATATTCTGAAACCAGACAGTTCAAATTATAATCCATTTGAATTATTAGCCTATAATCACGAAGAACATATTTTTTATCCAAATCCAATCCTTGATGAAAATCTAATAAAACGTATAGAAGAGATGATTGATATTTTAGGCTTAAATTATGTGAAAGACTGGCGTAAAAAATATATTTCAGAACGAATCAAAGCCATTGAGTTTGGTTTAGAGCCAGAACCTGCAAAAGAATACGTAACCGCCTACGAAATGACACTAAGAAATCTTAATCTTCAATAAAATTTCAAAAATATTTGGAATTTTATTTTTTCATAATTTACTTTGCAATACAAAGTAATTTGAAAAACATGAACCAACATCTACAAGATATTTCTGACATACGTTCAATGATGGAACGTTCAAGCCGATTTATTTCCTTTAGTGGTCTATCGGGAGTATTTGCAGGCTCTTTTGCTTTGGTGGGTGCTTATTTGGCCTATCAAAGAATCCTTGCAGACTATCCATCCAATTATATTAATTTACAGGATAATACTCCTCTATTAAAATATATTTTAATAGACGGAATCGTTGTCTTGCTACTTTCTCTTAGTTTTGCAAGCTATTTCAGCCTTAGAAGTGCCAAACGCAGAGGTTTAAGTATTTGGACGAGTACTTCAAAAAGACTACTAAGTAGTATAGCAGTTCCTTTGGTGTCGGGAGGTTTGTTTAGTTTAATTTTATTGAAACATGCACCGCATTTAATAGATGCTACCACACTAATTTTCTACGGATTGGCTATCGTAAACGCTTCAAAATATACTTATGATGAACTTCGTTTTCTTGGCTATATCGAAATAGTTTTGGGCTTATTATGTGCTTTTTTAGACCAATGGAAGCTTGGTTTGTTATTTTGGGCAATTGGCTTTGGGGCATTACACATTATTTATGGCATTGTGATGTACCGTAAATATGAATCTTGATTTGAAAATTTGATAATTGTTTTTACCTAAAATTATCAGATTGAATATTATGCAAACTATTATTTCTAACATAAATAAATCCTTTGAAAACCGTGTAAGGCTTGGCGTGATGTCTATCTTAATGGTGAACGATTGGGTGGATTTTAGTGAATTTAAAGAGACGCTCAACGTTACTGATGGGAATTTAGCTTCACACATTACCGCATTAGAAAAAGAAAAATATATCCAAGTACGAAAAGCTTTTATAGGTAAAAAACCGAATACTTCCTTTCAAGCAACTGCCGAAGGAAAGCAAGCTTTTCAAGAACATCTCAACGCTCTTGAAGCACTTATTAAAGGCACTTTATAATCAATTCAACGAATCTTTTGCATTCGTTTTTTTAATCAATTTTCACTTTGAAATTCAAAGCAATTTGCGACTTACAGCCATGAACAACAGAAAAACATTATTAGCCTTTACTTCAATAGCTTATAGCTATTTGTTTTATCAACAATCTGCAGGAATTAATTTCTTGGTTTTTACAATTATCGTCATCGTTGGAATGCTAATTTTTCAGCCTGATTTAATCAAAAACAAAACATGGCAAATTGTAGCTATTGGTAGTGTTTTATCAGCAGGAATGATTGTTTTTCATCATTCAAATCTTTCAATGATAGCAAATTTCTGTTCTTTAACTTTATTAATTGGAGTAAGTAATCATCAAGATAGCAGTGTTTATATTGGTTTCTTGAAGGGATTTGTTTCCATCGCTTTTTCATCTTTCAAAATCACATTTGAAAACTTTGACGAATACATATTAAATCAGAAAAAGTTGGAAAAGAAAGGTTTTACTATTCAGAAAACTACAGCATTTTATATTATTCCGCTGTTAATCACTTTTGTGTTTTATTTATTATATGCTTCTGCAAACCCTGAATTTGGCAGTTATTTCCAATTACCAAAAGATATTATTTCTTTGCAGTTTTGCTTATTTTTTCTGGTTGGAACAATGATGAGTGCTGGTATTTATTACCAATTTTTTGGTCAACAACTAACGGAATGGGATATTACTTTACCCAATACTTTAATTAGAAATAAACAAAAAGAGAAAAAGATTTTCCAATTAACGATTCTAAAAGTTGAAAATACAAAAGGTATTATCGTATTTTCAATGCTGAATTTACTCTTACTTTTTTTCAATTTTGTTGATTTTTCTGTCATTTTCTCAGATCAGAAATTACCCAAAGGACTTCATCACTCGGCTTATGTGCATCAAGGAGTAAATACGTTGATTTTCAGTGCTATTCTCGCTATCAGCATTATTTTATATTATTTCAGAGCCAACCAGAATTTTTATTCAAGAAATCAGTGGTTAAAAAGACTTGCTTATATCTGGGTTTTCCAAAATACGCTTTTACTCATCGGAGTCATTTTCAAAAATCAATTGTATATCAACGAATTCGGATTAACCCATAAAAGAATCGGCGTATATGTTTTCTTGATATTGACGATGGCAGGACTTATCAGCACTTTCTGGAAAGTACTTCATCAAAAAACGATTTGGTTTTTATTAAGAAAAAATTCTTGGTTTGCTTACTTCTTGTTAATTACAAGCAGTTTCACAAATTGGGATAGCCTCATTGCTTCCTATAATATCCACAAAGCGAGTCAGTTAGACGTAACTTATTTACTGAATCTCAGCGACAATACTTTGCCTGCATTAAAAACATTATTGATACATCCAAAAGTAAATCTTGATACCAAAGTGTTCGATTACACCTATTTAAAAGAAAATGAATACTACAAATCTGCACCTATTATTACACAAAGAGTATTTATTCTGAAACAAATTGAAGCCTTTGAAAAACAATACAAAGCCAAACAATGGCAATCTTGGAATTATGCTGATGAACAGATTTTTAAACAATTAAATAAACAATGAGAGTAAAAGCATTTGTTCTATCGCCTATCTTAACAGGCTTGGTATCTTTTATCATTTATTTTGTCTTTAACATTTTTAACGATGGATTTCATTTTGATAAAGAACTTACAGCGGCAATCTATTTTTTTGTCCTCATCCCGCTTTTTGTTCAATTATTATTTGTTGAACCATGCCTGTTTTTAATTAGCTATTTCAAAAGGGTCGATTTAAAAACCTATTATTATTTTGCAATATGCTGTTGTTATTTTTTAACATCTCTGATGGTGGATATTACTTCTTCAAAAGTTTCCATCTTTAAATCAATCAAGGATTTTGTTTCTATTTTTTCATTATTCTTTTTTTACTCATTAGTCAATAGTTGTTTTTACAATCTATTTTATTTCAAACACAAACATGAAGATTTACAAAGAGAGTAATCGACAACAAGTACTTTTCAATTTGGGGCTGATGTCAGCTTTAGCAGTATTATTATTCCTTTTTGAAGCCATCGTACTTCATAATACTTATCTGATAGGAATTAATTGGAATTTATTTCTGGCTTGGATTCCCCTTTTTATTGTTTTGTACATGAATAAACAAATCAAAACTAAAGTCCTTTCAAAAAATAAAATAATGATTTATAGCCTTTTATGGCTATTGTTTTTCCCAAATGCTCCTTACATTATTACCGATTTAGTGCATCTTTATCCATATAATGGCAATTCGTATTGGCACCATCAAATCATGATTTATACTTTTGCTTTTGTGAGTTTAATTTGTGGCTTGCTTTCTTTGTATTGGATTCAGAAAATTTGGGCAACTACATTTTCGAAGTATTGGAGCATGATTTTTATAATCTCATCTGTAGTACTTTCTGGATATGGAATATTTTTAGGAAGAATTCAACGTTTTAATTCTTGGGATTTGTTTACTCATCCTGTGGCATTATTAAAATATGTTTTACATTCGTTCAGTAATCCAACGGCTATTTTAATGACCTTCGAATTTTCGGTTTTTATAGGTTTGGCTTATTGTATGCTTCACAGTTTAATTCATTTGAATGACCAGTAATTTTAACACAAAAAAAAATGATTGATTTTCAGAAATTCATAAAAAGTACTTCATTTGCCATTAAAGGAATACGCTCGATGATAATTTCTGAAAACAATGCAAGAATTCATCTTTTAGCAAGTATTGTGGTTATTTCAGCAGGAATTTATGTTGAACTTTCTAATCAGGAATGGCTTTGGATTGCACTAGCAATCGCTTTAGTCTGGATTTTGGAAGCCATCAATACCTCCATTGAAGCTTTGGTAGATTTGGCTTCTCCAGATTTTCACCCATTGGCAGGCAAAGCCAAAGATGTTGCTGCTGCTGCGGTTCTAATTGCGTCAATCTTTGCTATAATCGTAGGAATTATCATCTTTTTCCCTAAACTTTCGTTATAAATATTCATCTTGCTGAAAGTTTTAAGGCTTTCAGAAATTCATTGAATAAATATTCCTATTTTTGCCTTTTAGCAACAGCCATTCACGACGAATACCGAAATCGTCCTTATTATATCATGAAAGAATACGGAACCAACGTCCAGAAATTAGTGAACCATATCCTAACGGTTCAAGATAGAGAAAAACGTACCAAATATGCTTATTTATTGGTTGAATTGATGCGTCAGGTTCACCCAAATATGCGTGATACGCAAGATTATACCAACAAACTTTGGGATGATTTATACATCATGTCAAACTTTAAGTTGGATGTTGATAGTCCTTTTCCTCCACCATCACCCGATGCTGTTGGTAAACTTCCAAAAACTGTTCCTTATAATACGCATCAATTACGCTATCGTTATTATGGTCGTAATGTTGAATTATTAATTGTAAGAGCCATTGCAGAAACTGACGATAATGAAAAACGTATTTTGGTTGCACACATCGCTCGTTTGATGAAAACATTCTATCAAAACTGGAATCGTGAAGTAGTTGATGATGAAGTAATTTGGGGACACATTCTTGAGATTTCTAACAATACGCTCGCTCCTATTGTTCATGCTATTTCTGGACATTCATCATTAGGAAACTTACGCAATGCGAACAATCGTCCAACACCACCAAACACACATGTAAGTAGTGGTGGTAGAAATGACAGTCGCAATAACAATAGTGGTGCTCGTCAGAATTTCGGAGGAAGAAACGACGGTAATCGTGGTGGTACAGACACCAGAAATAACGGTGGTAGAAGCGACAATCGTAACAACAATAACGGTGGTGGCAGAAATGACAATCGTAACAACAATAATAATAACAGCAACAATCGCAATAGAAGATAGTTTTTGATTTAGGTAAATCCAAAATACTTATCTCAAATGATAGATAGACAATTTAAGGTTTAAACATGGCATCATTCAAAGTAACTGGTAGTCGCCAAATGAAAGGCGAAATTATTCCGCAAGGAGCAAAAAACGAAGCATTACAAATTTTGTGTGCAGTAGTATTAACGAAAGAACCCGTAACGATTCATAACATTCCGAATATCAGAGATGTGAATCAATTAATCGACCTACTTGGCGATATGGGCGTTCGTTGTACTCGCATGGCAGAATCTTCGGTAAAATTTGATGCCTCTGAAGTAAACTTAGATTACTTAAATTCAGAAACTTACAAAAGAAAAGCGGCGGCTCTTCGTGGTTCGGTCATGTTATTGGGTCCAACATTGGCACGCTTCAAAAAAGGGCGAATTCCTTCGCCAGGAGGTGACAAAATTGGTCGTCGTAGATTAGATACACACTTTTATGGTTTTATGAAATTGGGTGCAAAATTCAATTACAGCCAAGAAGAAGGTGGAATTTACGAAGTAGATGCTTCTCATTTGAAAGGAGCTTACATGCTTTTAGACGAAGCTTCTGTTACAGGTACAGCCAATATCGTAATGGCAGCAGTTTTGGCAGAAGGAACAACGACGATTTACAACGCAGCTTGCGAGCCATACTTGCAACAACTTTGTAAAATGTTGAATAGAATGGGTGCTAAAATCACTGGAGTTGGTTCAAATTTATTGACGATTGAAGGCGTTGAATCTTTGAACGGAACAGAGCATACCATGCTTCCTGATATGATTGAAATTGGTTCGTTTATCGGTATGGCAGCAATGACTCAATCTGAAATCACGATTAAAAATTGTTCAATTCCTGATTTAGGCATTATTCCTTTAGTATTCCAAAAGTTAGGAATTAAATTAGAAATCAGAGGCGACGATATTTATGTTCCTTCACAAGAACATTACGAATTAGAAACTTTTATTGATGGTTCGATGCTAACAGTTTCAGATCATCCTTGGCCCGGTTTCACGCCAGATTTACTAAGTATCGTTTTAGTGACGGCAATTCAGGCAAAAGGAACGGTATTGATTCATCAAAAAATGTTTGAAAGCCGTTTGTTCTTTGTAGATAAATTGATTGAAATGGGTGCTCAGATTATCCTTTGCGACCCGCACAGAGCAACAGTAGTTGGTTTAAATCGTCAACAACAATTAAGAGGTATCAGAATGACTTCACCAGATATTCGTGCTGGGGTTTCATTATTAATCGCTGCAATGTCTGCAAAAGGTACTTCAATCATCGAAAACATCGAGCAAATTGATAGAGGTTATCAAAACATTGATACTCGTTTGAATGCCATCGGTGCTGAGATTGTAAGACTTTAATAGTTGTGAATGAGTGATTTAGTGAGTTAGTGATTACTTGTACTGTCATTCATCTGCCAACGACTGACAGCTTTTAGCTTAAAGCTTTTTAAAACATTTTCGGTTCGGTAAAGTTGATTGTATTAAGCATACGTAAAATATGGAGTGACAAAATTAAAATTAATATATTGATAATCAATTATTTAATTTTAAAACCCACCACTCTTAATTCATAATTCTTACTACATGATACAAAATGTATTTAATTTCGACTTTACTGAACCGATTGTTTTTTTCTGGCTTACCCTTTCGATTTTTGCCATTGTTGTCTTTCGCTACTTTCTGTTAGCAAGTATTTTTCACCTTTATTTTTATGTGTGGAAATCAAAAGAATGGGAAAAACGCAAACTGAATAAAAAAAAATATCCCCCAAAACAATTTAGAGAAGAAATGTTTTGGTCGATGCTAACAGCTTTGATTTTCTCCGTGATTGGCTCTTTGGCAGCGATACTTTGGCAGAAAGGACTCACTCATATCTATCTTGATGTCAACGAATTTCCGATTTGGTGGATTCCTGTCAGTATTATTGTTTCAATGTTTATTCACGAAACGTACTATTATTGGCTTCACCGTTGGATGCACCAACCCAAGATTTACAAAATTGTACATCATGTTCACCACGAAAGTAAAATCACTTCTGCTTGGACAGCCTTTTCTTTTCATCCTATCGAAGGAGTATTAGAAGCTCTGATTATGCCCGCTATTGTTATCGTCCTTCCGATGCACATTTATGCGATTGTGATTCACCTGACGATTATGACCATTACGGCAGCCATCAATCATTTAGACATAGAAATTTATCCGAAAAATATATTTGGAAATCTTGTTGGGAAATACATGATTGGAGCGACACATCACAGCCATCATCACAAGTATTATCGCTACAATTACGGATTATACTTCACTTTTTGGGATAAATTAGGCAAAACCGAAAGCCCTAATTTCACTAAGGAATTTGAAGAAAGAGAAGAAATGTAAACAAAAACAGTGAAGGGTTAAATTTGAGCAGATAATTATCTCAAATTTAACCCTTCACTATTTGCTAGAGAAACAAAATGAAGAACTCAGTCTTTTATCTTGTTTCTTATGTCTTTTTTCTCTACAAACCTATCTCAAATCATTAACCTCAACGCCTGGAAATTTACTTTTATCAAATACAAAGTATTTATCATCAACGGGAACATTCGGTACAAAATTGCTTACTTTAAAAGTTTGACGCTTGCCACTTTTATCAGTGATAGTCCAACTTTTTACAGATTTGTCTTTTTTATTCAATTTAATTTTAACTTTTGAAACCTGTGTTCCTTTTTTCTCAGGTGAAAGTTCAATTACTTCATAAGTTTCAGCACCTTCTTTTACTTCTTGGATAAACACATAACGAAATCCTTTTTTATCAAATGAATAAATTTTAGAAGGATTCAAATCATTATCAGATGGTTCATAATCAGAAATGTTTACTTCATTTGTTTCTTTAATATAAGTAGAAACTTCTTTTCCATTATTATAAATCTCCTGACCACTCGTTTTTAAACGATATTTCTGACCTTTTACCGTAATATTTCCTTGTAATACTTGTGTTGAGCCATCAGCACCGTATGCAAATGAAGCACTAAATGCTTTCATTGATTTGTACTTTTTCTGCATTGCATCGATAATCACTCCAGCCTTTGAATCCTGAGCTTTTACCCCTATTACATTAATTATTAGGCAAATGGCAAGTAAAAAAATGTTTTTGTTCATCATTTTGTAATATATTTTATTTTGCTTTCGTTTGGACAAAACAAGTAAAGTATGGTTTAACACAATCGTTATAAAAACACAAAGGTGCTTAAAAAGTTCATAATTTCCATCAATCCAAGGATTGATTTAATGATTTAACAACCTTATTTTTTAATACTATCGAATTTAAAGCGGTTACGTCGCTTTCATGCAAAATTTCAAATTAGAAACTTTATCTTTGCATATAAGGTAATCTAAGTCCAAATCTTAAGAAAAAATATGCAGTTTTCATTCAAGAAATTCCTCCCACATTTGTACGCAGTAATTGCTTTAGTTGTGCTTGCAGGAATTTACGCCTCTCCAGCCATACAAGGCAAAAAATTAAAGCAACACGACATTACGATGTCTTTGGCTTCTTCTCATGAATCTACCGAATTTACAAAAGCAACAGGCATTGTGCCTTGGTGGACAAACTCTATGTTTGGCGGTATGCCTGCTTATATGATTCACGGTGCTTATCCAAATAGTATTGGTTCTACCGTTGGCGGTGAAATCATGGGATTTTTACCCTCACCAATCAACGTTATTTTCTTAGAAATGCTCGGAATGTACATCCTCTTAATTGTACTGGGAGCAAATATTTGGCAATCAATCATTGGTGCTATTGGTTATGCTTTCTGTACACTCAATATGGTGATATTGCCAGCAGGACATACTTCTAAAGCTATTGCATTGGCTTATGCACCGATGGTTGCGGCTGGTGCTGTTTTGTGTTTTAGAGGAAAATATTTACTTGGTGGTGCATTAACGGCTCTTTTTATGAGCTTAGAAATCTATGCCAACCACGTACAAATTACTTATTACTTTGGCTTAATGCTTTTTGGTTATGTAATTGTAGAAATTATTAACCATGTAAAATCTGGTAAAATCAAATCTTTGTTTTTTGCACTGTTGGCATTAGGCTTGGGTTCATTCGTTGGTGTTGCTAATCACACCATGAGACTTTGGAATAACTACGAATACTCTAAAGAAACCATTCGTGGTAAATCTGAATTAACGACTAATACGCAATCAAAAGGTGGTTTAGACCGTGATTATGCTTTCAGTTACAGCTACGGAATCGGTGAAACAGGTACTCTATTGATTCCAAATTTTTATGGAGGAACAATGGGTGGAAGTTTAGGTGGTAAAAAATCTGAAACTTTGAAAGCAATGGTCAATGCAGGTATTCCTGAAGAAAATGCTTTACCATATACTGAAAGAGGGCCAGCTTATTGGGGCGACCAGCCTGCTGTTGGTGGACCAGTTTATGCAGGTGCTATCATTTGTTTCCTATTTGCTTTAGGAGCATTTTTAGTGAGAGGTTCGCTAAAATGGTGGTTAGTTGGTACAGCAGTATTTTTTACGATGCTAGCTTGGGGTAAAAATTTCCCTCTTTTAAACTATCCAATGTTCGATTACTTCCCGATGTTTGATAAATTCAGAGCAATCACGATGATACTTTCGCTTACTCAATTAGCGATGGTAATATTAGGCGTATTGGCTTTGAAACAAATTAGCGATAATAAACCAACATTTGAAGAACTTAAAAAACCTTTAATATACAGTTTGGCATTCACCGCTGGCTTATGTGTTATTTTTGCACTTGTTCCAAGTTTGTTTTTCAGTTTCAAATCTGTAAACGATGAAGCGATGCAAATTACAGGTGATAAAGGTGTGGATGCTCAGATTTTAAGAGCAATTGTCCTCGACCGTGAATCGTTGATGCGTTCAGATGCTTTTCGTTCTTTAGCATTTATTTTATTAGCGGCTGGATTACTTTGGGCTTGGGTTACTGGCAAAATTAAAGAATCATTATTCTATCCAGTTTTGATATTACTTATCCTGATTGACTTATTCGGAGCTGATAAACGCTATTTCAACAATGATAATTTCGTTTCAAAATCAGAATACGAAGAATTATTTACACCAACAGCTGCCGATGAGCAAATTTTGAAAGATAAGAGTATTTATAGAGTATTCGATGCTGCTGCCGCAGGTGGCTTTAGTAGCGATGCTACTGCTTCTTATTATCATCAGTCAATTGGTGGTTATCACGGAGCGAAATTGCGTCGTTACTCAGAGATTATTGAAAACCAAATTGCTAAAAACAATATGCAGGTTTTGAATATGTTGAATACGAAGTACTTTATCATTCCAAATCAACAAACAGGTCAGCCAGTTGCACAACAAAATCCAGATGCTTGTGGAAATGCTTGGTTTGTCAATTCATTTAAAATTGTGGCGAATGCCGACGAAGAAATGAAATCTTTAGACAAGTTTGAGCCTAAAGAAATCGCATTTATCGACAAACGTTTTGCAGACCAAGTAGCTAATTTGAAAATTCAACCTGATAGTGTTTCAAATAAAATTGTATTGACTTCTTATAAGCCAAACGATTTGACTTACCAATCTGACACTAAAACGGAACAATTAGCAATTTTCTCTGAAATATTTTATCGTGGAAACCAAGATTGGAAAGCTTATATCGATGGACAATACAAACCACATTTAAGAGCTAACTATATCTTGAGAGCAATGGTAATTCCAGCAGGGAAACATAAAATTGAATTCAAATTTGAACCAGAATCAGTCAGTAAAGGAAATAAAGTTGACCTTATTATGTCTGTAATTTTGGTTGGCGTATTAGGATTAGCCATCTTTTTTGAAGTAAAGAAAAAATAGCTTTTGGATTTCAGTCATCGGAATTCAGATTTTAGATACACATTAACTATCACATTTTGAATTTAGAAAATTTAACCTCAGAAGTAAGCAAACTAGCTCGTCAGACGGGAGAGTTTGTTAGAAAAGCAGCCTCAGAGTTCAGCAAAGACAGTATTGAATATAAAGGCTTGAATGATTTAGTTTCGTATGTTGATAAACAAACTGAGGAACTTTTAGTAGCTGGACTTTCTAAAATACTTCCAGAAGCTGGAATAATTGCGGAAGAAGGCACATCGGAACAAGCTGAAAATCATAATCTAGCTTGGATTATCGACCCAGTTGATGGTACAACAAATTATATTCATGGAGTACCCGTTTTTGCGATTTCAATTGCTTTAATCAAAGAAAGTAAAATTGTATTGGGCGTAGTATATGAAATTAATCGTGATGAGTGTTTCTCTGCTTGGCTTGGTGGTGGTGCTTATTTGAACGAAAAACCAATTCAAGTATCGTCGGCTAAAACATTAGGAGAAAGCTTAATTGCTACAGGCTTTCCTTATTATGATTTTGAATTGATGGAAAACTACATCGGTATTTTGAAAGAATTGATGCAAAAATCTCATGGTTTACGTCGTTTTGGTGCAGCAGCCGTAGATTTAGCTTATACCGCTTGCGGACGATTTGATGGATTTTTTGAATACAATTTAAAACCTTGGGATGTAGCAGCTGGTACTTTAATTGTGCAAGAAGCAGGAGGATTTGTAAAAGACTTCAAAGGTGGTGATGATTTCGTATTCGGACGTGAACTAATTGCGGGTTGTGCAATGTTTCCTGAATTAGAGGAAGTGATTGTTCGTAATTGGAATATCACAAAGTCTTAAATTAACATAAAGACTATCATGGAAAATATCATCATTGCTATTATATTTTTATCTGCTTTAGCTTATCTGGGCAACATCGTCTTAAAAAACTTTAGCTTAAAAAATAAAGCAGGTTGTTCAAAAGGCTGTGGCTCATGTGGAGCAATAGATTTTGATAAAATTGCAGCTGAGATGGAGGCTAAAAACTAATAGCATTCGCATAAAAAAACCTCTAAGGATTTTCTTTAGAGGTTTTTTTATGTTGTTCTTGAAGAGCTTAATTATCCAATTGATACTAATTCAATATCAAAAATTAAATCTTTTCCAGCTAAAGGGTGATTCGCATCTAAAGTAATTGTAGTATCAGTTACTTCAGTTACGGTTACTGGCATTACTTGACCAGAACCATCTTGGTGCATGTTTAATTGCATACCTACTTCATAAGGAATATCAGCAGGAATTTCTGCTTTTGGGAATACTGCTAAATAATCAGGATTCACGGGTCCATAAGCTTCATCAGCAGGGATATGAACAGTCTTTTTCTCGCCAATAATCATTCCAGTAATGCCATCATCAAAACCTTTGATAACCATTCCTGTTCCTAATTCAAACGCTAAAGTTTCACGTCCTGCTGAACTATCAAATACAGTTCCGTCTGTTAATTTTCCTGTGTAATGGACGTTTACTTTATCGCCCGCCTTTGCTTGTGCCATTTTATCAATTATTTTTAAAAATTTCGGTAAAGGTCGTAATTTTTATGGAAAAACTGGACTTTGTTCAAACGAAATATTAACAATCGACTAAACTCCTACAATCAATTTAGTAAAATAAATAGCAAGATATTTACAAAATTTTGCCTGTGATAGACATAAAAATTCACCAACTCGCTCAATTGCTAAAATCAATGTATCTTTGTTAAAAGCTTAATTAAATGTATTTACTCTTTGTTGAAATTGTTGGTTGGATTGGCTCTGTGCTTATTGTTGGAGCGTTTGCGTTGAATGCTTTGAACAAGATTTCATCCACTTCTATCAATTACCAATTAGCCAATCTGTTTGGTGGTTTATGTTTTATCGTCAATACACTTGAACATAAAGCTTATCCTTCCGTTTTTGTAAACGTAGTGTGGGTAGTGATTGCCATTACTGCCATTTTAAAAGCTAAAAAGCAATGAAATTTATTGATTTAAGTCATGTTATTGAAGAAGGTGTCGTTACTTATAAAGGACTCCCCGCTCCTATTATTTGTGATTTTTGGACACGTGAAGAATCCAAACAATGGTATGAAGAAGGTACTTCTTTTCAAATGGGAAAAATCGAAATGGTTTCTAACACAGGAACGTATTTAGATACGCCTTTTCATCGCTATGAAGATGGAAAAGATTTATCAGAAATCCTGATTGAACAAACTGCTATGTTGGATGCCGTAAAGGTTTCTGTTCCTTTTGAACAACATTTAAGCATTCATAAATCATTCTTTGAAGGATTAGACTTGACAGGAAAGGCAGTTTTGGTACATACTGGCTGGGATAAAAAATGGAAAACTGATGAGTATTTTACTGGCAATCCATTTTTAACAGCCGATGCGGCTGAATATTTGGTTATGCAAGGTGTAAAATTAGTAGGCATTGATTCTCATAATATTGATGATGTTGCTGGAAAATCCAGACCAGTTCATACGATTTTATTGAAAAATGAAATATTGATTGTAGAACATTTATGCAATTTGAATGAAATTCCTGTGAATACTTCATTCAAATTCTCAGCAACTCCACCCAAAGTAAAAGGCATGGGAACTTTCCCTGTGAGAGCTTATGCGGTAATTGAAAACCTTTAATTTTCCTTGAAACCAAGATATTTACTTCCAGTCGTTATTTTTGCTCAATTTGCAGGTACTTCTTTGTGGTTTGCACTCAATGCAGTTCTGAAAGATTTACAAGTACTATATCCCAACACATCCAATTTTCTGGGAAATATGACCTCCGCAGTTCAGTTTGGTTTTGTGGTTGGCACAGCGATTTATGCAATTTTTACATTGAGTGATAAATTTTCTCCTGTAAAAGTATTTGTCATTTCAACACTTATCGCAGCAGGTTTCAACCTGATAATTGTTTGGATTAAGCTGGATTTTAAAGCACTTTTAATCATTCGTTTTTTAGTTGGTTTTTTCTTGGCTGGTGTTTATCCTGTCGGCATGAAAATCATGGCAGATTGGTATGAAAAAGGTTTGGGCAGAGCTTTGGGTTATCTAGTCGGTGCTTTAGTTTTGGGTACTTCTTTTCCGCATTTTATTGCTTATTTTTCATTAAAGATTCATTGGCAATCGGTTATTATTGCTACGTCAATCATTGCTTCAAGTGGTGCTTTGATGATGTTATTATTGATTAAAGATGGTCCTTTTCGGAAAAAAGCTGGAAAATTCAATCCAAACAGTATTGTAGCATCCTTTAAAAATCCTTCATTTAGAACATTTTCATTTGGCTATTTCGGACACATGTTTGAAGTATATACTTTTTGGGCTTATGTTCCATTAATTCTTCAACAGTACAATCAGCATTCAAATTTTCATTTCAATACTTCTTTGTGGTCTTTCTTAATCATTGCTGCTGGCCTTCTGGCTTGTGTATTGACTGGTGAATTTTCAGCGAAGTTTGGAAGTGCAAAACTGGCATTTTTATGCTTATCCCTTTCATTAATCTGTTGTTTACTTTCAGTTTGTTTTTCACAAGCTAATCCTTTTGTATTTATTACAATTATGTTGATTTGGGGAATGAGTGTAGCTGGCGACTCTCCACAATTTTCAACGTTAATTTCACAAAATACCAATCCTGAATATCGAGCTTCATCAATCACAATCGTAAATTGTATTGGTTTCGCTATTACGATAGTTAGCTTACAAATTTTACAATTGGCGAGTAAATACATTTCAAATAATTATATTTATTTAATACTAAGTTTTGGTCCAGTCATTGGTTTAATAAATACTTTTAACCGTACTTTTCTGGTAAAAAACAATGTTTGAAATATGGATTTATTAGCATCTGATACACTAACGATTGCCAAAAACCTGTTGGGCTATCGTTTGGTTCATGAAAGCGACGAAGGAATTACTGCTGGAATCATTGTAGAAACAGAAGCATATTTACAAGACGACCCAGCCTGTCATGCTTATCGAAAAAAGAGTATTAGAAATGCACCAATGTTTGGTGTAGCAGGAACAGTTTATGTGTATCAAATCTATGGAATGCACTTTTGTGTAAACATAGCGACCAATCAAAAAGATGTTGGAGAAGCTGTTTTGATAAGAGCTTTAGAACCAATAGAAGGCATTGATTTGATGGAGAAAAGACGAAAAAGTAATGTTTTAAAGAATCTATGTTCTGGACCAGGAAAACTAGTACAAGCAATGGGCATTCATAAAGGTATGAACAACTGGCATATTTTAGAAGATGATTTAAAAATACTTCCTCCACTTTCAGATTATGTTCAAAACCCAATTGTTACCACTACTCGAATAGGCATTACGCAAGGAGCAACATTACCTTATCGGTTTTATTTTGAAGGAAATGCGTTTATTAGCAAAAAGTAAATTGCTAAAAAAGTCCTTGATACGAAATCAAACCAATAGCAATTACCGCTAAGACTAAACCTATTTTATTCAATAATGTAAATTTCTCTTGAAAGAAAATAAAGGCAACCAATGCCGAACCTACAATAACACCAATATTATAAATTGGTAAAACGAAAGCACCATTATTTTGATAAGCATCCAATGCTTTCAGCAGATAATAGAATGATAAAAAGTTCGGAATGCCCAACGGAATTGCCGCTATCAAACTTTTAAATACCAATTTTTCTTTTCCTTGAATTATCCTAATTCCTAGAACAATTCCTCCAATTAAAACAGAACCCACTAAAATGGTTAACGTAAAAGGAATAGTTGTTCCTGAGGCTGTTACATACTTGGCATTCAAGTAATTAAAAGTTGTATTAGTGATACCATACATTACAAATACAGCAATTGGTAATAGCCAATCTATATTTTCTTTTTTGCTGCTGCCATCGCTTTCGCTCTTTTTAAAAGTACTTAGTGCTACTGCTACGATGGCTAAGACTAATCCTAAATAATTTAAAGTATCAAAACTGCTACTCATTTTCAAAACAACTAAACTGAAAATCACTGGCACTACCAACGACATATTATTTGCCAGAGAAGTCATCGCCATGCCGATACGCTGTGTAGAAATACCCGAAAGCATAAAAGTAATGACAAAACCTACGCCCAAGAGCATGGCTAATTGTGTTGAGGTTTCGGATAAATCAAGACTAAAATGCTGATTTTCTGGCAAGAATAACAATCCTGTAACGATACAAACTGGATAATTAAGAATAATTGTCTGAAAGGTATTAACGCCAAATCGTGGATGTAACCGAAAGTTGATTAACAATAAAACCGAGAAGATAATACTGAGTAATAAATCTATCATATCGAAGAATGGTTAAGTGCTTTTAATGTTGATGAGTTTTTAAATGCTTATTATTCAAATTTAAGCATTGTAATATTATGTTTAAACAAATATTCCCAAATTCAGGAAGATACTTTTTCGAGAAAGCATCATTTCCTAAATTCGGGAATATAATTGGGTCGTGAGTGGGGAGTGATGAGTTGCGAATTTTGAGTGATGAGTCTAAAATTCATAACCCATCACTCAAAACTCGCCATTCAACTATGCTTTTTTAACTAAGTCTTCTAATAAATCAACCCACATTGGTGAATTATTTAAGCTTTCTACCAATTGCCAATGTTGTCCGCCAAATTCTTCAAACATTTCACGGTACTCTTCACCAATTTCGATAGTTGTTTCTAAACAATCTGCAACAAAAGCTGGTGAGAAAACTAAAATCTTCTTTTTGCCTTGTGCTGTTAATTCTTTAATCACAACATCTGTATAAGGTTGAACCCAAGGGTCGCTTCCTAATCTTGATTGAAAAGTAGTAGCATAAGTACCTTCTTTCAAACCTAATTGTTTAACTAATAATCGAGTTGTTTCATGACATTGTGCTCTGTAACAATATTGATTCATCGAATGAATAGTATCACAACATGAACCAAACTGGCAAGTATTACCTGTACAATCTCCTTTTCTGATTTGACGCTGCGGCAAGCCATGATAACTAAACATGAAGTAATCATAATCTTGCTTTGCCATATAATTACGAGCCGCTGTTGCGAAGTATTCTATGAATTTCGGATGGTCGTAAAAAGTATTGACAAAACTTATTTCTGGAATAATCTGCCATTCTTTTACAATACGCATAGTTTTTTCATACACCGAACCTGTACTTGCAGAAGCATATTGTGGAAAAAATGGCACTACAATGATTTTTTTATAGCCTGATTTTTTAAATAATTCTAAGCCTGCATCCATACTTGGACTTTGATAACGCATCGCCAGCTTCACATCATACTCTTCGCCCAATTGTGCTTGTAGCATTTTCTCAATATCTTCTCCGTAAAATTTCAATGGTGAGCCTCTTTCTGTCCAAAGTTCTTTATATACTTTAGCTGATTTTGGTGCTCTGAATGGAGCAATGATAAGATTCACTAACATCCATCTAAAAGCATAAGGAATATCAATTACTCTTCCATCCATTAAAAATTCTCGTAAATATTTACGAACATCTGGCGTACTTGGCGAATCTGGAGTTCCCAAATTAACAATTAATACGCCTGTTTTAAGCTTAGTTGCTACTGATTTCTCAGACGATACTTGTGGTTCTTGTACTTGCATTTTAATAAATTATGTTTCTTTTATTTACGCAAAAAATCGCTAATAAGATTGTTTAAAGACAACATTCAAAGTACAAATTTGTTTGATTTTAATGTTTCTACCACTTATTTGTGTTTTTTTATTTTAAGAAACTTCTAGCTTAATCCTTCCAACCTGTTGGTTTGAAAGGTGTTCTGTTTAAATTATCCAAACATTCTACGTACTCATTACAAACCCTTGTACCAGCTGGACAAGTATATACTTCCCCTTGAAGTCTCACATAAGATGGTTTTTCGCCTTCAGGAATTCCCACAGAACGATCGATATAAAACACTTTTTTTCTTACAGAATGGACATCAAAAACACCAAGAATTTTTTCGCTACGATTGGTTACAGATTTAATGTTATAGCTAAAACGTGTTTCCGCAGGAACATCAAACAACGTTCCGTTATTTTGTGTCTGTGCAACAAGCCCTTGGTAATAATTATAAACACTTTTGGTAATAGAACGCTGTTCAAATTGTAAATAATATGGCGTTGTATCATCAAATGGCACTCTAGCTACTTGTTTGCCAGTTATTCTTTGCCCGTTCAGGTATGAATCAGAAAAAATATTAAGTGCCGTTGAAAAAGTAATATTCCAACAATCTCTATCGCATTTATAGTTGAGTGTTAAATCAGTTGGCTGCGGCGGGAACATGCACGTTTTTTTAGCAAAATCATAATATCCATTGGTGCAGGTTTCACAAATAAAAGCTTTTTGATAATGTTTCCAAAACCATTGATAATTATCACCAAGATTGGGAGAATCCTGAAAATCGACATAAATATTAAAACCTCCACGACGAGCATCACCTTTTACGTAAATATCCATTACTTCAAATTTTGTAATCAGATTTTCAATTTCTGGGACTGGTCTCATCGTTTCAGCAGATGAAACGTACTTTTTGCCATCACTGGTTTCAATCGTTAAGGTATATGTTCCACCTACTCTGCCTGCAAATGTTCCAGAAGTTTGATAATCCCCCGTTCCTTTGGGGTCACTTAGGTTTTCAATTAAACCTTTTTCGTCTGTAAAATATACTTTTGCTTTTAGAATTGGCAGAAAAGACCCTCCAGTTAGTCTGTTCGACGACATGTAGAGTTTCACTTTGTGTAAACCAGGTTGGTCTGACAAAGTGGCTTCGACCGAAAAAAAGCTGTTGGTTGAAACTTGTTCAAAATCGGTGATTGGTGTGATGCACGAAATCACTAAAACACTTATTAGTAAGGTTAATATTGGAAATTTAGTTTTCATGTTGAATCTATTTTCAGCCTTTCTGTTGGAAAGGAATGGAAAGTCTGTCTTTATAAAAATTTAAAATTATAGGTCAGCGAAATTAGTGGATTGGCAAAAACGCTTAGCTCATAAGGCTTTAAACCGTTTCCTACAGGTTTGAAGAAAACAGAGTAAGGATTCTTTCTTCCATAAATATTATAGACTGTAAAAGTCCAACTTCCCTCCCATCGCTTTTCTTTTAAACTAGGATTAGTTATCGTCCAAGAAAAATCTAATCGATGATAATCAGACATTCTATCATTATTACGAGCTTCATAAACAGGATATTTCTTATTGTCTAACTGAAAAAAACCTGAAGGAGATGAAAACGGACGACCAGTATTATAAGCAAACGTAAATGAAAAACTATGGTGATTCGTTGGCTGAATATTCATCATGATATTCAAACTATGCGGTTTATCATAATTTGAAGCATACCAATTACCATCCGAAATCTGTTGAAGTTCAGGAAAATCACCTCTTACTTGTTGTAAAGAGCGGGCATAAGTATAACTCATCCAGCCACTCAGTTCCCCTCTTTTTTTAGTAACCATTACTTCCAAGCCATAAGCTTTTCCTTTTCCAGCAATCAATTGTGTTTCTATCGCTTTGGTTAACTGCAAATTTGCTCCAGAAATATAATCTACCACATTTTGAGTAGAACGGAAATAGCTTTCTCCCGACAATTCCCAAATATTATCTTTAAAGGTTTTAAATACTCCTAACGAAATAAAATCGCTTACTTGAGGTTTAATGTATTCATCAGCAGTTTTCCAACGAGCCGTCGGTAACGGTGTAGTATTGTTTGATAATAACTGAATAAATTGTTGCATTCTGTTATAACCAAATTTCAACGTGCTGTTTTCGCCCAAAGAGTATTTTATGGCTAAACGGGGTTCAAAGCCACCATACGTTTTTTCGACAGCACCGCTTGAAATAGTTTCTTCTCCAATCTGCGATGAAATCGTTCTAGGTTCATTATCCAGATATTTTCTTACCGTGGTAGGACCAAAACTCAAATACTGAGCGTAACGAATACCTGCCTGAATCGTTAGTTTTTCATTCGCTTTGTATTCATCATCAACAAACAAACCCAATTCTAAAGATTGTTCTCTTGGTAACAATACTGTAGAAATTCTTGAACTAACATTCTCATTCAACTTTCCGGGTGAAATCTGATAATTGATTCCGCTTATTCCAAAGTTAATTTTATGTTTTTCGTCTGGATTGTAATCAAAATTGACCTTCACACTTTTATAATTGACACTATTTCTTAAATCAATTCTGTTCACACTATCAGGTGCATACGTTTTGGTTTTATAATTACTCAAAACGCCTACCACATCCAAACTCATTTTGGTATTAAAGTAATGGCTCCATCTTGATGAAAAATTCAAATGTCCATAATCAAACTGCGTTTGTTTTGCTACCACATTTTCTAAACTGAATAATGAATCTACCTGATAAAAATCCTTACTCACATAAGTTGACAGTGAAAATGTATTATTCTTATTGGGCCTGAAAAATACTTTAGTAGCTAAATCATAAAAATTCGCACGGGTATTTCGCATATTCTCAGGGCCAATCAATTTAAACCAAAAATCATTGAACGATAATCTGCCAGCTACAACCACTGAAAGTTTTTCTTTAATAATAGGAATCTCAGCCATTGCTCTGTTAGAAACAAAACCTATTCCACCCGAAAGTTTAAACTTTTCTAAACTTGGGTCAGTCATTTTAATATCTAAAACAGAAGCCGTTCTACCGCCAAATCTTGAAGGAATACTTCCTTTATAAAGTTCTAATTCACGAATAGCATCTGATGCAAAGACAGAAAACAAACCAAACAAATGAGTTGAATTAAAAATTGGTGCATCATCAATATAAATCAAATTTTGGTCGATATTTCCACCACGAACATTGATTCCATTTGAACCTTCACCAACCGAAGAAACACCCGGTAAAGTTTGTAAGGAACGAATAATATCAACCTCGCCCATCATTGCAGGCAATTTTTTGATGCCTTTGATACTTAATAATGTTACTCCTAATGATGGCGTTTGAATACTTTTACGAGTAGCTTGGCTTGAAACAATTACTTCTTCTAAGGTTTTTGATACATCATCGAGTGCTAGGTCAAAGGTTGTGTTCCCTTTCAATGTTATTTTCGTTCTGTAAGGCTTATAACCAACATGACTGAACTTGAGGACATAATCGCCTTTGGGCAAGTAAATATTAAATCTCCCAGTCGTATCCGTTATTATGCCAGATTTTCTAAAATCTAAGAAAATCGTTACTCCAACGATTGGCTCACCTGTTTTAGAATCTGTAATTTTTCCTGTTAAAAGAGGCAGTTTAAATTCTGCATTTTGAGCAACAATTTGTGATGGTAATATTATGTAAGTGCAACAAAAAAGTAAACACTTCAATGAAAGTATTCGTAATAGTTTTTTCATAGTTTAGTTTTAAAATCGACTAAGTTCAAAAGGTTAGCAGATTTTACAAAGAACGACATTTTAGCGGGAATCTATGACATGACCTACTAAAACAACTATCAATATAATACAATAAAAAAGATGAAATGTATAAAAACAGAGATGAAACCTCAAAAAAATAGCGTCGAAACAAAATCCTGCCCGACTTGTTTCAACGCCATATTATTTAGAACATTATTTAAAATTGTTAATTATACTTCACATGCTGTTTAGCGATTAAACAGATGATTTGTTTTTATGTTGCAAACTTAGAATATTTAAAACTATCAATCAAATCGATAATAATTATTACAAAATAGGCTATAACTATAAATAAGCTTAATTATTCAACGAAAAAAGGATTTTTTAAAGACAAATGCCCAAAAGGTTACAGAATTTATAGAAGCCCAAAATAATGAATCCCCAAAAAGTATAACATTTAAGCACTAATTGTTAATCATTTCATGGAATTGTGAAATTTGTTCCCTAATTTTGCACCTGAAAAATAAGTAATTTATTAATTAAAGAAATCAGTTAACAACGACAGAGTATTTATTAATATTGTAAGTCTTTAATAATTAATCTCTAATTGACATTTAACTAATTCTTATCTAGTAGATTAAATACTATTCCAAATTCAAAATCACAAAACAAACTTATTATAATGGCATCAGTCAGACCAGATGAAGTATCAGCAATTTTGAGAGAACAACTCTCAGGAGCAAAATCAGAGGCTGAACTTCAAGAAGTAGGTACCGTATTACAAATCGGTGATGGTGTAGCCCGTATTTACGGACTATCGAAAGTACAGGCGGGTGAATTACTCGTTTTTGATAATGGCTTAAAGGCCCTAGCTTTGAACCTTGAAGAAGATAACGTAGGAGCGGTATTATTGGGGGATTCGTCTGATATCAAAGAAGGAGACACTGTAAAACGTACTGACGAAATCGCATCTGTTAAAGTTGGCGACGGTATCTGCGGTCGTGTTGTAAACACACTTGGTGAACCAATTGATGGTAATGGACCAATCACGGGTGACTTATATGATATGCCTTTGGAACGTAAAGCTCCGGGTGTAATCTTCCGTCAACCAGTAACTGAACCCCTTCAAACAGGTATCAAAGCAATTGATGCAATGATTCCAGTAGGTCGTGGACAACGTGAATTGGTAATCGGTGACCGTCAGACAGGTAAAACTACTGTTTGTATCGACACTATCATTAACCAAAAAGAATATTTTGAAGCTGGAAACCCTGTTTACTGTATTTATGTAGCTTGTGGTCAGAAAGCATCTACTATCAAACAAATCGAACAAACGCTTCGCAAAGCTGGTGCGATGGACTACACTGTAATTGTAGCTGCGGGTGCTTCAGATCCTGCTCCGATGCAATTCTTTGCTCCATTTACTGGTGCTGCTATTGGTGAATTCTTCCGTGATACAGGTCGTCCGGCATTAATCATTTATGATGATTTATCTAAACAAGCTGTTTCATACCGTGAAGTTTCATTGTTACTTCGTCGTCCTCCAGGACGTGAAGCTTACCCAGGTGACGTATTCTATCTTCACTCTCGTTTATTAGAGCGTGCAGCTAAGATTAACTCATCTGATGAAATTGCTCGTAACATGAACGATTTACCTGAATCTATCAAACATTTGGTAAAAGGTGGTGGTTCATTAACAGCTCTTCCAATCATCGAAACACAAGCTGGTGACGTTTCTGCTTATATTCCTACAAACGTAATCTCGATTACGGATGGACAGATTTTCTTAGAATCTAACCTTTTCAACGCAGGTATTCGTCCAGCTATTAACGTAGGTATTTCGGTATCACGTGTGGGTGGTAACGCTCAAATCAAGTCGATGAAAAAGGTAGCAGGTACTTTAAAGCTTGACCAAGCACAATTCCGTGAATTGGAAGCATTTGCTAAATTTGGTTCTGACTTAGATGCTGCAACGAAATTGACTATCGAACGTGGTCGTCGTAACCTTGAAATGTTGAAGCAACCAAACGGTGCTCCACAAAGAGTTGAAGAGCAAATCGCAATGATTTTCCTTTCAACAAAAGGTCTTCTTGATACTGTAGCTGTAAGTAAAGTTCGTGAATTCGAGAAAGATTTCATCAACGTAATGAACGCTACTCAAAAATCAACGATGGATGCTTTGAAAGCAGGAAAATACGATGATTCTTTGACAGACGTATTGACAAAAGTATCGAAAGAAGTAGCGCCGAAATATGCGTAAAAAATAATTTCCAATTTTGAATGATAGAATGATAGTGATTTTACAATTTTATTAATTCACTATCATTCATTCATTCTATCATTCATTTATTAGAAAAGAGAATGGCTTCATTAAAAGAAGTAAGAAACCGAATAGTATCGGTAAACTCAACTCAGCAGATTACCAAAGCCATGAAAATGGTGTCGGCGGCTAAACTTCGTCGTGCGACAGACGCAATCACTCAGATGCGTCCCTATTCAAAAAAATTGACTGAAATGATTGCTACCGTTTCTGCAAATGCAGAAGGTGCAAAAGAAAATCCATACACTATCGTTCGTAATATCAATAAAGTATTAGTTATTGTTGTTACTTCAGACCGTGGTTTGTGTGGTGCTTTCAATGCCAATGTTGGTAAAGCAGCAGTAAGCTTAATCGCTGAAAAATATGTAGAACAACAAGCAGCTGGAAACGTTGAAATTATGGCTCTTGGCAAAAAAGGTGGAGAATACCTTGCACGCCGTGGATATAATGTAAACACTCAATATGCTGATATTTTCACAAAACTAAGCTTTGCTAATGTTCGTATCGCAGCAGAAGCAGCAATGAATGGTTTTGAAGAAGGAAAGTACGATGTTGTTGAACTGGTTTATAACGAATTCAAAAACGTTGCAACTCAAATTTTAAAAACAGAACAAGTAATGCCTATCGTTGAGAAAAAAGACGATAAAGTAAAAGCATCTTCTGTTGATTATATTTTTGAACCTTCTGAAGAAGAAATTATCAATGAATTAATTCCTAAAGCATTGAAATTGCAAATCTATAAAGCAGTACTAGAATCAAATGCTTCTGAGCATGGTGCTAGAATGACAGCAATGGATAAAGCAACAGATAATGCTGGTGAATTATTAAAAGAATTGAAATTACAGTACAACCGTTCTCGTCAGGCAGCAATTACTAACGAAATCCTTGAAATCGTGGGTGGTGCAGAAGCTTTGGCTGCGGCATAATATTATTATATATTTCTCTAAAAAACTCATTCTCGAAAGGAATGAGTTTTTTGTTTTTATGACAATCCACGATAAAGTATTTTATTGAGCTACTAATATTTACTGTTTATCGAAATTTTATGTACTTAACAAAAAGCTAAAGAATTCTTGAATAAACTATACTTATATTTGTAGCTTACATCAAAACAAATTTTCTTCTCATGAAAAATTTTATTCTTTCAATTCTAGCAATTTTCACTTTAAATACTTCATTAAATGCACAGGGAATTAAAACCCCAGCGCCAAGTCCAACGCAAACGATTAAACAAGACTTTGCATTATCAACGATTGAAATTACTTATTCAAGACCCAACATCAAAGGCAGAGTAGTTTTCGGAGATTTAGCTCCTTTTGGCAAACTTTGGAGAACAGGTGCTAATGCAGCCACAAGAATAACTTTTGGCGAAGATGTAAAAGTAGGTGGCGTAGCTTTAAAAGCTGGTACTTATGTTTTATACACGATTCCAAACAAAGACGAATGGGAAGTAATCTTCAACAAAGGCATTAATAACTGGGGTATTGATGGCTATAAAGCCGAAGAAGATGTTGCTAAATTCAAAGTAAAACCTAATGCTTTAGCGAAATCTGTTGAAACATTTACCATTGAAATTGCGAATGTTACAGCATCATCGGCAGACATTGAGGTTAGTTGGGAGAAAACATCGGTTGCTATTCCTGTAACGGCTGATATTGATAGCAAAATTTCAAATGCTATTGAAACAGCAATGACAGTTGATAGTCGCCCGTACTTTCAAGCAGCAAGTTATTATTTTGAAACAGGTAAAGATTTGAATAAAGCTTTAGCTTGGGCTGATAAAGCGATTGAACAAACACCTAAAGCATTTTGGATTATGCACTTAAAGGCAAAAATTCAAGCAAAATTAGGAAATAAGACTGTAGCAATTGAAACTGCAAAAAAATCAATAGAATTAGCGAAAGAAGCCAATAATATGGATTATGTAGCGTTAAATGAAAAGTTAATTGCTTCAATGAAGTAATATTCATTGAATTCTTTTTTAAACCTGTAAGCGAATCTAACGTTTACAGGTTTTTTTGTGTATAATGCTATAGAAATCAGAAAATAATTATACCTTTGCAAGACTAATTTTAAACGATTCTTTCAGAATCCAGTAAACATGAAGCTAAGACAAATTTTCTGCTAATTCCCTTTCTCGGCTCTGCAAAATCCAGTCTTCATGGATATTGCCCTCCGAAAGGGCAGTAATTTCAAATCATTCAATTCCTGTTTAAATGTTTTAATTTCTGGAAGATAAAATCAATTGTGTATCTTTAAAATACTCAGTTAGATTAATCTTAGCCTTTTGATTTGAAACAAAGCAAACAAGATAAATTTCCTATAAAACAATGTCAATTTAAGATAATACTCTCAACATTTCTCATGAATATTTACCCTTACCGACAGATGAATCTGTGAAAGAGTAATGAACCAATCTTGTGTTCTTTAATATTCATGAAAAAGTCTGAATTCATTTAGACTTCTGAATAACATTCCAATATTGATTATCAAGATATTATGCATACTACAGAAGAAGTAAAAGAGACAGCCGTATTGGTGGCTGTACAAACACAAAAGCAAACAGCAGAACAAACCAAAGAATATTTAGATGAATTAGCTTTCTTGGCTGATACTTCTCAAATCAATACGCTATATACTTTCACTCAAAAATTAGAAAAACCTGATACTCGTACTTACGTTGGGAAAGGTAAAATGCAAGACATCATCGCTTATGTAGTGGATAATGATGTTGACATGGTGATTTTTGATGATGATCTTTCGCCTGTTCAAATCAGAAATATTGAAACAGAATTTGCGAAGTTTCAACACGAAGTAAAAATCCTAGATCGTAGTTTATTAATTCTGAATATTTTTGCGATGCGTGCTAAAACCGTTCAAGCAAAAACACAAGTTGAATTGGCTCAACAACAATATATTTTGCCAAGATTAACAAGAATGTGGACTCACCTTTCTAAACAACGTGGTGGTGTGGGTATGCGTGGCCCGGGTGAAAAAGAACTAGAAACTGACCGTCGTATTGCAAACGATAGAATTGTTTTCTTAAAAGAAAAACTCAAGCAAATTGATAAACAAGCATTCACACAACGCAAAAATCGTGATAGAATGGTGCGTGTTTCTTTAGTGGGTTATACAAACGTGGGTAAATCTACACTGATGCGTAGATTGGCGAAAGCGGAAGTATTTGCAGAAAACAAACTCTTTGCGACGGTTGATGCTACAGTTAGAAAAGTAACTTTCGATACCATTCCATTTTTACTTTCAGATACGGTAGGTTTCATCAGAAAATTACCTACCATGCTGATAGAATCTTTCAAATCTACTTTAGATGAGGTTCGTGAAGCGGATATTTTATTACACGTAGTTGATATTTCGCATCCAAATTATGAAGAGCATATCGAAGTAGTAAATTCGACGCTTACCGAAATTGGTGCTGCCGACAAGCCAACGATTCTTGTGTTCAATAAAATTGATTTATTCTCTTCAGAAGAAATCGTGATTAATGACTGGGAAATTGGTTCTGGAAATGAACCTGAAAATCAACAAAGTAGAATTGAAAAAGTAACCGCTTTCTTGAAGAATTCTTACATGAATAATCCTCAGCCGCAAACGGTTTTCATTTCTGCTGAACAAAAAGAGAATATCGAAGAACTCAGAGACACCATTGTAAAGGCTGTTAAGGAAAAACATATTCTTATTTTCCCAAATTGGTTGAATGAAGTACATTATCCAACCGAAGAACTTGAAGGGGAAGAAGAGTAAAAGCGAATATTAATCACTTACCTTGATTATTAAAGAGTTTTTAGAGAAATTTGCAATGAAGGAGCTTCCAAGAATTTATTTCTTGGAAGCTCAACAAAGACGCCATAGTTCAACGGATAGAATAGACGTTTCCTAAACGTTTGATGTGGGTTCGATTCCCGCTGGTGTCACAGAATAATGAGATGTGAATGATGAATTATGAATTTAATAGGTGTTTCAATTGGCAGCATTAAAGTGTTCTGGGACTATTTAAAACAGCGACCTAGGTTTACTCAACATTCATCATTCTAAACTCAAAACTCATTCATATACAACGTTTTACCGACTAATTTCATACAACTTGAAAACCATTTCAATCGCTCTTTGTACATACAATGGATCTAAATTTTTAAGAGAACAACTCCAAAGTATTGCTAATCAAAAGCTTCTGCCAAATGAAATTATTATCACAGACGACTGTTCTACTGATAACACAGAAAGTATTGTAAATGAATTCAAAAGCCTCCTCAATATTACTTTTATCAGAAATATTGAACCACTGAAAGTTGCTAAAAACTTCGAAAAAGCCATTTCTCTTTGTACTAGCGATATCATTACTCCTTGCGACCAAGATGATATTTGGCATCCAGATAAGCTATCAATCATCCACAACTTTTTTGAAAAAAATCCCACGAAGCTTGCCGTTTTCTCTGATGCAACATTGGTTGATAAACATGGAAAAGATTTAGGACAACACTTTTGGCAGAAAGTACGTCTTGGTACTCCACAAATTGAAGCGTGGAAGCAAGATAAAGCTTTAGACATTACGCTTCATGGCAACAGAGTAGCTGGTTGTATGTTAGCTTTTAAGAAAGAATTACTTTCCTTTGCACTACCTTTTCCTACTTTTCGTCCACCAATGATTCATGATGGTTGGCTTACTTTGATTGCTTGTATGATGAATAGTATTTCTTTGATTGAAAAACCTTTGATTTCCTATCGTCAGCACGAAGCACAACAAGTTGGAACAAGAGCCGTTGAAGGTGGAAAGGTTTTGACATTAAAAGAACGTTTGGCTCGTCCAAGAGCTGAGAAAATTGCACCTTTTCTTCAAAAACGAGATGAATATATTTATCTAAAAACCATATTATCAACCTATTTAAACCCAACCAATCATCCAATCGTCAGTAATAATTTCCAAAAAATTGATGCTATAATTGCTTTTTATGAAACTAGATCTCAACTTTCGACTTTTCATCTTGCCAGATTTTTCCCTGTGATGAAATTATTGTTTGTTGGTGCTTATCATCGTTATAAAGATCAAGAAGCTTCTTGGAAAGCTCCTTACATTGCAGCACTTGGTGATTTATTTGAATAAAGAAAAAAATCGTTTATGAAATTAATATATACTGTTTGTACTTCTAGTTACTTATATCAAGCTTTTTCGCTAGGTGATTCTATCAAAAAAACAAATCCTGATTATGAATTAATCATTTGTCTTACTGATAAAATGCCAGAAGTTAATTTCCCGATTCCCTATAAAATACTTCCTGTGGAAAGTATCAACTTTCCTGCTTTAGAAGAGTATAGTCAAAAATTTAGCATCATCGAATTAGCTTGTGCTTTCAAACCTATTTTTGCCTTTTATTTGCTCGATAAGTATCCTACTTTAGAAAAACTAATTTATTTAGATACTGATATTTTTCTATATGATTCGTTGGCTGGCATTGAGAAGAATCTCGACGAACATGATATTATCATAACGCCGCATATTACGAAAGCAATTCCACTTTCTGAACGTTGGAACGAAAAACAATACTTAAACGCAGGCTTGTATAATGCTGGTTTTATTGCTTTTAAACGTACCGAAAACTCCTTGAAATTCTTGGATTGGTGGCAAACGCATTTGAATAAATATGGTTATCTCGACTATTGCAAAGGGATGGGAGCCGATCAACTTTGTTTGAACTTTGTTCCTATCTTTTACGATAAAGTATTAATTGATTATAATCCATCTCTCAATATTGCCTATTGGAATTTACAAGAACGTGAATTGAGTTTTACTAATGGAAGATACTTTGTCAATAAAAATATTCCTTTGGTTTTCTTTCACTTTAGTGGTTATAATCCACATAAACCAACACTAATTTCTAAGCATTATAAATTGCCTAGAAACAGAAGCCAGAAAGCTTTGAAGCAAATCATTAAAGAATATAGAACGGTACTAATCAATAATCACTTTAACGATTTAAAAGGTATTATTCCTGCTTATGGTATTTATACTGTTCCTCCTAAAGAGAAACATCCTTTCGTAAAATTTGTTGAAAAATCTGCTTGGAAAGTAATTAATTATGTAGAAAAATTTTAAGGTTTTCTACATAATTAATTTAGGTCTATAGACTTATTTTTTAGATAATAGTATACTTTTACACAGAATCATTAGTATTACTCTCTTTCTTTTTTGATGGGAAAAGGTATTGTGTCACTGCAAGAAAAAAAGCACACACATTAATTGTTGTTGTTGTAATTAAAGCTATCAATACATTATCAGAAAGTGAAAAATTAATAGTGTAATCGGAAGTTTTATGTCGCAGAAAAAATCCACAAGTTGAAATAGTAAAGGACTTCATACCTGTAAAAACAATAACTAAGAATATTGCAAACAACCAGATTGAAACCATCCAGAAAATAAGTCTTGCATAAAGCTTACGCTGGTCAGTATCTTGACGCATACTTTCTAACTCAGCTTGCTTAAGGGCTGCTATTAAACTAGCAGTAGTCGGATCTGGCGTAGAAGATGAAGTACTAATAGCTTCAATAACATTCTGAGCGAGGTTGTTGTGATTGGATGAAGAGGGTATCATTTCGAACAAGTGAAAAAAACATATATTTAATGATTGTCAGGGATAATATTAAAAGTATCTCTGAAATAAGTTTTTGTCTCTTCTGAGTCAATTGGAGTATTGTTCCCTTTTTTTATTGAGACATCCCAAGGAGATTCAGGTTTATGTGTCCAATTGGCAAGCTTTATTCCATCAAGCTCCTTTGTAATTTCCCAGACAATAGACAGTATTTCTTGTGTTCCTGATTCTAAAACAATGTTTCCCGATGGTTGTGGTCTATTAATTGGTTGATTTCCCCAAGATTTAAATCTATCATATACTGAAGGGAAAACTGGCCCATATTTCCATGCCTCTGGTACATCTTTCAACAATTGTTCCCCTTTTACTGCTAAATGAATACCATTTGCTATATACAACACTTTTTGTAACTTCATATTAGTTAATGGAATATCATTGACAATACCCAAGTTAATAAAATAATTTGCTATGTCTGTTGCATTAAACATTTTATTCAAAATTTATACTGTGTATAACTGTAAAATATAATTTTATAGTATTGAAATATATATTCAATCAATAACATATAAAAATTATTTTAGCCATGTAATTAAACAAATATAACCTTTTAGATATCTAAATACACAGAAAATGTAAAAATTTATTTATGTAAACTAGTATAATACTATCTCCTTATTTTTCACATGCTATTGCTTTATTAATTTCACTTGCCAAAGCTGGACCTTCATAAATAAAGCCTGTATAGATTTGTACTAAACTTGCCCCTGCATTCAATTTTTCGATAGCATCTTCTGGAGAATGAATCCCTCCTACTCCAATAATTGGAAATGCTTTATTTGATTTTTCAGATAAATAACGAATTACCTCTGTCGAACGCTTCTCTACAGGTTTTCCGCTTAAACCACCCATTTCATTGGTTAAAGTGCTTTCCGAACGTAATCCTTCTCTTGAAATTGTAGTGTTTGTTGCGATTACGCCTGCTATATGTGTTTCTTGAACGATTTCAATAATATCATCTAATTGCGAATCTGTTAAATCTGGTGCAATTTTCAATAAAATCGGTTTTGATTTCAGACGTTTCTCATTTTCTACTTGTAAAGTTTGTAGAAGATTTTTCAATGGCTCTTTTTCTTGCAATGCTCTAAGATTTGGTGTATTCGGAGAGCTTACATTTACCACAAAATAATCTACTACATCAAAAAGCTCATCAAAACATATCAAGTAGTCATCTACTGCATTTTCGTTGGGCGTTACTTTATTTTTACCGATGTTTCCACCAATCAGAATATCAGATTTACGTTGTTTTAATTTCAATACGGCTTCTTTTACTCCTTCGTTATTAAAACCCATTCTATTAATTAAGGCTTTGTCTTCTTTTAAACGAAACAATCGTGGTTTATCATTTCCGGGCTGTCCTTTTGGTGTAAGCGTTCCAATTTCGATAAAACCAAAACCCATTGCCGATAATTCATCTACTAAAACTGCATTTTTATCAAAACCTGCGGCTAAACCTACTGGATTCTTGAAGGTTAATCCAAATACTTTTCTTTCCAATACTGGATTTTCGTAATGATAAATTGCCTTGAAAATGGCAGGAACAAATGGAATTTTAAACAAGAATTTTACTAAACTAAAAGTAATATGGTGGGCTTTTTCAGCATCAAATTGAAACAATAGAGGCTGGAGGAGAAATTTGTACATTGATTGAGCTTTTCATGAAAATAATGGCAAAATTACTAAAAGCCCAAATAAAAACCTCTCAAGTATTGAATTAATGAGAAGCTTTTATTGAAGTTTAAATAAATTCTTTCACTGGAAACTTGTTAATAAATCTTAAATCTTACAGCAACGTTATACGTTTACTTGTTTAACATTATATAAGCCATTACTTTCGTCATCAAATAAATAACACTTAAATAATTAAAACAACTCTTACACTATGTTAAGCAAAAAACTCCCTTTGCTCGTCATGATGTTTATCATGATTAGTTTCCTCTCTAAAGCCCAGTATGAAAAAGGCTCAAAATTTTGGCAAGTTGAAGGTACTTTTAGAGGGTCATCAAGCTCTATTAAAAACAATGACTTCAATTTTTATGATGCAGAAAGTAATAGTCACAGCATCGGACTATCTTTCAAAAGAGCAGTTTTTAAGGAAGATTATCTTGCTAAAGGCTGGTCGGTAGATTACAATTTATTTTCTGGTAAAAGTTCAGTGTCAAGCCCTAAGAATGAGAGCCAAACTTATATCCACAACATTGGAGTAGGTTACTTTGTGGATAAGTTCAAACCACTGAGTAAGTCATTAGCCATTTATGGTGAAGTGAACGGAAAAATAGGATATAGCTTGGTGAATGGAAGTCCAATTTACACAAATGTTGATGGCAATAATACCTATGCAAGTGATAGTTACAATATCGGTGCAGGAGTAAATTTTGGTGTTCGTTATTTTTTAAAGAAAAATCTATTTATTAATGGAGAAACGTCATTATTGAACTTAAATGTTTCTCATAGCACGTCGCCAAGTAAACAGACAAATGTGTATTTCAATACCATTATGAATGTAAGTTCATTGTCAATTTCAATCGGTAAATCATTCTAAACCTCCAAGAACATGAAATCAAACATAAAATTATTATACATCTTTGCTATTATCTTGTTAGCAAATACTTACACAAAAGCACAGTTTAATGCAGGTGAAACTTTTTTACAGGGTTCTTTAAATGCTAATAAATCATTCAATGATGTCGGTTTTAATAATGGACGATATTCTGGTAGCATTGATTGGGGTAAATATGTCTCTAAAAACTCAGCTAATATTCTTTCACTGACAGTTTCTTACGAAGGTGTAAATTTTGATTCACAAGTTTACAAAAATAACGTTTTTAGAGTTGGTTTAGCAAAAGGACACGAATACTATAAACCTATTTTTGGAAAATTTGGTATGTACGGACGCATAATGGGCGGTGTAAATTATAGCAATGCAGCCAATGGTATTAATTATGGTAATGGAGGAGTAATAAAAAGTAATGAAAGTTCAGATCATACAATAGGTGTTAATTTATTTGGAAACGGTGGATTAATGTATAGACTAAGTGATAAATGGGCTTTTTCTGGACAATTATTTAATCTAAATGTTGCTAGTCTGGGTTACAATTGGAAAGATGAACAAAGAATTCCTACTCAAGGTGCTACAGCAACTTCTACCAAAAATCAGTTTAGTTACAATTTCAGTCCCAATATTTCATTCTCATTCGGCGTCGGAATTAGGTATATTTTGAAGTAAAATAAAAATCCCTTCGGAAAGATTTTCGGAGGGATTTTTATTTCTCAGCTTTCAATACTTTAATATCTTCAATAAGATTTTCTATGTCTAAAGGAATCGTTCCATTATAAATTCCTCTGATTCTAAGCTTTTTATCTACTAAAATAAAGTTTTCGGTATGCAAGAAATCATTTTCTTTTTTCTGTACTCCTAAATTTTCATCTGCAAAATATGAGTTTCTCGCTAGTTGATAAATTGCTTTTTTGTCTCCCGTCAATAAATTCCAATTAGCATTATTAAGCCTGTGCGTTAAGGCATAACGTTTTAAAACACTTACGCTATCACGATTGGGCATTACGCTATAGGACATAATGCTGACTGTGCTATCATTAGGAAATGCCTTTGACACTTTTTGCATTGCTTCCATCAATCTTGGACAAAGACTTGGGCAAATCGTAAAAAAGAAATTCGCTACATGAATTTTACCTAAAACATCTTTTTCAGTAATACTTTCGTTATCCTGATTTTTAAATTGAAAAGGTGAAATGGTATGAAAAACTTCTTCTGCTTTCCAAACGGACGTAAAATCAGGCGTATTATAAAAGGGAATTTTATTACTTTCTTGCTTTGCTTCGCATTGCCAAAAGAGTAAAGCGATAAAGGCGAAAATGGCTTTATTTTTCATTTAAAAGAGTTTTTTCATTATTGCCCATACAGCCTTTTGCACCTAATAATCCGAATCTTCTGCCATTTTTTACTTCATAATTTGCCTTGATTTTGCCATCATCAAACCACATTTGTTGTACACCTACTGGTTGACCATTTTCATCATAATTATTTACTGAAAAAAGTTGTCCATTCGAGTACCATTCTTTGTGTTTCTTGATGGGAGCATCATTTTTAAATTCATATTCAAAACGTTTTTGTCCGTTTTCCCACCAAGCTTCGTGCTTGCCTATTTTTTGGTTTTGACTGTAAAATCTTCTCTCTTGAATTTGTCCGTTTTCAAACCATTTTTCACTTAAACCTTCTAGCTTTCCTTTATCAAAACGTTGTTTTGATGCTATTTTTTTATTAGAATAATACTTTACAAGAGTTCCAGAAAAAACTTTTTGCTGATAAAGTAAACCATCATTGTTTTGAGAGAAAAGCTTTTCATCCCAAGTAATTTCTACTTGGGGTGAACTACAAGCTACAAATATCAAAAGCAAAAAGAGGATGAGTTTTGAGTTTGGAGTGATGATGCTGGAATGATGAATTTTGATATACATTGCCTTTAAACTTAAAATCACATAGCAAAATGGTTTTATTTACTCACCGTTCCAGCCGTTCCATAAAAACCAGAACCGTTGATGTAAGGGTCGGCATCTGTAATATGATAATGATAAATACCTTCTGGAAATTCTGTAGTAGCATGAGAATGTCCATGCAAATTATCTAAATCGGCATTGGTGACAGCTTTACCATTTTCTAGTGAACCATAAACTGGAAAACCATCTAAAAGTAATCCTAGAAAAGTAGCTTTTCCATTTTTGGTGGTTAAATATGTCGGTTCTTGATGGTAGTGATATTGACCAGTTTGTTGTGGATGTCCCAAATACTGGTCGAATGAATTAATCTCATTTGTCAAAGGTTGGTTTGGTCCTGCATATTGATTGAAAAAAGGAATGCCATTCAATGAAACCCCAATTGGTCCAAGCGGAGTCGCCGAAGTATTACTCGCTTTATTGGGATGCAAAGGAATTTTAAAGACCAAAGTTTGCTCTAAAATGCTGTTCGGATTGATTGAAAATTTGCTATTACTGCCATTGTAAGCTTCGTAACGAGCATCCGTTTTAGCAAAATATGGACTTTTGTGGTCGGGAATGCCGTTACTTCTAATTACTAGATAATCACCTTCAACCGTTGCCGTAACACTTGTTCCTGAGAATTTAGTTTTCAGTATAGAAATATCAATGGTTGAATTATTAGTACTTGGTGTTACAGTGGTATCATCGCTTTGTTTACAAGCAAAGAAGATAATCATGAGCAATAATAATGATGAATATTTCATGTTTTTCAGGGTTAAATAATGATAAATTAGGGTCTTGGCGGTGGAGGAGGACTGCCTTGTCTCCCCATTTTTGCTAAGATTTCAGATAAAAGATTATCCAGTAAAGGTTTCTGTTTATCGGTACAAATAGAATCTCTTACTTTTCTAAAGTGCTTCAAGGTTGCTAAATCTTGCTGAATTACCAGTTTGGCAATTTGTTCGCTAATAATTTTCGTTTTGAGCGAATCTTCAGGGAAAGCAATCAGTTGAAACAATTCATTTTTCAAGGGCTGTATTTGCTGATGAATTGAACGCATTTCTTGTTGATGCTCTTTGATGAGTACATCGTATTGGGAAATTTGCTCTTCTGTGAATTGCAATTCTCTTTCAACAAATTTTCGAACTTCTTGTCTGTCAGGATGAGGCGGTTTATCATGAGTAAACCAAATAGTTCCTAACAAAAAAACATTGAGCAGCACCAGCAAGCCGATTAACCAAGCAGATTTATTTTTCATGGCTCATATAAATTTTGGGTGGTTGTTATTCCTAAATAAGTACCAAATTCCTCTTTACTCATGACTGAATGCTGTTCGTTTAAATATATTTTACTGAATGTAATAATATTAAAACCAACAATTATCATACAGATAGCAAGCTTGGCATAAGTCAACCAAGAGACAATCGTTGGCTGACTAAGCTTGTTCATTCGATGTTTAATTTTGGCATACAAAAAGGGATTAGAAGCAACTGGTTGAATATTTTCAATACTTTCCAGTGTTTTGGCTATTTCTTCTTCGATATTTTTCATGTTCAAATTATTTTTCGGATTCGTAATAATTTTTCAATTTCTTCTGTAAATTTCCTTTAGCTCTGAATAACAAAGATTCTATCGCCGAAGTACTCAATTCCATTACTTCTGCAATTTCTTGATAGCTCAAACCATCAATTTTATGCAATGAAAAAGCTACTCTTTGGCGTTCGGGTAATTCATCCATTTTACTAAAAAGTAAGTGCGTTCGCTCTTTATTTTCAAGTAAAATGCCTGGATGTTCTGCGACTATATTACTAGGTGAATTGAGTTGTTCTTCTAAACCAAAAATGGATAATACAAAGCTGAATCGCTTTTTTCGCTTCTTTTTTCTTAAATAATCTAAAGATTTATTAACAGCAATTCTGTACAAAAAAGTTGATACTTTAGCATCGCCTCTGAACGAAACAATTGATTCATAAACCTCAATAAAAACCTCTTGTGTTAAATCTTCAGCTTCCTCGACATTCCGTAGAAAGCCTAGACAAGTATTAAAAACTTTGTCTTGGTACTTTTCCACCAAAAATCGAAAAGCCGCTTCATCAGCGTTTTTTAACTTTCCTAAGAGTTCTTTTTCAAGCATTGACAACAATTGAGGTTCATTTACGCTTTAGATGTTATTAATTTAAAAAACTTGCGAAGTATTTTGAATTTTTTTTCAATAGAAGTTAAATAATATTGAACTTCAGACTCAAATCTTGCTTAATACTACAATTACTTATGTGCTAATGCTCATAACGAAATCAAGAGTTTCTAGTATTTATTGAATGTTTTACAGTATTTTGCATCATTATTTTCATCAAATGGAGCCTAAAAACGATTACATAGCACTGTGGAAATCCTTCCAAGAAGGTGATAGTAAAGCACTTGGGCATCTTGCAAACCATCATTACAAGGTACTTTTTAACTATGCCACCAAGTTTACGAAAGACCGTGAACTGATTAAAGATTGTATCCAAGATTTGTTTTTGTTTTTGTGGGATCATCGAGAAAAACTACAATCTTCTCCTTTCGTGACGATTTATTTGTTAAAATCTCTTAGAAATAATCTTTTCAAAAAACTCAATCAAGAAAAAAGAAATGCTTCTGATGATTTAGATATTGATTTGCCTTTTACCGAAGGCATCAGTCCTGAGTCTGAGTTGATTGAATTAGAAATGTTTTATGAAAATGAATCTAAACTGAAATCACTGCTTACTTCATTGCCCAAACGCCAACAAGAAGTAATTTTCTTGAAATTCTACGAAGGTTTGAGCATCGAAGAAATTGCAGAAGTGATGGATATGAACCGCCAATCGGTTTCTAATTTGTTGCACCGAGCTATTTTGAATCTTAAAAGCAATTGGTTTCTTGCTGCACAATTGTTTTATGTACTTTATTTGAAAGCCTAATTTCTTCGGCTTTTTGTCCATTCTTTTTTCTTTTTCAAAAAAAATAAAAAATATTTCATTTCAACTGAGTATGGAGTATTAGGTATCGGCTATTTCAAGTATAGAGCAAAATAATACAAATTATTCTATGTTAGATTACAGCCAATATACAGCTAATGAATTCGCTTTGGATGCGAGTTTCAGAAAATGGGTTTTGAAAAACACGCCAACAGAAAGTATTTTCTGGGAAAATTGGCTTGCTCAACACCCTGAAAAGCATGAAACTATCCAACAAGCGAAAGCAATCATTGTTGCTCTTAGAAATGTTCAAGAGGAAATCGGGGAAGAAGAAATCGCAGCAGCAATTGCTAAAATTGTAGATGTAGCCGAACAACGTAACATTAAAAAAGTAAACTTCTGGCGTAATTCATTCTTTCAAAAAATAAGTTTGGCTGCTTCGGTATTACTCGTGACTTTACTTTCCTATGTAGTTTTTGAAAAATTATCCGAAAAAGAAACACCAACATACAGTAATTCTGTAGCCAAAATCGCACAGAAAACGAAATTCATCGAAATAAAAAACACTTCATCAACAAGCCAATTAATTACTTTATCAGACGGAAGTTCTGTGGTTTTGCAAGCTGACAGTAAACTAAGTTATCCAGAAAAATTCACGGGCAATACTCGTGAAGTAGTACTTTCTGGGGAAGCTTTTTTTGAGATTGCTAAAAATCCAAATCAACCATTTTTTGTTTATGCCAACGAAGTAGTGGCAAAAGTACTAGGAACAAGTTTTACCATCAAAGCTTTTGAAGATGAAAAACAAGTTCAAGTATTTGTTAAAACGGGTAAAGTTTCGGTTTTCTCTCAGAAAAATGTTACGCTCAAAGAACAACAAGTAAGCAAAGTATTAACGGGTTTACTGGTTTTACCAAATCAGCAAGCCACTTTTATTCGTCCGAAATGGCAATTCAAACGAGCTGAATTGACTGCTCCGCAAATTATAGCATTGCCTGTCATCCAAAGCCAGAGTTTTATTTTCAAGAACAAATCAGTACTTGAAGTGTTTGATATTTTAGAAAATGCCTACGGAATCAAGATTGAATACGACAAAACTTTGATGGCTTCTTGTGAACTAACTGCCGAATTGGGCGATGAACCTCTAGCTGAAAAAATCAAACTTATCTGTGAAGTATTAGAAGCCAAATATGAAATGAAAGATGGTAAAATTGTGATTGAGGGAAAAGGATGTAATTAACCGTCAGACTTGATAGAACTAATTAAAACAATTTCAAAACATAAACAATCATCAAACAATTAATAAAATCTCAAATCAACGTGAAGTAATCAATCTATCAAATTTCGTGTAAAAAAAAGCCGATGATGCTACCAACATCACCGACTTAAATATCCCTAAAAGTGCTCAAGCTTTTCAACATCAACTATTCATTTGATGCAGGGATTCTTTTGTGTCAGTCGTTCAAAACTAACAATTCAAAATTATGTCAAAAAATCGACAATTTAACAAGATTCCGATTAAGATCATGCGAATCAGTTTATTCCAAACCATTATTACCTTTCTGTGCATTTCGTTTGCAAATGCAAGGACAACAAATGCTCAGGAAATACTTGACCAAAAGGTAAGTATCAACGTTAGTCAGCAAGAAGTTGAGAAAATTCTTGAAAGGATAGAAACCGAGGCAAATATCAAGTTTATGTATAGCCCTCAGTTGATTATGGCTAACAGAAAGGTAAGCCTTGTAGCAAAGAAAGAGAAACTTTCAACGGTTTTAGAAGAATTGCTAAAGCCTTTGAAAATCAATTATGAAGTAGTTGGAAGGAAAATCTTACTGAAAAGATTGAGCCCTAAAACTGCTTTGAAAATGGATGTAGAAGATAAATTGGGCATTTTAGAAAGCAATATTGTAGAACAAACCATCAAAGGGAAAATTACTGATGCTGAAAATAATGAAACCATTGCTGGTGTAAGTATTGCCATTAAAGGAACTACACAGGGAACTACAACGGATGCGAATGGGAATTTCTCATTGGTCGTTCCTAACGAAAAAGCAGTACTGGTTATCACTTCGGTTGGTTATGACCCACAGGAAATCACGGTTGGTAATCGCTTTTCAATCAATATCAGTTTAGTACCTGATAGTAAAAACCTGAATGAAGTAGTTGTGGTAGGTTATGGAACGCAAAAAGTAACCAATGTTTCGGGTGCAATCGCTACAGTAAAAGGTGCTG
The DNA here is from genome assembly GCF_014204325.1 of Arcicella rosea. Taxonomy (GTDB): domain Bacteria; phylum Bacteroidota; class Bacteroidia; order Cytophagales; family Spirosomataceae; genus Arcicella; species Arcicella rosea_A. The sequence continues at coordinate 82,515 of NZ_JACHKT010000018.1, forward strand.
ATATTGAAAAACTTCGTCCTGTTCGTCCTGAAGATGCCCTTCAAGGTAGAGCTTCTGGTGTTACTGTTATTTCAAACGGTTCGCCAGGTTCAAAACCAACAGTATTGATTAGAGGTATTCCTTCTTTTTCTGGAACAGACCCTGTTGTTATTATTGATGGCGTACCGCAAACATTGAATGACTTTAATTCAATCAATTCGGCTGATATTGAATCAATGAACGTGTTGAAAGATGCCGCAACTACAGCAATTTATGGGGTAAAAGGTGGAAATGGAGTGATTGTAGTAACCACAAAAAGTGGTGGAAAGAATCAGAAAGCAGAAATTTCTTACAGTAGCAATTACGGCGTTCAACAAGTAATGAACACGATTGGCGTGTTGAATGCAACTGAATATGCTGCCATTTTAAATGAAGGAAGTTTGGTTTCTGGTGGAGGATTGATTTTTAAAGATTTAACGACAATAGGCCTTGGAACAGATTGGCAAAAACAAGTTTTTAAAGATGCTCCTTTGCAATCGCACAATGTTTCGGTAAAAGGTGGAAGCGAAAAAGTTCAGTACTTTCTTTCTGGGGGATATTTAGGACAAGATGGTATTGTAGGTGGTGGTGAAAACTCAAATTTCAACCGTTTGAATTTTACAACAAACCTTACTTTTCAGATTGCACCCAAGTTGAAATTCTTGGCAAATACCAGTTATGTAAATATTAAAAGTGTAGGAGTACAAGAAAACTCTTTTAATTCAATTATAGGAAGTGCCTTGAATTTCGACCCAACAGTATCAGTATTAAACACTGTACCGAATACGGTAGGAAAATATGGTTTCAGTAATTTATTGCTTTCAGAGATTTTTAATCCTTTGACTAAACTGGATAACAACTACAATGAAAGTAATGGTAACAAATTATACGGGAAATTGGAGCTTCAATATGAAGTAATCAAAAACCTGACGCTTTCTTCTCGTTTTGGTTATACCAATTTTAATAATACTTTCAAATCGTTTACGCCGCTGGCTTTTTATGGCCCTTTGAATGTTGAAAATACCATGAATGCCGACGGCTCAACTGTTACGGGCAGACATAACAGTGTTTACGAATCTAAACGAACAGACAATACTTATACTTTTGAAACTTTTGGTACTTATAATTTCAGCATCAATAATGACCATCATTTTGAAACTGTATTAGGGATTTCACTGGCTAAAATAGCTGGCGACGAAATCAATGGTTCAAGACAAGACGTTCCTTTTAATTCATGGACTTTCGCAGACCTTACTTCTGCAACAGGTATCAATACTGCTACTAATACCAATGCACAAACTGTAGGTAACGGACAATATTTTAGAAAAAACCTTTCGTACTTCGGTAGAGTAAATTATGACTATAAAGACAAATATTTAGTATCGTTCTCTGCTCGTCGTGATGGTTCTTATGCTTTCGGGATTGATAATAAATTTGCCAATTTCTATGCTGGTTCTTTGGGTTGGGTGATTTCAAACGAAGATTTTTTCAGTGTTGATTTCTTGAATTACTTGAAAATCAGAGGAAGTTATGGTTCAATCGGTAACGAAAACGTTAATCCACAATATGTAGGTATTATTTCTGGTGGTCCAAGTTACGCAGGCGATGCCAACAGTAACGGTTATACTTTTGGAAATACTTTTACGACTGGTTCTACGGTGGGTTCTTATGCGAATACTACTTTACGTTGGGAGAAACAGTTACAAAGCAACTTTGGTTTTGATGTACGTTTTGGCAATAATAAATGGTCGCTTTCGGCAGATTATTTTGACAAATCGGTTGATGGTTTATTATTTACGCCTTCTATTTCATTGTATTTGGGTGCTGCTGCTGCACCAACGGCGAATATTGGTTCAACCAAAAGTAGCGGTGTTGACTTGAATCTTGGATACAATGCTGAAATCGTTAAAGATTTAAAACTGAATACTAACGTTACTTTTACTACTTCAAAAAACTTAGTAACTGCTACTAATTCAGACGGTACTGCTATTATTCCGGGTGGTTCATATTTCAATGGACAATCACAAACGGCTACTCGTTTCCAACAAGGTTTTGCTCCGGGATATTTCTACGGATTTAAAACCAATGGCTTGTTCCAAAACACTGCACAAATCGCTGAAGCACCTACACAAACAGGAGCTGTTCCAGGTGATATTCGTTTCGTAGATGTGAATGGCGACGGACAAATTACTGATTTAGATAAAACACAAATCGGTAATCCTTTCCCTGACTTTACAATGGGTTGGAATTTAGGAATTACTTACAAAAGCCTTGATTTGAACGTCTTTACTTATGCGTCTGTAGGTAACGATATTTACAGAGCTTATGAAAGAAATGCGATTTACTCTAACAAATTCAGATCTGTTTTAGGAAGATGGACAGGTGAAGGTTCAACTAACGATGCCAACAATCCACGTTTCTCTTTCGTAGATGCTAACAGTAATATCAGAGTTTCTGACCGCTACATTGAAGATGGAAGTTTCGTAAAAATCAAAAATATTCAGATTGGTTATACATTACCTTATGCTTTAGTACCTAAGAAAGTTGTGAATAAAATTCGCATTTATGCTCAAGTAAAAAATGCTTTCACTTTTACGAAGTACTCTGGTTACGACCCAGAAATTCCGGGTGGTGTTTTAGATACTGGTGTTGACCGTGGTAATTATCCACAAGCTAGAACTTGGTCTATTGGTGTTGATGTGAGATTTTAAATTTGGGTTTTCAGCTTTCGGATTTCGGACATCAGTTTTTTGACTTCTAATTACGATTTTCAGTAATTAAAGCTGATAATCTAAGCGTAAATAAAAGGTTAAATTCCAAATCCGACAACCGAAATCCGATGTCCGAAAGCAATTACATTTTAAGAAAAACTAACAATGAAAAATATAAAAAATATTCTCTATTTTCTATTCATTACAATGGCTTTTACTAGCTGTAGTGAATGGGTTGACTATAGTCCAAAAGATGATTATAGAGTAACCGACCAAGATTATTTGAAATCTTCTGCTGATTATCAAAGTATGGGTGTAAGTGTTTATTCGCCTATACAATGGTTGAATCAGTTAGTGCCAGTGGGTGATATTGCTTCAGATAATGCCGTAGCAGGTGGTGAAAATGCTTCTGATGTGCTGGATTTTCAGAATATTGATGACTTTACACTTACAGCACAAAACGGAACTTTAGCTGAACTATGGAAGGCTTCTTACGAAGGTATCAATCGTGCTAATTATCTGTATCAATACAAAGATAAAAATCCAGCGGGCGAAGTAATCTCTTTTCCTGAAAAAGAAGCCATGTATGGTGAAGTAGCTTTTTTAAGAGCTTACTATTATTTCACTTTGGTAAAAGTATTCGGAAATGTGCCTTTGTTTACAGATAGAAAACTAGGAATTGCTGATTCAAGAACATTGAAACAAGCACCTAAAGCAGATGTTTATGCACAAATTGAAAAAGACTTAACCAATGCCATTGCTGTTTTACCAAGTACTGACCCTAAAAATGGTAAAATTACCAAATTTGCGGCACAAGCACTTTTAGGAAAAGTTTACTTGTATCAAAATAAATTTGATTTAGTAGCAGGAGTATTAAAAAGTGTAATTGATGGCCCCTATTCTCTAGTATCAAATTTCGGTGACATTTTCTTACAATCTGGTGAAAATGGTGCTGAGGCTGTTTTTGAAATTCAGTATTCAAATCTTTCTCCTTATTACAATTGGGGTGGTGTTACTCGTGGACAAGGAAATTTGGCTGTTCAGCAATGTGGTATTCGTGGACTTACTGGTAATAGTCCCTATGCGGCAGGTTGGAGTACTAATTTGCCTACGCAAGACTTAGCAAATGCTTATGAAGCAGGTGATAAAAGAAAAGAAGTTACTTGTCTGGATATTGAGGCTTACAAAAATGCTAATCCTAGTTTTGGCATTACTTATCAAGTAGCTCCGTATAAAAATACAGGTTTATATAACCAAAAATACTTGCCAAGAAAAGGAGAATCTAGCGGGCAAATCGAACTGAATTATTTGAATAACCAACGTATCATTCGCCTTTCGGATGTCTATTTGATGTATGCTGAGGCTTTGAATCGTAAAGCTTCTCCAGATGATGTAAATGCACAATTGTACTTAAACAGAGTACGTCAAAGGGCTTTTGGCGATAATGCACATAACATCTCGGCTACTGGAAATACCTTGAAAGAAGCTATCTGGGCTGAACGTAGATTAGAATTAGGTATGGAAGGCGACCGCTTTTTCGACTTAGTTCGTACTGGACAAGCGGCTACCAAAATCAGAAATTTTGTAGTTGGAAAGAACGAAGTATTTCCAATTCCTCAAGCTGAAATTGAAGTTTCTGGCTTGGTACAAAATGCTGGTTATTAATTCAGACTCATATTTTCTAAATGAATTTCGATGAAAAATATACATAAATTTTTATCCATGATAGCGTTTATCGCTATCATGTCGGCATGTAATGAAAAGTTTTTTGATGATATTTCTTTTCTTGAAACTGCCTCTTCGCCAGCAAAAATGTCGGCTCTTTTTGACATTACCCAAGATAATACGGGTTTAGTAACCATCACTCCCAATGGTGAAGGAGTGGCTACTTTCTCGGTAAATTTTGGTGATGGTACTGCTACAACCGCTACTGTAGATGCTGGAAAAAGTGTACAACATAAATATGCTGAAGGACTTTACACGGTGAAATTGGTCGGAAAAGGTGTTACAGGAAAAGTGACTGAAAGTACACAAGAACTTACTGTCTCTTTTAAAGCACCTGAAAATGTAGAAATGAATGCTACTATCGACCCAGCAAATCCTTTTAAAGTAAACGTTTCGGCAAAAGCTACTTATGAAACTTTATTTAAAGTGTATTTTGGAGATGTTGCCAATGAAGTGCCTGTTTCTTTTTTAGAAGGTGAAACTATCAGCCATACTTATACAGCAGTAGGAAATTATGAGATGAAAGTGGTGGCTTTGAGCGGTGGAAAAGCAACAACCGAAGTAAAAAAGACCATGAACATTGTAAGTCCTGTAGTATTACCACTTGACTTTGAAACGGCTGGACAAACCTATAAATTCAATAATTTTGAAGGTGGTGATGTTTCGGTAATTGCTAATCCGCAAGTAAGTGGTATTAATACTTCTTCAAAAGTGGCTAAGATGGTGAAATATGCAGGACAAACTTATGGTGGAAGCTTAATTACTTTGGGTGGGTCAATGGATTTTTCTGTCAATAAATACTTCTCGATGAAAGTGTTTTCTCCAAGAGTAGGTGCAAAAGTTTTATTGAAAGTAGAAAATTCCTCAAACGGTTCACAAAGTTTTGAGAAAGAAGTTACTACAACCAAGGCAAATGTTTGGGAAGAATTAATCTTTGATTTCAGCACTATTAATACGGCTAATTCATATCAAAATATCGTATTGATTTTTGATAATGGTACTCGTGGCGATGGTTCAGCTAATTTCACTTTCTTGTTTGATGATATTAAATTGATGAATCCTGTTGTGATTGCACCAATTAATTTACCTGTCACTTTTGATGTCGCTAATACAAATTATACCGTAACTGATTTCGGAAATAATACTACTATCGATGGCGTTGACCCAACGAATGCAAGTAACAAAGTAAAAATTACCACCAAACCTGCTGGTGCTGAAACTTGGGCTGGAACTACTATCGGAACAGCAAGTGGTTTTGCTTCTGCTATTAAATTGACGGCTGCTAATCCTAAAATGAGTGTGAGAGTATATTCTCCAGTAGCAGGGATTCCCATCCGATTAAAAATTGAAGATCGTAGTAATGCTTCTATCTCTGTTGAAACAGAAGTATTAACTAAATCTACTAAAGCTTGGGAAGAATTAACATTTGATTTCACCAAACATGTAGCGGGTACACCAGCACTTAATTTATCGAATACTTATCACAAAGCTTCACTATTCTTTGATTTTGGAACGGCTGGTAATGGTAAAGTTTTTTATTGGGATGATGTAAAAATCGCTACAGCTACTGAAACCAATAATACGCTTACTATTCCATTGACTTTTGAATCTACTTCTTTGAAATACGACTTCTCGAACTTTGACGGAGGAAATGCAACTGTTTTGGCTAATCCACATTCAAATGGCATCAATACTACAGCTAAAGTAGCCCAGATGGTTAAAAACGGTGGTCAGCCTTGGGGAGGTGCTTTTATTTCTTTAGAGAAACCGATAGATTTTTCTGTTGGTAAAACTTTTAAAATGAAAGTATATGCACCGAAAGTAGGTACTAAAGTTTTATTGAAAGTAGAAAATCTGACGGATGGTGGCGTAAGTTTTGAAAAAGAATTAAGCACAACAAAAGCTAATGCTTGGGAAGAACTAACTTTTGATTTCAGTGGAATTGATGTGAGTAAAAGTTATCAAAAAGTTGTCCTGATTTTTGATAATGGAACCAAAGGAGATGGCTCTGCTAACTTCACTTATTTATTTGATGACATCATTCTTTATTAATCTAACATTCAGCAATCATGATAACTAATAATATAAAATCATTCGTACTCATTTTGTGTGCATCAGCAATGTGTTTTAGTGCTTGTAAACAAGCAGAATATGCTTTTGGAGATATTGTTGCACCTTCTAATCTTACATTAACCGCAGTTGTGCAAGGGGTAGATGCCAACAATCCAAATGGTAATGGTTCTGGAAATGTGGTGATTTCAACGCTTGCCGACAAAGCGTTGACTTATAAAGTTGATTTCGGTGATGGAACAACGCAAATGGTTCCTTCAGGAAAAATTACTTATAAGTATAGTCTTCCCGGTACTAAAGATTATACCGTTACAGTAAGTGCTGTCGGAACAGGTGGTGCTGCTTCTACCTTGAGTAAAAAAGTAAAAGTATTTGTGGCATTTGAAGTTCCTACGGATATTCTTACGGCTTTGACAAACAATGCTTCAAAAGTTTGGGTGAATGATAAAGATGCTGCGGGCCACGTAGGTGTTGGGCCAGTAGATGCTTTCTCTCCTATTTGGTATGCAGCAGATCCAAATTCTCGTCCAGCTTGTTTGTATGATGATGAAATCACTTTTACAAAAGATGCTAACAACAACGTAGCAATGACGGTAGATAACAAAGGTCAATCTTCATTAATTGGTGCGGCTACTTCATACTATGGTTTAGCTGGTGGCGATGGTTGTTATGATATAAGTACTACGGGTGCTAAAAATTTAATTTTTTCGGGTGCTACTTCAGCATCAACAGCTGCTAATTCTACCAGAGTACAATTTACTGTGCCAGGCAATGGCATTGTAAATTTCGCAACAGGTAGTAATACTTATGAAATATTAGCACTTTCTGCCAACAGCATGACTTTAAGAACAATCGGTGCTGATGGAAATGCTTGGTTTACCAAATTGAAAGTAAAACAAGCCGAAGAACCCGTAACTGAGAAAAAATTGTTTTGGTCGGAAGAGTTTGATAAAGACGGTGCCCCTAATCCTGCTGTTTGGGGTTACGATTTAGGCAATGGAGATAATGGTTGGGGAAATGCTGAAAAACAATTTTACACAAACCGTACCGAAAACATCCAAGTGAAAGACGGTATCTTAAAAATCACGGCTCAAAAAGAGAATTACAGTGGTTTTGCTTATACTTCTTCGAGAATTCAAACCATGAATAAATTCTCTTTTACTTATGGTAGAGTAGATATTCGTGCCAAACTACCTACTGGCGGAGGTACTTGGCCAGCTTTATGGATGTTAGGAAGTAATATTCAAACTGTTGGTTGGCCTGCTTGTGGCGAAATAGATATTATGGAGTACAAAGGCAACGAACCAAATAAAATTTACGGAACGATGCACCACCCAAATCATTCGGGAGGAAATGGTGATAGTGGTAATACTACCATCACCAATGCCTCTACTGAATTCCATATCTATTCGGTAGATTGGTCGGCAAGTACTATCAAGATGTATGTTGATAATAAGCTTTATTACACTTTCACCAACACTAATAGTTTGCCATTTAATAAAGATTTCTTTTTTATCATCAACTTTGCAATGGGCGGAACATTTGGTGGGGCAATTGATCCAAATTTTGTTTCTTCAACCTTTGAAGTAGATTATATTAGGGTTTTCAAGTAGATGGTTTTAACAGAAAAAGACAGGTTAATAGCCTGTCTTTTTTAATGTTGGAGTATCTGCTACGAGAATATAGGCTCCCGCTTTTAGAATTAGAGCATCCGCTAAGAGAATATAAGCTCCCGCATTTAGTATTAGAGCATCCGCTACGAGAATATAGGCTCCCGCATTTAGTATTAGAGCATCCGCTACGAGAATATAGCCTCCCGCTTTTAGAATTAGAGCATCCGCTACGAGAATATAAGCTCCCGCATTTAGTATTAGAGCATCCGCTACGAGAATATAGGCAGTTTAAACAAATTGTCGGTATCCTGAAATTTAAGAATTCATAAAATTTCTAAACCGAATTAATGCAGTTGTAGAAGAATTATAGCAAAAAGAAAAGATTGAGAATAGTGTCATACGCTTCATTTTTAAGCTATAAACATTTGAATCCTTCGGATTCTTTTCGTTTATTTGTTTTAGTTGTTATCAACTAAATCGTCAGTAAAACAGTGAGTATTATAATACAAAACCCCATAAACAAAAAAAACCCGGATTCATGCTCCAGCATCTAAATACTGGGAGAGGAATGACCGGGACTGCTACTACAAAGATAAACTGAAAATTATGAATAAGCACTACTACGAGAAGATATTTTCAACGCAAAGAATGAGCAAATATTTTCAAAAATACCCTAATAACGAGAATAAGGCAATAACACATTATCATTTGAATATAATGGTTTCTGAGTCTTTTTACCCTATATTATCTATTCTTGAAGTATCATTACGTAACAGTCTCAATAGAGAATTAACTACCTTTTTTGGTACTGAAAATTGGCATTTAGAGATTGAATTAATTCCAACACTAAACAGTTTAACAAATGATATTAACACTGCTAAAAAACATATTCTAAACAGAAACGAATCTATCACGGCATCTAAAGTAACGGCTGAACTAACTTTAGGTTTCTGGGTAAAACTTCTCAATACAAAATACGAACAAATATTATGGAAGCCACTCAGAAAGGCTTTCCCTTATCTCGAAAAAATAAATCGACAAAGAAAAACTGTTTCTGCTCCATTAAATAAAATAAGAAACTTTAGAAATAGGGTTTTCCATCATGAACCAATCTCTTGGAATTTCAGCGAACTTGAAAATACTCATAAAGAAATCATTCAAGTAATGGGATGGATTAATAAAGATTTACCTCTAATTATTGCTGAGATGGATAGGGTAGAAAATGTGCTAAAAAGTGCTAAAATTAGGCTCAATGAATAATGCTTACTACTTCATTTGAGTTTTCTTATAAGAATAAGAAAAAACCAATCCAAAACCCAAGCCTCTAAATTTGCCTTTTTTTTTTGCCCCTTTATGGCGAATAGTGTAATTTTGCACATCTTCAAGAAACAATCATTCAAAATTCTTCAAGATGCCATCGTAAACCTAATACTTTGGCTCACTGAATTCATTACTGAATCAATGCAAGATAAGATTAACGACATTCATCAGCAGATTGCTGATTTTACTATTTCCAACAAGGAACAATTAGAGGCTTTCCGTATTGCTTATGTAGGACGTAAGGGCGTAATTGGTGATCTTTTTGATGAACTAAAAAATGTTGCACAAGAAGAACGCCGTGCCGTTGGACAATCCCTGAATTCATTAAAAGAAGCGGCTCAAGTAAAATTCAATGAGTTTCAAGCTTTAATGGAAGCAAGTACTGAAAAATCAGTGGCGGTTGAATTTGATTTAACGCTCCCAAATGTTCCTTTTGAAAATGGCAGTATTCATCCATTAACTTTAGTACGTGCTAGAATCATCGAAATCTTTGCTAAAATGGGTTTCAATGTTTCGGATGGTCCTGAAATAGAATCTGATTTTTATAATTTCACGGCATTGAATTTTGCAGAAAATCACCCTGCTCGTGAAATGCAAGATACTTTCTTTATCGAGAAAAAAGGTGGAAACGTTGCCGACGATATGTTGTTAAGAACGCATACTTCTAACGTACAGATTCGTTTGATGCAAAACCAAAAACCACCTTTGCGTTCAATCATGCCGGGACGTGTGTATCGTAACGAAGCCATTTCTGCGAGAGCTCACTGTTTATTTCACCAAGTAGAAGGCTTGTATGTTGATAAAAATGTTGGTTTCAAAGATTTGAAAGATACGCTTTATTACTTTGCCAAAGAGATGTTCGGACAAGATACTAAAGTGCGTTACCGTCCTTCATATTTTCCATTTACAGAACCTTCTGCCGAAATCGACATTACATGCTTAATCTGCAAAGGCAAAGGCTGTAATGTATGTAAGTATTCGGGCTGGGTAGAAATTGCAGGTTCTGGAATGGTTGACCCTAATGTGTTAGAACAATGCGGTATCGATTCACAAGAATACACAGGTTTCGCCTTCGGAATGGGTATCGAAAGAATCACGATGTTAAAATATCAAATTAAAGATTTACGATTATTTACCGAAAACGATGTAAGATTCTTACGTCAGTTTGAAGGATTATAAAGATAAAATCAAGTTGAATAAAAAGACCTGTAAACTCAGGTCTTTTTATTTTGTATAAGGCTATAAAATTCAAGTACTTCTAAGCGGAATTAACACATTTTAACAGCCCTATCCTCTTCAAGCCAATCTTATTTAGTATTTTTGAATTCAAATTTGTCTTTTGCTTACGTTGATAAGCGTTTCTGGCTAAAAAACGACCATTATCAACAAACAACCGATAACTGATAACGTACCCCTCAATGAACAATTTTAAAAAAATCAACAATCTCATAGGCTGGATTGTATTTGCTATCTCACTATTTGTCTTCACCGCAACGGTTGAACGTACTGCTTCCTTTTGGGATTGTGGTGAGTTTATCGCTTGTGCATTTAAACTTCAAGTTCCACACCCTCCAGGAGCACCTCTGTTTTTATTATTGGGTAGAATGTTCTCGTTGTTAGCAGGTTCAGACACCACTCAAGTAGCTTACTGGGTAAACATGATGTCGGTACTTTCAAGTGCTTTAACGATATTGTTTATGCACTGGACGATTGTTCTGATTGGTCGTAAAGTTTACAATAAAAAATTTGAAGAGCTTTCAAAAGGCGAAGCCATTACTTTATTGGGTGCTGGTGTAGTTGGTTCTTTGGCTTATGCTTTCTCAGATACTTTCTGGTTCTCGGCTGTTGAGGCAGAGGTTTATGCCATGTCATCATTCTTTACTGCTTTGGTAGTTTGGGCGGCATTCAAATGGGAAGTTATTGAAGATGAAGCTACTGCAAATCGTTGGTTGATTTTAATTGCTTATATCGTTGGTCTTTCAATCGGTGTTCACTTATTGAACTTGGTTACTGTACCTGCTTTGGCATTGTTATATTACTTCAAAAAATACCCAAAACCTACTTTCAAAGGTGGTATTATTGCTTTATTAGCAGGTTTATTTATTTTAGGAGTAATCAACTCGGCAATCATTCCGGGTATTCCTTCAATGGCATTCAAATTTGAATTATTGTTTACCAATGGTTTCGGATTACCTTATGGAATTGGTGCAAGTTTATTTATTGTGCTTTTAGTTGGTGCTATCGTTTGGGGAATTAGATATTCTATCAAGAAAGAAAAAGTAAACCTGAATATCTCTTTACTTTCATTAGTTTTTGTATTAATCGGATACCTTTCTTATAACTTGGCTTTTGTTCGTTCTACTTTTAATACTCCAATTAACGAAAACGACCCAAGTAATATCTTGAATTATGTAAAGTATTTGAAGCGTGAACAATATGGAGAACGCTCTTTATTGTACGGCCCAATTTATACAGGTTCTGTTGAAAGTGTAGAAAAAGGTGCACCTGTTTACAAAATGAAAGATGGTAAGTATGAGGTTTACGACTATAAACAAAAACTGATATACTCTAAAGACGGGCAGATGTTGTTGCCACGTGTTTATAGCAGTTCTCCTCAGCACATTCAGTTATATGAAGAAATGTTAGGATTAGCCGCTGGCGAAAAACCTAGCTTTGGCGATAACCTTAAATTCATGTTTACTCATCAAATGGGACACATGTACATGAGGTATTTACTTTGGAATTTTGTAGGTCGTGAAAGTGACGTTCAAGATGCTGGCGTAATTGATTATACCAGAAAAGGCGAGCTTCCAGAATTACTAGCACATAATAAAGCTAGAAACAATTACTTCTGGTTACCTATGATTTTAGGCTTATGCGGTTTTGTATTATTGGTTCGTAAAAACGAAAACGACTTCTTAGTAACAACCTTAATGTTCTTATTGACAGGTTTGGCACTCGTTGTTTTCCTGAACTCACCACCAGTTGAACCCCGTGAACGTGATTATATTTATGTAGGGTCATTCTATTTCTTTGCCATTTGGATTGGTCTAGGCGTAATTCAATTAGCAGAATGGTTAGGTAAATTCTTGAAAAACCCAATGGTTGCGGGTACTGTAGCAACTGTTGTAACAGCTGTTGTTCCAGTAATTTTGATTCAACAAAACTGGGATGACCATGACCGTAATCACCGTTACCACCAAATAGATTTTGCCAAAAACATGTTGAATTCATGTGCACCAAATGCTATTTTATTTACAGGTGGAGATAACGATACTTTCCCTTTGTGGTATGTACAAGAAGTAGAAGGCTATCGTACAGATGTGCGTGTTTGTAACCTTTCTTTATTAGGAACAGACTGGTATATCGACCAAATGAAACGTAAAACTTATGATTCGCAAGCACTTCCAATCTCTTTACCAAAAGACCGTTTCTTGGAAGGCTTGAACGAGCAAATCATGTATTACGAAAACCCAAATGTTAAAACGGGAATCAATTTATTAGAATATTTGAAATTGGTAAAAGATGATAATCAAGCTATCAAAGTACCTTTAACGGATGGCTCAATGATTAATACTTTACCAACTGAAAATCTATTCTTGCCAATTGATACCGAAGCAGTGAAAAAAGCAGGATTTGTTCCAAAAGATATGGAGCCATTCTTGACAGGTCAAATGGCTTGGTCAACTGGTAAAAATGGTATCATGAAACCAGAATTGATTCAATTAGATTTGATTGCTCAGAACGCTGCAACAGGTTGGAAACGTCCAATTTACTTTGCTACTACTTTACCTTCTGCAAGCTATTTGAACTTGAAAGAATACATGCAACTAGAAGGTTATGCTTATAGATTGATGCCTTTCAAAGTACCAGAAGCAAAAGATGGTTTTGTAAATAGCGAGTTAATGTATAAGAATCTGACTACAAAAATGTTCTGGCGTGATTTAGATAATCCTAAAACCTATTATCATTCAGATTTTTATTTAGAAGTTCCAGTGATAACAGCTCGTTTAGCTTTCTTGCGTTTAGCAGACCAATTAGTACGTGAAGGAAAATTTGCGAAAGCGAAAGCTGCATTAGATTATTGCTTGAAAGTAATGCCTGACAAAACTATTCCTTACGACCAACTTTCTGCCAATTTTGTAGCACTTTATTTGGCAGCTGGTGATAAGAAAACAGGCTTAGAAATGGCTGAAACTATCATGAATAGAAACAACAAAGCCTTGGACTATTATCTAAATGATAGAAGAGGTAGCGATGGCAGAGAAGTTCAAACGAATTTATATGAGATGCAAATCATCATTGAAGGCGTAAAGAATGCAAAACTCCCAGAAGCTGCTAAGTATCAAGCGATGTTTGAGAAGCAAATGAATAAAGCGAATTCTTAGTTTTTATTAGGACTGATGGATTTTGGACTTTAAGACTAAAGGAGTCTATTCAAAATAAAATGCCCTTATTCATATTATTGAGTAAGGGCATTTTATTTGTTTTCAGTATATTGATAAACTCTTGTTACAAACATAAACTCCCTTATACATTGCTGTATAAGGGAGTTTATGTTTATGGCAAAGCTTATTTGAATTCCTTTAGTCATAAAGTCCTACAGTCTTCAAATCTCAAATAAAATCTAATTAAAAAAATCTTTCATTTTCTCAAAGAAATTTTTGTCACTTTTACTTGGCTTTGGTTGGAAGTTTGGCGACGTTCTGAATTTCTCTAATTGTTCAGTTTCTTCACGACTTAGCGTTTTAGGTGTCCAAATATTTACGTGAATTAATTCATCACCCACACCATATCCATTCAATTCTTTGATACCTTTTCCTTTTAAACGAAGGATTTTACCTGCTTGCGTTCCTGCTTCAATAGTAATACGAGCTTTTCCACCAATAGTTGGTACTTCTACAGAAGTTCCTAATGCTGCATCAGCGAAGTTTAAGTATAAATCATATACTACATTCGTTCCGTCACGGTGTAATACTTCATCAGCTTCTTCTTCAATCACAATCAATAAATCACCAGCGACACCACCACGAGGAGGAACATTTCCTTTACCCGTCATAGATAATTGCATTCCTTCTGCAACACCTGCTGGAATTTTAATTGGAATGATTTCTTCTTCTAACACTCTCCCTTCTCCAAAACAAACTTCACAACGAGTTTTAATCATCTTGCCTTCTCCATTACAAGTAGGACAAGTAGAAGTTGTCACCATTTGTCCAAGCATTGTTTGCTGAACACGACGCACTTGACCAGAACCACCACAAGTCTGACATGACTGTAATTCTGTTCCGTTCTTCGCACCACTTCCGCTACAAGGTTTACAAGTAACATGACGTTTTACTTTGATTTTCTTTTCAACACCGTTGGCAACTTCTTCTAAGTTCAATTTAAGTTTAATTCTTAAATCAGAACCTTTTCTAGTTCTACGTCCTTGCTGTTGTCCTCCTCCATTAAAGAATCCACCAAAAGGATTGTTATCACCGAAAATATCACCGAACTGGCTGAAAATGTCATCCATATTCATGCCACCGCCGTTGAAACCGCCACCACCGCCAGCAGCACCACTCATACCTGCATGACCGAAACGATCATACTGGGCTTTTTTCTGTGCATTCGATAGTACTTCGTAAGCTTCGGCTGCCTCTTTAAATTTATCTTCGGCACTTTTGTCACCTGGATTTTTATCTGGGTGATATTTAATTGCCATCTTACGATATGCTTTCTTTATTTCGTCTTCCGAAGCTGACTTAGAAATTTCTAATACTTCGTAATAATCTCTTTTTGCCATTTTTTCTGAACAATGAATAAAGTAATGATTAAAACTTAACAATAAGCATTACTCTTAATATTTTTAGTTTGCTACAACAACTTTCGCAAAGCGAATTACTTTTTCATTCAAATAATATCCTTTTTCAACTACATCAAATACTTTCCCTTTATCTTCTTCTGTAGGAGCGGGGAATTGAGTAATTGCTTCGTGAACATCTGGATTAAATACTTGTCCTTTCGCATCCATTGGTTTTAAACCTTTGGCAGCCAAAATATTAATCAATTTATTGAAAATCAATTGAATTCCTTCTGAAATCTCTCCTTCTTGTGCGTTTGCTGTAGCTCTTTCAATATCATCAATCACAGGAATAACATCTACAATTACTTTTTCTGAAGCTGATTGAATCATTTCTAATTTCTCTTTCGCCGTGCGTTTACGGAAATTATCAAAATCAGAATACAGGCGTAAATATTTATCTTTTAACTCCGCTATTTCTCCTTGAAGTTTTTCAGTTTCAGAAATTTCTACTGTTTCTTCAATTACTGCTTCTATATTTTCAGAAACATTGTCAGTTTCTTGGGTCAACACTTGTTCTTCTGTCTGTAATTCTTCCTTATTTTCCATTTTCAATATACTTTTCGCTTTATTTTTATATTTGCTTAATACTCTCAAAAGTTTTGCCATTTGTTTTTTCTGTCAGATTGACAGATTTTGAATTGACAAAGTTACGTTTTTTTATACTCAGATTTATTGAATTGCTTTATTCTTCACTGCTAAACTTCGCCATAAATAAAAAACAGTATAAGCTTCCCAATCTTTAAAGGCTTCGAAAAAAGTATCTAAGTCTTTTCTCAAAGGTTTTTTAGGAAAATTTTTCAATGAATTCAGTGCATTATACAAACCAACATCTCCATAAGTAACACATTCTAAACGTTTTAAAGATTTCATCAAAGCATAATTGGCTGTCCATTCGCCAATTCCACGAATAGCTACTAATTTCTTAATGGCTTCATCAGTTGAAAGACTTTCCAACATTGTTTTTGAAAGTAATCCTTCCGAAAAATGACGAGCGATTTCAATTAAATACTCTGCTTTTCTCGTTGAAAATTGCATATTTTTAAGTTCTTCAACCGCTAAAGAAGCAATAATTTCAGCCTTTGGAAACAAGTAAAAATCAGTATTTTGATAAGTTTGTTTTTCGCCATAGGTTTCTGTTAATCTTCGCTTGAGCTTATACGCAAAACTAAGATTAATTTGCTGACCAATAATCGACCAACAAAGGGCTTCAAACAAATCTGGAATTCCCAATAATCTCAATCCATGATAATCTGAAACCATATATTTTAAATCTTCATCAAACGCTAATAATTGATAAAATGGGATTAAATCACGTTCTAAATCAAACCATTCGCTTACAAAATGGCAGATTTTTTCTTCGTCAATTTCACCAAGAATTACTTCAATTTGTAAGTATTCATCAAGCCGTTTTATTTCAACTAAACTTGGCTTTTCATTTACTGAAAGCAATTTTAACACAGAATTTTCCCGAACTTCGTGCAGACAATCATCATAGTTTCTATCTAAAAACCATAAACATTCTTGAAAAGAAAACTGTGGAGGAACAGGAAGAAGAAGTGAATTCATGTTTTTTCTTGCAAAATACTGAATTGTTTTCTTCCATAAAAACTAAAACTTGCTAATCTGACCGCAAAATGACTATCGAAATTTTCACAAAATACATTGATTCCCCTTTGGGCATGATTGAAGTATCCGCTACCGAAAGCTATTTGACTTCCATCCTTTTTGTGGAAACACAGAAAAAACCAAGTCCACGCAAAGAAGTAACGGCAAACATATCTCCTATTATTGATGAATTTGAGCAACAAATGAAAGAGTATTTTGAAGGAACTCGCAAAGATTTTGAACTCGCCATCAAACACGAAGGAACGGATTTTCAGAAAGCTGTTTGGGGAAAATTGGAAACGATTCCTTATGGAAAAACGATTTCATACTTAGAACTTTCAAGAAGGATTGGCAACGAAAAAGCCATTCGTGCCGTTGGAACGACGAATGGTTCAAATAAATTTACAATTGTTGTGCCATGCCACAGAGTAATTGGGACGAATGGCTCATTGGTTGGTTATGGTGGTGATTTATGGCGAAAAAAATGGCTTTTAGACCACGAAGCCAAACATTCTGGGAATTATCAGACGAGTATGTTTTGATACTTTTAGGTACTATTTTCTGTAGGACGAGTTTCCAACTCGTCCATACCATTAAATTTTACTTTCACGAGTTGGAAACTCGTTCTACGGGCTATTTGCTGCAAACAATTACAATCTTTTGATTTTGGGCATCGGTTGTTGCGAAAAGATAATCATCACCCCCTTCATTCAGTTTGAGCTTTTCTCTGATTTGCTTCACCGTCAAAGGAAAATTTCTAATCGTTATATTGGCTTTATTGCCTGAAATATGTTTGGCAATTTCCTTTTTATCCAATTTACAAACAGCTTTTATTTTAAAAGTTCTTCCCTGAAAATGTTCAACCAATTGTTCAGAAGTATAAAGATGACTATGCGGTGCAATTTTTTGTAATCCAAATACCTGAGCTGTCATTCTAAAAGCACCAGATTTT
Source organism: Arcicella rosea (assembly GCF_014204325.1). Taxonomy (GTDB): domain Bacteria; phylum Bacteroidota; class Bacteroidia; order Cytophagales; family Spirosomataceae; genus Arcicella; species Arcicella rosea_A. Next base: position 100,377 of record NZ_JACHKT010000018.1, read on the forward strand.
AAAATCGAAGCATTGGGTTCATACAAAAATTGTTTGGGTGAACTAAAGCTAATGACAGCCGTTTTCTCTTCCGATTTCTGAAAAGTAAAAACATGTTTTTCAGGTAAATCACTTCCAGCTACAAGTACTTGTTTTGGAAAATTGATGGCTTGAATTTTGGCTTCGCCTTCAAAATCTTTTTCAAGCTTAAATAGGATTTCTTTCACTTCATTCTCTACCGCAACAACATATACTTCAGATACATTTTTCAAGCCCAAAATTGCTAAATCAATATCCAACATTGGTGATACTTTCAGTAAAACATTATCTGTTTTCTCAAAAATTAAATCTTTAATTTTCAAGATATTAGGCTCGCAATCTTCTAGTTTTACTACTTTATTACCAGTGTCATCTCTTCGATGTGGGTCAAGATAAATCCAAGAGAATATTGTTTCACTTTGCTTTAAAAAAACTTCAGAATTTCCTCCTACAAATTGCACATTTTTAATACCCAACACTTCGTAATTATGCTGTGTAATTGTCAATAATTCACTATTTTGTTCGGTATAAAAAGCTTTTTTAAAATCTTTACTCAGATAAGCAAGGTCTATTCCCATTCCTCCCGTAAGGTCTAAAATACTTTCACCTTGCACTAAACTAGCTTTAAATTTTGCGGTAATTTCCGAGGAAGATTGTTCCAAAGAAAGCATTTTAGGAAAGAAAACATCAAGGTTTTCAGTCCACTCAGGAAGTTTATTTTTAGCTTTTTGTCTGGCTTGAATTTGTGCAACTAAATAGGGAATATTGAGATTGGGGAAACGCTTTGCTTGTAAAAGTAACTGATTAACATCATCATTGAGATGACTTTTAACAAAGGCTTTTTCTTCTTCTGAAAGTAAATATGTTGGAGACGATTCGATAATTTTAGCATTTAAGCTACAAAATTAAGCGGTAGAAATGACATTCTCGTTACGCACATTCATTTAAAGACTAAACAATGTTTGAGTTTAGGCTGTTGCTTCAATTTTAACAAAACAGAAACAGCCTATTGACAAGTAGTGATTAGTAATTAGAGATTGGCGATTATCATTTCACCAACCTAATTATCAACTATTTACAAAAACAAAAATGTCAATTAAAATATATTTACTACTTATTATTGCTCTTTTTTTACGAACTTTTTCTTTTTCTTAAATGGTTTTTTCTTAAACCCATCCGCATTCACTCTTTTGTTTGGTTGATAAACGGGAGCTTCTCCCATTCCATCTGGAAGCGGCGTTTTTGGGATTTCTCTTCCAATTAAAGTTTCAATTGCCGCAAATTTCTTTTGGTCTTTATCATTGATAAAAGTAATTGCAACGCCTTTTGTCTCAGCACGAGCAGTTCTACCAATTCTATGAATATAATCTTCGGGGTCGTGAGGGGTGTTAAAATTAACCACTAAGTTAATTCCTTCCACATCAATTCCTCTTGAAAGAATATCTGTTCCAATCAAAATTGGCAATGATTTACTTCTGAATTCACGAAGAATGTCTTCTCTTTCTTTCTGTTCTAAATCAGAGTGAAACGCTTTGGCTTTTAAACCAGCTTGTCGAAGTTCTTTATCTAATTGTTTTACGTTCTCTTTGGTTGAAGCAAAAATAATTACACTGCTGTATTTACCTTCTTCTAAAAGATGAGTCAACAATTTAATTTTCTGTGTATCATACACCAAATACGCTTGTTGTGAAATACCCTCAGAAGGTTTTGAAATGGAAATATTTACTTCTTCAGGATTTTTCAGAATAGTATTTGCCAACAATCTAATTTTGGGAGGCATCGTCGCCGAGAAAAGAATCGTTTGGCGATTAACGGGTAAATACTTGATAATTTTGATAATATCATCGTAAAAACCCATATCCAACATTCTGTCGGCTTCGTCTAAAATCAAATGTTTTAAATGCGAAAAGTTAATCTTCCCCATTTGTAGCAAAGCAATAAGTCTTCCAGGCGTAGCAATGATAATTTCTGCACCATCTTCTAAAGCCTTTTTCTGCTGATTCCATGCAGCACCATCACCACCTCCATAAATAGAAATAGAGCTTACTCCTGTGAAATAACCCAATCCTTCTACTTGTTGGTCGATTTGAGTGGCGAGTTCACGAGTGGGAGAAATAATCAGCGTATTGAGATGCCTTTGTTTTTCAGGCGTGTTGATAATTTTATGCAAAGTCGGCAATAAAAAAGCAGCAGTTTTACCTGTTCCAGTCTGAGCACAGGCAATTAAATCTTTATTTTGGAGAATCAGCGGAATAGCTTGTTCCTGTATTGCAGTTGGTTTGTTGTAACCCATTGAATCAAGGCCCTCTAATAGCTTTGAATCAAAGTTGAAATCTTGAAATGTCAATTTGTATTTGTTTAAAATTTGCTCGTCTAACAAGTATTGTCTTGAACTTGTTGGCTCTCAGTAAGTATTTCAGCACGAAGAACGAACAAACGTTGATGTTCAATTTTGAAAAGATAGCTAAAATTTACGACAAATACAAATTAACAATCCATACTCATTTATAGAAAAAAACTACAAAAGCTCGGTCAAACCCGCTGTGTAAGCCAAATTTGCCAATGCTTTCTCGTATTTACTCTTCAATGATTCTACTTTTATTTTCATATCAATCAACTTACTTTCACGAGTATTGATTAAAAATAAAGTACTTTCACCAATATCAAATTTTCGCTGTTCAGCTTTTGTAAGAAGTTCTTGATTTTTAGCGGCATCTTGCTGTATGCGTAGCTGACGTTCATAGTTTCTCACTTCGTTGTAAGCAGAATATACTTCGTTCATGATTTCACGACGAGCCAAATTCAGTTCAAAACCTGTACTTTGCTGTTTGATTCTGATTTGCTGTAATTTACCTCTTTCTTTTCTCAAGAAAAGTGGCATTACAAACTCAAAACCGACTTTATGGTTATTCGTTGAAAAAGAATTTTCGTAAGTATAAGCAGGATTTGAGCTAAAACTATCGGCAATTAAATTGAAATTAGCGTTGAAAGTAGGCTTTAGCATTTCCTTTCTAAACTTTTCTTCAATCCCCAATTGCTGAATTTTTAAATCATATTTCTGAATTTCAGGATGTTGTGCTTTTGCCTGAGTAATCAAACCTTGCAATGTGGTTTCATCAACTTTACGAACGGCAGATAATGGCGGGAAAGCATTTTCTGGTAATTCTAGTGGCGTTTCCTTTTCATCCCACAAATAATTCGATAACGCTAAACGAGCATTTTGCAAATCTACTTGAGCTTGTTCCAAAGCAACTTCACGGTCTTGTAAAGTAATTTTTGCTTCTACGGAATCAATCGTAGCTTGTTCTCCTACTCTCGAACGTTCACGAGTTCCCACAAATCTTCGATTCGCCAAATCATACCCTTCACGTACAAATTGTAATTGCTGATAGCTAAACCACCATTCCCAATAACTTTTTGCAGCGTATAAAATGGTTTTATTGATAAGTTTCTGACGTTCTGCTTCAGCAATATTTTTGGCTAAATTGGCTTGCTTTAACGTATTTCTTCTGGCATCAATCACTAACCCTTGTCCGATTGGAACGCTTAATCCTGCTACCATCAAACGGGAAGATTCTTCTGACAAAAGTTTTTTACCTGAACTTTGTTCATAACCAACTTTGAAATCTACACCTGTCCAAGTTGGAATTTTCAAGGCATTTTTCCAGCGATTATAATAATCATCGCCTTTAAAAGCCTTTCTATCAAAATCTGATGAAAGCTTTGGGTCGAAAGCACCTTTTGCTTGCATGATTTCAGCATCAGCATCCGATAAATACAAATTGGCTTGTTTTACGGTTGGATGATTTTTTAGGACTAAGCTTTTAAAATCTTCATAACTAAAAGATGACTGTGCATTCGCTTTGGGAATACACAGTGTTAAAAGTAGGAAGAAATATATGTTGTAAAATCGTGGCACTGAAAAAACCTTCGTTTTAAAAAGTCCAGTTTGATGAACGCCACTCATTTTTGATTGTTTCATTTTACTTGGCTTTTTTATGATTTAAAGCTCCCTCAGGCTCTTGTTTTAACGTTGGTGGAAAAGCATTTAATTGACGCCAGATTTCATACCAAACTGGTACGTCGTCAAGCATTACCCAACCTGCTACTCCAGAACCCATTCTTAATTGTTTTGGCCAATCTTGTTCGCCTTTATGGATTTTGGGAATAACTAATAAACGATATTCGCCTTTGGCATTATCAATTCTATCAATTACTTTCACCACACCACCAAAAGTGCCAACAGATGTTGAAGGCCAACCAGAAAACACTAAAGAAGGCCAACCTTCAAATTGTAAACGTACTTCACGTCCTTCTGTAATTAAAGGAACGTCCATCGCTTTTACATATAATTCTACTGCCATTTCAGGGGCAAAAGGTTGAAGCGTACAAATAGATTCTCCTTCTTTGATAGTTTCACCAATACCAGCTTTTAAGGCACGAACTACATAACCTTCTTGAGGTGCTTTGATATAATATTGATTTCTGCGAATGTCAACATTGGTAATTTTATTACTCAACTGTGATATTTCATACTGACCAGCTGCCAAAGAAGATAATGCCGAACTTTTATCTGACTGAGCTTTCGCAATTTTTTCAGCATATTCAGCACCAATTGAATTCAGTTCAATTTGGGCATTAGTTAATTCTTGACGAGAAATTGCCAATTTATTTTGCGTCGAAACTAATTTAGCTCTTGTTTCTTGCAATTTCAATTTACGAGACTCAAACTCACTCAAGGAAACCAAACCACCATTTTTGTATTGGTCTTCGCCCCTATCATATCGAGTTTGTGCAATATTAAATTGAACTTGTTCAGCAATGACATCTGTACTATCAGAGGTTACTTTTAACACTCCTTGCTTTACTTTATTTTTAGCTTTTTGTAAACTGAATTTTTGATTTTGTTCTAACGCTACAATTTGTTGTTCTAGGGCTACAATCTTTGCTTGGTAACTATCTAATCCAGCTTTTTTAGCTGTTAATTGATCTTGCAAACGAGCTGGAAGATTTGGGTCAAAGTAATCGTCTTTAGTTTCAGAAATCACCAAAAGTGTATCTCCTTGTTGTACTAAATCACCTTCTTTCACCAACCATTTTTCAATTCTTCCAGAAATAATATTCTGAATATTTTGAGGTCTATCTTTGGGTGTAAAGGCAGAAATATCACCTTTTCCAGTTACGTTTTGTTGCCAAGGTAAAAATAGCACCATTAATAAAATCACCACGATAGCCATCAGCCAACGCTTTAGCACTACTGCCGAACGTGGTGTATGAAGCGTATTGAGCGAATGTAATTCAAACTGCTCATTTACTCGCTTACTGACACTTTGTTTTGATAAATTTAACATATCTTAGTCTATTGCTTCTTGAAAATTGATGTCTTTGATTAAATCTTGATATTTCCCTTGTAATACTATTTCGCCTTCATTCAAAACGATTACTTTATCGCAAGCCGCCATCACCATTGGATCGTTTGAAATCGTAAGGAGTGTCCAAGGATTAGATTTATCAGTTAAAAAAGCAATTGTTTTTAGACGTTCCGCTTTGTGCAATTCACGATAAATATCGGTAATCATCAATAATTTAGGTTTCTCAACCACACATCTAGCCACTGAAATTTTAGCAATAAAACTTTCTGAAAAGCGTTTTCCACCAGCAATCATCGAAGTATTTAAGCCTTCAGGAAGTTCGGAGATGAAATCACTTAAATTTAAATTATCTAATCCCCATTTCACATCACTGTACTTTACACTTGCCCGCCCCATTGCGATGTTATCCAACAGTGTCCCATCAAAAATGGCATCTAAAGCTAAGTTTCTTTCGATACTATCACGGATTGAATCTAATTTTACATCTCTGATTGACATGCCATTATAATTAATTGCCCCTTCAAAATCAGTAAAAATAGCCGAAAGTATTTTCAGTAAAGTTTCTTTGCCAGAACCGTTCGTTCCTGTGATACAAATACTCTCTTTAGGTTTTATATCCAAATTAAGTTTTTTCAATACATATTTACTCTCGCCTGGATAACGGTAACTCAAATCTTTCAATTTAATATCCATTCCTTCATTTTGCTCATGGAAATTAATATTTAATCCTGATTGACGTTCCAACGGTAAATCTGTAACTAAACCCATTTTCTCGACTGCCGTTAATAAATCAAAAACGGTATCAGCCCCAGAAATTAGTTTTTCTACAGAGTTCACAACCAAAACGATGATGATTTCTGACGCCACAAATTGCCCCAATGAAATTTGTCGGTCAATAACCAATGAAGTACCCAAAATCAATAAAACTGCCGTTATGAAAGTCTTGAAAAACACGGCATTTCCATACAAAATCAACAATACTTTAAAGTGTTTCTTTCTGTATTTCAAATAGTTATTCACCAAATAATCCATTCTTTGCATTGGCAAATTAGTAGAACCAGCCGACTTGAAAGCATATAAAGTACGGGCAATATCTTCTAACCATTGTGCTACTTTGTATTTGTATTTAGATTCTGCCAAGCTAGTTTCCATTCCTTTTGCAGCATTCAAATACACCACAAAAGTGACGATAGCGATGGTTAAAAAACCAAATGCGATAAAGTAAGGATGATACAACGACAATAAAATAATACCGAAGAGAATCTGAATAAGAGCGGCAGTAATATCAATTAATACTTTAGGAAGCGCTTTTTGAACATTAAGAATATCAAAAAAACGGTTCATTAATTCAGGAGCATAAGAGCCTAGAAGGTCTTCAGACTTTACTCTTGGAATACGATAGGTGAATTCAAAAGCAGCTTTGGCAAATACTCTTCTTTGCAATACTTCTACCAAAGTTTGTTGGTAAATCTGTAAAACGCCTGTAATTGTAACCCCCAGAATTACGATGGTAATTAAGACATATACTGAGCTAAAGGCCATACCACCAGATACTAGCCCGATAATTGCTTGAATTCCTAGTGGCAAGGTTAGGCTGATAATCCCGACGACGATGGCATAAATGTAAATATAACCAATGTCTTTGCGTTCTGCACCTAGCATTCTGAACAAACGCTTCATTGGGCTTAGGTCTTCAGGGACAGGCGTATCATCAATATTTTCCAAAGGATATACAACGAGAAATCTTACTTTCCCATCTTTGGTGCTATCTGCCTGATTAGTGACTTTTGCAGGATTGAAAGATTGATTTTCATCAATTTCTTCTACCCCTTTATCATCTACAAACTGATAAAAAAAAGGTTTGCTGTTTTTAAGTTGTCTGCCTGCAAAAATGGTTTTAACGCCGTCCTTGCTTTCATCAAAAAAAATTACAGGGTGGTTATTCGCTTGAATAAGCTCTTTAAAACCTTGCTCATTAGCATAGTTTTCTACTACTAAGAATTTTTGTTTACGGGCTGCTTGAGTAAGTGCGTTTACAAAATCATCAATTTCGTTTGCTTTAAACGTTGTTTGCTTCGAAAGTGGTGATTGATACGCAAAGTTATCAAAATCAGTACCGTAAAACTCGGTTAGTTTCTTAACAATAAGGCTTAACTGAGTGGATTGCATATTTTTCTTGTTTGAATGTGTAATATTTATTGATTTATTAATGGAATAATCGCATTTTAATTGTTATGACAACGAAATTAATTGTTTTGTTTAGAAAAATTCTAAATAATTGATAGGCGGTTTATATCAACAATAAAGTTAAGATTTATCAATAAGAAATAATTGTACCAAAGTTTGTTTGTAAATTTACTGTTCATTTTTTTATAATTCTCAACATCTGTTCTATCAATAATTTTTAATTGATTCTATCCGTTTGAATCATTAATGACCATACACTGAAACTTTATGAAACTTATACTAGATTCAGAAACAAAACAATCAATATGTTCATAAAAAAAATAATTGCTTTATTTATATTTTTGACCTTCAATTTATATAATAATTCATTCGCTTTTCAAAAAAACAATGCTGATTCAAACTTAAATGCTAATAGTATCATTCAAAAAGCAATTGAGCTTGCTCCGCTTCATGATAAAGCATTTGTTAATTATCAAGCAGAAGTATTTATCCAAAATGCTGCAAAGTGGACGCAAATTCCGGGCTTATGGAAACCAATTTTGAAGAATGAAGGTATCGAAGAAAATCTTCTTTACCAATCTGAGTCTTTTGCTCAATTCTCAGTAAGTGCTGATAACACTTATCATTTTATCAACAAAGCTATAAGAAATAATTATCATACTGAAGCACGTCCTGATAAATACATAAATCCCAATTTTTACAAAGCTACTTTAGGAACAAATGCCATTTCGCCACTTTCGCCTAAGGCTTTCCAATATTATGATTTTGAATATTTAGGTACTGAAATCATCAACCAAGTAAAAATTCATCAAATAAAAGTTATTCCTAAAAACAATAACGACGAAAAAGTATTTAGTGGTATTATTTCCCTAACTGATGTAGATTTTTTTCTACAAAGTGTGGAATTAAAAGTAAAAAACTATAATATTTCCTACCAAATACAAGTAAAATATATACCATTTAATACTCAATGGGTGCCAGAACATTTTCAAATTACTGCCACTGGTACTTTGATGGGTTTTGAAGGCGAATATACTTACAAAGCTAAAGTTCGGAATTATCAGAGTATTATTCATAAAATAATTCCTGAATTAATTCGCCCTAATGAAGATGAATTCAAGGAAATCGTCAATATTCAAGAACGTAATTTTGAGGTTCAGCAATTCAAACAAGTAATGTCTGCACTGAGTACCAACCTTAAAAACCAATGGAGTGATGCCAACATTGCTTCTGGGTTAAGACGTTATGACAAAATTGAAATTGCTCCAGAAGCTGATATTCAAAACGATAATGTTTGGTATGAGTTGAAGCTCAATTCAGATTTTAAAGCTTTCACTCCCGACTTACCGATTAGTTCATACAATAAAAACTCACTTCCATTACAACCTGACGAGTTTTCAACTTATCGACAAGCCAATCAAAAATTTGGTGTCGGAAGTGTCTTGTTCAGTCGGTCATACTTTTGGGGAAACACCAAAAGGGGCTATTATCCTTATGAAATCTATTACAAATCTCCTGTTTTAGATTTCAACTTTAATACCGTCGAAGGATTTGTTTACAATACTGGTGCATTGTTTCGCTATCGTAGAAACCGTTATGATTGGTGGGAAATTGACCCAACGTGGCGTTATTCAGTAACACAGAATCGTTCTTTGGGAATGGTGAAAATTCGTTGGAAAACACAAAGAGAAGATTTTAGTGTTTCAGGAGGTTCATACATTTCTCAATACAATGTAGATACTCCTGTTGCTTTAGACTTAAACTCTCTTTCAACGCTTTTACTCAAGAAAAACTTCGTCAAAATCTATGAAAAAGATTTTGTCAATCTTTCTTATAACGACCGTTTTTCAAATACTTTTGGTATCAAAACTTCATTGGAATGGGCAAGGCGTTATCCTTTAGAAAACACGACCAATTATTACTGGATTAACTATGCTGGCGATTCATACTCCCCAAATTTTCCTCAAAACAAAGAAATTACAAATACAAAATTCCAAAATAACGATGCTTTCTTAGCAAGTTTCCAGATTAATTATCGCCCTACGCTCAAAAAACAATACCGTAACAGTATTCGTTATGTAGATTTTTCTTCATCACCTTTGATTACTTTTAAATATCGTGGAGCGATTCCTAAAGTATTTGGTACGGAAATGGATTTCCACACCATAGAATTGGGAATCACACACAACTTCCCGCTAGGCATCAATTCAAATTTTAATTATATCGCCCAAGCTGGTACTTTTTTAAGTGCCAACAAAATGACCTTTGCAGATTATAAGCACTTCAACGGAAATAATAACATGATTTCTATTGGTGATGCACTTACCACACATCGTTTGGTTGGTTTTTATGATAATTATATTTGGGGTGTAAGTAAAAAGCTGATTGACCCATTTTACTTTTCAACCAATGGCTCATACATCGACATCATGACAATGGTCGGACTCAGAAAATTCGCCTTAACGCAATCAACTAGAATCCGTAACAAAGGTATTCGTGAAGAACTTTTTGCCAACTATCTTTATACAGCTAATAGAGATATTCATAATGTAGAAGTAGGTTATGGAATCGACGGAATATTACGCATACTAAGAGTTGAGGCTGTTTTTGCATATAATAACAGAGGTTTGCCAAACAAAGATTTCACCAAGTTTCAAAATACACAATTTGGCATCAGAATTTCACTAAATTCAAGAGTTCGTGGAGGAGTAACGCCTGATTGGTGATAAACATAAATCATCATTTTCTTAGCGGAAATACATCAAATCTTATGGAGATAGATGTGTTTTCGCTATTTTTTTGTCCTTGCGGAAAATGAAAATGCTTCCGAGGAAAAATATTTTTGAATTGAGGAAAATAAAATCGCCTCAGCGGAAAAACATTTTTGAATTGAGGAAAATAAAATCACCTTTGAGGAAGATTATTTATGGATTGTGTAATTCTTAAAGTGATTTCTACAAAGTCAACAGGATTAAATTGACGTTATAGCAGAATTTTCGCCCTGTACATCTAAAAAAAGACAAGAAAATCAGGATAAAACACTACTTTTATTTATGAATAAATTGTTTGAGCATTCGTATTTTAAATCTAAAAACTAATGAAAAAATCATTTAAAATCGCAGCTTTGTTTGCGTTAGTACTTTCTTCAAATTACTCTTTCTCGCAAGTAACCTTAAAAAAAGTCTGGGAAACAGACACAACACTTACCACCCCCGAATCTATCTTATTCGAGCCTAAATCTAAAACTGTTTTTGTATCCTGCATCAATGGCGGCCCAGCAGCTACTAATGAAAAAAGCTTTATCGCTAAAATTGATTTGGATGGAAAAATCACTCAATTAAAACTGAGCGAAAATCTACATTCTACCAAAGGAATGGGCTTTTTAGATGGTAAACTTTACGTTGCTGAAATTTTTAAATTAATAGAAATTGACCCAAAAACGGGGAAAGTATTACATAAATACGAAGTACCTGATGCAAAATTCTTGAATGATGTAAGTGTAGATACCAAAAATAAAATTGTGTATTTCACTGATATGCGTTCGGACAGACTTTGGAAATTAGATAAAGGACAAATTGTAAAAGTAGTTGAAGGAACTCCGCTCAAAAGCCCGAATGGAGTATTCTTTGAAAATGGTAAATTGATTGTTGGCAATGGCGATGGTAAAATTTTGGCTTATGATTTACAATCTCAACAGTTTTCAACCATTGCAGAAGGAATGGGCGGTATTGATGGCATTTTAACAGATGGCAAAAAAGGTTATTTCGCCTCTGAATGGAGAGGAAAAGTTTGGCACATCAACACAGAAGGGAAAACGCAATTACTCCTTGATTTTGTGGATGCAAAAGTAAACACGGCTGATTTTGAATATATCCCAAGTAGAAAATTAATACTAATTCCAACTTTCTTGAAAAACAAAGTGTTAGCTTATTCGGTTGAGTAGTTCGTTTTTGGATTTCGGATTTCAGCTATCAGATGTCAGATTTTATAAAATTTAGAACTAAATTAAAACCCTGTATTAAAAAAAAAAGGCTCAATCCTTAAATTAGGCTGATGACTTTTAATGTATATTTTTGTATTCAAAACATATAAGATATGCAAATACAACTACATAAGATTTTAGA
>NZ_JACHKT010000019.1 GCF_014204325.1 Arcicella rosea
CATTTGAAGATAGAATTTCACAAGTTGATTTATTGAGTTAGGGGGCTAGCCCCCTAACTCAATAAATCAACTGACACAGTTCAGTGAACACTCCCAACCTTTGAGAGTCATCAAACAGCTCAAGTAGCCGTTGATAGAGCCATCAAAAGCTATAATGAACTAAGGACGCACGATAGTTGTGACAGGCTGACACCAGTGGTCGCTCATGAACAAAAGGGTGTATTAATCAAGCGATGGAAGAAGCGAAATATTCAAAAGAAAGGAACTAAAACCTCAGCAGAGAAAGTCCCTGATGAAGCGATAAAAACGCAAGAAAAGTCGCAAGAAAATCAGGTAAACCCCCATGTCATTCATAACAGTTTTAGCCAAATCAAACCGAGTAATATGTAGTAATAAACTCTGTAAGAGTAAGCAAAAATAGGAGTAAGAATCAACATTTAACATCAAGTAGGAATAAGACAAAACACAAAAAAATGAATAGGAATAGAAGCCCAACCTAGCAAAAGAACCAGTATTAACACAAAAGATTAAAATACATTTAGGAATAAAAAATAAATGTTGTAATCTTGGTAATACAATAAAAAAAGCTTGACAATTAATTCAGTTTTAATCCCTAAAACTGTCAAGCTTTTTTAGGATGTGACAAGGAAGCAAAATCCCTTAGTCAGGAAGCAAAATCCCTCAGTCAGGAAGCAAAATCCCTCAGTCAGGAAGCAAAATCCCTCAGTCAGGAAGCAAAATCCCTCAGTCGGTAAGCTTAATCTCTCAGTAGGGAAGCGAAATCCCTTCGTCAGGAAGCAAAATCCCTAAATCGGGATGCTTAATCTCTCGGACTGGAAAACAGCTACTGTCACATCATTTTCCTTTTTTCTATAAACCTGTAATCCTTTCAGGATTATTGTAGGCTTAATCTGTGAATTTGTGTATTCTTCTATTTTCTTACTTTTCGCTATTTTAACAAGTTTCGAGTGTGAAGCTTTGCCTAATATATCTGGTTAGGCACAACTTCTATATTTACTTTTTGTCCATCTTTCAACTCTTCTTTTTCAAAATTATCTCCACCATAAGCATGTAATCCATAGACCCTTATCTGATATACCTCTCTACAATCTATTTTAATTTTAACGGAACCCGTAGAGTCAGTAACATATTTGCCTACTGTATTAAAGGTCTTCATCAAATAGCCAATACCTTCCTTTCTAACTTCGACACTATCAAACCTATTAATTCTCAACTGCTTAGTTTCGCTGTCTATTGAATTGATTTTTATAGTAATTTGATTTTTTAAATCATTTTTACTAGAGCTACTTGAAATTAACAAAGCTATTACCACTATTGTTAGTCTGAGAATGTTTGATTGCATAGTCTGTTATATTTAAAGGTTTATAGCTAATTCAAATGACAATAAACATTGTTCGACCCCGAAGGGGGTCATACATTCACTCTGAGGTCTTGTATTTAATTTGTTTAATTGTTTCTACTTCTTCCTTATTAATGTCAAAGTTCAATTTTGTTGTCATATAAAATGGGCTGTCAATTCCAGATAGTTTATTCTCTTCAAATTTATTAAAATGTAATACTCTAAATTCCTTTTTATAGGTCGTAATCGTTAAATTATTAATATCAACTATTGATATTTTTTGATTTCTGTTTTTTGTCCAAATAGGCAAGGCAATTTTGCCACTTGTTTCGTTCCAGATAACGGGACCGCCTGTCCATTCATTTATCTTTATTTTTTTGTCATCAAAAATCAGATAACATTCTCCTGCAATTGGTGCCCCCATTGCCATTTCATAAAGTTCACCAAATTCAATTTTATATTTTCCATTTGGTGATAGTAGATTCTTATCAATATTTGAGAAGTTCCACGGATTAGGATAGTCGCTACTCATAAATTCTTGCACCTTTAAAAATGTCAGCAAATGTTGACCAGTCAGGCTTGTCAGCATTTACTTTTAGTTTCATATTGTCGTAATAACCTTGAATCTCTTCTGTGTATGAACTTAACGCTTCCAAGAAGTCTGGCAAATTTTTGTTTTCCCAACTTTCAGGATTGTCAATAAAGTCCTTCTGTAATAAGTCGAGAAATTTAATAAAAGATTGTCTGTCTGTTACTTTTAGGTTGTTAAATGTATCGTCCATAAAATTGGTTATAACTTCGAGTATTTGAAAGTATTCAAAGTAATTTTTGTATTGTTAAAATCAATCATCTTTCAAACCCTAAAGTATCAAATTAAAGACTAACACTAAACTCCTAAGCAAACCTTTCTTCCAAAAATTTATTATGTGATATTTTTAAGCTTCTTTTATCACTCATGGCATGACTGCCAAAGACTTGTCCATTTTCCCAGAGTAATTAAAAGTCATGCCATGAGTATTTATCCAATATTTTCCCTAAAAACCCTAATATTGAATTAAAAAGGCAAAATGCAGGTTTTTAAAATGCTTTTCTCTTTGAAAAACTTAACTTTGAAGATGGATATAGCCTTCCAAAAGACAATCTAAGTATTCGTGCAATATTAATTTCAATTAATATAAAATGTAAGTATCTGAAAATGAAAATTTTAAATTCATAATTCGCAACTCACAATTCTGCATTAGTACTTAATACCCTTCTAAAATGAATAGTATGAATCCAGATGTTATGCAAGCTCCCGTGGCGGCGATAAAGCCACATCCAATGACTCTCCACGGCGATACTCGTCAAGATAATTATTATTGGTTAAACGACCCTGAAAATCCAGATGTAATACAATACCTCGAAGCTGAAAACGCTTATACTGATGCAGTAATGGCGCCAACAAAAGCTTTGCAGGAAGCGCTGTTCCACGAAATGAAAGGCAGAATCAAAGAAAATGATGAGTCTGTTCCTGTAAAAGACGGTAATTATTATTACTATTCAAGATATATTGAAGGAGGAGAATATCCTTTGTACTGTCGTAAAAAAGGTACTTTGGAAGCCGAAGAAGAGATTATGTTGGATGGAAACGAAATGGCAAAAAATCATGCTTATTTTAGCATTGGTGGCTATGAGGTTTCTGATAATGAACAGATTTTAGCCTATGGTGTAGATACCATCAGTCGAAGAAATTATACTTTGAAATTCATCAACCTAAGTACTGGCGAAATTTTACCTGATGAAATTGAAAATACAGAAGGCGGTGCTTACGCTTGGGCGACAGATAATAAAACGATTTTCTACATGGTGCGTGACCAACAAACTTTGTTGGCATCAAAAGTATTTCGTCATGTAATTGGTACGGATACTGCTGAAGATGTATTAGTTTATACTGAAGAAGATCCACAATTTTATATGGGTTTGGGCAGGATGAAATCTAAAAAATACATCATTTCAGTTTCTGAACAAAATGGCGTTTCTACGGAATATCGTTTGTTAGATGCTTCAAATCCTACTGGTGAATTTACTCCTTTTTATCCACGAGAAGAAGGTTTAGAATATGCCATCGAACATTTTGATGATAAATTTTATATCAGAACTAACGCTCAAGACGCCACCAATTTTAAATTGATGGAAGTAAATGAAGCCGAAAGTACTGACATGACAAAATGGAAAGAGGTAATTCCACATCGTGAGGATACTTATTTGGATAGTATGGAGGTTTTTAGAAACCATTTGGTGTTGCAAGAAAGAAGTAAGGCTTTAATGCACATCCGAATTATTAACCAAAGTACAAAAGCGGAGCATTATATTCAGTTTGACGAAACGGCTTATGATACTGGCGTATCTTCAAATCCTGATTTTGATACCAACATTCTTCGCTACTCTTATACTTCACTTTCTACGCCGAGTTCAGTATTTGATTATAATATGGATACGCAAGACAAAACGCTCATGAAAGAGCAAACTGTTTTGGGCGAATTCAACAAAGAAGATTATATCAGCGAACGCCTTTTTGCTACCGCTCGTGATGGCGTAAAAGTGCCGATTTCAATTGTTTACAAAAAAGGTTTCAAAAGAGATGGCTCGCAACCTTTACTTCAATATGCTTATGGTTCTTATGGGTATTCGATTGACCCTTACTTTTCGGCAGCAAGATTAACTTTATTGAATCGTGGTTTTGCTTTTGCCATTGCCCATATTCGTGGTGGACAAGAAATGGGCAGACAATGGTACGAAGATGGTAAATTGCTGAAAAAGTTAAATACTTTCCATGATTTTATTGATGTTTCAGAATACTTAATTCAAGAAAAATGGACTTCAAAAGATAAACTTTTCGCCAATGGCGGTTCGGCAGGTGGCTTATTGATGGGTGCAGTAACCAATATGCGTCCTGATTTATACAAAGGTGTTTTGGCGGCTGTGCCATTCGTAGATGTGGTAACAACCATGCTCGACGAAAGTATTCCTTTGACCACTGGCGAATGGGAAGAATGGGGAAATCCTAAACAAAAAGAGTATTACGAATACATGAAATCGTACTCGCCCGTGGATAATGTGGAAGCAAAAGACTATCCAAATATGTTAGTCACCACAGGTTTACACGATTCGCAAGTACAGTATTTCGAGCCAGCCAAATGGGTAGCTAAACTTCGTGCCTTGAAAACCAACAATAATCTTTTACTTTTCCATATCGACATGGAAGCTGGTCATGGCGGAGCATCAGGCAGATTCAAACGCTTCCATGATGTGGCGTTGGAGTATGCCTTTATGTTGAATTTGATGGAAATCTATGAGTGAGGAGTTTTGAATGCGGAATTAGGAGTTGTTTGATTGGTAGGTTTAGAAGTAGAAGTCCTTTTTTATGCTTGACTTTTATGCCATAAAATAGCTCCGTAGGAGTTGAATATCGGTAGAAAAATGTGAATACCGCAACTCAAGTTCCGTAGGAACGACATATTTGATTATTTCTTCTTTCATTTTTTTAAAATATTTTTACAAATCTCCTTTTCCTCTGAAAGGGAGATTTGTTTGTTTTAGAGGGAATTCTATTTACTTTTGAATAAAGAAAAACTCTAAAGGAATGTTAATAAAATCGCTTTCATTAAAAGAATTCAAATGCTTTGAGCAAGTAGATATAGACTTTGGGAAAATCACTTTACTCACAGGTGCAAACAGCAGTGGCAAAAGTTCTTTGATTAATGCTTTGTTGGGAATCATGCAAAGTAATTACTTTCCACTCTATTTTGCACTTAATGGTCATTTTGTAAATATGGGAGGATACGATGATGTTATCAGAAAGAAGACTGATGAAAATGTATTTACAGTTGACATAGAGTTTGAAAATAATTATTATTCTACAAAGTGGAAACAGAATGAAAGAACAGAACAACCTGAACTATATGAGTTCAGAAATAGGGAAAAATTCGTAATAAGAGACAAAGATGATTTAGCTTATATTGAGCTAACATTCACACTTAAGGAATTTCAGGAATGGAAGAATATTACCAAAAAAAAATATGAAAGCTTATCTTCTACGGAATATCAAAAAATTTGGCGTGATTACAATGGTAAATATGACATATTAAAAGAAGGAAATTATGAAATTCTACGTAAAACTACCTCCGAGGTTGTGATTAAATACAAAGATTCTTTTAATAGAAGCATGAATGGTTCTGACAACTCAAATTTCGAGGTTGATTATGAAATAGATAGATTTTTCAATTATATGGGGTCATTTCGTCTTCCACCTGAACGTACTTATTACCGCAAACCCACAGCAAGCAAAATAGGTGTAAACGGTGAAGGTTATATTGACCAAATTATCGAATGGGAAGAATCTAATAATAATAATGAATTTCAACAATTGCTCAAAGCTATTAGCAATTTAGGACTGATTCATTCCATTGAATCTAATAAGATGAAAGGTGGAAGATTTGAACTAAACGTGAAAGTAAACGAAAATAGCACATTAGCTTCTTTAACAGATGTTGGTTTTGGAATTAGTCAGTTTCTTCCCATTATTGTGGCTGATTTACAATTAAATAGTCAATCTTGTTTAGCCGTTTCCCAGCCAGAGATACATTTGCATCCTAAAATTCAGGCTACTTTGGGAGATTATTTTGCAAAACAGGTTAAAGAAACCGAGAAGCAATATATTGTAGAAACACATTCGGAGTACTTAATCAATCGCCTTCGCCTTTTGATTGTAAAAGGAGAACTACAACCCGAAGATGTGAAATTGTATTACATGGAAAACGATGGCGATAAAACAACTACTTATCCTATTGAACTAACAACGGACGGACAAATCAAAAATGCTCCGCAAGGATTTTTTGATACTTATGAAATGGATGTAATGGATATAGCTTTATTTGCCTCTGCACAATGAAACGCCAAAGCCAAAAAGTTTGACACACAAAGGTATTTTTAGGCGTTCCATCTGATACCTTTAAAAATAACTGAACATTATAATCAGATGAAAAAAGATATTTTTATTGATAACAATATTGCCAGTCGTTTTAAAAATCCTGCCGACCCAGCCTATATAAAATTAAGAGATTGGCTTATCAAGCACACCGAAATCAAAGAAGGTGAAATAGATATAAATGCTCATTTGGTTGTTTCACAAAAACTGCTGAACGAGTACAATCGTTCTAACCAAAATGTAAAAGAAGGGCAAAATATCATTGCTATCATCGGGCGACTTCAAAAACAAGGACGCTTAGTTTTTATTAAGAATCAAGCCATTAAAGATTTTCAACAAGTTCATTTTACCAAAAAAGTAGAAAAGAAACTTACTTGTAATCAAGAAGATAGAGAACATATTCCTACCGTTTTATTATCGCATCGGAAATATGCGTTAAGTATTGATGATAATTTCGTTTCCGATTTAATCAATTTTCCCGGTTTTGTAGTAACAGCCTGCAAACGTCCAGAAGATTTACCTTACCATGAATAATTTCCAAAACAAAATAGTCTGGATTACAGGAGCTTCGTCGGGCATTGGCGAAGCTCTTTCGTATCAGTTCGCCAAAGAAGGAGCAAAATTGGTACTTTCGGCAAGGCGTGAAATGGAATTACAAAGAGTAGCCAACGCTACTGGACTTGGTGCTGATAAAGTATTAGTCTTGCCAATGGATATGTTGAATTTTGACGTATTTCCAGAGAAAGTAAAAACGGTCTTGGAACACTTTGGACAAATTGATGTAGTAGTTCAAAATGCAGGCATTACTCAGCGTTCATTAGTAAAAGATACTGATTTTAAAGTCTATCGAGACATTATGGAACTGGATTTTTTCAGTACTGTGGCATTTACTCAGGCAATTCTTCCCCATTTTAGCGAAAGAAAAACAGGACATTTTGTAGCGATTAGTAGCGTTGCAGGAAAAATCGGAACGCCTCTGAGAAGTGGCTATTGTGCCGCCAAACACGCTATGATTGCCTTTTTTGATTCATTAAGAGCAGAAGTTTGGCAGGAAAACATACAAGTAACGGTCATTTGTCCGGGGTATATCAACACGCCCATTTCTTTAAACGCATTGGATGGCAATGGAAATGTGCATGGGAAAATGGATAAAAACCAAAGTCGTGGCATGAGTGCCGAACGCTGTGCCGAAAAGATTGTAAAAGCCGTAAAAGCGAATCAAAAAGAAGTATATATCGGAGGTTGGTACGAAGTAATGGGTGTGTATTTAAAACGTTATTTACCTGCTGTGGTTTATAAATTGGTGCTGAAAGTAAATGCTGAAAAATAATTTGGGATTGTGGATGTCAGATTTCGGATGTCAGATTTCAGCAAATGGATTTTATAAATCCGACATCTGAAACCCGACATCCGAAAGCCATTTTATTTTCCTACACTACTCTTTCCAGTATTCATATCCATGTAATCCACCACCAAACTAGCCATTGATTTCATGCCTAATACAAAACCACCTTCGTCGATATAAAAATCTGGTGTGTGGTGTGGTGCTGTTTCTGAAACGGGTTTTCCTTTTGGAGCTCCGCCCAAGAAGAAGAAAACTCCCGGTACTTTTTGCTGATAGAAAGCAAAATCTTCTGCACCAGTTACTGCTGCTGTGATAGCAACATTTTCTTTACCAGCTACTCCTTCCAAAGTTGGCACCATTTTCTCCATCAAAGGAATGTCGTTATAAGTAACAGGACACATTCTAGTAATATTCACTTCAGCAGTTGCACCAGCACTTTCTGCAATGTTTGTAGCAATTTGAGATATTCTTGCATGAATCATATCTTGTACGCTAGTATCCAAAGCACGAATCGTTCCATTCATATTTACTTCTTCTGGAATGATATTACTTCTTACACCACCGTTAATTTGTCCAACAGTTACAACCGCAGCAGATTCTGTTACAGGAGCATTTCTACTGACGATAGTTTGCAATCCCATAATTACTTGTGAAGCCGTAACGATTGGGTCGATACTTGACCACGGATAAGCTCCATGCGATTGCTTTCCTTTGATTTTAATTTTAAACCAATCAGAACTCGCCATCGTACCACCCGGACGGTATTTTATTTTGCCAATTTCTGTTTGAGCGTTGATATGCAAACCAAAAATAGCATCTACTTTGGGGTTTTCTAACACGCCTTCTTTTATCATCAAAGCAGCTCCTCCTTCCTCTCCCTCTGGCGCTCCTTCTTCGGCAGGTTGAAAAATAAATTTCACCGTACCTTTCAACTCATTTTTCATAGAAGCCAAAATTTCGGCAGTTCCCATCAGAATTGCTACGTGAGTATCGTGTCCGCAGGCGTGCATAATACTTACAGGTTGTCCGTTGTATTCGCCTGTAGCTTTAGAAGCAAAAGGAATATTCACACGTTCTTTCACGGGAAGTCCGTCCATATCTGCACGAAGCGCTACTACCGGACCAGGTTTTCCGCCTTTTAAAAGACCAACAACACCCGTTTTACCTACGCCAGTTTTAACTTCAATACCTAAAGCTCTTAAATGAGCTGCTATTTTTTCAGCCGTTTTAAATTCACGGTTTCCGAGTTCAGGGTTTTCGTGAAAATCTCTTCGCCAAGCAACCACTTTTGATTCAAGTGATTCTGCTTTTTGAGAAATTTTGGATTTTAATGTATTCGTTTGAGCAAATGATGTTGAAAGAGAAAGCATCAACAATGCCGCAGGCATGATTATCTTTTTCATTGAATAGTTTGATTTTAAAGATGAAATTTGAATGAATCTACTATTAAAATCATTTACTCCCAAATTTCCAGTGGCTTCAATCGTATTTTTGTATCCAAAAAAATACATAAAGTACAATCTGTAACAAGTTATACTTATTTGTTTTTTCAAAACATAAGTAGAAAACCTGTGTTTTCATGCTGTATTCCTTCTTTGCTAAAACCAAATTAAGCTTACCCAATCGTTTCATCTACAAAATAAAAATTTTTTTTTACGATTGTGTAAACTATATATTAATTTTTAACGTTTAAACGCTATAATAAAAGTTGTTATAGCAATATTATGATTGCATATCAACTATTTTGTTTTCATAAATAACATCATAAACTAAACAAAAATGAACAAAAAACTACTACTTATTAGTTTTGTGTTTCTTCTTTTGCTTCAACTAAGCGTTAAAGCTCAAGATAGAATCATTACAGGTAAGGTTTCTTCAGCAGAAGACGGCTCAGCACTTCCTGGAGTAAGTATTATCGTGAAAGGTACCAGTAAAGGTGTAACCTCATTTGCCAACGGTACTTTCAAGATTAATGCTTCGCCAAATTCAGTACTTGTATTCTCTTTTGTAGGATTTGAAAAGAAAGAAGTATTGGTGAGTAATCAATCTCAAATTAATGTTTCTTTAAAGTCTTCTATTTCTGACTTAGATGAAGTGGTGGTGATTGGTTACGGGGTACAAAAAAAATCAAAGCTTACGTCTTCTATTTCAAGTATATCAGGGAAAGATATTACTGACTTAAACACAGCCAGCTTTGACCAGCAGTTAGCTGGTAGAGCTTCGGGGGTACAAGTAACAGTTGGTAGCGGTATTATTGGACAAGCTCCTCGTATTCGTATTCGTGGTACAAACTCTATTACTTCTGGTGGTTCGCCACTTATCGTAGTTGACGGAGTTCCAGCCATTGACGGAAACCAAAGTGCGGCTACACCGACCAACCCGCTTGCGGACATCAACCCTGCGGATATTGAGTCGATGGAAATTCTAAAAGATGGTGCTGCTACTGCGATTTATGGTTCAAGAGCTACGAATGGCGTTATTTTAGTGACTACTAAAAAAGGAAAAAAAGGCACTCCTTTAAAAGTGAACTTGAGTATGCAGTATGGTACAACCAATGCAATCAATAGATTAAGTTTGTTAGATGCCAACCAATTCGTAACAATTGCTAACGAAAAATTGAAAAATGCAGGTGGTACAAACCAAGCATTCTTGGATGCTAATGGTACAAATACCGACTGGCAAAGTATCATTTTACGTCAAGGTATTACGCAAGGCTATAACATGAGTTTTAGTGGGGGCGTTGAAAAAACGAATTATTACTTCTCATTGGGCTATAACAAACAAGAAGGTGCAATTACTGCCAACGGTCAGAAGCGTTATAACTTCACTTCAAATATTGACCATAGCTTTAATAAGTACGTATCGGTAGGTACTAAACTTCAAGTAACCAGAACTGAAAATACAGGTTTGAACACAGGTACTAACGCTTTATCTGGAAACTTAACAGGTGCGGCAAGATTATTCCCTAACGTACCGATTTACAGTGAAACCAATCCTACCGGTTATAATATTTCGCCAGATGGTGCTGTGTTAGGACAAGGTGCAAATACAAGAAACATTGATAACAACTATACCAACATTGCTTTTGTACTTGCCAATAACAAATTCAATGCACAAATCGGACGTGTGTTATCTACTTCTTATTTACAAGTGACACCATTCAAAGGTCTAACTTTGAAATCAATGATTGGTATTGACTATACTGATGTACGTAGTTTTCAATCTACTGACCCAAGACATGGCGATGGTCGTGGTTCAAATGGTGTCGTTTCGCAAACTTCAAGAAACGTAACCAGATGGAACTGGCAAAATACGGCTAATTATTCGACAGAATTTGGAAAAAATTCTATTGATTTAACCGTAGGTACAGAATACCAAAAACAAACTATCTCTTCTTTCACAGCTCAAGCAGCTAATTTCTCTGACAGATTCTTCCAAGAAGAAAACATCATTTCAGGTAGTTTCTCTGTGCCAACTGTAACAGGTGGAGGAGCTTCTGCTGGTTTTGATTCATATTTTGGTCGTTTGCAATACGATTACGACAACAAGTATTTTATGACATTCTCGGCTCGTAACGATGGTATTTCTGCTTTACCAGAAGCAAGTAGAAGAGGTAATTTCTTTGGTGGTTCTTTGGCTTACAAGCTTTCTAACGAAGATTTCTATAAAAACTCAAGCATCGCTAAAGTAATCAATGACATCAAATTGAGAGGTAGCTATGCACAAGTAGGTAACGTAAACATTGGTAACTTCCCTTACTTAGGTTTATTCGGAACAGCTCAGTACGGTTCGCAAAATGGTATTGGTTTTACACAAGCTGGAAACGCTGCCTTGAAATGGGAATCAAGTACACAATCTAACTACGGTGTTGACTTAGGATTTTTAGATAACAAGATTATTTTCTCGGCAGAATATTATAAAAATGATATTACTGATTTGATTTTGGCTGCTCCAACAGCTCCTTCTTTGGGTGTACCTAACAACTCTATTTCTAAAAACGTAGGTGCGATGTACAACAAAGGGTTGGAATTTAATCTTTCTATTGAAGCTATCAAGAAAGGTGACTTCTCTTGGGATGTAAACATGAATTATTCAACACAGGAAAATAAAGTAACTGCATTGAATAAAGGTATTGACGGAAAAGACCAACCAATTTTCCCTTCATCATATCATATTATTACAGTTGGTCAGCCAGTAGCTGCTTTGTATGGTTATGAAACTGCGGGTGTAAATCCAGCAAATGGTTTCCCATTGTTTGTAAAAGGCGATGGTAGAATTGTACAAAGAAATGCAAACACAGGGGTTTATTCATTCTATGATGCTGCCAACCCAAGTGTTACTACTAACACAACAGGAGCGTCTCTTCTTTCGGGAGACGTAGCTGACGGTGGCGACAGAAGAGTATTAGGCAACACAAACCCTACCTGGTTTGGTAGTGTTACGAATAGCTTCAAATACAAAGGCTTTGATTTAGAGATATTTACTCGTTTCTCTGGTGGTAACAAAATTATGAACATTACTCGTCAAGAAACTTTATTGAACCAAGATTTCAACAACAATGGTACTGAAATCTTGAATCGTTGGACTACCGAAGGACAAATTACAGATGTTCCTAAAATGGTTTTAAACAATGGTAACATCATCAACTTAAACGGAAATGCAACTACCAGATTTGTTGAAAAAGGTGACTTTATCAGAATTCAAAACATTATTTTAGGTTATACACTACCAAAGAGCATTATTACACGTGCTAACATTGGTATTAATAGTGTTCGTATTTATGGGCAAGTACAAAATGCCTTTACTTTCACGAGCTATAAAGGTTTAGACCCTGAATTGAACAGTAACGGAGATGTCAACCAAACATTTGGTATCGACTACAACACTAACCCTCAGTTCAGAATACTTACTTTTGGCTTGAACGTAGGATTTTAGTCTCAACAAACATTAACTCAAGGAGAAATACAATGAAAATTATATCTTATAAAAAAATATTCGCTCTTGGAACATTAATGATGTTTGGAGCGGCTTGCGAAGTAACAGATTTGCAGCCTATAGATGCCCTTTCGGAAACAACTGCTTATGAAACAGTTGAAAGAGTTGAATTGGCTGTGACTGGGGTATATGATGGAGCTCAGTCTGGATTTTATGCGGGTGGTGCTGTGCGTGGGTATCCGTTTGGGGCTGCTCATTTACAACAAGGCGACTGCCGTGGAGAAGATATGGTAAGTGTGGCGGCATTTTATGCTGTTACTTATAATGGTACTTATGATGCTACAACGCCTAATAATGGTTTCTTTTGGCAAACTGCTTATGCCATGATTAACAGAGCAAACGTGGTAATGGATGGGGTTCGTAAAGCTCAAACAAGTGCCTCTTTGACAGAATCCGTAAAAAATGCTTATGAAGCAGAATTAAGATTCCTAAGAGCAATGGGGCATTTTTACTTGTTAGTGAATTTTGCTCGTCCTTACAGCGACAATCCAACTGCCGTAGCCAGTGGTATTCCTTACCGTGAACAGCCTATTGGTACAAGTACTGGTGTTTCTGTGGACGAAGCCAGCAAGCAAGGACGTAATACAGTAGCTGAATGTTATGATAAAATTTTAGCAGATTTAGACTTCGCAGAAGCTAATTTGCCTGCTACTCGTTCTCGTAATGCTATTACTCGTGCTACGAAAGGGGCAGTTATTGCCTTGAAAACAAGAATCCGTTTGCATCAAAACAACTGGGCGAAGGTTATCGAAGAGGCTAATAAATTGATTCCAACTTCGGGAAATTTAGTAAGTCCAGTAGGAAATTACCAATTGACGGCTACGCCAATGGGTCCTTTTGGTACTGCTAACAAAAACAATGTGGAGTCTATTTTCTCTATTGAAAATAATGACGTAGATAACGCTAGTGTGAATGGTGCTGCTCCAACAATGTATAGTGCTTCTATCACTGGTGGACGTGGTATTGTGGGTATCAGCCCTCTTATTTGGAATCAGCCGTTTTTCCCTGCTGACGACTTCCGTAAGTCTTCTGCTATGGTTCAGCAAGATGGTGCTACTTCTCCGGGGCGTGGTGCTATGTTTAGTAAAAAATATGCTGATGCTACGTCACGTACCGACAACGCTCCAATTATCCGTTATGCCGAAGTATTATTGAATGCTGCTGAAGCTTTAGCACGTTCAAGTTCGACAGTTGATACCAGAGCCTTAGCTTTATTGAATGCCGTTAGAAACCGTGCTGTGCCAGAAGGAACAGGTCGTTATACGGCTGCAAGTTTTACAAGCAGTCAGCAATTAGTTCAAGCTATTTTGAACGAACGTAGAATTGAATTCTTAGCTGAAGGTATGAGATGGTTGGATATTCACCGCCTTGGAAAAGATACAGTGTTTGGAACGAAAGGTATCCCTTCAAAAGCAAGCCAAACATTGACCTTTACCAATTTATATACTAACAATCCTGCAACAACTTACACGATGTTAGCGGCAATTCCTTATGAAAACTTTAGATTTGTATGGCCATTGCCAATTGAAGAAATCAACAATAACCCTACGTTGAAAAATCAACAAAATCCGGGTTGGTAAGAAATCAGTTCATTTCTAATGTTTGAACAATGATTCTTAAAAAGAATAGCGACCTAATTTTACATTGGGTCGCTATTCTTATTTTCAGTAATGATTTAAAAAATCCTGAAAACTTAAACTTTTGAAGTTTTAAAATACACTTTATACAGCCAAAATCCACCTGAAAGGAGTAAAATCAGCATCCAAAATTTGGTAATAAAAACCAATACTTCTTCAAATACAAACCAGCCTGTTCTGAAACTCTGCCAAATTCTTTTTAAAAAATGTGGTTGATAAGCAAAGTCATTATCCATATTGGGCTGTAATTCAATCATATTAGTTATTGGTTGAAATACTTCAATCTCCAAAGTACTATAATTTACTTGGTCTTTGATATTGAGCGTTTCTACTTTATTCATGTCGGCTTGGGTTTGATAATCAAAGAGTTTTTCTTCTGAATTAGCCGTTTCTGCTAATTTTTTCCCTTTGGTAGCAATTTCTTTTTTATAGCGATTTTCAAATTCTGAAAAACGTTTTTTGCGTAAATCACTTGCTAATAAATTCAAACTTACATCGTCGGCAGATACTTTTTTATATTCGAGGAAAGTCATTACAGGTTGAATTTCCCTTAATACTTTGTCGAAATTTTGGTTCGGAATCCGCAAGGTAATTTTGTTACTTACTTCATAAGCTTTGTTCAGCAAAATAGAATCTTCGCTAATCTCAACTTCATTTACGTGAGTCGTGTTTGAACTCAATTCTGAATGCGTAATGAAACCATCGTACTTCTCCACAATGTCTTCGATGCTGTTGCTTGCTTCCTGTACATTTTTTACTTTAAACCGCAAATCTCCTGTTTTAATAAACTTCCTTTTTTCAAAAGCAATCGTTTCAGAAGGAAACGTACTGGCAGAAACACTGTCGGCGAATTCTTCAGCATCCAAAGTTGTTTCAGCCTTTTTTTCTGTACAACCTGTAAAAATCACCATCGTAGTAGCTACCATGATGCAAAGAGCGTTTTGGTAAGTTTTCATTGCTTGTAAAGTTTTTGTTTTATTTTATCAAGAAACGAAAGCTTTGTTTCAAGTATTGTAAATACTTAAAAACTTATTAAAATTTAATTAAAAACTTATTAATAAAATTAAAAGTGCATAAAAAGACCTCAAATTTAGGATTAGTAAATTTGAGGTCTTTATGAAGTACTTATGCAAAAACAAATAGGCATTATATCGTGAAAAACAAACATTTTGCCTATTGCCTATGGCTTATAGCCTAAAGCAAAATAGTTAAAACATTACAGGAATACTTGTTAAAATCTAAATCGTAATCAACATTGCTCCATAAGAATAACCACCACCGAATACAGTCACAATGATATTTTCTCCTTTTTTGAATTCTGTTTTGTGTTCATCCAACACAATTGCACAACCCGCACAACCAGTATTACCTAAGTACTGAATATTAGAAAGCATAATATCTTCTGAAACACCTAAAGTACCAGCCACGTTTTTAGAAATTCTAAGGTTAGCTTGGTGTGGTGCGATATAGGCTATATCGTTGATGGTAAGGTTATTTCTTTCTAAAATTTGTAAACTTGCCTTTGGCATGTATGTACAAGCATTAATAAATACATCTCTTCCAAAAGGCATAATTAAGCCTTTCTTGACAAGTTTTAAATTAACACTTTCAGATGCTTTACCAACATTTGCTGCTCCGCCTGTCAATAAATCTTTAATTTCCCAATTGGTTTCACCGAAACTTTCTTTTGAGATTGAAAGTACTACAGCACCATCTCCCCAAAGATGCCCAGCTTTGGTATCATCTTCATTATTATACGCTGTATTATGTTCGGAAGCTACCACTAATGCTTTAGTAGCTTTGCCTAAAGCAAAATATC
Organism: Arcicella rosea; assembly: GCF_014204325.1. GTDB lineage: Bacteria > Bacteroidota > Bacteroidia > Cytophagales > Spirosomataceae > Arcicella > Arcicella rosea_A. Next base: position 16,123 of record NZ_JACHKT010000019.1, read on the forward strand.
CTTGAACGATTTCAATGGCATTTAATAAAGAAGAACAAGCTGAGGAAATTGTAACAACTGGAATTTCACTAACATTAATATGATGTTGAATTGCGTGTGCTAAAGTAAAAATACTATCATAAGGAGTATAAGTAGCACCAATAATTAAATCAACTTCTGAAATATCATAAGGTAAGCTTTCTTTAATTTTATCAACTGCCTGAATGGCCATTGTATGCGTATTCTCTTCGGCTGAAGCTTTGCGACGTTGACGAATGCCAGTACGTTCGGTAATCCAGTCGTCAGTTAATCCATTTAATTCTTCAAAATAAGCATTGGTAATAATTTGTTCGGGCAAATAACTTGCTATAGCGTTTATAAACATTTGGGTTATTTTGGTCTTTTCTTATAAATGTCAACGTAATCTACTGACAATGAACTTGGTATAACTTTAAGAGTATTCCGATTTCATTGACGACCACAAAAAATTAAATTTTTGGTCTAAATCTAATACAAAGGAACTCAATGTTTTTTCATAGTACAACAATTTATTAGAAATAAACAATTATTACTTAATAAAGTCCTGTATTTTTTTGTACTATTTCCATGTTTTTTGGATAAATCCCATAAAAGCAAAGCTAAATGCTAAATTTAACAAACTTTGGTGCTTGGAAGTCTAAAAAATACGATTTGATACAAAAAATGATATTCGTCATTTTACAATGAATGATATTAATCACTAATCTATCTTGCTTCTGCCTTTTTCTTGAACCAAACTTTTTTACTTTTATTACTTACTTCATCTGATTTACCTTGTACTTTCTGAGAAACATGTGGTTTCGTTGGACTTGGAATTGGAGCCACATTACTCTTTTTAAAATCATGGTCTTCAATTACTGGAATATTTTTGGCAATTAATTTTTGAATATCTCTTAAAAAGTTTTTCTCTTCTGAATCACAGAAAGAAAATGCCGTTCCGTTTGCTCCTGCCCTACCTGTACGCCCAATTCTATGCACATAAGTTTCAGGAATATTCGGAATATCAAAATTGATTACATAAGCTAAATTATCCACATCAATTCCTCTAGCGGCAATGTCAGTAGCGACCAATACTCTAGTCGTTTTACTTTTGAAATTATCTAAAGCTCTTTGACGAGCATTCTGTGCTTTGTTTCCATGAATGGCTTCGGCTTTGATGTCGTTTTTAGCCAACACTTTCACTACTTTATCAGCTCCATGTTTAGTGCGAGTAAATACTAAAACTGTTTCGATAGATTTGTCTTTCAAAATATCCATTAACAAAGCATTTTTCTGGTCTTTTTCTACAAAGTAAACTGCTTGTTTGATAGTATCTGCGGTAGATGAAACAGGCGTTACTTCTACTTTGACAGGTTTGAAGAGAATATTATCCGCTAATTTCTGAATTTCAGGAGGCATCGTTGCCGAGAAAAATAACGACTGACGTTTACTTGGCAAAAAAGTAAGAATTTTCTTGATGTCATGCACAAAACCCATATCTAACATACGGTCGGCTTCGTCCAAAATAAAAATCTGAATCTCTTTTAACGAAATAAATCGCTGATTGATTAAATCTAATAATCTACCCGGAGTAGCTACCAAAATATCTACGCCATCTTGCAAAATATCTGTCTGACGTCCTTGCTTTACTCCACCAAAAATTACAGTATGTTTAAGTCCCGTAAATCTTCCATAAGCTTTGAAACTTTCGTCGATTTGAATCGCTAATTCACGAGTCGGCGTAACGATTAGTGCTTTGATACTCCTTTTTCCACGATGTTGAACAGGATGTTGACACAACAATTGAATCGTCGGAATGGCAAAAGCTGCTGTTTTTCCTGTACCTGTTTGAGCTACTCCTAGCAAATCTTTTCCTTGAAGTATGGTTGGAATCGCTTGGGCTTGAATAGGTGTTGGCGTACTGTAACCTTCCTCAGCTAATGCTTTTTGGATAGGTTCAATTAAATTTAATGATTGAAATGACATGAGGATGTTGTTAAAAACGAAAAGGTTTTAATATGAAAACGAACATATAAAACACTAAAAATCAAATAATTGCTTATGATTAATAAGCGAAAAAAGTAGCATTTATTGTACACGATTGTGTAATAATCTCTATAATTTTCTGAATGAAATATTTAATAGCTTCGAAAACTCTGATATTCTTTTTACTTCATTCTGACTGACGAAACAAATCGAAATACCTCTTTTACCCGCTCTGGCAGTTCTACCACTTCGGTGAGTATAATATTCAGGCTGGTCTGGCAATTGATAATGAATTACGTAAGCCAAATCGTCCACATCAATACCTCTTGCAGAAATATCCGTAGCGACCAATATTTTCAATTTATGATTCTTGAAAGCACGCATTACTTTGTCTCTTTCACTCTGCTGCAAATCTCCATGAATAGCATCTACTGCAATATTTTTACTGACTAACTGTTTCGTTAGCAGTTGAACAGCCGCTTTTGTTCTGCAAAAAATTATGCCAGTTGAAGCTCCCATCGTTTTTAAAAATTGCATCACAAAATCAAACTTCTCTTTTTCTTCACATACAAAAAACTGATGTTCAATCAAGTTGTTAACCACTTCGCTTTTACTTACTTGAACGGTATGTGTGTTTTTAGCCATATAAGTATCCACCAATTTCTGCAAAGCACTTGGTAAAGTAGCCGAAAAAAGCCATTTTGAAGCATCATGAGGCGTTTGTCTGAGAATATTGTCTAACTCATCTTTAAAACCCATACTCAGCATTTCGTCGGCTTCGTCCAAAATCAAGGTTTTAACCGCACCTAAATCCACAGCTTTTCTAGCCAACAAATCAATTAATCTGCCTGGCGTGGCTACAATAATCTGAGTTGGCTTCGATAATGCTCTTAATTGAATATCTATTTTTTCGCCTCCATAAACTGCTTCAACAAATATTTTTTCTGGAGCATACTTTGTCAGTTTAAACAAATGCTTAGCTATTTGCTGACAAAGTTCACGAGTTGGTGCTAAAATTAACGCTTGTACTTCTTTTGATTTAGGATTTACTTTCATCAAAAGCGGTAAACCAAAGGCAGCAGTTTTACCTGTTCCTGTTTGTGCTTGTCCAATAAAATCGTTTTGATTTTTTAATAAGTAAGGAATTGCTTTTTCCTGTATTTCAGAAGGCTTAATGATATTCAGTTCAGTCAATGCTTGGATGAAATGCTCTGATACGCCTAATTGTTTGAATGTTGCCAAAATTGTATTTTTTTATTGACAAAGGTAAGGAATTATTAATGAAGAAGCTCTTTGATGAGCGATGATACAAAAAAGGCTATAAGTTTGGTTACTTATAGCCTTTGATTTTTTCTTGAAAATTACCAAGCCATTCTTGGTAATGGACTTACATCTTGTGCACAAAACTCTCCTTTTTCAGCTTTGAAATGTGCCGCCATTGCTATCATCCCTGCATTATCGGTACAATACTGAAAAGCTGGAATATAAACATTCCAATTTTCTACCTCTCCCATTTTTTGCAATTCAGCTCTTAATCCAGAATTTGCCGAAACACCACCAGCAATCGCAATTTCTTTGATTTTATATTGTTTAGCCGCTTTTTTGAGTTTCTGTAAAAGAATTTTTATCAAAGTTGCCTGCATTGATGCACAAATATCAGCCAAATTTTCTTCAACGAAATTGGCATTTTTCTTTGTTTCTTTTTGCAAGAAATATAAAAATGAAGTTTTAATTCCTGAGAAAGAGTAATTCAAGCCCTGCATTTCTACCATCGGAAATGGAAAACGTTCTGGATTTCCTTCTTTAGCGTACTTATCAATTAAAGGACCACCCGGATAAGGCAAATTCAATAATTTAGCGGTTTTATCAAAAGCCTCTCCCACGGCATCGTCTTGGGTTTCACCGATTACTTCCATATCTAAAGGCGAACGCACAAAAACAATTTGGGTATGTCCTCCGCTTACAGTCAAACATAAAAACGGAAAATTAGGCTTAGGTTCATCAATAAAATGTGCCAAAACATGGGCTTGCATGTGGTGAACATCAATCAAAGGAATGTTCAAACCCATCGCCAAAGCCTTGGCAAACGAAGTACCCACTAATAATGAACCTAAAAGACCTGGGCCACGAGTAAAAGCAATGGCATTTAGGTCATTTTTTGTTATCTTCGCTCTTTCAAGTGCCTCTGCCACAACAGGTACAATATGCTGTTGATGTGCACGGCTTGCTAATTCGGGAACAACCCCACCCCATTTTGTATGGATAGATTGGCTTGCTACAATGTTGGAACAAATTATGCCGTTAATAATTACAGCTGCTGAGCTGTCATCACATGATGATTCGATTGCTAAGATTGTCATAATAATGCAAAGATAATGAATGCTAGTTGATAGAACACAGTGAAAATAATACCTTAGCAATTCTGTAATTGGCTTTTGTCTAATTTTTTACAGTCAACATAATTTCTTTATTAAAAAATAAATGTTCATAAAGGTTTCTAAAATATTGACAAAAATAATCCTCTACACAGTGGTAGGTTTATTACTGTTGGCTGTTTTAGGCTCTTTGGCACTTAGAAGCTCCTATTTACAAACCAAGATTGCCCAATATTACGCTCCCAAAATTTCTAAAGCTCTTGGTTATCCAATTGAAATTGATAAAGTAACGATTCGTTTTTTTGATGAAGCTACGCTAGAAGGCGTAAGAGTAAAAGATTATCAGAATCATCAAATGATTGATATTGAAAAACTAGATTTAGATTTTCAATTGAAAAGTCTTTTACAAGATTCTCTGAAAACGAAATTAGATTATGTAAGATTGTATCATCCAAAAGTTGGTTTAGTAACCGACAAAAAAGGTGATTTGAATATCGATGAATTTATTCGCCGTATCAATAAGCTCACGGCATCATCTACACCCGACCCAAACCATAAACCTACGCCATTTATCATTGGTGAAGCTGATATTGTAGAAGGTATTTTTAGCATGAATGATGAATCGGAACCTTATATGAACGACAGAAAATCGTTCGACCATTATCATTTTAAACTCCATGAATTGAACGCTCACCTCAAAAATTTTACTTTGATTCGTGATACTGTTACTTTTCAAACAACGCTAAAAGCATACGACCGCTCTTCTGATTTAAGAATTAAAACACTTAAAACGCATTTCTTGATTTCTGATACGCAAATGCGTTTTGATGATTTATTGCTAAAAGTAAATAATTCAGTGGTAAGAAATAATATCGTCATGTCGTTCAGAAGTCAAAAAGATTTCAAACATTGGAATGAAAAAGTAAGAATGCGTGCCAATTTTGATTCGACGGTGGTTGTCGCAAGTGATATTGCTCGTTTTGTAAACGACATGTATCAGTACAAAGAAATTTATTACCTCAATGGCAAATTTGATGGTACAGTAGATGATTTTAAACTCCAAAACTTCGATTTGTATTTTGGTAAAAAATCTAAATTAAGAGGCGATTTTGCCTTCAAAGGTTTGCCCAATATTCCTAAAACAGATATGAATTTCAACATGCGAAAATCGTATGTTTTGGTAACTGACCTAGAAAAATATATTGGTAAAGACCCCGTAAAAGCCATTGAAAAATTTGGGCATATTACTTTTGACGGAACTTTTAAAGGAAGTACCTCTAATTTTAAAACGATGGGATTACTGACTTCTGATTTAGGGAAATCGGACGTGGATGTTGCGATGGTTTTAAAGCCAAACGAAGCAAATTCTACGTACAAAGGTTCTTTGAAATTAGAAGATTTCAAACTCGGAAAACTCATTGAAAATGCGGGTTCTTTAGGTGACATTTCACTTTCTGGAAAAATAGAAGGCATTGGTTTTTCATTGAAAAATGCCAGTTTGAATTTCGATGGAACGGTTAAACAAATTGGTTACAACGACTATAATTATAAAAATATTGACATCAATGGTAAACTTGCCAAAGAACTTTTTGATGGAAGAATTGCCGTAAAAGATACTAATCTTATTTTGAATGTTTTCGGAAAAGTAGATTTACGAAATGGAAAAAGTGACGTAGATATGCTTGGAAAATTATCAAAAGCTAACCTAAAAAATCTTCATTTCACGAAAGATGATTGGCGAATTTCTACTTTGCTTGATATTCAATCGAAAGGAAAAACCATTGATGATTTAGTCGGGAAAGCGAAATTCATCAATACTTATGTTACGCTTGAGCAACGAAATTTAATTCTTGATTCCTTGTATATTACTTCTAAACTTGATGATAGTACTCGAAAATTAAACATTGAGTCAGATTTAGTTAATTTGGATTTTAATGGAAATTTCAAGCCTAGCCAAGCTTTTGAAGATTTAAAAGTACTTGTTGAAGAATATAAAATTTACTTTGTTGGCGATGAGGCTACTCGTAAAGCCTACTATGCTAAAAAGCCATTAACGCCTCCACAGAATTACCAAATTGCTTATCAGTTTTATCTCAAAAACTTCGACCCAATTCTTTCATTTTATTATCCAGATGGACATATTTCTAAAAAAACCTGGATAGATGGCACTTTTGGGATTAGTAATACTTCTACTTTCTCTTTGAGTTCGAAGATTGACACTTTGGTTTTGGGTCAAAACTATCGTTTCTATCAGTCGGATATTGATTTGAACTCTTCAAAATTCTATAATACGCCCGAAATATTAGCGTCCCTAATCTTGAATTCTAAAAAGCAAAAAATCAGTGTACTTGCACCAACAGAACAACTTGATATTGATGCATCTTGGGCAAATGAAGGGATTAGATTTACCAGTGGTTTAAAACAAGTAGGAACAACCAATTTCGTAAAACTCAATGGAAATTTAAAGTTTATTCCAGACGGTATTGCTTTACAATTCAAACGTTCTAGGCTTCATTTACTTGACCAAGATTGGAACGTTAGTCCCGACAACGCCCTAACAATTATCGGTAATGAAATTACTGCCAAAGATTTATACTTGAGTAATTTAGAACAATTCATTGCCTTGAATGGAAATGTTTCGGAAGATTCACTCAAAAACTTAACTTTTCAAGCTAAAAACTTCAAGCTTGAAACCTTAGCACCTATCGTTTCCTTGAATATGAAAGGCTTGGTAAACGGCGAAGTAGAGATAAAAAACATTTATAAAAGTATTAATCTTGATAGTCATCTGAACATCAAAGATTTGTATTTGGATAACTTTTTGATTGGCAATGTAACAGGCGATGGCGTTTTTGATAACGAAAGACAAATTGTAGATATTAATTATTCTTTAGAGCGTCTTCAAAATCAAGTATTGAGCGTAAGAGGTATTTACGACCCTAAACAAAGTGAAAATTCACTTGATTTATTGGCTACTTTAAACCAAACAAATCTTCAAATTTTAGAACCTTTCACAAAAGGGCTTTTCTCTAAAATTGGTGGTGTAGCCATTGGAAATATCAATATAACAGGCAAGCCTTCGCACCCGATTTTAGAAGGAGCAATAGATATTAAAAAAGGTACGCTGTTCTTCGATTATTTGAAATCTGTCTTAAACTTTGAAGATAAAATCACTTTTGAACCTGACGAAGTAAGAGCGAAAAGTCTTCGTTTAACCGACGATGAAGGCAATAAAGGAACGCTAAAAGGCAGTGTTTTTTTTGATGGTGACAAAACTTTTAGTGTAGATTTAAACACGACAATGAATCGTTTCAAAATCTTGAATACGCTCAGAAGAGATAACGATACTTATTACGGAACAGCTTATGCCACAGGAAAACTCAATTTAAGTGGCACTTTCGATAATCTTAACATTTCTGCCGATTTAAAAAGTGACAGAGGAACAAGATTATACATTCCGCTTGACAAAGCACAAGATGCGGGAAATCAAGAAGAAATTGAATTCCTCAGTGCAAGAGTAGCCAAAGATTCTTTGAATAAAAGCCAAGCAAAAAATGGCTCAAGTAGCGGTATCAAAATGGATTTCAATTTTGAAATTACGCCTGATGCCTATGGAGAAGTACAATTCGACAAACAAACTGGCGACATTATGCGTGCCAATGGTTCTGGAATTATCAACCTAAAAGTAGATACAAGAGGCGGTTTTGATATGAGTGGAGATTATAATATTGAACGTGGAGACTATACTTTTACTTTCCAGAATATTATCAACAAGAAATTCAATATTCAAAGAGGAAGTAAAATTTCATGGTCGGGCAATCCTTATGAAGCTATCGTTGATATTCGGGCAGCTTATACACAAAATTTAAGCTATTTGGGTTCTGTTATTGACTCTACTGGAAGAGGCAGAGAATTGAGAAATAAAGCTGATTATACACGCCGTTACCCAGTTGACATAACGATTAATTTAAAAGATAGACTTTTACAACCAACAGTTTCTTTTAATTTGAAAATGCACGATTATCCGCAAAACCCCGATTTCAATTCTGCGGTAACTGCATTCGAAAACAGAATGAAAACGGATGATCAAGAACTAAACCGACAAGTAAGTAATGTATTGTTGTTGGGACAAATGGTTTCGCAGACGAATTCTACTGCCTTTGCTACAGTCAATTTAGTAAGTAATTTAACAGAATTATTATCGAATCAATTGAGTAATGTTTTCTCAAAAATTGATCAAAACCTAAACGTCGATTTATCATTAAACGGAAACGGCTTAAATCAAGATTTGATTAATAATTTACAGCTTAGACTTTCATACAATTTCAACGACCGATTTAGAATTACGAGAAGTGGCGGTTTTACAACGGCTACCAATCAAACAAATGCCCAATCACTTATCGGTGACTGGGCATTGGAATGGTTTATTACCAAAGACGGAAGTTTGAGATTTAAGACTTATAACAGAAACTTACAAACGTCCATCTTGGGAGCTTTAAATACTTATCAAACCTTTACTTCTGGCGGAGCAAGTTTATTGTACACCAAAAGCTTCAATTACTTATTTTTAAATAGAAAGAAGGCTAAAAACCCACTTGCTGAATCAAACGAACCAATTGTTAATCCATAGAGAGTTTCATTACATTTTCAACTCAATTTAAAATTTCACCTTCAAAAACTCTCACAGCTGGGCCTATCAAAAAGACATTTTGATAGCCATTTTCGGTATGTTCAAATTCTATTCTCAATTGTCCACCCATTACTTTAATATCCACAAATTTATCAAAGCCCAAACGAATATTAGCTGAAATAGCACAAGCTGTCACTCCTGTTCCACAAGCGTATGTTTCATCTTCTACACCACGCTCATAAGTTCTCACGGCCAAAGCATTTCCGCCCGTTACTTCTACAAAATTCACATTCGTTCCACCTTTACTTACAAAGGGTTCTCCATAACGTATAGCCTTTCCAGTACTGTAAACATCATAATTTTGTAAATCATTTACATAAGTAACATAATGAGGCGAGCCAGTATTCATAAAATCGTAATCAGGCGTTTTCTCAATATCATTCACATCAATCATTTTCAGTGAAATTACTTCTTTTGTTACTTTCGCTTCGTGTTCTCCATCTACAGCGATAAAAACAGTTGAATCGCCAATTATACCCAAATCATGTGCAAAACGAACTAAACATCTCCCACCATTTCCACACATCGAACCCTCGGTACCATCAGAATTAAAGTAAACCATTTTAAAATCATAGCCTTCAGCTTCTTGTAAAAGCATTAAACCATCAGCACCAATCCCAAAACGACGATGACACAACTGAGCAATATATTCCTGTGAAATTGGGAAAGATTTTGAACGGTCATCAACCACTACAAAATCGTTTCCAGTACCTTGATATTTATAAAATTTCATTTTAATAATTATTCAAAACTTTTAATGCCTTATTTTTATTTACCCAATATTATATCGCTCTTTTAATATATTCAAATGATGACGCTCATGTCCAGCAATCATCCAAACCAAAGCTCTTGCCGAAACCGCATGACCGTTGGCTTTTCCCATCCGAGAAGCTACGTCTTCAGAAAAAGACGAAAACAGTGCAATCGAACTTTCTCTTACTAAACGATACTGTTCGAGTAAAGATTCAAAAGGAATTTCATTAAAATGTGACGCATCCATGTATTCATTTTCATCAAAACCAGGTAAAGATTGTTTTTCACCTCTTGCAATACATAAAGCACGATAGCCAAAAATGCGTTCCGTATCAGTAAGATGACCCAAAATTTGCTGCGGAGTCCACTTCCCAACAGCATATTGATACTTTTTTTGCTCTTCAGACAAATTTTTATAGATTTTTTTTACAAGGCTTTCTTGCTCCATAAGTACATTAATAACATTTTGACTTTCAAGCTTTTCTATATAAAAAGAAAAATACTTATCATTAGGAAACTCGTTTTCAAAAGGCTTTCTCATATATTTTTTTGATTTTTTTTTGACAAAGGTATTGTATTCTAAAATAAAACGACTAATTTTGCATCACAATAAAACAACGACATAAACACAAAGTTAAGTAGTTGTTAAAATTGTAAAAAGGTTTGGTAGTTCAGTTGGTTAGAATACATGCCTGTCACGCATGGGGTCGCGGGTTCGAGTCCCGTCCAGACCGCAAAAAAGCTCAGAAAGAAATTTCTGGGCTTTTTGCTTTTATAGCCCTCCACCTTACATTTTTTAGATTTATATTTGGAAAATAATTATGGCTTCTTTGATATAAAATTCCCTATTTCATCCATATTTTTAAAACAACCTAACAATCCAAAGCCCATTTTAAAATGACTAAACTACAGCAACTACACGAAGACATCTATTCTTTTTTAATGGAATGTCATAAAAAAAATAATGATTTTAGGTTTTTTCCCCGCAGACATAATAAAGAAAAATTCAAAGAAAAGCTTTGGTTAACAGATAATAGTGATGAAATATTAATTGGATTAAGTCTCGCACGGGAAACGTATTCACACTGTTTAAGTTTGAACATAAAGCATCAAAATGAAAGCGTTAAAAGCTTTAAATTGCAAATAGGGTTCAGGGGTGAAGAATATGATGATAAGCTTGATTTGTTTATGGGACTTGCTCAATCTATATTAGATAATACTTCTGAGTTAAAACGACCTACTAACATTGAAGATAAAAGGATTTTGAAATTTGATCTTCCATTTGGTGTAGATTGGAAAGCTAATATCATTTACTTCATTGAAAAAATAAAGCCTATTATTGACTCCTATATTAAAGGTCAAAAGCTTGATGATACTTTTTTTATTAGTGAAGATTCTTTCAAAAAAGCAATTGAGGTCGTTGAAATTGAGAGACACTCAATTTTACATACTCCAATATTAAACAATACTAATATACCAATCAATTCCTACCCGCTCAACCAAATTCTTTACGGCCCTCCTGGCACTGGTAAAACTTACAGTACTGTTGAATTGGCTTATAAAATTATCCATAACGATGCACCCAATAGCTATGAAGAAGCTCGTAATTGGTACAAAACGGCTTTAGCTAATACAGAAGACCGTCAGGTTGAGTTTATTACTTTTCATCAAAATTATAGTTATGAGGATTTTGTGATGGGTATTAAGCCACAATTGAGCGAAGATACTTTGGGCTTTCGTGAACATAAAGGGATTTTCTTTGAGATTTGCCAAAGAGCTTTGAAGAATCTTCAACAAGCTACCCAAGCAGATTATCAAGAAACGCCAAGCTTTCAAGAGGTATTTGATACATTTATTGCTGACCTCATTCAGAACGACAGACCTGTTGAGGTAGGATTAAAGCGTGGTGGTAGTTTTTCTATTACTAAAGTAAACGCCAAAAATATAGAGTTCAAAAAACAAAGTGGAACCTCAGAGCACACTTTAAGTATTCAAACTCTTGAAGAAATTTATTCCAATCAAAGAGAGTTTACTTCAGGACTTGCTACTTATTATAACCAGATAGTTGAAAAACTAAGAGAAATTGCAACTGGATTGACAAGGAAAATTCCAATCCAACCACTCAGAAACTTCGTAATCATCATCGACGAAATCAATCGGGCGAATATTTCACGAGTATTTGGAGAATTAATCACTTTAATTGAAGAAGACAAGCGTTGGGGAAATGAATTTGAAACAGAAGTACGTTTGCCCGATGGTGTCACCAAATTCACTGTGCCTAAAAACCTCTACATTATTGGTACAATGAACACTGCTGATAAATCAATTGCTTTGTTGGATATTGCTTTACGAAGACGCTTTGAATTTACGGCTTTATATCCTGATTCATCAAAAGTTAGCCCCAATTATCAAACGTTTTTTGAATCGCTAAATGAGCAAATTATCGCTAAAAAAGGAATAGATTTCAGCATTGGACATTCTTATTTTATGACTAAAAATGGTGAAGAGTTAGACTTCGTTAAAACAATGAATAAGAAAGTAATTCCATTGTTAAACGAATACTTTTACAATGCTAAGGATAACAAACTTGTCGCCGATTTGGTAGAAAAAGCGATTGCTAAAGCTGGTTTTACTCATACTATTGTTCCAAGTTCTTATCAATTGCTCATTCAATGATACAATCAATTTATGAATTTGGTAAAGAAGTAAGTACTGGCTTTTCTGACAGTAAAATCAAGCGTTTTAAAACCTATCTTGATGAAGTTTGGCAAAGTAGAAAACAGTATGGTTTGGAGGAAGATGAGCGTGATTCTTTCTATGGTTCAGACAAGAAAAAGCAGCGTTTCCTGACTTTTGATGGAGATAAAATCAGAGCGAATAACCACGTCGGTTTCATTCAGTTTGAAGAGCTTAGGCTTAATATTTATCCTAAAATTTGCCAAGAAATGCCCCAAGAGCAAATCATCTCAAAGGTACTTTATTGGTTAAGTTATGGGAAGAAAATAAATTTACCATTTGCTGAATTACCGCTCGACCGCCAATCATTTGATACTTGGTTGGAAGCCTTTATTTTTCTGTTTGCACACCATACAGAAGAAATCTTGACCAATCAGCCCTATCAATCTTACCAAGAAATTACCGAAGAAACGAGTTATTTGCGAGGTTCGTTAGCCATTCAGCAGTATGTTCAACATAATTTACTGACAGGCAGACATCAGTTTTTTCATTGTACTTACGAGCCTTTTGTTTATGACAATCAGTTTAATAGAATTGTAAAATTTGTTTCCAGAATACTTTTATCATTCACAAACAATGAAAAAAGTAAGCAAAAACTGAATAGTCTGTTGTTTTTATTAGACGATGTGGCGGACGAATATTGCCAAGAAAGCCATTGTGATTTGGTAAAACTCAACCCACTTTATCAAGATTTGGCGATTGTTTTAGAAATGTCTCGAATGTTTTTGTCGTCGTCAAGTATTAGTCAGTCGGATGCCAATAAAAATAATTTCTGTCTTTTACTGCCGATGGAAGTAGTTTTTGAGGAGTTTATTTTTGGAATCATTGAGACTCATTTTAAAGATAGAAAACCCAACGCTCAAGGAAAAGGATTTTTAACAGAGCAAAGAGTATTTCAGATAAAGAATGACATTATCCTTCAAAACCCCAATTTGGTGATTGACACCAAGTACAAAATCCGAGATAAAAAAGATAGTAAAAAAGGGATTTCACAAACCGATATGTATCAAATGCTTGCCTACTCCATCAGGCGAGAAATTGACCAAGTATTATTGATTTATCCAAAAAACGGAGCAAAACCTTCGGAAGTAGATATTTTTACTATTGCCGATAAATTTGCCAATGGTAAGTTGGTAGCGATTAAGGCGGCTGATATTGATATTTGTGGTGAAGAAGATGAGATTATTAGGCAGATTGACGAGGTTTTAGCATTTAATTAATGGGAAAAGATGAAGAGCTTGCAAAACTATTATCATCTTATTTAACCGACTATTCTAAATTTTCTTGCGTTAAATTAGATTTTATCTATTTTTGTTGAAAAAAAACCTACCAATGTATCAACCAGGATTGCACCTTATTTGTGACTGTCTTAGTGAAGAAACCACACAGTTGTCTGATTTTAACGCTTGCCAAATACTGCTCAACCAATTAATTGAAAGTGAAGGCTTATCAAAAATTGGAGAGGTTTATCATAATTTTCCTTCGGGTGGTTTTACGGGAGTGGTTTGTCTTACAGAATCACATATTTCCATTCATACATGGCCAGAATTTGGGCGTATAACTTTTGATGTTTTCCTCTCTAATTATCAGAAAGTCAATAATCAAATAGCTCACAGAATTTACGCTAAACTCATAGAATTGTTCAACGCCAATGTCATTGCTTCTCATGAGATTAACCGCTAATCAACTTTATCGTTATGACCAAGACCATCAATGTGGTGGTTGCTCGTCGTTACTCAGCATTACGAAAGATGAAACAATAAACTTGGTGTGTAAATCATGTGGTACGCTTCATGTATTACAAAAAAGTTTCGTTTACGATGGAGAGTTTCGTGTGGATGAAGTCCATAAAAATAAGTTTCAAAAAAGTAATTCTGACATTCCCACAGGCACTAAATTAACCCTTAAAGGCATTGATTTTGAAGTTGTTGGTGTACTAAAAAAAGGAGAAGAAAATACTTATACTTGGCAAGAATATTATTTGTACAATGCCAAAGTTGGTTATCGTTTTTTAACTGAATATCAAGGACATTGGACTTTTTTAGAGGAAATAGATGATATAAAACTCGTAAAAGAGCAATCTCACGATAATGAAGCGGTTTACGATAATGATTATTATCGTTTGTATAGCGATTATCATGCAAGTATAAAGGGTGCTAATGGCGAGTTTCCGATAGACTTACTCAAAGTACCTAAGACTTTGGTGAAGGAATATATTTTGCCACCATTTTTAATAACATCAGAAAAAGGTGATAGTAAAAAACATTGGTTCAAGGGCGAATATCTTGCCGTAGAAGAACTGGATGAAGCTTTGCAAGGGAAAATACGTCTTCCAGAATCATTTGGTGTTGGCGTTTTAGAGCCTTATAAGCCAAGTGTTCGGTTTACTGAGTTAATGCAAATTAGCGTTCTTGCTGCAGCAATACTCTTGTATATTCAAGCATATTTTTCAACAAGTGAATTGGTATTTGAAAAGAATTTTTATGCTGAAACAATTAATGAAATGCGTACTGTTAGTAGTGGTTATGACAGCTCAAAGGTCTATATCTCGCCAAGTTTTCAATTAAAAAATGGAAATGCTAATGTAGAATTTACACTCGACGCTAATGTCGATAATAATTGGCTCGAAACAGATATTGTTTTAATAAATGATAAAACGGGAGACGAATATAATGTATCAATGGGAGTTGAGTTTTACTCAGGTTTTGAAGGGGGAGAATCTTGGACAGAAGGTAGCCATGATACAGATGCTATGATTGAAAAAGTACCAGAGGGATTATACCATTTAGAAGTTTCTCCCTCTACAACATTTCCAAATTTAGTATCCAATTTTAGTTTGAAGGTGCATCGAGGAGTAGCGGTTTATGGTGGATTTTTACTTATGTTACTTTTACTGAGCATTTACCCTGCCATTAGCTATTATCAGGAAAGAACTTTTGAGTATCGTCGTTGGCAAGCAAGTGATTATTCTCCTTTTGAAGAAGATTCTTGGTTGGATACATTTAATTAAAATTGAACATGAAAATCAATAAGCAAGCACCCGAGAAAATTACTTATATTGGTATTGTAACTCTTGTACTATTCTACTTTGGGTATTGTAGATATAATGGACAAGGCTTATTTTACTTCATGGATTCTCATCCTGAAAAATGGTCGCCACAAGGTGCGAATAATGGATTTCAACATAAATAAGTATTTTACAGTTAAATCATTTTCGATTTCGCATAAACCCCTTCAAAAAATATGGAAAATATCATTCACCTAAAGTCTGTTGTTGACTCAATTCTTTTCTCATTTATTGGCATTTGTATTTTAGTAGTTTCTTTCGTGATTATTGAAAAAATAACACCAGAGAATATCTACAAACAAGTAGTGGACAAAAATAATATGGCTATTGCCATCATTTTTGCCGCTTTTATTATTGCCATTGCCATCATCATTAGCTCGGCTATTCACGGATAATTATGCCTATACTTTTATTATTCGCCGTTTTTGTCATTGCTACTTGTGGACTTATCTACGAGCTTATTGCGGGAACGCTCGCCAGTTATTTGTTGGGTGACTCTGTAACGCAATTTTCAACCATTATTGGGGTTTACTTGTTTTCGATGGGCGTTGGTTCTTATTTCTCCAAGTACGTTGAAAAAGAATTATTGGCTTGGTTCGTGAAAATTGAAATCTTGGTGGGTTTAGTAGGCGGAACAAGTTCCTCTATTTTGTTTTTGGTATTCGATAAAGTAGCCTCTTTCAGAATCATTCTTTATTTTCTCATCGGTCTTACGGGTGTTTTAGTAGGTTTAGAAATTCCCTTACTGATGCGAGTATTAGAAAAAAGCAAGTTTGAATTTAAAGAAATTGTCTCTAAAGTTTTCACCTTCGACTACATCGGGGCTTTGTTGGCTTCCGTACTTTTTCCCTTGCTTTTTGTGCCTTACATGGGTTTAATTCGTACTTCGTTTTTCTTTGGCGTTTTCAATACCATTGTTGCCTTAATTGTCTGCTATCAATTTTCGGATGAATTAAAGCATAAAATTGCCCTAAAAATATCCGCTTGGACAGTGCTGGTTTTATTAGTGATTGGCTTTATACTTTCTGATAAAATCATGTCTTGGTCGGAATCTATGGCGTATCAGGATAAGATTATTTTTGCGAAATCAAGTCATTATCAACGCATTATTTTAACTCGGAATAAACGAGAATTGAAACTGTTTCTCAATGGAAATTTACAGTTTAGTTCAACAGATGAATACCGCTACCATGAAGCACTCGTTCACCCAGGCATGGCAAGCCGACAAACTATTAAAAAAGTATTGATTTTAGGTGGCGGAGATGGTTTAGCGGTGCGTGAATTATTAAAATATCCTCAAATTCAACACATTACTTTGGTTGATTTGGATACTTACATGACGGATTTATTCAAGAAAAATCCGCTACTTACTTCGCTAAATCAAGGTTCTTTGACTAATCCTAAAGTAAAAGTTATCAATACAGATGCCTTTCAGTGGGCAAGAAATACGAATGAGCAATTTGACTTTGTGGTGATTGACTTTCCAGACCCTTCTAATTTCTCCGTTGGAAAACTTTACACCAATACTTTTTACCGTGAAGTTTCTAAATTAATGAGTGACGAAGCCATTTTGGTGGTGCAATCAACATCGCCTTATGTTGCTCCAAAATCGTTTTGGTGTGTCAATAAAACTCTTCAATCTGTCGGGCTACAAACGCAACCTTATCATTGTTATGTACCTTCATTTGGAGAATGGGGCTATGTCTTAGCTTCAAAATCAGCATTTCACGTGGCAGAAACTTATGTGCCAAATTTGAAATTTTTAACCAAAGATTCTTTCAAACAAATGGCGTATTTTCCGAAAGATATGCAATCGGTTCAGACAGAAACTAATAAATTAAATAACCAGATTTTAGTACATTATTTTGAAGAAGAATGGGGGAAAGTTCAATGAACAACAGGCTAACACGTAAAGCGTTTTTACTCCGTTCTTTGGCTGGATTGGGAGCTTTCTTTGGATTATCGTGGGGAACAAAAGCAATTTTAAACCCCGTAAAAACCATAATTAAAGGACGAATATTAGGAGCTAACCATCAAATAGGACATTTATTAAGAAATCTATCTATTCCTAAAAAAGGCGAAGAAAAGCAAAGCGAAGAAATCATTGAAGTACCTATTTTAATAGTAGGAACGGGTATTGCTGGATTAAGTGCCGCTCGGAAATTACACAAAGCTGGTCATAAAAACTTTCTATTAGTGGATTTAGAAGACCACATTGGCGGAAATGCTGATGCAGGGAAAAACGCAACCACATCTTACCCTTGGGCAGCTCACTACTTGCCAATTCCTAATAATGAAGACAAAGAATTATTGATATTTTTAGAAGAACACAATATCATAACAGGTTATAATTCAGCAGGTTTACCAATTTATAATGAATATCATTTATGTCAATCGCCACAAGAACGACTTTTTTTGAAAGGTCGTTGGCAAGAAGGATTAATCCCAAATTATGGTATTTCAGAAAATGATAGAAAGCAGATAAGTGATTTTTTAGCTTTGATGAATCAATATCGTCAGGAAAAAGGAAGTGATGGACGTTGGGCTTTTGATATTCCTTTGGCTTTGGCATCAAAAGATGAAGTGTATCAAGAGTTAGATGCTATTTCAATGACTGATTTTTTGAGCCAGCATCATTTTGATTCTGAATATTTACTTTGGTACGTCAACTATTGTTGCAGAGATGATTATGGCATCACGAGTGAAAAAACCTCCGCTTATGCGGGTATTCATTATTTTGCCGCCAGAAGAGGAAAAGCTGACAATGCGGAAAGTAACGCAGTATTGACTTGGGCAGAAGGAAACAACTTTTTGGCAAAAGCCTTATCAACCGATTTCAAAGATAAAATCAGGACTAAAACACTGGTAACACAAGTAAATTGGAATAATGATGGAGTAGAAGCCACGGCTTACAACTGGAACAAGAATGTCTCAGTAAAAATTAAAGCCCAGCGAGTTATTCTGGCTACGCCACAATTCGTCAATCAGCGAATTTTACCAAAAGAATCTATTCAAATATCAACTGATTCATTTCAATACGCACCTTGGTTGGTTGCCAATATTACCGTCAATAAAATACCTATTGAAAGAGATCGTTTTTTATGTTGGGATAACGTAGCATACAATTCTACTTCGTTGGGTTATATCAGTGCCACGCATCAACAAGTAAGTAGGGAGGTTGATAAATGGGTACTCACTTATTATTTACCTTTATCGCATAAATCGCCCGTAGAAGCTCGTAAAGAGGCAATTAAGAAAACACACGAAGAATGGACGGAGGAAATTCTTATAGATTTAGAAAGTTTTCATCCTAACATAAGAGCAACAGTTGATGAAATTAATCTTAAAATTTGGGGACATGGCATGATTGCTCCGACACTTGGCTTTCTTTCATCTGAAAACCGAAAATCGGCTTCCAAAAATATTGATAATCGAATATTCTTAGCCCATAGCGATTTGAGCGGTGTTTCTATTTTTGAAGAATCATTTTATCAAGGCAATCGAGTAGCCGATGAAATACTACCATACTTATCAATTTCATGACAAAACAACCTTGGATTACCAACGCAAAGATTGATTTATTGTTCATCATTGCCCCAACTTTTGTGGCATTAGCACTCGCTTTCATTTTTGCTCAATCTTACTTTTTCCATGAAACAACGCCACTGTGGGCGTGGGTAGTTTTTGTATTATTAATAGATGTAGCACATGTTCATAGTATGCTTTTCAAAACCTATTTTGATTCAGGAAGCTTTAAAAAACATAGAATACTTTATACGCTGACTCCCCTACTCTGTTATTTCGCTTTTGTCTCAATTTATTGGCTTGCCGGTAGTGAATGGTTTTGGCGTATTTTAGCGTATTTAGCTGTATTTCACTTCATAAGGCAACAATATGGATTTGTTCGCTTGTATAATCGGCAACATTATCAGTCAAAATATTTAGATTTATTTGATGAAATCACCATTTACGGAGCAACTATTTTGCCAATAATCCACTGGCATTTGAACTCACCAAGAGAATTTCTTTGGTTTGTAGAACAAGACTTTTACTCATTTACTAACACTCAATATTTATCAATTATTAATTGGATTTATGCTGGATTAGTCGTGCTTTACATATTCAAAGAATCTTACTGTATTATTAATCATCAAGTAAACATTCCTCGTATTTTATTGATTGCAGGAACAATGGCTTCTTGGTATTTTGGAATTGTATATTTTAACAACGATTTAATCTTTACTATTCTGAATGTAGTAGCTCATGGCGTTCCGTATATGTGCTTAATTTGGGTTGACCTTCATCAACGAAAAGGGCAAGTAAAAGGATTTAGTAGGCTTGTTTTCAGTAAGAATGGAGTATTATTTTTCATTCTTACCATTGTATTGATTGCCTATTTTGAAGAAGCAATTTGGGACGCAACCCAGTGGCGGAGCTACGATACACTTTTTTCTTGGGCATATTTTTTACCTACGACGTTTTCAACAAGTGCTTTATCTTTCTTCGTCCCTTTGTTAGCTCTTCCGCAAGTAACACATTATGTTTTGGATGGTTTTATTTGGAAGAAAGGGTTTGAATAATAGTATAATCTCGTGAAACACTATTTTTATGATAAGAATAAAACTTACTTTTTCAAATAGTAGGGTTGGGGTTGCTTCAACGCAAGAAAAACATATTAGAGTACCTTCATTTTTACATTAGTATCAAGCTTTTACTAAAATTTTATAGAGCTATTTTAAACGCCATACTCATCCAATAATCTTCTTCCTATGCCCAGCACCCCAATCACTCAAAGTTCTTAAAACATCCTTCAAGGTTTCGCTATATGGCGATGCTTCATAAACAATACTCACGGGAGTGGTGGCATATACATTTCTAACTACTAACTCGTTTTGCTCTAAATGTTTCAGTTCTTGAGCCAATATTTTGGGAGAAATGCCTTCTACGTCTTTCATAATTTCATTAAAACGCTTTGGTGAATTTACCAAACTCAATACAATGGGTAATTTCCATTTCCCATTCAATACATACAAAGCATCTATTACATTCTTTAAATTACTTGTACATTCTGTTTTTGTTATTTCTGTTTCCATGATGCAATAATAATAGCTTTCCTAAAGGTAACCACTTTCCTTTGGGAAACTACTATCTTTTCAATACTTACATTTTTTACCTTTGAGCCATTCAATTTTAAAAAAACAAAAGATGAGTTCAAAGAAAATATTACAGCTTAATTCCAGCATAATGGGTGAGCAATCGTACAGCAGAAAACTGGGCAATGCTATTGTAGAAAAAATTCAGGAGAAATATCCAGAAAGTACAGTTGAACATTTGGATTTGGTCGAAAGCAATATTCCTCATCTTAGTCCAGCAACGCTACAAGCGATGTTTACTCCAGCAGAGTATCAAACAGATGAATCCAAACAAAGACTTGATTTATCCGACAAATTGGTGAAACAATTATTTGAAGCAGATATGATTGTAATTGGAGCTCCACTTATCAACCGTACTATTCACAGTTCACTAAAAGCTTGGATAGACCATATTACTCGCCGTGGCATTACATTTGGTTATAGTGCAGAAGGTTTACCAATAGGATTTATAAAAGACAAAAAAGTATATGTTGCCATGAGTTCGGGTGGCATTTATACTGATGAGCAAGGCAAATTACATGATTTTGTTGCACCTTATCTACAATCTTTTTTAGGCTTTTTGGGCATGACCGACCTTAGTGTATTTAGAGCGGAAGGGCTTCATGTACCTGTGGTGAAAGATACTGCATTACAAAAAGGGATTGATAGTATTGTAATAGATTAATACCTTAAAACCCATTTTGAACACAAACAACTCCATTTTAAACACAAACAAGCTTTTTGAACTTCAGACCTTTGTGCTTCACAAATAAACAAAGCGATGAATAATAAATTAGAAAACAAAGTGGTAGTGGTAACGGGTGCATCTAAAGGAATTGGTGCTGGAATTGCCAAACAAATGGCTGCATCTGGGGCAAAAGTAGTAGTAAATTATGCTTCAAGTAAAGAGAGTGCTGATGCGGTGGTTGCCGACATAATCAATGCGGGCGGAAATGCCATTGCGGTTCAAGGAGATATGTCAAATCAAAGCGATGTAAAACGTCTTTTTGAAGAAACCGTAAATTTTTTTGGTGGTTTAGATGTTCTGGTAAATAACGCTGGTGTTTACGGATTTTCATTATTAGAATCATTCACGGAGGATTCTTACCGACGCATTTTCGACCTAAATGTTTTAGGAGTACTTCTCACATCCCAAGAAGCCATCAAAATATTTGGAGAAAATGGAGGAAGTATCATTAATATTAGTTCATTTGCGGGAACGAGACCAGAACCATACTCTGTTGTTTATGCGGCTTCAAAAGGAGCAGTTGATTCAATTACGTATGCTCTTTCTCAAGAATTAGGTTCAAAAAATATTCGAGTTAATTCTATTCGCCCAGGTGGTGTTTTTACGGATGGAGTCGCAAAATTAGGAATTGCAGAAGAATCCGAGGCAATTCAATCCATTGTTGTTAGAAGTTCTTTGGGACGTATGGCTACCCCAAATGATATTGGTAGTATGGCGGTATTTTTTGCTTCTGATGAATCAAGAATTATTACTGGACAAACCGTTGAAGTGTCAGGTGGTTTTAAGTAAATCATAATCAAAAAGTAATGATACCAAGTAAATAGAGAAGTTTTCTCGCTTCTCTATTTACCTCATAATTTCATAAAATGGAAAAGAGCCGTAGAAATATTCAAACTATCAATTCAGTTTCGGAATTGCATCGTTTGCTTACTTTACCCAAACCTTTACATCCTTTAATTACTTTTATTGACCATTCAGAAGCTACTTCAATTCAAGACGAAGAAAAGCCAAATTTGCTACTCAATTTTTATAATATATCCATCAAAAGAAGCTTTAAAGGACAGTTAAAATACGGTAAAAACTACTACGATTTTGACGAAGGCACGATGTCATTCATTGCACCAAACCAAGTAATTAGCATTGATAATGAGGAAGATAGAAATAAAGATGGCTGGTCATTACTATTTCATCCTGATTTGATTAGGGAATATCCGTTAGGAAAAGTCATCAAAAACTATGGCTTTTTTTCCTATTCGGTGAATGAAGCTCTTCATCTTTCAGACGAAGAAGAAAAGACCGTTGAGGCGATCGTTCGGAACATTCAAAAAGAGATAAATTCAAGGTTGGATAATTTTAGTCAAGATGTTATTGTATCAAATCTTGAACTGCTTTTAAGCTATTGTAACCGTTTTTATAGTCGCCAGTTTATCACCAGAAAAATGGCTACTAACGACCTTTTAACCAATTTTGAACGTATTTTAGAAAACTATTTTGCCAATAATGCAGATATGACACTGCCAACGGTCGAGAAGCTTGCCAGTGAATTGAATGTATCATCTTCTTATTTAAGCGATATGCTGAGAAGTTTGACTGGACAAAATACCCAACAACATATTCACAATAAATTGATTGAAAGAGCGAAAGAGATTCTCATTACAACCGATTTAACCGTAAGTGAAATCGCTTATCAATTAGGATTTGAATACTCGCAGTCATTCAGTAAGCTATTTAAAAGTAAGACTAATTTAACACCCATTGAATACCGAAATAGTTATAATTAGAGATTCACATTGATGTTTACAGGTAGAAGATTCTATAAATACTTCAAAATGCCTTGCGGAGAAAAACAAAGCTATTCTCCGCACATTATGCGGAGAATAATCGCTATATTCACCGCATAATTTATTTTCTCATGGGCAACTACATACATCAACAGGCTAATTGGACAAACTTTACTTGGGACGACGCTATACTTTCTGTGCCACTTGGCAGGGTTAGAAATCTACAAGGCAGACTCATGGGTAAAATGGAACAATTAGGCTTTGTTCTCCAGCAAGAAGCTTTTCTAGCTACGCTTACTTTAGACGTATTAAAATCAACTGAAATTGAAGGAGAATTTCTTAATCCTGAGCAAGTCCGCTCGTCTTTAGCAAGGCGTTTAGGAATGGATATTGTTGGTTTAGTGCCATCTGATAGAAATGTAGATGGAATTGTTGAAGTAATGTTAGATGCAACACAGAATAATCAATCCCCACTCAGTGATGAACGTTTATTTAATTGGCACGCTGCACTTTTCCCAACTGGTAGAAGTGGAATGTACCCAATAACGGTAGCAACATGGCGTACTGATGTTATGCAAGTGGTATCGGGTGCTATGGGTAGAGAAAGAGTATATTTTCAAGCACCAGAAGCTTCAAAAGTCAATCAAGAAATGCAGGAATTTATCTCATGGTTTAATGGAGACCAAATGATTGACCCTGTTTTAAAAGCAGGGATTGCTCACCTTTGGTTTATAACCATTCACCCTTTTGATGATGGTAATGGTAGAATTGCAAGAGCCATAACTGATATGCAATTATCAAAAGCAGATGGCAGTCGCCAACGTTTTTTTAGTATGTCGGCACAGATTCAGAAACAGCGAAATCTTTATTATGAAACCTTAGAAAAAGTACAAAAAGGCACGTCGGATATAACTATTTGGCTTGATTGGTTTTTAGAATGTTTAACAGAAGCTTTACTCAACACCGATATAATTCTGGAAAAAGTATTAGCAAAAGCAAGGTTTTGGGAAAAACATAGCAATACGTCATTCAATGAAAGACAGCGACTTTTATTAAATAAATTGATGGATAATTTTGAGGGTAAACTTACTTCTTCAAAATGGGCAAAAATAGCAAAGTGTTCGGCAGATACAGCCCTGAGAGACATTCAAGATTTAATGTCAAAAGGAGTTTTGCAGAAAGAAAATACAGGAGGAAGAAGTACCAATTATGAACTGGTTTATTAGTATCAAAATGATGAAGCAAGTGTATTAACAGCTTTCAATAGAAAAAATTGGAGCAAACTAGAAATCTGATGATACTAGCTTTGCTACCAGCATCAAAACATAGGGGTAAATATTTATCTTACAGAATGTTACACCCATC
Organism: Arcicella rosea; assembly: GCF_014204325.1. Classification (GTDB taxonomy): domain Bacteria; phylum Bacteroidota; class Bacteroidia; order Cytophagales; family Spirosomataceae; genus Arcicella; species Arcicella rosea_A. Next base: position 40,753 of record NZ_JACHKT010000019.1, read on the forward strand.
CGTCCAGACCGCAAAAAGCATTCATTTCTGAGTACTTTTACTGTTTTAGGGGTCTGAGGCACTAACTTGCCTTCACATTCATTTTATAAATGATAATGGACACCTCTTTTTGAAGTGTCCATTATTAAAGATTACTATATTAAACAGGTGTGATATTATATCAAAGCTGAAGCCTTATTGTTTTTGAATAAAGAAGGTCAGTTACTCCAGTCGTCTTCACTCCTATACGTGCATAAATAAATCCTGTTTTAGATAACGTGACCTTTTGAGATGCAGTTAATGTTTTTAAATCCAGAAAAATACTGTTATTACCTACTGGCAAATTAGTAAATGCCTTTTCATATACTTTCGAGGTATTGTCAACAATTGATGTAACACCTAAATATATTACTACTTTTTCCAGTGCTGCCGTAGCAACAATTTTTTCAAGATTAAATGTTGCTTTGTAAGTTGAATCACTAAACTCATTGGCATAATTAGATAACCAAAAGTAGGGGGTCACTTCAAAATTAGCATTTGTTTTAGTTCCTTGTAATGAAAACCGGACAGTATCTTTGTTTGCAACCCACGGGCCTTTACCGGGTGTAATTACTAAGTAGTAATCACCGTCAAATGTATTGATTGTGTATGTACCATCTTCTTTACCAAACATTTTGATATATCCTACATCCCACTTTTCGGGTCCAATCTGATTTAGCTGAAGCATATTTGTACCCGCAACATCTGACGCAGTACCCATCAGTTGTAAAGGTTGCCCTTTATACAGGAATTGACCTGATACAACTGACGTAGGATAACCCCAGTTATCAATTTCTTTGCTGCATGCTGTAATGCAAATCAACACAATTATCATCAATGCTGAAATGCTATAGATATTTTTATTCATATCGTCCTAGTTGAAATGGTTATTGATTAGGATTGATTACAAGCTTTGGGTTATTGGTAATCCAAGAACTCTCGATAGTTCCATAATAATTTGTGATGGGGAAATACAAAGGGGTTGTTGCTCTTTTGTATGAGACTTGCTTTGTAAAAGCCCATTTCCCATGGTTGGGGTCACCTTGGCTAACAACTTTATAGGGAAATAATGAAAACATTTGTGCGGTAGCATCTCCAGGAACACCATTCCAAAATGTATGCGCCAATCTCCATCTTTTAAGATCCCAGAAGCGATGGTCTTCAAAGGCGAACTCAACACGGTATTCATTCACAATTTTATCAAAAGTAAGCGTTGAAGTTGTTAAAGGTTGAATGCCTCCTCGGTCTCTAACAACATTGATATATTGAACAGCCAAAGCTGTTTGTCCTAATTCAAATGCTGCTTCAGCCGCTATGAGATATGCCTCAGCCATTCTAAAACGAGGCATCCACATCGCACTGAAAGTAGGATTTAAACCCGCACCAACTGTTTCGTCAAGAAATTTACGGACTAAAAATCCAGTTTTGTTCACATAGTTATTGGAGTTTGCAACAGGACCGTTAATAGATGTTAGTACATCTCCTGCATTGATACTTCCCGTTGACCCTGCATTTATCACATAATTACCAGAGGCATTTTTGTTGATTTGACCAGCCTGTAAACTTACTGCAAGATTACGGTAAGTGGCATTTGGCCAAATAACTGTACCCCAAAGTCTAGCGTCTTTTGCAGTAAAAGGGTCTTCTACGCTATTATAAAAAACATAGCTACCATCTGTATTATTTGTTTTGATAGCTGAATTGCTACCATCCTTGTTTTCAAAAGCTTCTACTAAGTTAAGGAGTGCTCCTAAGGCATTACCTTCTGTGTAGTCACGCAAGGAATAAGGCATAGCATAATTTGTAAAGGTGGTTACTACATTGGGGGCAAGCCTATCCAACGCCCAAATCACTTCTGTATTGCCAGCCTTGACACTCGTGGCTTTATAAAAGCCCAAGCCCGGATTAGCAGCATCTTTCTGGATTACATACGGACTTTCTGCAATCACCTTTTGTGCTGTAGCCAATGCCAATGTATAAAATGCTGTTGCACTATCTGCGGGTATGCCAGCCTCCCAACCCTTTGTATGCACGGTCGGAGTTTTTAAGTTTCCATATTTTGCAATGGAAGCAGCATAGATAGCCGCTCGGGATTTTAACATTAATGCAGCCCATTTATTGACTACAGCCGAATTGGTTGTTTTTGAAGAGGTTAGTCGTGGTATAGTTTGGTCGCATTGGTCAATAACATATCGGTATATTTGTGCTTCTGTAGAGCGTGGTACTCTCCAACCAGTAACATCTACCCCCGCTTGATATGTATAAACGGTATCGCCTATTATTGGCATCCCACCAATTGAACGAGCCATACTAAAATAATACCATGCACGTAAAAATTTAGCCTGAGCTTCCATATTTAAACGTTCGGATTCGGGCAAAGAAGGTAAAGATTTAGCTGTTGAAGAGTTGATTCCTTTCAAAAACTGATTAATCCTTCTTACCAATCCATAGTCATATACTCTGTAAAAATTACGTGGTATTTGTTTTTCATCATCTGTGGTGGTGGCAGCACCATATTGAGCGTTGGCCTCGTCGAGTAAATGGTAAGCTCCATAGTCACCATTCTGTTGTCCATAATTCACAGAAGTATAAAAAGCCGCAAGAGTTGACTGAATCAAGGTTTTATCATTATACACAACACTTTCAGGTAAATTGTTAACCACTTCTCCGTCAAGTTCTTTTACACAACTGCTTAAAGCTGTTGAAAGCAAGGCTAATATGCAAAATATTGTTATTATTCTATTTTTCATTTAATTGATATTTTGAAGTTCATTAGAAAGATGCTTGGAAGCCAAAATTGTACACTTTAGGGTTAGGATAAGAATTACCAGAACTTGAAGTAATTTCAGGGTCTAATCCTGCTGGCATATTAGAGATAGTAAGCATATTATAACCTGCAAAATAAAATCTAAGATTGGCTATTCCTGCTCGTTTGGTTAGTACAGTAGGCAAAGTATATCCAAGTTCAAGGTTACGTAGTTTGGCATAAGTAATATTGGTTTGCCAATAACTGTTTGGCCAATGGGTATTCATCCAGTTGTTTACTCCTTTTGTTAAAAGAGGATATTTTCCGATGTTAAAACCACTGTTTTTATCCCAAATATCTTTGTACCAAGTTGAATTATCAGCTAAGTATTGTGAAACATTTGCATTAGGGTCAAAATAACGCATATAACCTTGTTGTTCATACGTATAAGCAGAGGCTCCTACAAAATCTGCACGAACATCAATTCCTCTCCAGTTTGCACCAAAGTTGAAAGCGAAATTTATCCAAGGTGTACCAGAGTTGGTTCTATAGGTTACATTCTTCATATCGAGTTCAGTAATATACCCATCGCCATTAGTATCTTGATAGATATAATCACCAGGTCTAAGGGTTGTATTCCCTGCATGGTCTTGATCAACAGGATATTTAGCAATTTCTTCCCAAGTTTTAAACTGTCCGATGGCAATTAATTGAAATGACCCATCTCTATAGCGCCCTTCTGTACTACCAAGATCTCGATATTGATTGTAAGCAGATGACCAGTGAGGCTTATATCTTTCGCCTGTTATCCATCTTGAAAAACTAAAATTTCCACCCACCCAGTAATTAATATCTTTAATCTTATCTTTCCAATCCAAAGAAAGCTCAATACCTTTCGTATAATCGCCATTTAAATTTTCAGATGGAAGACCGAAGCCGACTTCATTAGGCAAAAGAACATCGTAACGACTACCTAGTTCTCCTGTTTGGTGACGGCTAAACCAATCAAAACCACCTTTTAAACGGTTGTCTAATAATACTACATCTAAACCGACATTTAATGTTTTAACCCGTCCCCAAGTATATACTGTAGGTAAACCAGATACCGTACTTGTTGTTACATTGGCTCCATTCAATATGGCATTTCCTGTATTATAGTTATACCCAGTGATAAAAGACAAAGCTGAACCAAGCTCCTTACCAGCTATACCATAGGAAGCCCTTAACTTTAAATCATTAAAAGTATTACTCAAGAAACCATTATTTTTCCAGAAATTTTCTTGGGATATGCGATAGGCTACTGATCCATATGGAAAGAAACCAAACCGACTACCTGGTTGATAAAAGTAACTTCCATCATATCGTGTAGAAAATTCTGCAATGTATTTACCTTCAAAATCATAATTTAGTCGCCCTATAAACCCTAGCCTTTTCTGAACATAACTTATATTATCGGTTACTGTAATACCTGGCGTTGCATTTGTCAAATATTGAATCCCATTTGCTACAGGAGAGCCCCAAATATATACACTCGGATACGTTCCTCTTTTGCCCTCCATACCACTAAACAAAAAGAGATTGTGGTTACCGAAGGATTTTTTATATTCCAATTGTAAGTTGGTAGTAACTTCCTCATTGTTTTGGATAAACCTTTCAACATAGCGGCCATTTCCAGAATAAGCCACGTTATACTGAGACGATGCCTTGTCATACGAATAAAGAATTGGAGAAAGCTCTAGCAAATCGGTCTTATAGTTTTTATACCAATAGGTAAATAATCCTCTTGCTTTAAACCCTTTAGCAATCTCTAATTCTGCCGATCCATTAATAAGTATCACTCTAGATTCAGCTTGGTATTTACCAGAAGTTTTGTAACCAACCCATCCATAACTGTATTGAGGGTCAATGGTTGATATCAGTGGATAATCTTCATTGCCGTTGTAAAATGGCTTCTTTGTAGGAAGGTTACGAAATGCTGTTTGTTCCGCAAACGAATAGTCATCTCCGGGCAGACCTGGCTGTTCATTGTGTTCTAAACGCCCCTGCATGCCAAAACCTATTTTGAATCGCTTTGAGATGTTTGCATTTATATTAGATTGAAAGTTGGTTCTAGAAAAGCCTACAAAGTTTCTCAGAAGTCCTTGTTGTTGTAGATTACCCACACTTACATAGTAGTCAACATTTTCAGACCCTCCAGAAAGATTAATACTATTATAAAATTGTGGTGCTGTTTGCCAGATATATTTATACCAGTCAAAAGAGGTATGATCATCATCTACTTTATTAACCCATTTTTCATATTCCTCTTTTTTGATAGTTCTAGCATTTTCGGATACTCCGTTATAAGTTTCATCTTGGATAATAGCCCTAAGGTAGGTAACTGCATCAGCCGGCATGTTATACCTTGATGCTTTTTGTATTCCAAAATAGCTTTGTAAACCTACTTTTAACTTCTGGTTTCTTTTACCTTTCTTAGTGGTTACCACAATTGCTCCATTAGCGGCCTGCATTCCATAAATAGCAGCACTACCATCTTTCAGTACAGAAACAGATTCTATATCATTAAAATCCATTTGAGAAAAACTCCCCATATCCCGAACGGCTCCATCAATAATCACCAGTGGCGTACCTATATTCCTTATCTGAATAGAAGGCTCACTACCCGGACGACCTGTAGTCTGACGGAAATTCAGACCTGGTATCTTTCCGACAAGTGCACCAGCCGCTGTTGCCGTTTTACTATGCGAAAGTTCCTCAGCATTTACGGTGGAAATTGCCCCTGAAATCGTTTTTTTGTTTTGCGTTCCATAAGCTACTACCACTACTTCATCCAACGATTTTTGGTCAATTGCCATTGAAATAGTAAAAAAAGTCCGTTTGCCTACAACCACTTCTTGTTTTGAATAGCCTACGTAGCTAAATACTAAAACTGTATTTTCATCCTCAACGTCTATTTTAAATTGACCATTTTCATCAGAACTCGTCCCTTTTATTGTACCTTTTATGATAATATTTACCCCTGCCAATGGCTTCCCATTTTCATCTTTTATAGTACCAGAAACATTTTGTTCAACAGGTAATTCCTCTTCAATATCCTCTATAATATTAGAAGACTCTGAAGGGTTTACTCGTTTTCTTAATACTATTTGTTTGTTAACCATCACATACGTTACCGCTAACGGTTTCAACAAACGTTCAAGAACTTCAGAGAGTTTTTCGTTCTTAGCGGCAAAAAAAACAACTCGTTCTAACGGTACTACATGCGAGTTATAAGAAAACCGTACTTGGGCAGTTTTCTCAATTTTTTGTAAAGCAGACTTTAACTTTATTCCATCAATAGATACACTGATTTTCCTATTCAGCTCTTCTTGCGCTGAACTTTTAGCCCACGCAAAACTCGTGAGAAACAAAATCATGAAAAACTGTAGTCCAGTTATTTTCATAATAGTAAACCAAAAGGCATTTGATTGTCGATTTTTTTTCATATAATTGTTCGTTTTTATATTATAAAAGCACAAAAAATCCCCTTCCCCTCTCTAAAAAGGGTTTATGTTCATCAGGCATCAAGGGGATTAATAGTAAAGGTATTAGCAGTGGTAGTACACTGCTAACACCTTTTTTAGTGGCTAGGGTGGTAATGTTAAAGGGAAGAGCATATACTGTTTTTTTATTGGTTACAACCTTGTGAATGAATAACAATTTTTCCGTTTACGACCTCAAAATGAGAGTTAGGGCCTATTGCTTCGCAAATCAGTTTCAATTTTTCAAAAAGTGGTTCATCAGCCAAACTTGTCGTTAGTGAACAATCTCCAAGTAGTTTTTCGTCAAAATAGATAGTAATGCCATACATACTTTCGAGTTTATGGAATATATCTTTAATGGGTACATCATTAAATTCTATGGTTGGTGTAGAACCAGAGGTAATAGCTTTTACTTGTGCTGGTTGAATAGGCGACTGATTGATTTTATGGCTCTCGTTATTGACAATAACCTGCTGATTGGGTAATAAGATAATAGTATTAGAAGTGTCGTCTAAACTTGAAACCTCTTTAGGGAAAACCATTACTTTGCCTGTTTTAACTACCACCTTTACATCTGTAGATTTGGTAAAAGCTTGAACAGTAAAACTAGTTCCTAGTACCTTAACTGTAACTTCTTTGGCATAAACCAAAAAGGGATGCTTGGCATTTTTAACTACTTCAAAAAAGGCTTGTCCTTTCAAATAGACTTCTCTGTTACTGGCATTCTGAAAAGTTTCAGGAAAACTTACGCTACTATTAGGTTGCAAGAGTACCGTACTGCCGTCTGGTAATTGTACTGGCATTTTGTATGATGTAAGGTTTTCCTTTTCAATCAATTTTTGATTGTTTTTTGTAGCAAAAAGCTTTTCTGAGATATTTTTCTGCCATAAATAAGTGGCAAAACCGATTGTCAAAAACAAAGCAACGGAAGCAACCAATTTTAAAAGCCATTCTCTATGTTGGAACACTCTTAGTTTAATAGGCACTCTATTGTTAACGGTATTGATTGTACTGAGGGTTTTATTAATCAATAATTCTACTTGAAAATCACTCACAGATTCTCCTTCTATGCCTGAAGCAAGGATAAAATCGCTGGCTTGTTGTACCATTGTATGATGATGAGGATTTTCATTTACCCACTTTGTCCAAAAATCATCAGGGTTTTTATGACCAGAACTTCTAACCCATTGAACAAAGGTTTTGTCAACTAGGAAATCAAGAACCGTATAATCATTATATTTTTTCATAAAATAATAATATGCTTTCTATATACAGTAGAAGGTATTGAATACTTCCATACTGCTTTTTGAATAAAAAAAAATAAAATATTTATAACTAACTGAAAATCAGATATTTTAAAATCAAGAAAAGGTAGTTTTAATTGAAATAAAGGAAGAGTACACTAAGCCATACAGCATCATTTGGAAAGACTGTACGTAAAAAAGTAAGGGCATCGTGAATTAGATTGCCTACTGTTTGGTATTTAACTCCCATAATATCAGCAATTTCCTGATTGTTGAGTTCTTTGAAGTACTTTAAATAAATGGCTTCTTTTTGGCGTTTAGAAAGACTATTGAGGTGCTGATTAATGATTGTTACACGCTGAAGTTCTGTTTCATCTTGAATGATTTTCTCTTCGATAGAAAAACCTATATCGAAATATCCTTCTGATTCTAAGTTGTTGTGTTGAGTAGTTAAAAAAGTGTTTTTCTTGATTTCTGAAAGAATTCTCCGTCTTACCGAAGAAAAAATGTATGCTTTTACAGAACCAACATCTTCTTTTAGCGTGTGTCTATATTGCCAAAGTTGAATAAATACTTCTTGGATACAATCTTCTATTGCTGAATCATCATTAATCATTTTTCGACCATAACTTATTAAAGGCTTTGCATATAACCTTAGAAGAGTAGCCAAAGCATCTTCATCGCTATTACGCAAATCATGCCAAAGGGCTAATTCTTCACATTGAGAAGATGGATACGACATATTTTAAGGATAATGGTGAATATTAATTGAGACAAAAGAAGCACACAAAATAACAATAAAAAACAATAAAAAAATACTAAATTTTTGTTCAGTAATAAAATTAATATAGTGTATTGGTCTGGTGTCTGATGCAAATTGGATAGTTAATAACGCAATACTCATCGTTATGTAGGCTAGTACTTTTACCTCATTTCCTTCAAAAAACATTTTTCCTTACATTTACAGTTAATTATATTTAATATTACTCTTAAAAATGTTTGCGCAACTAAATTTCCCCGATTCTCTACATCCTCACGAACTAGACGACTATCTTGCCCATGGATGGTTTAGAATGGGGCAGACTATTTTTACAACTAATTTTCTGAAATTTTCAGGAATTATCTACAGTGCTATTTGGCTTAGAATTGATTTATCGACTTTTGAAAAAACTAAAACGCAACAAAAACTTGAGAAACTTAATGCAGGCTTCAAAGTAGTGATTCAGCCAATTCAATTGAATGAAAAACAAGAAACCCTTTTTCAAAAATATAGCAATCATATCACTTTTGATGCTTCTCCTTCTTTAGAAAATCTACTCTTTAATAATGGAGAAAACGATATTTTCAATACTTATGAAGTGAGTGTGTATGACCAAGAAAAATTAATTGCAACAGGTTTCTTTGACTTGGGCGATAACTCTGCCGCTGGCATCACTTGTTTCTATGACCCTGATTATAAAAAACATAGCTTAGGGAAATTCTTGATGTACCAGAAAATAGATTTTTGTAAGAATTTGGGAATACGTTATTTCTATCCGGGTTATTTTGCACCAGGTTATCCCTTATTTGACTATAAATTAGATTTAGCAAAAAACAATCTTGAATACCTTGATATACATACCAACAATTGGCTAAGTTTTGAGAATTTTTCAAAAGATAATATTCCTTTTGTAATCATGACTCAAAAACTCAAAGCATTATCGGAAAAACTGAATGAAATTGGGTTTGAGCATACATTTTTCAAATACGATTACTTCGATGCTGATTTGATGACCAACCTAAATGGCTTGAATCTTTTCGATTTTCCTATTTTTATTTTCTGTTTTGAAGTAGATCAAAGTAACCCAAGTCCGATAATTGTTTATGATATTCGTGACAGTCAATATCATCTATTACTTTCTAGCAGTGTTTTTAGAACCTATGCCGACAAAAATATTGGCGAGCATTACAGCACAAACCTTTTAAAAACAGTCAAATACTTATACTCTAGCGAATCAGCCAATATTATGGCAAATATAGTTTCTGTGTCTTTAATTAAAACAATATGATTTTTTCATGATAATTATTCAATATTTATATGTAATTTAGAAGATATATCTATCGTATAACATGAAAGGAAAAATAAAAGCAATCATTACAGGTACTACAGGCATGGTTGGCGAAGGTATATTACACGAATGTTTGATGCACCCAGAGGTTGATACGGTATTGGTAATCAATAGAAAACCTTGTGGAATCCATCATCCCAAAATAATCGAAATTATCCATCAAGATTTTTTTGATTTTACTCCTATTAAAGATCAACTAAAGGGTTATAATGCGTGCTACTTTTGTTTAGGTGTTACTTCTTTAGGCAAAAAAGAACCCGAGTACACTCAATTGACACATACGCTTACTTTACACATTGCTGAAATACTTAGCAAACAAAACCCAAATATGACTTTCTGTTATGTTTCTGGGGCAGGTACAGATAGTACCGAAAAAGGAAGAAGTATGTGGGCAAGAGTAAAAGGCAAGACAGAGAACGATTTGATGAAACTGCCTTTCAAAAATGTTTTTGCTTTCAGACCTGGCTATATTCATCCAACTGATGGTTTAAAATATACTCAGCGCTACTATTCTTATCTCAGCTGGCTGTTTCCAATCTTTCAAACATTGTTTCACAACTATGTTTGTACACTCACTCAAGTTGGCTTAGCCATGATTAATGCTACGTTGGATGGATATAAAAAAAAGGTATTGGAAGTAAAAGATATACACGAACTAGCAGGTATCTAACATTGTTCGATGCTCATAATCTCAACAAGATTCCGTTTTCCTTTTAACAAAACTTCACCCATCGACTCTACCATATATTGCTCAGTAATATTGGCACAATCAACTATTTCTTTTGAGGCTAACAAATATTTACCGTGGTCATTACAAACACTTTGTATTCTGGCTGCAGTATTTAGGGTGTCGCCATGATAAGCAATATCTCTTTTTATTTCACCGATTTCTACTGCCGTTACCTTCCCTAAATGAAGTCCCGCCTTGAACTTTGGTACTATACCATACTCATTTGTATATTCTATCGCTCTTTTGTTGAATTGTGCCTCGCAAGCAAAATAAAAAGCTACACACGATGATTTTCTCAACCCTTCAGAAACCGTCCATGAAATTACAATTTCATCACCAACATATTGATATATCTCTGCCCTAAACTTAGGTACAACATCGTTAATATCCATAAAGCTCTCCTGAATAAAAGCACTGTATTTAATATGCCCTAAGCTTTCGGCAATGGTTGTTGATGACTGTAAATCCATAAACATAAATATTCTTTCTTCTTCTCTAGGATTACGATACTTGCCTAGTAAAAGAGGTAACAAAATTCCAGGTCCAAACTTTTTATTCATTTGGTTGATAAAACTGATGATAATATTCATAAAAGAAGTTTGAATCAGGAATAAATAGAAGATGTATCTCCACGATTCGTCATTCAGTTTTATCTTGCTTAAATTAACAATTGGAGCAATAAATTGCACAAAAAGCACATACCTGATAATATAGAAGAGCACCAAGGAAACAATAATAGATAGTATGGCTTTTAATATCAATACTCTTCCAAGCGATTTCCTTCTGAAAAATCTATTTTCCAAATAGTATTCAATCATTCCAAATGAGATACCAAATAAAAGACCTAAAATCACTGCTAGTAAAAAACCTGATGCTAAGGTATCGACCATGACAAAATTTGCAGTTGTCATAAACGAACGAAGTATTAAATAATGAATCACTACAAAAGAGATATGTGCTAGAATCCAAAAATTTATTTGGATAGATAAATGGGTGAATAATGGATATTTAAACGTTATTCTTCTAGCACGACTTGTGTAATCTAATTTTTCTACTGACATATCAAATTTTATCAAAATTAAAGCGTGGTTCTTGGTCTCAAATCAACTACAACAAATAAAGCTATTAAGTTCTAAAGCACACAAGGCTTGGTCAATTTATCTTCAAATATTTTCTGTGTATCCACTATTAAAGCTTAGACCATCAGTGAAATAATTAAAGATGGCGGGTAATCAAAATCATGCTATTGTTAATCATCCTCAGTATCTCCACTGACTTTTATCATATTTTAAGCCTATCACTTGCGATAATTTTGTAAAAAAAACTTATATGGCAATCTTAATTTTCTTCTTAGCTCACTGGTATTTATCGTTATTCTCTCAAACATTCTTTTTACATCGTTATGCAGCACATCAGATGTTCACGATGTCGAGGGGTTGGGAGAAATTCTTTTACTGGTTTACTTTTATTACGCAAGGCTCTTCATTTTTAAGTCCAAAAGCTTATGGAATCATGCACCGTCTGCATCATGCTTATGCCGATACAGAAAAAGACCCACACTCACCAAGTTATTCAGATAACCTTTTCCACATGATGTGGAAAACTAAGGATTATTATAATGCCATTCTGAACGACCGTGCAGGCATCGAACCTAAATTTTTGAAAGGTGTTCCTTATTATGCTTTGGTTGAAAAATTAGGCGATAAATGGTTCGTCAGAATTGCTTGGGGTGTTCTATATACTTTGTTTTATATGAAATTTGCTACCCATACTTGGGAATATGCTTTGTTACCGATTCATTATTTAATGGGTCCAGTTCATGGCGTAATCATCAACTGGTTTGCTCATAAATATGGCTATATCAATTTCAAAGTAAATGATACAGCCAAAAATTTATTACCATTCGATTTCTTGATGATGGGAGAATCGTACCACAACAATCACCATAAATTAGGCGGAAGAGCCAATTTTGGTATCAAATGGCATGAATTCGACCCTACTTATCCAGTAATCCTGTTCTTGAATTCATTACACATCATCAAACTAAAACGCAATAACGATTTGAATTATATGTAAGTAATTTATTTAGTGAATGAGTGATTGGTGAATTAGTGATTATTGTTCTTAAAGTCAAAAAAACTGATTGCACATTCCCATTCACTAAATCACAATTCACTCATTCACAATTTATAAAGTATGGACTTTGATGCAAAAACTTTTACGCTTGGCGAGCAATTAACACCTGAACAAAAAGCGTATTTCGACCAATATGGATTTATTCATTTCAAAAATTTTATTTCAAAAGAAAGCGTAGAAACTTTCAAAAAAGAAGCACATCGTGTTGAAAAAGAATGGCTTGAGGCAGGTATTGATAAGATGAACGGTATTCCTTTGAAATTCGGGAAGGATGAAAAAGGCAATCCCATGATTCAGCGTTTGTGTTTTTTATCACAACACAGTGCTATCTTGCATGAATATTTACAAGACCCACGTTTGAAAGCCTTACTTACTTTGATTCCTGACAATGCCAATCGCATTGGTGAAGACGAAAAAGATGGTTTGGTTTTCAATCATTATGTGAATGCCGATAATAGTAAATTCTCACAAATGGGTTGGCATACCGACAGCCCAAGAGATTTATTTTTAGGACAAAAAATCTTAAAAATGCTGAATGTTGGTACGCATTTAGATGATTGTCCGATGGAAAATGGTGGATTGAGAGTATTGCCTGGTACGCACAAACTGAGTAAAATGAAAGTATTGTTCCTAAAAAAACAATTCATTGATCATAATCCAGACAAAAACGAAGTAGGTTTAAACATAGAAGCGGGTGATTTAACCGTACACGATGGCGACCTGTGGCATAGAGTAGAAGTTTGTCCATTTACTGGCGAAAAATCTCGTAGAAGAGTCATGTATTTTCCGATTGTTCAAGGAAAATACCAACCCAAAGACGAAAAAAGCAAAACTCCTTTTTATCATAAATTGGGAAAATTAGTTGTGAAGTAAGTGTAGAATAGTGATTGGTGATTAGTAAATAGTGATTAGATTTTTTTCTAAAAATTGCTATTTTGCAAGAATTAGATTTTCAGTAATTACATTTTATTTTTTGCTAATCACTAATCACCAATTACTAATCACTAAAAAAATGAAAAAGCATTTAGAAACTCGTGCCGATATTGAACTCCTAGTAAATAGTTTTTACGACAAAGTACGTGACAACGATAAACTAGGCTATATTTTTGATGAAATTGCCAAAGTAAATTGGGGAAAACATTTACCAAAAATGTATAGCTTTTGGGAGATGATTCTTTTCAATAAAGAAGGGTATGAAGGACATCCGCTTCGTCCGCATTTAGTCATTAACAATCAACATCCGCTCAATCCACAGCATTTTGCTACTTGGCTGGAACTTTTCAATACAACAGTTGATGAACATTTTGAAGGGGAAAAAGCCGAGGAAATTAAAACAAGAGCCAAAAACGTAGCCTTATCTTGGGCTTTTAAAATACATCATTTTAATACTCCTGTTTAGCCTTATTTATACAAAAGCAAATGCGATTTTAAGCGTAATACTCTATCAACTACCTCGAAATTGCGAACTCAACATTCTGCCACCATTACTTGGCGCTGGCTCCTATTTCATTTCTACAACTAAATAGGTAATTTTGGCTTCGCCACACACACAATAATAAGTACATTTCTAATCGAAATAACACATGAAAATTATCTGTTTTCTATTCTTTCCCCTCCTATTTATTTCTTGTAAAAAAACACAAGAGCAGACACAAGTAGAAGTAATGAATATTTCGGAGTCGGTTTATGCTTCAGGAATTGTTAAAAGCAAAAATCAATATCAAGTTTTTTCTAAAGTAAGCGGTATCATCGACGAACTGTATGTGAAAGAAGGAGATTTCGTGCAGAAAGGTCAGCCTTTGATGAAAATCTTTAACCAAACGAGCCGATTAAATACTGAAAATGCAGCTTTGTTGGCTGAAAATTCTGCCCTTCAAGCCAATGCCGACAAACTGAAAGATTTGAGTATTGCGATAGAGCTGGCTCATAAAAAACTCCAAAATGATTCTTTACTTTTTATTCGTCAGCGTAATCTTTGGTCGCAACAAGTAGGTACTAAAGTAGAATTCGAGCAAAGAGAATTGGCTTACAGCAATTCAAAAATTGCTTATCAATCTGCTATTTTGAAGTACAAAGAATTGAAGCGACAAGTAAATTTTTCGGCAGCACAATCCAAGAAAAATTTAGCCATTAGCCAAACGATGGAAGCAGATTATACTTTGAAAAGTGAATACACTGGTCGCTTGTACAGTTTGCAAAAAGAAAGAGGCGAAATGGTAAATCTACAAACGGCTATTGCTGTGATTGGTGATGCCAATTTGTTCAGTTTAGAATTACAAGTAGATGAAGATGATATTGTCAGTGTAAAAAAAGGACAAGTAATAATGGTGACATTAGACAGTTATCAAGGCAAAGCTTTTGAGGCAATTGTTGATGAAATCGACCCATTGATGAATGAAAAAACAAGATCATTCACGGTAAAAGCCAACTTTACGAAACAACCCCAATTACTCTTTCCAAACCTGACGGTTGAAGCCAACATCATCCTACAAACCAAAGCAAAAGTGCTGACCATTCCCCGCAATTATTTGATAGACGATACTTATGTTTTGAACGAAAAGAATGAAAAAATAAAAGTAAAAACAGGTTTAAAAGATTATCAGAAAGTAGAAATCATCTCAGGTTTACAAGCCAAAGACATTATTCTAAAACCTACAAAATGAACACAAAACTGATTTTTCGTATCGCCAAATCACTTTTATTGGCACGTTGGCGACAAACACTTGTGGCAGCCGTAGGGGTTACTTTCAGTATCACGATGTTCATTACTTTATTAGGTTTTATGAACGGATTGAACGATTTATTAGATAGTTTAATCCTCAACCGCACTCCACACGTTCGACTCTTCAATGAAATAAAAGCTACCAAACACCAACCAATCGACCTATCTGGTCGGTTTAAGGCTTATCATAATTTTATTAAATCTATCAAACCAAGTGGTAACAGCACCGAAATTCGCAACAATGGATTAATCATGCAAGCCCTCCAAAAAGACGACCGTGTACTGGGCATTTCGCCCAAAATGACGGCACAAGTATTTTATAATGTTGGAGAAATAGACATTACAGGCGTTGTAAATGGGATTGATGTAGAAGCAGAAAGTAAGTTATTTTTCTTTCAAGATTATGTTACCGAAGGCTCATATCTTGATTTAAAAAATGTACCCAACAGTATTATTTTGGGAAAAGGAGCAGCCGAAAAAATGTTGGCAAAAATTGGCGATGTTATTCAAATTACCACACCCAAAGGCGAACGTTTTCCCTTGAAAGTAGTGGGTTTTTTCCAGTCGGGCATTATTGAAATAGATAAAGTACAGAGTTATGCATCTATCAAAACGGCTCAGAAATTAC
Source organism: Arcicella rosea (assembly GCF_014204325.1). Taxonomy (GTDB): domain Bacteria; phylum Bacteroidota; class Bacteroidia; order Cytophagales; family Spirosomataceae; genus Arcicella; species Arcicella rosea_A. The sequence continues at coordinate 56,606 of NZ_JACHKT010000019.1, forward strand.
TCGGTGTCACCAATAGTTACGTAACCGACATTCAGGTAAAACTCAAAGACATGACGCTCGCTCCTACTCTTAGCAAAGAGTACGCCCATATTTTTAATAGCGATGCCGAAGATATTCAAACCGCCAATTCGCAGTTTGAAACAGGGAGTTCAATTCGTACTTTGATTTCGTATGCTGTGGGAATTACTTTATTAATTGTGGCTGGTTTTGGGATTTATAATATTCTGAACATGATGATTTATGAAAAAATGGACACCATTGCGATTCTAAAAGCCACAGGTTTTTCGGGAAAAGATGTGAATAGAATTTTTATCACGATAGCCCTAAGTATTGGCTTTTTTGGTGGAATTACGGGTTTGCTTTGTGGGTTTTTACTCTCTTCGGTTATCGACCAAATTCCTTTCAATACGGCAGCATTACCAACCGTAAGTACTTATCCAATAAATTACAACCTCAAATTTTACTTTATCGGAATCTCTTTCTCATTAATCACAACCTATTTCGCTGGACTTTTCCCTGCACGCAAAGCAAGTAAAATCGACCCTGTGGACATTATTAGAGGAAAATAATATGCAACATTCAACCATTATTGAGGCAAAAGCCATCAACAAAAGTTTCCACGACCCCATAACGATTCCTATCTTGAAGGATATTAATTTATCTGTCAATAAAGGAGAATTTACTTCAATCGTTGGGAAATCTGGTTGTGGAAAATCGACTTTGCTGTATATTCTTTCTACGATGGATACCGATTATGAAGGCGAATTATTGATTGATGGTATCAGTATGAAAGGTAAAAAAGAACAAGATTTAGCAAGAGTAAGAAATGAAAAAATTGGTTTTGTTTTTCAATTTCACTATTTACTGAATGAGTTTACGGTTTTACAAAATGTCATGTTGCCCGGTTTGAAACTCAACAAATATTCTGAACAAGAATTAGAACACCGAGCAATGGAACATCTCAGAAAGTTAGGCATAGAAAACCAAGCCTTGAAAAGTGCGACACAACTTTCGGGCGGAGAAAAACAAAGAGTAGCCATTGCCAGAGCTTTAATCAACGACCCGCTAATCATTATGGGCGATGAACCTACAGGCAATTTAGACAAAAAGAATACAGAAGTAGTTTTTGAAATTTTTCAACAATTAGCAACCGAGTACCACCAAGCTCTATTAATCGTAACCCACGACCCAAGTTTCGCCAGTAGAACGAATCGGATTATTGAAATGGAAGATGGTAGGATTATTAAGAGTTAAGAAAAACCAACAAATAGACTGAAAATCATCCTATTAACTTGAACTATCACAGCCATTTTTGTAAATTTGTTCATTAACTGTCAACACCATGAGAGCAAAATACATCAACCCATTTACAGATTTTGGATTCAAGAAAATCTTTGGCGAAGAAGCAAGTAAACCTCAATTACTTGACTTCCTGAATGCCCTATTGCCTCAAGCCAATAAAATTGTTGATTTATCTTTCAAAAATGCCGAGCAATTAGGTATTACCGAAGCCGATAGAAAAGCGATTTATGATATTTATTGCGAGAATGAATCAGGAGAAAAATTCATCGTTGAGCTTCAAAAAGCCAAACAAAATTACTTTAGAGAAAGAACCATTTATTACTCTACATTTCCCATCCGAGAGCAAGCTGAAAAGGGAAATTGGAATTATAATTTAAAAGCTGTTTACTGTATTGGCATCTTAGATTTCACTTTTGATGATTATGAAGCAGAGCCCGAAAAGCATGAAGTAGTTCATTTCATTAAACTAAAAGACCAAAAAGGAAAAGTCTTTTATGATAAACTTACTTATATCTATTTGGAAATGCCAAATTTCAAGAAAAGTGAAGCAGAACTTGACACTCGCTTAGATAAATGGCTTTATTTTATCCAGAATTTAGAAGATTTCCAATCAATACCTGTCATCTTCAAAGAAGAAGTGTTTTCACAAGCTTTCGAGAAAGCTGAAATTGCTAAATACAACCAAGTTGAATTGGATGACTACGAAAGTAGCCTAAAAGTATTTAGAGACAATAAAGCAACATTCGACTATGCCAAAGAAACAGCCTACAACGAAGGCATCGCAGAGGGCATTAAAGAAGGAGAACTTAAAGCTAAATTAGAAATCGCTAAAACGCTAAAAACAAATGGTGTTCCTATGGAGCTTATTATTTTGACAACTAAGTTAAGGAAAGAAGAAATAGAAAAGCTTTGAGATTTTAATGAAAAATCTCAAAGCCCTCCACTATCAATAACTCAACTCCACAATTTCTTTTACTATCGCTGGGGTGATGTCTTTACGCTCGCCGAGTGCATTCCAACCTCTTTCTGTAAAACGTTTTTCAATAAAGTCTGCTGATTTTGCATAGTCATCTGTATATTCTGATAAGCGAGTTTTTACGCCTAATTCATGTAAAAAGGCTACTGTGCGGTCGATAGCAGCATTGGCTCTTTCGTCTAAAGTTCCTTCGGTGATGTTCCAAATTCTTTGTCCGTATTGTGCCAACTTTTCTTTTTTGTTCTCGAAACGTACTTTGTACAGATTCGGGAAAATTATCGCTAAGGTTCTTGCATGGTCGATATTATACAAGGCTGTCAATTCGTGACCAATGGCATGAGTTGCCCAGTCGGTCGGCACTCCTTTTTGTATCAAACCATTCAAAGCCATCGTACAACTCCACATAAAATTAGCCGCTGCCTGATAATCACTTGGGTCTGCAATGATTTTTGGAGCTACTTCTAGCAAAGTTTGTAAAATACTCTCAGCAAAACGGTCTTGTAATAAAGCTCCTGCTGGATAGGTCAAATACTGTTCCAATACGTGCGTATAAGCATCTACAATACCATTTACCAATTGTGTTTGAGGAATACTTTTGATTACCTCTGGGTCGAGTACCGAGAACTTTGGAAATAATCCTGGTCCACCCATTCCTAATTTTTCATGGGTTGATTTACGAGTAATTACTGCTCCAGAATTCATTTCTGTACCTGTTGCTGGCAAAGTAAGTACTGTTCCGAAAGGCATTGCCTTTGTAGTACGTACTGGTTTGGTTAAAATCTCCCAAGGGTCGCCATCATAATCTACGGCTGCCACCAAAAATTTCGTTCCATCAATCACTGAACCTCCACCAACAGCCAATACAAAATCAACCTTTTCTGTACGCATAATTTCTACAGCTTTCATCAAAGTTTCATAACTTGGATTCGGTTCGATGCCTGCAAATTCTATTACTTTTCTGCCTTCTAAAGCTTTGGTTACTTGTTCATAAACGCCATTGGTCTTGATACTTCCTCCGCCATAAGTCATTAATATCGTTGCTTCGGCAGGAATTTCTTTGGCTATCGTAGCGATTTGTCCCTTACCAAAAATAATTTTTGTGGGGTTCTGAAAATCGAAATTTAACATGTTGATGGTTCTTTGTTTGTTTATAAAACTTTATGCAGTCTTGCATAATCTTTCAACAAGCCTGCGTATTGAAAAGTTTCTAACATGTACTTTCTCAACACAATCATTTCAATGCTTCAGTATAAATTAAACCCAATTAAATGTTACTTAGGATTATCAAGAAAGTTACCATATTGGCAATAATTAGGCAATTATTTAGAAATTTTAAATATTCAAAACTCAAAAGATAAATCAAAAACCAAAATTTAATAGCATCCCGAAAACAGGAATATATCTAAAACCAAAATTTGATAACATCCTGAAAACAGGAACATATCTAAAATCAGAATTTAATAACATCCTGAAAACAGGAGTATATCTAAAAGTAGAATTTGATAGTGTCACGAAAACAGGAACATATCTAAAATCAGAATTTGATAATATCCTAAAAACAGGAATATATGTTTAACAAAAATTTGATACTATCACGAAATCAGGAATATATGTTTAACAAAAATTTGATGGCATCCCCAAAACTGGAATATATGTTTAACAAAAATTTGATACTATCACGAAATCAGGAATATATATTTAACAAAAATTTGATGACATCTCAAAAATGGGAATATATGTTTAACAAAAATTTGATGACATCTCAAAAATGGGAATATATGTTTAACAAAAATTTGGTATATCCGCAAATCATAGGATATACCTAAAACCAAAATTTTATATATCCGCAAATTGTAGGATGTAGATAAACACAAATTTGGTATATTCAGCAAATCGTAGGATATATGTTATAAAGATTTAGTCCTTATTTGATTTTTCTAAAACAAGTATCTATTTCTATATTCCTTTGTATTTCAATCATAATAAAGGGCTTTCAATTCCCTGATTTTGTATATTTACCGACTCATTATATTATAACCTTATTTACATGAAAAAACTTTTTATCATCACATTATTATTGTTAGTTCAATCGGCATACGCACAACAGCGTTATTATCAAATTGGAGATTTTCAACTAGAAAACGGACAAGTACTAAAGGATTGTAAAATCGGATACCGCACCTTCGGAAAGTTAAATGCTGGAAAATCAAATGCAGTATTAGTACCCACTTGGTTTACAGGTACTAGTCAACAAAAATCCTTTATAGCCAATCCAAGTGATATAGCTGATAGCACCAAATACTTTGTGATTATAGTAGATGCACTGGGTAACGGAGTTTCCTCCTCTCCTTCTAATAGTGTTAGTCAGAAAGATAAACTTTTTCCTGTTGTGAGTATTCGTGATATGGTGGCTACTCAATACAAATTGGTAAAAGAAGTTTTAAAGATTAACCATTTGTATGCGGTAACTGGTATTTCTATGGGTGGAATGCAGTCTTTTCAATGGATGATGAGCTACCCAGATTTTATGGATAAAGTAATTCCAATAATTGGTAGCCCCAAGCAAAGTACTTATGATAAATTGTATTGGAATTTACAATTGAATAGTATTGAGCGTGGGCAATATTCTGCCGAAGCTATGAAAACAATCAATGCACTACATCAATTAAACCTCTGGACACCAAGCTACAGAGAAGCTCATACTAATACGGAAGAATATGCTAGTTATATCAAAAAGATTGAAGATGATGCACTGAAATTAAATGCTTATGACTGGGCAACACAGTTAAGAGCAATGATTAATCATGACATCTTTCAAGGGCAGAAGCCCGAAGAAGCCTTTGCAAAGGTAAAAGCAAAAGTAATGATAGTAGTTGCTACGCAAGACCACATGGTGAATCCGCAAGCGGCAATACGTTTTGGAAAATTATTAAAAGCCCCGATTGTAGAACTAACAGGTGACTGCGGACACATGGCTACTTCTTGCGAAGGCGATAAGATGCGGGCGCATATTAAGGGCTTTCTGGATTAGGGATTAATTAAAAAACCTTAGCATCCAAGCCAAAAGCTCTGATGCTAAGGTTTTTAACTCGTATTGTTCTTATATTCAAAGTTGCATTGCTTATTATTTTTGTCAAACAATTATTAACTATAATAAACAATCCGTTTTCTTGGCTACAAGTAGTCTATCTAAATAAACAATTTAATAGGTGAATTGAAATACTATGTACCAAAATTTTAAACTCACAACTCATCACTCACAACTCTTAACTCCTACAAATCTCCTTTTAATTGATAAGTCAACACAGGTAAAGGAGAACTAATGATTACTTGCTTAGATTTACTTGGGTCAATAATCTGACTTAAAAAGTTACGGTGATGTGCAGCCAAGACAATTAAATCAGCACTTTGGGCTTTGGCTGTTTTCAAAATACCATCTGTTACATTTTCGGCAGTAACCTTTGTAATCTCAAAGTCTTCTTTCACAAAAGTACCCTTAATCTGGTCTATAAATTGTTGGTCAGATTGAATATCAGGTTCAAAAGAAGCTTCCACTTTTACTAGATTCACTTTAGCACCAAGCTTCTTAGCCAATGCAAATACTTCTGCCAAAACATCGCATTCTTCATATTCTAGTTGAGTAGCATACAAAATTTGTTTGATGCCTACATTTTCTAATTGTTGCGGAATTGCTAATACTGGGATAGAAGCCTTAGCGGTAATATGTGCCGCATTACTTCCGATTAATTTATTAAAAAATCCACCAGAGCCAGTTCTACCAATGATTAATAAATCAATTTCATGTTCAGCAATGGCATCAAAAACCCCAGAAGAAACATCATTGAGTTCAAGCAAGGTTTCGTGTTCGATTCCAGCCTCCTCAAGCTGTTTTACTAAAGGGACAAATTTAGCTTTCATACTTTCATGCTGTTCATTCATTGCCTCTTGCATCATCAACGAATCCGCATAAACACCAGGCTCTACAAAATATGGCAAATAAGTATGTATTAAATAAACTTTAGCCTCATAAACCTTTGCGATGAGCGAAGCATATTCCAAAGCTTTGTGAGAATTCTCGGAGAAATCTGTTGCAACTAAAATGTTTTTCATGGTTTTGTTGGTTTAATATGAAATTCTTTTGAAATCTATCTTTATTTCTAATTTTAAATATTAGCTTTTATATGAAAATAGCTATGTCCTAAGTATTATACTTTTATTAAAAAATACGATAGTTCAATATTTTCTTTATGTCTATCCATTACAACAAAAAATTATGCTAACCTCATTGAAAGTATTTATATCAGAATAAATGTTCTCAACAAATTTGATAATTTTACACACTCATTAATTTTATCCTACTAATACTGATACTATTTAGTTAACGCAACCTTAAAACTACCATTTGATGAACGACAATAAGTACTTAACCTTTATCACAGACGAGCATCTGCTTTACTGTATTAGTAATCTTCATTCGGCTTATCTGAAAGCAAGAAGTAATGTTACCAAAAAGAATTTTTATTCGAATAAAGTTGACACAATAAAGCTTACTTTCGATGCAAAGTTTAATGATATTGATGAGGAGAACCTTATTCAAGCGGAAATTTTAAGGCAAATTGATAAATCTTTCAATAATTCAATTGGTACTTTTCACGAGCAAATTTTAGGTGGAATTGATGGCTTTGAAATAGGTAATTTAAGTGGTTTTGATGTTAAAGCAGCAGACGATACGCTTTTCGCTGATATAAAAAACAAGCATAATACAATGAATAGTAGCTCTGCTGAAAGTCTATTTCAAAAATTAGCACGATATGCCGACAACTATAAACAGGCAAAGTGCTATTGGGTACAGATTTTGGCAAAAGGAAGTTTTAATGAACGTTGGACAGGTGAAATAAATGGCAAAGAATACAGTCATAGCAGAGTTTTTAAAATTTCTGGAGACCAATTTTATGCTTTACTTACTGGACAAGAAGATGCACTTTATCAATTATACAAAGTACTTCCTCTTGCCATTGAAAACTATCTTAGTTCATTAAATCAGCAGGTAGCATCAACAAAGAATTCGGCTTTGGATGAAATCAAGTCTGAAACGATTGTTTCTGAAAGAAGTATTTTAGACCAAATAACTGTTGAAAACTACGGATATTATTTCGGTTTCGATAAACTGTAATATCGATTCAAAAAGTTGATAATAGAATAACCCACTTCACGCCCTAAATTTACAGGAACAGCATTTCCTATTTGTTTATACTGCTGTGCGATAGAACCCTCGAACTGCCATTCATCTGGAAAGGTCTGGATTCTGGCATACTCCCGAACGGTAAAAGGGCGTGTTTCATCTGGATGACAACGTTCTGTTTGTTTTTGTGCAGGACTACAAGTAAGCGTAAGACAAGGTTCGTCCCAACCAATTCTACGAGCAATACCTGTTTTTCCTCCTCCTAAAAAGAAACTTCCACCCATAAATTTCTTCTGAATATCTAAAGGTAAATCACGCCAATATCCTTTTTGAGGTACTAAATCAAGTACTTCTATTTTACTTTTAGGATATTTTGCCCCTTCAGATTTTGGCACATCGCTTTCAAATAGTTCTCCTTTTTTTAATGCTTCACTGAGATTATAGATTTTCTTATAAGGCTTCGGATATTCATAGTTTAGATTAATATCTTTTCTAATTCCTACTAAAATCAATCGTTCTCTTTTTTGAGGCACTTTATAATTAATAGCTTTTAATACTTGTACAGGAACTACATTATACCCAATTTCATCTAAAATAGAAATCATTCCTTGCAAAGTCTTTCCATTATCATGACTTAATAAACCTCGAACATTTTCACCAATACAAATTGGTGGATTTACTTCACTAACAACCCTTGCAAATTCATAAAATAGCGTTCCACGAGCATCCGCTAAACCTAGTTTTTTACCTGCATAACTAAAAGCCTGACAAGGAAAACCACCCGTTACAACATCCACTTGATTGTGATATTTTGAAAAATCGAAATCTTTTACATCCCCTTCTAGCACTTCCCAATTTGGTCGGTTTTTACGTAATGTTTGGCAAGCCCATTTGTCAATTTCATTGAGTGCCACACATTTAAGTCCAGCTTTCTCCATCCCTACAGCCAAACCACCAGCACCAGCGAACAATTCTAATACTTTATATTCATTTTCAGGCTGAACAAAATTAGAGATTGTTTCTTTCGTATCATTAGCGAAAAAAATAGCAAAAAGAGACTCTACTTCTTGTCTTTTATAAACCCTATAATTACTCATAGGCTCACGAACTGCTGACAATTTACCTTCTCTGTCCCACCTTCTTAATGTTTCTTTACTTTTACCTATTAATTCAGAAGCTTCTGTTAATGTCAAATATTCATTCATAACCAAATTGTTTAACCTTACACAATGGTTACAAATTTATAGCTAAAAACAATCCCTAACAAATGAAGCGCTCAAAAAAATGGCGTTAATTTATCCTCAAAAAACATCAATCAAAGTAATTTAAAAAACATAAAATCCTCTTTACACCGTCTGTGAAAACAGTTTTCTCTCTGTATTTTCTTGAAGCATTCGTTTGTCAAAAGCCATACAGATATTACGAATAAATGGGCGACCTGCTGGATTTACTTGTAATGAATTCTCATCATAAGTCAACAATCCATCTTGTTTAAAACCTTCTAGTTTCTCAAAAAGGACTTGTTTTTCTTCAAAACTAAATTCATCGTCTTGCCAAGAAGTAGCAAATTGACACATAATATCCAATATTTGCTGACGCACCGTGAGGTCTTCATCCGTTAAGATATGTCCTTTCAAAATTGGCAACTGGTCGTTTTCAATCATCGTTTGGTACTCATCAATATCTTTAACATTCTGAGAGAAAGCAGCCCATGAATCACTAATGGATGATACCCCTAAACCTAATAATACTTTGGTTTGAGTAGTAGTATAACCCATAAAATTACGGTTCAATGTGCCGTTTTGCATGGCTTTGTACATAGAATCGTTTGGCAAGGCAAAATGATCCATGCCTATTTCTGCATAGCCATTTTCCTCAAAAAGTGTTCTCCCTGTTTCGTATAATTGACGCTTGAGCGCTGCTGAAGGCAAATCTTCATCCCTAAAACCACGCTGACCGTTTCCTTTAATCCACGGTACATGTGCATACGAGTAAAAAGCCAGTCTGTCGGGCTGTAACTCAATGGTTTTAGAGATGGTATCTTGAATAGATGAAATTTGTTGAAAAGGTAAACCAAACACTAAGTCATGACTGATAGATTCATAACCAATCGCTCTGCTCCATTCTGTTACTTGTTTTACATTTTCAAAAGGTTGAATGCGATGAATGGCTTTCTGAACGATGGGGTCATAGTCTTGTACACCAAAACTTACTCGTTTGAAACCTACCTCATATAATGTTTTTAGATGTTGATAAGAAGTATTATTTGGATGTCCTTCAAAACTGAATTCATAATCTGTACTAATATTGGCGTGTTTTACAATTCCATTGATTAATAAATCTAGCATTTCAGGAGCAAAGAAACTTGGCGTTCCGCCGCCCAAATGAATTTCTGTGATTTGTGGTTTTTCTGAAAAATACTTTAAATACATTTCCCATTCCTTCAAAACAGCTTCAATATATGGTTTCTCTACTTGATGATTCTTGGTAATTCGTTTATTACATCCACAAAAAGTACAAAGACTTTCGCAATAAGGTAAATGAATATATAAGCTAATACCAGTTGCCGTATTAGTACTTCTGAAAGTATCAGTTAAAGACGAAAGCCAAGCCTTTTCGCCAAAACCTTCATTTTGCCAAAAAGGAACTGTTGGATAGCTAGTATAGCGTGGCCCTGGAACGTTGTATTTATTAATCAATGTGTTCATAGTTCAAAATTACTTGCAAGTACTAAGCTCCTCTTATGATTTTTATCAGTTTAGATACTGATAAATCCTTGCCCCTACTCTGACTTATCTCATGGGTGGAACGAGCCTTTTAGCCGAATTTTGAGGCATCAAACATTTCTAAAATCTTCAAAAAATGCAAGTTATCTTCTTTATGATTGGCGTGAGTTTATTGATGGCACTGGGTTTTCTGGGAGCTTTCTTCTGGTCGATGTCTAAAGGACAAAACGATGATTTGCACACACCCGCTATGCGGATTTTGTTTGAAGACAAAGAATAAAACCATCCCACCATGAAAAACAACACACAAACCACGAACAGTCAAGAGCACAAAAAATGTACTTGCGACAAAGACTGCAAACGTTGCAAAGCACTAAAAGAAATTGACTTTGAGCTAATTAACCAGAAATAAATAATATTATGTCAGCGATCAATACCAATGTAGAACATTTTGAGTACGATAATAAAATAGTCCGAAATTTTGCACTAGCCTCTATCATTTTTGCGATAGTGGGCTTGCTTGTCGGAGTACTTATTGCTACTCAACTTTTTATGCCTTCTGCCAACATTACGCAGTACTTTACTTTCGGGCGTATTCGTGCATTACACACTAATGCCGTAATTTTCGCTTTTGTAGGAAATGCTATTTTCGCAGGAGTTTATTACTCTTTACAACGCCTTTGCAAAGCTCGTTTGTTTAGCGATTTATTGTCGAAGATTCACTTTTGGGGTTGGCAATTAATTATCTTGTCAGCAGCGATTACACTTCCTTTGGGAATGAGTACTTCGAAAGAATACGCCGAACTAGAATGGCCAATTGATATTGCCATTGCTTTGATTTGGGTAGTATTCGGAATTAATATGTTCGGTACTATTTTAAAACGCCGTGAACGTCATTTGTATGTAGCCATTTGGTTTTACATTGCTACTTTCGTTACGATTGCTTTATTACACATCATTAATTCATTAGCCATTCCAGTATCTTGGACAAAAAGTTATTCGATTTATGCAGGTGTACAAGATGCTTTGGTACAATGGTGGTACGGACACAACGCTGTGGCTTTCTTCTTGACTACTCCATTCTTAGGTTTGATGTATTATTACTTACCTAAAATGGCTAATCGCCCAGTATATTCTTATAAATTATCAATTCTTCACTTTTGGTCATTAATTTTCTTGTATATCTGGGCGGGACCTCACCATTTACTTTATACAAGTTTGCCAGACTGGGCACAATCATTAGGAACAGTATTCTCAATCATGCTGATTGCTCCGTCTTGGGGTGGTATGATTAACGGTTTGCTTACACTTCGTGGTGCTTGGGATTCAGTAAGAGAAGACCCAAGATTAAAAATGATGGTAGTTGGTATTACCGCTTATGGTATGGCTACTTTTGAAGGTCCAATGCTTTCTTTGAAAAACATCAATGCCATTGCCCACTATACCGACTGGATTCCTGCACACGTACACGTAGGTGCTTTGGGTTGGAATGGTTTCCTTTCTTTTGCCATCATGTATTATATGATTCCAAAAATCTACGGCAATGAAATGTTCTCTAAAAAATTGATGAATGCACACTTCTGGTTAGGTACTTTAGGGATTTTATTCTGGGCAGTTCCAATGTATATCGCAGGATTTACACAAGGAATGATGTGGAAAGAGTTTACTGCAGAAGGTAATTTGAAGTACGGTAGCTTCTTGGAAACTACGCTACAAATTATTCCAATGTATATGATGCGTGCTTTTGGTGGTTTGTTGTACTTGTCTGGTGCATTGATTGGTGCTTATAATATTTTCAAAACAATGTTGGTAGGTAAATTAATTGCCAACGAAGCAGCACAAGCTCCAGCTTTAGAAAAAGTATTCGTAGCACAAGGTTCTGATACTTACTGGCACAGATGGTTGGAACGTAAACCAATGCCATTATTAGTAGGTGCTTTAGTGGTGGTTGCAATTGGCTCAATGATAGAATTAATGCCGACTTTAATGGTAAAATCTAACGTACCAACCATTGCGTCAGTAATGCCTTATACGCCTTTGGAATTAGAAGGTAGAGATTTATACATTCGTGAAGGCTGTGTTTCTTGCCATAGTCAGATGATTCGTCCATTCCGCTCTGAAACCGAACGTTATGGTGAATACTCTAAAGCAGGTGAATTTGTGTATGATCACCCATTTTTATGGGGTTCAAAAAGAACTGGTCCAGATTTGCATCGTGAAGGTGGCAAGTATCCAGATTCTTGGCACTATCACCACATGAGAGAACCAAGTTCAATGTCGCCAGGCTCTATTATGCCAGCTTATGATTGGTTACTATCACAAAAATTGAATATCGCTGACACAAAGAATAAGCTAAAAGCGATGAAAACTTTAGGTGTTCCTTATGATGATTATGCAATAGCACATGGTGAAGAAGATTTGAAAATTCAAGCAAAAGGTATTGCAGATAATTTAGCAAAGGAGGGAATCAAAGTAGCACCAGATAAAGAAATTATCGCTTTGATTGCTTATTTACAAAGAATCGGTACTGATATTAAAAAAGGACAACAATAGTTTTATTGGTTTGGCTTATTGTAAAAGTTTATGAGTTTAAAGTATATGAGTCTATTGCTAATAATACTTTAAGCCAAACCAGTTAAAATCTAAACACATAAAACGATGTTCAGACAATTATTAGATAAAGTTCAAGGAGCGGACGTTCCGATGATTACTTCTCTTCTCATATTCTTTGTGTTTTTCTTGATGGTAGGAGTTTATCTGTTCATCATTGATAAAAAGCACGTCCAATACATGAGTAATTTACCATTGGAGGAAAATAATTAAGAAAATCAGATGAAAAAGATATTTATATTCTCATTGCTATTAGGCTCGCATCAAATATTTGCAGCCGATACTCCACAAAAAGAGTACTTTTTCGGTGGTGTCAAAACGATTGAAGACCTGCTTATGGTTTCGTTATTGGGCATTTTAATCATTACTTGCATCGCTATTTGTTTCTTGGCATATAGCTTACAGCAAAAAGTAAAAGCTATTTTGAATCCATCAAAACAAACCGACGATGCGTATGAACAAGCCATGAAAAACCGTACTTTCTGGCAAAAAATCGCAAGTTTGAAACCTTTGTCGATGGAGAAAGACTTGGAAATGGAGCATAAGTACGATGACATTGCCGAGTTAGATAACCCTACGCCGCCTTGGTTTATGTATCTTTTCTATGCAACTATCGTATTTTCAGTAGTGTATTTAATTGGTTTCCACATTATTGGCAATGGAAAAATCATGACCAATGAATACGCTGAGGAGGTTTCAATTGCTGAAAAAGCTAGAGAAGACTACATGAAGAAATTTGCGAATACAGTAAATGAAGACAACGTAAAAGCTTTGACCGATGCCAAAGCATTAGAAAGTGGAGCGAAACTTTATTCACAAAACTGCATAGCTTGCCACGGTGAAAAAGGGGAAGGAAAAGTTGGGCCAAACCTTACTGATGAATTCTGGCTTCATGGTGGTTCTGATAAAAATATTTTTCATACTCTTACTGAAGGAGTACCTGAAAAAGGGATGATTTCTTGGAAAAAAACATTAAACCCAATTCAAATTCAACAAGTAATGAGTTACATTGTTTCTTTGAAAGGCACTAATCCACCAAATCCAAAAGAACCACAAGGAGAAAAGTATGAATCTTCTGAGGCTTCTACAGATTCAACTGCTAACAAAACCACAAGTGCTATTTCGTTGAAATAATCATCTTAAATCCCCAAAGCGTTTTTACTCTTTGGGGATTTGCTTTCTAACATTAAACAAGATAAAATCGTATTACGATAATTATCTACAAGAATTATGAAACAAGCAAAAATAGATACGAGTAATTATCGAGATCACCTCTCGAACGTCACAGAAACAGGTAAAAGAATCTGGATTTATCCTCGTATCGTCATCGGAAATTTTTATAAGCTTCGTACTTATTTCTCTTGGTTATTGTTGGGCTTACTCTTCGGACTTCCATTGCTTGAAGTAGATGGTCACCCTGTGTTTCTTTTTAATGTCATTGAAAGAAAATTTATCTTTTGGGGAGTAACTTTTTTTCCGCAAGATTTCCACTTAGTTGCCATTGGTTTGCTTACTTTTATTGTATTTGTTATTCTATTTACAGTTATTTTCGGAAGAATTTGGTGCGGTTGGGCTTGTCCACAAACCATTTTTATGGAAATGCTTTTCAGAAAAGTAGAAGTATTAATTGAAGGCGACCACAATGCACAAAGAAGGTTAGATAATGAGCCTTGGACTACTGAAAAAATCTGGAAGAAAACCCTCAAACACAGTATTTTTGTATTACTCTCATTTCTGATTGCGAATACTTTCTTAGCATATATTATCGGCAAAAGAGAACTATTTTCCATCATTTTAGATAATCCTCTTGAACATTTAGTAGGACTTTTTGCCATTATCATTTTCACTGCTGTTTTTTACTTTGTTTTCGCTCGTTTTCGTGAATTGGTTTGTATTGTCGTTTGTCCTTATGGTCGTTTGCAAGGCGTAATGTTAGATAAAAAATCTATCGTAGTCGCTTACGATTTCTTACGTGGCGAACCTCGTGGCAAAAAACAAACTCCTGAAGAGAAAGAAAAAGCGTCGGTAGTTCATGGTTCTTGTATCGACTGTAAAATTTGCGTACAAGTATGTCCGACAGGTATCGACATCCGAAATGGTACGCAATTAGAATGTATAGGCTGTACCGCTTGTATTGACGCTTGCGACGAAGTAATGGATAAAATCAGTGAACCACGTGGATTGATTCGATATGCTTCGCAAGAAGGTATAGAACAAAAAACAAAGCTTAAATTTAATCTTAGAATTGCCTCTTACTCTTTTGTGTTAGTGGCTTTGTTGAGTGTTTTGGCTTATTTATTATTGACTAGAAATATCGTTGAAACTACCATTTTGCGTGCACCAGGTTTGACTTACCAAGAAAACAAAAACGGTACTGTTTCAAACCTTTATAATGTTCAGGTTTTAAATAAAAGTTATCAAACAATGCCGATTCAATTAAAAATTAATCAGCAAAATGCTCAGATTAAAATGATTGGAAAAGCAATTATCGTTCAGCCAGGCGAAGTGGCAGAATCTTCATTTTTTATCGAAATTCCGAATAAATCGTTAACTGACGGAAGTGTGAAAGTGGAAATTGAAGTAATTTCTGAAGGAAAAGTAATTGATCATGTAAAGACAAAGTTTTTAGGGCCGATTTTGTGATGGAAGAAGCAAGAGACAAGATTTTAGAAACAAGAAAAATAGAAGTGAGAAAACAGCTTTAGGGTATTTTGCATCCTCACCAGCACCCTCCAAATCTTCATTCTTTCATCTTGCATCTTGCCTCTTGCTTCTCACAAGCAACTTTTTTCATCTAAAAGACTAACAAAGCTCATATTTTTTTCACGAATTGCACCTTAGCTTTGAACCATAAAATTAACATCATGAATTGGGGAAAATCAATCGTTTTATGTTTTATCATCTTTGCTGGTTTTATCGGCACGATGGTTTACAAAATGGCTACTACAAACGTAGATTTAGTCAATAAAGATTATTATAAAAACGAAATCAATTACCAAGAACAAATCAATAAAAGCAAGAATTCGTCAAATCTCAATATCCATAATACTATGACTTATTCCTCTGAAAACCAAACTTTAAGAATCGGATTTCCGACCAACGTAAATGATGGAAGTGTAACATTCTTTCGTCCTTCGGATAAACGTTTAGACTTTACCGTCCCTGTTAAAAAACAAACTATTTTCAATTATTCTACCGAAAAATTAGAAAAAGGTAAGTGGAAAGTACAAGCTACTTGGACAGACGGCATCAGAGAATATTATTTAGAAGATGAGTTTATTGTTCGTTAATCGATTTTAGACGTAGTCATTAACCATTTTTAATCTTTCAGTGACACGGAATTCAATTCCGTGAAACACCATTTTAAGCATGAACATTCTTTTTTCCATCGCTTTCATGACGGGTTTGGCTGGCAGTTTTCATTGTGTTGGTATGTGTGGCCCGATTGCCCTAGCCTTACCTGTCGGAAAGCTTAGTACAATTCAAGCAACTTTTGCACGTGTTTTGTACAATCTGGGAAGAATAATTACCTACGGAACGCTGGGTTATATTTTTGGATATTTCGGAGGAGAATTTTTTGTAGCGGGTTTTCAACAACAATTATCTATTTCAATTGGAGTATTGATGCTCATGTTGATGATTCCGAGTAAATCAATTCATTTTAATCCATTTCATCGAATTACAAGTATTTTAAAAAAAAGTGTCGGCTCGTTGCTAAATACCCACTCACTAATTAGTTTTTTAATTTTAGGCGTTCTCAACGGACTTTTACCATGTGGCACTGTATATCTTGCTTTAGCAGGTGCAACAGCTACCACATCTCCGATTGAGGGTGCTATTTTCATGGCACTTTTTGGTTTAGGAACTGCACCATTGATGTTTTCAGTAAGTATTTTACCTAAGTTTTTGAGCTTAAACGTTCGGCAAAAAATCAACAAATTTCTTCCGATTTACTCATTCATATTAGCTAGTTTTTTTATTTTTAGAGGTTTGAATTTAGGTATTCCGTATATTAGTCCAAAATTTGAAAAAGTACCGATTAGCCAACAAATTCCAATTTGTCACGAAAAAACAAAAAATTAACCAAAAATATTTATAATTATATCTTTTGAAACTCGTTATTATTAATATGCGTTTCAATAGCATAAACCTGAATTAAACTAACATTGCCATGAAAAAAATACTTGTTCCAACCGACTTTTCTAATCTGTCATTACTTGCTTTAGATACAGCAGTAGAAATCGCTCAGCAATCAAAAGCAGAAATATTACTTTTCCATGCACAGCCAATGCACTATATGGTTAGTGCAGACCCATTTCCTGTGACGATGATGCCAAATTTAGATTTGGATTTATATAAATACGAAGTAGAAGATGCCACTAAAAAACTCCACGAAATTGCAGACGCACCCATTTATGAGGGCGTGACGATTACTCCAATTTTAGGAGATAGTTATCTCCCAATTGAAGATGCCATCACACAACAATCTGATGTAGATTTAATCGTGATGGGTTCTACTGGTGCTGATGGATGGAAAGATTTATTAAGTCGTTCAAATGCAGAATCAGTCATCAGAAATTCACATTGCCCAGTATTGATTGTCAAAGAATCTGACAAAAAGTTCAAGATGAAACGCATCATGGTAGCGGTAGATTTTGAAACAAGAGTTTCGACAGAATTTATCAAAAAATTAAACAGCACAAAAGCTAAAATCACTTTTGTGTATATCAATACTCCTGATGGTTTTGAAGATAGCCATACCACCACCGAAAAAATGTTCAAACTAGGTGAAGAATTGGGTATCAAAGAAATAGATTTCTTGATTTACAATTATTACAGCATTGCCAAAGGTATTATTGCTTGTGCGAAAGACATGAAAACAGATATGATTGTTTTAACGACTAATAGTAGAAAAGGTTTAAGTTTACTTTTTGCAGGAAGTGTAACTGAAGACGTTGCCAACCATTCAGAAATTCCTGTTTTAGCATTGGTTTAAGTAAAATTTTTCTTTGGAGCGACTCTTTCACAAAAGGGTCGCTTTTATTTTTAATAAATATTTAGATAGTTATCTAAATATTTATTAAAAATAATTTTGTTTATCTGTTTTTATTTAGACATTTGTCTAAATATTTACCAACGAGTAAAAAACAAAAAAATGAATACTCTTTTTAAAGCCTTTAATGATGCTACCAGACGAGAAATTTTGGAGATGCTGAAAGATGGAGATATGACGGCAGGTGATATTGCGGATAAATTCAACATGAGTAAACCCAGTATTTCGCATCATTTAGATTTGCTCAAACAAGCCGATTTGGTAGTTGCTGTAAAACAAGGACAGTTTATTACTTACTCTCTGAATATGACCGTCATGGACGAAGTATTAGCTTGGTTTGTACAGTTCAAATCATCGGTAAAGAAAGAAGAAATAGCTTTACCCAAAGTTGAAAAACCACGCATTCGTTTACAAATCAATAAGCAGTGATTGGTAAATAGCGATTGGTGATTATCATTTCAAATACCTAATTACCAATTACTTATAAAAATAAATAAAATTATATTCATTCTATAACAATTTCTAAATTTAATAAAACATGAAACTTAAATCTGTATTGTTGGAAATCTTGATTGTGCTTTTTATAGCTGGGTCTATTTATATTACAATTAATTACAAAGATGGGCTTAATAAAGAGTCTGACTATGCCATCGGTATAGCTTGTGGTGCATTGTTTGGGCTGTACTTACATTTTTGGACAGTTAAAAAAGACCTCAAGCTTACTGAACATTTGAACATAGATAAAGCTATCCAAACTTGGCGGTATCTTATGCTTTTTTTTGCTATCAGTTTTTTTGTGATGTCCTATTTATATGTAGAAGAAATCATCTTAAATCCAAGAATTGCTTGCGTAATGGTTTTAATTTGGATGATGGCTATCGGTAACTATCGTGCAAATATTGAGCCTAATCAAGAAACAGTCAGTGTTTATTTTGACGATGAGGAAATTAATAAAAAATCGAAAAGATTTTTGGGGAAAATTCAGGTTTTCGGAGCATTAATAACGATTACACTGGTGTTGATTTTGCCCGAAAATATCAATTATTATTCTATTGGGATTTACTTTATTTCATTGTTGTTACTTCCGTATTTATACGCCCGAAAACTTCATAAAAAGAAATTTGCTTGAGCTTCTGTACAAGTCGTTTCTCTGAAAAGTGAATAATCCATTACCTTTGTGTATGGATTATTTCAAAAAACTACTCAACTTACTAAAAACTGAAAGAGATGAAAGTCTGAATCAGTACATCCAACTTACTGAAAAATCATCCGTTAGCGAACGCCGTGCGAACGGACTTACTTGGTATCCTATTGCGATTCGAGGTTCAGAAATTGGTCGTGGAGATTACCTTTCGGTCGAAATCGAACGCACTACTCATCAAGACCTTCCTCATCAATTTAGGTTTGGAATGCCTGCTGTACTTTTTAGTAATCACGACCCACAGAATGATAGAATTGAAGGAACGATTTCGCATCAAAACGGAAATCGTTTAAAAATTACGTTGAAAACCGATGAGTTGCCTGAGTGGAGTAGAGATGGCAAATTAGGCATTGATGTTTTGTTTGACGACAATAGTTTTGATGAAATGCAGTCGGCACTTAAACAAGCTGATATATTGGCTGAAAAATACGAAAGTAATTTAGTAAAAGTATTGATTGGCGAAAAAACACCAACTTTTCAAGAGAACTTACCAAGCGTTTCTATTCCCAGTTTGAATACTTGGCAAAATGAAGCGGTCAATAAAATATTATCTGCCAACGAATTAGCCATCGTTCACGGCCCGCCAGGTACTGGAAAAACTACTACTTTGATTCAAGCAATAAAAGCTTTGATTCAAAAAGATAATCAGAAAATACTTGTTGTTGCACCAAGTAATACTGCTGTTGATTTATTGAGCGAAAAACTGCACGAAGAAGGTTTAAATGTATTGCGTGTCGGAAATCCAGCCAAAGTAAACGAAAAGCAATTAGCCCTTACTTTAGATCATAAAATGGCTGACCATTCTATGATTCGTGAGGCAAAAAAGCTCAAAAAGCAAGCTCAGGAATATAAAAATATGGCTCATAAGTATAAGCGAAGTTTTGGGAAATCGGAACGTGACCAACGCAAATTACTTTTCGACGAAGCCCATAAAATTATGAAAGAAGTCGGCAATACCGAGCAGTACATCATCGACGATTTGGTGGCGAAAGCACAGGTAATTACGGCTACGTTGGTTGGTGCCACGCATTATACCATAAGAAATTTAAAGTTTGATACCGTTATTATCGACGAAGCTGGACAAGCTTTAGAACCTGCTTGTTGGATTCCGATTCTGAAAGCCCAGAAAGTAATTTTGGCTGGTGACCACTGTCAATTATCACCAACGATTAAATCAAGTGAAGCCGCAAAAGCTGGGCTGAACGTTACTTTATTTGAAAAATGTATCGCTCTACATCCAGAATCTGTTACTTTATTGGCTGAACAATACCGAATGCACGAGCAAATTATGGGTTATTCTTCACAAGTATTTTATCAGAATAAACTCAAAGCACATAGTTCGGTGGCAAATCATACGCTTAAAAGCGATAATACGCCACTATTGTTTATTGATACTGCGGGTTGTGGATTTGAAGAAAAAATTGAAGGAACAAGTTCCACCAATCCAGAAGAAGCGGCTCTTTTGATGCGTCATCTATGTTTATTCAGTGATGAACTGGCATTGGAGTACAAACCAGAAAAGTTTCCTACTGTTGCCATTATTTCACCCTACAAACAGCAAATTAATTTATTAAAAGAACAATTGGCTCATACGCCTGCTTTGCAAATATTCACAGATAAAATTTCGGTCAATACAATTGATAGTTTTCAAGGACAAGAACGAGACATCGTTTACATCAGCATGACCAGAAGTAATGCTGAAGGGGCAATTGGTTTCTTGTCCGACATCCGTAGAATGAACGTAGCGATGACTCGTGCTAGAAAAAAATTAGTTATCATTGGCGATAGTGCGACACTCGCTCAATTTCCATTCTATGCAGATTTTATAGAATATGCCGAAAACCTAAATGCTTATCAAAGTGCTTGGGAGTTTATCAATTAAATTCACTGTATTCAATCAACAATTACACTAACAAATATCATAGTTTAAGGCTAGAGGAGGAAGTAATTTTGACACAAGAAAACGGATAAATAATCAATTTTTTATTCCAATAATAAAGTTAAGACAACAAGTATTTTTGTCTTTTTCGTCAAAATTTTCCTAAATCTAACTCAAATGAAGACTTTTTTTTATAGTGTTAAGGAATTTGAAAAACAATACCTCATTAACGCCAATCAGGATAAACACGAAACTAATTTTAGTAATCAAAGTTTAGCAGTCGA
The DNA here is from genome assembly GCF_014204325.1 of Arcicella rosea. Lineage (GTDB taxonomy): Bacteria > Bacteroidota > Bacteroidia > Cytophagales > Spirosomataceae > Arcicella > Arcicella rosea_A. The sequence continues at coordinate 77,819 of NZ_JACHKT010000019.1, forward strand.
AACCGCCATTTTATCTGCTGGATATGATGCAATTTCTGTTTTTACGAATGATGATGCCTCCGCAGAAGTGTTACAATTGCTACGAGAATCAGGTGTTAGATATATTGCTACACGGTCGGTAGGAACAGACCATATCGACCTTGTAGCAGCCAAACAAATGGATATTAAGGTTGGAAACGTACCTTCCTATTCCCCCTATTCAATTGCAGAACACACTATCGGAATGATGTTGGCATTGAACAGAAAGTTAATTGTAGCCAACGAAAATGCTCATCAATATCAATTCGACTTAGCTCCACTCATTGGTTTTGATATGCATCAAAAAACGGTTGGCATTATTGGTTTAGGGGAAATTGGTTCTATTGTCGCTAAAATTTTAAATGGTTTCGGTTGTAAAGTATTGGTTTATGATGTCAAACATGATTATACCAAAGCCTTAACCCAACATTTTGCGTATGTATCGCTAGATACACTTTATGCAGAAGCTGATATTATTACTTTGCATTTGCCTTTTACTCCTCAAACAAAGTATTTAATCAACAAAGAGAGTATCGCTAAAATGAGAGACGGTGTAATGTTGATAAACACAAGTCGTGGAGGAATTATTAATACCAAAGAAGTACTTGAAGCTTTAAAAACAGGAAAAATAGCCTATTTAGGTTTGGATGTTTATGAAAAAGAAAGAGGTATTTTCTTTAAAAACCATAAACCTCATGAGAAAAAAGATCAGCTTCTATTATCATTAATGCAATTAGAAAATGTATTAATAACTGGTCATCAAGCATTTTTAACCAATGAGGCTTTAACAAACATTGCAGATAAAACCATCGAAAATTTAAGTGATTGGGAAAACGAATATTATAAAGAATGTAATTCAAAAATAGGAAGAGTAGCAGTCATTGAAGAATTATTACATTAGTTTTAGGGTGAATATTCATGAAAAAGGCTTCCGAATTCGGAAGCCTTTTTGTTTGTTTCTATTTGTTTTATTTACACAAAAACGATGGCAAACTAAATGTTGAGTTCAAAGTAGCCGTGTTATCAATCCATAAATCGTTCTGATAATACCAAATTCCACCAAGATTAAACATAAAGTTGTATTTTTCTCCCCTATTTAAAAGAGTAGTCTGTGCAACCAATTTATTATCAGCCGTTGACTTTAATACCCCAATACTTGTATATCCTTTTCCATCTTTCAAATCTGCTGCTGCTTGAACATCACCAATTTTGAATGCAAAACCATTATCACATTTAGGAGTAATTGTTATTTTAACATAATTGATAGGACTTACCAAAGCAACATCAACATTTGTTACTGCATTCACGTTTGCACAACTTACATTGAGTGTTTTTGTGAAAAGTGTTTTTCCTGTAATACTTTTTGTTGTTACAGTAATGTCAGATGATGTTGGTGTATTCCCTCCTATTTGACCTTGCACAAAAAGCTTACAATTTAATGTTGTACCCAAACCATGAGATTCATTAAACAATACTCTTCCACTATTATCCACCACAGTTGTATGGATTGTTTCTCCGACATAAAGAGGGTCATTTAAAACATTTAGTTTAAGACTTGAACATTCCGATAATAAATCACCACAGTAAAATTCTGTTAAATGATTTACCGATGCTACAAATTCCAACAAATTTCCATTTCTCTTAACCGTACTTGTACCTTCATATTTCAAGGTTTTAGTATCTTCATCATAGCTTGCAAAACTTAAAACATCTCCTTCTTTAATATCCTGTCCTGCTGAATTTTTGGTACCTACTCCAAACTGAAATTTAATTTCAATTGGTGCTGAAAATGTTTTTACTTTCTGGCTACTCTCATTAGAAATTTCAGCACTCACTGCTGAAATTGGGTTGATACTAAAGTTTGGAATAACATTATCATTTTTGTCAACTACTTTCATCCCCGCTTGTTGCTTATTTACAATTACGCTCGATTTTTTAGGGTCAACTTGTATCAATACAACATTCAATTTTCCAGCAACAGGAATTCCGGCAGCATCTTTTATGGTAATTCCTCCATTAATACTTAATGTAGCAGTATGGCTACTTCCAGCCAAAGCTGGTGTAGTTATTTGGATAACTTTTGTGGTTTTCCCAGTATTATCTGCATCTTCAGCTTTTTGAATCACCGTTATACCAGCAGGTGGTGTAGCAATTTTAGTGACTTTAATGACTATTTTTTGTTCATCATTACTGGTAATCTCTACAGGAGTAATTTCTTTTAAATAGCCTTCGCTCTCAGTAATAATCGAAAATTTAATCGGTGCCGAAGGGCTAACAACAGTACCCGGTTTTAATGCCAAAATCATGATACCATTTTTAGGTTTATAGACTTTTTTATTAAAACTATCTACTACTTTCGAAGAATCCTTCCCTCCTATACGTACACTCATTGTATTGGGTACTTCTCCAATATTATTATTTGCTTGAGAATATTGTACAATAATACTTGAACCAGTAACAGCATCTGGAAATTTAAACTGAACACCCTCTAAAGGTGGCGTGCAGGAATAGCTTATTGTGATGGCAGCAAAAATCAAAATTGCATAATTAATATATTTTTTCATCTTCTGAAATGTCGTTTTAAGTTAAATTTCAATGAACGATTGTAAACCGTAATTACCTTGATTTAAAATTAGATTCTAACTCTGATTGAAAAAGATAATTTAGGAATAAATGAATAGTTCTTCACATTATTCTGAATACTGAGGATATTCGCATCAGTGATAAGTGTCTCAACAACTCCAGAACGGTCTAACGCTAATTTAGGCGAACCAGAATAATAAGTACCTAGTTCAAAACCAAAACCAACACGTCTTTTAGGAATTGCTCTACCAAAGCCAAAACCTACATAAGGACGAATCGCATTTCCAGTTACTTTAAGATTCGCTTTCCCAAAATCTTCAGCATCCATTTCAAAGTCTGAAGCAAACTTAAAAGTACCCGTTTTGATGGTTGGTTCAGCCATTACTTCAGAATCACCTGTTCCGTAAGCTAATCCTCCTACTAATTTGAAAGACCTGTTTTTGAATGGATGATAATCTACTAGAGCATCTATCAGTATTGATTTTACTTTTGGAGTAACATCAATATCAGAAGCATCATCGCCAAGCGAAATAGTGATGGGTGGAGTAACAAACATACTTACATCAAAATAACTAACACCAATTCTGAGGTTCAAGGAATTGTCTAACTTTAATGCTTGAGCTATTTCTCCGCCAAAACCCATTGTTCCAAATTGGATACTTATGGAATTTTTTCCGTATTGATGTCCCCTCAGAATTGGTGGTTCTTGTGATGAAGGAATGGATTGTGCCGTTACTTGGCTAGTTATGCCAAATGCAATTAGAAAGTAAAAGAGTTTTTTCATACAGAGTTTTATAAAATTGTTTAAAAAAGTTCAAATCAGATTTGGCAATTTTAATAAAACCAAAACCAGAATTAATCTTTAAATTATTGTGCCAACTACTTCGAAGAAGCCTACTAAGGAGAGATGAGAAAAATAAGATTATTAAATTTAGGGTAAAAATAATCACATAACAAATAAAAACTACGCAAAATGTTTAATTATTTATACTTATACGTTCAGCTTTGTTAAACAAAAGAGGAGCTAACAAAAAGCTAACTCCTCTTTTAAAATAAAAATATGATTGTTTAATCAAAGAACTTTCCCCAATAAACGATAAAACTGATGTTTGTGCAAGGTAAAGTCTTTTTCAAGCATTTCGAAGTATTGATTTTCTTTAGTCATTAAAAAAATAAAGATTTAGTATTCATTCTTTATTACTTATTCACGTTCTTTGTCTTTTACTTAATGTATTAGCCTTTGTTTTTTAGTAGTTTTGTGTAAAAATAAATTTAGATTTTATTTGAATAGTTTTAGGTTATCAAAAAGTGTTTAAGTACTATTTGTCTATCACATTAAAGATTTGTAATTTTGAAACTGAATAAGTACTATTGTTGCTTTTGTTTAAATTAAAAACAACATTAGCTATGCACTTATCACATATCTCTCATTATGTATATTCTCGGAATTTCTGCTTTTTACCATGATTCTGCCGCTGCTTTAATTGAAGATGGAAAAATCATTGCTGCAGCTCAAGAAGAACGCTTTACAAGAAAGAAGCACGATCCTAATTTTCCAACAAACGCTATAAAGTTTTGTTTAGATTTTGCAGGTATTGACATTAATCAACTTGATGCAATCGTTTTTTATGATAAGCCTTTACTCAAATTCGAGCGATTATTAGAAACATATTATGCTTTTGTTCCTAATGGTTTACGTTCGTTTATTACTTCTATGCCTGTTTGGATTAAGGAAAAACTATTTCTTAAAAGAATTATTAATGAAGAATTAGTAAAAATAGGCTTCAAAAAGGGGCAAAACTCGACTAAACTTTTATTTCCTGAGCATCACCTTTCTCATGCGGCAAGTGCTTTCTATCCTTCTTCTTTTGAAAAAGCTGCTATTATCACAATTGATGGTGTTGGAGAGTGGGCTACTGCTTCTATTTGTTTAGGCGAAGGCAAAGATATTTCCATTCTTAAAGAACTTCACTTCCCACATTCATTAGGATTACTTTATTCTGCTTTCACTTACTTTTTAGGCTTTAGAGTGAATTCAGGAGAGTATAAACTAATGGGATTAGCTCCTTATGGAAATCCAGAAGCAAAGGAAGTCGTTGAATACGTAGAGATTATCAAAACAAAGTTGGTTAGCATAAAGGATGATGGTTCTATTTGGCTTGACCAAGATTACTTTGACTATGCTACAGGTTTAAAAATGGTTAATGAAGCTAAATGGGAAGTGCTTTTTAACATGAAAACTCGTAAGCCTGAAGACCCAATCGAGTCAAAACATTGTAATTTAGGACTTGCCATCCAGCAAGTAACTGAGGAAGTTGTGGTACTTATGGCTCAAGAAGCTAAAAAAATCACAGGTGCAGAATATCTCTGTTTGGCTGGAGGTGTTGCATTGAATTGCGTTTCCAATGGTAAATTGCAAAAACAAAATATTTTTAAGGACATTTTCATTCAACCAGCAGCTGGAGATGCAGGTGGGGCACTTGGTGCAGCATTAGCTGCATTTTATATTTATTACGGTAATGAAAGAGTCATTGACTATACTACTGATGCAATGAGTGGTTCTTACCTCGGCTCTGAAATTTTAGCTCATGAAGTAGAAGCTGTTGCAAAAAAATATAAAGCTGTTTATCAAAGATTTGACTCTTTTGATGAATTAGCGTCAGTAACTGCCGAATTACTTTCTAATGAAAATGTTGTAGGCTGGGTTCAAGGTAGAATGGAATTCGGGCCAAGAGCCTTGGGTGCTCGAAGTATTTTGGGGGATCCTAGAAGTGAGGAAATGCAGAAGAAACTAAATTTAAAAATTAAATATAGAGAATCCTTCCGTCCATTTGCACCATCAGTAATGGCAGAACATGTGGCTGATTATTTTGATTATTCTGGTACATCTCCTTATATGCTACTAGTACATCCTGTCAATGAAAAAATCAGGAAACCATTACCAGCAAATTACAGCGGATTTGATTTAAGAGAAAAGCTTTATCAATTGCGTTCAAGTTTACCTTCTATTACTCATATTGATTTCTCTGCAAGAATTCAAACAGTTCATAAAGAAACTAATCCACGTTATTGGTCTTTAATAAACGCATTCAAACAACTAACTGGTTATGGTGTGATTGTAAATACAAGCTTCAACGTACGTGGAGAACCTATCGTTTGTACTCCTGATGATTCGTATCGTTGCTTTATGAGAACTGAAATGGATTATTTAGTTGTAGGTAATTACCTTTTCAGTAAAAAGCTTCAACCTGCATGGCAAGAAAAAGATAACTGGCAAGAAGAGTTCGTTCTAGACTAGAATCTTTTCTCAAGATTTATTTTAAGATAGCAAAGTATAAATTTTAACAATATTTCAAATGGATTTTATTAAAGACCTTTTAGGATTTTTAAAGGAAAGAAAAAAATGGTGGCTTATGCCAATTATAGTCATTTTGTTGCTTATTGGTGTAATTATTGTTATTGGAGGAAGTTCTGCCATAGCTCCATTTATTTACACTTTGTTTTAGTAAACAATTAAATATTTAATGAAAGATAAAATAAAAAACATTGTCGTTTTTCCTTTATACTTAATTCTAGTAATAGTTATAGCACTTGAGATTATCTTACGTGTTTATAATCCTTTTGCTGCGAGAGTTAAAGGTTATGATATAATACTTCCAGTCAATGAAAAGTATGTAATTGATATGGGTAATAAACCAAAGTTTGAGTCAAAAATTATCCATACTAAAAATTCACTAGGGTTTAGAGGGGAGGAAATGCCTAAAAACATAGACTCTTATCTTAGTATTATAACAGTTGGTGGTAGTACAACGGAATGTTACTATAATTCAGATTCACTTACTTGGAGTTACTTGTTGGACAAAAAAATAAAGCAAAAATGTAAAAACATTTGGCTTAATAATGCAGGTTTAAATGGGCATTCAACTTTTGGACATCAAGTACTTTTAAAACAATACTTGGTTAAAATAAAGCCTAAAGTATTGTTTTTCTTAATTGGGATTAATGATATTGGTCGAGAAGAATTAAACGATTTTGATAGTAACGTAGTTTCAGATCAGGCATTCAACATAAAAGGATGGTTTTTGAAACATTCTGAAATTGCAAATACTATTCTTAATCTGAAAAGATCTTTAAGAGCAAAACGTAAACTAGGATTGTCTCATGACTTTGCGATAGAGCCTCTTGATAAAATGCCTCATTTAACTCTTTCTGAAAAGCAAAGTAAGGACGCTATCAATCAGCAAAAAAATACATATCTGCCTGCATACAGAAGCAGAGTGCAAAGTATTTTAGACATTTGCTTAAAAAATAATATTATTCCTGTATTTATAACCCAGCCACTTTTATATGGTCTAGATAAAGACCCTCTTACAGGTGTTAATTTAAGTACAGTAAAAACAAACGAAAATCAAAATGGGAAACTATATTGGGAAACACTAGAATTGTATAATGATGAGGTTCGTAAGATTGGACTTAAATCAGGAACATTTGTTATTGATTTAGCCCATGAAATGCCCAAAAATAGTCTTTATTTTTATGACTCTATGCACTTTACTTCTGAAGGTAACGCTATTGTAAGTGATATAATCTATAAAAAATCACTCCCATTCCTTTCTAAAAAATTTGATTCTTTTTGCAAGTAATTACAAATAAAAATTCATGGAACTAGATAGAAATAAATCTCTTGAAGCTCAATTATCCATAGTGGTAGGCTTTGGTCTGATTGCTTACTTTACTAAAAGCCAATACCTTTTACTTGGTGTTTTATCATTGGGATTAGTGTTCTTATTATTCCCAATCGTCGGATACACCGTCTCAAAAATATGGTTTAAAATAGCTGAATTAATAGGGGGTGTAATGTCAAAAGTGTTGTTGACTATTGTTTTTTTCATATTCCTTTTGCCAGTAGCAACTTTATCAAAACTATTTAAAAAGGATACTCTTGGCTTAAAAAAACCTGAAAAAAGTAATTATATCGAAAGGCATCACCTGTATTCAGCGAAAGATTTAGAACAGATTTGGTAGGTATAAAAAAGAGTAAGAGATTAACACTTTACTCTTTTTTATATGTTTACTATCAAAGAACTTTCCCCAATAAACGATAAAACTGATGTTTGTGCAAGGTAAAGTCTTTTTCAAGCATTTCGAAAGCTGACCTTTGTCGTTCATGGACTAATTCCATTTGTTCATCAAACAAAAAACTTTGTTCTTGAGCATAATCCGCAAAACGTTCTTCCTGAGTTTGAATGCCAATAAGTAAATTATCTATCACCTCTACAGCATTATTAAACTTTTGGCTGAATGTATTTACTTCCTTTAACAGCTCTTCGTCTGTGTTTTTACTCTTTACTTCTTCAATAAGCTTTTGAAAATACTTCAACTCATCAGCATAAAATGCTAATGATTCAATCCATTTCGAGTTTTCATGGTGACATACATCAAATTTCATAACATTCTAAGATTAAAGTATTTTGGATAAGCACTTATAAAAATCGTGTTTTGTGCGAATAAATTCATTTTCAAAAACTTGATAACGTTCCCGTAATGAATAATGTTGGGCATAAATTTCCTCACCTAATAAAAACTCTTTCCCCAAAGCATCATCTTCAAAACCCCATTGTTCTTGATTAATTGATTGTAACAATTCGTCAGATTCTTTACGAAGGTTTTCTAAACGGTTTTCAAATATAAAAACCTGATTCAATACTTCTAATATCGTATTCTTAGCTTTTACATCATCTATCAATGTACCAAAATATGATAGTTCTTCTCGATAAAAAGTTAAGTTTTGCAACCATTTTATATTCTCTTTGTGATACACCCCATATTTGAATACTTGGGTATCATAAACGGCATTCTCTTCATTATCCATAGTTTGTCTCCTTAATTTATTATAAATTCTATAACATAAATTTCAGCGTATTTTCAAGGACTCCCTAGTATGAAAATCATATATAAAGCTGACATATCTCAAGTTTATTTTCTTAGCATCAAGCATTTTTGTACCTTTATTTATCAAAAAAAATCTCACGATGGACTTCCCTATCAATACTATACTTTTAAAAACTATTTTAGAAGATACTCCTGCCTTTATGGGTATTTTTGACATCTCAGCCCACCGCTATGTTTTTATTAACAAAGTTGGTCTGAATATGCTTGAAGCTACCGACCTAGATGATTTTACAGATAAATACCCACATGGTTTCAGAAAAGATAAACTCAATTTTAAAACTCAGAGTAAAATCTATCAACATTTACAGGAAAACCAAACTTGGATAGAAGACACGGTTTTTGAGACAAGTAATCATCTTGAGTTCTGGGGAACTTTACAAATCTCTATGTTCGAGAATGAAGGTGTCTCGTATTACTTGGTTCGTATTAACGACATTTCATATCAAAAAAAGACAGAGCAACAATTAAAAGACGACAATAATCGCTTTGAAGCATTGTTTATGCACTCTGCCATTGGATTAATTATGGTTGACCGTGAAGGGCTAATCATTTTATCTAATCGTTTTGCCAATGTTATGTTTGGCTACGAACAAGGTGAATTAGAAGGCAAACAATTGGAAGTACTTATTCCACAAAATATTAGAGAAAAGCACCGAGAAACCTATACAAATTATACTAATAAGCCACAATCAAGACCTATGGGGATTGGTCTTGACTTGAAAGCTCGAAAAAAAGATGGTACGCTGTTTCCAGTAGAAATCAGTTTAAGTCATTTTAAATCTGGCGATAAACCTTATTACATTTCCTTTATCAATGATGCTACTTTCAAGAAAAAAGCTGAAACCGATTTATTAATCAAAACTACAGAAATTCAGAAACTTAATAATAGCCTTGAAAAAGAAGTAGTGAATAGAACGAATGCATTGGTGGAAACACTCAAAAACCTAGAACAATCTAAAAAAGAACTGGAAGTAGCACTGAATAAAGAAAAAGATTTGGGCGAGCTTAAATCTAGGTTTGTTGCCATGGCTTCGCATGAATTCAGAACTCCACTTACGGCTATCCTTTCGGCAGCTTCCTTGATTGAAAAATATACAAAAACTGAAGACCAAGAAAAAAGAGAACGACACACCCAACGAATAATGAATGCCGTTGGAAATTTAACAGATATTCTTGAAGAATTCCTTTCTGTTGGTAAACTTGAAGAAGGAAAAGTAAATGCAAAATTGGCTGATTTTGAATTACCAAAACTGGTAGAAGAAAGTACCAACGACCTTAAAAATATGCTCAAGAAAAATCAACAAATAGTGTATCAACATTTTGGTGAAACTTCTGTTTGTTTAGACAAATCTTTATTCCGAAAAATCATTATCAATTTAGGGTCAAATGCCATCAAGTTTTCAAGTGAGAATTCTGTCATCAATATTTCCACTGAAAAACTAGAAAATATACTTATATTGAAGGTAACTGACCAAGGCGTTGGGATTTCTGAAGATGATCAAAAACATTTATTTGACCGTTTTTTCAGAGGTGCCAATGTTACCAATATTCAAGGAACAGGCTTAGGTTTACACATTGTAGCTCGTTATGCCGACCTTTTGAACGGAAAAGTATTTGTTGAAAGTACGCTGAATAGAGGAACAACTTTCAGCATTAAATTTGATTTGTGATTTTACAATAACCATCATCTCGAAATATAATTATTTTTTACTTTTAGTAGAATCTTTCTAAAAGCTAAATAACAAGAAAAGCCATTAAACACTCCACAAATGAAAACAATACTCCTTATAGAAGACAGTGACGACATCAGAGAAACAACCGCTGAAATTTTAGAACTTGCAAGCTACAATGTTCTTACTGCCGAAAATGGAAAAGTAGGAGTTGAACTCGCCCAAAAGGTAAAACCAGACTTAGTGATTTGCGACATTATGATGCCTATTCTGGATGGCTATGGTGTGTTACATATTTTTAGCCAAAACCCTGAATTACAAAATATTCCATTCATTTTCTTGACGGCAAAAGCTGAACGTTCTGACCATCGGAAAGGGATGGAAATGGGTGCTGATGATTACTTGACAAAGCCTTTTCAGGAAATTGAGTTGTTGAATGCCATTGAAAGTAGATTAAAAAAGATTGATAATCTTTCAAAATCATTTAAAAATACAGAATCAGCATTAGAAGAACTCTATCAACAAGCTCGTGAATATGTTGATATTAATTCGCTTTCTAAAGATAGAAAAGTATCGAATATTAAGAAGAAACAATTGATTTATACCGAAGGCGACGAACCGATTAAGTTTTACTTCTTGAAATCTGGGAAAATTAAAACGTATCAGTCAAACCGAGATGGAAAAGAATTTGTAACAGGTTTATATAATTCTGGAGATTTTTTTGGACACATTGCTATTATTGAATCAACTGAATATCAAGAATCTGCGGAAGCACTTGAAGACTGTGAAGTAATCGGAATTCCTAAGAACGATTTTTTAGAATTAATTACAAGAAATCAATCTGTTGCAAATAAATTCATCAAAATATTAGCAAATGATATTCAGGAAAAAGAAAAGCAGTTGACTCAAATGGCTTACAATTCTTTAAGAAAACGTACTGCTGATGCCTTAGTGATGTTATCGAAAAAATACAAAACCGAAAAACAAGATAAATTTTCAATCAGAATTTCAAGAGATGATTTAGCTTCTGTTGTTGGTACTGCCACAGAATCACTCATCCGTACATTGAGTGATTTTAAATCAGACAAATTGATTGAAGTAAGTGGAAGCGAAATCACCATCATTGAAGAACAAAAATTGGCAAATCTCAGGGGTTAAATCAATCTTTTTCAAAGAAATAAGTCATTCCTTCCTCATCAATATCGTCATAAGTAAACATTTGTTTATGACGATATTTGAAGTAATATTTTATCAGAATAAAGTCGCCCAAACAGCCATAAGTATGTAAAATAAAAGTTGTAGCAATAAGAATTCTATACGCAGGCAAAGTAAAAAAAGCGATGAGTAAAGCCAAAGTAATGACAATAAAAGGCATCACTGCAACAATGGCATTTTCTTTTAAACTCATCACAAATTTCTGAGCATAAGCATAAACCATTAATGTTTTGGGAGTCCAACCAAAACCTACTTTCTCCGCTCCAAGTATTTTAAAAACTAATCCATGAATGCCTTCATGAATCGGTAATAAAACAAAAATCAATAGCCCAAAGGCTTCTAAAAATTGCCAAGGGTCAAGCTTTAGTACTACGATTTGTTTTCCAATAAAATAGCCAAAACCGGCACAAATCATTCCTATTAGAACAATTCCTATAATTTTTCTACCAGTTTTGGGTTTACTATTACTTGATTTATTAGCTCCTAATTCTTTCATTAGAAACGTCATCATTTCATCAATCTTGAATGATTCTACAAGTGAAAAATAATTTGGATTATGGAGCTCATCAATACTTGGCTTTTTCATAAAAAAGAAAAATGGTTGTTAGTTAACATGATAACCAACAACCATTCATGATGTTTATAAACTTAATAATTCTTTAAAACGAATTGCTTGGCGACGAGAAATTTCAATTTTATCTCCACTTTCACGCAAGGTTACTTGTAACCCCCCTGAAAACCAAGGCTCTATTTTTTGAATATATTTAAGGTTGATAATATGTTTTCGATTGGCTCTGAAAAAGGTTTTAGGGTCGAGTCTATCTTCTAAAGCATTTAATGATTTTAAAACCAAGGGTTTCTGGTCATCAAAATAAAGTCTCACATAATTCCCCATCGATTCAAACAAACGAACATTTCCTAAGCGTACAAACCAACATTTTTCACCATCTTTCACAAAAACTTGGTCATTTTCTGTTAAAACAACAGTACTATCTTTTACAGTTTCTGTAAGTTGTTTTTGACGATCAAATTCCTCTTCTACTTTCTGAATAGCTTCGCTTAATCTGTGTAATTCAATCGGTTTAAGCAGATAATCCAAAGCATTAAATTCAAAGGCTTTGATAGCGTATTCGTCGTAAGCAGTTGTAAAAATTACTTCCGGCACATATCCTTCCAAATCACTCAATAAATCAAAACCTGTTTTGCCTGGCATTTGAATATCCAAAAATAACAAATCAGGATGCAGCTCGTCAATCATCACAACCGCCTCATCAGCATTGGCAGCTTCTCCAACGATATTTATTTTAGGAAAATTCTCTAGCAAGCGTTTCAATTCGTTTCTTGCCAAACGTTCGTCATCAACAATGATAGCCTTCATATTAAAATTTATGGTTTCTGATTAGCTTCGCTTCTAATCATCTTTTTAGATTGTCACTTTCGGTTTTACAATATTAGTAATTTTTGAAAACGGAGTATCTTTTTCTGGTTCAGCAGATGGAATCGGTATCGTAATTTCAGCCGTAACAACATCTTTGGATGCTTGATAAATTCTAAATTTAGATTCTGGCCCAAAGAGTAATTCTAAACGATGTGCGGTGTTTTCTAGTCCAAAACCTCCCGAATCTGTGGTTTCTAAAATACCTGTATTACTAATAATGATTAATAAATTCTTTCCGACCAATTTTGCTTCTAAACTAACAAAACCACCTTTCACAGGTTTCGACACACCATGTTTTATCGCATTTTCTACCAAAGTTTGTAATAACATTGGCGGTACTTGTACGTGCATCGTGTCTGGATAAATATTTTTTCTGATTTGCAGACGCTCTTCATAACGGATTTTTTCCAACGCTAGATAATCTTCCACCGTTCTTAATTCTTCAGAAAGCGAAACCGTTTTTCTTCTATCTGCAAGCAAAGAACTTCTTAGAATATTAGATAATTGCGTGACAGCTTTTTGGGCTTTATCGGGTTCTTCCAAAATCAAAGCACGAATACTATTCAAAGCATTGAACATAAAATGTGGATTCATTTGTGCTCTTAATACTTTTGATTCTGTTTCTTTTACTGATGATTCTAAGCGAATTTTATCTACTTCTACCTCAGATTTTCTTTCGAAATAATGTGAAGCATAATAAAATAGCGTCCAAATCATCAATGGTTTTGCCCAGCTAAAAATAAACTGCATCACAAAAAAGAATGACCAAAGATCTCTTTCTTCTTCTTCTCGCAACAAGTAAGAATCTAATGGAATATTGACAAATGCCATAAAAAATGACATAAAACCCACCGCAACCAATATTCGAGGGATTACTCTGTCGATTGGCAGTTCTACCCAACCGTATTTTTTAATGATTTTTCTGAAATTATGAGTAATTACAATGGCTACAACAACATTTAGCAGTGCTGCAACAAACCAATCTAAAGACCAACCAAAATCATTCGAATAAATCAAAGCTTCGTTTGCCAACCAAGCCGACCAGCCGAATACTTGCAAAATCCAATATAACTTAGCTCTAGACATATTAATCTTTTATATTACACCTCAAAAATGAAATGTAAACTTCTATTTACTTCCGTTTCTTCTACCTTTTTTCAACAAATTAAGGCAATGTACTAAAAAGCAATGGAATTATTCAGTAAACGGAAAGTGGGCTTGATAAACGGATAAAAGAGGAAATGAAGAATTGAGGGAAATATGAAAGCAATAATTTTACATATTTCCCTTGAATATGATTATTCGACGATAAGGTCGTCGAGATGCGAAAGATCGTTTTCTAGCTCTACAAAAAATTTACCTTTTTCGTAATCATAAGTAAGTTTGTATAAACAAAGATTAGCGTGTTCGAAAGTATCCATTTCTTGCAGTTCACGTTCTAACAATAATGTTAAAATGATTCTGATGGCTCTTCCATGCATGGCGACTAAAATAGTTTCTTCTTCTGGACGAGATACAATTAAATCAATCACAGGCTTTTGGCGAGTAATTACATCTAAAGGGCTTTCGCCGCCTTCTGAAGGCATATCTACCTTACCATTAATCCAACTATCAATAAGTATTTTATAATACTCGTTATCGACGTCATTAGGTACTCTTCCTTCACGCACGCCCCAACTGATTTCGTTTAGCCCTTCGTGTTGTTCCCAAGGAAGTCCTTTTTCAAGAAATTTCTTTACTGATTGATGTGTTCTCTGTAAAGCAGAAGTATATACTTTATCAAAATTAATATGGTGATATTTTTGAAAAAAAGCTTCTGCCTGAGCATGCCCTAATTCATTCAATTCAGAATCAACGCCACTGCCTTGAACAATACCTTGACGATTGAAATCTGTTTCTCCATGACGGATTAAATAAACGGTCTTAATTTTGGGCATTTGTGATTGCTCGTTAGACATTGATTTGAAGGATTATATTTATGACAATTTTTTAATGGGTTAATTGCCTTTTTACAAATTATGTAAAGTTAATCAATAAAAAAATCATTTAGTTTGACTAATTTCCCGCAAAAATACAGTTTTTGAGCATAAATCAAATCATCAACATGATAAAAACATCCTATACACTCGAAGATCTTAATGAAAGAAGCAAAGGCAATATGGTTGGGCTTTTAGGAATAGAATTCACTGAAATAACCAATACTTATATTGCTGCTAAAATGCCAGTAGATGAACGTACTAAGCAACCGATGGGCTTACTTCATGGCGGAGCCTCTGTAGTATTGGCTGAATCTTTGGGAAGTATTGCTTCTTGGATGATGCTAGAAAACATTGAAACTCAAGCCGCAGTAGGCATTGAAATCAATGCTAATCACTTAAAATCAGCTCGTGAAGGCTTCGTTTATGCGAAATGTTATCCCTTAAAAATTGGCAGAAAAATCCATGTTTGGGACATTAAAATAACCGATGAAAAAGGTGATTTGGTTTGTGCCAGCAGATTAACCACTGCAATTATTGATAAAAAATAGTTAATGTTAAATTTCAAAAAACTTAAACTTTTAACATTCAAAGACTTAGAAAGATTTAGAAAAAAATTAAAATTTTCTGAAACCGCATTAATACACAAGATGTTAATTTTATAATCCTTTATAAATTACTAAACACTTCAGGATATGACCCCGACTTCGGAATTTCATATTTCACAACAAACACATAAACTAGAAAGACTCTCGCAAATTGCTTTTTCAGAGGGTTTTCCTTTGGCACTTTGGCAGTTGCCACAATCTACTGAAAAACAATTAATCATTGATCTTTCTGGAAGTACTCAACGCACAAAAATAGATTTAGATGAATTACCTGCTGGCTTTGTAATGAGTCCTTTTCAGGGAGAATCACTATTCCTTAGAGGTGATTTATACTATCGTTTTGATACGAATAATCATGAAGTTGAAGATGCTATCAAAGGTAAAACTCTTGAAGCAGAAGTGTTTGAACGAAAATATTTAGATTACTCGGAAGAAGATAAAGTAAATTCTCCGACAAAAAATAATATCAAAAACCAACAAGTTCACATTTCAGAAAGTACTTTAGAAAAATGGGATGGTGGATTATATAATGAAATGATTTTTGCAGAAATGGTTTCAAAAGCCATTATTGCCATTGAAAATGGTGAAATGCAAAAAGTAGTTTTATCAAGAACAAAAAATGTTACTTTACCCGAAAGTTTTGAAGTAATTGATGCTTTCCAGAAACTATGCAAGGCTTATCCAAATGCTTTTGTTTCTTTGGTATATTTACCAGAATTTGAAGCGATTTGGCTTGGAGCAACACCAGAAACCTTGGTTAGTGTAGATGCACAAGGCATTTTCAAAACGATGTCTTTAGCTGGTACTCAGTCTGCCATTGGCGATAATGGTGAAATGCTTTCGCCAATCAGTATTCGCTGGTCGCATAAAGAAATTGAAGAACAGGCTTTTGTGAGTAGATACGTTATTGAATGTTTCAAGAAAATTCGTTTGAGGGAATACTGCGAAAGTGGACCAAAAACAGTGCAAGCAGGTAATTTGATGCACTTGCGAACCGACTTTAAAGTTGATACAAAAGCACTTAATTTTCCT
Organism: Arcicella rosea; assembly: GCF_014204325.1. Classification (GTDB taxonomy): domain Bacteria; phylum Bacteroidota; class Bacteroidia; order Cytophagales; family Spirosomataceae; genus Arcicella; species Arcicella rosea_A. The sequence continues at coordinate 94,311 of NZ_JACHKT010000019.1, forward strand.
CAATTAGGAACAGTAATGCTTGAATTACTGCATCCAACTTCAGCAGTTTGTGGAATGCCTAAAAATGCAGCTTTGCGTTTGATTGCCGAAACAGAATTACACAATAGAGAGTTTTACAGCGGTTTTCTAGGCCCAGTAAACGTTCAAGATGAAAGTTATTTATTTGTAAACCTAAGAACGGTAAAAATTCAAGGCAATCATGCTACTTTTTTTGCAGGTTGTGGCATTACTGCTGATTCTAACCCAGTAAAAGAATGGTATGAAACAGAAATGAAAAGTCAGACTTTAATCAATATAATTCTGTAAAATCAGCCTAGTGTTTCATCGTGTAAGACTCTGATTTTTTTTCGATGTCACCAATTATCATCAATTTTACAATATCAATTCTAGCATCCGTCATTTCAATAATTTGGAAATTAAATGGATGAAAAATAATCGTTTCATTAATTTCTGGAATATCTTCATTAATACTGATAATCATACCACCTAAAGTATCATAATCACCTTCTGGAAGGTTCCAGTCATATTTATCATTCAAATAATCAATTTCTAATCTTGCAGAAAGTAAATACGTTTTATCTTCAAGTCGTTTTTCGGTAAGATTTTCATTGTCGTCGTATTCATCCTCAATTTCACCAAAAATCTGCTCCATTACATCTTCCATACTTACTAAACCTGCGGTACTTCCAAACTCATCAACCACTAAAGCAAGCGATTTATGTTCTTTAGAAAAACGGAATAATAAATCTTTCGCAGGCATTGCTTCAGGCACAATTGGAATAGGCGTTAAAATGCCCTGAATCTCTTTGGGTTTTTTGAATAAAGCCAAAGAATGACAATATCCTAAAACGTCCTCCATTGTTTCTTTGTAAATCAGTACTCTTGAATGACCACTTTCTACAAATACTTTTTTCAATTCCTCGATACCACCTTCAATATCCACACCCACAATATCTGTTCTTGGAATCATACAATCACGGACACGGACTTGCTTGAATTCAAGTGCATTATTGAAGATTTTAGTATCAACCTCTGCTTCTTCTTCTGTAGATGTTTTGCGGTTAAGATTTTGAAGATAATTGTTCAAATCTGTCAAACCAAAAGCAGGTCTTTCTTCTGAATATTCTAATCGTAAAATATTGTTAATAAACCATTTAGACAAACCAACAATTGCCCAAACTAATGGGTACATCAAAGTATAAACAATCAGAATAGGGATTGCCAATACTTCTAAAAAGCCATCGGGATTCAATAAAAAAATACTTTTAGGCGTAAATTCAGAAGTTGCTAAAATGATAACTGTACCAATAAAAGAAGCGATTAGACCAGCAGCAATACCCGAAATTGGCAAATACGCTTCTATTTCATGATGCAAATATCCTTCCATAAAAATACCGTAAGCTACCAAGGAAAGTGTATTTCCGATGAGCATCGTTCCGATAAATTTTGAAGGATTTTTTAGATAATTAGAAATTATCTGCCCTGTAATTACTCCTTGTTTGGCTTGGAGTTCAAAATAAAGTTTATTGGCAGATACAAAAGCCATTTCTACACCTGAAAAAAATGCCGAGGCGATAATGGCGATTATTATACTTAGTGCTTGTTGGGAGTCCATATTTTGGGTTAGGAGCTTAGAGATTTGCCTAACAAAATTGTTGTTTCTTTCTCAAATATAGAAAGAAATCTTTAAAATCACTTACTTTTTCCCTTTCAATAAAGCCTTTCTTTGAGCTTGTTTATCGTCTTTTGCTGTTTCGACAGGTTTGTTTTCTGCTTCTTTCTCTTCTTTTTTCAAACGAATTTGTTTAGAATATTGAAAGTAAAACAAACAAACCATGGCAAACATTAGGAATGAATAATGATAAAATATCTTATTCCAAAAGGTAGGTTCTAGCCCAGCTGGTAAACCTGCACGTAAATCTAAAATCCACATGATGATAAAACCAATGGCTGCAAATAGAAGAAGTATTTCTTTTTTACTCATGATAATCTTACATTTTAAGCTTTAAAATAATTATAAGCGTTTTGTTTAATACCAAAACGCTTATAATCTTTCCTTAAAAACCTTTATCTCTCATCAATTTGAATTCTCTGTATCTTCTGATGATTGCCATTACAAAACCAACAATTAATACCAAAGTTCCTAACCAAAGTAAATTGATTAATGGTTTCTGAATGGCTTTTAAGATGATAAAATCTCTTTGAGTCGTATTGATTGCAAAACCAAACTGACCAGTTTTAGGGTCAATATTAGTAAATTTAGCTCTTACGCCAATTTCGTCATTTTCAATCGCTGGCATGGCTACCAAACCTTCTTTAATCACAAAAATTGGATTTACTTCGTAAGGTCTGAAATCTTTGCCCATTACTTTTATCGTTGCTTGTACTGCAGCATCGTTTGGTCCTAGTGGCTTTCCTTCGTAAGTATCAACACGCTTTACTTGGTCTAAAACTGCTACATAGTCGTTCAAGAAGAAAGTGTCTTTCAACGCTACCGTAAAGTTTTCGGTTTTACTCCACTCCTTTTCTTCCAAATTTGGTGCTAAAGCAACATAAGTATAAAGGTCACCACCAATGGTATGTTTTAACGCTGGAGATGGTGCATTTCCCATTTTTTTATTAATCTGAAATCTTGGGAAAAGCGTCGTTATTTTTCCTTCTTTATCTCTGAAATCAATTTCATAGAATTTGTTTTCTGGAAAAACTGGTAAAGTATCACCTGCTGAATAATATTTTTTTCCTTGCTGAACGATGTCTTCCAAAGCTACTGCGTGGAAATCATTTTCAATCAATTCTACTTGTTTTGGATGAAGATATTCTGGCAATTCTCTTCCTTCTACTCTTACTCCTTTGTAAGTAAGGGTGTAATCACTCATTTCAGAAGGTGTATTCAACCAAAGAATTACGTTTTCTTTATTCTCTTTATCGTTGTCTTTCGTGAAAGCTTCATCTTTTTCAGAAATCGCAAAACCACTATTATTGATTGAAACGACTTTTGAATAACCCGAAGAAAACAAAATACCAAGAAGCATCATTGCTACACCAATATGCGTAACGGCTCCGCCTGATAATTTATAATTTCCTTTAAAAATATCTAGCAAAATAGCACCGTTCGTAATGATTGAGAAGATTCCAGCAAACAACAAAATAATATAAGTTGGCGTACCGAAAAAATCACCTACTTGTGCTTTTGTTGTAAAGAAAATCGCTACAAATGTTAAAATTAAGCTTAACAAAAGTGGTGTTAATAAATGTTTGCTAAGGGTTTCTTTTTTGATTTTTCTCCACCAAAATGATTGTCCAATTCCAGAGAAAATGGCGATTCCTACACCAAACCATAATTGAAATTTAGAATAATAAGTTGGGGCATCGGCTGGTGGTGCTAATTTTGAAACAAAGCCTAGTCCTTCAACAATTTTATTATAAACTGGCAATGAAGTAGCAGCAATAATCTGGAAAGACGACAAGCAGAGGGTGGTTGCTCCCATAAAAATCCAGAATTCACGACTATAAGTTGATACTTCTTTTTCGTCCGATGGAATATCTTTCCAACGAATTACCAATAAGACAATGGCAACAAACAAGAAAAATAACATGTAAATCAATAACTGACCAGAAAGCCCTAAATCAGTAAATGAGTGTACAGATGCTTCCCCTAAAATTCCACTTCTATTCAAGAAAGTAGAGTAAAGAACCAATACAAAAGTAGCAATCACTAAAATGTATGAAGTACGCAAAGCTGCTTCATTATTTTTATAAATAATCATGCAGTGAATTGCCGCTACTAATACTAACCAAGGCACAAATGAAGCATTTTCAACTGGATCCCAGTTCCAATATCCACCAAAGTTTAGCGTTTCATAAGCCCAGTACCCCCCCATGATAATACCAACGCCCAATACTAAAGCAGAAACCAGTGCCCAAGGCAAAGCTGGACGAATCCATGAACTAAATTCTTTTCTCCAAAGCCCTGCAATAGCATAAGCAAATGGAATTAAAGTAGTTGCAAAACCTAGAAATAAGGTTGGTGGGTGTATAACCATCCAATAGTTTTGAAGTAATGGATTTAAGCCATTACCATCTTCAGGAACGAAATCTGGTTTCATTGCCCAAACTGGCAAATCTGGCATGGCTTCACGCATTAATAAAAATGGTGATGAGCCAATTTTCAAATCAATTACGGGCAATACTACTCCCAAAATCATTGAACACAAAAACACTTGTACAGCACCAAAAATTGCCATTACTGGTGCTTCCCAATGTTTATTGGTATTGATTAATACAATTCCTAAAACGGCATGCCAGAATATCCAAAGCAAGAAACTACCTTCTTGCCCTTCCCAAAAACAGGAAATAATATAATAAACAGGTAATGCTTTTGAAGAGTGTGACCAAGCATAGTGGTATTCAAAATAATGCTTGTAAATAATAGTGTACAGTACTGAAATAATCCCGATAACAGCGGCTCCGTGTATATAAAATGCAAAACGAGAAAAACGTTTCCAAGAAGCTTGTTCTAATAAATCAGTGGTTTGTACCGATTTGAAGTAGCCAAATGTTGAAATTAATGATGCCACAAACGACAAAATAATAAACAAGTGACCAATATTTCCGATGGTTGTATGTAACATAAAGGGATTGGGGACTTCGGATTTCGGGTTTCGGATTTTTAAAGCCGAAATATTCTTTCCAAAATCGTTAATAAAAAGCTATCATAATATTCGATGGCTTCCTATACAAATTATAAAGATTATGACTGCTTTTCTGGTTTTGCTTCTTTAAATTCTACTTTACCATCTTGATATTTTGAAGGGCATTTAAGCAAGATTTTTTCACACTTAAAAACATTTCCATCCATGTTACCAATGATAACCATTTGTTCTGCTCTGCCCATATCTTGTGGTTTCGGAGCATTGTAAACTACTTTTTGTTCACGCCCATTGTTATCAATAAGCATAAATTCTAAGTGATTGGCATCAAGTGTTGGATTATAAACCAAATCTTGAATATTTCCAGTTGCATCTTTTTTCAATTTACCAACTACATGAACTTGGTCTTTATCGCCAGTTTTTGCCATGTTTTCAGCAACAGAAAAATCAACATAAGTACTTGCTTCAGTACCTGTTGAAACAAGAATTGCTACAGCAATAGCAATTATAATTAGTCCGATGATATGCGTCTTTTTCATATTTTTTAGTGATTAGTGATTGGTGATTAGCTATTTGTTTTTTAGAAAAATGGAGAATATGTACTTTGTTCTTCCTCTAAAATTTTAGGCTTTACAAAAACACTAATCACCAATTACTAATCACCAATCACCTTATTTTTTTAATTGTTTTTCTAATTTAGAAATCTTACTATCAAGGTTTATTAAGTAAACGATGATTCCAGCGAAAATGGTTGCAACAACTGCTACGACTACATAAATTCTACCATCAGCAAATAATTTATCAGCCATTTCTGGTTCACCAGCGGCATTATCTTGGGCAAAAAGGCTTACCGAAATAAGTAAGCAAATGATTAACGAAAGTGTCTTTTTCATATTTTTAATCTTGATTCAATGCTATCAATGTTCTTATTCTTAAACGAAGGCTGGTAATCCAGAAAGCTAAACAAATCCAACCGATACAGGCAGGATAAAAAACGATTCTCATCGTATGTTCAGTATCCATTGGTTTAAAACCTGGATTTCCACCATTTCCTGGATGAAGCGAATCGGTCATTCTTGGTAAAATAATCAATAATGGTATCAACAAAGCAACTGCAAAGATGTTATAAATCGCTGAAATTCTTGCCCTTTGCTGTTCATCTGTAAAAGAACCTCTAAGAATAACGTAGGCAAAATAAATTAATAAACCAATTGCTGCACCATTCAGTTTCACATCGTTTGTCCACCAAGTTCCCCAAGTATATCTTGCCCAAATACTTCCTGTTGCAATCCCAACAATTCCAAAAACAATGCCCGTATTGGCATATTCAGAAGCTTTGTCATCAAAACTAATAAGTGGATTACGAAGATATTGGATTGAATTCCATACCGAAACACTTAGCATGGCAAACATCGAAAACCACATCGGTACATGGAAATACAAATTACGAGCAGTTTCGTGAAGTATCGGTTGGCTAGGTATTCTACCCAGAAAACCCCAAATTACTACATAAGCCAATAGCACTACGGCCAAAATTTTATACCAGTTTTGTTTCATTATTTATTTGTGATTGAGTGAATTGTGAATGAGTGAATATTAATTCCCTCCTATTTTAGCACCCAGCTTACTACTATTTATTTCTGATTGAATTGAATTTTAAGAATAATTCTACAACTCTTCAATCACCATTTTTTAATTTCAATTGTATAAATCTTCAAAGTAAAAAAACTTCTCCTACTGCTAAACTATAATCTTTAATCTCACTTCATTTCTCTAAACACTTAAATTCTAAAATCTTACATCTTCCATCCTAAAATCCAAAATCTTTTATCTTGCCTCTTTCGTCCTAAAGTCCTAAAGTCTAAAAATCCTAAAGTCCTAAAGTCCTAAAGTCCAAAATCCTAAAGTCTCCCAAAAACTAACTTCTCCACAAAAAAGGGAAAAGAATCACACTCAAAACAAGTACGATGGCATCTATTGCCAAAAGCATGAATACTTCATCTAAACTACTCGCCCTATCCAGCCCATCCAAAGCATTTTTTGATATTTTCAATAACATTAAAAGCATTGGTAGAATAACTGGAAAACTAAGGATTGCCATCAAAGTAGCACTATTTTCAGCTTTTGAAGCAATTCCAGCAATCATTGTAAGCGTACTTGCAAAACCAACTGCCCCCAACACAATACTTGCTAAATACAAAGGCATATCTCCTACTGGATTTCCCATCACTACTGCATATACTCCAAAACCTGCCAAAGCCAACACTAACATCAAAAGTGTATTATAAACAATTTTTGAAAGAATAATTCCGACAGGACTCGCCAAAGTATAATAATACAAAAGCCTTCCGTAACGCTCTTGTGTAAAACTTTTAGCAATGGCATTCATTGCAGTGAATAATAAAATAATCCAAAAGAGCGTATTCCACGTAATTTTATCAATCTGATTGGCTTTCATTCGAAAAGATAAATAACAAACATACACTGTACTAACAATATAGAGTAACATGCCGTTTAAGGCATATTTCTGTCTTAGTTCAAGCGTAATTTCTTTTTCTATTAAAGCCTTAATCTCTTTAAACATTCTCGGGAATAGGCAAATGCCTACTTTCTGTATTTTTTTGCAAAGTTACGACACAAACAAAACGCTTGGTCACGAAACAAAATAATATTTTGATATTCCAAAATGATTTTAGTCATTAATTGTTTCTAATGAAGGAACTCTTTGTTAATTTGCATTTGTTTTAGAATAAGTCTAAATAAATCAATTTTAAAGAGGTAAGACTAACTGTTCGATTCCGATTATATCATTTGAGTATTTATTCAGTTTTTTACTGATGAAAACAAAGCCCATGAAAACCATTGCAGATTTAAAAATAGGAGAAAGAGGAGTTATTGTAAATTTCACAGACCAAGGTTTATCGTTGAAATTACTTGAAATGGGTTGCTTACCGGGTACTCAAGTCACCATGACACACATTGCCCCTTTCGGAGACCCTATCGCAGTAAAAGTTTCGGGCTATGTACTTTCTATGAGGTTAAATGAAGCCTCAACGATTGTAGTTGCCTAAAAAGTAATTAAACAATTTGATGATATTTGTATTTTCTTGATAAAAACAACTTGTCAAAAAGTAAAAATGACATTTGATGTTATTCAATTACTTAATTTTAAAGCTTCTTTATAAAAAGGATGCTCTCAAGAAATTGCCGTTAATTAATTTAAAAAATTGAAAAAATCTCCAAAAATAGCTCTCATCGGTAATCCAAACGCTGGGAAATCATCGTTATTTAACTCACTAACTGGGCTTCGTCAGAAAACAGGAAATTTCCCTGGAGTAACGATGGACAAACTCATTGGTAAGTGGAAATTAGAAACTGGGGATGAAGCCGAAATTCTGGATTTACCCGGCATCTACAGTATTTATCCAAAATCAATGGATGAACAAGTTGTAATCAACATTCTAGCCAACCCAAAACATCCCGACTATCCAGATTTAGCCATTGTTGTTGCTGACGCTTCCAACCTAAAACGTAACTTACTACTATTCAGCCAAGTACGTGACTTAGGGATTCCAACGGTATTGGCATTAAACATGATTGATGTTGCAGAAAATCAAGGTGTTGTTATCAATTCTGTGAAACTAGCTCGTGAACTGAATGTTGAAATTGCAGAGGTTAATGCAAAAAAAGGTATTGGATTAAACGGTTTGCGTTTGGCAGTCAATAAAACTTTAGCATCTGGCTATAATTCTAACGATTCACTTCCGATGTCTTATTCTAAAGAATTGGTAGAGGAAATCAAAGAAAAATATGGCGATACCGACGATTATCATGCTTTACTTTGGCTTTCGGAACATGACAATTTACGACAGTTCAATACCCAACAAAGAGTAGGTTTTGATGCACTTCAAGAAAAGTACGGTTGGATAACACAAGAAGCACAATCGAAAGAAACCATGGCAAGATATGCACAATTGAATGAAATTGTGGATAATTGTTTGCATGAAATGCCTGTTGAAGAAGAACCAGTAAATACTTGGACAGACCGACTTGATAAAATTTTCTTACATCGTTTCTGGGGTTATTTTATTTTCTTAGGTATTTTGTTTATCGTTTTTCAAGCAATTTTCACTTGGGCAACTTATCCAATGGATTTGATTGACGGTGGAATAGCTTCATTGAATGAATTCCTCAAAACACAACTTCCCGATTCAAAATTAACAGATTTACTCACCGATGGTTTGATTTCTGGTATTGGCGGTGTATTAATTTTCATTCCTCAGATTGCCTTTTTATTCTTGTTTATTTCCTTGTTAGAAGAAACAGGATATATGTCAAGAGTAATGTTTATCATGGATAAATTGATGCGTCGATTTGGTTTGAGTGGAAAATCTGTCGTGCCTTTAATTTCTAGTATTGCTTGTGCAGTACCAGCCATTATGAGTACCAGAAGCATCAGTTCTTGGAAAGACCGACTGATTACCATTATGGTAACGCCTTTGATGTCTTGTTCTGCACGCTTACCGATTTACACGGTATTAATCGCTTTGGTTGTACCAGAAACAAGCTCATTATTTGGTATCTTCAATTTACAAGGAGTAGCTCTTTTTGCTTTATATTTATTGGGTTTCTTTGTGGCTTTGTTCTCGGCTTGGATTATGAAGTTGTTATTAAAAGTACAAGAAAGAAGTTATTTCATCATGGAATTACCTTCTTATAAAGGACCAAGATTTTCACACGTTGCCATTACGATTTTAAATTCCACTAAAGCATTCGTGTTTGAAGCAGGTAAAATCATCGTAGCCATTTCAATTGTATTATGGGTTTTAGCAAGTTATGGCCCTGGAGATGCAATTGAACAAGCAGAAATTAAAGTAAAAGCAGAAAACCCAACACTTTCTGGGATTGAATTAGACAATAAGATAGCTTCCCAGAAATTAGAAAACTCTTATGCAGGTGTATTTGGAAAAGTAATTGAACCTGCAATCAAACCTTTAGGATATGATTGGAAAATCGGGATTGCTCTAATTACTTCTTTTGCTGCCCGTGAAGTATTCGTTGGAACGATGTCAACTATTTATAGTTTAGGCGGAGAAGTGGATGATGAAAATTCGACGGTGATGAACAGAATGCGTGCAGAAATTAATCCTGCAACTGGTAAGCCAATGTATGATACTGCATTAGGGTTTTCTTTATTGATTTTCTATGCTTTTGCGATGCAGTGTATGAGTACTCTGGCAGTTACTTATCGAGAAACAAAATCTTGGAAATACCCAGCCATTCAATTATTTTATATGACTGGTTTGGCTTATATTTCAGCATTTATCGTGTATCAAGTATTGAAATAATACTGCTAACAATCTTACAACAAAGAGCCTACCTTTTTAATTGAAGGTAGGCTCTTTGCTGTAAGATTAAAATAAATAATCATAAAACACTCAATACTTTAAACAATTTCCCATTCATGTTCAGGGAGATACTCTACCAACCCTTTTTCAGTTTTACCAACGGCTACTCTTCCTGATTTGAGGTATTCTAAAATTTCCCAGTTTTTCATGTACTGATAAAATTCTGCGATTTCTGTTTCTGTACCGTTCTTTTCAATCACCACGTAGTCAAGTCCCCAGTGAACTACTTTCGCATTCCAATCGAGGTTGATTTCTTTGATGTTCAAAGGCGAACCACCCAATGGCGTTGCCAATTTGAAAAGGGCGATTTCGTTGAAAACAATTTCATGGTCTAAATAACCAAAAACTGCTAATACGTCAACTACTTTACGAATCTGACGAACCAATTTTTCAACAGCCTCACGGCTTTCGTGGCGAATTACAATCGTAAATCTTGAAACACCTTTACGTTCGGTTTCACAAACATTCAAGGATTCAATATTTAATCTTCTCCTTGTAAAAATAATGGTAATTCGATTCAACAAACCAATGGTATTGGTTGTAAAAACGGATAATGTGTATGTTGTCATTTTTAACTTCTGAATTTAGATTTTAGCCAATCGAATAAACATGATAAGAGTAATCTGAAAAGAAGTAATTGACCGATTAAAAATCACTCAATCACAAATCTTTCATTCACTCAATAAATTTACTCTAGTCTAATTGCCGAAACACTTGCTCCTGCTGGAACCATTGGGAAAACATTTTCTTCTTTTTCACAAACAATTTCCAACAAATAAGGCTTATCTGATGCCAACAAAATATCTAAAGAATCTGATAAATTTGCTCTATCGCTCACGGTGTGTCCAGCAATACCAAAACCTTTTGCAATGGTAATAAAGTCAGGATTTTGTAATTCAACGAAAGAGTAGCGTTTTTCAAAAAACAATTGTTGCCATTGGCGAACCATTCCTAAGAAATTATTATTCAGGATAATAATCTTTACAGGCAAACCACTTTGTGCGATTGTTCCTAATTCTTGAAGTGTCATTTGGAAACCACCATCACCGATTATGGCAATTACTTCACGGTCTGGTGCACCAACTTTTGCACCAAATGCTGCTGGTAAAGCAAATCCCATTGTGCCTGCTCCACCTGAAGTAACCAATGAATTCCAAGTATTATATTGATAATAACGGTTTGTTACCATTTGGTGTTGACCAACATCCGTAACAGTTACCGCTTCACCTTTAGTTTTATTAGAAAGCATCGTAACAGCCTCTCCCATTCTGATTTTATCACCATCATGGAATACGTCACGCTTTGTAATCTTTTCAAATTCTGCTTCGTCGTACTTCTTAAACTCAGCTTTCCATGTTTCGTGTTTACGCTCTTTTACTAAAGGTAATAACGCTTTTAAAACTTGCTTGGCATCACCAATTACTGGTGCATCAGCAAAGACATTTTTATTAATTTCCGCTGGGTCAATATCAATATGAACAACTTTTGCCTGCTTGATGAATTTTGATAAATCGCCCGTAACACGGTCATCAAAACGCATACCTATTGCAATGATTAAATCTGCTTCATCCGTTAACACGTTTGCTCCATAGTTACCGTGCATACCCAACCAACCAATATAATTCGGATGGTCTGATGGTAAAGCCGACATACCCAATAATGTTGTAGCTACAGGAATATCCGTTTTACGAACAAAATCATCAAATTCTTGCTGGGCATTTGCAATTATAATCCCGTGACCTGCAAAAATATATGGCTTTTGTGCCGAATTAATCAATTTAGCTGCCGCTTCTACTTGCTCTTGTTTCGGAGTAAGTCGAGGACGATAACTTACAATTTCAGTACAAGGTTTGTATTCAAAGGGAATCGTCATCAAATCTGCTTGTGCAGTACGAGTAATGTCTAACAAAACAGGACCCGGACGACCAGACTCAGCAATATAAAAAGCTTTCGCCATTGCCTCAGGAATTTCGTTAGGGTCAGTAATTTGGTAGTTCCATTTCGTTACTGGCATCGACATTCCGATGATATCACATTCTTGGAAAGCATCAGTTCCTAACAAATTCGCTTTTACTTGTCCAACTAAACAAACCATCGGTGTTGAGTCTAATAAGGCATCAGCAATAGGTGTCATTAAGTTAGTTGCTCCTGGGCCAGAAGTTACCATGGCAACCCCAGCACGACCCGTCATACGAGCAAAACCTTGAGCTGCGTGACCAGCACCTTGTTCATGACGGACAAGAATATGTTTGATTCTATCTTGATAATCGTAGAGGGCATCATACGTTGGCATGATTGCACCACCCGGATAACCAAAAATGGTTTTTACATTATTTTCAACCAAGCATTGCATGATTGCTTGTGCTCCTGTCAAAAACTTAGCAGGTTCAGCTTTCTTTTCCTCTACGGTCATGGTTTGTGAGTTTTCCATGGTTAACATTATTTATTTTTGATGAATAAATATCTTTTGTGGTTTTGTTCATTTAAAGCTTAACAAGATTCCTACAAATCCGTCACACAACCTTCGCTTGCTGATGAAACATTTTTCACATATTTACGCAATACTCCTTGCTTAAATGGTGACTCGATTGGTTTCCAAAGCTTACGTCTTTCTGCTAATTCTTCGTCAGAAACATGTACATGAAGAATGTTATTTACAGCATCAATCGTAATCAAATCTCCGTCTTTTACTAAACCGATATTGCCACCTACTTGAGCTTCTGGCGTAACGTGTCCAACGACGAAACCATGTGTACCGCCTGAGAAACGTCCATCGGTAATCATCGCTACTTTATTTCCTAAACCTGCACCCATTACAGCTGAAGTAGGTTTCAACATTTCTGGCATTCCTGGACCTCCTTTTGGTCCTTCGTTACGAATTACAACTACTTGTCCTTCTACGATTTCACCTTTCTTTAAGTATTCAATTACTTCTTCTTCATTTTCACATACTTTGGCTACACCTTCAAATTTTTCACCTTCTTTTCCTGTGATTTTTGCTAATGCACCACCAGTGGCTAAATTGCCATATAAGATTTGTAAGTGACCAGTCGCTTTGATAGGCTCTGTTAAAGGCTTGATAATCTTCTGAGTTTCAAAATTAATTTCAGGAATTTCAGCTAAATTTTCAGCAATTGTTTTGCCCGTAATCGTCATACAATCACCATGCAATAAACCTTCTTGTAATAAATATTTCATTACAGCAGGAACACCACCAATTGCCAACATATCTTCCATATAATATTTTCCAGAAGGCTTCAAGTCGGCGATGAGTGGAGTACGGTCTGAAATATCTTGAATATCTTTCAAAGTAAAATCAACTTCTGCGGCACGAGCAATGGCCAAGTAATGAAGTACTGCATTCGTAGAACCACCCAATGCAATTACAACAGTCATTGCATTTTCAAATGCTTTACGAGTCATAATATCACGAGGGCAAATGTTTTTCTCCAACAAGTTTTTCATCGCTGCACCAATGGCTAAACACTCAGCTTTTTTGCCTTCGTGAGTAGCTGGATATGATGAAGAGTTTGGTAAAGTTAAGCCCATTGCTTCCATTGAAGATGCCATTGTATTAGCCGTGTACATACCGCCACAAGCACCAGCACCCGGAATCGCATTTTTAATTACGCCTTCATAATCTTCATCAGAAATATTGCCTGCGAATTTCTTTCCTAAAGCTTCAAAAGCCGAAACAATGTCTAATTTTTGTCCTTTGTATTCTCCAGAACGAATTGTTCCACCATACACTAACATTGCTGGGCGGTTCAAGCGAGCGATTGCCATCATTGCACCAGGCATATTTTTATCGCAACCTACTACGGCAATTACGCCATCGTACCATTGTGCTCCTACTACGTTTTCGATTGAATCAGCAATTAAATCACGAGAAGGCAATGAATAAGACATCCCATTGTTTCCATTCGTCATCCCATCAGAAACCCCAATTGTATGAAAAATCAAACCTACCATGCCATTTTCTTGGATTCCTTTTTTCACATGAACCGATAAACCATTGAGGTGCATGTTACAAGTATTTCCTTCATAACCCGTACTGGCAATACCAATCTGAGCTTTTTGCATATCTTCAGTAGTTAAGCCAATGCCGTAAAGCATTGCTTTTGCTGCTGGGTTTGTTACTTCTTGTGTAAGGGTTCTTGAGAATTTGTTTAGTTCTTGTGACATCTTGAATTGAAATGTTTTGAATCAGCATTTAGTGTTTTCACTAAATTGTAACATGATTACTTGGTTAAATTATTTTATCAAAAATGAGATTTGTACTTTATCCGCTTTTTTTACACTTTTCTAAGAATGAAAATCCTTTTAAACAAAAGACCTTTCTCCGGTGTGAGAAAGGTCTTGGTATAGTAAAAATATCAAACCGTCTCACACCTGTTTGGGGAGTAGAATAACCACTAGGACGATATTGATAATTTGTCTGAACATCTTTTCTTAGAATTTTTTTCTAGCGAAATTTCGCTATTGCTTCTTTGTTTACTTGACAAATATACAGGAGTTAATTTCTTAATTCCAAAGAAACACCAAATAATATTTTAGTAATAAATACTTATACCAATTATTATTTTCTGAATAAACCTTTCGCTTCAAAAGATAATTCTTTAAATAGTTAAAATTATTAGGTTTTATTTTGCAAAACTTTTAAGATTCCAGAGAAAATATTTTTATCTAAATTGCCTATTTTTCATTTAGCGAAATTTCGCTAAATGAAAAATAGGCAATAAATTTCAGTGTCTGATTTTAGTACTTTAATATTTAAAGACAAAAAGAAGAAAGTAACAGCAATGATTCGCTATTTCTTAACCTTTAGAAATCTAAATAAACAATGACAAAGCCTATCAAAGTACATGGCTATTTATATTACATTTGTATAATATGAATACAGCTCATTTATGTTTTCATTTGAAAGCGATTTACAAAACAACCAAGCATTATTTCAACAATATATAAACGATTTCAAAACTCCCCTGAATTTTATTTATAATGACTTACCTTGCAAATCCTGCTCGATACGACCAAACGGGTAGCCGACCGATGGAATTTCGCCGTTGTGGCAATAGTGGCTTACAATTACCTGCTATTTCTTTAGGTTTATGGCATAATTTCGGTGGTGTTGATGTCTTTGAAAACTACCGTGCTATTCTTCAAACAGCTTTCGATAATGGCGTAACGCATTTCGATTTAGCCAATAATTATGGCCCGCCTCCAGGTTCTGCCGAAGAGAATTTTGGCGTAATCATGAAAAAAGACTTCATTCCTTATCGTGATGAACTTGTAATTTCTACCAAAGCGGGTTACTTAATGTGGCCTGGGCCTTACGGCGATTGGGGTTCAAAAAAATACTTGGTGTCTAGTCTCGACCAAAGTTTAAAACGCATGGGTTTAGACTATGTGGATATTTTTTATCATCACCGTCCAGACCCAAATACGCCACTGGAAGAAACTATGGCGGCTTTAGACTTAATCGTGAGACAAGGAAAAGCTTTGTATGTTGGTATTTCTAATTATCAAGCAGAAGAAGCTGAAAAAGCCATCGCCATTCTGAATAGATTAGGTACTCCTTGTTTAATTCACCAACCTAAATATTCGATGTTTGAACGCTGGGTTGAAGGTGGCTTATTAGATGTACTCGGTCGTGAAGGCGTGGGTTGTATTCCTTTTTCCCCTTTGGCTCAAGGACTTTTAACCGACAAATATTTAAAAGGAATTCCAAGTGATTCGAGAGCTTCTAAAGCACATGGCTTTTTACAGACCAGTCAAGTGACGCCAGAAGTAATTGTTAAATTAGAAAAACTCAACGCAATTGCTTTGGAACGTGGACAATCTTTGGCACAAATGGCTTTGGCTTGGTTATTAAAAGATGCAAGAGTTACTTCGGTGTTAATTGGTGCAAGTAGAGTTTCACAATTATTAGATTCTTTAGATTGCTTGAAAAATAAAAATTTCAGCCAAGAAGAATTAACCAAGATTGAAGAGATTTTGAAGTAGCTTTTAAGCCATGAGCCATGAGCTTTGAGGTACTGTCTTAAAATCCTATTATTTGATTATAATTATTTTTATATTTGCTATTCTTGAAGGAGAGGTTGCTTTGCAACTTCAT
>NZ_JACHKT010000020.1 GCF_014204325.1 Arcicella rosea
CACCTCTTCCCATCTCGAACAGAGAAGTTAAGCCCAGTTCCGTTGATGATACTGCAATCATATGCGGGAAAGTAAATAAACCCCAAAAATATTAAAGACAACGAGCTACCTTATAAGTAGCTCGTTTTGCGTTTTAAGGCAAAAAATAGTTATAGCTATTAAATTTCACTATTATTACTTAGTGAATATTTAAAATATCATTGTGTAAAAGAATTATTTACTATTCCTTTGCATTTTTATAATAAAGAATCAACATTCTACTTTATGTAGATTGAATTAACCAAGTAACCTGATGGGAAACTTCTTTTTAGAAATTCATAAGTATAGGTACTTGCTAAAACGAAGTCTTGAAAAGAGACTCATTCTGTCTTATTCTACTGTTGAAAATAAGTATGATAAGTGCAAGATGATGATGTATGGAATTATTCTTTTACAATTTATTGTACCATTTGTTTTATCAGCTAAAGAATATCAAGCCCAAAGAGGAGTTTTAGACTTGGGAAAGCATGATTTTATAAAAGGAAGTACCGATTTACGAGGCCCTTGGGCTTTTTATTGGAACCAGTTACTAAATCCAGATGAAATCACTTTTAAAACTAAGCCTAATTATTATACTGATTTAACTAAAGTTTGGAATATACACGAACAATTAAATATTCCTTATA
Source organism: Arcicella rosea (assembly GCF_014204325.1). Lineage (GTDB taxonomy): Bacteria > Bacteroidota > Bacteroidia > Cytophagales > Spirosomataceae > Arcicella > Arcicella rosea_A. The sequence continues at coordinate 666 of NZ_JACHKT010000020.1, forward strand.
AAGCTTTTGGAGTGGCTACTTACACTTTAGATGTAATTATTGATCACAAAAAAAATCCATCCCTCGCTTTCTTTCTCCCTGCTACTTATTGTACTTTCAATTTTTGGGTAAATAACCAACTATTCGCTCTGAATGGAGTCGTTTCCAAAAATATAGATGAGTACAAACCGCAATGGCTACCCATTTTACGAAATTATTACGCAACATCTGATACTTTGAAATTAGTCCTTCAGATTGCGAATTTTGAGCATTATAAAGGGGGGATTTCACAAATGATTGTTCTGGGTGATGATGAAGTAATGAAAGAACTCAGAGAGAGAGAAATTGCCTCTGATTTACTTCTGACTGGAGTATTATTTATGGGTAGTTTGTTTTTCTTTGGACTCTATTTCATGGGACAACGTGAGCGTGAAATACTTTACTTTGCTCTCTTTTGTTTGTTCTTTATTTATCGGATTATTGGTGTTGACAAGCAATATTATTTACATCATCTTTTCCCCAATTTGAATTGGTACTTCACGATTTATGTTGAATACTTCGCCATATTTTTCTGCATTTTTATTTTCACCTTGTTTTTAAAAGACTTATATCCAGACGAAACTAAAGATTGGTTTATCAAGTTTGTTAGCATTTCAAGTCTGTTTTATATTGGACTTTTGGTATTTACTCCAATTTATTTTTTCACACTTGCTTCGCAGTTATTTTTAATCGTGGTTTTACTTTTTATTGGTTATAGTTTTTATGTGGCAATTCGTGCTTTGATTAATAAAAGGGTTGGATCTAAATATGCTTTTTTGAGTTTTGTGTCGCTCGGACTTGCGATAGGTTTAACCATTCTCAGTTATTTAAAAGTAGTTGATACATCGCCTTTCTACTTCATTTTTGGTTTTCTTGGTTTTATTTTCTTTCAAAACCTTATTTTGTCATATCGGTTTGCGTACTCTTTGCGAAAAGCGAAAGAGCAAGCAGAACAGGGAGGAAGAGCAAAATCTGAATTTTTGGCGAATATGAGCCATGAAATTAGAACTCCATTGAATGGAGTAATAGGTTTCGTGGATTTATTGATGAAAACTAAATTAGACAATACTCAAAAACAGTATATGTCAACCGTGTATCAGTCGGCAAATTCACTTTTAGATATTATTAATGATATTCTGGATTTTTCTAAAATTGAAGCTGGAAAGCTTGAGCTTTCGATAGAACAGTACGATTTATACAAGCTTGGTGAACAAGTAATGGATATTATTACTTATCAAGCGAACGAAAAAGGACTTGAAATTTTATTGAATATCCAGCCAGATATTCCCCGTTTTATTTGGGTTGATTCGGTTCGATTGAGACAAGTATTGGTAAATCTTTTAGGAAATGCTGTAAAATTTACCAAAACAGGAGAAATAGAATTGAAAATATCAATTTTGAACCCAGAACTTGAAAATGGGATGAAATTCAGATTCCAAGTAAGAGATACTGGCGTTGGTATAGATGCTAAAAATCAGCAAAAAATATTTACTGCTTTTTCACAAGAAGATGCTTCAACCACCAGAAAATTCGGAGGCACTGGTTTAGGGCTCACAATTTCAAATAAGCTTTTGGGGCTGATGGGAAGCCAATTGCAAGTAGAAAGTGAAATAGGTGTTGGAAGTACTTTTTTCTTTGATATTTCATTGAAAACAATGGAAGGAGAAGCCATTGAATGGAATAATGATTTAGAAAAAGTTGAAAATATTTTAATCGTTGATGATAATGCTAATAACCAAGTGATTTTAAGAGAAATGTTAGCATTAAAGAGTATTTCGTCTGACCAAGTAAGTAGCGGAAAAGAAGCGGTGAATTTACTTCGTTCAGGAAATCGATATGATGCTATTTTGTTAGATTACAAAATGCCTGAGCTCGATGGTATTGAAACTGCGAGAATTATAAGAGAAGAACTTAATATTTCCACAGATAATCAGCCAATAATGCTTTTATATAGTTCTTCAGATGATTATGAAATTACGAAAGCTTGTGAAGAATTGGGCATTAAACAGCGGTTGGTAAAACCAATAAAAATTCAACAATTATATGTTGCCTTGCATGAATTGATTAATAAAGTAGAACCAGTAGAAAATACTTTAATAGAGGATAAATCTACTGTTTCAAGTGAAGTGCATAAATTAGGAAACATTAAAATACTTATTGCCGAAGATAATCCTATCAATATGTTACTGGCGAGAACAATTTTTAGTAGGCTATTTCCTAATGCTAAAGTAGTTGAAGCCGTTAATGGAAAAATTGCAATTGAGTTATTTAAGGAACACCAGCCTGATATTATTTTTATGGATGTTCAGATGCCTGAAATTGGTGGTTATGAAGCAACCAAAATTATTAGGACACTTGAAAAAGGAGAAAAGAGAATACCAATTATAGCACTTACTGCGGGAACTATTTTAGGAGAGAAAGAAAGATGTATTGAAGCAGGCATGGACGACTATGTTACTAAGCCAGTTTTAAAAGCTACTATCGAAAAAACAGTATATAAATGGCTTGTTCAAGATTAGAAAGGTTCTAAATCATTGTGTTCACATTGTTGGAATAAAAGTTATATTTCCATAATTTTGGAAAAAATAACAATTTTATCAATATGAAACCCTTTTTTCTTCCCCTTTTACTCATAGCTACTTTTACATTTGGTCAAAAAACATCCGTTGATTATAGCAAAGTTAAAGAACTTGATGAAGTAGAAGTTAAAGCCTTTAGAAAAGATGGAAATAATTTAGGCGATGTTCATAACAGCTATATTTTTTCTGGGAAAAAATATGAAGTAATTGCTGTCAGTAATCTTAATGCGAATATTTCAGAAAAAACAGGCAGACAAATTTTTGCAAAATTAGCTGGTGCTTTTGTGTATGATATGGATGGCTCTGGAAATCAAATGAATATTTCTACTCGTGGACTCGACCCGCACCGTAGTTGGGAATATAATGTTCGCCAAAGTGGAATTATGACGAATAGTGATATTTATGGCTATCCAGCCAGTCATTATAGTCCGCCGATGGAATCTATTCAAAAAATTGAATTGGTGCGTGGTACTGCTTCTTTACAATATGGTGCACAGTTTGGAGGAATGATAAATTATATCACAAAACAGGCAGACTCTACCCAAAAAATATCTTTTGAAAGTATTAGTTCTATGGGTTCTTATGGACTTTTTAGTACTTATAATGCCATTGGTGGAAAGATTGGAAAGTTGAAATATTATGGTTACTTCCAGAAAAGAATTTCGGATGGTTATCGAAAAAATGCTAACTCAGATGCTGAAGCTCAGTTTTTAACCTTAGAATATGAATTTTCTTATAAATTAAAAGCGAAGGCTGAAATCGGAAGAAGTACTTACGTTTTCCAAATCCCTGGACCATTGACAGACGAAATGTTTAATCAAAATCCAAGACAATCAACCAGAAGTAGAAATTATTTTAGTCCTGATATTATTGTTCCTTCGCTTTCTTTCGATTGGAAAATTAATGAAAACACACAGTTAAATTGGATAAACTCTGCCGTTTTAGGGACAAGAAGTAGTGTGCAAATTGTAGCTTTAGCAACTGTACCAGACGTGATTGACCCAGCGACAGACCAATACAAAAACCGTCAAGTAGATATTGATAATTTTTATAGTTACTCTTCTGAATTACGTTTGACGAAGTATTATTCTATCGGAAATTTTAAAAATACTTTAGTTGGTGGACTTCGATACATCAATAATGATTTGCATCGCCAACAATTGGGAAAAGGAACAACAGGTACAGATTATGATTTAACTTTAGTTGACCCCGTTTGGGGAAGAGATTTACATTATAAAACACAAAATGTAGCTGTTTTTGTAGAAAATATCTTTTACGTTTCGCCACGATTTAATATTTCGCCAGCCTTCCGTATAGAAAGTGGCGTTACTAAAATGTCGGGATATATTAGATATTTAGCTTCAGAAAAAGTACCAAATGAAATAAAACATTCTTTCCCACTTTTTGGTGTGAATACTCAATATAAGTTAAATAATCACCTTAAAATTTATGGAGGTTGGTCACAGGCATATCGACCAGTGATTTTCTCGGACATTATTCCGCCAACGGCTTTGGATGTTACTGACCAAAATCTTAAAGATGCTTCTGGACATAATATTGAAATCGGTATCAGAGGAAACCATCATCAAAAAATAAATTTTGATATTACTTATTTCCAGATTCAATACAATAACCGTATCGGAAGTTTAATTTTGCCTGATGCCAACGGAAATAATTTTGTGTATAAAACTAACGTGGGCAGTAGTTTGACAAAAGGGTTGGAAGTATCGATAGAAGCAAAGCCTCTTCAAACAAAAAATAGCGAAATCTCTGTTTTTACAGCAACATCCTATTTTGATGCTTTCTATGAGAAAGGTTCAGTTGTTTTGAATGGAGAAAATAAAAGTATTATAGGCAATCGTTTAGAAACAGTACCGAAGTGGATTAGTAGAAATGGATTAACGTTTGCACATAAAACATTGAGTGCTACTTTGCAGTATAGTTATGTGGCAGATAGTTACTCAGATGCTTTGAATACTGAAAAGCCAAGTGTGGATGGTGCAAAAGGTTTGGTGCCAGCATACAGTATTTTTGATTTTAATGCTTCCTTGAAAATTGCTCAGAACTATACTCTTAAATTAGGCGTGAATAATTTTACTAATACTCAATACTTTACCAAACGCCCGACAGGTTATCCTGGAGTGGGAGTTTGGAGTTCGGATGGAAGAAGTATTGTAGTTACTTTGCAGTTTAAGATTTAAGAAGGTAGAACGAGTTTCCAACTCGTTGTTTATTTAAACGAGTTGGAAACTCGTTCTACTTATCTGAATTTTCCACGTTCATATTGTACGGGCCATTGCACATCTTTTTGTCCTAATTCGGCAGCGGCTCTCAATGGGAAATATGGGTCACGAAGTAATTCTCTTGCTAAAAAGATTAAATCGGCTTGACCTGTTACGAGAATTGATTCTATCTGTGTTGAAGTCGTTAATAATCCCACAGCACCTGTTAAAATACCAGTTTCTTTTTTGATATTTTGGGCATAAGATACTTGATAAGCAGGAGCAACAGGGATTTTTGCATAATGAATATTTCCACCTGTTGAAGTATCAATCAAATCAACGCCAATACTTTTTAGAATATGAGCTAATTTGATAGAATCATCTTCATTCCAACCGCCTTCTGCCCATTCTGTAGCTGAAATTCTAACAAATAAAGGAAGCGTTTCTGGCCAAACAGTTTTTACTTCTTCGATAATTTCTAATAAAAAGCGAATTCTGTTTTCAAAAGAGCCACCGTATTCATCTGTACGTAGATTACTTAATGGCGATAAAAACTGATGAATCAAGTAACCATGAGCTGCATGAATTTCAACAACAGAAAAACCTGCTTTCAAACTTCTTTCCGCTGCAAGTTTAAAATCATTTACAATTGTTTTAATCTCGACTTTTGTTAATGCTTTGGGTAATCCGTAGGTATCATTAAAAGGTATTTCGCTTGGTCCAACTACTTGCCAACCACCATCGACTTCACTTACCAATTTGCCCCCCTTCCATTGTGAAGAAACACTGGCTTTTCTGCCTGCGTGGGCTAATTGAATTCCAGCTTCTGCTCCGTTGGCTTTGATGAAAGCTGTAATTTTTTGTAAACCTTCGATGTGTTCATCTTTCCAAATTCCTAAATCGTCGGGTGAAATCCTACCTTCTGGCGAAACTGCTGCGGCTTCTGTAATGACTAAGCCAGCACCGCCTACGGCTCTACTGCCTAAGTGTACAAAATGCCAATCGTTCGCAAAGCCATCAAAAGAAGAGTATTGACACATCGGAGAAACAACAATGCGATTTTTTAAAACAATGTCTTTGATTTTTATAGGACTAAATAATAGTGACATATTAAGAGTTGTGAATTGTGAGTGATGAATCTAACATTACTTTAATGGATAAAAAAACGTCGTTTATTTTATACAGATGATACTTAGTAATGGAACGATTTTGTGATTTTAGAATAGATACGTTATCTATTTTCTTTCTGAGAAATATCCATTTTTAAATTATAATGTATAATTATTCAGCATAGTTCAATTTTGAACGTTAGTATATTTGATAAGTAAAATCAAATCGGAGTGATAAAATTCAGTTTTTTTGCTTATACTTATTTTAAATATTCTATCAATTAACTAAACTTACCAAAAACACATGGGACGATTTTCAGGAAAAGTGGCTTTAATAACAGGAAGTAGCAAAGGTATTGGTCGTGCAATTGCCGTTCGGTTTGCTCAAGAAGGTGCAAACGTAATTATTAATAGTAGAAATAATGATGAACACGTAGCTGAAACAATCAGACAAGTAGAGGAAACAGGAGCGAAGGTTCATTTTATTAAAAGTGATATTTCAAAAGTGGAAGTTGTGTATGCAATGGTCAAAGAAAGTGTAGAAGTATTTGGTAAATTAGATATTCTGGTGAATAATGCTGGCGTTGAAATTAATGCACCTTTCTGGGAAGTGACAGAAAAGGATTATGATACAGTAATGAATATTAATTTGAAAGGAATGTTTTTCTTGACACAGGCTTTTGTACGCTACATGATGGAAAATAATGTTGTTGGCGTAATTGTGAATAACAGTTCTGTACATGAAGAATTACCTTTCCCGAATTTTACGGCTTATTGTGCAAGTAAAGGTGCGATGCAAATGGTGATGCGAAATTTAGCAGTTGAATTAGGTCCTTTGAATATCAGAATCAACAATGTGGCACCAGGGGCAATCAAAACGCCAATTAATGCTGATTTATTAAGTAAACCCGAATTGTTAGGAACGCTTCAAAACAATATTTCACTTCGTAGATTAGGAGAGCCAGAAGATGTAGCGGGCGTTGTGGCTTTTTTAGCATCTGATGATGCAAAATATGTAACGGGTTCTACTTATTATGTAGATGGGGGCTTGACTTTTCATTATACTGAGCAATAAAGATTTGACAATTCATAAAAACGTTATGAATTGTCAAATAAAAAAAACTCAAACCGTTTGTAACCACATCGGCTGAGTTTTCAATATTTCTTGATGAATAATGCAGTTCTCATCATGAGCACCCAATAAATAGCCAGTACTCATCAAAAATTCATTTACAATTTCTCCACCAGTAAATTTGAATGTCTTCTTAAATAATTTTACCCACTCTTCCTTGGTTTTAGGATGATGAACATTCAGCCACTGTTTGAAAGAACCATATTCTTTTTGAAGTACCAAAATTGTTTTGGCGTTTTCTATGGCTGCATTTACTTTTAAACGATTACGAATAATTCCTGCATCTGCCAAAAGTCTTTCTCTATCGGCTTCGGTATAAGCGGCGACAATTTCGATATTGAAATTATCATAAGCTTTTCTGAAAGATACTTCTTTCTTCAATACAGTTTCCCAACTTAAACCCGCCTGATTGATTTCAAGAACAAGCCTACAAAACAATTCATTATCGTCGTCTATAGGAAAACCATATAGTTTGTCGTGATAGGCTTTATGCAAATCCCTTCTTTCATCCGACATATATGCTATTGCGGTACAATATGACATGGTAGTTTTTTAGTGATTATTTTGAATGATTAAATATTAAGTGATAATAAAAAAAGGGTTTTTTATAAAATGCCCCAACATTGTACTTTTCAAAAAAAGATAAATGCTTATTATTCAATTTTGAAACAATCTGAAAGTATTTTTCAAATAGAATAAAACCATTTTTAATTCAATCAAAAATAAAGACAATTCGGTAATTTCATCTCTCTCAAATTTCGTCATATAGTTTTAATTTTTTTCATCTGTTTATGTTTCTAATAAAAATTGGATAATTTTAGCTTATTATTGAAGTGTTTATAAGGTATTTATGATTAAAGTAGATAGAATTCCAAGTGATGAAGCTGAATTAGCTCAATTGTGGATCCGTTTTAGAAGTGGAGACGGAGATGCCTTTGATAGCATTGCTGCTTTACGTTACCGAGAATTATACAACTATGCTACTCGTTTTACGAAAGATACTGAATTAGTCAAAGATTGTATCCAAGACCTTTTTCTTGAATTATGGTCTAGAAGAGAAAATCTGGTAGAAAATCCCTATGTTACTGTTTATTTGATAAAATCACTTCGTAATAATTTACTCAGAAAGTTGAAAATCCAAAAACGCTTAGGCAATTCTGTTGATATACAGGATGATACCTATGCTTTTACTGATGGATTAACCGTTGAAAGTGAATGGATTGCGGAAGAGTTTTTACACGAAAGTGAGCAAACCATCCGTCAGGCAATTGCCCAACTGCCTAAACGCCAACAAGAAGTAATATTTTTGAAATATTATGAAGGCTTATCTAATGAAGAAATCGCTTCAATTATGGATATTGAAAAGCAAACTGTTGCCAATTTCCTTTATCGTTCTTTAACTCAATTAAAGAAACATTTCCCTTCCATCATCAAATTGCTTCCAATGCCTTTTTTTAAATTACTCTGTCAGTTACAATAATTTTTTAAAAATAATTCATAGAAAAGGAGTATGAACAAATCATATCGTACTGTTTCAGTATATAAGGATTGTAAAATGCAATTTTATCTATGCAGGATTATACTAATTACACAATAAAAGACTTCATTTTAGATGATTCTTTTTGCCGATGGGTACTCAGAAATGCTTCTGAAGATGCAGTTTTTTGGGAAAAATGGACTCAAGAGCATCCTCAACATGCTGAGGTTGTTGCTGATGCTTGTGACTTAATTAAAAAAGTACGTGATGCACAAGATAATTTATCTGAAAATGAATTGCGTGAAGAATTAAAGCGTTTGACAAAAAGCAGAAAAGAAATGGATGCTAGTCAAGTTGCTGTTAAAACAACACCAAAATTGTCATTGGCTTGGTTATGGAAAGTGGCGGCAATACTTGTTATAAGTATTGCTGGATTTGTTTTCTATCTATCAAAATATTCTTCTTTCCCTTTTGGGAATTATTATTCAGCTTATCAACAGCGTGTTGAAAGTAAGAAAGATTTATTTCAAGAAGTACTCAATGATGATAAAACACCTAAAGTTGTAAGTCTTCCAGATGGCAGTAAAATAATTTTGAAAATGGGTAGCCGTGTGAGCTTTCCTAAAGTTTTTTCAGAGAAACGACGTGATGTTTATCTGAGTGGAGAGGCTTTTTTTGATGTGGTGAAGGATCCGACAAAACCTTTTGTGGTTTATGCGAATGAACTCGCTACAAAAGTTTTAGGGACAAGTTTTACGATTAGTTCTTATGAAAAAGATAAAGAAGTAAAGGTAATTGTTAAAACGGGACGAGTATCCGTATTTTCATTGAATAAAGAACAAGAACCAGCCGAACAATTACTGACAGAAGAAGCCGAATTGATACTTACTCCAAATCAACAAGTGGTATTTAATCGTAATGAAAACCGTTTGAAACGCTCTCTTGTAGCCATTCCTGAACCAATAAAACCTATTTCAACTGTTCACAAATCCTTAATATTCGACCGTACACCTATTAGTCAGGTATTTGATTCACTCGAAGAAATTTATGGTATTTCTATTACCTATGATAATGAATTATTATTGAAATGTCAGCTTACGGCGGAGTTAGAAAAAGGAAAACTCTTCGAAATGTTAGACCTAATCTGTAAAGCTATTGAAGCCCGATATGAGCTAATCGACGGTCAGGTAGTAGTTTATGGAAAAAGATGTAATTAATAAAAAACTCAATTAAAACAACCAAAACTTAATTAACTATGAAATAAAACAATCTACGATTATCAACCCCGAAAAAAGCCGAAGATGCTCCAACATCTCCGGCTTGTATTTCCCCAATTTATTGCTGACAACAACTCCCAACTTTATAAAAGTTGGGCTGAGGGGATTTTTTGCTAAAATTTTAACAAAAGACCATTCAATTTATGAAAATTTTCACAGAATCAATCAAGATTTTTCTAAAAATCATGCACTTTTCCTTTTACCAGGTTTTATTGATAGTTATGTGCAGTACGTTAGCGATTGCACATGAAAACCGTGGACAAGAATTTCTCAATCAAAAGATTACCTTGAAATTAGAAAATAAAGTACTGGAATCTGCCCTTCGTCAAATCAAGAAGTCTACTTCTGTAGGCTTTATTTACAGTCCACAGATGATTGGGGTCGATAGAACAATCTCAATTAATGTTCAAAATGAATCATTGAAAGAGGTTTTATCAAAATTATTGACACCGCTAGAAATTTCTTACGAAGTTTCGGGGTCAACAATTGTGCTTAGACATATACCTAAATCAAGTTTAATTTCATCTCATACGCTTAATTTTTTATCCATTACTTCACAGCTTGAAAAAACGGTGACAGGAACAATTGTTGATGAGAAAAACCAGCCAATGCCCGGCGTAAATATTGCTATTAAGGGAACTACAAGAGGAGTGACCTCGCTACCTAATGGTAAATATTCAATCCAAGTCCCAAACGGAAATAATACTTTGGTTTTTTCATTTGTGGGTTATTTGACACAAGAAATTAGCATCAATAATAGAGCACAGATTGATATAGCGATGAATCTTGATATGAAAGCCTTGGATGAGGTTATAGTAGTAGGTTATGGCGAACAAAAGAAAGAAAGTGTGGTAGGAGCTATCACCACCGTAAAAGTAAATGATTTGAAATCTGCTGCACCACGTTCGTTGAATAATGTTTTGGCGGGTAAAGTAGCAGGAGTAATTGCTGTTCAAAGAAGTGGCGAACCAGGTTATGATGATGCTCAATTTTGGATTCGGGGAATCAGTACATTCGGAGCAGGAGCTTCTCCGCTTGTGCTTGTTGATGGTGTTGAAAGACCAATCAACAACATCGAACCAGAAGAAATCGAAACTTTTTCAGTGCTAAAAGATGCCTCTGCAACGGCAGTATATGGAATTAGAGGTGCAAATGGTGTAATATTAGTAACTACGAGACGTGGCACAAACGATAAACCTACCATTAGTTTCAAATATGAAACAGGCGTAAACTCGGCAACGAGTAAGCCAAAATTGGTAGATGCACCAACCTATCTTGAATTATACAACGAAGCTCAATTAGCCTCAAATCCTAATTATGTAACACCTTATACACCTGCCGTCATTGAAAAATATAGGTCAGGTGTAGATCCATATTTGTATCCAAATGTTGATTGGTTGGGTTTAATGTTAAAACCAAATTCAAAAACAAGAAGAGCAAACTTAAATATTAGCGGTGGTTCGGCTTCGGCGAAATACTTTATTTCGGCTACTTACTACGATGAATCTGGTATTTGGAATGGCGATAACTTGAATACTTACAATACCAATGCAGGTTTGAAAAGATATAATTTCAGAGCAAATACTGATGTTAAATTAAGCAAGAATACAGAATTGAAATTAGGGCTTGGTGGTATTTTAATTACTTCTAATTATCCAGGTGGCGGAAGTTCAGCAGCGATTTGGAACGATATTATGTTCAACACGCCCGTTGGTTATTCGCCAACTTATCCACTTGCTGATAGTAAGTCAGGCTTTGTGTATGGTGGTGTAAACGGAATTACTAATCCATATACTTCTTTAACAGGAAAAGGCTTTGCTACCGAATGGCGAAATAATATTCAATCAGATATTACAATCAATCATGATTTATCAAACTTGGTGAATGGCTTGAAGGTTTCAGGAAAGTTTGCATTTGATGGCTATAATTTCCATAATATTCAAAGAACCAGAGCCAATGTTGATACTTATATTGCTACTGGAAGAGCCGCTGATAGTTCATTGATACTGAACAAATTTGTGACTGGGAATGCAGATTTAGCTTTTGCTAAGTCATCAGGAGGAAATAGAAGAATATATATGCAAGCGAATCTTAACTATGATAAAACGATTGGCAATCATTCAATCAGCGGGCTTGTGTTGTACAATCAACAGGATTATCAAAGTGCAGATGCTAATGATGCAATCAGTTCTTTACCTTCAAGATTACAAGGTTTGGTTGGGCGTATCTCGTATAGTTATAAATCAAAATACTTCTTTGAATATAATGCTGGTTATAATGGCTCTGAAAACTTTGAAAAAGGTAAACGTTTCGGTTATTTCCCTGCTTATGCAGTAGGTTGGATTATCTCGCAAGAACCTTTTTTCCATAATAATTTATGGTTACAATATTTGAAACTAAGAGGTTCTTACGGACATAAAGGAAATGACCAAATTGGTGGACGAAGATTTGCTTATTTGACGACAGTAGGTGGAGGAAACGGTGAATATAGATTCGGTATTGATGCTAATAATATTTTTGGTGGTAGAGGTGAAGACCAATGGGGAGCCGACCTTACTTGGGAAAAAGAAGTAGAAACAAACCTAGGACTAGAAGTGCGTTTTTTAAGAGGATTTTATTTACAAGCAGATGTTTTCAAAAGACACCGTACTGGAATTTTTATGCAAAGAAATTCACTTCCAGCCATTATGGGACTTCAAAATAATCCTTGGGGAAATATCGGAGAGTTTGAAAATAAAGGGGTTGACGGTAGTTTAGAGTACAATAAAAAAATAGGAAGTGTAAGCCTTGCTTTAAGAGGAAATGTAACATACACTAAAAATAAACTATTGAATGATGACGCTCCAGATTGGAAATACACTTATCAAAATAGAAGAGACAAGCGTTATCAACAACCTTTTGGTTTAATTGCTGAAGGATTGTTTACCAGTGAAGAAGAGATTAAAAACTCACCAACTCAAACATTTGGTGCTGTGCGTGTTGGTGATATTAAATACAAGGATTTCAACGGAGATGGTATCGTAGATTCATTTGATGAAGTAGCTATTGGTAATCCTTCTACTCCGGGGACAATGTATGGTTTTGGTTTTACTGTTGGCTATAAAGGTTTTGATGTTTCTGCTTTCTTTCAAGGTGCACAAACGATGGATTTTATGCTTGGTGGAACAGGATGGTTTCCCTTTGTTGAGGGTGGAATTCGTGGAAACGTAAATGCTAATGCTGTAAACCGTTGGACGCCCGAAAACCCAAGTCAAGATGTGATTTTCCCAAGACTTTCCTTTGGCCCTAATAATAACAATTATCGTTCTTCTACTTGGTGGCAAAGAGACGCTAGTTATCTACGATTGAAATCGGCAGAAATCGGTTATACGCTTCCTAAAAAACTGACTAAAAAGCTGAATGTAAACACTTTTAGAGTGTATGTTGCAGGATTTAACTTGCATACTTGGAGTGGCTTTACTTTCTGGGATCCAGAATTGGGTGATGGAAGAGGTTCTGTATATCCTATTCAAAAGAATTTTAATGTAGGTGTAAATATCAATTTGTAGCACTAGTTAAATAGTAAAATAAAAGAAATACTATCTGTTGAAATGTTTAGAAAACAGGTGATTCCTTCTAAAAAGAATAAAAAGATGAAAAAACTATCCATATTATCTTTTGCTGTATTGAGTGTTTTTTGTTTCTCTTGCAGTGACTATCTGGACAAACAACCAGATGATATGTTGACGATTAATGATGTTTTTGCAAAAAGACTAGAAGCCGAGAAATACTTGGCAAGTATTTATAGCTTTTTACCCGACGAAGCTGGCCCTTATGATAACCTTTCGCCTATTTCAGATGAAGCGGATTTCGTGTGGACGGGTATTGGAGCAAATAATATCAACACTGGCAACTGGTCGCCTACATCTATTCCTTATAACCCTTATACTAATTACTACAAAGCTATTAGGTCGGCATCGGTATATATCAATCAAGTAGAGAAATGCCTTGAATGTGAAACCGTAACACCAGGCATTAATATAAGAACCAAAGCGGAGGCTCGTGCTTTAAGAGCATACTATTATTTCTTATTGATTCGTCAGTATGGACCAGTAGTAATTTTACCAGAAATTATTCCTGTTGATGCTTCTAATAATGATACGCAATTACCAAGAAATTCTTATGAAGAATGTGTAAAGTATATTACTGCTGAGTTGGATTTGGCTGCAAAAGAACTTCCTGCTGTTCAGACTAATGTTAGAGAGTACGGACGTATGGATCAACGAGCAGTAATGGCGATAAAAGCTAGAGTATTGTTGTATGGTGCAAGTCCATTATTTAACGGCAATAACCAAGATTTTGAAGATTTTAAAAATGCGAAAGATGGTAAAAAATTAATTAGCAATACTTATGATGCCAACAAATGGAAATTAGCCGCTGATGCCGCAAAAGCTGTAATTGACATGATGCCAACTGGTTTGTATAAAAAAATGGATGCAAATGGACAGTTAAATCCTTTGACTTCCTATCGTGATTTATTTGTTGACCGTTGGAACAGCGAAGTTATTTGGGCTAGACCAAGTACTCGTACTAATGAGTTTACACAACATGCGGCACCTCGCCAAATGAAAGGTTGGAATGGTTTAGGAATTACCCAACAAATGGTTGATGCTTATCACATGAACAATGGAAAGTTGATTAACGAATCTGGTTCTGGTTATGTTGAGTCTGGTTTTTCTACGGCTAATACAAAATACACTAAAGTAGGCGATTGGAATATGTACCTCAACAGAGAGCCACGTTTTTATGTATCTGTATTGTATAATCATGACGAATGGCCTTTTAGTGGGAGTTCTTCATACACGCCAATTCAATTGTATGCAACAGGACTTTCTGGAAGAAATGGCTCGCATGATCATACCGAAACGGGTTATCTTTTAACCAAATTTGTCAGTGCCGATAGCGATGTTCCCAATGGTCGTTATACGCAACAAGCATGGATATTTTTCAGATTGGGCGAAATGTATTTGAATTATGCCGAAGCCTTGAATGAGTATAGTGCTGGAAATGCAGATATAGCAAAGTATGTAAATTTAATTCGTGAAAGAGCTGGACTTCCAGCTTTGCCTACTGGTTTAAGCCAAGCGGAGATGCGTCAAAAAATTCAACATGAAAGAAGAATAGAATTAGCCTTTGAAGGGCATCGAGTATTTGATGTTCGTAGATGGAGAATTGCTGATGCAACCCAAGGCGGGCCAATGTATGGAATGAATGTTAATAAAGGAACAAATTTCAATGATGCTGATTTCTATCAAAGAGTAGTATTTGAAACTCGTGTTTTCCAGAAAAAGCATTACTTCTGGCCAATTCAACAATCAGAAATTGATAGAAATAGACAAATGATACAAAACCCCGGATGGTAAAAAATATTAACCTAAATAACTATGAATGACGCAAGATGAATAGGTGTTTTAGCACAATTTGTTTTGTAATGAATGACTTAGCCCAAACGATTGATAATTGTTTGGGCTTTTGTATTAAATCGTGTACGAATTTTCTTTGCTATTTAGCGACGAAGTAATCACAAGCTAATTTTGAAATATCTGCAATGATTTTTTCATTACTTTCTGTATTTTCTTTAGAATTGGTTACGAAAACACTGATGGCAAAATGTTTGCCATTGGGTAAAGTAACTATTCCAATGTCATTTACGGCTGAAGTAATACCTTCTTCATTTGTATCAGAAGTTCCTGTTTTATGAGCAACTACAGAGCCTTTGGGTACTTGTGCTTGGATTCTCTTTTTTCCCGTTGGCGAATTTGTCATTACTTCCCACAGAAAATCAAAATTGGCTTTAGAAGTAATTTTTTTATCGTAAAATAGCTTTAATAAATCCACGGCAGCCATCGGTTTTGTCCAATTGCTAAACTGAACATCCCAAGCTTTGTGCATATCTTCTTCATTGGCTACGATGGACACTTCTTGAACACCAACTTTGTGGATATAATCATTTACTGTTTTAGTGCCACCAATCAATCTTAATAAAATATCACAACCATTATTATCACTTTCACCAACCGTGTATCGAATAATTTCGGCAATGCTTAAAGATACATTCGCAGTTGGATATTTTTCTCTCATCGGACTCCAAGTATTAGGAAGTAAATCATTTGGTTTGATAAATATCTTTTGATTTAAGCGAAGCTTACCTTTATCTACTTGGTTCAATACTGCCAAAGCAATATGAAACTTAAAAACACTTTGTAGAGGATATTGCAGTTCATTATTTACTGTAATACTTTCTTTACTTTCAAATCCATAAATAGCTACTCCGACTGTTGCTTTTTTACTTTTAATAATTTGTTCAATGTTTGTTTTTAAAACATCTTTTTGGGCAAAAAGCGAAGAGCTAACAATAGTGAAAAGTAAGGATACTGCAAAAATTAGTTTGTTCATGATTGTTGATTGAAAAGGTTTAAATGGTCAATAGCACCTTGATTACTTTAACAACTCAGCTTTGATTTTTGCAATTTTTGAAGCTACTTCTGCTGCGAATTCGCTGTTGGTAATACCTTCGCCTTCTACAAAACTCTTGTTATAACTTGGCAAAGAAAAAGTATCTAATACTTTTCCACCGCTAAAAGGCATTCTGTTTTTGACAATTTCCATCACACTTGCTCCACCTCTTGGCCCGGGCGAAGTAGACAATAAAAACATCTGTTTATTACCAAATACAGGGCGACCTTGAATCATAGAAACCCAATCGAAGATATTTTTGAACGCAGTAGTATAGGCTCCGTTATTTTCAGCGAATGAAATCAACAGAAAATCACTGCTGTCGATTTTTTTAGCAAAATCTGTTGCCAATGACGGAATGCCATCTTTTGCCAGTCTGTCCACACTAAACAAAGGCATTTCGTAGTCATTCAAATCTAATATTTCAATGTCGTGTTCATTGAAGAAAGAAGCAACGTGAGTAACTAATTTTTTATTGATGGAAGCTCTGCTATTACTTCCTGCGAAGGCAAGTATTTTCATTGTAAGGATTTATTTATGAGTTGAAATTATATCTTGATTAACATCCACCTTCATCCATTCTGCCCATTGTAATGCTGTTGGCAAAGCAATGTTTGAAAACTCAATGTGGATTACTCTTCTTTTCTGATGATTGGTTGTTCTACTTGAACTATGAAGAATTAATGGTTTCATAATCATTACACCGCCTTGCTTTACACAACAAGTAGTTTCAGTTTCTTTCGTCCAATCAATGTGTTCAGGTCTATAAATTTGCTGATTATGCGATTTCGGGATTACTCTTAATGCACCATTGTTTTCGTTTGTATCGTCCAAATGAATTCTTATTGTTACGATATTCTCCAAGATTTCTATGGGAGGCTGAACGGCAAATTGATTTTGTTTTACTGTCCAAGGACCAAAGTTTTCTATTGCTACTTTCTTATCTACAGAAATCGTTAAATCTTGATGATAAGGAACATACCAATTTGAAGTTTCGGGTTTATCAAAATAAATACTTTTCACCACAAAAAAATCCTGCCCAAAAAGTTGGCTGATTAACTGTGTTAGATTTTTATTAAAGATAAGTGATTGTGTAGCAGGAACTTCTTTTAAAAACTGCCTAATAGCAAATAAATCCGCCGATTTCCTAAAAGTGGCTTTAGATTTGTCGATATTATCAATTACTTTTAATATTTGTGTTACTTCATCTTTGGTGTAGATGTTTTCAACAATGGTAAATCCTTGTTCTGAAAGTTCTTCTTGGTGAAGATTAAAGATGTTTTCCATTTTAATATATCTAAACATAAAATACTTTTCTATACGATATTTTGGTACTTTTTCTAAACAATGACCTCAATCATTCAACCCCTTCCCATCCAGAATTTGAGGAATACATTTTTCTACTCTTGCTTCTCGTGTTTTGGCTTGTTTGGGTTGAGCGAAATGTAATAAGTACGCTCTTTGTCGTCCGGGAGTGAGGGCTTCAAAGGCTGTTTTTAAGCTTGAAGATTCATCTAATTTCTGTTGAAATTCTTCTGGAATATTGTACTCTGTTGTCTTTTTTAGTTCTACTTTCAACCCAGCTTTTTCTACTTCAATGGCTTCATAAATATAAGCTTTCAAAATAGCTTTATTTTCTATTATTTCCTGAAGATTGGTAAAGCGAATTTGTCTGGCAGCCTGCACATTTTCAGTTTGTTGAATCAGTAATCCATTAGCATTATCCAATAAAGCACCTTTCATAAACAATAATGCACAATATTCTTTAAAGTCGTGGATTAATACAATATTACTCTTCTGAAAAGTATAACAAGGAACACCCCATTTCAACTCTTCGCTCAGTTCACATTCAAGAACAATTTTTCTTAATTGTTCCAGTTCTTCTTGCCATTTTTCGGCTTTTGTAAAATAAAAATCAACTTTAGGATTCATCATATTTCATTTAGTTAAACCTATAAGGATTTACATAATTATCTAATAATGAAAATTTTAACCTTAAATCCTTATAGGTTTATATTCTCAATTGATTTATTCCTGATACTAATTGATAGATTATTTCATTTTGGAACAAAGATTAACTGTCTGAAAATAATAGAATCGCCATTACATTCTCCTGAAAAACGGGTAGATTTTGTAAATCCTATATTATCTTTTGGTTCAATATGATACATATCGCAATCATTTTGATTTGGGTCTGTGATTTGATATGCTCTGGCAAATAAAAAATTACCATTTGCATCGGTTTTAAAACTCAAGGAATCTAATAGTTTAGTTGGCAAAAAGACCATTGATTGGACTTTGTCAAAATGCAATGAAACATTAGGAATAGGATTTCCAAGCGAATCAACGGTTCTTCCCTTAAAATAAAATGTCTGAACTTTAGGGACAAAACCATCAATACAAGAAGTAGCATAGACAGCCAACAATAATGTGAAGACAATAGAGAACTTTTTCATTTTTTTGAGTATGTTTTTGGATGAGGTTAAGCTTTTGATTGGGTATTCTTGATTGCTTTTATGTTTTCCAGTGGATTGAACTTTTACTATTTATTTTCAAAAGAAATGTTTTAGGTACACTAACGCTTTGCTTAATACTTGCACAAGTTGATGTTACAATATAAAATTAAATATAAAATGATTTAAAACCGTAAAGTTAAAGACTAACTTTGTGTAGCATAAGAACTTTAATAATAGGATAATGATAAAATCAGTAACTCTTAAAAATTTTATGGGTTATAGTGAATTCAGAAGTAAAGAATTTGCCGCCATAAATGTAATCATTGGCAAAAATGATACAGGAAAGACAGGTCTATTAAAACTATTATATGCTGCTACAAAAACAATTGATATTTATAGCAAGCGAAAACAAAATGAAGATATAAGTTTTAAAAAACTCTTGGCAGAAAAATTATCAGATACTTATCAACCTGGTAAGAAAGGGTTAGGTGAATTAGTAAGTAAAATAACAAAAGAGAAGTTATCTATTGATATTGAGTTTGCTCATACAA
This sequence comes from Arcicella rosea, assembly GCF_014204325.1. GTDB lineage: Bacteria > Bacteroidota > Bacteroidia > Cytophagales > Spirosomataceae > Arcicella > Arcicella rosea_A. The sequence goes on from NZ_JACHKT010000020.1 coordinate 19,982, forward strand.
AACTTAATTATCAAGATAGGCTTCATTTTTCTTTTGGGGATTCTACTACAAATACAATTATTGATTGTCAAGAGAATATAAATTCAGTAGCAGAAAACTTTCGTTGTTTATTTATTCCTGCAAAAGAAGTACTTACTTCTATGAAAGCCATAAGAGCAACAAGAGATAATTTACACATGCCCGGCTTTGATGATACTTATCTGGATTTAATAAGAGCGTTAGTCATTCCTACTCAAAAAGGAAATATTACACAAGAATTAAGTGGGGTAATTAAAAGGCTTGAAGAATTATTTGAAGGGCAGTTTGAACAAGGAAAAGATGATGATGTTATTTTTAAGAAGGGAAATACTGAATTCCCAATATCTCTTACATCTGAAGGGGTAAAAAAAATAGGAATTTTGACAACATTAATTCGAAACAGACAGCTAAATGCAAATTCTATTTTGTTTTTTGATGAACCAGAAACAACCTTACATCCTGATGCAACAAGAGAATTAGTAGAAATGCTTATGTTAATGGCTCAGGCTGGAATTCAGATTTTTTTAGCGACACATAATTACTTCGTTTTGAAACAAATACATCTTTCAGCACGACGTTCAAATGTGCAAACCAATTGCTATTCGTTGAGTCGTGAAAAGGGGAAGTCCATAGAATGTTTAATATCTGATTTAAAAGAAGATTTCCCTGAAAATCCTATTTCTGATGAAGCAATAAGAATGGCTGATGAAGAAATTAAACTTGATTTAGGTCTATAAATTTACAACCCAATTGAACAATGAATCAATTTACTGAAAGCAATATAACGCTTTGTTTTCCAGATACTAACTTTTTCCGTTTCGCAGATTGTGATGGTTATAAAGCTTTAAGTGGAAATCATTTTAAAGAAATGGATGCTTGTTGGTATGACGCTCAAAAAAATAAATATTGGCTTTTTGAGTTAAAAGATTTTTCTTTAGCGTCTTTAGGTTCAGATTCAATAGAAACGAAAACATGGGATATTGTTAAGAAGGCTGTAGATAGTTTATCTATGTTTCTTGCAAGTAAACATCAGTATCAATATGCCAATATTTTAAATATAGATTTCCCAATCGTTCCCAATGCTACTACTACATTTAAGTTTGTTACTATCGTTCATTGTAGTTCATCTCAAAAAGCAAATATTCAATTGATAAATAATTCTTTTAGGAGTAAATTCAAGCCTTATGCTCAAATATTTGGTATTACCGAATATGGTGTAATGGAACACAGTAAGGCAATGCAATTTATTGAAGATGTAGAAATCCAGTGATTGCTAAAATAAGGTAATCAACTACTTCAAAGCAAATGCCAAATCCTGCCCGCTATATATTAGCCATCGTAAAGTAAATATTCTCTCCTGCACTGACGGGATAAGCAACTGCATTTATACTATTAGCTCCTTCACTGACGGGATAAGCGACTGCATTTATACTATTGCCTCCTGCACTGACGGGATAGGCGACTGCATTTATACTATTGCTTCCTCGTAAAGTAAATATTCTCTCCTGTACTGACGGGATAGGCGACTGCATTTATACTATTAGCTCCTGCACTGTCGGGATAAGCGACTGCATTGATACTATTAGCTCCTGCACTAACGGGATAAGCGACTGCATTTATTATACTATTAGCTCCTGCACTGTCGGGATAAGCGACTGCATTGATACTATTAGCTCCTGCACTAACGGGATAAGCGACTGCATTTATACTATTAGCTCCTGCATGGACGGGATAAGCTATCGCATTGTCGGGATAGCTTATCGCATCGGTAATTTTGGGTTTTGTTTAGAAACTATATTTAAGGCGGAGGGAGATATTTCTGCCTAAATCGTCGGTAAAGTATCTAAATCTGTTAAGATATTCTCGGTAGGCTACATTAAAGATGTTGCTAACGCTGAGTCCGACGTTTACTTTTTTGATGCTGATACCTGCATCTGCTTTCCAAAGACTATATGCGGGCGGAGGTGCTAGGAAATCGCTATTTGTCTCTATACGAGTTTGTTTTGCCACTAATGAATTGCTGATACTGATAAATGCACCACGCTTTTTGAAGTCGTATTTTAAAGTACTTTCTAGTCGGTCGCTAGGAATGTTCACCATGTATTGATTATTCAGCACATCTTTCGCCCTAACCATCGAATACTTCTCTGTAATGGCTATTTTTTTGGTAATTTGATAGCTTGCAGAGAGGTCAAGCCCAGCAAATCGGGCATTAACCTGAGTATAATCAAAAGCAGGGAATGCTCCACGTACAGTAAGCACAGTTTGCAAAACACCATTTTCTGAACGTGGTTTCAGATAAATAAAATCATCAATAAAATTCAGATAAGGACTAACTTCAAGATTGAATTTATTGCTAGTATAATTTGCCGTAAAGTTCAGATTATGGGCTACTTCTGGTTGTAGATTGATATTTCCTTTCTCATAAGCTGCCGCTCCGTGGTGAATTCCGTCTGAAAACAATTCATTCATATTGGGTGCACGCCAAGCCAGTGCAGCATTGAATTTAAAGTCGAAATGTTCGTTTAAAGTATAAGTCGTTCCCGCAGTAGCCGAGAAATTATTGAAGTCAAACGAATTGTTATAGGCTTGATTATTAAAAGTAAGTCCATAAGCCTGTGCATTTCTGAAATCATAGCGTAATCCTGTTTCAAATTCCCAGCGGTTTTTCAAATAACGCTCAATGATAAACAAACCACCCGTACTTACTTGGTAATTAGGAATCAGAACGGTGTTGACCAAAGGTTTTTTGAGTTCGTAAGAAGAAGAAAGGTTTTCTTGATACATCCCACTGATACCAATAGAACCCGCAATTTTGTTGAAAAGCGGTTTATGTTCTAATAGTAACTCGCCTGTATAAGTAGTTAATTTAAAATTAAGGGTATTAAGGTTACGATTTCCTCTAGGAACGTCATACTCTAAACGCCAATCATATTGACGAGCCAGCGTAAGCGTAAATTTCCCCAAGTTATCCACAATAGCAAAACTTTTAAGCTTCAATAAATGGTGAGCAAGATCTTGATTTGGGCGATTAATATTATAACTAGGTTCGGTAGGCGTGTAAGCTTCGTTAGGTTGGGGATTATTGATAGCGTTTTGTAAGTCTGTTGTGTTACCAATATGCGAACCAGCGAAAATACCCAGTTGCGTATCGAAATAACTAAAGAACATTTCTGTACCATAATGTACTTTATTATAACCAAGTGCTACCGAAAAGTTTCTTTCTTGCACGCCTGTGTTAGCCATGTAATAATTAGCGGTCTTTAAGTCTCCACCACGTTTATAAGTACCTTGTACTCGCCAAGCCAAACCTTTGATGGCAGATAAACCACCTTCTGCAATGCCAGAAACCACGCCCATTCTTCCATTAAGGAATCCAGCAGTATTAATTTCTCCGTGAATGTTTACAGAATCGGGGAGCGGAGCAGGTTCAACCATGATTACTCCCGCAATAGCATCAGACCCATAACGTACACCCGCCGCACCTTTGATAACAGTAAGTTTTTTAGCAACAAATGGATCAATCTCAGGAGCGTGTTCGCTTCCCCATTGTTGTCCTTCCTGACGAATACCATTATTAAGAATCAAAACACGGTTAGAGTGCATTCCATGAATAATAGGTTTTGAAATAGAACTTCCCGTTTGTAAAGTTGTTACGCCAGTAATGCCTTTTAAAGATTCGCCAAGATTTTGTCCACGAGTTTGGTCGAGTGCTTCACCTTCTAAAATGCCTTTTGCTTGGGTAACATTCTCCATTTTCTTGCCACTTACCACTACTTCTTGCAAATGTTCGTCTTTGTCTTCCAAAGAAAAATCTTCTTCATGTTCATTACTTAGGTTTACAGGGATTTCAACCTTCTGAAAACCGACAGCTTGACAAATCAATATATATTTTCCTTGACAAAGGTTCTTGAAAGCGTATTTCCCTTTAGCATCTGCAAAAGTAGAAATGTTTGTGCCTTTGATATAAATAACAGCACCCGGCACTACTTGATGAATATCCTTTTCGTGAACAACACCTTTAAGAGAACAATTGCAATTTTGAGATTGTGCATTGGCCGAAAACCAAGTGAATATCAGTAACGTAAATATGAGATAAATGCTTTTCATGAATGATGATGAAGATTGAGGACGCAATTTACTGATAATTTGTAAATGGATTTCAATAATTGCAACAATATTGCAACAAAAATAAAAAGCGTTTTTGTGGAGGGTAAGATGAATCGTAAATAATATCTTGTTGAATATTGAAGAAAGATTTTATTTTGTTTATGAAATTATTGAATATGTTAAACAGTTTGTATTAAATTCAAAATATGCCTTTTAAGTGCTATTTCAGGCGTTTTCAATCAATTTTAAGTTATTTTGTTAATGATTTTATTGATAATTATTCATAATTAATAAATTTAATTGATAAAATGTTTGGAAGTTTGTTTAAGTATATCATATATTTGTTAAACAAAATCAACAACTCGAAACTATGACAACGTTAGAATTCACATATCACATCGGAAAAGTATCGAAATCGTTAAAACCATTTGCCATGAAGCTCACTAGAGACTACGAAGAAGCGAATGATTTACTCCAAGATACTTTGTTGAAAGCATTTACAAACAGAGATAAATACACAGAAGGTACAAACCTGAAAGCATGGTTATATACCATTATGAAAAATACTTTCATCACCAATTATCAAAGAATGGTGAGAAAAAATACTTTCATTGATACTTCTGATAACCTACATTATATCAATTCAATGGAAAGTAGTACTGATAACTTAGCTATCAGTTCTTTTGCCATGAATGATATTAATCGTGCTGTTTCAGCTTTAGAAGATGCTTACAAAGCTCCTTTTATGATGTATTTCAGAGGCTTTAAATATCATGAAATTGCCGAAAAATTAGATATTCCAATAGGTACAGTAAAGAATAGAATTCACATTGCTCGTAAAGAGTTGAAAGATAAATTACACATGTATGCGAATTAGTTTTTAGTTGGTTATTTGAGTTACGCTTCATCATTACAAAAAAGAACTCTAATCAACTAAATCAATATTGTGTTTTCGATAGATTATGAAGACGCAATTGATTAGTTTTTTGGTTAACAGAAGAATGTCACAAAAGGTCGAGCAATTGTTCGACTTTTTTGTTAAGTTAATTTTCTATCAAAAAAAGAACAATAAAAAATCAATCAAACAAAACAAGTTTATCTTTGTTAGAAGCTAATAAAGAAACGTATAAATATCCATCTGGAAATTTTTTCAATGAAAGTAATAGTAATAGGTTCGGGTTTTTCAGGATTATCAGTAGCAACAAGCTTGGCAGACAAAGGATATGAAGTAACTATTTTAGAAAAAAATAGCGTAGCAGGCGGCAGAGCAAGGGTTTTTCATGCAGAAGGTTTTACTTTTGATATGGGACCAAGCTGGTACTGGATGCCTGATGTTTTTGATAATTACTTTGCTAAGTTTAATAAAAAAACTTCTGATTATTATGATTTAGTTCGCCTTGATCCATCATATTCAGTTATCCTAGAAGGCAATGAAACCATTAATTTACCAGCAAGTATTGATAAATTAGGAGATTTGTTTGAAAGTATGGAAGCTGGTAGCAAAGAAAAGTTTCAGGAATTCTTGCGTCAGGCCGAGTATAAATATGATGTTGGGATTAATCAGTTTGTTTGGAAGCCATCAACGAGTATTACAGAATTTTTAAGTTTGAAATTACTTTATGATGTAGTTCGTTTAGATGTTTTCCAATCTTTTGCTTCGCATATCAGAAAGTTTTTTAAGGATGAGAAAATCTTGAAACTGATGGAGTTCCCGATTTTGTTTTTAGGAGCTACTCCAGAGAACACACCAGCCATGTATAGTTTAATGAATTATGCAGAAATGAAATTGGGTACTTGGTACCCGATGGGTGGCATGTTCAAAATTGTGGAAGGCATGGTGAAATTGGCGGAGGAGAAAGGGGTGAAAGTATTGTTGAACCAAGATGTACAAAAGATAGAAGTAGTTAATGGTTCGGCGAAAAAAGTCATTACCAATCAAGGTGAGTTTACGGCTGATGTAATTGTAGCAAGTGCTGATTATCATCATGTTGAAGATAAATTATTGGGAGATGAGTACCGAAATTATGATGAAGAATATTGGAAGAAAAGAGTAATGGCTCCGTCGTCTTTGTTATTTTATCTAGGCATTAACAAACGCATTCCGAAATTATTACATCATAATTTGTTCTTTGATGAAGATTTCAAAGTGCACGCACATGAAATTTACACAGCACCACAATGGCCGTCGAAACCATTGTTTTATGCTTCAGCACCTACCAAAACGGATGCAAGTATTGCTCCAGAAGGTTGTGAAAACGTGTTTTTACTAATTCCAGTTGCCCCAGATTTGGAGGATTCTGAAGAAATTCGTGAGAAGTATTATCATATCATTATGGAACGCCTAGAAAAATACTGTGGAGTTTCTATTCGTGATGCAGTGGTTTTTAAAAGAAGCTATGCACATAGCGATTTCAAAGCTGATTATAACGCTTTCAGAGGAAATGCTTATGGTTTAGCCAATACGTTGATGCAAACCGCTCTTTTGAAACCAAGTTTGAAAAGTAAGAAAGTAAAAAATCTATATTATACGGGTCAGCTAACTGTTCCTGGCCCAGGTGTTCCGCCTTCCTTGATTTCAGGATTGGTTGTTGCCGAAGAAGTAAATAAAGCATTTAATATTTAAACCACCATCATAATTTATCGCTTAATGAACCACATGGATTTATTTACAAAGACAACACTAGAATGCAGTAAGTTGATTACTGAAAATTATAGTACGTCTTTTACTTTAGGCATCAAAACGCTAGATAAACGTTTCCATCTACCGATTTATGCCATTTATGGTTTTGTTCGTTATGCTGATGAAATTGTGGATACTTTTCATGGCTTTGATAAAAAAACCTTATTAAGTCGTTTCAAGGCTGAAACGTATTTAGCCATTGAAGAAGGCATTAGTCTAAATCCAGTTTTACATTCCTTTCAATTAATGGTGAATCAGTATAAAATAGACCATGAATTGATTGAAGCATTTTTGCATTCAATGGAAATGGATTTATATTTTGCTGATTATAATCAAGATGGATATGAAGAGTACATTTACGGTTCAGCAGAAGTAGTTGGTTTGATGTGCCTAAGAATTTTCTGCGAAGGCGATACAGCAATGTATGATAGATTGAAAGACGATGCCAGACGTTTAGGTTCAGCTTTCCAAAAAGTAAATTTCTTGAGAGATATTAAATCTGATTTTCAAGAAAGAGGACGTACTTATTTTCCGAATGTTGATTTTAAGAATTTTACGTTAGAAGATAAAAAGAGTATTGAAGATGATATTCAGGCAGATTTTGATGCTGCACTTCGTGGAATCATTGCCTTACCACAAGGTGCAAAATCAGGAGTATATTTGGCTTACAGATATTATTTGAGGCTTTTTGATAAAATTAAAGTTTGCCCAGCTTCCAAAATCCAGAACGAAAGAATCAGAGTACCAGATTTCCAGAAGATATTATTATTAGCGAGTACTTATTTCCAAGTAAGGCTCAATACGCTTTAGCTAGTAGAATTTACTAATAACTAAGCCACTTGTTCGTTAAGAATGAGTGGCTTTTTTGTAGCATTAATTTTTGTTTGTTAATCTTATAATATTTGTAAATTTGAAGCCATTAATAGTAAAAACTATTCGGTAGTTTAATCTATTAGCATTCTTATGAAAAAGATAAAAGGTTTTTGTTTAGTCTTCTTGTTGACAAATCTAATTCTTCTTGAAGCGTTTGCTCAACGCCAAGTAATTTTTGATATGCCCAATAAAGCCTTGGCGATAGGAAGAGAAATAGAAATCTTTGAAGATAAAACGGCTTCATTAACTTTTGAAGAAGTAAGTAAACGCACTGATATTGATGCGTATTTCAGAAGAAGTTTACAGACAAACCCTAATTTTGGGGTTACTTCTTCTGTGATTTGGGCAAGAATAACCTTGCAAAACAAAACCTCTCAGAATTTATACCTTGAAATTGCCGAGGCTACCATTGATAGTATCGCTTTTTATAAAATTGATGCAGAAAAAAAAGTATCTTTCTTGAAATCAGGAACTTATGTTCCTATTCGACAAAGAGATGTTGAAACAAACTTTTATTTATTAGACCTCAATTTAGCTCCCCAAGAAACCAGTACTTTTTATCTTCGTTTTCAAAGCTCATTGCCTTTGTTATTTCCACTCAGAGTTGCTCCTTTAAAAGTATATTTTGAAGATAATCATCCTAAAGACATCATGCAGGGTATTTACATCGGTATTATGCTTGTGATGGCGATATTTAATTTCTTTATATTTTTTACTGTTCGTACAAAAGTGTACTTATATTATGTGATTTACGTATTGTCGTTTGCTAGTTTTTTTGCTTATAACAAAGGATTTATCAATGAGTTTATTTGGACAGATGCTGTTTGGTTTAACCGTTTTGGACCTATTTCGATTTCGATAGGAATTTCATTTGGATTATTGTTTGCCAATAGTTTTTTGAATGTAGAGAAGTATTTACCTATTTCTACCAAAATTGCGAAGATATTAATCGCTTTGGTATTGATTTTAGTAACAAGTTATTGGCTTGGTTTGGGTAGAACGGGTATTGTTTTACTGAATGGAGTTGCTTTTGTCATTGTAGTTTATGTCTTGGTTATTGCTACTTACATCTGGATGAAAGGTTCTGAAGAAGCTTTATTCTTTTTATTTGCTTGGTCTATCATGCTAATCAGTGCAATGATATTCATTATGCAGCTTTCTAATATCTTACCAAGTGATAGTTTTAGTAGAAATGCACTGCAAGTCGGTTCTGCTTTAGAAGTAGTTTTGCTTTCTTTTGCTTTAGCACATAGAATTAATAAAGACAGGAAAGAAAAAGAAAAATATCAGGCAGAAGTGATACTTCAATTACAAGCCAATGACCAAATGCGTAATCGTATTGCTCGTGATTTACATGATGATATTGGTTCTACATTAAGTAGTATTGGTATTTTGAGCCAAGTTGTTGAAACACAAATTGATAAAACAGATTTTTCTTTGAAAAAACTTGTGGGAAGAATCAGTGAAAGTTCACAGAAAGTTCAACGTTCATTAAGTGATATTGTTTGGACGACCAAACAGACAGAAGAAAGCTTGGATAGTGTAATGGTTAAAATGAAGGAGTTTACCGCCGAAATGTTAGAACCTCAAAATATTGATTATACTTTCCGTGTTTCAGACATCAGTTCTATTCACTTTTCACCTTTGAAACAGTATAATATTTACCTTATTTTCAAAGAAGCGGTGAATAATAGCGTAAAATATGCACAAGCAAGTAATATTGAAATCGCTATTTTTTTTACAGAAGAATACTTTACAATTATTGTAAAAGATAATGGCATTGGCTTTGATGAAGCCAACGTTAAGCAAGGAAATGGTTTAAATAATATGCAAGAAAGAGCAATTGCCATGAATGGGAAGATTCAAATTCTAACAAAACCGCAGAAAGGAACATTGATTGAGCTGAAAGTACCGCTCAATTCAAAATAGGATTTAATGAGCGTTTCTTTTTCGTTGAATTGTATTATTGCTATTTTTTCTTTTTAAGATTATATTATTTGCTTCGTTTTTCTCTTTCTAAATATACTTCTATTACTTGATTTACAATCGTTTATCTTTTTTATGGCTAATTTAGCCCATCAATTTATTTCTTTGTTATTTTTTCGTGTGAATAGCATTTTTCTAAGATAATATCCTTACCTTTGCACCCTAAAATGTAAATTTGAAAATCAGATAGTTTGAAGATTATAATTCTTACAATTTCATTTTCAAATTAATTCATAGCACGGGCGAGCCCGTTTCAAATTTTCAAATTGAACTCATGCAAAGTATTCGTAACATTGCCATCATTGCTCACGTTGACCACGGTAAAACTACCCTCGTTGATAAAATCATCCATGCTTCAAAGTTATTTCGTGATAACCAAGAGTTTGGAGATTTAATTCTTGATAACAACGACTTGGAACGTGAACGTGGTATCACTATCGTTTCTAAAAACGTATCTGTTCGCTACAAAGGCGTAAAAATTAATATTATTGATACTCCTGGTCACTCTGACTTTGGAGGTGAAGTAGAAAGAGTATTGAAATTGGCTGATGGTGTTTGCCTTTTGGTGGATGCTTTTGAAGGTCCAATGCCACAAACTCGTTTTGTATTAGGGAAAGCAATTGACTTAGGTTTAAAACCTATCGTAATTATCAATAAAGTTGACAAAGAAAACTGTCGTCCAGACGAAGTGCACGAGCAAGTATTTGACTTGATGTTCAACTTAGGTGCTACAGAAGACCAATTAGATTTCCCTACATTATACGGTTCGTCTAAACAAGGTTGGATGAGTACTGACTGGAAACGTAAGACTGAAGATATTACAGAATTATTAGATGTAATCATCGCTACAATTCCACCAGCACCAGAAAACGAAGGTATTCCACAGATGCAAATTACATCTTTAGATTATTCTTCATTCGTAGGTCGTATTGCTATCGGTCGTGTTCATCGTGGAACTTTCAAAGAAGGTATGCAAGTAGCTTTAATGAAAGCAGATGGTTCTGTAAAAAGAATGAAAATCAAAGAACTTCAAGTATTTGAAGGACTTGGAAGAGTAAAAGTTTCAGAAGTAAGTGCAGGTGAAATTTGTGCAATGATGGGTATCGAAGATTTTGAAATCGGTGATACTGTTACTGACTTTGAAACACCAGAAGCATTACCAAGAATTTCGATTGATGAGCCAACAATGAATATGTTGTTCACTATCAATAACTCTCCATTCTTTGGTAAAGAAGGTAAATTTGTAACTTCTCGTCACTTACGTGATCGTTTGTTCAAAGAAACTGAGAAAAACTTAGCCTTGAAAGTTGTTACTACTGATTCTGAAGATAAATTCTTAGTATTTGGTCGTGGTATTCTTCACTTGTCTGTATTAATCGAAACGATGCGTCGTGAAGGTTATGAATTACAAGTTGGTCAGCCACAAGTAATTTTCAAAGAAGGTGAAAACGGCGAACGTTTAGAACCAATTGAAACTTTAGTCGTTGACGTTCCAGACGAATCTGCTGGTAAAGTAATTGAATTAGCAACACAAGGAAAAGGTGAGTTGTTGATTATGGAACCTAAAGGTGATTTACAACACTTAGAATTCAACATTCCTTCACGTGGTTTGATTGGTATGCGTTCTAAAGTATTGACAGCTACTTTCGGTGAAGCTATCATGGCACACCGTTTCAAAGCTTATGAGCCTTACAAAGGAACTATCCCTGGTCGTATTAACGGTTCATTGATTTCTATGAACTCTGGTGTTGTTACGCCTTATGCTGTAGATAAATTACAAGACAGAGGTGTTTTCTTTATCGACCCAACTGAAGAAGTTTATGCAGGGATGGTAGTTGGAGAACACAACCGTCAGAATGATATTGAAGTAAACCTTCAGAATGCGAAACAATTGACTAACATGCGTGCTTCTGGTACAGACACAAACGTTAAAATTGCTCCGAAAATCCAGTTCTCTTTAGAGGAATCTATGGAATACATCCAAAAAGATGAATACTTAGAAGTTACTCCAAAGTCGATTCGTATGCGTAAAATTTACTTGGATCCAAGTATGCGTAAACGTATGGAACAAAAAGCAGACTAAGCATAAAAAACAAAACCCCTCTGATTCAAGTCGGAGGGGTTGTTTATGTTACCACTAATTGCTTTATTATTTGTACTTATATAGACAAGCTGCTTTTTTTAAAGGTTGCGTGATAAGTAAAAAAAATAAACCTTTTTTCTAAGTACTGACACATCTCTAGATTTATTCATCTTCATTGTACTTTTTTAGTCTTCTTTCCATTACTTCCATTTCCTTTTCTGTATTCTTTACTGGCTGTATAAATCTGTATAGATTTATTGTTAGTAACTAATTGTCAAATCTGTTTCCAAAAATTATCAAGGATAATGTATTTATATAATACATTATGCTATTAAAACGTATTAGCTATTTTAGAATACTTGTAACAACTTGTAGCGGTAACCCTTGCGGTTACCGTATCGTTTAACAAAGCATCGATTCAATAAACGGTAACCGCAAGGGTTACCGCTACAGGTAATCAAGTAATTTATTTTGGAACAATAAATGTTTAGTTGAATTCATACAAACGAAAAAAGCATTCCGAATTGAATTCAGAATGCTTTTTTCGTTTGTAAATCCTAATTATTTTTTCTTCGGTTTATCAGGAAGAATACGGATATCATCAGGATTTTTAGGGTCAATATAGAATCTATATTTTGCTACTGGACCAACAGGCTTACAATCACCAGGATTCAAACGTTGAACTTCGTATTCATAGATTGATGGATTCTTCGGTAATGGAAGATCATCAGGCCATTTTACTTTAGGATTCTCTGTTACGTTTTCGTAGTTAACATAGTTGCTTGCAGGCTTCGTAGATTTTTTACGAGGTACTAATTTCTTCGGTACAGTAGCCACAGCAGGTTTTGTTACTTTACGGCGTGGTTTTGCTTTCATTTTGCTTGGTGCAGTTGTTCCACCAAATACTTTAAACATATACTGGTCAGTAGTAGGTTTGCTTGAAGCTATCATTGCCACAGGTTTAGCTTTGTAACCAAAACTAGCTGCGTCAGCTTCTGAGAAAACTTTGTTTTGAACTACAGACTGTACAGAGTAATAATAGAAATTACATTCATCTCCATTTACTAAAGCAACATTATCAGGTAATGTTAAACTACTGTTTTTAGTAGTTTGCTGATAAATTGGGGTATCAGAGCCATCAGCTTTGTAAAGTTTAAATAAATATTCTTCTTGTTCTGGATTCGGTGAATTACTTTTCCACTTGAATACAGGTTTCTCTGAAGATTTATAGTCGTACATTTTACCATTTTCACCCAATAAAGTTGGTGCATAAGCAACAATTGGAGCAGGAGGAGGAGGTAATAATGTATAAACTGTTTTGGCTTTGTCTTCTCCGAAAGTATGAGATAAGGCAAGCCCAACATTATATCCTCCATTTGTTCTCATGTCCTCTTTTGTAATGGTCATGTTAGTCCCTGTTGTCGGGTCAAGACCAGTAGTTGTAAAAGGTGTTTCTGTAATAAACCCTTGTACGTTTGCTCCTAAACTCCATGTTTTTGAAACTTTATAAGTCAAATCAATAGCAAGTATAGCACCAAGCCTGTTTTTTGATGCTGAGGAGTTTAATCTAAAAATTAAAGATTGTGCACCTTGACTGCCATCAGGCAAATACGCTCCAAATCTAGGAGCAGATGTATTCATTAAACCACCACGAGCATCAAGATTAACTCCTAGTTTTTTCCCTAATGGGATATCAATAGATGGACCAATCATCAAATAGAAATCTTCATAATTAGCAACTTTGTCATACAGCAAGTCTGACTGAGTAAGTGTATTTGGAATTTTGCCAGATAACTTAAGCGTTTCAAAGTTTTGATAGATTCTACCTTCAGAGCCTTTATAATCATCTCCAATTTGAAAATTTTGATATCCTCCAGTGATACCGATTCCTATAAATCCCCAATAATGCGTAACAGAAAGAGTATTGTAAACGCCCGGTTTAAGAAACATTGTTACATCTTTACGGCTATCAGTATTTACTGGAATTGCGACACCCACTCTATCGGTTATTCTCCAGTATTTCTTCGCCGCAGTCGTCTTCAAAACATTACTGTTTTTGTAAAAAGCAGAATCAAGATAATATCCATCTGCTACCGTTTTTACAATCTGACCGTTTGAATAAGTCGTTGTCGTAATTCCATTGTCTGTGATTGTACTAACAATTGTTGGTTTAGTACTTGATGTTTTAGAGTCTTGAGCAAAAGATGGGCTGCTCAATGCTAGACAAGTAAGTAATCCCAAACCTATTTGAGCTGACTTGTTTTGCAAAAGACTTCTCTTTGAAAAAATCTGTTTCATAACTTGTTTGATTTAAGTATAAATGATGGGGTACTGAAATAGATTTAACAGATAATAATTATTATAAAATTTACAAGTAAAAGTACCTCTTTTTAAGTAAATAATTAGTGATATTCTCTGAAAAAAGCACTTAATTTGAAAAAAAGCTTGCCGAATTTTATTTTAACTATTTTAGATACTAATAAATCTTAAATTTGTACATTATTTAATTTTACTTGGGTTATAAGTCATCACTCTTTTCTCTTTAAAAATATAAATCATATTAATTTTTTTTGTAATTGGATTAATTTTAAAAAAGATGAATTTGTGTTTATTTATATCCTATTTGTAACAAAAAAAAAGCTTAAAAAACCATGCCAGTAAATAACGAAATCAAAAGAATTACTACACATATCTTGCAAGAAATGAAAAATAGAGGTGAGAAAATCTCTTGCCTAACTGCTTACGACTATTCGATGGCTCGTATTGTAGATGCAGCAGGGATTGATCTAATCCTTGTTGGTGATTCTGCATCCAACGTAATGGCTGGTCATGAAACTACTTTGCCTATTACACTCGACCAAATGATTTATCATGCTACTTCGGTGGTGAAGGCAGTAAAAAGAGCTCTTGTTGTTGTGGATATTCCTTTTGGTTCGTATCAAGGAAATTCTACAGAGGCACTTCGGTCTGCTATTAGAATTATGAAGGAATCAGGTGGCCATGCTGTAAAAATGGAAGGTGGTTCTGAAATTAAAGAGTCTATTATCAGAGTGTTAAGTGCTGGAATTCCAGTGATGGGTCATTTAGGTTTAACACCACAGTCAATATATAAATTTGGTACTTACAGCGTAAGAGCAAAAGAAGACGTTGAAGCCAATAAATTAATTGAAGATGCACAAATGTTGGATGAAATTGGTGCTTTTGGTGTTGTACTTGAAAAAATACCTTCTAGCCTGACGAAAAAAGTGTCTGAAAGTATTTCGATTCCAACCGTTGGGATTGGTGCTGGCCCTGATGCTGATGGACAAATTCTGGTTATTCACGACATGTTGGGTATTAATAAGGAATTCAAACCGAGGTTCTTGAGAAGATATGCCGATTTAGATGGTATTATGAATGAAGCAATTTCTCAATATATTCAAGACGTGAAATCACTTGATTTCCCGAATGAAAAAGAAAGTTATTAATTAATTGAAATCGAGTTATATAATTATTAGCTCGTAAAATAAACATAGAAAATGAAGGACTTTCACGTAGTATATGAAGACAATCATATTATAGTTGTCAATAAAAGAGCAGGGATTTTAGTGCAGGGAGATTCAACGGGTGATAGAACATTAACAGATGCCGTTAAAGAGTATATCAAAAAAGAATACAACAAGCCTGGAGATGTATTTTTACACCCAGTTCATCGTCTTGACAGACCAGTAAGTGGTTTAGTGATTTTTGCTAGAACATCAAAAGGCTTAGAGCGAATGATGGAATTGTTCAGAAAAAGGGATATTCAGAAGACCTATTGGGCAATTGTGAGACGTAAACCTAAAGAAGCAAAAGGAAAATTAATACACTGGATTGTAAAAGACGAAGCAAAAAATACAGTAACCGCACATGAGGAAGAAGTAAAAGGCTCGCAAAAAGCTGAACTTAATTATAAAGTTTTGGGGGAAATTAATAAACACTTTTTGATTGAAGTTGAACCCATTACTGGTAGACCGCACCAGATTAGAGTTCAACTTGCTTCTATGGGCTGTCCGATTCGTGGAGACTTAAAATATGGTTTTGACCGTCCCAATGCTGATGCAAGTATTAATTTACATGCAAGAAGAGTGTATTTTATTCATCCAATCAAAAAAGAACCTATTATTTGTAAAGCTGCTGTACCTGCAAATGCTTTCTGGG
The DNA here is from genome assembly GCF_014204325.1 of Arcicella rosea. Classification (GTDB taxonomy): domain Bacteria; phylum Bacteroidota; class Bacteroidia; order Cytophagales; family Spirosomataceae; genus Arcicella; species Arcicella rosea_A. The sequence goes on from NZ_JACHKT010000020.1 coordinate 35,911, forward strand.
AAGAGTTCTTAGAACTTGATCCAGATGATTTTAAACAAAAGAATCTGGATTTTCTTCATGAATAAGCGGATGATGAGAAACATCATTTGAAATTTGTTCGAAAAGGTCACTTATAGAATGCTTAACGCCTTGAAGTATCCCTGAAACAATGCTTAAAGGAAGAATTAATGGCAGAAAAATAAGCCATTGCAAAACCATGAATTGATTGAATTTTTTCATTTTATTGATAGTGGTTGGTTATTGCTAATTGTGTTGTAAAAATATCAATTATTCTTAATATATCAACATTTTTTGCTTTGAAAATATTACAAAAAAATAATATTTATTCTGTCAATATATCAAAAAGGCTCATGATTATTGAAAATCATGAGCCTTTTGTGTCTAAGCTTTGAAATTTTAAGTTGACCTTATCAATAAAAATCGCCCTAGCTAAAACTAGGGCGATTTTTATTTCACTAAATCCATTAATGTATTGGCTTCTAAAACGGCTAGATTGGCATCTCGCCATTTTTCCATTACATTTCTTAATGAACAACTTTCCTCATCTCCACAGTCATCACATTTTCCGTAGAAGTGTAATGACACACATAAAGTTGGTGAAATTGGGCCATCGATGATACGGATAATCTTAGCAAAAGTTACTTGGTCTGGTGGAATTCTCAGATAATATCCTCCACCTTTTCCTTTTTGGCTTTGTAAAAGCCCATGATTGCGTAATTCAAGGAGGATTGCTTCTAAAAATTTCTTAGGAATATTTTCTGATTCAGCAATATTTGAAATAAGTAATGGTCCTTTTTCATACTCACGAGCTAGTACTTTTAAGGCTTTCAAAGCATATTTAGCTTTTTTAGAAATCATAATGATGAAGTTTTAATTTTTTGCTTCGTCCATAAAATACTTACAATGAAACATTTTATGCCTGTACTTTTATAGAAAAGCCAATAATATATCTACTAAGTTCAGGAATTCCATTTGATTGATAGACAAAAGTACATAAATTATCATAATTTATAATACGATTGATAATTCATAGAAATCAAATAATTTTGAGGTGTACACGAAAAATATAAATAATTTCACAAAATAGTTATATGTTTTGTCGGTTTCCTAAATTAAAGCTCTTGAAGTTTTACACCAGCTATTGATGAAATTATTTGTAACAGTTTTTCTATGAAAATCCACAGTTTTTTATTCTATTTTGAGGATTTTGAGACAAAATGGGGATTTTATTATACAGATTTATAAACTAGAGATATAGATACTCTTACGAGTAAGAAATATTATTCAAAACAAAACCCACAAACTAGAAGTCTGTGGGTTTGTGTATCACACTACCTTTATTTTACTAAGTTTTTTATTGAAATGTTGGAAATGGATCTGTGAATTTTCCTTTCTTTTCCATCAAAATAATTTCTTCTTCCGTACAAATACATTCTTCTAATTCTTCTATAATGATTTCTTTATCTAAATCCTGACCGATAATTACCAATTCGTTTACTCTATCTCCAAATCGCTTATCCCAGCGTTGCATGATAATTTCTTTATTTTCTTTCCAAGCTGGATAGAAAACTCTTTCCCAAGATGGTACGCCAGCCCACCAAGTTCCTGCTGAGTCCGCCCGAACCGAACCTCCAGCTTGTCCCCAATTCAAAGCATCTTTTGGACGTGAAGCTATCCAGAATAATCCTTTTGAACGAATAATTCCTCCATGCCAATTATTATTAATATAATTCCAGAATCTTTCTGGATGAAAAGGACGGGCATCTCTGAAAACAAATGAGCTAATGCCATACTCTTCGGTTTCGGGTGTATGCTTTGCTTTATTTAATTCTTCAATCCATCCGCTTGAAGCAGATGCTTCTTCAAAATCAAACAGACCAGTATTTAATATTTCGCTTGTATTAATTTTGCCAAAAGACGATTGAAGTATTTTGGCTTTTGGATTTAATTTTTGAACAATTGCCTTTAATTCTCCTACTTGATACTCGCTCAGTAAATCTGTTTTATTAAGGATAATTACGTTGGCAAATTCAATTTGGTCTGTCAGAAGATTAACGATTGCTCTGGCATCGCTTGGATCTTCATCATTCATTCCACGAGTCCAAACAGTATCAATTGAACCAAAATCTTTGGCAAAATTGAAACAATCAACTACGGTCACCATTGTGTCAAGCCTTGAAAATTTGGATAAATCAATACCATTTGCCTCATCGATATAGCTAAATGTTTGTGCAATTGGCAGAGGTTCGGAAATACCTGTAGATTCAATCAAAAGATAATCAAAGCGATTTTCTTTGGCTAAACGTTCTACTTCTTGCATCAAATCTTCACGAAGTGTACAGCAAATGCAGCCGTTAGACATTTCGACCAACTTTTCTTCGGTTCTTGATAAAGTGTTTTCCTGTTTTACCAATTGAGCATCTACATTGATTTCACTCATATCATTTACAATGACGGCAACTTTCAGGTTTTCTTTATTGTGTAAGATATGATTGAGTAATGATGTTTTTCCAGCTCCTAAAAATCCGCTTAGGACTGTAACTGGGAGTTTTTTATGTGACATTTCTTGCAATTTCTAAGGTTGACTAAATGAGTAATAATTAAAGCAATTGACGAAAAATAGCCTACTATATTCAAGTATTTGAAATCTTCTTCGAACAAAATGGAGCAGGCAAAAAGTGTAAAGAAGATCCAAAAGGCAATCGTTATTTTGGAAGAAGTAGCTTCTTTAGTGGTATAATAAACAGCAATGAAACAGATTGTTAGGAATATGTAATCCCAATAATGGATTCCTTCATGAGACGAAATTTCCATTTTAGTTTCATAAAATGTTTTAACGAACATCACGATGGGTGTGGCTAAACAGTGTACAAGGCAGATTCCTGAACCTGCTATGCCTAAGTAATCGTAAAGATATTTTGAGATTGAATTTTTCATATTTGCAACATTGTTGCAAATATAGAAGGAAGATTTTTTATTTTCGCAACAATAGTGCAAAAATATTCAGAACAAATATTATCTTTGCAACAGTATTGCAATTATATAAAAATCGACAGATATGAAATTGACAAAAAGATTACTCTTGACGCCAATGTTAGCAATGGTTTTGCTTTCGGCTTGCAAAAAAGATGAACCTATTCCACAAGAAGACAATGAAAACTTAACAACGGTAAGTTTGAAATTTACTGAGAATGGTGTTACGAAAACATTTTCGTTCAAAGACCTTGATGGAACTGGAGGAAATGCTCCGACTATTGATAAGATTGCTTTAGAAGCAAATAAAACTTATACTTTATCAGTTGCGATTTTAGACGAAACAAAATCGCCTGTGGAGAATGTTACTGAAGAAATTGAAGAACAAAAAGACGAGCATTTGTTTGAGTACATTTCTACGCCAGCATCGCTATTAACGATTTCTGGAAAAGATAAAGATTCAAGAGGATTTGACGTTGGTTTGACTGCTACAGTAAAAACGTCTGCAGCAGGCACAGGAAAATTACAAGTAGTACTTCATCACCAACCTCCAGTAAATGGCACGCCTATTAAAAATGGTTCATTTACAGTAGGTAGCACAGATTTTGACGGAACATTTGAGGTGGATGTTAAGTAGATTTTTGACTTTAGGACTTGAAGACTTTAAGATTATAGGTGATGAATCTTTTATACTTCAAGTCCTAAAGTCTTAAAATCCTCTAGTCCAAAATAAACCTCCTTAAAACTTCAACAAATCTCCTTTCTCAATTCCTTTCCTTTTGCAGTATCCTGCATTTACTTCTAACACATATTTTGCATTTTCATAGGATGGAACCGCTTCTTCTGAAAATGGAATTCTGTTGGCTTGTATTGTTACGATTTTCTTCTGTTCATCTAAAAACATGATGTCTAGTGGAATAAAAGTATTTTTCATCCAAAAACTTTGGGGTTCATTGTTGGGCATAATGAATAACATGCCACAAGAGTCGGGCATCGAACGACGAAACATTAATCCTTGCTCAGTTTCTTTGTCATTATCTGCAATTTCTATTGTTAATTTTTCTTTAATTCTTACAAATTCCAATTCTCCTTCTTTAGTAAAAACTGGCTCAGGAATATCTGTATTTGGGCTAGTAATTGCGGTTTCTGATTCAGCTGGAGGCGTGTGGAAATAGCTAATTATGCTTGAAGAGAAGAATCCACCTAAAAGTAGTACAAGTACTAGAACGATAATAATTGCTTTTTTCATTGTATATAATTCTGGAAAGTATGTTGTTGAGCAATATTAGATTAATTAATGATTTTAGGATTAGAAAATTTGATTGAAATTTAAGTAATTTTACTTGTTATATATCCAACCTCAACGAAAACACTTGTACAATCATTTTATTTTTAAAGGATAAAAATTCTATTTTACCGATACAATTAAACAGATTGGCAGACTAATTTTAATATTAAAACTGTTTATACTTTAACTAACGTTGAAAAAAGCCTCTTTATAGACAAAAGTATTTTTTATACTTCAGCCCAAAAGGCATTTCATCTACTTTAAAATGGACATATCCGAAATCATTAAATACTTATCTGATTCTAAAGAAATCATTGGTGCGGGTCTTTTTGCGATTACCTTTGTAGTTTATGCCGAAAACGGATTGTTTTTTGCTTTTTTCCTTCCAGGAGATTACCTACTTTTTTTAACAGGTGTTTTTGTAGGAACAGGTTTCTTGAAATATGCTATCGGAACAGTTTTGTTATACCTTTTTGTAGCGGCTGTTTTGGGTTCATTGACGGGCTTTCTGTTTGGGCGGTTTTTTGGGAGTAATCTCGAAAACAAAAAAGATACTTGGTATTTTAAGCAAAAGCATTTAGATTCTACCCGTGATTTCTTTGAAAAACACGGTAGTCAAGCCTTGATAATTTGTCGGTTTTTGCCCTACATTCGCACTTTTGCACCAATATTGGCAGGAATTAGCCGAATGAATTATCCCAAATACCTTTTTTATAATGTAGTTGGCGGAGCTGTTTGGGTCGGTTCTTTAGTGGGTGGCGGTTATTATTTTGGCGTAGAATTCCCCTGGATTATCAATTACGTTCATTACGTCATCTTTTTCTTTTTAGCAATTACTACTTTTACAGTAGTAAAAGGTTATCTGAATTTTCGGAATAAATAAAATCTCAGAACGAGGTTCTCAATGACAATGCTTACAGATTTTGGTTATATCTTACTTTTTATCATTGCAGCGATAGTTTTTGTTGCTGTCATTTTGTTTCTCGCAAAACTCATTCGTCCTAATCGTCCGAACGAAGAAAAACTCACTACTTACGAATCTGGCGAAGAACCAGACGGAAATGCCAATGTTCGTTTTAATATCCGTTTTTATGTAGTTGCTTTGATTTTTATTCTTTTTGATGTAGAAATTATTTTCCTATTTCCTTGGGCAACAGTTTTCGGAAATAAACGATTAATTGCTGAAACAGATGGTTTGTGGGGTTGGTTTTCTTTGGTCGAAATGTTTGTATTTGTGGGCGTATTACTCATTGGACTGGCTTATGCGTGGATAAAAGGACATTTAGATTGGGTGCGTCCAGAAGTAAAAACTACAGAATACGAATCAAAAATTCCAACGTCGCTTTACGATAAAATTAATCAAAAGTATAGTCAGTAAAATCTTAGCCTCTTGGAGAATCGTAGAAAAGCCTTCTTTTTTACCATTTATTGTCCTTTCTTAAATGTCGATGGCATGGCGATTTTCCCGTTCGTGTTGGTCAAATCAAAAAAACCTTCTAAAGTATTGTTGAATCATGAGCGTATCCATCTTGCTCAACAAATTGAATTATTCATTTTGCCTTTCTATTGCTGGTATTTCTTGGCGTATTGTTGGAATAGAGTCAAAGGACAAAGGCATCATCAAGCTTACCGAAATATTATTTTTGAAAAGGAAGCTTATGAAAATGACGAAAATCTACAATATTTAGCCAGTCGTAAAAATTGGGAATTTATAAAGTATAGATAAGATTACCATAAATTTTGTGGACAAAGTACACGTCTTCGATTATTCAACATCAAACCAATTACAACTTCATGTGAACCTCTCGAACGTTCTTTCAAGCCCGATAAAGTAAAGTCGTAGGAATACCCCAAATTAATTAAGGAGCTGATATTTACGCCTAATAATCCTACAAAAGCATCTTTATGTCTGTAAGAAGTTCCGAACCAAAATCTATCTCTGAAAACAGCTTTCGCATTTACATCAAAACTTAAAGGTGCTTGTGCCACTCTTTTGATGAGTGTTGAAGGAATAATCGTCCAATCGTCACTGATTTCTTGTCTGAAACCTGCTGTTAGAAAGTAATGAGGAATGGCGTTTCCAATCCAACTTTGGGTATTGTTATCTTTATTTTTATAATTAAAGCTGTTGAAAATAAATTGATTCGCTGAAATTCCAACAAAAAAAGTTCTGGAGTATAACCAAGTACCTACGTTCAGGTTAGGCTGAATGGCTGTCAGTTTAGAGCCTGCAACAATTATTTGGTCAGGATTATCTTTTACTTGTACTTTACTAAAATCAACGCCATATTGAGAGATTCCACCCGAAATTCCAACGGCTAATTTTATTTTATTCGTTACTGGAACATGCAACGCATAGCTCAAGTTTAAACTGTTCTGTGTATTTGCACCAGTTTTATCCGCAACCAAAATAAAACCAATGCCATGATGGGCTGGTACTTTGGCAGAGCCGTTGAAATTATTAGAAAGTGCCATTGGGCGACGAATAGATTTACTGAAATTGGGTCTTGCACCAGTACTTGTAATATCTGTTTTGCCAATCGCTAAATGTGCCGAAACATAATAAGTAAGCGGAGCACCTTCAAAATCTGTCCATTGATTTCTGTATCCCGTTTTAATATCTGTATAGTCTTCAATACCCGAAACGGCTGGGTTGATTAAATAACTATTCATCATGTATTGACTATACTGTGGTTGGGTTTGGGCAATTGCCATTAAACGGACAGTAATCATCAAAAAGGCAAGTATAATTTTTTGCATAAGAGCGATGAAGTTCACATTTTAAAATAAAGATAAGAATTAAAGAAGTTTTTTTGGTAATATTCTAATGATAGTCCAACCTTTTTACAAGATTTGATGTCTCTTTGGGTACTTGTAGATTATTTCTGTGGTTAATTGGTTTGAGCAGAAAGCTGATTGAGAATAGGATAGGGGAAAAGACTTAGTTTATTGTCGTTCAGTTAAATAATTAATAATCAAAGATATACTTAAAATAATTTGATTGTTTTGAAACCTTATTACTTTTTATCACGTAAATGATAACAAATAGAAATTTAACAATAATTAGACTTTTTACAAAGCGTATTTTAAATACATTTTGTAAAAATTAAAGATAATTAAATAGCTTATGGAGAATATCGAAAGCCTTTAGAAATTTTCTAAAGGCTTTTTTGTTGAATTTTTTGAAGGAAAAGAACAAAGTCGAAAACTTCTACGTTAAACTTGTAATTCAAACGAAACTGTCTGGATTTTACATATCAAACGCATAAGGCAATAATGCAAATACATCAACTACCTTTAGAGACCGTAAATCAATTTTCGTCTCTTTTCTTAGACTTCATCAATCAAAACACAAAAACGAAAGATTTTTACGAGAATTATCCATCCATTCAAGGTTTTGAAAAACAAATTGCACTCAAACAGTATGATGTTACCAAACGTAAAGTTTTAGTAGAAACCTTAAAACAGCAGTATTCAGGGATAAGTAATCAACCAGATTTTGATATTCTTTTATCAGAAAATACTTTCACAGTTACTACGGGGCATCAACTTAATATTTTTACGGGGCCACTTTATGTGATTTATAAATTGGTTACGGTGATTAACTTGGCAAAATCGCTCAAAAAAGCTTTTCCAGAATACAATTTTGTGCCAGTTTATTGGATGGCAACTGAAGACCATGATTTTGCAGAAATCAATCATTTTTCTTTATTCGGAAAAAAATTAGCTTGGGAAACAGCCCAAAAAGGAGCAGTTGGTAGAATGAATCCCAAGGAATTGGAAAGTTTAATAGCAGAAATGGCTGAATGTCCAGCTATTTTTAAAGATGCTTATTTGAATAATGAAACCCTTGCAAATGCAGCTCGATGTTACGCCAACGAGTTGTTCGGAAACCAAGGTTTAGTTTGTATTGATGCTGATGATAGAAAGCTGAAAAAACTTTTTGCACCGATTATTAAAAACGATTTACTGCATCACACCGCTTTTGATGTTGTTTCAAAAACTTCTGAAAATCTCGAATCTTTGGGCTATAAAACCCAAATTTCTCCTCGTGAAATCAACTTCTTCTATTTAGACAACGGTCTGCGTGAACGCATCGTAAAAGAAGAAAATACTTATAAAGTTCTCAATACTGATTTATCTTTTTCTGAAGCAGAAATCCTGACGATACTTGAGAATGAACCCGAAAAATTTAGTCCGAATGTGGTATTAAGACCTGTTTATGAAGAAGTAATTCTTCCGAATTTGGCTTATATCGGTGGGCCTTCTGAAGTACCTTACTGGTTGCAATTGAAGAGTATTTTTGATTTTCATCAAGTAGCATTTCCAATTTTAATGCCACGTAATTTCTGTTTAGTTGTTAATAAAGCAACAGCCAAGAAAATGGAAAAATTGGATTTGACGAGCGAAGATTTGTTCTTAGATGAAATTAGTTTGAAAAAGAATTTCATTGAAAAACATAGTGAAAATAGTTTAAGTTTATCGGTCGAAAGTAATGCTTTTGTACAGATTTTTGATGAGATTTTGACGAAAGCTATTAAAATTGATAAAACGCTGGAAGGGGCAGTAAAAGGTGAACAACAAAAAGTATTAAATGCCCTTGAAAACTTAGAAAAGCGACTTAAAAAGGCAGAAGAAAGAAATCATGAAACAGAAGTAAATCAGCTTTTAGGCGTAAAACAGAAGCTTTTTCCAAATGGAACACCACAAGAACGAAGCGAAAATTTCCTAAATTTCTATTTGAACAATCCTGAATTTTTAAATCAAGTATCAGAAGTATTCGACCCGCTGAATTTTAAATTTTATGTAATTATAGAAGAATAAAAACACTTGTTCATAAAAAAAGAGGAAAGTATTCTTGTGATACTTTCCTCTTTTTTTATGCCTTTTTGGATGATATTCAAGGAATTGGTAATACTTTACTTTCTTTGAAAGTTGACAGAATGACCATCGTTTGTGTACCTGCAACTTCTTCAATTTCATTGATTTTTTCAAGCATCAATTTTTGATATGAAGCAATATCTTTAGCAATTATCTTCAATAAGAAATCTCCAGAACCAGTAACATGATGACATTCTATGACCTCTGGAATTTGATTTATCTGGAAAACAAACGATTCTGTTACTTGTTTTTTATGCCCAATTAAAGTAACAGTGACGAATGTGGTGACTCCTAAGCCAACTTTTTCACGATTTAATTGTGCGTGATAACTTTCAATAATGCCCGCAGTTTCTAATTTTTTAACACGTTCAAGTGTAGGTGCAGGTGATAGTCCTATTTCTTTTGATAATTGTGCATTAGTAATTTTAGCATTCTGTTGTAAAATTTCTAATACTTTATGGTCTATTTGATCTAGTTTGATACTCATTTTTTCGGAGTTTAGAATTGATGAAAGCCAAAAATACCATTGATAATTTCAATGGTTTTCAGAATTACATGATTATTAGTAATGGGTTATTTTACTGCGATAGGAAATCTATTGCAAATCTAATAGCTTTTTTGTGATTTTTATAAGAAATTCTACAAAAAAGCAGTTTTTTAGAATAATATTTTTATTATTCGGTAATTATATACCTATCTGTTAATAAAATTCTGTGAAAACAGAATTTATAGGTAAAAATAGGAAAATACAAAACAGAATCTTATTTTGTATAAATGCCTACTTTCGCTTAGAAATTTTGTTGAAAGAAATTTTTCTTTGCAAAGTACATTTAAAGCGAACGTCATCAACTAGGCTTTTGGCTCTATGTTTTGTGGCTCTGCCTTGTACACGTTCACGCCACATTCGCCACGACGATGCTTTCATTTCTCTTCGCATTAATTCGATTACTTCTTGTTCTTTTAGTCCGAATTGTACCAGAATGGCGTCGAATGGAGTGCGGTCTTCCCATGCCATTTCAATGATTCTATCAATGTCTTGTTCGCTAAGTAATAAATCTTTCAATGTTATCATTGTGAAGTTGTGAATGAGGAAATAATTTCAACAAAAAATGTTCTAAAGGTGATTTTTAAGCAGTTTGTAAAAACAAGTTGTAAAATCGTTCTGCTGACATTCTAAAGCCCATTGTCTATAACCTTCTCAGTTAAAAAATGTTTTTTAAATCTGATTTGCTAGAAAACCCTGATTCATTCCCTAAAAAATCCGTAATTTCGTAAGATAGTCTTGTCACGATTTTGTTAATTAGCAAAACAAATGCTAATATGCGATAACCAACAAATTGATAACGATTCAGCTTATGGCAGAAGAAGAAAAAAAATCACTTAATTTCCTTGAACAAATTGTAGAAGAAGATTTACAATCGGGTAAACACGGTGGACGTGTTTTGACTCGTTTTCCACCTGAACCTAATGGGTATTTACACATTGGGCATGCTAAATCAATTTGCTTGAACTTTGGCTTGGCTGCTAAATATGGCGGACAAACTAATCTTCGTTTTGATGATACTAATCCAGAAAAAGAAGAGACTGAATATGTAGATTCTATCAAAGCTGATGTGCGTTGGCTTGGATTTGAATGGGCTGGCGAAGAATTGTATGCTTCTAATTATTTTGAAAGCCTTTATCAGTTTGCTGTAACACTTATCAAAAAAGGATTGGCTTATGTAGATGATCAAACTTCTGAGCAAATCGCTTCTCAAAAAGGTAATCCTAATTTTCCCGGTGAAGATAGCCCTTACCGTTACCGTACTGTAGAGGAAAATTTAGATTTGTTCAGTAGAATGCGAGCTGGTGAGTTTGGAGATGGTGCCAAAGTATTGAGAGCTAAAATTGATATGGCACATCCGAACATGCACATGCGTGACCCTTTGATGTATCGTATTAAACACGCTCCGCATCACCGTACTGGCGATACTTGGTGTATTTATCCGATGTATGATTTTGCCCATGGTCAGTCGGATTCTATCGAGGAAATTACCCATTCAGTTTGTACTTTGGAATTTGATGTTCATCGTCCTTTATACGAATGGTTTATCGAAAAATTAGGCATTTATCCTTCACATCAATACGAATTTGCACGGTTGAATCTTACTCATACAGTAATGAGCAAACGTAAACTACTTCAATTAGTGAATGAAGGAGTGGTAAATGGTTGGGACGACCCACGTATGCCAACGATTTCTGCATTGCGTCGTCGTGGTTTTACACCAGCATCTATCCGTAATTTTTGTGAGAAAATTGGAGTAGCCAAAAGAGATAATTTAATTGACGTAGGAGTATTAGATTATTGCGTTAGAGAGGATTTGAATAAATTAGCTACTAGAGTAATGGCGGTTTTAGATCCAATTAAAGTAGTCATTACAAATTATCCTACAGACGAAGTCGAAGAATTACAGGTAGAAAATAATCCAGAAGATGAGAATTCAGGAAGTCGTACTGTACCATTTAGTCGTGAGATTTATATCGAAAAAGACGATTTCATGGAAGTACCGATGAAGAAGTTTTTCCGTTTAGGACCAGGTTTGATGGTTCGTTTAAAAGGTGCTTATATCATCAAATGTGATGATTTTGTAAAAGATGAATTTGGTAATATTACCGAACTTCACTGTAGTTATATTCCAGAAAGCCGTTCGGGTTCTGATACTTCGGGTATCAATGTAAAAGGGACGATTCACTGGGTATCAATTCAACATGCAGTGAAAGCAGAAGTAAGAGTATATGATAGATTATTGATTTTGGAAGATGCTTCGCAAGTAGGAGATGACTTCAAGAAATTTATCAATCCAGATTCTTTAACTGTTATTCCAGAAGTGTTTGTTGAGCCTAGTTTGAAAGAAGCAAAAGTAGGAACTAATTACCAATTTATGCGTAAAGGCTACTTCTGTTTAGACCCAGATGCTACAGCAGAACATCTTGTCTTCAACAGAACAGTTGGCTTAAAAGATACTTGGGTAAAAGAGAAAAGTAAGTAAAAGGATTCTTTGTTATAAAAAAGGTTGCTAATATTTGTATAAGAACAAGTATTAGCAACCTTTTTCTTTTAGTAAGAAGCTTGATAATCAATCGTAAAAACAGTAATTGATATTTTATCTTTACTTACTTTAATGGGGGATATATTACCATTGCCATCGAAAGAATTTGCATATAATCCTTTATCGCCTTCACGAACAAATAAAGAATATCTACCTTCTTCTAGGCTTACACAAAATTTACCTTCTTCATCAGACTTTACACTTTTAATAAATTTTGTAGCAATGGTTTGATAGAAACCGTTTTCACGGGTTGTTTCAGCGGTATTTGTGAGGTCGTAAATTACTAATTCTCTTTGGGCAGGTCTGGCTTTTGGTGTTGGTCTGTCGGGCGAAGGCATCATATTTCCAGCCTTCCAGAAAATAGTCCCGCAGATTCCCTGTTGCACCACAGCTGAACTACTGGAGTCGGTTTTAGCTCCAGTGGATGTTTCGTTGTTTGAAATTATCTTTTGTACAGAAGCAGGAAGTGAGATTTTCCTTTTTAATTTTTTCTTGGTTTTCTGTCCAAAAGTACCAATCATCGAAAGGCAACCTAGAATGAGTATGAAGATTTTTACTTTGATCATGTCAAAGATTATTTTCTCTTGAATAACGAATCAACAAATTCTTTTTTATTGAAAACCTGTAAATCTTCTATTTTTTCACCTACACCAATGTATTTCACAGGAATTTTAAATTGGTCAGAAATTCCAATAACTACACCGCCTTTGGCAGTTCCATCTAATTTAGTGATAGCCAATGCCGTAACATCGGTAGTTTTAGTAAACTCTTGTGCTTGGATAAAAGCATTTTGCCCTGTAGAACCATCTAAAACCAATAAAATCTCATGAGGAGCATCAGGTAAAAACTTCTGCATCACACGCTTGATTTTAGAAAGCTCGTTCATCAAGTTTACTTTATTGTGCAAACGCCCAGCAGTGTCAATAATAACAACGTCAGCATCTTGTTCAACGGCTTGCTTTACCGTATCATAAGCCACAGAAGCTGGATCGCTGTTCATCCCGTGGTCGATTACTGTTACACCAACTCTTTGTCCCCAAAGTTTCAATTGGTCAACAGCAGCGGCTCTAAAAGTATCGCCTGCTCCTAATATTACTTTGTTTCCTGCTTTATGAAATTGTGAAGCCAGTTTTCCAATGGTTGTTGTTTTTCCAACACCATTTACACCTACAACCATAATTACATAAGGCTTAACATTTGCTTTGAAGGCATTTGAAACATCGTCAGATTTATTTTGTGCCAATAATTCAGCAATTTCTTCTCTGAGTAAACCGTCTAGTTCGGCGGTAGTTACAAATTTATCTCTTGCTACACGTTCTTCAATTCTACGGATAATTTTAAGGGTTGTATCAACGCCAACATCCGAAGAGATTAAAATTTCTTCTAATTCATCTAATACCTCTTCATCGACTTTAGATTTGCCGACTACCGCTCTACTCAATTTAGAAAAAAGCCCTTCTTTGGTTTTTTCTAATCCTTTATCAAGTGTTTCTTTTTCTTCGGTATTTAAGGTTTCTTTTTTCTTAAAAAAATCAAATAAGCCCATGTTTTGGTTATCAGTTTTCAGTTAACGTTTTGGTTTGTAGCAGTCAACTATTGGAGATTCAATATCATTAGCTGAAATTACCCAATTTTTTTTCTTTAAACTAATATTAAATAAGCTACAAATTTCCCAAATATAAAACAAAAAAAGTCCCCTAACTTTATTTAGATAGGGGACTTTCTTTAAAGTCGAAAGAATTAACCTTTCAACGCTGCTGCTACATCGTCTTGAAGAACGATTTCTTCTTTGAATGTGTAAGCACCAGTAGCAGGATTTTTCACTGCTTTAACGATTTTTGCGTATTTTACGCCACCTTCTTTCTTAAGGGTTGCAACTACTTTCTTTGCCATTTCTTTGTATAAGTTATTGTTATCCGTTTTGAGTTATCGACTGATTACAACTTAATTGATGAACAAACTCAGCAATTATGATAACACAGACTTGATAACTTGTAATTGACAACTAAATGAATTACTTAATTTCTTTATGAACAGTCACTTTCTTCATGAAAGGATTGTATTTCTTCAACTCTAAACGAGCTGTAGTGTTTTTACGGTTTTTCTTAGTGATGTAACGAGACATCCCTGGAACGCCTGAAGTTTTTTGCTCAGTACATTCCAAAATCACTTGGATTCTATTGCCTTTCTTAGCCATTGCTTTGTTTGCTTAATTGGTTATAAAAAATCGTTTTCTATTGATTATCAGTAAATTACAACCCAATCAAACTGAAAAACGAAGATGTGTCTTTGAAACAGGACTGCAAAGGTAGTAAATGTTTGAGTTTTAGACAAATATGTTTTCAAAAGTTTTTAATAAATATTTGTATAAAGTGAAAAATAGTCAATTTTAGCCCTTTTTTACCCAATTTATCTTTGAATCTTTCATTTTTCGAGAATATTTATTCTTGTCTTCAGCAATACTTCGGCTCTTAAAATCTGTATTATTTCAAGATTTTGATGATTAAACTTGTAAAATACCCGTTTTAAATTCTTTTGTAATTGGTGAATGATTTGCCGCTGAAATACTTGTTGAAATGATACTTCTTGTAGCTAATGGGTCTATAATTTCATCTACCCATAATCTTGCAGCCGCATAATATGGCGTAGTTTGCGTATTGTATTTGTCTTTGATTTCTTTTAAAATATTGTCTTCGTCTTCTTTACTGATTACTTTTCCTCTGGCTTTCATCGACGCTACTTGTGTTTGTAATAAAGTTTGTGCAGCTTGTTCGCCACCCATTACGGCAATTTTAGCACTTGGCCAAGCATAAATAAATCGTGGGTCGAATGCCTTGCCACACATGGCATAATTACCTGCTCCGTAAGAATTACCGATAATAATCGTGATTTTGGGAACGACTGAATTAGAAACAGCATTCACCATTTTGGCTCCGTCTTTAATAATTCCTGAATGTTCGGAACGACTACCGACCATAAAACCTGTAACATCTTGCAAGAAAATCAAAGGAATTTTTTTCTGATTGCAATTCATGATAAAACGAGCGGCTTTATCGGCTGAATCATTATAAATTACTCCGCCAATTTGTACTTCGCCTTTGTTATTTTTGATGACCAATCGCTGATTCGCCACAATACCAACTGCCCAGCCATCAATGCGAGCGTAGCCACAAATAATCGTTTTGCCATAGTCTTTTTTAAATTCATCAAACTCAGATTCATCAACCAAACGTTCGATAATTTCACGCATGTTGTATGGTTTGGTTCTGAGTTCTGGAAGTATATCCAATATTTCTTCCATACTTTTAGTCGGATTTTTAGGAGTACTTCTATTGAAGCCAGCTTTTTCAAACTGTCCTAATTTACCGATTGTTCTTTTAATTTGGTCGAGGCACTCCTGTTCTGTATCAAACTGATAATCTGCATTTCCCGAAATGGCATTATGTGTATTAGCTCCACCCAAAGTTTCTGCATCAATTTCTTCACCAATGGCAGCTTTTACTAAATATGGGCCAGCTAAAAAGATAGAACTTTGTCCTTTTACCATCAGGGTTTCGTCCGACATAATTGGCAAGTAAGCACCACCAGCCACACAACTTCCCAACACAGCCGAGATTTGAGTGATTCCCATCGCACTCATAATGGAATTATTATAGAATACTTTCCCAAAATGTTCTTTGTCTGGAAAAATTTCGTCTTGCATCGGTAAAAAAACGCCTGCACTGTCAACCAAATAAATAATTGGCAATTGATTTTGCATAGCAATTTCCTGAAAACGAAGGGTCTTTTTCCCTGTAATCGGAAAGTATGCACCCGCTTTTACAGTTTGGTCGTTGGCAACGACAACGCATAATTGTCCTGAAACATAGCCTAAACCGCCAACAGTTCCGCCTGCTGGGCAACCGCCATATTCTTCGTACATTTCATATCCTACAAAAGCACCAATTTCCTGAAAGCAAGTACCTTCGTCTATTAAATAATTGATGCGTTCACGGGCGATTAATTTGCCTCGTTCGTGTTGTTTTTGAATATTTTTTAGACCACCACCTTCTTGTATTTTTATTAAACGTTGCTTCATTTCTGAAAGCAATTGTTCGTGAAATATTTTATTTGATTCAACCATAGTTTTAGGACGATTTGAGATTGTTGATGAATTGTAAATGGTATTATTATTGGATAATTTACAATTATTTTTTGATAGTGTAATATTCTGATAAAAATAGGTTTTCAATAGAATATTTGGAGATAAGCTTGAAAAATAATTTTATGATGTCGAGAAAGTAGATTTTTGATGTATTAAGAATTTGTTTTTACGCTATAAATAAAATATTATTTGGTTGAATAAAATTTAAAAAACTTTTTTTAGATTACTCCACAAAAAAAGCCAGAAGAATTGTTTCCTCTGGCTTCGATATAAATCATACTTTATTACTCTTCTAAATCTGCTTCTTCTAAGATGTAATTCATCTCATAAATATCATCAGCATTTAATTTTAACTTGCCTTTGAAAGTGTGCATTTCATCCGTTTTATACTTATGAGCAGCACCTTTTTTAGGCTTTAAAGACATGACAGATTCTGGCCCAGCACCGCCACAGAAAAAGCACTGACTGTATGGAAATGCGGAAAGTACATACATATTCGTAGCAGCATCCACAGGAATTACATAGCCTTTGATGATTACTTCTTTATTTTCTAATTTCTTTATGCCTGGGCCAAAAGTTGGATATAGCATAAAAATAGATTCTTGAGGATACCATTTTTTCTTGAAAACTACATCTTTTAGAATATCCCAAGTAAGTTTTTCCGCAGGTAAAGCCACTGGCTTTTTCATGGGTGTTGCAGCCGATAAAGCCAAGAATAAAACACCGAATACGAGTAACGATTTTATTTTCATTTTTTTGTTGATTTTTAGTTGTATCAGTTTTTTACCTCAAAGCTATTAATTTAATATTACATTGATAGCCGAAATCTGAAATCCGAATGCCGAAATAGAGCTACTCATCCGCTAAAGTTCTTGAAATATCTATTTTATAAATACCCAAAGATGGAATGGCTGCTGCCAATAAACCAATGAATAATGCTCCGAGAAATAACCAAAATTCTTCCGTCAACAAAGATAAAACGTTGAAGTCGTAATGAAAATTTTGTTCTACATTTTTCGACATCAGCCAAAGTCCAAGCCTACTTAATACCACGCCAAAAACAAAACCAATCGTGCTGATTATCAAGCCTTCTAAGAGTAAAAGAAAGAATAATTTGGTTCTACTTGCACCCATCGAAAGCATCAGAGCCATCTCATATTTTCGCTCTTTGAGTGAATTGTAGAGTGAAACAAAGACGCTCAAACCAGAAACGATGATGATGACCAAAGCAATAATTTTTAAAGTATCAATTCCAAAACCCATCAAAGCAAACAAACGATTGATTTCAATAGCGGGCGAAGCCGTTTGTAATGTAGTATTTTGATTAATACTTCTTGCCATCATCATTCCCATCGCTGGATTTCTGAATTTTATCAGCATGGAAGTAATTTCTTTGGCTTCTTCTTCGTGATGATGTTCTTCGTCTGTAATGTTATCTTCTTCTAAAAGCTTCAAAGCATTTGCTCCTTTGCCTACTTCTTCTTCATGGTGGGAATCGTGTACAGCCCAAACGCTTTCAAGCGGTGTCACCATCAATTGGTCGAGTACCGAATTGGTATTTTTCAATATACCAACTACTTTAAATTTCTTTTCTTCGTGAACGTCTCCTTCTTTATCGAAGCCATGTTGCGAAGCAAAAGTATCACCAACTTTTAATTCTAAATTTTTAGCAACTTTTGAGCCTACAACCATTTCCATCGCTCCAGAAAATACTTTTCCTGCTTCATATTCGGCTTCAAAATGTTGTAAGTACTTTTCGTTTGTCCCCACAATTCTATAACCTTGATAGCTATCGCCCATAGATAATGGAATGGCGGATTTCACTAAAGGATTACGAGTAAGTCGGTTGGCTTCGTCTAAAGAAATATTTCCTGTCGGAGCGTCAATTTGATAAATACTGGCTAAAATCAATTGTAGCGGACTACCTTTTGCCCCAACCACCATGTCGATTCCTGCTACATTTCGGGTAAATTTTTCTTCTAACTGTTTACCTGCCAAGAGTAACAACGAAATAATGGCGATACCCAAAGCCATCAATAAAATACTTAAAAAACTGGTAAGTGGCTTGTCTTTAAGGTTACTCCAAGATATTTTTAGTAAGTTCATTTGCTATAAATTTATACGTTTTTCCACCACATCTTTTAGGCGTTGGTCGTGCGTAACTACTACCAAACTTGCTCCAATTTCTTCAATTTGTTTTTTCAATAAATCCACTACTTTTAAACAATTGTCATCGTCTAAACTTGAGGTAGGTTCATCCGCCAAAATCACAGAGGGTTTATTCATCAAAGCTCTGGCGATACTTACTCTTTGCTGTTCGCCTTGTGATAATTGTGTGGTTTTCTTATGCAAATGTTCGGCAAAGCCCAAGCTTTCTGCCAAATGTTTGGCAAGGTCTTTTGCTTGAGATCTTCCAGCTAAATAATTTGCCAAGAGTAAATTCTCCATGACCGACAAAGAATGAACAAAATGAGGTTTCTGATAAATAATTCCTACATTTTTTGCTCTGAAATCTGCCGCAGTACTTACCGAAAAATCGCTAATTTCTTGGTTATTAATCTGGATTTTACCGCCCGTAGGTTTCAATAAAAGAGCCATTAAATGTAAAAAAGTGGTTTTACCTTTTCCTGATTTACCCAAAATAAGCATTGTTTCACGGTCGGCACAGGAAAAATCTGGAAAAGAAAAGTTCTTTTCAGACGAATAAGAGAAAGTTAAGTTTTGGGTGGCTATCATGCTGTTGATGTTTTTACAAAGATAACCAATGCAATGATATTGCAAGAAGTTTGAAGAATAGTTTAATATTATGGCTATTTGAAATTAACGAACGAGCCATTAAAGTGTTCCAAAACGATTGTTATTCTGGGTTTTATCATCTATTTTTGATAAAATACTTTTAGACACAATTTAATAATCGCACTTTTTATCAAAATCTCTCCATGAAAAAAATCTTATTGACTGTACTGATTACTGTTCTATCGCATCTCACCATCAAAGCCCAAAAAGAATTTATGTCAGGTTATGTTATCAATAATACTGGCGATACCATCAGTGGGCAAATCGACAATCAAAAATGGGTTTATTCTCCTTTAAAAATCACCTTTAAAAAAGACGACCAAGAAGTAAAGTATGGACTAAGCGATATTCAAGGCTTCGTGATTAATAATGAAGTGACTTATGTACGAAAAGCAATTGCTTTAGACATTACTCCACATCAATTAGGGAGTTTAATTGAAAGTTATGATAGAGTAGTGGTAGATACTACTTTATTTTTGAAGCAGTTAGTAAAAGGAAGGTTGAGTTTATACTATTTGCAAGATATAAATAATAAAAAACACTTTTTTATTGAGAAACTAAATGAGCCAATAAAAGAACTTATCGACCATCGCTTTCTGAGGACAATAGACTATAGAACATACAATGTCCATCTTGATATTTATAACAAGCAATTATATGATTTGTGCGAAGATTGCTCAAATTACTCAGGGAAAGTATTCAAATATTTATATAGGGATTCAGATTTAATCCCTTTGGTGATAAAATACAATATTTATTTTGGGGATAATAAGCCTGTTGAAGTTTCAAAAAAAGAAAAGTTTAAATCTACTTTATTTATACAAGCGGCGGTCGGGGCTTTTGGTTATACAATTGGTAATTCTCCAAATGAATTCAAAAAGGCAGGTTTAATGTCTGGTTCTTTTGGTCTGGGAGGTTTATTTGAAATACCTTCAAAAAGAAGAAGGTTTGGAATAAAAGCTGATTTACTATATAATTTTTATGAAGAGGATGTAAGGTTATTTAGTAGTTATGTTATACCAACTAATACTTCATATTTGGGAGCTTATATTGGGCCACAATATTCGATATATAAAAATGTACCTAAAAAAGTTGATATATATATCAACGCAGCAGTATCATTAGAAATTAGATTAGCAGAAAAGAGTCAACATGTTTACTATCAAGGTTTGGGCAATACAATGGGTTTTAAGGTTGGGGTAGGGACAAGATTGAATAAAATGAATCTTGAACTCACTTATAATAACACAGATGCAGGACTTAAACCTTATCCTTTTATTTCAGGAACTATCCAAAAAGTTTCGCTTGGACTTAGCTATGCACTTGGGAAAAATAAGTAATATTTCATAATGATACTCTTCCTACAAATTTTGGGAAGAGTATTGTTTTAGAATAAATAAAACATTCCTAAACTGGTGTAATTAGA
Source organism: Arcicella rosea (assembly GCF_014204325.1). Taxonomy (GTDB): domain Bacteria; phylum Bacteroidota; class Bacteroidia; order Cytophagales; family Spirosomataceae; genus Arcicella; species Arcicella rosea_A. Next base: position 56,508 of record NZ_JACHKT010000020.1, read on the forward strand.
CAGGTTTCCGTTAATGTTTAAGTTATGGCTAGTTTGTGAAAAGTAATCATTACGACTATTTAAGTAAGTGTAATTCAGTGCAAATTGACCTAAACTCATATTGAGCATAATTTTTTCTTTAATTTGATATACGAAACTTAAAGGTGATATTTCGATACTTGTATTTATTCCTTTATCGTTTAATATCTCTGAAGACTCAGTTTTTCCAATAACTCCGGCCAAAGTAAAATTGCTTTTAGGAGCAAAATAGAACTGATCAAATATCTTTATAAATTTTCCAACTTGTATGGCTGGACCAAGGCTAATTTGTTGAGAGAAATTTGTTACTTGGTTAAGAGAATGTCCTCCTAAAACAAAACCATAGGCTACATAGGAATTATTTTTTCTGATTTTCCCTGCTAAAAAACTTACACTTACATTTGTATTAGTAGCTGAATATGGGCTACTGAACTTATAATTATATGTATCGTGATTTAATGATAATGACAGGTTACTACTATAAATCCTTTTATCAATTAAACTTTGTGAGAATAAATTGAGATGAGATAGCCAACAAAAGATAGAGATAAGTATAATTTTCTTCATTTTGGTACAAGGTTTAATAGAAATAAATAAACTTTTCAATCATCTAATTATTAGATTTATGTTTACTTGAAAGATATAAATATGAAAGCAATTTATTTAATTTCAATATTAATTCAATTAAATATCTACTATGAGCTCAATATATACAGTTATTAGACTACTAGAGTTAATGGTTTGAATTTAGATTTTAGCCTGTGTATTGCCAATTTTTTTTCGTAAAATTGCTCTACAATGAACAATTTTAAAGGCTTTTATAAGGTAAATGCTGTATTTTTTGATTTTAATAAAGACAGCATAAAACTTACCTTGATATAATATATGACTTCAAGAGAAAAAATAAATCAAGTATTTGAAGAAATGGGTAAAGTAGTGGTTGGTCATGAAAAACTGACGAATCGTTTACTCATTGGCTTGTTTACTGGCGGACACGTTTTGTTGGAAGGTGTACCGGGCTTGGCTAAAACATTATCTGTAAATACTTTATCAAAAATTCTTAAACTAGATTTTCATAGAATTCAGTTTACGCCCGATTTACTTCCTGCCGACTTGATTGGAACGATGATTTACAGTCGTAAATCAGATGATTTTGAAGTAAAAAAAGGTCCAGTATTTGCCAATATTATTTTGGCTGATGAAGTAAACCGTGCGCCTGCAAAAGTGCAATCTGCTCTTTTGGAAGCAATGCAAGAAAAACAAGTAACCATTGGAGATTTTACTTATCCGCTCGATAAACCTTTTTTAGTATTAGCTACGCAAAACCCTGTAGAACAAGAAGGTACTTTCCCTTTGCCAGAAGCACAAGTAGATAGATTTATGCTAAAGGTTTTTGTGGATTATTTGAATAAAGAGCAAGAATTAGAAGTAATGAGGAAGATGTCGAACATGGATTTTAATTATCAGCCTCGGGCAATTCTTGATAAAGAAGATATTTTTAAAATCCGAAAAGAGATTAACGATATTACGATTTCTGAAACGCTTGAAAAATACATTATTGAACTGATTTTTGCTACTCGTAAACCAGGAGATTATGGACTCAGAGAAGAAGCTCGTTATGTACAATTTGGAGCATCGCCACGTGCAAGTATCAATTTGAATTTGGCGTCAAAAGTACTAGCATATTTAGATGGAAGAGATTATGTATTGCCAGAAGATATTAAAGAAATTGCTCCAGATGTATTGAACCATAGAATTATGCTGAATTATGAAGCAGAAGCTGATGGTATTACAACGATGCAAGTAATTGATACCATTCTGAGAAGAGTAGCTATCGGTAGATAAAAATAAGGGGAATGATTTCAAAGTCATTCCCCTTATTTTTTGCCAATTAAATATTCATCACTCAATGATTTATTCTACAAATTCCTTATTATGAATTTCGCTTTTGATAATGAATAATGGTCTGTTTTTAGACTGGAAAAATACCCGAAGGATATATTCACCAAGTACTCCTAATGCAAATAATTGTACGCCACTAAACAATATAATCATAAAAAGTAAAGCAGGAAAACCTTCAATTACTTCTTGAAAATAATACTTCTTAATCAATACGCTGATAAAGTAAATCAATGAAACGATAATTGAAAGTACTCCTAAGCGTGACACAAATTTGATAGGAAATTCACTAAAATTAAAAATGCCACTATAAGCTAAATTGAAAAGCTGTTTGAAAGAATATTTCGATTCACCTGAGTGACGTTCCTCTCTGGCATACTCAACACCAATTTGTTTGAAGCCAACCCAAGTACGCATTCCTCTTAAATAACGACTTTCTTCGGGCATTTTATTCATGATATTAACTACTCTGCGACTCATCAAAGCAAAATCGCCACTATCTAATGGAATATCCACATAAGAGATACTTTTCAGTAAACGGTAGAATAGATAATAAGCACTTCTTTTTACAAAATTTTCTTTTCGCTGTTTGCGTACTGCATATACCACATCGTAACCTTGTTTTAAATAAGGATAAAATTCGGTTAATAATTCTGGTGGGTCTTGTAAATCGCCATCAATCACCATGACGGCTTCGCTGCCTTTTGATACTGCCAAACCTGCAGTAAGGGCTAATTGATGTCCGTGATTTCTGGCTAAAAATAAGCAATGGTATCTTTCGTCGGTCAAAGCCAAAGCCTGCATTAGCTCTGCTGTATTATCACGACTTCCATCATCTATCAAAACAATTTCAATGCTTTCTTGAACCGAATCCATTAAGTTATTTAACCTTTCTACTAAAAATGGAAAGGTTTCACTTTCATTATAGAGTGGGGCGATAATTGAAATTTGAGGGGTTTTCAAGGAATTAAAATGTTTGCGGGTGAAAGCAAGTAAGAGTTACGAATTATGATTGATGAATTGTGAATTTTACCCAATAAGTCGTTTGTTTTACAAATGCTACTTGTCAATGTGAAATGGTTATTTGAAAAGTCCGTATTTGAGAATGCAGTAAATCGCTCTGAAACCATCTTTCCAGTTTATTTTTTTGCCTTCGGCATAAGTTCTTCCATAGTACGAAATCCCTACTTCATAAATACGAATATTCTTAATTCTAGCAATTTTAGCAGTTACTTCTGGTTCAAATCCAAAACGATTTTCTTCTAAATGAATCCCTTTGATAATATCGGCACGAAACAGTTTGTAGCAAGTTTCCATGTCGGTAAGGTTCAAATTATTAAGCATATTACTTAAAAAAGTAAGGAATTTATTTCCAATTGTATGCCAAAAGAATAGAATTCTGTGGGCACGTCCACTGGTAAATCTTGAGCCATAAACAACATCAGCATGGCCATTAATGATTGGCATCAGCATGATATTATACTCGTTAGGGTCATATTCTAAATCGGCATCTTGTATGATGATTAAATCGCCAGTTGCTCTTTGAATACCTGTTCTAATCGCTGCTCCTTTACCTTGATTGACAGCATGGCTGTGATAACTAATCGGGAAATTATGTTGATTGATATACTTTTCTATCTCAGTATTTGTATCATCTGTAGAACAGTCATTAACCACAATTACTTCTTTTTCGATGTCATTTACCAGTTGTAATACTCTGACTTTATCAAGAATTAAATGGATGGTTTTGGCTTCATTATAAGAAGGAATGACAATAGAAAGTTTCATTGAGTAAGAAAATTTAGGATTGGTTTATCGGTATAAACAAGTTAAGAATGTTTTGTTGAATAGATTCTGCTATAGAGAAATGAATCAAGTCGTTTTGTTCACGATAAACCTTAATTATAATTAGCCTCAAATATAGCGTAAAAAGTTTAGATTAAGCCTTTTGGTATTCCAAAACCTAATTTGAATCGTATTCAATTGTTAGAAAATTTACTCTTTTTAAGCAAGGGATATAGTAAAACGGAAGCCAAAATAATAAATGTTCCTGCATAAAAACCTGTTGTCATCTGTTCTTTTTCTCCGAAAATTAAATAGGCTAAAATGATACCGTAAACGGGTTCGAGGTTTAAAGTAAGATTGAACGTAAAGGCTGAAAATTTCCGAATCAATTCTACTCCTTCGGCAAAAGCATATACTGTGCAAACAAAAGCTAAAATCATTATCCAAAGCCAATCTAAACCTTGAGGTATGATTTTGAGATTGGCACTTCCTTCAAAAAATAAATACAGAACTGGTACAAAAGTAAAAATGGTAGCACCCATCATCTCATAAAAAGTAATGATTTGTGGACTATGTTTTGTCGCAAATCTGGAATTGATTACGGAGAAAAGGGCACTCAGAAAAGCAGAGAATATCCCGACGAATAAACCCATGATATGATTTACTTCAAACAAAAATATCAAGTATAATCCTACAATCACCATCAAGCCCAAACCAACTTCTATGATTCTGATTTTTCTTTTGTCCCAAATGGGTTCTAGTAAACTTGTCCACAATGAACCTGTTGAAAAACCTGCTAAACAAATGGCTACGGTCGATATTTTGGCAGCATAAAAAAATGTAAACCAATGCAAAGCGATAATTCCGCCTGTTGCCAATAATTGCCAAGTAGCTTTGGTAGAAACTTTGATGGAAACGTTTTTCAAATATAAATAAATAAACAAACCACCCGAAGCCAGCAGTGTTCTGAAAAAGACAACACTTAAAGAATGTGCAGAAATTAATGCTCCTAAAATAGCCGTAAATCCAGCGATGAGTACAACTAAATGGAGTTGGATGTAATCTTTTATATTGTTTGTTTTCATGAAATAAGTATTTGAAAGCATTTAGTCAAACCTATAAGGATTTATGTAATTATCTAATAATGAAAAAAAAGGATTTAACCTATAAAACGCCGAACTACCTCGGCACGGTATAATATAGAATAACACCAATACCTGTAAAAACTAAATTCGGTAACCACACGGCTAGGAGCGGAGGCATTCCGCCAGATTGTGCAATACCTTTACTCATCATAAAGAATAGAATATACAGAAAGGCTAACATAAAGCCTAAAGCAATTTGAAAACCTACACCGCCTCTTGATTTACGAGCAGAAACAATGACACCAATAACGCTCAGAATAATTACAGCAAATGGATTGGCAAAACGTAAGTATTTCTCAATCAGAAAAATCTCAATACCATCTGCACCACGACTTCTAATTTGATTAATCGTTGCTTCTAGTTCAGAATTGGTGAGCGTTTCGTGAATTTGATAAGTACTTTCAAAATCTTTGGGAAGTAAATTGAGTGTTGTATCAATTTTTGTTCCGTAGGTTAATTTTTGTTTGCCATTAGGTAAGAAAGTTCTCACTCGGTAATCAAAAATCGACCATTTTCTTCTGGTAGAATCCCAAGTGATATGGTCTGCAAGTAATTTGGTCTTTAATTCATGTCCTTCAATTTTATCTAAAGAAAATTTATAACCCGTTTGTGAACCTGTATCGTAGCTTTCCATATAGGCATAATCGTGCGGGCCAATTTTGATATGCACATCTCTACCACTATAATAATAAGAACCTACTACGTACTTTCTTTCAAAGGCAATTCGAGTTTTATTGGCATTAGGAATTACCCAACCAACCATAAAAAAAGTAAGTACTCCGATGATAGAAGAAGCAATAATATAAGGACGAATAAAACGAGTAAAGCTTACTCCAGTACTCAGAATCGCAATGATTTCGGTGCGTGCAGCTAAATTGGCGGTAAAGAAAACCGTAGCAATAAACACCATCAGCGGACTAATATAATTAGCCCAATAAGGAATAAAATTGAGGTAATAGTCAAAAAGAACAGCGTGAACAGAAGCTTTATTATCAATAAAATTGTCGATTTTTTCGGTATAATCAATCACCATAATGATAGAGACGATGATTAACACGGCGAAAAAATACGTTGTAAGAAATTTTTTAATGATGTATAAATCGAGAATTTTCATTTTTCTGTAAGTCACAATAGCGACAACCGCAGCTATTCAAATCATAATATTTTACAAAGCTACGAATAAAAAAAAACTCTCAGGTTTGAAGTATCCATTTGCAGGATTAAAAATTGTTAATAAGCACTCAATGAAGGAATCAAGGCAGAGTCAGGGAATAAGTAATTGCTTTTTTTAATTGTGCGGTATTCTTCGCTTTTATACGGGAAATTGCGTGAAAAAGATGGGCGAACCTATCTCCGAGATAGGATGCCCTATCTTTTTCACGCAAAAAACCGCAAAAAAGATAGGACAAGCTATGATTTAGATAGCTCCACCTATCTAAATCATAGCTTGTCCTATCAAAAAGACGCATTGACCTATCTAAAAGATAGCTTGACCAATCTTTAAGATAGGTTTTCCCGTCTTTTTGATAGGAAGAGGAGTAAATAAGATAATTGCCTCATCTTATAGCATTTACGAAAAAATTAACCGAATAATAAGTTTTTTGGAAGTAAATGGCTGATTGTCTTTAATGGTTTACGTCGTAGAGCATATATTTATACTATCAAACTTAAATATTTGTGAACTAGATGATTGATACAAATCAGGAAATAATTGATAAGAATATTCTTGAAATTGCTAAGGTAGCTTACAAGTTACCAGGAGTAGTTGTATTGCACGACCTACGTGATTGGTCAGTTGCTTGGATGTCGCCAAGAGGACTTGACGAGCTTGGTGTAACTTTAGAAGAAATTACCAGTTTACCTTCGGAAGAGTATTATTACCGTTATTTCAATCCAGAAGATGCTAAAGATTATGCTCCCAAAGTGTTGAGTTTGATGGAGCGAAATATTGCTGATGAAATTTGTACTTGTTTTCAGCAGGTGCGTTTTGGGATTAATGCTCCTTGGAAATGGCACATGGCAAGTACAATGGTTTTTGCCCGTGATGAACAAGGAAATCCGCTATTAGCTATTACAATAGCCTTTCCAATCGACACCATGCACCACATGACTTTTAAAGCAGAGCGATTGTTAGAAGAGAATAATTTTCTGCGAAACAACATTCAGCTATTTTCAAGCCTTAGTAAACGTGAATGCGAAATATTAAAATTACTGGCAATGGGTATGAGTTCTGTTGATACTGCTGAACAATTATTTATTTCGGTAGGAACGGTTGAAACACATCGGAAAAACATCAAGAAAAAACTCAATACTAATTCCTACTTTGAGCTTTGCCAGTTTGCAAGGGCATTTAACTTAATTTAAGTGACTTTTGATTTAAAAAAATACCCAGAAATGGGTATTGATTAGCCAAGCTGGCGTCTTTACTTTTGCATTTAAAGTTTGTAGAGAATAGAATATAGCCTCAATTAGCAGATACATTTTAAGCTATTTTTTGAATGATACTTTAATAGTTAACCGTATAATAAGTTTTTAAGTGCATAAGGCTGGTTGAGTGATACTCGCTTTTAATTTTTAAGTACTTTCGATAATCGGTTTCGGGATATAAGAAACCTTTAGGGTATACACATTCCGCCAAGTATACCCTTCAAATTTAACACATCATCAAAGAAGAATAATGTCGATTTTTTTCAGTAAAACATGCTAAAAGCATGAAGAATAGGTGTGTCTATACTTTTAGACGAAGCAAAAAGATTGCTTATAAAATAGAATCAAACATACAAACCTTTATAAATATCACAGCATGAAAAAACTGCTATTGCTTTTAATGACTATTTGTACAATTGGTGGGAGTGCCTTTTGTCAGGAAAAAGTTAAAATTAAAGCTCCCAATGATGGGAAATTTGCGATTGGTTTAGGCATAGGAACAACTCCGAGCTTGGATGTATCGTATCAATACAATAACCATTTGAGTGTTAAGTTGAAGTACAATTACTTCAAATACAACATGAATACACAATTGGATATTTCTGATGAGAAGGTTGAGCTAGATGGAAACTTTGACATGAGTGCAGTAGGCTTGTCGTTGGAATACTTCCCTTTTGCGAAGAGTAGCTTTAAACTAATTGGCGGAGTGAGTTATGTATTGAAAGGCGAACTAGGCGTATTAGCGACTCCAACAGAAAATTATACTTTTGGTGAGACAGTCTTTACGCCTGAAGAAGTTGGAACTTTCAGATTTGGACTAGACTATGGCAAAGGAATTGCACCATTTGTGGGCATTGGTTTTGGAAGAGCAGTACCTAAAAAACGAGTAGGCTTTGGTTTTGAATTAGGAACCTATTATTTGAAACAACCAGTAGTATCATTAACAGGCACAGAACGCCTAAGTAGTATGAATGAACAAGAAGCAAAAGTACAAGCTAACATGAACGATTGGCGTTATTGGCCAATGCTAAATCTTAGATTGGCAGTACGTGTAAACAAGTAAATAACTTTAATCCTAAAAGATAAGAAATCATGAAACTAAAATATCGTAATTATTTTCGCCCTGTATTATATACAATTTTTGGACTATTTGTCGTCTTTGCCTGTCAGAAAATCAACCCATTTGAAGACGTAGAATTAACCGTAAATACAGATATTTATAAAGCTCCGATATTGCTGAGATTTGTAGATGGCAATGCTGATGCAACAAAAGTGCCAGAAGGACTGACCGTGACAATTTCGGGTCCTGGCAAAGATTTAGTGCTAGATGATGCAGGAGGGAAAGATTATACTGTAATTGGCAATGTACTTCCTTTGGTATTAAATAAAAATGTTAAGCCATCCGAAGCAAATCCTATTGAGTTTACAGTTGTTGTTTCTGGAACAGGATATGTCTCAACGAGTAAAACGATTACTGTTGTTAGTGCAGATAGCACTTTAGCATTTGACGTTCCTCTAACAAGTGTCGCTAGCCCTCCTCATGGTACAGCAGCAGCGACAAGTGTATTGTCGTTGACAACTGGCTCAACAATTAATGTACCAGCTACTGCCGATAAAGCTGAGACGGCTCAGATTACGATAGCACCGGGAACACAAGTAAAAGATGTGGCAGGAAATGTTATTAACGCAACAACTGTAAAAACACAAGTTGTTCAATACGGCACTGAAACTCAGGAAGCATTGACTAGTTTTCCGGGAGGTTTTGCTGCAGAGAATGTTACTATGCAGAATGGAACTACCACTGAAGGTTCATTTATTACTGGTGGTTTTGTTGCGGTTGATATGGAAGCAGATGGTAAAAAGGTTACAAGCTTTTCAAAACCAATTGATGTAAAAGTAGGAGTTAGCACAGAACTTGAAAACCCAGAAACAGGTCAAAAAGTACATGAAGGAGATAAAATTCCTACATGGAGTTATGATAGTGAGACAGGAGAGTGGAAAGAAGAAGGGGAAGCAATTGTAACAAAAGGAGCTGATGGTAAATTGACAGCAACTTTTAAAGCAGCACACTTATCTTATTGGAATTTAGATTGGTATTATAGAGGATGTAGTAACAGGAGTACTACTCTGAAGTTTAGAGTAGCTTCTAATATCAATACTTATACAAATAGTTATGATTTTTATGCCTATTTATATTTAGTAGCTCCAAATGGTAGTCGCTCATTCTATACATCAATTTCAAATTTTGATGTTTTAAATGGTAATTTAAATAATGGTTTTATTAACGCTGGAAGAGCTCCAAATAATTTTAGAGTTCAGCTTGACATTTTTTCAAGAAACAGTGCTGCTCTAATTGGTCGTTCTGCGGCTTTTGACCCTTGCTCATCTACTCCAGTTAATGTAAATGTCTCAGTACCTAATATACCACCATATATTAATATAGATATAGATTTTACAGTAAAATGTAGTAATAAGAGCTTAAATATTAAACCATCAACTTGGGTTGATTTTTATGATCCTACTGATAGAAGATGGGCATATATCTATGCAAGAAGTGGTAAAGGAAGTATTACATTAAGAGAAGGAAGGGAATATATCTTTTATACCTATTATGATGGTAAAAGTTATTCTGGCAGAGTTACGTTTGGAAAGAATTCATCTACCATTGTTACTTCTGGAGGTATAGGTATATCAGGTACAACAAGGTATAATGCTTCAACTGGTAGAGTAAGTGTCTTGGCAAGTTATACTGCTAATGATTGTAAATAGTGGATTGTGGTTGATAAATACAGTGAAATGACAAATATGGCTGGGATTTCCTAGCCATGTTTTATTGGTTTTAGTATTCGTAAATGCCAAACAATAAAGGGAAGCCTTCAAACCTGAAAGCTTCCCTTGGTTTATATTATATTCGGGTTGGAAACCCGAATTACAGCACTGCTACTTTAACGGTTAAAGTCAATTCTTCAAACTCTACTTCCTGTCCGTCGGCTAATTCGCTAACTACTTCCAACGAAAGTGCTTGTACTTCTTGACTGATAAAGTCTTTGAAAGCTACAACGCCTGCGGTTACTTCTGGGTCTGAATCTAATAATTGAATGCTGATTTTATCCGTTACTTCAAAGCCTGAATCTTTACGTAAGTTCTGAATACGATTGACAAAATCACGAGCGATACCTTCTTGTTTCAACTCAGGAGTAATGTTGATGTCTAAAGCAACCGTAATACCTGCATCTGATGCCGTTAAGTAGCCCGGTAAATCTTCTGTTTGTATTTCAACGTCTTCTAAAGCAATCGTGAAATTCTCAAGAGCAATCGTTTTATTTTCTTCTAAAGCTTTTAAATCGTCGGCTGTCATGGCAGTAATTACTGCGGCAACGGCTTTCATTTCTTTTCCGAATTTTGGACCTAATGCCTTAAAGTTTGGTTTTACTTTTTTCGACAATACGCCCGAAGCATCGTTTAAGTATTCTACGGCTTTTATGTTTACTTCTGTCTTGATCAATTCGTCCACATGGCGAATTTGTTCACGAGTTTGTTCGCTCAAAATCGGAATCAAGATTTTCGATAATGGCTGACGTACTTTGATACGATTGGTTTTTCTCAATGAGTGAATCAAAGAACAAATTCTTTGTGCCAAATCCATTGAAGTTTCTAAATCTGTATTAATCCATGCTTCGTCTGCTTTAGGGAAGTTGGTTAAGTGAACAGACTGAACGCCTTCTGTACTTGTATCTGTTAGGTTTTTGTACAACCAATCGCCATAAAAAGGTGCAATTGGCGACATCAACTGAGCAATCGTTTTCAAACAGTAAGCCAAAGTTTCATAAGCCGATTGTTTGTCTGCCGTTACTTCGCCTTTCCAGAAACGTCTTCTGCCCAAACGCACATACCAGTTTGAAAGATGGTCGCCCACAAACTCTTGGATGGCACGTCCTGCTTTGGTTGGCTCATAAGTATTGTATGACTCGTCCACTTCTTTTATCAAAGTTTGTAGTTTTGATAAAATCCATTGATCTAATTCAGTCGCAATCGTTTTGTCAAGCTTTCCTGTTGGCGTGTAGCCATCTAAATTGGCATACAAAGCAAAGAAATTATACGTATTTGTAAGCGTTCCGAAGAATTTGTTACGTACTTCGGTAATGCCTGCTAAGTCAAATTTAAGGTTATCCCACGGCTGTGCATTGGTAATCATGTACCAGCGAGTTGGGTCTGCTCCGTACTTTTTCAAAGTTTCAAACGGGTCAACGGCATTGCCTAAGCGTTTAGACATTTTGTTGCCATTTTTGTCTAAAACCAAACCTGTTGAAACTACATTTTTGAAAGCAACCGAATCAGAAATCATTGACGAAATGGCGTGCAAAGTAAAGAACCAACCACGAGTTTGGTCAACACCTTCGGAAATAAAATCGGCTGGATAAGCTTTGTCGAAAATATCTTTGTTCTCGAAGGGATAATGCCATTGTGCATAAGGCATTGCTCCAGAATCAAACCAAACGTCAATTAAGTCGGTTTCACGAGTCATCACTTTGCCCGAAGCCGAAATTAAATATACTTCATCCACAAACGGACGGTGTAAATCTTCTTTTCCTTCTTTCAACAAAGCCAAGAATTTTTCGTTGGCTGCACGTTGCTCTGCTGATAAAACATCATCTTTCAAAGCGTGAGTAATGCCATTTTCTAATTCTTTCAAAGAACCAACGCATACTTCTTCGCTATCTTCCGAACGCCAGATTGGTAGCGGAGTTCCCCAATATCTTGAACGTGACAAGTTCCAGTCAACCAAGTTTTCCAACCAGTTACCAAAACGACCAGTACCTGTTGATTCAGGTTTCCAGTTGATGGTATTGTTCAAGGCAATCATTTTATCTTTTACTGCCGTAGTACGGATAAACCAAGAATCCAAAGGATAATACAAAACTGGTTTATCGGTTCTCCAACAGTGTGGATAAGGGTGATCAAATTTCTGAACATTGAAGGCTTTATTTTCAGTTTTTAATTGAATCGCAATGCGTTCGTCAACTGATAAATACTTGTCTCTTCCTTGTTTGATACGTTGTTCTTCTTTTTCAGCTTCTGATAAATATGCTTCTTTTACGGGTTCGTTGGCATAATCAGTAATTTCAGCCACGAAACGACCTTGGCGATTTACGATTGGTACATCTTTTCCGTTTTCGTCTTTGACAAAAATCGAAGGAATACCATTTTGCTGTGCTACTCTAAAGTCGTCCGCACCAAAAGTTGGTGAAGTATGAACTACACCAGTACCGTCTTCTGTCGTAACAAAATCACCGATAATCACACGGAACGCAGGGCTTTCTGGCTGAACGTAAGGCATTAATTGTTCGTACTCGATGCCTTCCAAGAAATTGCCTTTGAAACTGAAAATTTCTTTCCAAGGAATGATTTTATCTCCGTCGTTGTACTTCGAGAAGTCGCCATCTTTTCCTTTTTCGTTGAAATATTTTCCAACTAAATCTTTTGCCAAAACTACATTTACTGGTTCGTAAGTGTATGGATTGAGTGATTTAATCAAAGAGTATTCAATGTTTTTCCCAACTGTCAGAGCAGAGTTAGCTGGCAAAGTCCACGGAGTAGTCGTCCAAGCTAAAATATAAACATTACTACTTTCAGCAGCATCAAATAAAAATCCAGATTTGCCTGTGAGTTTTACTTTAAACTGAGCTGTCAGGGAAGTGTCTTTTACTTCACGATAACAACCTGGTTGGTTTAATTCGTGCGAAGAAAGACCAGTACCTGCCGCAGGCGAATAAGGTTGAATCGTGTAGCCTTTGTAAAGTAACCCTTTTTCGTAAAGAGTTTTCAACAAATGCCAAACCGATTCGATATAATCGTTTTCATAAGTAATGTATGGATTATCCAAATCTACCCAGTAACCCATTTTCTCGGTCAAGTCATTCCATTGGTCAGTGAATTTCATGACTGTTTCACGACACTTCTTGTTGTACTCTTCTACCGAAACATATTTTGGAGATTTCAGATTACCAATATCGTCTTTGGTAATGCCTAATTCTTTTTCTACTTGTAATTCTACGGGCAAGCCGTGAGTATCCCAACCGCCTTTGCGTTTTACTTGCTTGCCTTTTAAAGTTTGATAACGACAGAAAATATCCTTAATCGCACGAGCCATCACGTGGTGAATACCAGGAGTACCATTGGCAGAAGGCGGGCCTTCATAAAAAGTAAAAGTTGGATTGCCCTCACGGGTTTCGATAGATTTTTCAAAAATCTTTTCGTCTTGCCAAAATTTAAGGATTTCGTCTGCAACCTGACCGTAGTCGAGGTTTTTATATTCTTTAAAATTCATTATGGACTATAATTCGTTTATTTCCTTGTTAAAAATTATCTGTTGAGATGTTTTCTGAATAGGTGGCGAAAATTCTTGCAAAAGTACAATAAATGACTGGCTTTTGGAAGGATTAAGTAGGAAGAAAAGTATTTTCAGTATTCCAACGTTTTAGAGATGAATGGTGTCTTTACTGAGTTGGAGATTCTGAATAAAAAAGAATCATTTAAAACCAACCAATAAACCGATGAAAAAAACACTCTTATTGACGATATGCTGTTTTTTTAGTTTGATTGGCTGTAAATCAGAAGATGTTGGTCCTAAAACTTTGGTAGGAGAGTGGTCTCCAACATATAGGTATCAAAATAGGGGGAAAGATGGCACTTTAGGTGAATGGTATGATATGATTAATATTACAGCGATGCCGGGCTGTAAATTTACAAATGATAATCGTTTTTATTTGACGGGTTCAAGCTATCATAATGATTGTTGTATTAATGGTGTAAAATACAAAGCTACAAATGATAAGATTTCTTTTTTGAATGTAGCAAACGCTTGTAAATCGCCAACTTGTGTTCCTGAAGGGTACATTTTTGAAACAAATCGTAAAGACACTTTAGTATTAGAAGAAAATTCTTTGAGAAGGGAATTTTATAGAACTAAGTAAAAAATAATCTTAAACAACATGAAAAAGCATTTTCTAATAATCCCTTTTCTTTTTTTGATTTTACTTTCTTGTAAAACAAAAGAAGAAATTGCGCCTAATGGTCTGGTAGGAAAATGGGTAGCCACTGGCTTGACGCAATCTATGAACCAAGACAGTACTTGGAGTGCTTGGCGAGTTAATCCAACTTTAGCTAACGTAACACCTTCTATTTGGGAATTTACAAATGATAGAAAGTTTCTTAGAGATGGAAAACCCGCTGCTGAATGTTGCTTTGCGGGTAATAGGTATGCTCTTTTGGGTAATAAAATTACTTTTACAGAAATTGAAGGTGATTGTGCTAATTTTAGATGTATAACTTGTTATGATTGGGATTTTACCAAAGCAAGTGATGATACTTTAGTGCTGAGACAATGTAACACTAGAAATCAATTTGTTCGAGTAAAATAAAATTCAAACAATTCCAACCATCAAAATAATTTCTACGTCTTTATAAAAAACAATTTATTACAATTTAAACTTTGAAATAACATGAAATTATTAACATTATGTGCAGGACTACTTTTGATGGTTAGTGCCTGTCAGTCAGTAGATGAAGTAAATCCATCAAAAGAAAGTGGAGCAAAGGTTTCTGCGGATAAATTAGTTGGAAAGTGGAATCCTACTTATATTCAAAAAGGTAAATCGGTAGATGCTAAATGGGAAACTATCAATACTTTGGTTGCTTTGCCGACCATAGAATTTACGGCTGATGGTAAATTTCTAAGCGATGGTAAACCGGGTGCAGATTGTTGTGGTTGGGTTGGAAATAAATACACATTTAAAGACAGTAAAATTATTTTTTCTGATTTTAATCCATGTCCAGATGTAATGTGTATCGCTATTGCTTGCGATGGATGGACGGTTCAAAAAATAGAAAGTGATACTTTAGTCTTAGAAACTTGCTTTAATGTTAGCAAGTTCGTTAAAACTAAGTAAAAATGCTTTAGAGTCATTGTTTAACCTCATAATAAGTCTTAAAATTGTTTTGCCTCTGCAAGTAAAATCTTGCAGAGGTTTTTTGTGCTATTTTGTTGAATAAGATTATTAAAAGCTACATTTTTTGATGTTGGTAACTTCTTGAAGTTTTATCAAGGTTTAAATCATCTCCCAAAAGCATTCATAACACTAAGAGTTTTACTTCTTAACCACTGAAAAAATGCTTTAGGTTTTTTCCAATATTGGTAAGCAAGATTTTGATTAATACTTTTAACCAGTCATGAATTTACACTAAGTTTGTAACAATATGCAGGAAAGAAGGATTACAGATATATAAATCTATAATTCTATCGCAAGATGATAAGTGTTTATACTTGTTTTGCTTACCTTTGAGGGTGAAATTCTCCACATGACTGCTATTGTATTGTCAAATTTATAAAAATGAATGTTGTATTAAGGAATATAAGAGGTTTACTACTCCTTCAATTAGTTAGTTTTGTATTGCCTTTAGTTGTTATACCCTATGTTTTTAGGGCAATTGGTCCTATTTATACAGGTAAAGTAAACTTTTCTCAATCATACATCAATTATTTTTTGTTGCTCATCAATTACGGCTTTGATATCACGGGTACAAAGCGTATATCTGTTGTAAAGGACAATCCCAAAGAATTGGTTGAAACGTTTAATGAAATTATTTCAACCAAGATTTTTTTGTTCGTAATCAGTATTGTTGTATTCCTTGTTTGTACTTTATCTGTTCCAACGCTTCGTTCAGAGTTTGCACTACATTTTTATTCGTTTAGTTTTTGTTTAGGCTGGGTATTTTTCCCTACTTGGTTTTTTCATGGGATTCAAGAAATTCAAACAGCGGCCCTCATTGCTTTGTTTTTTAAGCTGATTTCCTCAATTGCTATTTTCTTCGTTGTGAATAGTGTTGAATCATTTTATTGGTTTAACATTCTTACAAGTTTAGGGCAAATTTTAGCTGGTTTATGGGCTTTTTATATTGCCATGAAACGCTACAATATCAATTTTTACTTCATTAAGCTTCAAAGAATTATTCAATTATTGATTGAAGAGCGTTTCTATTTTGTTTCTACAATAGTGGTTAATTTATATACAACAACTAATATTTTTTTGATTGGCTTTCTGTTAGATGATAGGAGTGTCGGTATTTATTCAGCTGCTGTTAGATTGATTACGATTGTTGTTACTGTTTGTATCAATCCGATTTCCCAGTCTATTTTCCCTGAGATTGCCAATAAAATGAATGTCAATCTACAAAAAGGCTTAGAACTCGTTCAGAATATTATTCCAGTGGTATTTTTTATAACGGTTTTAGGAACAGTTTTCCTTTATATGGTAGCGCCATTTATCGTGTCATTTATTTTTGGAGAAAAATTTGTGGACTCAATTGGTGTGTTTCAATACTTGTGTATCATTCCAATTTTATCAAGTTTGAGTTTATTTCAAGCACATACCATGCTGAGTTTGAAATTAGATAGGTACATTCTGAATATTACTTTGATTGCTGGTATTGTTAGTGTTGCTATCAATCTTATTTTTATCAATCTCTTTCAATATTACGCTTCAGTATTAGCTTATGTTTCTGTAGAAGCTTTTATCTTAATAGCAGGATATTTTGTATTGAAGCGTGAAGGTTTGACAGTGATTGTCTTTGAAAATTTCTCAGCAAAATCATTTCGTTATTTAATCAAGAATTTTAATCTTTTTGGAAATAAATCAGTAGAAAATTGATTGGTTGAGGTGAAGTAATATGATGAATATTCTAGTAATTTCAGTTTCCCCATTTCCTGTAAATCTACGTTCCTTTATTAATCTGTCTTGAAAAAGAGGTCTATTAATGCTCCTGTTGAAACATTAAAAATTCCTGCCACAACCATCACCTAGCCGAAAGTTTACGAACAAGTAAAATTAATGTAATTGTATTAATTGTTGAAGACATCGCCTACCCATTCTTTGCCAATGTAGCTTGAACTATCGAAAATATCGCTTATGATAATGGTTATAAATCATCTACAGGCTCACCCAAAATAACCCTGTAAAAGCAAAAAAATTAATCAATACTTTCAGAGAAAGAAAAGTATCTGGCTACATCATTGCATTTGGAAAATACTTGTGAAATGATATTAATCTGCTGATTAATAATGTTTTATAATGTTGGTAATGTCTAAAAAGCTGTACAACACTTGATTTCAAAAGAGTATAAAATATAGCTTTCATTACGCTTGATTCTTTGCAGAGAAACGTTTACTAGAAACGTTAGTGATTAGTCAATTTTCAATGTTATATTTAGCCTAGAAAAAGCCCTAAAATGTAATTGTTAATAAGCCTGAAAATAGAATTAATTATACAAACGATCAATTGAAAATTAAGCTAGAAAAATAAAACCAAAGCTATGAACATAGAGAAAATTAGAGAAATCTGTTTGTCTTTTCAACATACTTCTGAAGGCATAAAGTACGGAGACCAACTCTGTTTTATGGTCATGGGAAAAGTTTTTTGTTCATCTAATATCAAGAATTTAGACAAAGTGAATTTTAAAGTTTCAGATGAAATTTTTGACGAATTCTGTGACAGAGAAGGAGTTGTGCCAGCACCTTATGGCGGAGCAAAATTTAAGTGGGTTCAAATAACAAGCTTTGAAGTGCTGTCTGATAAAGAATGGTTCGATTACCTGAATAAAGCATACGGTTTGGTAAGAGCTAAATTGCCCAAGAAAGCTTTTTTGAACAAGGAAGATTAATTTTATTTATTATCAGGTTGAGATACTGCAAAATCAAGATGTTTTTTTCAAATTTGCTCATTAAAAAAATATTTAAACAATTTAACAAAATGAGAATCCTACGAAATACATTATTGGCGTTTTTACTCTTTTTAAACCTAATTTCTCGTGCGGCTGTTGTGGACACTGTGGTTACTTATAGTGCTGTCATGAAAAAAAATATCAAAGCAGCTGTTATTATTCCTGATAATTATAAAAGCCAAAAAGCTCTGCCAGTTGTCTATCTTTTGCATGGTTATAGTGATAATTATGCTGGTTGGTTAACCAAAGCAAAAGGCTTTGAAAAAGCTGCTGACCAATACAATATGATTATTGTTTGTCCTGATGGCGGTTTTTCAAGCTGGTATTGGGATAGCCCCATAGACCCAAATTATCAATACGAAACCTATGTGTCAACTGAATTGGTGAAATGGATAGATGATAACTATAAAACCATTAAAGACCGTAAAGCCAGAGGAATCACAGGTTTAAGTATGGGCGGGCATGGTGCTTTGTACCTTGCATTGAAACATCAAGATGTATTTGGAACTGCTGGAAGTATGAGCGGAGGCGTTGATATTCGTCCTTTTCCTAATAATTGGGACATGGTAAAACGTCTTGGAAAATATGCTGAACAACCTGAACGTTGGGAAAAGAACACTGTAATTAACTTACTTCATTTACTTACGCCCAATTCACTGGCTTTGATTATTGATTGTGGCACAGAAGATTTCTTCTATGAAGTAAATGAAAACCTCCATAAGCAGTTATTATACAGAAATATTCCTCATGATTATCTTACCAGACCGGGTGGTCATAATTGGCCATATTGGTACAATGCTGTTCAATATCAATTGTTATTCATGAACAATTACTTCACTAAAGCGAAATAATTCTAATATAAATATTTTAATATGAAACATCTGTTATCACTCAAAGTAAAAATAGCTTTAAGCTTAGTTCTTTTGAGTTTTTCAACACTTTGTATTGCACAAAAAAGCAGTATTCTTACTTTCAAAAATGAATTATCAAGAGAGAAAAAAGATGAATTGATTATCTTGAAAAGAGCTTTCTTAGAAAAAAAACTTGGTAAAATTCCAACATCAAAATATGTAGTTTTTACTTCAGAAACCAAGCAGCCGATTCTTGCTCAGTACGATGATATGAATGCTGATGGCAAATGGGATGAAATTGTATTATTACAATCTTTTTTACCGAAACAAACTAAAAGATTTAAGATTTCAATAGCTGATAGACCAGTGGCAATCAAGGCAGTTGTGAGGGCAAATGTACGTCATCGTAGAAAAAATGCTGATGATACTTTTGGCGATATTTTAGTGAAAGATGCTGTAAAAGGAACTCAACCAGCTACTGATTTTTCAAAACAACCTTTACCTCCATTTTTAACAGAAGGTCCCGCTTGGGAAAATGACAAAGTAGGTTTTAGAATTTACTTTGATACTCGCAATGCTAAGGATATTTGGGGTAAAACTACTACCCAGATGGTGTTGGATGAAGTAGGTGTAAATCCTGCCATCAATTATCATAATCAAGCTGATTGGGGAATGGATGTACTGAAAGTAGGAAAATCTTTGGGAGCTGGAGCCTTAGCTTTGACTTTCAAAAATGCTTCTGGAAAAGATACTTTGGTAAGATTAGGAGATAATAATTTCGAAGAAGTACAGTATGAAAAAATTGCAAATGGGCCAATAAGAGTAGTTTTTAAACTAAAATATAAAAACTGGAAGGTTGCCAAAAACTTAGCACCAGTACAAATTGAGGATGAAATAAGTATTTGGGGCGGACAATACTTTTATGAAAGTAAAGTGTCGTTGAAAAATGCACCCCAAGGCGCAATTTTGACGACTGGAATCGTGAATTTGCATAGCAAAAAATCTTATGAACTTGCTTCTAATAAAACGCTTGGGCTTTTTACGTATGACCAACAAAGTGAGAATCATGATAATTTAGGAATGGCAATTTTAGTCCCTAAAAGTAACTTAGTGTCTTTTGGACAAACACCCAATCAAGGAGCTGCTATTTTAAATACTTATATTGTAAATTTGAAATTAGTGAACGGAAAGGCTTCTTTTAGATTTTATGCAGGATGGGAAAAAAGTGAAGCTTTTTTCAAAACAAAAGACGGTTTTGAGACATTTTTAAAGCATGAAATGGAATAAGAAATAGCATTCAAAAAAAAGTAGCTTTAATGTCAATGGTATTAAAGCTACTTTTTTTAATAGGTGTACAAGCCAAGCTCAAATAAAAAATGATGGATGGCTAGTAAATATCTTGTTCCATAATAAAAAAATTATGTATGTCTTGAATATTTTATAGGGTGTAAAGGTCATTCAATTGTTTCAATGAAAGGTGTTGAGAATACTAAGATGTATGAGTAGAAACTAATCCTCAACAAATTTGTAAACAAATGAAATGTATTTCGTACTTAATCGACAAACCATATTTATTTTTCGACGAAATAGTTTTAGAATTCTACATTAATCCCAACCTTAAAATAATAACATAAGTATCCTTTTTATCATGAATTTCAAGAGAATAGTTATTTGGATACAATGTAGCCAATCGTTTTTTTACATTAGCTAAACCAATACCCCCAAATGTTTTTCTTTGATTATTATTGGTAGTTAAGTTTGATTTACTGTTTTCTACTTCAAAATATAGCTTATCATCATCAACTTTAAGAAGTATTTTGATAAAGCTGTTTGAGTACAAATCTCCAATACTGTGTTTGAAAGCATTTTCCACAAAAGTGATAAGAATCATTGGAGGAATATTTCCATGAATATCACCTTCAATTTCAAAGTTTACTTGTAGTCTTTTCGTATTCCTCATTTTTTCTAATTCAATAAAGTTGGATAAGAAACACACTTCTCTTTCAAAACTAATAGTTGGTTGATTAGACTCATAGAGTACATAATCTAACAAACTAGATAAAGATAGAATGGCATCACTATTCCGTTTGTCATCTGTAACAGAAAGGCTATAAATATTATTGAGAGTATTAGTTAAAAAGTGTGGATTAATTTGAGACCTCAAGTAATCAATTTCAACTTGCTTTTTTTCAGAAATATTTTTGATAAGGGATAAGGTGAGTTTAGTATGGAAGGCAGGTAAAGTAGTTAAAAATGTTTTAAGAACTAAAGAAATAATGACGTTAAATTCAAATACACCCCAAAAGCTGTTATAAAATTTACTCGAATAGTAAGGGTATTCAGATCCTTTAAGTAAAAGATCGTAATGAAAGATTAATTGAATCCTAATGTTAAAAAAAATTGCCAAACTAATTACAAAGATTGCTCCATATAGAATTGTAGCTAGGTATCTATTTTTATGGTTATTGTCCCACAATGGTGAAATTAGATAAACAAAAATGTAGAAAAAGATAGCGTCGGTAAGTGTGTAATAAGAGATGACGATGAAATTGTATTTTGTAGTAGTTACAGGAAGTGTCATAGTTTGCCAGAAACCAATGAACATTATTAACCAAAAAATACAATGTAATAAAATTCGCCTCTTAGCTGATATCCCTTCAATTGGATATATTTTTAAAAATAGTTCTGTGACTTTTTCCATTTTACTTGATAGGTTTAAGCTTATTTATTCATTATCAGGTCTTGTATAGCCTTTAGGTTAATGTTAATTGCAGTTTAGCGATGAATAGATGCTTTTGATTTTCTATTTGAAGAGAATGAGTATTAGGGAAAAAGTTTACTAATCGGTTTTTTACGTTTGCTAAACCAATACCACCAAATATTTTTCTTTGATTATTGATAGTTAAGTCCGATTTACTGTTTTCTACCTCAAAGTATAGCTTATCATCAACTTTAAGAAGTATTTTGATAAAGCAGTCTGCATACAAATCTCCAATACTATGTTTGAAGGCATTTTCCACAAAAGTAATAAGAATCATTGGAGGAATATTTCCATGAATATCACCTTCTACTTCAAAATTTACTTGCAGTCTTTTCGTATTCCTCATTTTTTCTAATTCAATAAAGTTGGATAAGAAACACACTTCTCTTTCTAAACTAATAGTTGGTTGATTAGACTCATAGAGTACATAATCTAACAAACTAGATAAAGATAGAATGGCATCACTATTCCGTTTGTCATCTGTAACAGAAAGACTATAAATATTATTGAGTGTGTTAGTTAAAAAGTGGGGATTAATTTGAGCCCTTAAATAGTCAATCTCAATTTGTTTTTTTTTAGATATATTTTTAGCTAATGAACGAGTGAGTTTAATAGAGAATGCAGGCAAGGCGGTAAGAAATATTTCAAGAATAGCTCTATAAATGGAGCCAGACTTGAAAAGGAATGTATAGTCATTGTAAAATAAAATCATATAACTAAAGTCTACTTTACTATCTTTATGTATATCATTATCAAAAATATATTGGATTCTAATATAAAAAATTATGAATAAACTTGTAATTAATGTAAATGTGTGTAAAATTGTAGAGATGTATCTATGTTTACGATGTTGTGTCCATGCAGGAATAATTCTATAAGTTATTACATAAAAAAAGATTATATCAAGGATTATTAAATAAGAAGTTGTAATGAATTTATAGCTTGTAGGAGCTAAGGGAGTCATTAAAGCTCGCCACAAAAATATAAACATCATTAACCAAAAAACACAATGCAATAAAACCCTTTTCTTAGCAGATACCCCTTCAAGAGGATATATTTTTAAAAATAACTCAGCAATTTTTTCCATGTTAATTAATAGGTTTAATCTTACTTTATCAGTTAATGAGACTTGTATAGCCTTTTATATCAATGCTAATTGTAGTTTAATTATGAATTGATTCTCTTTGTTTTCTATCTGAAGAGAATGTGTATTTGGATACAATGTAGCCAATCGTTTTTTTACATTAGCTAAGCCAATGCCCCCAAATGTTTTTCTTTGGTTATTGGTAGTTAAGTTTGATTTACTGTTTTTTACTTCAAAGTATAGCTTATCATCAACTTTAAGAAGTATTTTGATAAAGCAGTCTGCATACAAATCTCCAATACTATGTTTGAAGGCATTTTCCACAAAAGTAATAAGAATCATTGGAGGAATATTTCCATGAATATCACCTTCTACTTCAAAATTTACTTGCAGTCTTTTCGTATTCCTCATTTTTTCTAATTCAATAAAGTTGGATAAGAAACACACTTCTCTTTCTAAACTAATAGTTGGTTGATTAGACTCATAGAGTACATAATCTAACAAACTAGATAAAGATAGAATGGCATCACTATTCCGTTTGTCGTCTGTAACAGAAAGACTGTAGATATTATTAAGTGTATTAGTTAAAAAGTGAGGGTTAATTTGAGACCTCAAGTAATCAATTTCAACTTGCTTTTTTTCAGAATAATTTTTGACCAAGGAACGAATGAGTTTAATGAAAAATGCTGGCAGGGTATAAAGAATTGTTTTGAGTATATAGGAAATAAAAATTCTAGGCTCAACTAAAAACCAGAACTTATTTTGAAATTTATTTAAAAAACTAGAGTTTACATTAACCCTTTTAAGTAACTCATAATGAAAGATTAATTGAACTCTTATATTAAAAATAATTATGAAGCTAGTTAAAAATATTCCCACATATATAGTTGTAAGCAAGTATCTATGTTTGTGTTTAGAGATCCATAAGGGAGAAACTAAATACACAGTTATGTAGAAAAGGATTGCACTAACAATTATTAAATAAGAAATAGAAGCGAGATTGAAGTAAAAACCAGTTATTGGAATCATTAAAGATTTCCAAAGACTAATAAACATTATCAACCAAAAGATATTATGTAATAAAACTCTTCGTTTGGGTGTTACGCCCTCAATAGGATATATTTTTAAAAATAGTTCGGAAATTTTTTCCATATTAATTGATTAAATCTTGCTTATTAGTATTTTAATTATTTCAATTGTTAAGAGTAATCTTTTACATTAACGCTAATTGTAGTTTAGTTATGAATAGATGCTCTTGATTTTCTATATGAAGAGAATGTGTATTAGGGAAAAGGATGGTCAACCGTTTTTTTACATTGGTTAAACCAATGCCACCAAATGTTTTTCTTTGATTATTGGTAGTTAAGTTTGATTTACTGTTTTCTACTTCAAAGTATAGCTTATCATCATCAACTTTAAGAAGAATTTTGATAAAGCAGTTTGAGTACAAGTCTCCGATACTGTGTTTGAAAGCATTTTCTACAAAAGTGATAAGAATCATTGGAGGAATATTTCCATGAATATCACCTTCTACTTCAAAGTTTACTTGCAGTCTTTTCGTATTCCTCATTTTTTCTAACTCAATAAAATTAGCTAGGAAATTCACTTCCTTTTCTAAACTGATAGTTGGTTGATTGGACTCATAGAGTACGTAATCTAACAAACTAGATAAAGATAGAATGGCATCACTATTCCGTTTATCATCAGTAACAGAAAGGCTGTAGATATTATTAAGTGTGTTGGTTAAAAAGTGTGGACTAATTTGAGACCTTAAATAATCAATTTCAATTTGCTTTTTTTCAGAAATATTTTTGACTAAAGATCTAGTAAGTTTGATGAAAAAAGCAGGTAATGTATTAAAGAGAGTAGTAAAAATGCTTGAAATAATGTAGCCAGACTCGAATATAAACCAAAAGTTATTATAAAATTTAATTAAATAACTAGAGTCTACGTTAGCTCCTTTAAGAAAATCATAATCAAATATTAATTGAACTCTAATATTAAAAATAACAGACAAGCTAATTATAAAAGTTATTACATATAGCATTGTTGCTAAATATTTATATTTGTGATTGTTGTCCCATAAAGGAGTAACTAGATACACAATTATGTAGAAAAAAAATATGCTGGTAATTATGCAATATGAAGTCGTAATAAAATTGTAAGAGATTCCAGTTACTGAATAATTTACTACCTCCCACAAACCAACAAACATCATCACCCAAAAAACACAATGCAATAAAATTCTTCTCCTAACAGATACTCCTTCAATAGGATATATTTTTAAAAATAATTCAGCAATTTTTTCCATGTTAATTGATAGGCTTAATCTTACTCATTAGGGTTTCTTTATAGTTTTGACCCATCGGAATCATTACATTGTTTTTGAGTTCTATCAAACTATTACTTCCATCAATGGCAGATATTTTGTCGGTGGCAATGATATAAGATTTGTGTACTCTCATAAAACTTTGAGGAGGAAGAATCTCTACCATCTTTTTCATAGTAATATGTGTGATAATTGGGCGGTCTGCATCAGTAATGATTTTGATATAATCTCTCAACCCTTCTACATAAATAATATCATTAAA
The DNA here is from genome assembly GCF_014204325.1 of Arcicella rosea. Lineage (GTDB taxonomy): Bacteria > Bacteroidota > Bacteroidia > Cytophagales > Spirosomataceae > Arcicella > Arcicella rosea_A. The sequence continues at coordinate 81,845 of NZ_JACHKT010000020.1, forward strand.
ATTTACTTTTATCATCTTACTGCCTTCTTTTACATATACCACAGTTTCTGAAGAGGTATGACTGTCTTCATTGTTTGCAGTATAGTATAGCCGTTTAACTTTTTCTAACGATTTTTTAAATCTATCGAATGAGATTGGCTTTTTCAGATAATCAATTACATCCAAATCATAGCTTTCTAAAGCATAATCAGCATGGGCAGTCATGATTATTACGTGTGGGCTTGGTGAGAGCATCCTGATAAAATCTAGCCCAGATAAATGAGGCATTGAAATATCAGTAATAATTAAATCAACAGTTTGATGAGTTAGAAAATTGGAGGCTTCAATGGCGTTATCAAACACTTGAAGGAGTTCTATCGACGAAATTCGTGATAAATAATTTCTAATGAGGTTTTGGGCAGGTTCTTCATCTTCAAGAACAATGCAACGTAGGATTTTCATATATTTAGGTTCAAGTAGATTAATTAATGGCTTATGTTATAGCGTAAAATGCTTTACAGTCATGTTTATAATACATAAATATGACTGTAAAAGTTGATTTGTGAGGTTTTACACTAAGCAATCTCCTCAAATCCGCAGTAAGGCACAAGTACTTTTGGAATACGAATGCCTTCTGGCGTTTGGTTGTTTTCGAGAATTGCCGCCAAAATACGTGGTAAAGCTAAGGCAGAACCATTAAGCGTATGCAATAATTGAGATTTTCCTTCAGTTTTCATGCGTAGCTTCAAACGATTGGCTTGATAAGTTTCAAAGTTTGAAACAGAACTTACTTCCAACCAACGACCTTGAGCAGCAGACCAAACTTCCATATCATAAGTAAGAGCAGAAGTAAAGCTCATATCGCCACCGCACAAACGTAATACTCGGTAAGGCAATTCTAATTTTTGAAGAATGCCTTGTACGTGCAACGACATTTCCTCTAAAGCTGTGTAAGAATTTTCTGGCTTTTCGATACGGACAATTTCAATTTTATCAAACTGATGCAAACGATTCAAGCCACGAACGTGAGCTCCCCAAGAACCTGCTTCACGACGGAAACAAGGCGTATAGCCCGCATTTTTAATGGGTAAATCTGTTTCCTGTAAAATCACATCACGATACATGTTGGTAATCGGTACTTCTGCCGTTGGAATCAAAAATAAATCATCTTCAGTAGCGTGATACATTTGTCCATCTTTATCAGGCAATTGACCCGTTCCAAAACCAGATTCTTTATTGATTAATATAGGAGGTTGAATTTCGGTATAACCTGCGTTGATAGCTTCGTCTAGGAAGAAATTAATCAAAGCCCGTTGGATTCTTGCTCCTTTTCCTTTATACACAGGAAAGCCCGCACCTGTAATTTTGTTGCCCAATTCAAAGTCAATAATGTCGTACTTTTTGATTAAATCCCAGTGCGGTTGAGCATTTTCTGGTAATGTAGGAATTGCCCCATTTTCTAAAACCACCTCGTTTTCTTCTGGTGTTTTTCCCGCAGGAACACTGCTGTGAGGTAAGTTTGGTAAAGTAACTAATACTTCATATAATTCAGCTTCGGTGCTTTTCAATACTTCTTCTAATTCCTTAGAACGAATTTTCAAAGCACTGGTTTCAGCTTTAGCTATTTCTGCTTCATCTTTTTTACCAGCTTTCATCAAGCCACCAATTTCTTTGGCAAGGGCGTTCGATTTGGCTAAAGTACCGTCCAATTCCACCTGCGTTTCACGACGTTTGTCGTCTAAGCACAATACTTTCTCAACGATTTCTTCTGCATCTTTGAAGTATTTTCGTTTCAAGCCCTCAATTGTTGTGGCTTTGTTTTCTTTAATTTGTTGTATTTGTAACATAAGTTTTTAAATATCTAACTCACAAAATTGTCTTGCATTAAGTATTGGAATTTGTTGATATGGATGAAGCACCAATAAATCTTCATCGCCAGTAATGATAAAATTTGCTTTAGCTGCTATGGCAAGAGATAAAAATTTGTTATCCTTTGAATCCCTACAATCAAAAACAGGATTTTCGATTTGAATCCAAAGTGCTGCTTTTCTAAAACTACTTAAAAACCCAAATCGAGTTTCGTCACTGAGGTATTTATCAAATTTTCTGCGAAAAAGTACATCGACAAGTTCAGCAAAAGTTTCTTCTGAAGCCAATAAAACTCCATTGGCAAGTGCCTTTTGATATGCTTGTGCTGTAATACTTTTTCCATCGGGTGAAATAACAGCACTTAAAAGTGTATTGGTGTCAAACACGAATTTATGAACGTGATTCATTATCAATTTCTTTTAAAAGCTCATCAAGCATTTGATTCGTTAATCCATTTTGAGAGGACTCCTGTCTTATAGCTTCGGAGCTTTCTAACAAGTTTCGATTTAAAGCATCTACGAATCTGATTTTTAGGAGATTTTCAATGGCAATCATAGCCGATTCTTTTTCCTTTTCAGAAGCATTCTTGAATGCGAGATAAATTCCATCAGGAATATTTACTGATAATGCTTTCATGACGTATAAAATTTATTTCCACAAAGATAAAAAAAATAGCCGTGCTGGAAACAGGTTTCACAACACGGCTATTTAGCGATGTCGTTATAATCAAGGAGCGGAGAAAATATCTTTCATCGCATCTTCATACAAAAAGCAACGTTCGTTCAAAGCATTCAAAGCCGCAGCTTTGTTTTTGCCGTGAATCAATAAAGTAATATTATGTTCGGAAGCTCCGTAGCAAATCATTCTAATTGGAATGTTTTTCATGGCTTCTAACACTTTCAAGGCAATTCCTTCTTTATCAGCCGAGAAATTTCCTACGATACAAACGATAGTCTGGTCTTTATCACATTCTTCTAAATCAGCGAATTGACGTAATTCTGCCATGATTTCTTCTAAATGTTCGTCGTTATCAATGGTTACAGAAACCGAAACTTCCGAAGTTGTAATCATATCAACTGGCGTTTTGTATTTTTCAAATACTTCAAATACTCTACGCAAGAAACCATAAGCATTCAACATTCTGGTTGAGTGAATGTAAATGGCTGTTAAATTATCTTTGGCAGCAATCGCTTTAATTTCACGGTCAGATGTTTTGTCGGCAATCAAAGTTCCATAAGCTGCTGGTTCCATGGTGTTTTTCAAACGAACAGGAACGCCCTTCATTTTGGCAGGAGTAATGGTACTTGGGTGTAAAATTTTTGCACCGAAATACGCTAATTCTGCTGCTTCTTCAAAAGTCAACTCACGAATTGGGAACGTTTTCTTCACAATACGTGGGTCGTTGTTGTGCATTCCGTCGATGTCTGTCCAGATTTGTACTTCTTCTGCTACAATCGCTCCACCGATTAACGAAGCTGTATAATCTGAACCGCCACGCTTCAAGTTATCGACTTCGCCACGAGGATTTCTACAAATAAATCCTTGCGTAATAAAGATTTGTTTGTCGGTGAGTTGTCCGAGAATTGCTCCTAATTTTTCCTCTGTAAATTTTAACACTGGCTCATTGTCAGCATCAATTAACATAAAGTCTAAAGCAGGCAATAAAGCGGCACTTATACCTTCTTCACGCAAGTATGCTTCGAACATTTGGGTAGAAAGTAATTCTCCTTCTGCTACGATTTCTTTTTCTTGCTTTACTGAAAAAGGCTTGATATTTACTAAAGAACGAATGAACGAAAATTCCTTTTCGATAATAGCTTTTCCTTCTGCGTAGCCAGCTTCTGTACTGTAAAGTTCTTTTATAAAAGATTCGTAATGTGCATACAACTCGTTGATTTTCTGAGTTGCCTCGGCATCATTATGCGATTTTAATGACTCACCAATAGAAATCAAAGCGTTTGTAGTACCCGAAAGGGCAGACAAAACGACAATTTTACGATTACCATCTTCAGTAATCAAATTTTTAATTGAGTGCATTCGCTCGGGCTTCCCAACGGAAGTTCCCCCAAATTTCCAAACTTGCATTTTCTAAACGATTGTTTTCTTAAATAATATTTTAATTTTTTCTAAAAAAGTATCTATGTCGATGATTTCTACTTTTGGAAAATCAATGTCTTTTAATGGATTGAAGTGTTTATCATTTGTGACGATAAAATCTACATTTCCAACAATAGCTGTGTCTACAAATTTATTGTCGTCATAATCATTTTCTAAAAGCCCCCATTTAAAGAAAATTTCTCTTTTTTCAACATTAGGCTGAGCGAGTAGCATTTTTATGATATTATCGATTTTCTCCCAATCGACACTAACAATACATTGGTGTCTAAGATGATTCTCATAAAGTATAAGATGTTCTTAAATGTTCATTAGACCATTCTTTCATCGTTTCCTCTGTCCAGTTATTATCATCCCACAATTTGTCCATTTCTTCACTTGCTTTCTCAGCAAAGTAGTTGCCAAGTAACAGTTTAATTTCAATCAATTGACTATCAGTAACTTTGTAGCTAAACAACTTTACTAATTCTAATTGAAGATTCGTAAGTTTTTGAGCAGGTACCATAATTTCGATTTAATTAATGTGAATAATAAAAAACAGAATCAATCTCATGCCTTGATTATAAAAACACACATACTATTAAAACGCCAACATTTTCACCGCTGTTATCGCTGCTTCATCGCCTTTATTTCCATGGATTCCTCCTGCACGGTCGAGGGCTTGTTGTTCGGTGTTGGGCGTTAATACTCCAAAGATAACAGGTTTGTCGTATTTTAAACTCACTGTGGTAAGTCCTTGAGCGACAGCATTGTTAATATAATCGTTGTGTTTTGTTTCTCCTTGAATTACACAACCGATACAAATGATGGCGTCGATTTCTGATTTTTGAGCCATTTTTTGTGCAGCAAATGTCAATTCATAACTGCCTGGAACATTTACTCGGATAACATTTTCTTCTTTTGCTCCGTAGGCTAAAAGTGTTTTATGAGCTCCTGCTGCCAAGGCATTAGTAACTTCTTCATTCCACTCTGCCACGACAAGGGCAAATTTTTTATCACTTACATCGGGTAAGTTTTCCGTAGAAAAGATACTTAAATTTTTATGTGCTGAAGACATGATTTTTACGGGCTTTAGGCTATAAGCTTTAGGCATTTTTTATTGACTAAACTTTAGCTTATGGACAAATTGTACAAAAAAAGGGATAAGAACTACTGCTCTTATCCCTTCTGTATCAATATGTTGATTGATTTTCTTATTCAGAGACAGAGCCTTCTAACACCGCTTTATATTTCTTAGCGTTGATGGATTCAGATGACTCTGCATATTTTTCTACGATTTCTGTATAAACAGCTAAAGCTTCTTTTTCTTCTTTATTTGCTTCGTAAGCAGCAGCCAACTTCATTAAATAAGTAGGCGTAAAGAATTTATTAGCTTTGTATTCAGCTGCTTTTTTGTAATAATCAATAGCATCGCTATATGCTTTTTTCTCTGTATAAGCATCACCGATTAAAGAATAAGCACGAGCTTGCACCAATAAATCTGAACTGCTGAAAGATTTTAATTGCTCAATTGCTGCATCGTATTTACCTTCTTTCAAGTTAGCAACACCTGCATAAAAGTTAGCTAAGTTTCCAGCATTTCCACCGAAATCTTCTGCTACTTTCGTCAATTCTTTTGCTGCTACTTTATTTGAATCTGCTTCAAATTGATAAACTGCATTGAATAATTTTGCTTGACCTTCTTCGTCTTGAGTAGTTTCATAATATTTGTAGCCAAAGTAACCTAATACTACTACGACTAATACACCTGCAACACCTGCAAATAATCCCTTGTTGCTATCTACAACATGTTGTACTTTATCAAGATCATTTCCTAACTCAGTTTTTAATCCTTCTGCACTTTCCAAAAACTCAAGGGGTGTTTTTTCGTCTTTCTTTGTCATTGTTGGTTTTTATCTTTATTTGTTGTTGGTTATTTGTCTTTGTATAATGAATTGATAATGAGTTTACAAAGCAAATAACTAATCATTTTTTACTAGCTTCAAAATCGGATTGCAAAATTAGGAAATCTCTTGGAACTTTAAAGGTTTTTGTTTAATCTTTTCAAGGCTAATTCCAAAACTACCTAAAATAATGGTAATTAATGAATTATTTGCCTAAGATTTTCACTCAAATTTATTATTCAACTGTATTAAGGTGTTGAAAACTATTTTTGTCGAAGCCAATTTTCTGGATTTTGTTTGTCGAATGTTTTCCAAACTTGAAAATTTAATTCAGAAGTTCCGTCTGTATCCGAAGCTACTTCTCCTACTTTTTGTCCAGATTGTACTCTTTGTCCATTTCTTACTGCAACATTTGAAAGTTTACTATAAATGGTAAAATAGTCACCATGCTGAATGGCTACTACCATATAAGTACCAGGAATTGAAACGACAGATTGAACTATGCCGTCATAAACTACACTTACATCATTTCCTGCACTTGTTTGAATATCAATGCCGTTGTTGTTTGTTCTTACTCCTCTTAAAACGGGATGGTTATGAACCCCAAATCTACTAGAAATAAAGCCAGAGTTGACCGGCCAAGGCATTCTGCCACGCAAGGCTGAAAAGGAACTTGCCAATCTAGTTTCTTCAACATTCATGGCAATGGCTTGTCTGTTTGAAGGGGCTTTTTTAGTACTTTGGTTACGCTTATTCGCCAATAATTCACGCTCTTGCGAACGTTTAATTTCACGCTCTACAATTTTGGCAATCATTGTTTCCAAACGTTCTACTACTTTTTTATTGGCCTCTAATTGTGCTCTTAATTGTTTTTCTTTCTGGCTTAGTTCTGTAACTACTTCAGTTTGTTTACCTTTTAATACTTGTAGGTTTTGTGTTTCAGTAATTTTTTCACGTAAAACGGCATCTTGCTCTTGCTTTTTTTGTAAAATCTTTACTTGTTCTGTCAATAATTCGGAACGAACTTGTTGAATCAAAAGTGCTTGTTTTTCACGAGCGGCAGAGTATTGTTGGAGATATTTATAACGCCGAATTAATTGATTGAAGTTGGTAGAAGAAAACAGAAAACTAAGTTTATTTACTTTATTGCTGGTTTTGGCAGCGGTAAAAACCATTTTAGCATATTCTGCTCTTAGTTTTTCGAGGTTGCCCGAAAGTTCTCCTGTTGCTTTTTTTAATTCTTCGGCTTCATTTTGAAGTAATTGTTGATTTTCAGAAATGATGTCAATCTGTTTGGCTTGCTTATCAATTCTTTCGCCTAGTGCGTTGAGTTTACCTACACTTGCTTCCTTTTTTTGTTCAGTTTTTTCAATGATTTTATTGATTTCCTGAATTTTCTGCAAGTTTTCTCGCTTTGCCGCCTCTAATTTTTTCTTTTTATCCTGAGCAGTCGATAGGTTCGGAACGAAATACAACAAAACAAGAAGCAGTCCAGAAACGAATTTCAGGGCTGCTTGATGCTGCTTGATATGTAAATTCAACTTTTTGATAAAAGATTAATTTTTATTTAATAGTTTTTCAGGTACTCTGAAAGGAAATTCCAATGGAGTATCTAATAGTTCAACCTTGGTATGTTTTATGTTCACAAGTGTTTGATACATTTTTTGATCTTCTTTCGATTGATAATCTAAAGTGATTAAACTTGACTGTGGAAACAAAAATTGATTCAAAGTTGTAAAGTCATCAAAGTCTAAAGTTAATTTATTACTTGTATCTTCCTGAGTAAGTAAGATTTTTTTTAGCTTTTTATTTTCGCCAATGTAATTATCAATCAATACTTTGTTTTCTTGTTGTTTCAATAAGTAATACTCATTACTACGAGTTACTCTTGATTTATTTTTTTTGAAAGGACGATTTCCTACCACCAAAGCTTGAAGAATATCATAATTTACATTGAAATTAAATTTTTCTGCAAAGCTTGAATAGGAATATTCCTTGTATTCGCCATGATATTTATCGTAAAGTTTCACCAAACTATCGTTAAAAAGTGCAGTAGCCACAGTAATGCCGAATGCCGAAACATTCATCCAAATTAAACTGTCTTTACGCACTCTAATATCAACCGTGAAGCTTTGATTATCTTTTGCCGATTTGTACGAAACCTTTGCTTTTGCCTTTAAATACTTGAAGTCAATTTCATCAATTTTTACTTTCTCTTCATCTGTCGTTTCTGTCACTACAACTTCTGGAGTAATTACAGGTTGGGTAACGAGCGAATCATTGGCAGGTTTAGATTCTGCTAATTTTAGCGAATCTATGACTTGAGTATCGGAAGTTTTACTGATATGCTGACGTTTACAAGAAGCAATAAAAAATGTAAACGCTAAAAGAATTAATGAGTAATGTTTCATATTTTAAGATTATGTAATTAATAGTTTAATGATTAAAATCTTTATTCTATTAATTTCATTTCTGCAATTTTTTTATCAATTAAAGTACTGGTCGAGCCAATGGTTTTTGCTTTTTTCCATTGTTCTACCGCTTTTTCTTTCTCTCCTAATTGGAAAAGTACATCTCCATAATGTTCTACAATAGTGCCACTATTACTTTTATTTTGAACAACGGCTCTTTCTAAATAAATGCGAGCTTTGTTATAGTCTTTCATTACATAAAGTACCCACGCATAAGTATCCAGATAAGTCCCATTATCGGGATGTTTTTCTACAAGTCTAGCACCCATTTCAGCGGCTAATTCCATTTTTTCTTTTCTCAAGGATAGAAAATAAGTATAATTATTCAGCACATGGTCATTATTTGGGTCAACTTTTAGGGCAGCTTCGTAGGCTTCATCTGATTTTTGATACTTACTCAAACTATTATAAGTATCGCCCAAAAGTGCGTTGATGTGTTGAACCAGTTCTGAACCCTCAGGCGTGAGTCTTCTAGCTTCCTCTAATGATTCTGAGGCTTTGTTATGATTTCTTTTTTGATAATATGCCGAGCCATTCAAATACCAAAATGCGGCTTGGTTCGGAAATACTTCAATCGCTTCTTCGCTGTGAACGATGGCACTGTCGATTTGTCTTAATTTAAAATCAATATTGATGATATTTCCCCATACTTCGTTGATAGATTTATCTAATCTTGCCGCTTTCACATATTCATCTCTTGCTGATTTTTCATCACCTTTTTGGAAAAGTAAATCGCCATAAATCGCATGAGATTTTGGGTCTTGAGGATTGGTCTTCACCAAGATTTTTACTAAATTGAAAGCTGTTTCTTTTGATTTTTCATCTTTCGCCATGTTCATATAACCAATCAGAATACGGGCTTTCGTCGTAACATCTAGGCTGGCATCTGCAAAAGCTAATGCTAATTCACGATTACATTTTTCAATATCTCCTTTTTCCTGATACAGTTGTGCCAGCATAATATGTGCTTGTGCATTTTCAGGATTCATTTTCAATATTTTCTCAAGATATGGAATCGCTTGGTCGTTTCGTTTGTTCGACATCAACAATTCCGCTTGGTCGATGTTATAATCAATCTCTTCGGGGTCTGAAGCAATGAGTTTTTCACCTTCTTTGATGGCTTCTTCTACTTTACCCATTTTTACCAAAACCATTTGTTTTTGGCGAGTAATTTCTTCGTTGATACCAATGATTTTCTCTGCACGATTATACGATTTTATCGCTTCGTCTAAATGATTGTCAAAAATATAAACGGCAGCTTGCGCAACATAAAATTCAGATTTTGAAGGATTCAGCGCAATTAAACTTTGATAAATTTTAGCCGCATCATCATATTTTTGTTTTCTAACATACAAATCTGCCAACAATTCGCCGTAGGTTTCGTTTTCTGCATTTTGCTGAAAAGCTTTTTCTGCATAAATAATGGCTTTACTTTCGTCCTTCAATTTTAAATAATTGTTCGACATCGCATATAAAATTCCACTATTATTGGGAACGATGGCTAAGGCTTTTTCATAAGATTCAATGGCTTTATCATAATCTTCCATCATATAAAACTTCATCCCTTCCGTAAAAAACGATTCGGCCTCAAGCAATTGTGCTTGCGATGTTTCTTCTTTTTTCTTAGAAGATTCACGTTTTTGAGCATACGAAAACTGTCCAATTACTAAGAAAGCAACGAGCAAAGAAGTAATATATCGAAGATTGAAATTCATCATTAAATATGTAGCAAATTGAAGAAATAAAATACTGACAAAGTGTTTTTGCTATATCAACGATTTTATTTCTTCAAAGTTAAGTAAAATCTGTTTATCCGTCGTTGAATAATATTTTATCAAGCCTAAAACGAATATATTTATCATTAGGTATATCGAAATATATACTTCTGATTAATTTTTCGAGATAGACAAATGGAAGATTTTTTACTCGTTTGGCTGATAGGCTTGGTCAAGTAATTGAACAACCGCTTGTATTTTTTGACTATCTGAATAAGCAATTTCATATTCAGGAACTGCTGGCAAACCGCCCATGGCAATGCCTTCTTTTCGATAAATCATGGCGGAATCTCTGGTTGATTTTCCTGTTAAATGAATGGCATCAACGCCAGTTTGAGCAATTGTTAGGGCATTGTTTAGGTTTATGCCACTTCCAACCATGATTTGTATTCTGCCATTGGCTTGTTTTACTAAATTAGTTATTTCTTCGATACCGTCGATAGCGATATTTTTCTGTCCAGAAGTTAATACTCTTGTACAACCCGCTTCAATAATGGTTTCTAATGCTTCAGCATAATTGGGCGTCATATCAATTGCTCTGTGGAAAGTTACTTGCAAAGGGGCTGCTAGTTTTACTAATTCAGCGGTTTGTTGAATGTTTACTTTGCCATCTGTTTGTAAAATTCCTAAAACGATGCCAGCACAACCGAGGGTCTTCATCGAAAGAATATCAGCTTTCATAACTTCAATTTCCTCTTCGCTATAACAAAAATCTCCACCACGTGGACGAATCATTGCGTGTACTTCTATGTTTACTTTTTGAGTAACCATTTTCACTAAACCAGCCGATGGAGTAGTGCCGCCTTCAAACATCGAACTACAAAGTTCTATTCTGTTGGCTTGGGCTTTTTCGGCTGCAATACATGATTCAAAAGAATAAGCACATACTTCTACAAGTGGTTTTCGGGATAAAGTAAGGTTGGGATAATTCATTGGGATAAATTTAATGTTTATTTAATCTCTCAAAGCAAGATTAAGTATTTTGTTGAATTTCAGGATAATAAATCAGTTTGGCTACAAAATTGTAAATAATTATAGCTTTAAGTGTACTTTTTTCAAATAAATTTAGTTAATTCAACACAAGATTTTACAGAAAAAAGTTTTTCGTAAATAAAAAACGCATACTTTTGCAATCCTGAGAAAAAGAGGAATGAAAACTGCTAAAAAGTAAGCTGGTAAGTATCTTATTCTCAGTATTTTATTTTTAAAATTAGTAATTAATTGTAATCAAATTCATATAATATGTACTGGACACTAGAATTAGCATCCTACCTAGAAGATGCTCCATGGCCTGCCACGAAAGATGAACTAATCGATTTCGCTATCCGTACTGGATCGCCACTTGAAGTAGTTGAAAATTTGCAAGAATTGGAAGACGATGGTCAACCTTATGAAAGCATCGAAGAAATCTGGCCAGATTATCCTACTAAAGATGATTTCTTCTTTAATGAAGATGAATATTAGCATTGGATATTAAGAGTTATCACGAAGTGCCACCTGTTGAGGGTGGCACTTTTTGTTGATGCCTAATTTCATTTCACCATATACAACTAAATATTAACATGAATAATATTAAAGTTACACTCGTCGCTCAATTCCAGCCTGAACATAAAGTTATTATTTTGCCGATACTTCAAACAGAAGAGCTTTCGGTTGAATTAGCACAAATTGCTGAAACCTTTGGAGTTGACGCTCTTTTACTTCAAACTGATTTTAAGGCTGACTTGAAGGAAATACATTCATTTTATTCGACTGGTAATCAAAAAATTATTTTGTTGGGTTTGGGCAAAAAAGCTAATTCGTCAGAAATTATTCGTGCTTTCAGAACGCTGATTCATCAACAAAAAAGCAAATTACCGAATGAAATAACAATTGATGCACGAAAGCTTCCTGAAACTTGGATTGAATTTATCGTTAACGGAAGTATTTTGGGTACTTATGATTTACGTTTGTACAAAACGGATGAAAAAGCAAGTATTCCACTTTTAGGAAACGATGGCGTTTTGAATATTCTTGCTGAATCAGAAAATGCTCAAACCTTGGTTGAAAAAGGAAAAGCCATTGCAGAAACCCAAATGCAGGTTTTTGATTTGATGAATGCTCCAGCAAACAAAAAATCTCCGCATACTTTAGCAAAATGGGCGGTAGCTTCTGGCGAAAAATATAATTATTCAGTAAAGGTCTTAGAAAAACAGCAATTGAATAGCCAGAAATTGAATGCACTTTTGGCTGTTGGGCAAGGTAGCGAACACGCTCCGATGTTGATTATTATGGAGTATCGTTCTCCAAAGGCAAAACAGACTGTAGGTTTAGTTGGTAAAGGAGTAACTTTTGATACGGGCGGTATTTCGATAAAATCTTCAACCAATATGCACTTGATGAAGTCGGATATGGGCGGAGCTGCCGCTGTTTTTGGTGCGATAGAATTAGCCGCAAAACTTGAATTGCCTGTTCATTTAGTGGGAATTGTGCCTGCTTGCGAGAATGCTGTGGATGGGAAATCGTTCAAGCCAAGTGATGTCATTAATTCTTATTCAGGAAAAACGATAGAAATTATTGACACAGATGCCGAAGGAAGATTGATTTTAGCAGATGGACTAAGTTATTTGACTCGCAATTTCAAGGTTGATACTATCATTGATTTAGCTACTTTAACAGGAAGTTGTGTGGCTACTTTGGGTTATCATGCAGCAGGAATGTTTACTAATAATGATGAGTTGGCGGATACTTTAACCGAAGCGGCTAACCAAACTGGTGAAAGATTGTGGCGTTTGCCTTTGTGGGATGTTTATAAAGAAGATATTTTGTCGGATATTGCCGATGTCCGTAATTACTCTGGAAAACCAATGGCAGGTGCTATTTCTGCGGCAAAATTTTTAGAAGTATTTACAGATAATCACCAAAATTGGGCACATTTGGATATTGCAGGAACAGCTTTTGGCGATACTGATTTTGCACCACAAAGAGCAGGAACGGCTTTTGGAGTAAGATTGCTAGTCGATTTTTTATCGAAAATATAGTACATAGTTTCTTGGCTTAATCCTTAGATTTTACTAATTTTAGTTAATTGCGAAATCTATGTAAATCCTAAAAAACTATGTCTTCAACGCTTTCTTTTCTTTGTATTTCAACTTATTTTAAAGGGAATGAGTTTTTGCGAGCCTGCAAGCAAGCAGGAAATAAGGTGTATTTACTGACTAACAAAAAGCTAGAGTACAAACCTTGGGTAAGAGAATTTATTGATGAAGTATTCTATGTAGAAGAAAAAGCGGATGGTTCTATCGACATGAATGAAGTTATTTTGGGTTTAGCCTATACAATGCGTTCAAGAAAAATTGATAGAATTGTAGCTTTGGATGATTTTGATGTAGAAAAAGCGGCTCATCTTCGAGAACACTTTAGAATTCCGGGAATGGGGCAAACCACTGGGAGACATTTTAGAGATAAACTGGCAATGCGAATGAAAGCTCAGGATGCTGGTATCAAAGTGCCGATGTTTTCTAGCTTGTTTAACGACAACGAAATTTTTGAGTTTACTCAAAAGGTACAATATCCATGTGTTGTAAAACCTCGCTCAGAAGCTTCTTCAACGGGTATCCGAAAAGTATATAATTCTGGGCAATTATGGGAAGTAGTTCATTATTTGGGTGACCGCCGACATGAGTATTTGGTAGAACAATTCAAACCTGGCGATGTTTTTCATGTTGATTCTCTTTCATTGAATGGAGAATTTGTATTTTCTCGTTCAAGTCAATACTTATCAACACCGATGGAAGTAGCACATGGTGGCGGTATTTTTCGTTCGGTGACAGTTCCTATCGGTTCAACACTTGATGTAGCACTTCAAGAAGTAAATGCACAAGTAATGAAAGCTTTTGGCATGAATTACTCTGCCACACATTCTGAATTCATCAAAGACCACGAAACGGGCGAAATTATTTTTTTAGAAACGGCATCCAGAGTAGGAGGGGCAAATTTGGCGGAAATGGTTGAAGCTTCTTCGGGAATTAACCTGTGGCGAGAATGGGCGAATATAGAAACGGCTGTTGCGAAAAATGAAGAGTACGTTTTGCCAACTTTTGAAAATCTGTACTCAGGAATTATTATATCTTTAACAAGGCAGCAATATCCTAATTTAGCCGAATTTGATGCACCAGAAATTTGCTGGAGAATGAATGAAGAATATCATATTGGACTGATTGTAAAATCTGAAAGTCGTGAAAGAGTAATTGAGATTTTAGATGATTACGCTCAAAAAATTTATCAAAACTTTCATGCTTCGGCACCAGTTCCCAATAAACCAACACATTAATAGAAAAGGCGAAAACCAATCACGGTTTTCGCCTTTTTTATTTTCTTTTACTTTGATACAAATGCACTGGAATTTTATTGTCGCTTTCTTCGCTAATTGTATAAAAACTTGAGCCATCGCTACTAAAGCAAATGCCTTCTCCTTGTGGTTCGGCAGTGTAGGGCAATAAACTTGCAGCACGTTTCAACGCTGTTGGAATACTTTCATTACTTTGTCGTCGCCAATGAAAAACTTGCAGATAATTTTTGATTAATATTTCTTGATTATCCGAAGAAATACTTCCATCTGTAATATAAAATGCTTGATTTGTTCCTAATGAAAATGATACTTCTTCCACAAATTCAGCCGTCATGGTTTGGGTGAAAGACTGCGGGAAAGGAAGTCTGTAAAGTCGCTGATTTTTTTCTCGCTTACTTAAAATATAAATGTCTTTACTTTGCTGGTCAATCAACATACATTCTGCATCTCTTGCCCCGTCAGGATATTTAAAAGTAATTTTTTGAACATTTTTCAGCGTATTGACTGTAGGCGTGTTGCTTGTAATTGTTGGTTCAGCTACTTTATAAATAGCACAATTTTCATATTGAGCATTATTGTCGCCAATTTCGCCAATGTATAAATATGAACCTTCTGGAAAAGTAGCGATTGCTATTGCTTCCCAATCACGATTTGTTGCACCTTCTACATTAAACTGAAATAAACCTTTCCCATTTTTATCAATCAAGAAAATCCTGTTTTCGTCACCGCTGTCGTTGTGTGTCCAGAAATAATCTTTATTTTTCTGACTAGCAATTAACCCAGAGGCTTCGTTTATAGCCTTGTTTTCAAGTAATCCTGCGTCAATTGGATTGTCGAAATTATCACTAGCTGTCGGTGTTGGATTTGGCTTTTTTTCACAAGAAAACAAAGCCATTAAAAGTAGAATAAGAAGCTTTTTCATAGTGAGATTGATGTTGAAAAGCCTATTCACTTTCCTTTGGTGGTGTATTTGTATTGACTTCTTCTACTTTGGGCGTTACTTTTACTTTTTTGATTCTACGAGTATCTACAGAAGAAATTCTGAATTTATATTTTTCATATTCAATTTCTTCGCCAGCATGTGGTAGCCTTGTAAAAAGCTCAATCAAAAGTCCAGCAAGCGATTCACTATCTCCTCTGGCTTTATCAAAATAATCATTATCAAGTCCCAAGGCACGGCACACATCATTCAAAGAAACTTTTCCTTCAAATTCAAAAGAACCATCGCTAAGTTTAACATAACCCAAGTCTTCCACGTCCGATTCATCATGAATATCACCTACAATTTCTTCGATAATATCCTCCATCGTCACGATTCCTTCTGTTTCTCCATACTCATTTACAACAACCGCCATGTGTACTCTTTTCTCTTGAAAATCGTAGAGCAAATCATCAATTTTTTTACTTTCTGGAATAAAAAAAGTTTGATGTAACAAATCTTGCCATTTAAAATGTTCATCTTTTTCAAGATGTGGCAAAAGGTCTTTAATGTATAAAATACCTTCTATTTTATCGATGGTTTCTTTGTAAACGGGTACTCTCGAATAGCCAGATTTATTGATTTTATCCATCAATTCATGGAAATCAAAAGCAATATCAAAAGCTGTAATGTCTCTTCTTGAACGCATTACACTTTTTGCCGAAGTACTTCCAAAATTTACAATTCCTTTTAAAATGTCTTTTTCTTGTTCTGATGTGTCTTTGCCTGTAGTAATTTCTAAGGCATGATTTAGCTCGTCGGCAGTGATGGTATAACCTTTTCTTTCTACTCTTTTTTCAATAATGTTACTGATTCCTAACAAAACTGAAGACAGAGGTTGAAAAATGATAGTTGCAATTTCTAATAATGGAGCAGTGATTTTAGCAAAGCGAAGGTTGTTTTGTTGCGCCCAAACTTTGGGAATGAGTTCTCCAAAAAATGTAATGATAAAAGTAACACCCACTAAAAGGACTAACGTAGCGACTAGTCCTTCTTTTTCTTTTTCGCCAACTACTTGTTCAGTAACATAAGTAGCAACGGTAATAAAGGTAATGTTTACTAAATTGATAGAAATCAACAAAGTAGCAAGTAGTAATTGTGGTTTGTCTAGTAATTTAGAGATTTTTCTTTCTGTACCGCTTTCACTTTCTCTACAAGCCGAACGTTCGTCGGCAGATAAAGAAAAGAATGCTACTTCAGAGCCAGCCAATAGAGCTGATAAAACCAATAAGCCCAATAGAATCAAGGCATTGATTCCATAAACGCTATAAGAAGAGGTGCTTTCAACTTGGGCTAAAAGCACCAAAATCGGGTTAGGTTCGTCGGATAATCGGGTTTCCAAAATATAATGGGTTTTAGTTTTTAGTGATTAAATTGAAATGATTGGTAATTAAGCGTTTTCAGGTTATCGTTTTGATAGTTTTGAATGAAAAATATTAATTACCAATCTCTAATCACCAAGTAACTTTTAATTTAAAATGGTAAATCATCACTGTCGTCACTATCAGCATTGTTGTTGAATTCAGGTGCTGGTGTTGCTGTTCTTACTGGTGCTGGACGTTGCTGTTGTGTCGGTATTGCCGCACCACTTTCTGCACCTCCTTCATTATTTGCTCTACCGCCAACCAAGGTCATTGAAGTACCTCTAATTTTAACGGCTTTTCTAACAATATTATCTTTATCAGTATATTCTTCAGTACGAATTTTGCCTTCTACATACACTGAATCTCCTTTATGAAGATATTGTTCTGCGATGTTTGCCAAATTGTCCCAAAGTTCAATTCTATGCCATTCTGTTTGTTCTACTCTTTGACCATCCTTGTTATTGTATGCCTCAGAGGTTGCAATGCTAAAAGTTGTCACTTTCGAGCCACTCGGTAGGGATCTTACTTCTGGATCAGAGCCCAATCTTCCTAAAAGAATTACTTTGTTTACGCCAGCCATTTTTGTTTATTTTTAAAGTTTGAGAACATGTTTGAATTTACTATAAAACTGTGCAAATTACAAATTTGTAGAAGGTAGCTAAAGGTAATTTAGGCTATATCTATTTACAAAAAAGTTCATTCTAAAAAGTCTGTTTTTTTATTCAAATACATACTCTTTTAAGTAATTATTTACCAAAGTTGATTTTGGCAAATCGTCAACTTCATTGAGGTTGTACCATTCAAGTTCTTGTGGCAAATGTAAAAGAAAACTATTATTAACTTCTAAATGCCAAAATTTTGTTTGTATGCGTTGATGAGTAAGTATATGGGTGTATATGCTTGATTCTCTTTTGATTAAGGATTCTTTTATTAATTCAGACAAGAAAGTGTCTTCCATAGCAAGATACGATAAATCTTGAATATTTTCCTCAATTTCTTTCAGATAAAAATCATACATTCCTTCCCAAACATCCCTTCCTAATCTTTTACGCATGGCAAAAATACCATTTTGTTCGATGATAAAGTAATTAAAAAAACGTTCTTTTACTTTTACTTTCTTTGATTTTACAGGAAGATGTGCCACTTGTCCACTTGCATTGGCAACACATTCCATTGAAAGCGTGCAAAACATACAATTGGGCGAAGCAGGAGTACACTGAATTGCACCAAATTCCATAATGGCTTGGTTGTGCGTAGCCGAATTGCTTGTAGGTAACACACTTTCAGCTAATTGTGTAAATACTTTTTTGGCATCTTTCCCAGAAATATCAGTCACTTCGCCAAACACTCTTGAAAGTACTCTGTACACATTACCATCTAAAACAGCTACTTTTTCACCAAAAGCAAAAGAGGCAATCGCCGCAGCAGTATAAGTACCAATTCCTTTTAATTTTAATAATTCTGAATACTTTTCTGGAAATATGCCGTTATAATCTTCAACAACCATTTTGGCAGTTTTGTGTAAATTCCTTGCTCTGGAATAATAACCCAAACCTTGCCAAAGTCTGAGTACTTCGTTTTCATCAGCATTGGCTAAATCTTGCACAGTTGGGAAGGCTTCCACAAATTTATAATAATAAGGCATGCCTTGTGCCACCCTAGTTTGTTGAAGAATAATTTCGGATAACCAGATATAATATGGATTCTGGGTGTTTCGCCAAGGTAAATCTCGTTTGTGTTGAAGATACCAATTTGTAATCTTTTTTGAGAAAAAATCGTTTTTCAAGGGATGAGTAGTTTGTTTGTTCACAAATAGAGATTTGTACTTAAAATGAGTGATTTTGTTGCTTTTTCAAGAAAATCACGTAAAAATTGATATTCGAGAACGGTTTTAAGTTTTGACAAACGGTTCAAAATTAGGCAATTACGAAAAAAAAGTTCTGATAATATTTTTTTGTTTCTTTCATAATTCAAACCAAAGCCGTACCTTTGTGACCCTTAATAATCAAGGGGTTACGAAAGTAATGATTTCATCACTAAAATCAAGGTGAACTCTACCGTTATTTTCAATGCTGAAACGCAACCAATCATTATTTGTTTAACATATTTTTTATTAATCCTAAAATTTTCAAAAAGTGACTAAAGCAGACGTAATCGCAGAAATTTCAGACAAGACTGGTATCGACAAAGCAGATGTATCAAGTGCAATCGAATCTTTCTTTTCGGTAGTTAAAGACAACCTTGCGAATGGTGAACCAATTTATGTAAGAGGTTTCGGAAGTTTTGTAAACAAGAAAAGAGCACATAAAATTGCTCGTAACATCTCTAAGAACACTTCAATTGAGATTCCAGAACACTTTATTCCTAGTTTCAAGCCTGCAAAAACTTTTGTAGAACAGGTTAAGTCAAACGCAAAATAGATTAAGTTTAGTTGTCTGTTCAAATTCTTTGTTATCCATGAGTGGCACTTTAACAGTGATTTGGGTTTTAAATTTACCTTAACAGATAAATTAATAGCTTAAAAAACTAAAAAATCATGCAAAAGTCTTTTATCATTATCATCGTAATTGCCTTCGGTTTAGTTGGCGGTTTATACAGTTTACCCAAAGTAGTTGTTAGTGATGAGAAGAGGAAGTTGGAGCAATCTTCAAATGAAGTACCTGCTGCAACTGCTAATCGTGATAAACCGACAGCATCGAAAACAGAAGAAAGTGAAAGCCATGGTGCTACATTGAGTGTTGAACAGCAACGTGTGATTGCGCAATTGAAGGGGAGTTATTTGAATGGGAGTACAGCGAAAGTAAAAATGAAGGCAGCGGATGAATTAATCGCTAAATTTGTGGAATACACTCGCTTCGACAGTGCAGCTTATTATGCTGAGGAAGTAGCCAACAAAATCGAACCCTCAGAAACGAATTGGATGAAAGCAGGTAATTTGTATTACGAAGCATTTACCTACTCGCTTCAAGCAGAAAAAACAACTGTGTTAGGGGAAAAGGCCAGAGAGATTTTTACGAAAGTTTTGGCGAAAAATCCTGAAAACTTGTTGGCAAAAACCAACATGGCAATGACTTACGTTTCAACTTCTACGCCCATGCAGGGAATTACGATGTTGAGAGAAGTAATTGCAAAGGAACCAGATTATGAACCAGCTTTGTTCAGTTTAGGTATTTTATCGATTCGTTCAAATCAGTTTGGAAAAGCGGTTGAACGTTTCAAACAAATTTTAAAGAATAACCCGTCGAATTCTAAGGCGGCTTTGAATTTAGGATATTGTTTAGCTGAACTAGATAGAAAGGAAGAAGCTAAGGAAATTCTTGAAAAAGTACTGAATAATAGTACAGATTCACAAGAAAAAGCCGCAGCAAATGAAATTCTGTCAAAATTAAAGTAATATTGCATTTTAAATATTACTTTTCGAGCTTCTTTAGCATCAGAAATACAAAAAAATTAAACATATTTTTAACATTTAAATCCTTTTATAATCATGCCTTGCGGAAAAAAAAGAAAGAGACATAAGATCTCAACGCACAAAAGAAAGAAGCGTCTTAGAAAAAGTAGACATAAGAAGAAGTAGTTAAGGCAATAAGGAATGGGCAAAGTAAATATTTATTACGACTCTTTTTTCCTTTCGCCTTGGTACCCAAAAAACAGGCAGAATCTCCTTTGTGGAATTTGCCTGTTTTTGTTGTTTTTGTGAGATTGTTTGCTTGAAAGAAAAGTTTAATTACATAAAGGTTTCATTCTCAGTTTTTTATGTAATTATTGGTCATGACATCTTGGGGATATGTAGTGATTTTGATAAAAAATGTTAAGTATTAATCTTGAATATTCTTTATCAATTATTTGTTAAATCATTTGCTTAACCAAGAAATTCACCCACATTAAAGTCAACTTAAAAAAATTAAATTACAGACAGATTTCATTTAATAATTATCGTTTTAAACGATGATTCCCCTAATAAAAAATCGATTTTTTCCTTTTTTTCTAGGCTCGCACATATCTGTAATTTCCTAATTTTTTAAAGACTTAACTCAAAAGCATACTCACTAACTACGACGTCCTTCATATCTCTTTCATTTCTAAATGCTTTAATCACCTGTGAGTAATGAATTAATTATCAATTCGACTCCCAAAGGTGACCGCATAGCTTTGTTGCAAGACAAGCGTATTGTGGAATACCACTTAGAGGAGTCTGAACCACACTTTTCAGTCGGAGATATTTATCTCGGGACAGTCAAGAAGATGGTAACGGGATTGAACGCTGCCTTTATTGATATTGGCTATGAGAAAGACGCCTTTCTTCATTATCATGACTTAGGGCCGAACGTCAATTCCCTAAACAAATTTACGAAAGAGGTTATCGCTGAAAGATTACAGTCTGGACGATTAGATAACTTTAAGCTTGAACCTGAAATTGACAAGCACGATAAAATTGATAAAGTATTAAGCAAAAATACCCCAATTTTAGTGCAGGTCGTGAAGGAACCTATCTCGACAAAAGGCCCTCGTTTATCTTGCGATATTTCTATTGCAGGACGTTATACGGTTTTAGTCCCTTTTTCGAATGGGGTGAATATCTCCAAGAAAATTACCGCAAAAGCTGAACGTCAGCGTTTACAACGTTTGATGTCTTCGATTAAACCTGCGAATTTTGGAGTGATTGTAAGAACAGTAGCCGAAGGAAAAGAAGTAGAGGAATTGGATAAAGACCTCCGTGAATCCATCGCTAAATGGGATGCTGGTATGAAAGCACTGAAAAGTGCGAAGCCACGTGACAAAATAATCGGTGAGATGAGTCGTGCAACATCAATGTTGCGTGATTTATTAAATGAAAATTTTGATAGCGTTGTTGTTGATACGCCCGAATTGTTTCAAGAAGCCCGCAATTATGTTTCGAATATTGCTCCTGAAAAGGAAAAAATTGTGAAACTTCATCAAGGTAAAAATAAAGTTTTTGAACAATTGGGTATCGAAAAACAACTGAAAATGTTGTTTGGTCGCTCAGTAAGTTTACCGCAAGGTGGCTATTTAATTGTAGAACATACAGAAGCTTTACACGTAATTGATGTAAACTCTGGTAATAAATCTAACAATGAGGATGGTCAAGAAGCGACGGCGCTGAGTGTAAACCGTGAAGCTGCTAAAGAGATTGCTCGTCAGTTAAGACTGCGAGATATGGGCGGAATTATCGTCATCGACTTTATTGATATGAAAAGACCTGAAAACAAGAAATTGATTCAGGACATCATGAAAGAAGAAATGAAAACCGACCGTTCGAAATATACCATTTTGCCTTTGACGAAGTTTGGTTTAATGCAAATTACTCGTCAACGTGTTCGTCCTGAGATGAATGTAGTTACGGCAGAGAACTGCCCAACTTGTGGCGGAACAGGTAAAATTACAGCAAGTATTGCGATTTCGGATATTATCGAGCATCATCTTGAACACATTCTTGAGAAGCAAAACGAAAAGAAACCAACAATTTTATTACATCCATTTTTACACGCATATTTTACAAAAGGTTTCCCTTCAATCCGTATGAAGTGGTTCTTTAAATATAAAACTTGGGTGAATTTAATTCAGGATACTTCCTTTGGAATTACAGATTTTAAATTTCTGAACGACCACAGTGAGCCAATCGAATTAAATGGATAAACAATCATTACTTGTAAAAACAGCCTGATTTCTCCTTGATTTCAGGCTGTTTTTTTTTGCCTATATTTGTGTAAATATTATTCTGAAATGCCTCAAAAAAACGCTAGAAATTATTGGTGGTTAAATGTAAATCCACGCATTTGGTCGATAGACTCGTTCAAACTTGAACAAGTTCAATCTTATACTTCCCACAATGAATTTGACCATAAACGTAGAATCTATAAGAATTTCGAGGCGGTGAAAAAAGGCGATTTAGTGATTGGCTATGAATCTACACCAGTAAAACAAATTAAGGCAATTTTTGAAATCACCGAAGCACTTCATTTCGACTCTTATCTTGGTGAAATTATTTCCTTTAAAATGAAGGAGAAAGTTCCTGAACCAATTGATTGGATTGAACTAAAATCGATTCAATTTTTTAAAGATTCAGAAGTATTAAAAAATAATCAGGGAAGTTTATTCAAAATTACGGAAGATGAATTTGAGGCAATTCAGGCGATGATTGATGCTCAAAAAGAAGCAATGATTAGCGAAGATGTACTGATTCCTTATGAAAAGAAAGATGCTTTAGTCGATTTATTTATGGACGAAGAGCAGTTTGAGGAAATACTTGAAACACTGAAATACAAGAAAAATATCATACTTCAAGGTCCTCCGGGCGTTGGAAAAACTTTTATCGCCAAGCGTTTGGCTTATACTTTGGTCGGAACACAAGATGATTCTCGAATAAAAATGGTTCAGTTTCATCAGTCGTACGCTTATGAAGATTTTATTCAAGGTTTAAGACCTGATGGCGATGGAGGTTTTAAACTCAAAAATGGCGTATTTTATGAGTTTTGTCGCCAAGCACAACGCAATGCTGGCATCGACCATTTCTTTATTATTGATGAAATAAATCGTGGAAATTTGAGTAAAATTTTTGGGGAATTATTACTCTTGATTGAATCAGATAAGCGTGGGAGAGTGAATGAAATGCCTTTAACTTATGGCGACAAAGATTCTGAGCCTTTTTATGTGCCAGAAAATTTGTACATCATTGGCACGATGAATACGGCTGACCGCTCTTTAGCAATGATTGATTACGCTTTACGCCGACGCTTCGCTTTTATTACTTTAGAACCACTTTTCAATCAAAAGTTTATCACGTATTTGGTTCAAAAAGGAGTAGAGAAAGGCTTTGCAGAAAGATTGAGTAAAGCAATTACTCTGCTAAATCAAGTGATTTCTAATGATAAAAACCTGCAAAAAGGATTTCAGATTGGGCATAGTTATTTTTCAACTTTTGCTAATGAAGCAGATACTCGAAAATGGTATCGCCGCATTGTAAACCTAGAAATCGCTCCACTTTTAGAAGAATATTGGTTTGATAATGAGGAGAAAGTAAGAACTGAAGTTAAGAAATTACTGGATATTTAGCTTTGAGGTACTGTCTTAAAATCCTATTATTTGATTATAATTATTTTTATATTTGCTATTCTTGAAGGAGAGGTTGCTTTGCAACTTCATCCA
>NZ_JACHKT010000021.1 GCF_014204325.1 Arcicella rosea
TAAATCCCATCGGCTGCTACATGAGTACATTCTCCAATCATTGTCTGATGTCTTATTATGCTATCTTTAAGCCTTTTACACTCATTAAAAGCATTATGACTTGCATGTTCAATGATGTTAATTCCGCCAACTTGATTGATGTGAACCTTAATGCCATACTCTACTGGTTTATTTTCTTTGCCTCTGACAATAGGGCGAATATAAGGTTTATAGATGCTTACTATGCGGTCACTAATATTCGCTCCAGGCACTTCAAAAAGATGTTTTTGTTGCTCATAAACCACTTTAATAGTTTGAAATACTTCTGAATCCTTTTCTAAAAATCCCTTAAATTTAACTTGCTCTAGGAGTTCGTTGAGTGTTAAAATACCTTTATTTAGTAGCTTTAAAAGTGAACGTTTTCTGGAATAGGTCTTACGATGAATCTTCTTCCTGAGTTTGCTGTAAGTCAACTGTTTTATCTTTTGGTCTTTGAATTTAGACCTCGGTAATTTGATTTTATTGCTTGTGCATAAAGCAGGAATCTGTTTTTCCCAGAGCCAAGTACAAGCTTCCCAAAGTAGCTTTACATCTGTTGGAGTACGTATATAAACTTCATAGCAAGTAGCATCCATCAATAAAACATTTTTATCAGGAATTTCTGCCTTCCAGCTATTAATCATCACGCTTTGGAAAAGATTCAAATCTAAATGGTTTCCCAAGTAAGACCTTACTCTAGAAACAAAAGCATTATCCTTAATTCTTTCATTATCAGAAAGTAAAACCCCACAGAACATCTGCATTGCCCAATTAGTGTGAAAACTTTCAAGTAGCTTCTCATCACTTAAACAAGTATAGTGTTTTAAGAACATCAAAGCAAAAAGTCCTTTAGTTGGCAACCATGAAGGTGCTCCACAAACTTTAGTTTTATTGGGTAAAAGCTCTTCAAGAGAATCCCAATCAATAGTTTGATGAATTTTCCCTAGAATCGTCGTATTCTTGAATAAGTACAACTTATGAAAATTTGGAGAATCGAAATCAAACAGTGTATATTGCATCTGTATTTATATTTTTTAGCAGAAACAAAATACAGAAAAACCCCGAAATTTGCCAGTATTGACACTTTTTCGGGGTTATTTCATTTGTAATATATTGATAATTAGATGATTATAATAATAAAGGAAAGCCTAATTTTATTATGCTAGAAATTTATCTAATTCGGCTTTTAATACAGGAATACTTTCTTTTAATTTTACTTGAAATAAGCTCCACATAGATTGTAAACTTTCATACTCTGGTTTTTCTTTCGCTTGATTTTCGATACCAATCAACGATTGTTCTAATTCAGTAAGCCCAACCATTCCTAATGTTGGTTTTAGTTGATGAGCCAGCTTTCTTAATTCCTCCCAGTCTTGTTGATGAATTAAATTAGATATTTCTTCAAAATCTGGTAAAACATCTTCTATGAAAGTCTGAAAAATATCTGCGGCATATTCTCTATCATCACCATAAAGGTCGTTTAGTCTGTCTTTATCTAGGAAAACGTTGTTTTCTCCGTTGAGAGCAACTATTTTGCCAACTTCTTTTGTCTCATCTTCTTCTGTCATCATCACGGCATATTCAGACTTCGTATTCACATAATTTTGAATAACACTTAAAAGATGGTTTGGTGAAAATGGTTTTGTAACAAAATTATCCATTCCTACTTCAAAAGCTTTGTTCTTTTGGTCGAGCATGGCAGATGCTGTCAGAGCGATAATTGGCGTATCTTGATTCGGATTTTTGGTATTTCGTATCTTAATCGTCGCTTCGTATCCATTCATATTTGGCATTTGGATGTCCATCAAAATAATGTCAAAACGTTCTTTGGAAGCTTTGTCAACTGCTTTTTTCCCATCAGAAGCTATTACATAAGTAAAATGCCATTTGTTCAATAAGCTACTGATATACTTTTGGTTCATTGCATTATCTTCAGCAACTAATATTTTACACGATTCTAAGCTGCGGTCGGCCTCTTTGATGACGTGATTGTTTTTAACAACTTCATTTTTAGATTTTTGAAAAGGTAAAGTAACAATAAAAGTTGTTCCTTCTCCTTCTCTACTTTTAACCACGATGTTTCCACCCTGAAGCTCAACCAATTGTTTGGTAATGGCAAGGCCAAGTCCTGTTCCTTTGTGTTTATGACCTTGTTCCGAATCTACTTGTTTGAATTTCTGGAAAATTAAATCAAGCTTATCGGCTGGAATACCGATACCTGTATCTGAAATTTTGAATTCAATCCAAGAAGTTTCATCTTCTTCTTTTAGTAGTTTAACCATTACATCAATGCTACCATGTTCTGTAAACTTCTCGGCATTACCTATAATGTTCAATAGTATTTGGTTTAGGAGTAAATCATCCCCCAAATAATTACCACTTATTTTTACATCCGTCAAAAGATTAATTTCAACAGGGCTACTATCTAGTTTTATCTGGAAAACTCTTTGAATTGTACGAAGCAAACCAACCAAATCGAATGGATGCTTGTGAATTTCTATTCGTCCGGCTTCAATTTTTGCCATGTCCAATAAATCAGAGATAAGACTATGTAAAAAATCAGCTGACGTTTTCAAGATGTCTAGGTATTCAAACTGTTCACTTGTTGGATGAGTATCAAACATCAAGTGCGTCATACCAATGATAGCATTGAGCGGAGTACGAATTTCGTGACTCATATTTGCTAAAAATTGTTTTTCTGCTTGACGTGCTTCTTCGGCAACTTCTTTGGCCTTTTCTAACTCTTGTTCCAGTAATTTTCTTTCAGTAATGTCGTAATGAATGCCCATTGAAGCAACGGTTTCTCCGTTTTCATCAATAATCGGAGCACCACTGATTATCACCCAAATAGGAGTACCATCTTTTTTATTAAGACATACTTCATAAGAGCTTGCTTTGCCTTCTTCTCTTTCCTCCTGTCTTTCATCAACAATGTCAGCCTCGGCTTCTGGTAAAAAAAGTTCTTTGGCATTCTGGCCAACAAGTTCATCTTTGGTATAACCTAACATTTCACAGAATCTATCGTAGGCTCTTAGTATTTTGTGGTTATTATCAACTTCCAACAAACCTAAGGTCATATTATCTAAGATACCTCTGTATTTTTCTTCGCTTTTACGAAGACGTTCGTGGGCTAAAAACTTATCAGTTACATCAGAATAATTGTATAAATGCCCTCTATATTTTCCTTCAATGAAAATAGGGATGTAGCCTCTTTCTATGATTCTTCCATCATTTGTTTCTAATTGTTCATCAATAACTATTTCTCTATTTGCCAGAATCTCCTCAACTCTATTAACAAATTGTTCTGGCTCTTTGAAGAGTTCTTTTATACCTTCTGCCAAGGAAAGACAGTCTGCTCCAATAAGATTATCGGGGGAGATGTTAATATTGAAAATATCGCAAAAAAGTTGATTGGCTAAAATTATTTTACGATTTTCATCTTCAACTAGAATTCCTTTTTGAAGATTAGATATTAAGTTACCAAATCGGGCTTGAGTAGCTCTTAAAGTATCTTCAGTTACTTTTCGTTCAGTAATATCTCTGGCAACAGCCACTAATTCTACAGATTCATCATCGTTTTCAATTCGTCTGACGTTCTGTCCAATCCACACAACATTACCTGATTTTGCTTTAATAGGAAATTCATTATAAGTACTTTCTTCCTTATTCTGAACCATTTCAGCATAAAAATTAATGAGCGATTCTTGATAGTTTGGCAAAACTAACGTGGAGAAGTGACGACCAATAATTTCATCTTCAGTAAACCCTAATCTTTCTTTTACAACAGGATTTACGTACGTGAAGAAGCCATCAACCGATAATTTATAGATAATATCTTGAACAGATTCTATTAAATAGCGGTATCTTTTTTCAGTTTTTTGTAATTCATCAACAGAACTTTTTACTTGTTGTTCAAGATTTTGATTAAGCAGTTGCAGTTGCTCAGTTGTCTCGTAGAGTTCCAAAGCCTTTCTCTCCAAGATACTCTCGGTTTGTTGATGAGCTTGTTTCTCCAGCTCTATTTGGCGTTTGAGCTTTTCTATTTCTTCCATATTAATTTTACACAATCAAAAGTTTTCTTCAACCTTAATTTTAAGTATGCTAATCATAAATTGTTCCAAACTATCATTTTAATGAATTTTTAGATACTTTTATTTACTTTGGCTTTAAGATTTAAGTTTCTTTGCTCTTTTATTAATGAATTTAAAAATGGTTAACGTTTGGTTATACTAGATGCTTATTATAAAAAAGTATTTTAACCTAAATCAATAATATTTGAGATAAGGAAGTGAACGAAGAATAAAAGCTATTTCTATTCTTGTTTCTTCGTATTTTATTATCGAGGTTTAAACAAGAAGATTAAGTTTATGAGCAAGTAGGCAATGATATTTTTATGAATCATGAGTAAAATCTTGCCGCTAAGTAGAATAATCACTCAATACTAAAACCAGTATGGTAATAGCTGTTTGGGCGGATGAAAATAATACTCTTCAATAAACAAAAAATTTAGACCTTGCTTTTATTATGCAAATGAAAATACTTTTTTTTGGGGTTAACTAGTGGTAAGTATGAATGACCACGATTTCAGATGAAATTTAGTAAATTTTTTGGTAAAAATATATGTACCAACAAAAATTATATAAATTAATGTGAAAGTTTTACTTTTTCGAAATTTATATAGCTTATAAACGCTTTATTTTATTTTTTTCTGCAATTAAAAGAGCAATTCTTATCTTATGGTATTCATATTTGGCGTCCATCGCTTCAAAAAGCGGTTTGATTGGGTCGCCTTTTTTTACATTCATTACTTTTGCAGCACCCACGATTTGCTCAACTTCGGTTTCGGTAATAAATGCTGAAATGTTAATATCTTCGCCATCTTCATAGAGTTTTGCCAAATGCGAAAAGATGGTAACTGGATTCAGACTTCGCTGTTCAGCAATTTCATTAACTGATAAACCTTCTTTGTACAATTGATAAGTATAATGAAAAGTATCAACTCCTGTCGCTGAACTTTTAGGAATTGTTTTCAAAAAGTCTCCAATTTCTTTTAAAAATACTTCTCCGAATTGTCGATATTTTTGTTCGCCAACGCCCGAAACATTGAACATTTCTAATTGGTTCAAAGGTTTTTTTTGTGCCATGTCCGAAAGCGTAGCATCCGAGAAAACCACAAATGGCGGAATATTTTTTTCATCAGCAATTTGTTTTCTGAGTACTCTCAGGCGTTCAAAAAGCTCATCTTTAATGATTTCTCTTTTCGATTTTTCTTTTGGAATATTGGCTTCACGTTCGGCTTGTTTTTCTTCAAAAGGTCTGTAACGTACCAACTGTACTTTTCTGCCTTCTTTCAAAATCGCCCAAGACGCATTGTTAAGTTTATAAGCGTGGGCTTCGTCGTAAGCAATGTCCATCACGCCTGAATTTAACATTTGCTGTAAATAGTCTGCCCACTCGTCTGCTTTTAACTCTTTTCCAACACCAAAGGTTTTGATTTCGTGGTACTTATGTTCAATGATACGTCTGTTGTTCGAGCCTCTCAGAATATCTATCAACATACTCATCGCTACGTTTTCGCCTGTTCTGGCAATGGCTGAAAGGGCTTTTTGGGCAATCAGCGTAGCATCAAATCGTATGGGTGGATTTTTACAAACATCACAATTGCCACAGTCGTTTGTAACCTCTTCGTTAAAATAGCTCAAAAGGATGCGTCTTCTACAAATCTCCGCTTCGGCGTATTGCTTCATGCGTTCGAGTTTAGCTACTTGAACTTCCTTCATTTCAGTGGGAAGACCAGAATCTGCAATCATATCTTTCCTAACCAACAAATCATTGTAAGTATAAAAAAGCAAAGTATCTGATTTCAAGCCATCACGTCCCGAACGACCAATTTCTTGATAAAAACTTTCAACATTTGAAGGCATCGAATAATGAATCACCCAACGAACATTCGATTTGTCAATGCCCATTCCGAAGGCAATTGTGGCTACAATTACTTGAATATCATCTTGAATAAATTGATTTTGTACTTCAGAACGCTCTTGTGCTGGCATTCCAGCATGATAATACTTGGCATTGATGCCTACTTTCCGAAGAGCTTCAGCTACGGTTTCAGTATTTTTTCGACTCAAACAGTAAATAATTCCACATTGTCGAGGACGCTCCGCAATGAAATTTTGAATGATTTTAATACGATTTCGACCCGCTTGTACGGAAAGCGAAAGGTTGGGTCTATCAAAAGAAGAAATAAAAATTTTAGCCTCTGGAATCCCTAGTTGGGTCAGAATGTCCTTACGAGTTACTTTATCGGCTGTTGCGGTTAAAGCAATCATCGGAACATTTGGAAGTGCTTTCTTTAAAACACTCAGTTTGGTATATTCTGGTCGGAAATCATGTCCCCAAGTAGAAACACAGTGCGATTCATCAACGGCAAAAAGACTGATATTCAAAGAAAGAATCCAATCTAAATATCCTTGTGTAAAAAGTTTTTCAGGCGAAATATATAAAAGTTTTAGTTCGCCATTTTTGCATTGGCGTTCTATCGTACTTTGTTCTTGTGAAGTGAGCGATGAATTAACGTATTCTGCTGCAATGCCATTCGCTTTTAGAGCTTGTACTTGGTCGTGCATTAAGGAGATTAATGGCGAAATAACCAGCGTTAAGCCTTGCATCACCAAAGCTGGAATCTGAAAGCAGAGTGATTTTCCACCACCCGTTGGCATCAGTACCATGGCGTCTTGCCCGTAAAGTACCCAGTCGATAATTTCAGCTTGTAATGGACGAAAGGCATTGTAGCCGTAATATTGTTTTAAGATTTGTTCTTTGGTGAGTGACATGAATTTTGTGGAAACAAAGGGATTATTTTAAATTTCATTTTTAATGCAATTTACATTTTTCGGGCGATTTTTAGCTAAGATTGGGGGCAATCAAGTAAAGTTCTATTACTTTTGATGAACAAAATTTTCAATACGTGTAGCTTGAAAGGTGATGCAAAAGCTGCTTATTTCTTTATAAAACACAATGACAAAAACGATAAACATTAATCCGCCAGTTCGTAAGTTTTTGGTGGCTGATTTTCAATTAAGCACTTGGGAAAGTGTAAAACCTTTATTCGATAATTTAGTAGAGCGTTCTATTAATAACATTGACGATTTACGCAAATTTTTTACTGACCGCTCTGAATTAGAAAGTTATCTTTCGGAAAACTTCGCTTGGCGTTATATCAAAATGACTTGCGATACGGGCGATAAGGAAATTAAAGCTCATTTCGACCAGTTCGTGACGGAAATTCAACCGCAATTAGCTGAGTATGACGATGTGTTGAACAAAAAAACACTTGAAAATTCGTTCTTGGATGAATTAACCGAAACTGGTTTTGACATCACGATTAGAGGAATGAAAAAATCGACTGAGATTTTTAGAAATGAAAACATTGCTCTTTTTACAGAAATTCAAAACCTTTCAAGCCAATACCAAGCAACGGTAGGAGCAATGACGGTTGAATTGGACGGACAAACTAAAACACTACAACAAGCGGGCGTTTTCTTGGAAAATACCGACCGTACTTTAAGAGAATCTGTTTATAGAAAAATTCAGGAACGTCGTTTTCAAGACCATGAAAAGATGGACGAAATTTTCAATAAACTGACGGCTTTGCGTCATCAAATTGCCTTGAATGCAGGTTTTGAAAACTATCGTGATTACTCTTTTGCCGCTTTAAAACGCTTCGATTATACTCCTGCCGATTGTTTCAATTTCCACGAAGCGGTGGCTGAAACCATTGTTCCGATTTTAAATAATGTAGCTACTGAGCGTAAAAATGCTTTACAAGTAAGCGAGTTGCGTCCGTGGGATAAATCTGTGGATGCCCAAGGTCGTGCGGCTTTACATCCTTTCAATGGTGGCGAAGATTTATTGAACAAAACCATTGAATGTTTTACGCAATTAGATCCATTTTTAGGTGAATGCCTAAGTATTATGAAAGAAATGGGTCGTTTGGATTTGGAATCAAGAGTAGGCAAAGCACCTGGCGGATACAATTATCCTTTAGAAGAAACAGGCTTCCCATTTATTTTTATGAATGCTTCGTCGTTGATGCGTGATGTAATTACAATGCTTCACGAGGGTGGTCATGCGGTGCATTCAATCGTGACTAAAGATTTGATGCTGAATACTTTCCGTAATTTTCCTTCGGAAGTAGCAGAATTGGCTTCGATGTCGATGGAATTGATTTCGATGGATTTCTGGAATGTGTATTTTGATAACGAAGAAGAATTGAAGCGTGCTAAAATTCAACATTTAGAAGATATTCTCAGTACGCTTCCGTGGGTAGCAACGGTGGATAAATTTCAACATTGGATTTACGAAAACCCAACGCATAGCGTTGAAGAACGTACAGCGGCTTGGCTAAGTATTTATGAGAAATTTGCTGACTCTGTAACGGATTGGTCTGGCTTAGAAGATTATAAATCTTGGATGTGGCATCGTCAATTACATATTTTTGAATTGCCTTTCTATTATATCGAGTACGGAATTGCTCAATTAGGAGCGATTGGCGTGTGGAAAAACTACAAAGAAAATCCGCAAAAAGGCTTAGAAGGCTATTTAAACGCTTTAAAACTGGGTTATACCAAACCGATGAAAGAAATTTATGCGGCAGCCAATATTCCTTTTGATTTCTCGAAAGAGCATATTGCCTCACTGATGAATTTCGTGCAAGCTGAATTAGCGATTTTGAAGAAATAAGAATCGACTAAAACTAAAAAATCCCTTTTAACAACGTTAGAAGGGATTTTTTTATGTTCTAAGCAAGGAAAACTACACCTTGATTTCAACATCAACACCTGAAGGCAATTCTAATTTCATTAACGCATCAACTGTTTTTGGAGATGATGAGAAAATGTCAATTAAACGCTTGTAAGTACATAATTGGAATTGCTCACGAGCTTTTTTGTTAACGTGTGGTGAACGCAAAACTGTGAATTTTTCAATTTTAGTAGGTAAAGGAATTGGACCTGAAACTACTGCACCTGTAGCTTTAACCGCTTTCACGATTTTCTCAGCCGATTTGTCCACTAAAGTGTGGTCAAATGACTTCAATTTGATTCTGATTTTTTGATTCATTGTATTGGTACGTTAAAATTTGTAATTCCCGCAACGAAAGTACCATTAGCTTCATTTTCGGGACTGCAAAATTAGTGAATTTATTAATATTCAGAACGATAAGCTTAAAAAATATTCTAAATTATTCTTTAGGCATTTTATTAATAGGATTACTTTGTTGTGCGGCTTCGTTAATAATTACATTTTCTGCGGAGCTTAAAAGCCATTTTCCAGCTTTATTCACGAAAACCATCAGGGCTAAGTTTTCAGCTTCTTTGTAATAATTGCCATTGGGCGAAGTATAAGCTCCCATGTGCCAATAGAGATGAACTACGGCTACATCATGTGTAATAAATCTGGTATGTACACTTGTTTTGCTCAAAGACGTGTTCTGAAACATTACTTTATGAAAAACCTGATGGGCATATTGTACTTCTTTTCGGTTTTTCCACCACATTCCTACCACATTTACCCAGTCGGCATCTTCGGTAGCATACTCTTTCATGTCATCGTAATTGTGATTATTCCAACTGTTAATTACGGCATCGACTTGTTTTTCGATAGCAATCTTGTCTTGTGAACGGTCTTGTGCAAAGCCAAAAGATAGGCTTGCAAACAAAAGAAAGGAGAGGAGTAAAGATTTCATAATCATATTTTTAAGTTTATGATTACAAAATTAGGCTGAGGCTTTGCCTAAGAATAGTACAAATGCGACATCTTTTGCGATAGGCTAATCGTCATAAAATTGACATCCAAGATAATAAGGAGAGTTTTTGAATTCATCTTCGATAACAGAAGGTGATATTCCACAAAAAGCTTTAAAGTCTCGAATCAAGTGCATTTGGTCAAAATAGCCACATTGGTAGGCAATTGTTGTCCATTTTGTATCAGGAAATTTTTCTTTAATCGTCCAAGCCTTTGCGAAGCGTGTCATTCGGGCAAAAAATTTGGGTTGAAGTCCCAAGCGTTGTAAAAATAAACGTTCTAACTGGCGAGTACTCACACAAGCTTGCGAAGCTACTGTATCAATATTTACCAAGCCTCCACTTTTACTTATTAAAGGGAATACATCGTCCAGCGGAAGTTTGGGTTTTAGCACTTTCAACTTACTCAAAAGGAAGTTTTGGACAATTTCGAGCGACATTTCTAAGGAAGCCGTTTCTTGTAATTGTTCAATTATGAACTTAATGTTTTTGTCTAAAAAATAAGTACTTTCTAAAGATTCATCCATAATCATTTCGTTCATAGGGATTCCCAATAAACGATATAATCCGCCCGGCTGAAAACCTACTTTAATCGTAAAGTTTCGATGAGGCATTTTCAATTTTATCCGATTTACTTGCGGCCCAACCAGAATACTTTGTGGAAGAATTACCTTTTTCCGGCTGGTCAAATACTCACTTTCTGGTACTTCAAAAGGATAAAAATAAAGGCATTGTTCAGCCAAAGGAGGAAACGAAATAGTAGGAGGTTTTTCATGTAGAGGAATGTCTAATTGAAAAACCATGATGTTATTGACAAACTCTCGCAGAGCTGGATGTGGCTGAAAAACTTTGTAAAACATACTTTTATTTTGAAAGAATAATCAGATTCAATATGACATTACTACCCTAAAAGTATTTACTAAGTAGTGAATGACGCTTGTCAATAATTTAGTATAAGCATGAAATTTAATATTTTATATATTGTTGATTATCATAAAGATAGATAATTTATTCAAAAAAAGATAAAAGTATTTTCCAACTATTTCAACAAGAGGAGGGTCATTGGTGAAACAAACTTTTAAAAAATACCATGAAAAAAATCATTTTAAGTGTATTCGTAGCCTCTATTCTATCTTCATGTGCCTTGGAAAGTACACCTTACATTCCTACGTTTTATATCAATGAAAACTTCAATACTTCAGTAGAAGGATGGAAAGGAGACTTCGCTGATTATCCAGTTGGTGAGGAGAATTTTTATGAATTAAAGTTCAGCCAAGCCAAGTTACCAATGCCTTTGGATACGACTAAAAAAGCACTCAGAATTTCGGGTAATAACCACAGTGACGACTTGTTTATGTTCTTGAGCCGAAAGTATTCAGGGTTGAAAGCTAATCAAAAATACACGATTAGTTTTGAAGTAGAACTTGCTTCTAATGCTCCTTCAAATCTTATGGGAGTAGGTGGTTCACCAGGTGGAAGTGTTTATTTTGGTTTAGGTTTTACGGCCATTGAACCTAAAAAAGTGCTTGACAGTACTACAAAGCATTATACCATGAATATTAAAAAAATGCAACAAGCTACCAATGGTGAAGATATGAAAGTATTTGGCAATATCGCTAATGGTACTGATAAAAGCGAGTACAAATTAATCAGAAAAACAGGGGTAATTTCTGCTAAAACAGACGCAAATGGTAATATTTGGATGATTTTGGGAACTGATTCTGGTTTTGAAGCCACTACCACTTTGTACTACACTCGTTTGGTAGCTACCATTCAAGAAGTAAGCGGAAATATCTAAATTTCCTTACAGTCCAGTGGTATTCATGCCAATTGCTGAAAGTACTCGGATAAATTCTTCGTTCATCGGAGCAACAATTCGGGTACTTTCATTGGTAAAAGGATGTTCAAAAACCAATTCTCTGGCGTGCAAAAGCATCGTATGTAAATTGAATTTCTCTTCAAACATTTTGTTATGCTTACACTCTCCGTAAGTTTTATCGCCTATTAAATAATGCCTTAATTGGGCAAAATGCCTTCTAATTTGGTGCATTCTTCCCGTTTCTGGCGAAATTTCTGCCAATGAGTAACGAGAAGTTGGGTAGCGACTTACTTCAATCTGGAGTTCTACTTGTTGTAAACATTTAAAGTGCGTTATGGCATCCTGAAAACCTCCTTTTTCTCGCTCCAATGGTCGGTCGGTCATGCCCGATTCAGGCAAATAACCTCTTACTAAAGCCAAGTATTTTTTCTGAATGGTGTGAGCTTCAAATTGCCTTTTTACTTCTTTGTCGGCTTCGGAAGAAAGAGCGAAGAGTAAAACGCCCGAAGTTTTGCGGTCTAATCTATGGCATGGACTTACCCAACAGTTCAACTGGTCACGGAGTAATTGCAAGGCAAAAACACTTTCATCGGCAGCGATAGAAGACCGATGGACTAATAAATTATGCGGTTTGTTAATAGCAACAAAATGTTCGTCTTGAAAAAGTATAGGAAGTGGCGGAAATTCTTGGGACATTCAGAATAAGATTACAAAATACTTATGCAATTTACGATGCTTTTATTGAAAGCCATGCGATTTTGTCTTCTTGCATAAATTCTGTAATTTCAAGAGAAGTATTTTATCATACTTCGTTGATTTTAAAATTAATAACTCCAAAAATCCTTCACTTCAAACAATGCCAAACCTCTCCAAACGTCAGTTTTTAAAAACATTTACAGGTATTTCTGCGGTTTCAATGCTTGGTGTTGAAACCCTTTTAGCCAAATCTGCACAGATTCCAGCTCAAAAATTGGCGGAAGATGAGGCTTTTTGGCAACAAATCAGAACAGCCTACAATTTCACACATAATTTTATTCATCTCGAAAATGGCTATTATTCTTTGGCTTCCAATGAAGTATTAGAGGCTTATATTCAGCATATTCGGGATGTAAATAAGGTTTCTTCTTATTATATGCGTACTCGTCAGTTTGATGATAAATTGGTTTCCAGAAAACAATTGGCGGAATTATTGGGCTGTTCGCATGAAGAATTGATTATTACCAGAAATACGACCGAATCTTTGGATACAATTATCGCAGGATTTTCTTGGAAAGAAGGCGACGAAGCCATTATGGCAGAACAAGATTATGGAGCAATGTTGGATATGTTTAAGTTGCAGGCTCGCAGATATGGCATTGTCAATAAAATGGTTTCTGTACCAAACCATCCCAAATCAGATGAAGAAATTGTAGAGGTTTACGAAAAAGCCATTACACCCAAAACTCGTTTGTTGATGATTTGTCACTTGATAAATATTACAGGACAAATTTTACCTGTAAAAAAAATCGTAGAAATGGCACATCGCCACGGCGTAGAAGTAATGGTGGATGGAGCTCATGCTTTCGGACATTTAGATTTTAAAATTGAAGACCTTGGCGGTTGCGATTATTATGGAAGTAGTTTGCATAAATGGCTCGGAAATCCGCTTGGAGCTGGAATTTTATATGTGAGGAAAGATAAAATTAAACAAATTTGGCAATTGTACGGCGATATGGGTTTTGCCGATGATGATATTCGCAAGTTAAATCATACAGGAACAATTCCCGTAGCAACTGATTTGGCGATACAAGATGCTATTAAATTCCATCAAAAAATTGGTATTCAACGCAAAGAAGCACGCTTGAGATTCCTTCAAAAATACTGGACAGATAAAGTACGAGACAACCCGAATATCATGCTGAATACGCCAAAAGAAGCTTTTCGTTGTTGTGGTATTGCCAATGTAGGCGTAAAAGGAAAAACGCCTTCGGAATTATCTAAATTACTTTTTGAAAAATACAAAATCTTCACGGTAGCAATTGCCAATCAAAAAGCCAATGTAATGGGCGTAAGAGTAACGCCACATTTATATACAACAATAGCAGAATTAGACGCTTTTGTGAAGGCATTGAACGAAATTGCTGGTTAAAATTTAATTATTAAAAAAGGGTTAGCAAGTGAATTGCTAACCCTTTTTTGATAATTATTAAATGATTTTGGACAAGATTAAATTTATGTTAAACTATTCCAAAATACATATTGAAGTGCTTAATTCTTAGCCGATTAAGCTTCTACACGAACAAGATTCGCTTCCATTACTTCTGAGAGTTGTTTGATTGTCTGAATTTTATCAACTTCATTATCTGGCAAAACAATTCCGTAAGTGTTTTCTAAATGCACAATCAATTCAAGGAATTCCAAAGAGTTCATTCCCAAATCTGCATAAAAGCGTTTCTGAGGAGCAATTAATCTCGGATTAATATAGAAATGCCGTGATAAAAATTGAATTAGTTTACTCGTGCTGAATTTCATGGATTTAAAATTTTAATTTAATAGATAAAATTCTCTCTGTTAGAACGCTCGATGCTATTGAAAAAGTATTCCTTGAACCGTTGTGCAAATAACTATGCCAGTTCAGTTCTTCTATGAATCGTTGGTGGTAACAATTTGTACATTACTGGCGTAACCAAACGAGCCAATAAAGTAGAACTTGTAATACCGCCAATGAGTACTATTGCCAAAGGTGAATACAAATCAGAGTATTCGATAATTAGCGGAATTAAACCTCCGATGGCTGTGAAAGAAGTTAATAAAATGGGTACAAAACGAATTTCACCTGCTTGGTGAATGGCTTCGTCTAATTCCATTCCGTCTTCTCTCAACTGATTGGTAAAATCTACAAGTAAAAGCGAGTTCTTGATTTCGATACCAATCAAGGCGATAAAACCAATCACGGCTGTAAATGATAAATTTTCACCAGCAATTAATAGCCCTACGATTGCACCAACGATTCCCAAAGGAATTACAGAAAGTACAATAAGCGTTGATTTGAAATTCCTAAATTCAAGAATAAGAATAGCAATCATGCCAAAGACAGTTATCAAGATAATTACCCCTATGCCTCCAAAAGATTTTTCTGCATTTTCTGCTTCGCCCGATACAGTATAGTAAAATCCTTTCGGGAATTTGAATTTATTCAGCTTCTGAATCAACTCTTGGTTTACTTTTGCCGTGTTATAACCTGACTTCAAGAAAGTAGAAATTGTTACGTAACGGTCTTTATTATAGTGTTTTATCTGGTTGGGCGAAGTTTCAAAACGTACTTCTATCAACTGTTTTAAAGGAATGGCTGTACCTAAGGCATTGTTTACGTACAAATTTTCAAAAACTTCAAAACCTTGTTTTGCTCCAGTTCTCGGAATCGAAACATTGATATTATAATCATCAATTTGTCCTTCTTCACGATAAGTACCAACGTTCAAGCCAGCAATTCCCAGACGAACTGTGCGGTCGATGTCGGAAATATTTACGCCCATCAAACCTGCTTTTTCTTTGTTGATGTGTACTCTTAAATCTGTTGGCTGTACTTTTAGCGGATTGTCGGTATAAATTGAACCTTCTTGAGCTGCCAAAATCCTTTCAACTTGTCCAGCGATGATTCTTAAACTATCTAAATTATTTCCAAAAATTCTGTAAGCAATTGGAGCTTCTAACGGCGGCCCTTGTTCAAAATCTTTTACTTCAATTTTGGCATTTGGATAATTCGTTAATTTTCCTCTCAATCGGTCGATAATGGCTTTTTTCTCTTTGGTTTCAACATCATGCAAAAGCACGAAAAGTTGACCAAAGGTCTCAGATTCTGCTCCACCAATTACGTTATAATAAATTCTTGGATTTCCTCTACCGATATTGGAAGCAATGTTTTTGATTTCTGGTTCTTTTTTGAGTTCATTTTCTACAAAACGTACTACTTCGTCGGTCGCTTTTAGGTTTGTTCCAACTGGCGTTGAAACATTGACCAAAAACATTGGTTTTTCGGAAGTTGGGAAAAGTGAGAAGCCCAAAAAGAATTTGGCAATCAACATTACACCAACAAAAATCCCCATTCCTCCTGCAAGTGTAGTTTTGGGATGTCGTAAACACCAGTCCATCAATTTTCCATAAGTGGCTGAAATTAAACGTTTCATGCCTCTTAAAATGAAATTCCCTTCGGCGTTTTCGTGATTTTTCAAGATGACACTTGATAAAAACGGTACAATCGTCAAAGCCACAAACATTGATGCAAAAACCGTTACACTTACAGCCATTGGTAAACTTCTGATGAATTTTCCAGCAGCTTCTGGCAAATTGGCAACCGGTAAAAAGGCGAAAATCAACAAGACTGTACAACCTACAACCGCCAAACTAATTTGTTTGGTAGCATCAATAGCTGCTTGTTTTTTCGGAATACCCATCCGCATAAAGCGTTCAATATTTTCTACGACAACGATTGAATCATCCACTAAAATCCCCAGTGCGACAATCATCCCGACTATAGAAAGTTGGTTAATCGTAAAGCCCAAAACGTAAAGTAATGCCAAACCAATTGCTAACGAAAGTGGAATTGAAATCATTACGACCAAACTTGCTCTTGAACCCAAAGGCAAAAGTGTAATCAAAACCAAAAGAATGGCAATGCCGAAATCTTTGGCAAAACGCATCAAACGTTTATCTACCGATTCCGCTTGGTCGAATACTTTTACTAAATCGACAGACTTTGGTAAAGTCTTTTTAAAAGCTTCAATTTTTGGGTCGGTTGCAGCTCTTACTTTAATAATGTTTTGTCCGAATTTCTGACAAGCCGTTACAAAAACACTTCTATGTCCGTTCAAACGAGTTTTGTGCGTTTCGTCTTCGTAGGCATATTTTACTTCGGCAATGTCTTTTAAATAGACGATTTTTGTACCGTTTGTAAAGACGATTACATTTTTGATTTCTTCAATATCTTTAAAATTTCCAGAAGTTTTTACATTGAATTTTTTGTTTGAAAGATTCAAAGAACCGCCCGGAATATTCACGTTTTCAGATTGAATTGCTCCCAAAACTCTGTTTACAGGAATTTTATCCTGAGCCAATTTTGCTTGATTGAGTTCTACCGAAATTCTACGTTCGGGAAAACCCCAACTTTTAATGTTTTTTAGCGAACGGTTTTTCTCTAAAGTTTTCTCTAAATCATCAGCATATTTTTCTAATTTAGCGTAGGGGAGCGTTTCGGAAACTAAGGCAAATTGATAAATATTTACACCATCGGGTTGATACCTTTCGATACGAACATCCAGCACGTCAGAAGGTAATTCTTTTCTGACGGCATTCATTTCACGCACAATTTCTTGGTACTTTTCTTCTGGGTCAGACTCAAAAGCGTACTCTACTTGAAAAATGGCAGCACC
The DNA here is from genome assembly GCF_014204325.1 of Arcicella rosea. GTDB lineage: Bacteria > Bacteroidota > Bacteroidia > Cytophagales > Spirosomataceae > Arcicella > Arcicella rosea_A. Next base: position 17,052 of record NZ_JACHKT010000021.1, read on the forward strand.
ATCAAAAATACTGGTTCTAACACGTTCAATATTATCTAATTCGTTGATGTGTTTTTCTACCACATCCGCCACCAATTGTTCTACATCTTTGGGCGATGCACCGGGGTAAATCACCGTAACGCCAAATTGAGGAGAAGAAAACTCAGGGTCTTCTCCACGAGGCATATTCAATAAAGAATAAATCCCTATTGAAAGAATACCTAAAAACACGACCAGCGTGAATTGGTAATTTTTTACTGAGAATTCAGAGATTTTCATATCAATATCTTTTGAATGCTGAGTTGTGAATTGTGAGTGAGGAGTTTTGGTAGTTGCGAATTCTGAGTGATGAGATTTATATAGTTAATTAATAAATTTCCACCCAGACTCAAAATTCAAAATTCATCACTCACAATTCACAACTCAACATTTTATTGTGTAATTTTTACCTTGCTTCCTTCTACCAAATACGCCGAACCGTCTGTAATTACTTGTGTAATAAGGCTTGAAGTATTTTGAATAAATACTTTGTCGTTATCAATCGAAATGACTTTTATGGCTACTTTATGAGCTTTGCCATTTTCAACTACATACACAAAAGCGTCGTTTCCGTTGCCTTCAATCACGGCATCAATCGGTACAGAAGTATTTTGTTGGCTAATATTTAGCTTAATCAAAGTATTTCCGAAAAGTCCAGTAGCGAGTTTTTTGCCTTGCGTATTTAATTTTAATTCAGCTTGATACAAACCCGAACTTTGGTCAGCACCTTGTGAAAGATTGGAAACCGTAGCGGTAAAAGGCGTATCAGGAAAAGCGTCTATTTGAATAGTAGCTTTGTCGCCCAAATGCAGGCGAGTCCAGTCTTTATCCGCAACACCTACTTTCAAAACCCAGTCGTTTGAACCTGTTGCATTCATAAAAAATACGGGAGTTCCTGGCCCAGCCAATTCGCCTTCGTTCATTAGTTTTTTTACGATTACGCCGTTTGAAGTAGCGTAAATTTTAGAAAAACCTTGGTTGTAATTCGCAATTTCAAAGTTTTGTTTGGCTACGTTCAATGCCGTTGTGAGGTTTTGTACTTGTTCTAAAGTAGCGACAGAATCTTTGTAGAGATTAGTGACACGTCTTAAATCACGTTCAGCTTTTTGTACGCCTTCGGTAGCTTGCTGTACTTGTGCATTGATTTCTGTCAGATTCAAAGAAGCCAATAATTGTCCTTTTGCAACATTCTGCCCTTCTTTTACATAAATTTTGGCAATGATACCACCCGTTTTGAAGGATAAACGTGCTTCTTGTAAAGAAGCCACCAAGCCTGAAGCTTTGATTTCTTCGTTGGAATTTGCCTGCACAACATTGGCTATTTTTACAGCAATTTGGTCTTCATCTGCCAGCGATTTCTTTTCTTCCGCTTTTTTTCCACAAGCCACCAGCAGGGAAAGCATGAACGAAAAGCCAATAGAATACGAGATAATTTTTTTCATTTCTTTAGCGTGTTTAAATATAATTTGATTTAGAAGCCTAATGCTTTTTTGAAGGATGGATTTTCAGGCTTGATATTCGAGCCGAAAAAGTGTGTTAGCTCGCCTTTTTCGTTGATTAAGTATTTACAGAAATTCCAGCTTGGTTCAAGGTTGTTCCAGCCATTTTTTTGTTCTTCCGAAAGCCATTTATACACAGGATTTTTGTCGCTGCCTGAAACACTTACTTTTTCGGTAATCGTGAATGAAACGCCATAATTCATTTGGCAAAATTCTTCAATTTGTGAAGCCGTTCCAGATTCTTGTGCCAAAAAGTTGTTGGCAGGTAAACCAATGACTACTACTTTATCACCAAATTTTTCGTGGAATTGTTGCCAATCTTCATACTGTGGTGTGTAGCCACATTTTGAAGCCGTGTTGATTAAGAGTACTTTTTTACCAGCAAAATCTGAAAAATTGATTTCTTTTTTGCCCGTTAAATTCTTGATTTTCAAATCATAAAATGATTTTTTGGGAGCTTTCGCCGAAGCTGGTTTTGAAACAATATTATCTTTTTCGGTAATACTTCTATAAAGATTTTTGATAGTCTTAAACATGATTACTTGTGTTTTAGGGTTATTTTAGTTCGTAACTGGCTTTGGCTCTTTCTACTTCTACCCATTTCTGCCAAACATCAAATAATGAAATGGATTGTTGTAATTGTGCGGTGGTGATTTGGGTTTGAGCATCCAAAAGTTCGATAAAATTCAAACTTCCTTCTTTGTATCTACGCAACATATCACGGTAATAACGGTCGGCTGTTGAAATCTGAGAAGCTTTTGATTCATAGACTTTTTTGGCTGAATTTAGTGAGTTCTGAGCCGTCTCGGCTTGTAATGCTAATTGATTTTTTACTTGTTGTGCTTGCGTGTCTAAAGCTGCCAAATCCATTTCGGCTTGTTTTACTTTTAATTGATTTCTGCCGAAAGAATAAACGGGTAAATCAAAAGATACACCAACTAACACAAAGGCATTGGGATTGAAGAAGTTTTTATCGCTACTCGCAATGTGGGCAAATCGTCCCTGTGAACCGAGGTCTAAAGAAGCTCCAACTTTTAGTTTTTTGTAAGACTGACTCAAGCCAACGAGTTGTTTGTTGATATTAATTCCCGCCTGAATTTTGTCTAATTCTTCTCGATGTCCTTCTTCCAAATTGAGGTTTAGTACAGAAGTATCTAAATTGTCAATCTCAATTTTTGCATTGAAATCTTTATTCAAAAGGAAATTGAAATAAGCCGAAGCGTTCAACTGATTGCCTTTTGCATTGCTGATTTCTGCATCAATTTTTGAAATTTCATTGCGAGTACGCACCAAAACCGTTGGATTTGCCGAACCATTTTTTATCAAACTTTCATTCACTCTTTCACTTTCTTGTAGAATTTTCAAAGCATTTTCATATACTTTTATAGCTTCTGTTGCTTTTAAGTAATTGAAGTAGGCAATTTTAATATCACGAACCAATTCTCTTTTATAAACTTGAATTTCAGTTTGTTGTACGCTGATTTGCTCTTTTTTGATGGCTTGGTTATACTTGATTTCGGCATTCAATATAGGCATCGTAGTTTTGAAGCGTAAATCATAAAAATCTTTTGGTACAAGCTGTTCAGAAGTATTTGAGATTTGAGGAAATTTTGTCGAGTTCGTCAAAGCGTTTAGCGTTGTGTAAACTGGATTTACCAAATCCCCGACTGGAATTTCAATTTTTCTACCACCCTGAGCTGCTGAAATGGTAGTATTGAAACTTATATTGGGCTTAAACAAAGCTTTGGCTTCTTCGAGTGCGTACACAGCTTTTTGCAAAGAAAATTGCTGTTGTTTGAGCGTCTGGCTGTTTCTTAAACCTTCTTGAACGTATTCGTTCAGCATGTTTGATTGAGCCGACGTACTTGATACTTTCGCCAAAGTCAGGAAGAGTACCCAAAGCCTTTTATTGGCTCGAATCGTTGAGACGATGTTTAAAAAAAATGTTTTCATAAACGTTAATTAAATTATAAACAGTGTTTAGTGACGAGTCAAATAAAAAAGCACTTTTCCGAAAATCTGTGCTTTTTATGTGTTTTAAGATTTAATCGTGTTGCTGGTGGCTACCAAATTGGTACTACATTTTGCAATATAATGTCCGTCTTCGTTGCGTATTTCACCTTCAGCGTGGGCAATTTTTTTACCTACTCTGATGATTTTTGATTTAACAGCCAGCTTTTCGCCAATTTTAGCAGAAAATAAATAATCGACAGAAAGATTGACCGTACTGTAAAAAACGGTGTGTCCCATGCTAAAAATCGTCATTCCAATAATATCATCCAACATCGTAGCGGCTATTCCACCGTGGAGAATATGAGCAGGATTGCACATTTCTTTCTGAACAACAAATTCGATAGTAAGCGAACCATGTTCAACGGCTACTAAAGTACCATCCAACCATTTTGAAATGGGAGAGGGACTATTTTCGGCAACACGTTTGCCGATAAAACTTTTAAAAATGTCTAAAGTAGGATTATTCATGTTGGATGAGTTCAATCATTTGTTCCACCGAAGCAAGCATCAAATGCTGAATGTGTTCTTGTGGAAAAGTTTTAAATCTATTTCTAATTTTCAATGAAACCAAGCCGTGCATAAACGACCAGACTGACATTGCGGCTACTTCCAAATTATCTATCTTAATCAATTTTTCATTAATGCAACGTTGAACCGTTGAACACAACAATTCAAAACATCTATGCCCGCAAACCCATTCTTGATTTTCTACCTCCATTGGGGCATTGATGATAAACATCAAATCGTACATTTCAGGATTTTCTAATGCAAATTTCATGTAAACATATCCTTGTTGGCGTAGGATTTCAATCGGATTTTCGATTCCTTCCACGGCATTGGTCATTTCCTGAATTAATTTTTCAAAACCTAATTCATGTACGGCAAAGAAAATCTCACTTTTGTCTTTAAAATATAAATAAATCGTGGCTGGGCTATACTCTACACGGTCGGCAATCGCACGAATTGAAGCTTTTTCGTAGCCTTCTTCAATAAATGCTTGCTGTGCGGCTTCTAAAATCAAAGACCGCATTTCTTGTCTTTCTCTTTCTTTTCTCTCAGTAATTCCCATTTTTAGCGTTATATTTTACCCAATGCCGTAAAATCTATTTTTCTTCTGTTGAAAAATTATTTTACTCTTGTCCACAAAGTTGTTCTTCCCAGTAGTGAAATCCCAACATAACCTCTGATTTCCAAAGCATCATCATTTTTTAATTTCATAGTGCAAGAGTACGTTTTGCCACTGTTGGGGTCGTAGATGGTGCCATCTTCCCAATTTTTTCCTTTAAAAACAAAATCTTTTAAAATGGTTGAACCAATGATGTCTCTGTTTCTTAAAGAAGCATCTGGATTTTTACTGTCTTTTCTACCTGTTGATTTTCCCCAAGAAATTTTTCCAAAGTATTTTTCTCCTTGTTTAAAGATGAGTACTTTACCATCTTTTTCCTGTGAAAGCCATTCACCCAAAATAGCATCTTTACTAACAGATTGAGCTTTGCTGACATTCACTACTAACAAAAGTATGACAAGCGTATTGATAAGGTTTTTCATATTTATAACATTTAAAGATTAATGTAGGTAAAAATAATGAACAGTGTTTATAAAAAAAACACCTTTTTGTTTTAATTTAATAAATCTAAGAAAAATTATTTTTCAAAAAATATTAAGTAGCTGTTATTGAGTTGTTTATGTGTCGTAGGTATTGAATTAACACAATATATTAACATTCTAATTTGCGGGATAAAAAGGATATATTTAATTTTGCAATTCACGTTCTTGTCTTGATTCAATAATATGCTTTTTTTTAAGGATTTATGGAGGAATTTAGATAAGAAAAACGATAGGTGACAACTGATAACCGATAGCAAAAATATGAATTATCCACTTACTCAAATTCCTGAGAGAACTACTAAACCACGCCAAAAAGGATACACAATGGTGATGGACAAAGGTCTAAGTATCAGACAAATAGAGGATTTTTTGGAGACGAGTGCTGCTTATACCGACATTGTAAAGTTGGGTTGGGCTACTTCGTTCGTAACACCAAATTTGAAGGAAAAATTAGCAGTTTATAAGTCTGCAGGTATTCCAGTATATTTCGGAGGAACTTTATTTGAAGCTTTTATTATTCGTAATCAATTTGATGAGTACCGTCGTATTTTAGACGAGTTCGGAATGGAGTACGCAGAAGTTTCTGATGGTTCTTTAGAAATGGAACAAGATGATAAATGCGAATATATCAGAACTTTATGTCAACAAGTAACTGTACTTTCAGAAGTAGGTTCTAAAGATGAAGCTAAAATCATTCCTCCATACAAATGGATTAAATTGATGAAGGCTGAATTAGAAGCGGGTGCTTGGAAAGTAATTGGTGAAGCTCGTGAAGGTGGGAATGTAGGTTTGTTCCGTGCATCTGGTGAAGTCCGTCAAGGATTGGTAGAAGAAATTCTAACAGAAATTCCAGAAGAAAAAATTATTTGGGAAGCTCCACAAAAATCTCAACAAGTATGGTTTGTGAAATTGGTAGGAGCTAACGTAAACGTTGGAAACATTGCCCCACACGAAGTAATTTCTTTAGAAACGATTCGTCTGGGTTTAAGAGGTGATACTTTTACACATTTCTTAGATAAGTAAACTCTTCACATCAACAAATAGGTAGGAATCAGTTATCAGTCAAGGCGAGTTCAAGAAATCCCTTTTCTCATAACTGATTTTTAATGTATAATACTTACTAACAAACCCAAAAAACACAATGGAAATTATCAACTTTTTTTTGCAACTCCTCAAAGACCCATTAACCGCACTTTCTGATTTTATCAGCGAACACGGAACAGTTACTTACGGATTACTTTTCTTGATTATTTTTGTTGAAACTGGATTAATTGTAATGCCTTTGTTACCAGGAGATTCCCTGCTTTTTGCGGTAGGTGTTTTGGCTTCGGCAACTGGTAAAATTGAAATTACTTTTGTGATTCCGTTGTTGATTGGTGCAGCACTTTTGGGCGATAATGTGAATTATTTTATTGGAAAATACTTTAGTGAATTCGTGAAGTCGAAGGATAAAATTCTATTCTTGAAACGTGCACACATTACACAAACCGAAGAATTTTATGCAAAACACGGAGGACAAACCGTTATCATGGCTCGTTTTGTGCCGATTGTTCGTACAGTAGCACCATTTGTAGCAGGTGCAGGAAGTATGAAATACAGTACTTATATTACTTTTTGTGTTTTGGGTGCTATACTTTGGGTTACTTCTATTACTTTATTGGGTTATTTTTTAGGGAATAACGAATGGGTAAAACACAATTTTGAAAAAGTAGTTTTAGGTATTATTGCCATTTCGGTTTTACCAATGATTTTTGCTTTTGTAAAAGCGAAATTATCGAAGTAAATGAAGTTTTACTGATAACAGTACATCAAAAAAGCCTGCGAAATTTTACTTTCGCAGGCTTTTTTATATTCAATCAATTCCTTATTTCTGAACTACTTTTGCAAAACGGTGATAAAATGGTGTTTTGCTGTTTTCGTTTTTTGGCATGTATTTACCAGTAATAATTGGTACATACATTACTCTACGACGAGATTTTTCTCCGAAATTTGGAGAAACCTCTACACGATGCCATAAACGACCATCATGTACTGTTAAATCTCCAGCTTCAATTTCAAAACCTACTTCTTTTTCATCTGGAGTATGATCAATAAACTGTTTTTTACCAAATAAAAGCTTTAAAACACTTTGGTTTTGTGTACCTGGCAATACTCTCAAGCCACCATTCGTGCTTGGGCAATTATCTAAGTGTACACCAACGTTTAACATTGGAAGAATTTTTTGACCTAGAAATAAATCACGAGGGCTATCTGTATGCCATCCCATTTGTGTGAATTTACTGTTTGGTGCATTTACATAATGGTTGAAAACTAGTCCATCTTTTTCGTTATCGCTAATACGACCATCATAAGGTGCTAATAATTCAACTAATAATTGTAAACGTGGGTCTTTTAAAAACTCGCCCAAGAAAGTACTGTACTTGTTTGTAAAGCACATTCTTTGAATCATTTTGTTGCCGTGTTCGTCTTTACCAAACTTCAACGGAATACCATTGATTTTCTCAATGCCATCAGCCAACCATTGCTTTTCAATTTTATCTAATTCGCTGATAAACGTTTGAATCGTTTCAGCATTAATGAAATTTTTAAATTGAATTACACCATACTTGCGGAAATACTCTTTCTGCTCCTGTGTTAGTTTCTCTCCCAATTGGAAGGTTTTCGACTCAAACTTTACCATATTTTTACCCTGAATTAAAGTGGTTTGCAAGAACTATGTTTGATGAAAAGTTCCTGATACAAAACTAATTTGTTCAACCAAACCAGTTTTATAAAAAATTGTACAAAATAAAGCTAAACGATTTTGACAATCGCTTCGTAAACGTAGTTGGGCAGAACCACCTTTACTTAGTTTTAGAAAAATGAAAATGATTTCTTTTTTCTGGTAAAACAATGCAAATTAATTGAATGTAATCAAATTGTAAATTTTTCATTAGAAAATTTACAATTTACCTCTGTTAATTCACAATCATTAGTGCTAGGATGGATAACTTTCCGAAAAGGACTAATTTATGACTTGCAAAATTAAAGGTTTAATTAATATATTTTCTATCATTTCCTTAAAATACAAAGGTTTATGATTTTTGGACTTAAACGATTTTACTTCCAAGCCAAAAAATGGTTTCTAAAAGTACTAGAAAGACTAATAGTACTGTACAAGTTGTTTGCCATTTTTGTTTGTTGATATAACGAGCAATCACATAAGAAAGTGCTGTAAAGAAAAACGCACCGATTACATCTGCCGTATAATGAACGTGTTGAATCAATAACAAAACAGCAATAGAGACACCAGTTACAACCGCTAAAGCTTTTTCCCAAGGTTTTTCAAGAAACAACCAAATCATCACCATCGTTGCAGTATGCCCCGAAAAAAATAAATCTTTTGTGATAGGTTCTTTGTCTCCATAGATAAGTAATTCAGCAAACGTATCGTGAAGATGAACTAAATCTAAAGGAGGATTCAAAGGAAAAAAATAAATAGTTGACATCCGCAAGACGGTTTCAATGACAAACGTTATCGTAAAAAGTAGAAATAACTGTGGTTTAACCAATACTCTACAAAGCATGAAAATCAACATCCCATAAATAAGAGCAAAAATGGGTGTTGAAACATCAACCGCAGGAAGATGATTTAATACAAAATCAGAAAGATAAGCACCTTCACGCTTTTGAATATTGATGAAATATGGAGGAAATTGTGGGGCAGCAAAAAAGGCTATACTAAGTGTTGTTAGTAATTTAATGATAAATCCATTCGTTTTTAAAGCATCTTGCCAACGTTGCTGAACAACTAGAAGATAACTTTTTGGAGTCTTTGGTGGTTTTGTATTCGTAAGTATGTCATTCATCAGACAATCTAATTTTTTAATTGGTATTATCTTTGGATATTCTTTTAGATGAAAGCATTCTTTATCAATTTAAATTGTTATCAAACAGAATTCTTTCATAAAAAATACAAACTTACATCAAGTTTTAAACGTTATCAACAATGAAATCGAAAATTAATGTTGTACTTCTTGGAATATTTACATTGCTCGTAAATATTTCATGTGCTAAAGGTTCTGATAATCAGAAAAATACAGAAAAAATGAACAATGAAAAAGTCAATCTTGAAGGAACAGAAGTAGTGACGTTCGGAGCAGGATGTTTTTGGTGTGTAGAAGCCATTTTTCAACAAGTTGAAGGGGTTGTAAAAGTAGAGTCGGGCTACTCTGGTGGACAAGTAAAAAATCCAACTTATAAAGAAGTTTGTACAGGGCTTACTGGTCATGCAGAAGTAGTACAAGTAACATTCGACCCAAAGAAAATTTCTTTCGATAAAATTTTAGAAATTTTCTGGAAAACACATGACCCAACTACCTTGAATCGCCAAGGTGCTGATGAAGGGTCGCAATATCGTTCAGCGGTTTTTTATCATAACGAAGCACAGAAAAAAACAGCAGAGATTTGGAAAGCAAAATTGAATGCAGAACATGTTTTCCCGAATCCAATCGTTACAGAAATTACCGCTTTTTCTGTATTTTATCCCGCTGAAGACTATCACCAAGATTATTATGAACTGAATGGACATAATCCTTATTGCCAAGTAGTGATAAAACCAAAATTGGAAAAATTCACGAAGGTCTTTAAAGAGAATTTGAAGAAAATGAACTAGTTCAATAGAGACAATTATTTAAAAGGTTAAATTTGAGAAAATTTAGCCTTTTTTGTTATCAATAATCGAAAGAAGGTCATTTTAAAGACAATTATCCAAATTGATTTACTTTAAATTTGAGGCTGAATTAATACAAAGTTTCAATGAGTTATTTTTAAAAAGATAGAAAGAACTCACAGCCACAAATGACTGTTTAAAAAATTAAGCATATTATACAATCTATCAACAGATGAAAAAGTTATTTTTTAGTTTATTTATTTTACTTGTTTGTTCAGTAACAATTTCTGCACAAAAAGTTACACCTGCCAAATGGTCTTGGGCTTTATCAAAAGCAAATCCTATTGTTGGAGAAACGGTTGACATCGTTTTTACCGTCAATATCCAAGATGATTGGTATTTGTATTCTTCAGATTTTAGTGAAGATTTAGGTCCAACCGTTACGACGATTAAATTAAAGTCGAATGATACTTATGAGGCTGTTGGAGGCTTGAAAGCTATTAATCCATCAAAGAAATTCGATAAAGAAATCTGGAATGGTGAATATACTTACTTCAAACACAAAGCAACATTTCGCCAAAGTGTCAAGGTTTTGAAAGAGAAATTTCTGATTGAAGGTGCTTACGATAGCCAGTCGTGTTCAGATGTTTCAGGTCAATGTGTTCCTGTAAAAGGTACTTTCTCTTTAGTTGGAGCTGAAAAAAAAAACAGCAATGAAATTGAAGAAAAGGTAGTAAAGCCAACAGAAACCACAGTTGTTTCGCCAGTTATTAATAAAGATACCGTTTTAGCGAAAACAGATTCTGTCACCCAAACAGACAAATTGACTTCTGCAAAAACAGAAGCACCAATTGAAACAACCGTTGAAGAAACGCCTGTAGCACAAGAATCACTTTTTACTTTTTTCTGGGTAGCTTTTGGAGCAGGTTTATTGGCATTATTAACACCATGTGTGTATCCGCTTATTCCGATGACGGTAAGTTTTTTCACGAAACAAAAAGGTGGTAGAAAATTAGCATTCCTTTATGGCTTTTCTATTGTAGCGATTTATGTTTTATTCGGTACATTAATAGCAGCATTGGCTGGGCCTGGTTTTGCGAATTGGCTAAGTACTCATTGGATTCCTAATATGCTGTTTTTTGTCATTTTTGTTTTCTTCGGAATTTCATTTTTGGGTTGGTTTGAAATTGTTTTACCTTCCAATTTTGTCAATAAAATAGATGCTCAGTCGGATAGAGGTGGAATCATCGGAGTTTTCTTCATGGCATTTACTTTGGTTTTAGTTTCTTTCTCTTGTACTGGTCCAGTGGCTGGTTCAATTTTGATTGCTTCTGCCCAAGGCGAAATCATTAAGCCTATTATTGGTATGTTGGGCTTTTCATTAGCTTTCGCAATTCCATTTACTTTGTTTGCTATTTTTCCACAATGGTTGAAAAACTTGCCAAAATCTGGTGGCTGGATGAATTCAGTAAAAGTAATTTTAGGCTTTTTAGAATTGGCTTTAGCACTTAAATTTTTAAGTACAGCCGACCAAGTATATCACTGGGGAATTTTAGATAGAGAAGTTTATTTGGCTTTATGGATTGTGATTTTCGCTTTGATTGGTTTCTATTTATTAGGAAAAATCCAGTTACCTCATGACGATAAAACTGATAAAGTAAGCGTACCAAAAATGTTAATGGCAATTTTGGTTTTTGCTTTTGTGGTTTACATGATTCCCGGAATGTTTGGTGCACCTCTAAAAGCTTTGGCTGGTTGGTTGCCTCCACTTACTACGCAAGATTTTGTTTCGTCAGGTTCTTCCGTGAAATCTGAAGGTGATGCAAATTTCCCTAAGCCGAAATACAGCGAATTCCTTACTTTGCCACACGGGCTTCAAGGCTTTTTTGATTATGAAGAAGCTGTAGCATATTCTAAAAAAGTAAATAAACCAATTTTTATAGATTTTACAGGTCACGGTTGTGTGAATTGTAGAAAGATGGAAGAAAACGTTTGGTCGGATCCAGCAGTGTTAAAACGTTTGAAAGAAGATTATGTAGTGGTGGCTTTGTATGTGGATGACAAAACGGAATTACCCAAAGAAAAATGGTACACTTCTAAAGATGATGGACAAGAGAAAACTTCAATGGGCGACCAGAATTTAGATTTTCAAATTGTAAGATTTAACGGAAATGCACAGCCATATTATTGTTTGGTAAATCCAAATGATGAAAAAGGTACTTTGGCTGCTCCCAAAGCGTTTGATTCAAACGTTGAAACCTTTGTGAAATTTTTGGATGAAGGAAAAGCGAAGTATGCTGAGAAGCAATAAATTTTAAGGAAATTCAAGATGAGTCATCACGAATTTTGAAATAAAAAAGCGGTCGGAAAACTAATTTCGACCGCTTTTTTATGATTGATGAACAACGAATTCCTACTGTTTGAGCGGTAGCGAGTTTAGGAATTCTTGAATTTCTTTTGTTACTTTTCTTGTTTCAAGACAAGAAAAGTAAGGACTGACAATAATAAGTAGAAAACCTCTCAAATTGTCTCCAAAACGCACAATGTTAGGAAAAGTTCGGGATGACTCATGTTTATGGTAAAAACCTCAAGCGATTCAAGGCTTGTTGTTCAAGTCTGACTAACCTTTCCATTTCTTCCTCATACAAATTTGATTTTACTTCTAAGAAAATGAAGAATTGATAATCGGAATACTTTTGGAAAGTAAAACGGATTCTTTCTACTTGAAAATCCGAAGTAATAACAGCAACCATGTCTGGCTCGTAACGATTGATAATTCTTTGGCAAAGTTGTATATCATCCATCAGATTTTCGCCAAGAGCAAACTCCACAAAACGATTATGTGCAATACCTTCTTCTACTAAAAAATTCTGTAAATATTGTGCGTGTGGATATTCTGAAGTATTGAAATGACTACCAAAACCGCCCGTACAAAGCACATGAAATTCAGGATTATTTTTCAGGAATTTTAAAGCACCTAATGCTCTGTCAATCGCAATCGGAGAAAGATTGCCATCGAAAGTATTAGAGTCCGCCATCACAATCAGTAATCCATTCATTTTAAAATGCTATTTAATAGTTTATTATTCTTATTTGATAGAAGTACTCAACAAAGATAAGCCTAGAATCTGCAAATAGTTTTTTCCTTTGAAAAGGAATTTATGCAAAAAGTTTAACTTTGTGGTTCAAAAAACTGTCAAACCTTATGAATCTTACCCTTTCTCAAGATGCTGATAAGGCATCTATCTTTGAACAAATTGCTGCTGCTTTGGCAGAGGAAAATTTTACTGTTGTAAAGCAAGACCAAACTCGCCCTTGGGGAGGTTTCTTCGTGATTGATGAAGCACAAGCACCAGCTTTTGCAGCGAAGTATTTTCCACATTTGGAAATGTCTGAAATTCAAATTACTAATAAGCTGTCACCGAAAATTTTGGTTGTTGCCCCTGAAAAACGTTTGTCTTGGCAATATCATTTCCGTCGTGCTGAAATCTGGAAAGTAATTGCAGGTACAACTGTCGGCGTAAAAATTAGTGATACCGACGAAGAATCAGAAGAAGTAAAAGTACTGGAATCTGGAAGTTTTATTCAAATGGATACTGGCGAACGCCACCGTTTAATTGGTTTATCTGGTTGGGGAATCGTTGCTGAAATTTGGCAACATACTGATCCTGAAAAACCATCTGATGAAGACGATATCGTTAGATTACAAGATGATTTTGGAAGATAATTCCAACTATTTTTTATAAATGTACGTCTCTGGTTTAGCAAAGTATAAATCAACAAGTAAAAAGACTGTCAAAAACATCGTGTTTCTGGCAGTCTTTTTTGTGTTATATCCCCTAAAAAAAGAAGGCAGGTTATGATAAAGTGGGTATATTTTTTAAGAATGAAATGTGAAAAATGATTTTTTAGAAAAAATATTGAGATTCAGGATAAAGAGGGATATAAAAAAAATACAAATTGTTTTTAAGAGATTAAAGTTCATTGCGTAACAATTATTTAACATAACCTACACATATTAAATATCTAATGTGTCTTTGATGTTGTATCCGTTTATCCTAGTCATTCACCTTTTCTAAAAAAAATCATAAAAAACTTTAGAAACATTAAAAGTTTCCATAGCTTTGCAATAAGAAACTTTTAATGTTTCTAAAGTTTCCGTACCAAATTTTTATATCAATTGGAAATTAAAGAAAGAATCATCAAAAAGTCTAAAGAACTTTTTTTCCGTTACGGGGTGAAGTCCGTTACGATGGATGATATTGCAAACGAATTGGGAATCTCCAAAAAAACGATTTATCTACATTTTGAAGACAAAGATGATATTGTGTATCAATTGTTTCTAGGTGAAATGGTAGAAGATAAATGTGAATGGGACGATTTGTACAATACTTCTAGCAATGTCATTGAACGAATGGTGAAATCAATGGAGTTAATCAAGCAGGCATTTTCGGAGGTAAATCCAACAACATTGTTTGACATCAAGAAGTATCATCCTAGAGCATGGAATATATTTCAGGAACATAAACAACGCTTTATTTTAGAAAACCTTAAAAAAGACTTAGTTGAAGGAATTGAGCAAGGTTATTTTAGGAGTGAAATCAAAATAGATATTCTTGCCAAAATGAGATTAGAACAAATTGAAATGGGTTTTGATCCTCATATTTTTTCCATTACACAACATACGCTAGTAGAAGTACAATTAGAACTTTTAGACCATTTTATTCGAGGTGTTTTAACGAATAAAGGAACACAAATTTATAATGAATACCAACCCAAGTAAACTTCCAATGAGAAAACTTCTAAGAGGTAATTTGCTGTTATTTAGCATTTTAATTACTTCACAAATCGTAAAAGCCCAGCAAAGCTACTCTCTTCGTGAAGCGGTAGATTATGCTGTTAAAAATCATATCTCTATCAAAAATGCTCAAATTGATATTTTAAGTGCTGAGGCACGAGTGAGCGAGTTAAAAGGTATTGGCTTACCTCAACTGAATGGTAATTTTGGTTATACCAACAACTTAATCATTCAGAAAGTATTTGTTCCAGCTAAAACATTAGACCCTACTAATCCAAATCTCACTGATAATGATGTTACCCCACTTGCCTTTGCTGTTAAAAATAATGCACAAGCAGGTGTAAACCTTAGCCAAATTTTATTTGATGGGTCGTACTTACTTGGTCTTAAGGCTGCAGATGTATATAAAGAATTATCTAAAAAAACATTAGTACAAACGAAGCAACAAGCCGCAGAGAATGTAACGAAAGCTTATTATATCATTTTGGTAAACGAAGAGAGAATTAAATTGCTTGATTTAAATATAGGCCGTTTAGATTCTTTATTGAGAGATACTAGAGCATTGAATATACAAGGGTTTGCAGAAAAAATAGATGTGCAACGCCTTGAGGTTCAGATGAATAATTTGAAAATTGAAGCAAAGAATGTACAGCGTTTACAAGATTTAAGCTACCACTTATTGAAATTTCAAATGGGTAAGATGATAACTGAAACCATTACGTTAACGGATAAATTGGCTGATATCAACATTACTGAAGTATTGCCAGAAACACAGCAGGACTTTAAGTATGCTAATCGTATAGAATATTCTATTTTAGAAACACAGAATCGTTTGGCTGAACTTGATTTAAAAAATCAAAAGGTTGGTTATTTACCAAGAGTAATGCTAACTAGTGGCTACAGTTATTCTGCAGGTCGTCCTTCTTTTACAGACTTGGTTACTAAACCTTGGTTCAATGCGGCATCACTTGGTTTATCGATACAGATACCTATTTTCGATGGTTTTCAGAAAAAATACAAAATTGTACAATCTCAAAACAGTTTGCAAAAAGTAAAAAACAGTTTTGAATTATTAGAAAAATCAATCGATTTACAAGTAACACAAAGCCACATTACTTTAAAGAATGCTTATGAAACCCTTGAAGAGCAAAAAGCTAATATGGAATTGGCGAAGGAAGTAGTAAGAGTTTCTAAAATTAAATACCAACAAGGTGTAGGTTCAAACTTGGAAGTAGTAAATGCTGAAATTGCTTATAAAGAAGCTCAGACCAACTACTTTACAACATTTTACAATGCTTTAGTAGCTAAAGTGGATTTAGATAAAGCTCTTGGTCGTCTTTACAGTGAATAAATTCAAATAAAACATTAATTAATTTAGATTATAAAAGAAATTTACCCTCATATCAACATGAAATCTTTATTGAACAAACCAAATACCTCTAAGCTCGCTGGGCTTCAATTATTATTGGTGGGGAGTATGTTAACAAGTACTTTATTCTTAACGTCTTGTAGCAAACCAGTTGATAAAAAAGCTGAATTGGCTACCTTGAAAGCTGAACAAAAAGAACTAGATGTTAAAATCAAAGCCCTTGAAAAAGAAGTAGGTTTAAGTTCAGAAAAAACCGAAGCTAAAGTAATCACTGTGGCTGTAACGCCAATCCAAGCAGAAAGCTTCAAACATTTTGTAGAGGTACAAGGGGTGGTTACTTCAAAAAATATTCTTCAAGTTACACCACAAATGGCTGGTGCAATTACAAGTTTATTGATTGCGGAAGGTCAATCTGTGAAAAAAGGACAATTGGTTGCAACGATTGATAATAATGTACTGAAAGAATCTTTGGCTGAAATTAAGCATCAGCTAGAATTGGCAGTTACTTTATACAATAAGCAAAAAACACTTTGGGATCAACAAATTGGTACGGAAGTTCAATACCTTCAAGCAAAAGCGAATAAGGAATCTTTGGAGAAGCGTATCGTAACGATGGATGCACAATTGGCAATGAGCAAAGTATATGCACCTATTTCTGGAACGGTTGAAAAAGTTCTTTTGAAAGCAGGAGAAGTTGGTTCTCCAGGTGTGGCTATTGCTCAGATTGTTAATGTAGGTGACTTGAAAATTACGGCTAAAATTGCAGATACTTATGTAGGTTCTGTAAAACAAGGTGCTGGAATGACGGTGAAATTTCCTGACATTAATAAAGAGTTAAAAACAAGAATTTCAGTGGTAAATGCTCTGGTTGATCCTATTACTAGAACATTTGGTATTGAAGCTAACATCCCGAATTTAGGAGGAAATTTAAAACCAAACCAAGTAGCGATTGTAAATATTAACGATTTAACAAAAGCGAACTCATTGGTTGTGAATCAAAGCATTATTCAAAAAACAGAATTGGGCGATATCGTATATGTGGCAGTAACTGAAAACGGTAAGAAAATAGCACGTAGTAAAGTTGTTAAAACAGGTATTTCTTACAATGGGAATATTGAAATTTTAGAAGGGCTTACTGCGGGTGATTTGGTAATTACACAAGGTTATCAGGAATTAGTTGATGGTACTCCTGTGGCTTATTAACAATCAATATTGTCTGAACCACCATTAAAAATACTATCACTCAACGTTTATCATGAAAGAGCAAGAAGAAAACGAAGCCCTCACCAACGAGAAACACGGTGCAGGAGCTATATATAACATGATTGGTTGGTTGGCAACTAATCAAAAAACGGTGTATTTATTCACCGCAGTGTTGTTCGTTGTCGGTATAGTGATTTATAATATTTTACCGAAAGAACAATTCCCTGATATTAAAGTACCGCAAATTTATGTGCAAACAATTTATGCAGGTACAACGCCTGGGGATATTGAAAATACCATCACCAAACCGATTGAAAAGCAGATCAAGACGATTGCGGGAGTAAAAAAAGTAAAGTCTAACTCATTACAAGATTTCTCGATTATTCTAGTAGAATTCAATCCTGATGTGAAAGTAGATGACGCTTTAAGAAAAGTAAAAGATAAAGTTGATATTGTAGAATTACCAAAAGATTTAACAAAAAAGCCTGTTGTTCAGGATGTTAACTTTTCGGAATTCCCAATTATGAACATCAACTTGGCTGGAAACTTTCCATTGTCGAAGTTGAAAG
Source organism: Arcicella rosea (assembly GCF_014204325.1). Lineage (GTDB taxonomy): Bacteria > Bacteroidota > Bacteroidia > Cytophagales > Spirosomataceae > Arcicella > Arcicella rosea_A. The sequence goes on from NZ_JACHKT010000021.1 coordinate 34,780, forward strand.
ATTTTGCTGAAGATTTACAAGATGAGATTGAAGGTTTACCAGAAATTACTCGTGTAGATATTGTTGGTGCGTTAACTCGTGAAATCCAGATTAACCTTGATTTATATAAAACGCAATCTGCGGGACTTACTTTTAGTGATGTTCAGATGGCGATTCAGGGTGAAAATGTTAACATTTCTGGGGGTGAACTTAGTGTAGAGGGTGTTCGTAGAACAATAAGAGTAAAAGGTGAATTTAAGTCGATGGAGCAAATCCAAAACATTCGTCTTCGCTCTTCTTTGGGTGCTACAGTACGTTTGGGCGATGTTGCCGAAGTAATCGACAGTAGTGAAGAACAACAAGATTTCGCTCGTTTGAACAACAAAAAAGTTGTTACATTGAACGTCATCAAACGTGGTGGAGCCAACTTGATTGCTGCTTCTGAAAAAATAGAAGAAATTATTGCGGAAGCAAAAGAAAGTCGTTTGCCACAAGGTTTAGAAGTAAAAATCACAGCCGATTCATCAGAAAGAACAAAAGGCGACATCAATGATTTGATTAATACCGTAATTCTAGGTTTTATCTTCGTGGTATTGGTTTTGATGTTCTTCATGGGTGTTCGTGATGCTATTTTCGTAGGTTTATCAGTTCCATTATCAGCATTATTAGCCTTTATTCCATTGTATTTCATGGGCTTTACTTTGAATACAATCGTACTTTTTGCCTTCTTACTCGGCTTAGGGATTGTTGTGGATGATGCTATCGTAGTTATCGAAAACTCGCACCGTATTTTCAACCGTTATCGTCATATTTCAATTGTTGATGCGGTGAAATTAGCGGCTTCTGAAGTATTTATTCCTGTATTATCAGGAACAACTACAACGATTATGCCTTTTGTACCTTTACTTTTTTGGCCAGGTATCGTTGGTGAATTCATGAAATTCTTACCAATTACGTTGATATGTACTTTGATTGCTTCTTTGATTGTTGCTTATGTGATGAACCCTGTTTTTGCAGTTTCATTCATGGTACGTCATGACGAAAACGAACATGTTGATACAAGTGTAGCATCCTTGAAAAAGCCTTTAATTATATTGGGTGTTTGTGCATTGTTGGGTTATTTTGTAAATGTTGGTTTGGGTAATTTCTTTGTGTTAATTATTCTTTTATATGCTTTCAACCACTTTATCCTTACGCCAAAAATCATTATTCCATTCCAAGAAAAATCATTACCTGCTTTCAAGAATAATTATCAGAAATTAATTTCTTGGGTAATTACAGGTTATCGTCCAGTATTTGCGGTAATTGGTATGGTTGTTTTGTTGATTTTCACTTTTGTGTTGATGGGAATTGTACAACCTAAAGTGATTTTCTTCCCAAGCGGCGATCCTGATTATGTTTATATCTACAACAACATGCCAATTGGTACTGATGCTAGAGTAACAGATTCGGTCACTAAAGTAATTGAGAAAAAGGTTTTTGAAGTATTGAAAAAAGAAAATGCTGAAGGAATTGTTAACTCTGTGATTTCAAATGTTGGTAAAAATGCTGGTGATCCTACCAATCCAGACAGAGCCCCAACGCCACATAAATCTAAAGTTACGGTTGCTTTTGTGAGTAAAATTAACCGTGGAGGAATTTCTTCAGAAGTAATTTTAGATAAAGTACGTAAAGAAATTAAAGCTTTGCCTTTGCCGGGTTCAGTAATTTCGGTTGACAGAGAAAACAATGGCCCGCCAACGGGTGCACCAATTGCCATTGAAATTGCAGGTGATGATTTCAACGAATTGGTGAAATTAGAAAAACAAGTTCGTCTTGCCATTGATAAATCTGGTATCAAAGGAATTGAAGAACTAAAATCTGATTTAATTATCAATAAGCCTGAAATTATTATTGATGTTGACAAAGAAAAAGCACAACGTGAAGGTATATCGTCTGCACAGGTAGCAATGGCAGTTCGTACAGCCTTGTTTGGTACAGAAATTTCTAAATACAGAGATGATAAAGATGAGTATCCAATTCAATTAAGAATCAAATCTGAAGACAGAAATCAGATTGAAAAATTATTGAGCTTGAATATTACTTATAGAGATATGGTAATGGGCGGACAGCTTCGTCAAGTACCGTTGAATTCTATTGCTAATATTTCATATTCAACATCATATAGCCAGATTAACCGTAAGAATCAAGAACGTGTGGTTACTTTGAGTTCAAACGTTGTTCAAGGATATAATGCCAATGAAATTGTAGCTGAAATTCAGACTTTAATTGATGATATGGAAGTAAAGAGTGGTTATACGCTTCGTATGGGTGGTGAGCAAGAAGACCAAAAAGAAACAGGTGATTTCTTGGCTGGAGCACTCATCGCAGCAGTATTATTGATTTTCTTGGTATTAGTAATGCAGTTCAACTCTATCTCGAAACCAATTATCATTTTTGTTACTATTTTACTTTCGTTTATTGGAGTATTATTGGGATTCATGGCATTTGGACAAACTTTCTCAGTAATCATGTCGGGTGTTGGGATTATTGCTCTGGCTGGTATTGTGGTAAAAAATGGTATTCTTTTGATAGAATTTACCGATGAATTAGTCCACAGAGGTTATCCATTAAAAAAAGCTATTATTGAAGCAGGAAGTACTCGTTTAACGCCAGTAATCTTAACAGCTGCCGCCGCAGTATTAGGCTTGGTTCCTTTAGCGATTGGTTTGAGTATCGACTTTGTGGCAATGTTTACTGAACTAAATCCACACATTCATACAGGCTCAGATAGTGCTGCATTCTGGAATATTTTGGCTTGGACAATTATCTACGGACTTACGTTCTCTACGATTCTTACCCTTGTAATCGTTCCTTGTATGTATTACATCAACGAAAGAATCAGACAAAAATACTTTGGAAAACCAGTAGTTCAAGAAGTGTAAAATACAAAGAAGCCACAGCGAAAGTTGTGGCTTCTTATTTTTTAAAAATTACAGACGGACTATTTTTGAAAAGAATCAACAAAGGTTTTCTTGAGTAATTTTCCTTTTTTTACTCTTTGCATTTCCTTTAAACTCTTCTCAATATCTTCAAGGGGTTCGATTGCTTTATTTTGTGCAAAAGTACCTTCTAGCTTTTTTAGGTCTTGGTATTTATCTGTTATGATTTCCCAAATTTTTATTGGTATAACTACTGCGGTCGTTTTCCCGTGAGTGTCTGATATATATTGTAGTGCCATAATTGTGATTATTTATGATGGATTTCATCGGCGGTTGTTTAATCAAATATAACATATTTTACCGTTTCTTGAATTTTTATTTTTTGTATTTTAACAAGAATTTGGATAGAATAAGTACATTTACTTAGGCTTTTGAGTTTATTTCGTAATAATCAATTTATGTTCTTTGATAGCACCAAGTGTTTTCACTTTTAGGAAATAAGTACCTTCTGGAAGTATTGTGGTAGGAATTACTTTGACCAACGTTTGTGTGATATTTATTTTTTCGAAGTTGATATTTCTGCCAAGTAAATCAAAAAAACTAAGTGCAGCTTCATCAACATCTTCCACTTTTACATAGAATTCTGTGGAATTTGTGGGATTGGGAAATACTCCGAATGGAATTTTTTCATCTGAAATAATAACAGATTGAGGTCTAAAAATTTGCTCTTTCCCATCTTTATCAATTTGTTTTAAACGATAATAGTTTGTTCCGAACAAAGGACTCTCATCAACAAATTGATAGTTAACAGTTTTTGAAGAGTTCCCAACAGCATTTATTTTGCTAATTTCGGCATAATCAATGGCGTTTCTACTTCTTTCCACTACAAAATATCCACTATTAATTTCTGTAGCAGTAGCCCAAGTAAGTGCTACTTTTTGATTCCCTGAATGTTGAGCTTTAAAAAAAGTAAGTTCAATAGGAAGTACCACGAAATCATTTTTAATGATGAAATTATCAAAATCCAAAGTAGGAGAACCTGTAATATTTTTCGTTAAAATTTTAAATTGTGTTAAGTTACCTAATGAATTATTTACAGGAAAATCATTACTGATTAGCGTTGTTCCAACATATAAATCATACTTTTTAGCATCTACTGTTCCACTTCTTATCCCATCGTTATAAGTCATTGAGCGAACATCATTATTAATCAATAAAGTAACGGTTAAAAACTGCGTAGCAACTTGACTAGTCCCTTGAATAATCAGGTTGGAAGGAGTATTTACACCAAATTTGATACTCATCACAGGGGTATTGGGTGCCGTCGTACTATTATCAAAGTTGGCACCGTTTCCGAAATAGAATTCAACAGCGTCGGGGTTTTCTGCACCAATACTGCTGGCTCTAACCGAAAACTGTACATATAATGTGGAAGGTATTGGCGAAAATGCTGTACTTCTAGTAGCTCTACAAATGGAATTATTACCGAGGAATTTTAAAAACTTCTCGCCAGTCGCTGTGATTAAAGCATTTGTTATGTAATTGAACTGCCCTATGGTTGGAGCTGTGGCATTTTCAAAAGGAGCTTGCGAGCTAGAGGTAGCTGCATTGAAGTTTTGACTGAAGTAAATGGTTTGTGCTTTGCAAGTTGAGAAAAAAAATCCCCAAGCAAGTAGTATAAGTGCTGATTTCATGAGCATAACAGGTTGTGACATTGTAGATTTTCTACACTAAAATAAATAAAAAAAATAATTGATGAAAATATTATTTACTTTTTATGTCTGAAAATCAATTGATTGAGCCTTTTTATGAATTTGTACTACCTAATCAACTAAAGAGTACATCAAAATATACTTTTAGGTGCTATTCAAGATTTTGAAATTTATACTCAGGCATAGAATTTGTAAATACAGCAGAGAAAGAGTTTTATATGATTAGATTTTTTGATAAATTGACGTATTATCTTTGTGGTATTATTATCCTTATCTTTTAAAAATCTTGGGTAGGAAAAAAACTACCTTTAATCAACTAATACTCTATGCAACGCAGAACCTTTATTAAACAAACAACCGCTTTGTCGGCTATTGCTTCGGTAAGTGCTAAAGCTTCTAATACTCAAAATGTGGCTAAATTTCCAGTTGTTCTTTCAACTTGGAAAAATGAAAAAGCTAATAATGCTGCTTGGGAATCACTCCAAAAGACAGGAAGAGCTTTAGATGCTGTTGAAGCAGGAGCGAGAATTCCAGAAGCTGATCCAAATGATACTTCGGTAGGATACGGTGGTTTTCCTGATAGAGATGGGAATGTTACTTTAGATGCCTGTATTATGGACGAAAAAGGGAATGCAGGTTCGGTTACTTTTTTACAACATATCATGCACCCGATTTCTGTAGCGAGAGCAGTAATGGAAAAAACGCCACACGTAATGCTTTCTGGTGAAGGTGCTTTACAGTTTGCTCTTTCGCAAGGTTTCAAAAAAGAAAATTTATTGACAGAAACTGCTAGAAAAGCTTGGGAGGATTGGAAGAAAACGTCTAAATACGAACCTAAAATTAACATAGAACGCCATGACACCATTGGTTTACTTGCTTTAGGGAATCAAGGAGAAATATCTGGTGCGTGTACAACAAGTGGATTAGCCTTTAAAATGCACGGAAGAGTAGGAGATTCACCCGTAATTGGTGCAGCCGTTTTTTGTGATGATGAAGTAGGGGGTGCTTGTGCAACAGGACTTGGTGAATTTGTGTTGAAAACGCTTGGTTCGTTTTTGATAGTAGAATTAATGCGAAATGGAAAGACTCCTCAGAAAGCTTGTGAAGAAGCCATCATGAGAATTGTAAAAAGATATAATTACAAAGAATTTCAAATTGGTTACTTGGCACTAAATAAGAAAGGAGAGTATGGTGCTTATGCAATTCAACCCGGATTCAACTATACACTAACAAAAGATGGAGTGACCAAAGTGTATGAGTCTGGTTCGTATATGAAATAAGAATTTGTTGAAAAATAAATAATGCAGACAACCATTTTTGCATTTAATGCGTCTTTGATGATGGTGTTTAGTTTCGATAATTACCACTACATTCTAAGCAATTAACTATTGATTACGGCACTGAACAAAATATTTACCGTTTAATAAATTAAAGAACACATAATGTGAAGTCTTTTGTAATTTTCGGAAATTAATTTGTATTTTTGCGTCCAATAATATGAGAAAAGTACAATTAACTTTATGGATAAATGAAATTAATAGCAATTAAAAACAATTGATTTCAAAGAAACCGATGAAACGAATTTTAAAGAATAATCCTATCGTAGTAATCTCCATTTTGTTACTTTCTGTAGCGACTGTTATTACTTACAGTAGAAACATAGAAGCCTTAAATAACGCTAATAAAGGGTTTTTCTCAGGAAAAATCAGTTTTGGAGATAGCTATAAGCATGTTATTTTCGCTGATAAAGTAGAAGTAAAAAAAGGGATAGAAAAAGGTTTAAAAACTTTATCAATAGCAATAATTGATGAAAAGACCTCAGAATCCGTTTTTGTGAAGCTCTATGATGTTCAAGAAAAAGGTACGTTTTTTATTCCAGGTGAAGGTAAAGTACAAAATATAGGAAATTTAATAAAAGATGTTAACCGTTTCAGAGAATTGAATAATTTTTATCAAACAACATTATCAAATGATGAAGGGCTGAAAAACGGAGTAGGTAGAGTAAATATTACAAAATTAACTGATACCGAAATAGAAGGGGAACTGATAATTATTGGCAATAACTCTGAAGGAAAGCAAGCTCAATTAGAATCTGCAAGGTTTAAAGCAAAGATTTAGCACAAAATGAGTACTTAACAGGCTCATTTAACAATATTATATTTAGTGGTTAGGTGATACTAAAACGTCTGTGGCATTTGCATCAGACGTTTTTTCTTTTTATTATGGGCTTAGATGTGACTGATAATCAAAACAAAACACACAAAGCTTTTGTATTTAACTAAGATTACGTAATTTTGCACCCTAATTTATTAGGATAAAGGCGAACATAATTAGAAAGAACTTTTTTTAATCTATTTTATTGGTCTTAATTAACCTAAGAAAAACGATAAAAAACAAATAATCAACATATTAACAATGGCACGTGATTTAAAGTACACAAGAAACATTGGTATTGCTGCTCACATTGATGCGGGAAAAACAACCACCACTGAACGTATTCTTTACTATGCTGGCGTAAGCCACAAAATTGGTGAGGTACACGATGGTGCAGCAACAATGGACTGGATGGAGCAGGAGCAAGAAAGAGGTATTACCATTACTTCAGCTGCAACTACTGTAGGCTGGAAATACAGAGAACAAGATTACCACATTAACATTATCGATACTCCTGGTCACGTTGACTTTACCGTTGAGGTAAACCGTTCTTTACGTGTATTAGATGGTCTTGTGTTTTTATTTAGTGCTGTTGATGGTGTTGAGCCTCAATCTGAAACTAACTGGCGTTTAGCGAATAACTATAACGTAGCTCGTTTAGGTTTTGTGAATAAAATGGACCGTTCAGGTGCTGATTTCTTGAACGTTTGTAAGCAAGTAAAAGAAATGTTAGGTTCTTATGCTGTGCCTTTACAATTACCAATCGGTTCAGAAGATACTTTCGAGGGTGTTGTTGACTTAGTTAACTTCCGTGGTATCAAATGGAATGAGCATGATAAAGGAATGACTTTTGAAGTTGTGCCTATTCCTGAAGATATGATTGATGAAGCAACTGAATACCGTGAGAAATTATTAGAAGCAGTAGCTGATTTTGATGAGACATTGATGGAGAAATTCTTTGAAGATCCAGAATCAATTTCTGAAGATGAAATCTTAGCCGCTCTTCGTGCAGCAACGATTGGTATGAAAATCGTTCCTATGCTTTGTGGTTCTTCTTTCAAAAACAAAGGTGTTCAAACAATGTTAGACTATGTGATGGCATTATTGCCTTCACCATTAGACAGACAAAACACTATCGGTACTGATCCTCGTACTGATGCTGAAATTGTTCGTCACCCTACAGTTACTGACCCATTTGCAGGTTTAGCATTCAAAATTGCAACTGACCCTTACGTAGGTCGTTTATGTTTTGTTCGTGCTTATTCTGGAGTATTAGAAGCAGGTTCTTATGTATTGAACAACCGTTCAGGAAACAAAGAACGTATTTCTCGTATCTTCCAAATGCACGCTAACAAGCAAAATTCTATCGAAAGATTAGAAGCTGGTGATATCGCTGCGGTTGTTGGGTTTAAAGACATCAAGACTGGAGATACTCTTTCTGATGAAAAACACCCAATCGTGCTTGAATCAATGGTATTCCCTGAGCCAGTTATCGGATATGCAATTGAGCCTAAGAAATCGGCTGACCAAGATAACTTCTCTAAAGCTATCGGTAAATTAATCGAAGAAGATCCAACGTTAAAAGTTGAATCTAACGAAGAAACTGGTCAGACTATCATCAAAGGTATGGGTGAACTTCACCTTGAAATCATCATCGACCGTATGCGTCGTGAATTCAAAGTTGAAGTAAACCAAGGAGCTCCACAAGTAGCTTACAAAGAATCATTGACGAAATCTACTGAACACCGTGAAGTTTACAAAAAACAATCAGGTGGTAAAGGTAAATTCGCCGATATCGCATTTGAAATCGGACCAAGAGAAGATGGAAAAGACGGATTGGAATTTGTTAATGCTATTGTTGGTGGTGTTATTCCAAGAGAATTTATTCCTTCAATTCAAAAAGGATTTGAAGCTGCGATGAAAAATGGTGCTTTAGCTGGATACCCAATGGATTCAATGAAAGTTCGTTTATTCCACGGTTCTTTCCACGATGTCGATTCAGATGCGTTGTCATTCGAAATGGCTGCTCGTATGGGTTACAAAGAAGCTGCTAAACAAGCTGGGGCTAAAATTATGGAACCAATCATGGCAGTAGAAGTTGTTACTCCTGATGAATACACTGGACCAATCACTGGTGACATGAACCGTCGTCGTGGTATGATGAAAGGTATGGATTCAAAACAAGGTGCTGTAATCTTGAAAGCGGATATTCCTTTATCTGAATTGTTCGGTTATATTACTGACTTACGTACGATGTCTTCTGGACGTGCTACTGCAAACTTAACTTTCTCTCACTATGAATTCGTGCCACAAAACTTGGCAGATGAAATCGTGAAAAAAGCGAAAGGTTTATAATAGCCATTCAGCGTCACAATAAAAAAAGCCTTCACTTTAACAAGTGAGGGCTTTTTACTTTTTTGTAACCTAAAAATTCTACTAAGTAAGTTTCAAAATATTTTTTCCACCCGACAACAAACACATTTCCTTAAACTTCCCTGGCGTAATGCCAACATGCTTTTTGAAAATAATAAAGAAGTAATTGGTACTTCCAAAGCCTGCTTTGAAACAAGCATCACTAATATCATTTCGGGTTTCTGCTAATAGTTCTTTGGCAATTTTGATTCTTTCTTGATTGATAAAATCAATAGGAGTAATGCCTAATTCTCTTTTGAATTGTCGAAAGAAATTGGGTTTACTCATGCAAGCTAAATCACACAATTTTTCAATACTCAATTTCTCCGTAATATGTTCTTTGATGTATTGAATCACAAAAGCAAAACGATTAGTGTTGGCGTATTTCTTGTAATTATCTACAATTAATACTCTTGCTTGCGTTTGCATCAATCTGATTAATAATTCATTAATCATAAAATTGGCAAATAAATCTTTTGCCGAATTGGTTTCTGTTGAAACCTTTACCAGACGGTCGATTGTGTTGGTTACTTCTAAAGAATTTTTTAAATGGAAAGTATCTAAATCTATCTGCCAAGATTCATGCTCTTCTACTTTGGCATATTTTTCGTTCAATAAATTTACAGTTTCCTTAATTTGTTCGCTTTTGATTGCCAAAGCCATACATTGTGTTGGGTTGGAAAAGTCAGCTTCTGGAAAATCTATTTTCATTTCTTCATTCGCTGGCACAATGACAGATTCGCCTGGAAGATATTCAAAACCTTGTTTATCAAAAAGGTGCATTACTTTTTTCCCTCTGAACATCGTTGTCAACACAAAACTATTGAACTTCAAATGTACGTCTTCACTCTTTTGATGGGTTTCAAAAATATTCAATTCAAAATTATCTAATGAATATACAGTACGGTTCTCGACGAGTGTCAGTAAATCCTTTATCGGCTTTAAAGAGGGCGACTGGGGTTTATGGATTTGTCTCATGTTGATTTTGTACTTTGTGTTTTATTAGGATTCAAATTCTTTAAGACTTTCTTGCAATAATACAATCGCTAGGTTACTGATGCAATTGAGCCAATCTTCAATGATACGATTGTCAATTTTTATGAGAGTATCATCAATTTTTCAGCCGTCTTGTTGGATTATGGCATTTAATTATAATGATACTATCATCAAGTTTTGTGATATAAAAGTAAATATTTATAGTAATAATTCAAGATAAATTTGTAAAAAATAAATCATTCAAAACGAATTTAATTTTTATTATGGAAAATCTTGAAATAGATGCTCCTCTAGTAGAGAGCTCAAATACCGACAATCTTGTAGCAAGACCAATCTTTAGAAATCAATACGAAAACTTTATCGGCGGTCAGTGGGTTCCTCCTGTGAAGGGTCAATACTTTGAAAACCCTTCGCCAATTGATGGAAGAGTATTTACAAAAGTTGCTCGTTCTACTAAAGAAGATGTAGAATTAGCCTTGGATGCAGCTCATGAAGCTTTTAAAACTTGGTCGAAAACTTCTGCAACAACAAGAAGCAATATCTTACTGAAAATTGCAGATATTATCGAACAAAATCTCAATTACTTGGCTGTTGTAGAAACGGTGGATAATGGTAAACCTATTAGAGAAACGATTCACGCTGACTTACCTTTAGTGGTTGACCACTTCCGTTACTTTGCTGCATGTATCAGAACAGATGAAGGAACAGCGTCTGAACACGACCCAAATACACTTTCTTTAATCATTCATGAACCACTTGGTGTGGTTGGTCAGATTATCCCTTGGAATTTCCCGCTTTTAATGGCTACATGGAAGATGGCTCCAGCTTTAGCGGCAGGTTGTACTATTGTGATGAAACCAGCCGAACAAACACCAGTAGGAATTATGTGTTTGATGGAATTATTGCAAGATGTTTTACCAGCAGGTGTTGTGAATATTGTAAATGGTTTTGGTTTAGAAGCTGGTAAACCTTTGGCAAGCTCTACCAGAATTGCAAAGGTTTCGTTTACGGGTGAAACGACTACTGGACGTTTAATTATGCAGTACGCTTCTGAAAACATCATTCCTGTAACGATGGAATTAGGTGGGAAATCACCAAATATTTTCTTCCCAAGCGTAATGGATGCTGACGACGAGTTCTTCGATAAGTGTTTGGAAGGTGCAGCGATGTTTGCCTTGAACCAAGGTGAAATTTGTACTTGTCCTTCAAGAATTCTAGTACATGAATCTATTGCAGATGCTTTTATTGAAAGATTAATTGCCAGAGTAAATGCTATCAAAAAAGGGCATCCATTGGATATGACTACAATGATTGGTGCGCAAGCATCGAATGACCAATACGAAAAAATCTTATCATATTTAAAAATTGGAGCAGACGAAGGTGCTGAAACACTTTGTGGTGGTGCGGCACATTTACAAGAAGGCGATGCTGCTCATGGTTATTATATTCAACCAACTATTTTGAAAGGACATAACAAAATGCGTGTTTTCCAAGAAGAAATCTTTGGACCAGTAGCAGCTTTAACGACTTTCAAAACAGTGGAGGAAGCGATTGAAATTGCTAACGATACACTTTATGGCTTAGGTGCTGGTGTGTGGACTCGTGATGCACATGAATTGTATCAAGTACCAAGAGCTATTCAGGCGGGTCGTGTTTGGGTGAATTGTTACCATGCTTATCCGGCTCATGCTCCGTTCGGTGGATACAAAAAATCAGGCTTTGGTCGTGAAAACCACAAAATGATGCTTGACCACTACCGTTCTTGCAAAAACATGTTGATTTCTTACGATAAAAAGGCTTTAGGATTCTTTTAAATGCTGAGTGTTGAATGCTGAGTGAGGAGTTTTTGGGCTTTCAGTCATCGGATGTCGGCTTTCAGATTTCAGGAATATGATTGTTTGCGGTAAGTAAAAAGCCGACATCCGATAGCTGAAAGCTGAAATCCGATGACCGAAAGCCATTTAATCAAAAAAATAATGGACAAAACTCCAAGAGTATTACTCACTGCTGCGGCAGAGGAACTGATTGATAGACTTCGTGCTGAACATGGTTCAATCATGTTTCACCAAAGTGGAGGTTGTTGTGATGGCTCTGCACCGATGTGTTTTCCTGTGGGCGAGTTTAAAACTGGTGAAAATGATGTTTTGTTGGGAGAAATCTATGGCTGTGAGTTTTATATGAGTGCTTTCCAATTTGAATATTGGCAATATACTCAACTGACTTTAGACGTAGTGGAGGGAAGAGGAGCTAGTTTTTCATTAGAAATTCCTTTGGGTTTACGCTTTATCATTCGTTCACAAGTTTATACAGAAGAAGAATTAAAAAACCTAAGCCCAGTTTCAAATGGAGCTTAGGTTTTTTTGACGCTAATTTTACACAGGCATCGACAAACCATTTTTACAAGAAGTCTCAAATAGTGGTATTTTTCCATTGTTTGAGGCTTCTTTGTTTTATCAGTATTACTTATGATAAGATTAAAAATGAATATGTATTAAATGCCTCAGCGGAAAATTATTTTATAATTGTGTACTCTTCAAATTGAATTGCGGAAGATGAAATGGTCATTGCGGAAAATTATTTTAGGATTGTACACTTTTCAAGAAGGAAAGAGTATCGTAAAATCTGGAGAATCTTTGAGACGATTAAACGCTTTACAAGCCTATTAGACTAAACTCTTCAAAATATTGTTTGCTTTTGTTTTCTTTTTGCTTTGAGCCTTGTTAGATTTGTAAATCAACCTTTGCATCACAATCAGATGTTTTCCAACATCGACCTAGATAACCAAAGATAATAATTGATACTTGCACTAATTGTCTTAGTAAAAGTATTTTGAAGAATACTCTTCCCGTAATATTTAATATGACAGAAATACCTGCTTTCAAAAAAGGGTTACCCACACAAATTGCTGTATTGGGCGGTGGTAGTTGGGCAACGGCAATCATTAAAATTTTAACCGAAAACAATGTTAAAGTAAAATGGTGGCTTCGCCGTAAATCGGATGTGGATTTTATCAAAAAGTATAATCATAATCCTAGTTATCTGACAGACGCATTACTTAATCCAAGAAAAGTAAAGGCATATTACAAAATGTACGATGCCCTTTATGGAGTAGATTATGTGATTTTGGCTGTGCCAGCCGCTTTTGTGCCTGATGCTTTGAAAAATCTTACTCGTAACCATTTTGCAGGAAAGAAAGTAGTATCGGCTATCAAAGGGATGATTCCTGATGAAAACATGTTGGTAACGGACTGGATGGAAAAGGTATTTGGCGTGCCATTAACACAAATGTGTGTGATTGCTGGGCCTTGCCATGCAGAAGAAGTAGCTTTAGAAAAGCAGTCGTATCTAACGATTGGCTCGCCAAATATCAATTTGGCTCAAGAATTTTCGAATTTATTAAGTTGTAGATACATTCAAGCAAACCCAATTGCCGATTTATATGGCGTGGAATACTGTGCTGTTATTAAAAATATCGTAGCAATGGCTTGCGGGATTACGCATGGTTTGGGTTTTGGCGATAACTTTCAGGCAGTAATGGTTTCTAATGCAATGCAGGAAATTAAACGCTTTTTAGATTATGCTTATCCTCAAGCTTCTCGTGATTTGAATAATTCAGGATACTTAGGCGATTTATTGGTGACGGCTTATTCACAATTTTCAAGAAACCGAACTTTCGGAAATATGATTGGACGTGGTTATTCAGTAAAATCAGCACAAATAGAAATGAATATGGTGGCAGAAGGATATTATGCCGTAAAAAGTATTCATCAAATTAATGAAAAATATGGCGTAGATATGCCAATTATTGATGCCGTTTATAGAATTTTATACGAAAAAGCAACGCCAGTATCTGAAATCAATATATTGAAGACGCATTTGAAGTAGATTTGAAAATTTGAAGATTTGAAAATGATTAACAATTCTTTCATTTTCAAATCTTCAAATCCACCTAATTTTCAAATTATAAAAAACTCGTAATTTTCTCCGCTGTTGCCTTCAATTCTTCCTGAGTAACTTTCATTTTTTCTCTAGTGAAATTAATATCGTTCATAGAGTTCAAAGGAATTAGATGAACATGCGTGTGCGGAACTTCCAAACCAATTACCGAAACGCCAATTCTTCTACAAGGTACTGCTTGCTGTAAAGCAGGTGCAATTTTTTTAGCGAAAATCATTAGTCCCGCCAATAAATCATCGTCTAAATCAAAGATATAATCAATTTCTTTTTTCGGAATCACCAAAGTATGTCCTTCGGCAAGAGGCGTGATGTCTAAGAAAGCAAGGTAGTTTTCGTCCTCAGCAATTTTATGGCAAGGAATTTCGCCATTAACAATTTTTGTAAATATAGTTGACATGGAAACGTTTGTTTAGGTATCAGCTATCAGCTTTGAGCCACTAGCTTTGAGATTTTTAATGAATAATATATGATATTTTGTAATAATGAATCTTTATAGCAATTTAGAAAAGCTCATAGCTAAAAAACTATTTAAACCATTCGGCATACATGATATAATTATTGGCAGTTCTCATAAATACTTCAGCAGCTTCTGGAGAAACATTTTTCAAGAATTTAGCAGGATTTCCTGCATAAATACTTCCAGCAGGTACACGAGTATTTTGAGTAACGATAGCACCAGCGGCAATGATTGAGCCTGTTTCTATCACAGCACCATCCATTACGATAGCACCCATTCCAATCAATACTTTATCTTCAATCGTACAGCCGTGAACGATGGCATTATGGGCGATAGAAACATAATTACCGATAGTCGTTTTCGTTTTTTGATAGGTACAATGAATAATTGCTCCGTCTTGAATATTGGAATTATCACCAATGATTACCGAATTTACGTCACCTCTTACCACAGCATTGAACCAAACAGTACAGTTTTCCCCAAACTTCACATCTCCGACAACAGTGGCATTTTCTGCCAGCCAACAATTTTCACCTAAAGTAGGCGATACTCCTTTTACAGGTTTTATTAAAGGCATTTTTTGAATGATTAAACGTAAATTAAATAAAAGTCACTCTTTAAATATGGTTAAATTTTAAAAAAGATTTACAAATCAAAGCTTAATATTTTTGGCGTAAGCATTTCCGAAATTCCACTGTTTGAGCGGAGCGAGTTTGGAATTTCTTGATTTTCTTTTGTTACTTTTCTTGTATCAAGACAAGAAAAGTAAGGTCTTACGAGAGGGAAATATTGTTTTGAGGTAGAAATTAGATAAAATTTTCAAACATATTCTTTGGAACAAATATACAAACGAAAATTCTTTAGCAATAAAAAAAGGTTGTTCAGTGAAATACCGAACAACCCTGCATAAATATAAAGTATAAATTGTTTTTGATTGAAAATAATACGTTTTAAAATGTCACTCTCTAATATCAAACCGTCCATCTTTCAAAGTCAACATTTCTGTAGGCCTCTCTTTATTTTGAAAAGTTACGCTAAAAGTACCAGAATAGATTTTTGAAACAGGATCAAAACGGATAATGTTTACTTCGTTTACACAGGTTTGACAAATTGAGTATTGTAAGCAGTTACCGTCGATACACTTTTGATAAACACTCGCAAAAGGGGTAAACTCGACAGCATTTTTAGGGAAATATCGCATAAATTGATACCTGCCTGTATCTTTTACATTATTTATCATAAAGCTCATCGACTCCAAAGTATTCTGATTGGTTACAGATAATCTGAGCGTAGCATTTTGATATTTTCCCCAAACAACAGGAACAGGCTTGAAATTTGGATTAGCTTTATATCGTTGGAAGGGTGTCCAGATAGCACCATTAATTTTTGCACCAAAAGTTTGCTTGCCAATCTGAGTAATCGCTGGTAATGCCTCTGGCTGTACATAATCATTCATCTCGCAGCTAAGGAGAAAAGTAGATGATAATATAAGCAGTACGATTAGGTAACGATTTGTTCTCATAAATGAAAGATTTTATCTATTGATGCTAATTTATAAATAATCTTTAATTAAACTGTATTAATCTAAGAAGTTTATTGTAAATTATTTTAATTTATATGATTCTTTCGCCTAAATATTTACGCAAAATAGTGTTGTTTGGTTGTGGGCAAGCATAAGTTTAGCTTATAGATAACATAAGTCATTCCGATTTTTCTTTGTAAAGTGAGGTTTAGGACAATTTGAAAGGTGATTTATTGTTGACTAGTCTTTACTTTTCTTTCTGTGGTGCAAAAGGTGATTACTTGTATTGTCTTACAAGAAAATCAAGAATTAATAATCGGAGTGGCGAACTACCTCGCTTCGCTCAAATAATAGGGATTCGTTGTCCATCAATCATAAAAAAAGCAGTCGAAAAACCAATTTCGACCGCTTTTTTATGATTTTAAAATTCGGGATGATTCATGTTTACATGTCTCATTACTTTGTAAGGCTAGCGTATTCTTTGGCGAAGTAAGTTAAAATTACTTTTGCACCAGCTCTTTTAATAGAAGTTAAACATTCTACCATTGTTTTGGTACCGTCTAACCAGCCATTTTGAGCAGCAGCTTTTACCATCGCATATTCGCCAGAAACATTGTAAGCGGCGATCGGAATATCAAAATTATCGTTCAAAGATTTAATAATATCCAAATAAGCCAAAGCAGGTTTTACCATTAAAAAATCTGCTCCTTCGCTGTAATCAAGTTCAGCTTCAATTAATGCTTCACGAACATTGGCAGGATTCATCTGGTAGGTTTTCTTATCGCCAAATTTTGGAGCAGAATCCAAAGCATCACGGAAAGGGCCATAAAAAGCAGAAGCATATTTAGCTGAATAAGCCATGATAGATACATTGATGAAACCTTTGCTATCTAATGCTTCACGAAGTACTCTTACTCGTCCGTCCATCATATCCGAAGGGCCAACAATATCAGCACCAGCTTCTGCTTGAGCAATTGTCATTTTTGCTAAAATTTCTAAACTTTCATCATTCAAAATATTTCCTTTTTCATCAACATAACCATCATGTCCATCAGAAGAGTAAGGATCCATTGCTACGTCTGACATGATTGCGATTTCAGGAAACTTACTTTTAATTTGATGAATAGCTTCTAAATAGATGTTTCCTTTGCGGTAACTTTCAGAAGCAATTTTATCTTTTTTATCTTCTGTCAAGAGTGGAAAAAGTGCGATGGAACGAATCCCTAAATCTTGTACAACCGACATTTCTTCTAATATCTTATCAATAGAATATCTGTAAATACCGGGCATAGATTTTACTTCACTTGTAAGATTATTGCCTTCCATGACAAACATCGGATAGATAAAATCATTTACCGACAAAGTTGTTTCTTCAACCATTGCACGGATTGCGGCTGACTGGCGGTTTCTTCTGGGTCTTCTTAGCATAATTATAATTATTATTCTCTGGTTTTTGCTGATTTACTCGGGTACAAAGTTCGTAAAACCATTAAACAAATGTTGGAATATTTTAACTTTAATATTATCCTGATATAGGAAGTATTATCTGAATTTTAGAAACAATTTAGGCTTTTTACTTTGTTTCAAAGAAATATCAGCCATTTTTACCCATCTCTTTTAGAACCACGATAATGTATTATTTTGTTCAGTGATACCTCGAAAATTTGAAAAAAATCTTAACATTAATCATTAAAAAGAGTAAATACTATATTAATTACTCTATTATCCCAAAAGCACTAAATTTTAATTAAAATAAAGCACCAAATTGTCTTCATTCTTTTAGATTTGTATTCAATTAATTTTCAAAGAGTATTCATTCCTGAATAACAGTATAGCATTGTAATACTAAATTGAAAGCTGAGCTTTATTTAACTGAAAGTAATTTTTATAAATAAATATAGATTGTAAATTATTCCTTTGGCTTGAAAAGATACTAGAATTCTAATTATTTTTAAATTAATTTTATTTTAGTTTTTCTTGAAATAAGAATATTTTAAATGTGTGTTTGTTTAACGAAAAATATCCTAAAAACATAATTACCGACGAATGGAAATTCAAAATCCTCTCACATCATCCGCTAATAAGCAAAAAATTTTAATAGAGATTGCTTGGGAAACCTGTAATCAAGTTGGTGGAATCTACACCGTAATTCGTACCAAAGTACCATCAATGGTTGAAAAGTGGGGTAATAATTATTTTTTATTAGGTCCATATTTTCCGCAAACAGCTACGGCAGAGTTTGAACCTATTCATGATTTGGACGATTCTATTTTGGGTAAAACTATCCAAAAAATGCGTTCAATGGGTTTAGGAGTACATTATGGATATTGGTTAGTGACTGGGAAACCAAGAATTGTATTATTTGATTTGGCAACGGTTACTCCTAAATTGAATCAAATTAAGGCGAGTCTTTGGGAAAAGCATCAAGTTCCGACTTTACATGTGGAGGACATTGTGAACCAAACGATTTTGTTTGGTGAAATGATTCGTATTTTCTTAACCGAATTAGCGAACGATCAAGCTAGCAAAGCTGAAATTGTAGCACATATTCATGAATGGATGTCAGGTACTTGTATTCCTGATTTGAAAAAAGATGGCGTGAAAATAGCGACAGTTTTTACCACACATGCTACCATGCTTGGGCGTTATTTAGCTGGAAATGTACCTGATTTTTACGATAAATTACATACTTTCAATTGGCTAGACGAAGCTCGTCATTATGGCATTGAAGCACAAGCAACTATTGAACGCTTGGCAGCGAACATGTGTCATGTAATGACGACAGTAAGTGATGTGACCGCCCGTGAATGCGAATTTTTATTAGGTAAAGTACCTGATTTAATTTTACCAAATGGCTTAAACATTACTAGATTTTCAGCAATGCACGAACATCAAAATTTACATACGCTTTTCAAAGACCGTATCAATGAATTTGTGATGGGGCATTTCTTTCAAAGTCAGCCTTTCGACCTTGGTAAAACACTTTATTTCTTTACTTCTGGTCGTTATGAGTTTTCAAACAAAGGCTATGATATTACGCTTGAAGCCTTGGCTCGTTTGAACTGGAAAATGAAACAAGCAAAGATTGATAAAACGGTGGTAATGTTTTTTATTACTAAACAACCTTATCATTCCATCGACCCAGAAGTATTGCAATCGAGAGCGGTAATGGACGAAATCCATGAAACTTGTAATGCTATCGAAAAACAAATTGGTGAAAAATTGTTCAATGCTTCAGCTTCGGCAACAGATTTACAAATGCCAGATTTGAACGGATTTATTGACGAGTATTGGCGTTTACGTTTGCGTAGAACGATTCAAACTTGGAAAACAAATAAGCGTCCGAAAGTAGTAACGCATTTATTGAAAAATGAAGACGGCATTACGGATTATACCAAAAAAGCCAATTTGTTGAATAATCCAGATGATAAAGTAAAGATTGTATATCACCCAGATTTCATTGTTTCTACCAATCCACTTTTCGGACTAGATTATGGGCAATTTGTGCGTGGCTGTAATTTAGGGGTTTTCCCAAGTTATTATGAGCCCTGGGGATATACTCCGCTAGAATGTATTGCTCGTGGTGTTCCTACAATTACTTCAGACCTTTCAGGTTTTGGTGATTATATGATGCAAATCATGCGTGATTATGAACAATGGGGCGTAATGGTGGTGAATCGTAAAACACAAGATTTCCACAAAGCTGCTGAACAACTTTCAGAAATGATGTTGAAATTTGTGAAACAATCACTTCGTGAACGTATCACACAAAGAAACAGAGTAGAAAGTATTTCAGATACTTTTGACTGGAGTAACCTGAGAGCATATTATGATACGGCTCAAGATTTAGCACTCAAAAGAAGAAAATAAATAAATAGAGAAGTCGGCTGTTTAAGGCTGACTTCTCTATTTTAGAAGGATGCAACGCTAAATCTCCTTCCTTGATTCATTCAATAAATTATATTAAGTTTGTAAATACACAATCTCTAATATAAAAGCCGATATTCTTAACTTATGGATATTCTCAATGAAACAATCGCTTGGTTGATGAAAAGACGTTTGCCACGAATCCAGTCGTTTATGGAACGACCTATGGAAACACAGGAGGAAATGTTCTGGAATCTCATTCAATCGGCTAAGTACACAGAATGGGGAAAAAAATATGAATATCAATCTATTGCTTCTATTAAAACTTTTCAGGAAAGAGTACCCATTTCAAATTACGAAAGTCTGTTTCCATACATTGAACGTATGATGCGTGGCGAACAAAATGTTCTTTGGAGTTCAGACATTCAATATTTTTCAAAATCTTCTGGCACAACCAACGCTCGTAGTAAATTCATACCTGTTTCTAAAGAATCGCTTGAGGATTGCCACTTTATGGGTGGAAAAGATATGATGACGCTTTTGGTAGAAAATAAACCTGACACAGAAGTTTTTTCTGGAAAAGGACTTTCTATTGGTGGGAGTTTACAATCAAGTCAATTGAATTCTCGTACTTATTTAGGGGATGTTTCGGCGGTGGTGATGAAAAATTTACCAATCTGGGCACAGCTCATTCGAACACCTTCCTTAGAAGTAGCTTTGATGGATGTTTGGGAAGAAAAAATTCAGAAAATGGCTGAGGTTACTTCCCAAGAAAATGTAACAAGTATTTTGGGCGTTCCGACTTGGACTTTAGTGTTGATTGAAAAAGTATTAGAAATTACAGGTAAGAAAAATATTTTAGAAGTATGGCCAAATTTTGAGTTTTTTATTCATGGTGCAGTTGCTTTTCAGCCTTATCGAGAATTATTTAGTCATCAAGTTTTTCCGTCGAGTTCAGTAAATTATCTTGAAATTTATAATGCTTCGGAAGGATTTTTTGGTATTCAGGACGATTTCAGTCGAAAAGATGAAATGTTGTTAATGCTTGATTATGGTATTTTCTACGAATTTATTCCGATGGAAGAAATAGAATCTGAAAATCCTAAAGTATTGACTTTATCGGAAGTTGAGTTGAATAAGAATTACGCCATTTTGATTTCCACTAATGCTGGTTTGTGGCGATATAAAATTGGTGATACTGTGAAATTTACTTCATGTAATCCATACAGAATTAAGATTTCGGGCAGAACTAAACACTTTATCAATGCTTTTGGTGAAGAACTCATCATCGAAAATGCTGAAAAAGCCATTACCCGTGCTTGTGAAGCAACTAATGCTATTTTGAATGATTATACTGCGGGCCCTGTTTACATGGAAAATAAACAACAAGGTTGCCATGAATGGATTATAGAATTCTCAGAAGTACCGAACGATCAAGTACTTTTTAACAGAATTTTGGATGAAACACTCCGAGAAATTAATTCTGATTATGATGCCAAACGCTATAAAGATATGGTGCTGTCTGCACCCAAAATTAATGTAGTACCCAAAGATACTTTTTATGCGTGGATGAGAAACCGAGGCAAATTAGGCGGACAGCACAAAGTACCAAGACTAAGTAATTCACGTGAATTTGTAGAACAGATTTTGGCTGTTAGCCATGAGCTTGTAGCTACGAGCATTGAGCTATGAGGTATCGGCTGTCGGAATCAGTTAGCGGTAATTAAGTCTAAAAGTCTTTTGTATTGAATCTTGCTTCTTGTGTCTGAGGTCTTGTATCTTTAAGTCCTCAAGTCTTTAATCTTGTGTTTAAATGGATTCAAATTTTCTCTTGATGCTTTTGCTTTTAAGCATTGTCGCATTTTTATATTCCTCTGTCGGTCATGGCGGAGCGAGTGGCTACTTGGCAGTAATGGCGATTGTGGGTGTTTCTCCTACTTTGATGAAATCTTCTGCTTTGATTATGAACCTCGCCGTATCACTCTTTTCTTTTTTTGGTTTTTATCGAGCAGGCTTTTTCAAGCTCAAACTCTTTTTGCCATTTGCCGTTGCCAGTATTCCCTTGGCGTATTTAGGTGGAACAATGACGCTTTCAGATTCCATTTATAAGAAAATTTTAGCCCTTTGTATCTTGATTTCCATTGCTCGTTTACTCTATCAATTCAAGCAAGAAGAAACGGAAAACCGTGAAGTTCCGCTTTGGGCTGGACTTACTTCTGGTGGCGTAATTGGTTTACTTTCGGGCATGATTGGCATTGGCGGAGGCATCGTACTCAGTCCTTTAATGCTATTGATGAAGTGGGCAAAACTCAAAGAAACGGCTGCGGTTTCGGCACTTTTCATTTTTGTGAATTCTCTTTCGGGTTTATATGGTCAATTGATGAAAGGAAGTATTCAATTGCCTGCCAATCTACAATGGGCAATAGCCGTAACCATTGTTGGCGGTTTGTTAGGTTCTTACTTCGGTAGCCAGAAGTTTAATTTACCCACACTTCGCTATTTGTTGGCGTTGGGTTTAGTGATTGCTTGTGCTAAATTGATTTTTACTTAGAGTCGGTTAAATTCTATTTTTGGATGATTAATCAACATCATTACAAATCAAAAAAGAGAAAAATATAGCCTTAAAACGGAATGATATTTTTATAAAAATGAAATTAATCTATTATGAAAAATTTACTTTTTATTTGTTACTTTTTCTTTTCAATTCACTCTCTTTACCCTCAGTCAAGAAGTGAAAGTATTGCTATAACTGGAAATGTAGAAATTCCTTTAAACTTGACTATCAAAGATTTACAACAAATGAATGTTGTAAGCGGAACAGATTTTAAAGTAGTCAACACTTCTGGTGAAATAAGAAAAGAATTTAAAACTTACAAAGGAGTATTATTAAACGAGCTTTTGGATAAAGCTAAAATCGTTCTTCAAAGTCCAAAAGAAAAAGGGAAAATTTACTTTGTAGCCACTGCTACTGATGGTTACACGGCTATTTTTTCTTATCACGAAATTTTTAACAATCCTGCTGGCGATAAAGTATTAGTACTTTTTGAAGAAAACGGAAAAACAATCGACAAAGACGGAGTTTTTGTATTGATTGCTGGCACTGACAAAATCACTGGTGCAAGACACGTAAAATGGTTGAAAAGTATTGAAGTGAAAAAACTTTAGGCAATTACAAACTTTGAATTCCTCAATTCTGCCAAAGTAAAAACAGAAACAACACTACCCAAAGTAAATCTACAAAGTGCCAGTAAAAAATTATTAAGTTGATTTTTAATTGGTTGGGTGGATTTACTGAATAAACGAATGATTCAATATATGAGGCTCTTTTGATGGCTTCCAGAAAAATCTTCACTAAAAAGAACAAACCTATCACGATATGTAAAATATGCAAGCCCGAAAGTATATAAATAAAACCTCTTGAAGTACGTAACGTTGCATCGGCATTTAATGCGAAAAGTTGTTGCCAGCCCCATAATTGCATTCCAACAAATACTAATCCAAGCAATAAAGTGAAGCCCATGTAAATTCTATAACTCAAGAATTTATCTTCCTTAAAGTTTAAGTTTGCCAAATGAAGCGTTAGGCTACTTATCAAAATCAGCAAAGTACTTACCCAAAAAACAGTAGGTAATTGTATTTTTCCAAAGCCCGCATCAGGTCTTTGTAAGCCCAAATAGGTTGTTAATAAGCCTAAAAACATCAATCCACTTCCGAAGATTGACATTTGAAGCATAAATTTAAAAGGTTCTCTGCGTTGCATATTTTTTGTTATTCTTAGATTCAGAAATTTTAGCGGTTAAATAGCAGTTATTGAAATTTTCAAATTAGCTTATTTTCAAATCTTCAAATCTTCAAATCAACTAAGTTTTCCTTGCCAAATACTATATTTTTCAAATTGCGTTTTTGTGTCTATTTCTTCATCAAAAATCCCAAAAACAGTAGAGCCTGAGCCTGTCATACTTGCGTAAGCTGCACCGAGTTCATACAATTGATTTTTGATATTTTCGATAGCGGGATATTTGGGCAAAAGATGTTTTTCAAAATCATTTTTCACCAAATCTTTCCAATCGTTTACTGGTTTCTGTAATACTTCTTGTAAATCAATTTCATTTTTTAGCGGTTTCACGCCCGAATAAGCCTCAGCGGTTGAAATATGAATATTCGGATTCACCAACACAATGTACTTTCCTGATAAATCGACAGTAATGTTGGCAAATTCATCGCCTTTGCCAAAACAATATTGTGGGCGATTTTGAATGAAAAAAGCACAGTCGCTTCCCAATTTACGAGCGTAGTTTTCCATTTGTTGCGTTGATAAGTGTAACAAGAAAAGCTCGTTCAAAGTTTTAATCGTAAAAGCACAATCTGCTGAACCGCCGCCCATGCCTGCCCCAATTGGCACAACTTTGTGGAGGTGAATACTTACGGAAGGAATGTCAAAATCTTGCTTTAAAAGATGATAAGCCTTTAAGCAAAGATTACTTTCGGGATTTCCCGGAATATCCAAGCCTGTACTTCTGAAACTTAATGTTTCGGCTGGTAAAATTTCTAAAATATCGCACCAGCCAACGGGATAAAAACAAGATTCAAGATTATGAAAGCCGTCTGCACGTTTTTCGGTGATGTATAAACCAATATTGATTTTTGCGTTTGGAAAAGTAACCATTGGGATTGTTTATTGGAATTGAAAAACAAAAATACTTTACAAAAAAGCTATTTCCATAATTTTAAAGCCCTGTCTGGATAATCAGTGATGAGTCCGTCTGTGCCTAATGCTTTCATGGCTAACATATCGTCGATTTCATTGACTGTCCATGGAATTACTTTGATGCCTTTTTGGTGGCACATCGCCACCTTCCCTTTGGTTAATTGCTTAAAGTACGGACTAAAAACGTCGGGCAAAAAGCCTAATTTCTGCAAAGAAGGTTCAACGCCTTCACGTTCGACTAAAGCCGACAAAGTAAATTTGGGATACTCTTTGGATTGAATTTGCTGATGCCAAAACCGAAGAGCATTAAAATCAAAACTTTGGATAATTACTCTTTCGGCAGGGATGAATTGTTTCAAGACCTGATAAACCAAATCAGAAAATACTTCAATACTTTCAGGTTGCGAAATTCCATACTCTTTTTCTTCCGACTTAATTTCTATATTATAATGAACCGCTTTGAGTCCTTTTTGTTGAATATAGTTTTCACAGAAAGCCAACATTTCGCTCAACAAAGGTTTATGAGTTGCCAATTTTTGTTGTGCTGGAAAAAGTTTATTTCCACGCAAACCCGTATCAAATTGCTGAATTTCCTGATAATTCATTCGATACAAATTTAGTGTTTTTTCTTCTTTTTTCAGTACTGGCGAACCGTTTGGATGCGAAGCAAAAAGTGAGTTCATATAAGGCTCGTGCGATACAAGTACTTGGTAGTCTTGGCTAATACAGACATCCAATTCTAACGTATCAACGCCCAAATCCAAAGCTTTTTGAAAAGCTGGGATGGTATTTTCGGGCATCAGTCCACGGCAACCTCTGTGACCTTCTATTTCAAATGTTTTTTGTGGCATAATATCATTTAAGATTTAACGATATTTCAATTAATATTTTGTCTTTTAATATATTCGGTACAAATTGAGTATTATTCTTTATATATTAAAAGTGCAATCCATGAACCAAATTACAATAAGAAAAGCCACATTTGATGATTTAGAAACACTTTTTCGTTTTGAACAAGGTGTTATCGAAGCCGAAAGACCTTTTGATAGTACTTTGAAGGATGAGCAAATACATTATTATGATATTGCAGGAATGATAAAGTCTTCGCATGTAGAATTGTTGGTGGCGGAATTTGAAGGCGATGTAATAGGTTCGGGATATGCTCGTATTGAAAGTGCCAAGCCTTATTTAAAACATGGTCGTCATGCTTATTTAGGTTTTATGTATGTGGCACCTGCCCATCGTGGTAAAGGAGTAAATAAGAAAATTATGGATGGGTTGAAAGATTGGGTTCGCTCTCAAAACATTACTGAATTGCGTTTAGATGTATATCACGACAATATTTCAGCCATTAAAGCCTATGAGAAAATTGGCTTTACGAAACACATGATTGAGATGAGGTTGGGGCTGTAAGGATAAATGAAATTATCATTTTTCTTTATAAAGTGTATTTGTCTAATAATTTACGGAATGGTTTGTTAAATCTCTAAAAAACAATGCTATTTAACTTTAATTTAAAGAGTTCTATTTTACTGATTTTTTTCGTTCATGGAATCGTATTCTCTTTACTGTTATTGAAGAAAGGAGTTCAGCATCAAAGTAAAGAGAGTTTCTGGTTGAGTCTTTTTATTTTTTTATCAAGTTTATACATAGCCCCATTTATGCTTGGTTATGCAGGTTGGTACAGCAAACAGCCTTATCGAGACATTATGTTTTATATTCCTTTCCAGCAATTATTTTTACTTGGCCCTATTATCTTCTTTTATGTACAAAGTTTACTCAATAAGTCATCCCAGTTATTCCAGAAAGATTTTATCCCTTTTGTCCCAGCAATAGCTTATTTTATCTATACACTTATTGTATTTATTACAGATAAGTTGGTGCTACATCAATACTATTTCTATGCTGATGAGAGGGATAAAGATTTATCTACATGGTATCAGGTAGCAGGTTTGTTTTCTATGATGTATTACGTTTTTTTGAGTTTACGCTATTATGCTATCTACAAAAAAATAGCATTTCAGGTAGTTAGTTTTGCAGAAACAATTTTGTTTAATTGGGTACGGCAATATCTTATTGCCTTATTGGTGATACTATCGCTCAGGGTTTTATTTTTCATATTAAACCCTGAATGGGATGAATTCGGGAATAAATTTTGGTATTACTTGTGTTTTTCGATACTCTTTTATTACATATCCATTAGTGGTTATTCAAATGCTATCAAAACAGTTATTCCTTACCAAGCATCTTCTCTATTTAATCACGATTCTTCTTACTTATTGCATGAAGAAAAGGGTTATGAAATGAATGAAATTATAAAAGAATTGGTCAATGAAACGGATGCTATAACCATAACAGATATAGAAATTTGGAAACAAAAAATTGAAGATTTAATGATTGTTGATAAAGCTTTTGAAAATCCGATATTGACTTTAACAGATATTGCAGAAAAATTAGCCACTAATCCAAAACAAATATCACAAGTAGTCAACCAAGGTTTCAATATGAATTTCAATGATTTTGTAAATAGCTACAGAATTGAAGCCGTAAAAGAAATGCTGAAAAATGGGGAGCATAAAAAACAAACTTTATTGGGAATTGCCTTTGGTTGTGGTTTCAATTCTAAATCTACATTCAACAGGACTTTTAAAAAACAGACTTCCCTTTCCCCAAAAGAATACATCAATAAGTTAGAAAATACTGCCAAAGATTTGAATAAATAAATAGCCTTAAAACTATGTGCCAAATCTTGATGTGGGACGACTTTACACCGAAAAAGCATCAATTTTGTTTAAAAAAAACAAAAAATGAAAAGATTAGCCATCATCAAAAAGTCTTCAACTACTAATATTTTATTTAGGTATTGTACTTCTATTATCTTGCCGTTTTTCTCGTTAGCAACTCTTTTTGGGCAAGTGCCTCTCGACTCTGTCAATGTTAAAGTAAATACCTTATTGGCTTCTAAAGTAAAAGAAAGTAGTCCCGGCGTAGCTGTTGCCATTATCAAAGACGGAGTATTAATCTCAAAAGCAGTAAGAGGGCAAGCCAATCTCGACTTTCAAATTCCTGTTGATTTTAATACATCTTTTAACATTGCTTCTAACGCAAAGCAATTCACCGCTGCTTGTATGTTGTTATTGCAAAAAGACGGTTTAATTTCACTTGATGATGATTTTAGAAAATATGTACCCGATATACTAAAGAACTATCCCGATAAAATCAGTATTAAAAACCTTCTAAATCATACCAGTGGCTTTAGAGATGTCTATGATTTATGGGCTTTGCAAGATATAACTTGGTGGCAAACATTTGTTAGTAATACTGATGCCATTAACCTATTAAAAAAGCAAACAGATTTGAATTTTAAGCCAAGTTCACAATACTTATACAGCAATTCTAACTACTTGATTTTGGCAGAAATTGTAAAAATCGTCACCAAAACGTCACTGAAAGATTACATAAAGGCTAAAATCTTTGAGCCTTTACAGATGAACCAAACGGCTTTCGTTGATGATTATATGCAAGTAATACCTAAAAGAGCAGATGGATATGGCAATTTTAATGGCTGGAAAAAATACCCTTGGATAACCAGTTTATATGGCGATGGTGGATTGTTTACAACGATTGATGACCAAATAAAGTGGGAAAAACATCTACATAACCCCACGCTTTGGGATAATCAATTTAACTCAGTCTTTCTTCAGCCAATCAAAACTGAAAATCAGACATTTTATGGTTTTGGATTAATGTTTGAAAACTACAAAGGCTTAACACATACCTATCATGATGGAAGTACTGGTGCTTATAATGCTTCTTTTGATAGATTCCCTACTGAAAAAATTTCTATTATAGTAATGACCAATAACACGCAGGTTTGGACAAGAGGACTTTCGCAAGAATTGACAGCATTGGTAATTGACAAAACTAAATTTATTGAAACAAATAATCTTTTAACAGAGACTGAAACTACCAACACACAGTTACACATTTTAGGAGATTATCAGTTTGAGGATGGTCGAATTATTAAAATTAGGAAAGATAGTGCAGGTTTATACAGAGATATTTACGGAAGGAACCCATCTAAATTGAAGCAAGAAACTTCATCAATTTATGCTTATGAAACAGTAAAAGATTTGAAAATAAAGTTTATCGTTCAAAACAAAATAGTAAAATCACTTACTATTTTCCATCCCTTACAATCATTTCAAACAGCTATAAAACTTCCTAATATCAAAGTGGAGGACAATTATTATGAAACCCTTAACGGAAAGTATTTTAATGCTGAAACCAATACCAGTATTGAAATTAAACACTTAAAAGGAAATGATTACAGCCTTATCAAAAATAAAGAAACCCAACATGCAATGCTGATTAGAAAAGATTACCTTGCTATGAATTCCTATCAAATGCTCATTGAAAGAAATTCCAACAATAAAATTATTGGATTAAAGGTAAATGATAACAGGATTCTCAATGTAAGATTTAAGAAGGTAAAGTAACATGAAAGAGTTGTAATTATTGCCGTTGATGGTATTTTACCAACAACGGCAAACTTTATTATTATTTCTCAACCAATTTAATATGATACTCCTGAATCAATGCTGGATTTTCTGGCGTGAGCGTAAAGCTTACTTCAATATTGGCGTTTTCACCTTCCAAAGTAAAAGTACCTCTTAAATTATTTTCAGGTTTTATTTCCTTCAAACCCTTGATTTTTCCTGCTTTTTCAAAAATGGGTTTCGCTTCTTTTCTTAGACTTTCTTCAAAGTAATCAAGGAAAAAATTCTCTGCAAAAATGCCTGTACTTTCTGCATTTTCCCAAGTGGGTAATATGGCAATTAACTCCGTTGTTCTTTGTTTTAAAATCGGAGAAACTGGAATAGCGTTTGGTTTTAAATGGGCGAGTGCCACCAAAGTATCCAATACTTGTACATTAAAATAGCCCGCATTGGCATAAGTAAGATTACTGAATGAAATTACGCCCAAACCATAATCTTGCAAAATACGCCAGTTACTTCCAAAACCGGGCAAACCTCCGCTGTGACCAACCGAACGTCTGCCTTCTCCATCAGTGGCGTGTCCTAAACCGTAACCATAGGCATTTGCCATTGGGGTTTTACGACCAGTCGGATATTTGTAATTTGGATTCACGCCAATAAATTGCCAAGGCTGTTGCATTTCACGTACAGAACTTCTTTTCACAGGTCCTTTTTCTGGTGCATCACTCGCAGGCCAAGCCGATTGATGAAAAGCAACGTACTTCGCAAAATCGTCAATTGTTGTAATCATTCCGCCCATTGCACCATACGCACCGTCGTGCAATAATGGTTGTTCAACCCAATTTTCATTCAACCAACGATAGCCATGTGCCAATTGTTCTGCTGGTACTTGGCTGTATTCCCAATAAGTGTGGTTCATGCCTAATGGCTTCAAAATGTTTTCGTTGATGTATTGTTGATAAGTTTTTCCTGATACTTTTTTGATGATATAACCCAACATCGCAAAACCCATGTTGCTATATTCGTAAGCGGCACTTGGGTTGTTGGAAAACGAAATTCCTTTTCGAAACATCTTCAACATGGCTTCGTCGCTGATGGCCAATTGGCGGTCGCCCCAAGGATTATCTTCTGGAAAACCAGCCGAGTGCGTTAATAAATTACGGACAGTAATCGCTGGAGCATCTTTGGTTGGAAAATATTGATTTTTTAATTCAGGAATGTACAAATAAGCAGGATTGTCCAGTTCCAATTTTCCCTCATCTCTTAACTTCAAAATCGCCATTGCTGTAAAACTTTTGGACATACTGGCAATTCTAAAATCAGACTGATTGGTTGCTAATACTTTTTTTTCCAGATTAGCATAACCAATATTTCCTGAGTGAATCAATTTTCCATCTAATACCAAGCCATAAACAAAAGCTGGATAATGGTTTTTCTCGGCATAATCTTTAAAAATTTGGTCAATTTTCGGTAACGCCTCTTTGATATTTTTCAGTCGCTCGTCTTGTGCTTTTACTTGGTTAAAGGCAGTAACGATGCTACAACAAAAAAAGAAGAGTAGTTTTTTATAATTCATGATGTTTGTTGGTAAGGTTTGAAATGATTAAACAAAATACTTATTTTTCATGGTTAGCTCAAGACAATTACTCATAAATAATTTTCTAACTACTTCATTTTATTTAAAAATCCCATTCTTCAAAATCGTCATCGCATCTTCTGTCTCTTTAAAATTCATCGAAGCAAAGCCCATTCTACAAGCATTTTCTGTGGGATATGCCGCTCCGTCTGAGAGGTACAAACCATTTTTAGCTAATTTGGGAGCGAGTTCTATCAAAGAAATACTTTTGTCAAATTTTGCCCAAATCGCCATGCCACCGTCTGGTACTTTAAAATCAATCACATCGCCTAATTCGTTTTTCAATAAATCACAAGTAAAATTTCGGCGTTCTCTGTAAATCTTCAATACTTTGGCGGCGTGCCGTTTCAACGTGCCATTTTCTAACATATCTGCCAAAGACAATTCTAAAATAGTATCGCCTTGTCGGTCGATGATGCGACGCAACTTGGCTAATTCCTCAATAATTTCCTGCTTCGCTACCACATAACCTACTCGAAAAGTTGGAGCAATTTTTTTGGTAAAAGAACCAATATACACCACCAAACCATGTCGGTCGGCACTCGCCAAAGGCAAAACTGGTCGATTGGCATAATGAAAATCGTAGTCGTAATCGTCTTCAAGAATATAAAAACGATATTTTTCTGCCAAAGCCAAGAGTTTAATTCTTCGTTCGGGCGTAAGTGTTACCGTAGTTGGATGATAATGATGGGAAGTAACATAAATTGCTTTTACGGGCTTTTTCCGACAAATTTCCTCAATGGCATCTACCACAATTCCCTCTTCATCAATCGGAATGGTATTCAATTTTGCCCCCAAAGTAGCGAAAGTAATGTTGGTCGCAGGATAGTTCAAGTCCCCAACGATTACTTCATCGCCTTTTTCAAAAAGAGCCAAACCCACCAAATAAATCGCCATTTGACTACCACGAGTTGTAATAATTTGTTCTGGCGAAATGTTCATGCCACGAGTTTCGTTCAATACTTTTGCAAAGGTTTCACGAAGACGCAAAGCTCCATACACAGAAGTATAGTACAAAACCGACGGCTCGCCAAATTTGATATAATGTGCATACAAACGAGCCAGTTCATCACGAGGAGCTAAACGTACATCGGGTAAACCATCGTTAAAAGCCAGCCTTTGCGTAATAATTGGAGGTATTTTCACCAAAGTATTTTTGGCAAAATTCATCGAAAAATCATCTTTCCTTTTTGCGTCAAAATCTTGTTTTGAAAGTTGAACAGGCTTCACATTCGGAAGATGTTGAGCGATAAAAGTACCTTTTTTCGGAAAAATTTCAATCCATCCTTGCGAATACAATTCATCATAAGCCGCCACAACGGTTTTTCGGTGAAGTGTCAAAAGCTCTGCCATTTGTCGAGAACTCAACAATTTTGTGCCTTTTTTCAGAATACCAGCTTGAATATTTTTAATGATTTCATTAGCAATTTGTACGTAAATCGGCAAAGAAGAGTCTTTCTTGAGGTCGATTAAAGTTTTAAAAGGTATTTCCATCTGGACTACTTATATGTAAAATTGTGGAGCATTAAACTAATCCAGTAAAGATAGAAATTTGTACATAATCTTGACGAAAACCCAATTAAAAATATGGCAACATTACCCATTACCGAAAGAACAAAAATTAGTCGTGCGGCAAAAAAAGGCGATTATACTGAAGAAACCATTTACAGTATTTTAGATGAAGGACTTTTTTGTCATGTTTCATACGTTGAAAGAGAAACTCCGATGTGTATTCCTACGGGTTACGGACGCATCGGCAATAAATTATATATTCATGGCTCGGTGGGCAGTCATTTTATGCGAGCCATTGCCGACGGAAGAACGGTTTGTTTGAGTGTTTCTTTGATTGATGGATTGGTATTGGCAAGGTCTGCGTTTAGTCATTCAGTCAATTATCGTTCGGTGGTAATGTTTGCCAAAGGAACAGTTGTAACGGACGAAACTGAACGTTGGGATTCATTAATTGCCATTACTGAGCAATTTATTCCCGGTCGTTGGGACAATGTGCGTTTGCCTACAAAAAGTGAAATGCAGAAAACCATGATTATTTCATTTCCTTTAGAAGAAGCTTCCGCCAAAACCAGAAGTGGACAGCCAAACGATGATGAAGAAGATTATGATTTCCCAGTCTGGGCAGGCGTTTTACCCCTGAAGTTACAAGCACAAACGCCCATCACCGACCCAAAAATGCAATTTGATTTACCTGTTCCAGAATATATTAGTAAATTAGTTGTGAATGAGTTTTAAATTGTGAATTAGTGAGTTGTGGATTAGTGATTAAAAATTCACAACTCGCTAAATTGCAAAATCACTAATTCACTAAATAATAACTCACTAATTCACAATTGACTAAATCACAATTAAAAATATGCAAATCCAACCTCCATTACCCGAAGAAAATTTTGGACATTTTAGCAATTATATCAACAAAGTAAATACCGTTGAATTGCTAAAAGGCTTGGACGATAACCAAGAAATATTGCTCAAAAAAATACTTGCTTTGGATGAAGCAACATTGAATTTCAAGTATCAATCCGATAAGTGGACGATTAAAGAAGTAATCGGTCATGTGATTGATACTGAGAGGATTTTTGCTTATCGAGCTTTACGTTTTGCCCGAAAAGACAAAGCCGCTTTGGCTGGTTACGACGAAGTTTTGTACGGCGATACTTCAAATGCTGGACAGAGAGATATTCAAGATTTGTTAGAAGAATTTGTAGCAGTACGCAAAGCGAGCATTACTTTATTCAAAAGTTTCAATGAAGAAATGCTCAACGAAAAAGGCATTGCCAGCAATTTTACCATTTCTGTAAGAGGCTTGGGCTATGCTATTTTAGGACATTGCACACATCATTTACAGATAATTAATGAGCGATATTTGGTGGGCTAACAAGTTTTTATCGACCTCTAAACATCATAAAGCTCAACTTATTGACTTATAAATCAATAAATTGAGCTTTGATACAATATGATTTCATTAACCCTACACCTGATAAATACTCTTCTTAAAATTCACCCAACCTAATACACCAAAAAGCAGGATAAAAACCACTAAGGATAAGTATGATTGCAAGCCTCCGCTTTCCTGCGGATTCTTGAAGGTTTCTATGCTGAATTTATTCCAGTTTTCGCTGTTTACGGGTGCTTCACCAAATATTTTTGGATAAAAATATAACCTCATTTTTTCATGAAACTTCCCTGTTTCTTCCAAAAACTGTAAATGATTACTTAGCCCCGCTTGTGCAATTTCATTGAGTTGCATTTGCGTATGAATCGTAGGAATAAACTGGGCAATGTTATTACTGGCTCTATTGCGTTGATTTAGTTTTTCTTTGAAAGCAGTTGCCTGAATAGCCGCTTCGTCATCACCAATTTGTTGCATGGCATAGTACCATAGCCAACTAAATTCTTTGTCGGGCAAAGGAAATTGCTTGAACTGTGGATAATGTGCGTAAAACCTATTCATGGTTTGGGTTTTATCGGTATCCCATTTTTCATGATAACCTTTGCGTTGCTTGAGTGTGGTGGACAAGGCTTCGGGAACAGGATATTTGTTTACCAAATAATTATTGAGACTGGCTGGCAAAATAATGATGAGTACAATCCATATTGACAACAAAATAACCGCATTGGCATTAGAACTTTTCTGCAAAGAAGCTACCCAAAAGCATATCCC
Organism: Arcicella rosea; assembly: GCF_014204325.1. GTDB lineage: Bacteria > Bacteroidota > Bacteroidia > Cytophagales > Spirosomataceae > Arcicella > Arcicella rosea_A. The sequence continues at coordinate 69,276 of NZ_JACHKT010000021.1, forward strand.
AAACCAGCATAAAATATACAAAAGGGAAATCCCGACGAAAGAGAAAAAGATACTTTCTAAAGGTATTTTCAAGAAAAAAACAGATAACAGTAGAATGAAAAACAATACTGAAATGACACCAATAAACCTGATAAAAAAGAGCTGTAATACATGTAAAAACAGGTTTTTACTTTGAATCGCTACAATTCGCCAAGTGCCAGATTCTTTTTCTTCAGAAATAATATTGTAGGTAAATGCAATGATTATCAATGGAAACAAAAAGATAAGTACAAAGCTAAAGTCGATATTTCCGAGCAAAAGATTGGTCGGATTATTCAAATCAGCATCGTATTTCTGGGCTTCTAAGCCTCTGATGGTTAGGCTCTGAATGGAAGAGTTGACATCTCGCTGACCAATCGACAAACCATTGATAGGCAATGTTTCATTAACGAATGAAAACTTTAAATAATACAATAATAGCCCTATTTCGTCTTGATGATGATGGACATTTCTGGCAATGTACTCTTTCTGATAAGCGGCTGTTTCTGTAATATTCTGTTCTTGTTTTTCTATAAATTGTTTGCCTACAAAAAGGCTGACGATTCCTGCGATAAGTAAAAAACTGAGTCCTATTTTTACACTATTCGACCGTATAAAATTCTTGAATGCTAAGACTATCATATTAAATTGCTTTTAAGGTTTTAGACAGTATTCTGATACAAAATAATAATAGCCCTATCCAAAAAATAAAGGCAAAAATGGAAATGATTTCATGGCTAAAAACCGTACTTACTTCTGCTTCTTTATAGACAAATTCGTGCATTTCTTCCCAATGTTTTTTGTCGATAGTATGAGGTTTTTCGCCTGCTGCTGGCTTTTTATTACTGATGAATTTTATTTGTAATTCATTCATTTTCTGAGCCATTTCGTAGCGATATTGCTCTGCTTGCTCCTGAAAATTGATGTAAGAAGCAAAATCAGTACTTGCTAACGCCATCGACAAGTTTTTAATCGCCATAAACGGATTCAAAAATGCCATGCCTTTAGAAAAACTATTCTGTTTGTCGTAAATTTTTAGCAATTCTTCTAAATGATGATTGTATATATTCGCACTGATTTTTTCGCCTTCTGCCATCACAAAACCGCTATAATTAAAGGGCAATTTTTGTACTGAATCTACTTTGTAAACTGTCAGAAGTGAATCCTTCAAACTTTTATAATGTGGGTCGTTGGGGTTGTGGCTATCGCCTTCTTTCAGTACGTCATTTTCAATATCAGCATTAAATTGTGCTTTTGATGGTGCAGTATAAATGTAAGCTCCCAAAGCCTGCGAACCTCTCGGAAGTACAATCGTAAGCATCAACCAAAGCCCAATCAATGAAGTTAGAGCCGTTTTTGAACTTTTACTGATGGCAGAAACCAACACAGCGATAACACAAAAAATAACCAAATAGACAAAGTAAACGAGTATAATCAAGAGTAAACGAATACTTTCGTCTATTGAAATATTCATATTTTGAAGTAAAGCCCAAAGGAGAATCGTTGCCACGATAATTGGAATAAAGAGAGTCATTACTACGCTAATAATCCCAAGACTTTTACCTACAATTAGTTCTTTCCAGCTTACTCCTTGGCTCAACAATATTTTGAGCGTCCCGTTTTCTCGTTCGTTGGCAATACTGCTAAAACCCAAGAAGAAAATCAGCAAGGGCAAAAGTACTTGTAGCACCATCGCAATACTGATTTCACCAAAACGCAACATTCCTGTTGAAAAACCAGCTTCCGAGAAGTTGACGGTATTTTGTTTATGAGCTTCCAGAAAAATCGTATTGCCCAAAAAGCTTTCCATGCCAAAATCAAATACACTTAATGGAGCTTTGGGACGAAAAGCAAAATGACCAAAATGTGCCATTCGGTGCGGGTGTTTATCGGGATTACTCAGCCAATCTTTTCGGGCTTGTTCTTGGTATTTTGCTCGTATTTCGTTTTGTTTCTGAAAATTTATCCAGCCCGAAAAAGCCGCATAAATCAGTAGTAAACCTATAAAAACCGTTAAAAGAAATACTGCCTTATTTCTAAAGGCAGTATTTCTAAAAAGGTTGGCGATAAGAATTTCTGTATGTGAAAACATATTGTTAAAATTTGTACGTCAATGTCATTGTCATATTTCTTGGTGCAGCAGGGAACAAACGCAAGTAATTTTGAGCTCCCAACCAATAAGTAGTGTCAAAAATATTCCCTGCATTCAAGGCTACTTGTACATTGCTGTTGTTTGGCGTATAGTAAAGTGCTGCATCAAAAGCCGTAAAAGCAGGTACTTCAAAAGCACGAGTAAACCAAGGTATTCTACTGCCTTGGTGCTGAACGCCCAAACCTACACCAAGGTCTTTGAGAGCAGAAGTGTTTTGGAAATTATAGCGAGTCCAGATATTGAAGCTATTTTTTGGCGTATTTTGCTTTCTTGCTCCAATCAACGATTCGTCGTTGTCTTTTACAATCACGGCATCAATGTAACTGTACGAGGCATTGATTTGCCAGTTGGGCAAAATATAGCCTGCAATGTCCCATTCAATTCCACGGCTTCGTTCGGCACCACGAGTAACCAATAAATCTGGATTGCTTGGGTCGTTGGCATTCATCAAAATGTTTTTCTGATTGATTTCGTAGAATGCCACATTCAATCTTACTCGGTTATTGAACAAGTCAGTTTTAATTCCCAATTCTTTTAAATCACTTCTCAGTGGGTCAAATTGACTACCCGCAGGCAATGACCCCGTTTGTGGCATCAGCGTTACTGTATTGGATTGTGGCTGAAATCCTTCCAAATAAGTACCATAAACATTGATGGCTTTATTGATGCTGTATGTCAAACCGACTCTTGGTAATAAAGCCGTTTTTTCTACCGTCAATGGATTATTAGCTTTGTAGTTTGTAATGTCTTTGAACCATTCATTTCTTAAACTCAACAACAAAGTAAATTTATTCCACTGTAATTGCTCTTGAATATAAATAGCATTAGTAGTGGTAAGTGCTGAAGGCAAAGCAGTACGAACGTTCAAAGTATAATCTTCTACGTTACGAATGGTATAAGTTGGATTTGACAAATCGAAGTGATTGACGTTGGGTTTGGGCAATACTTTTCCACCGACAGTAATTGTCTGGTAATTGGCGGCATTCGCTAACACAAACGAACTTGCCACAGAACCATCTTTCAACAAATAACCACGAGCGGCATTTTGTCCGCCACCTTTCAGTTTTTGCCAACTGTTCAAATCGTAACCTATTAATAATTTATGACTAGCTTTTCCTGTTTTAAAATCAAAATTGAAGTAACTATTGAGGTTATCAATATTCCAATATTGCTGACGCTGAACAAATTGCATAGCTGCCAAACTTGTAACTGGTTGGTTGGTAATATCTACGGCAAAAGCGTTGGTAGTGCGATGTTCCTGTAAATTTTCTGTCCAAGATTGCTTCATATAAGAAGTAGTAAAACCAATATTTTGGCTAAACTTATGAGCAATATTTCCCATAATGATTACTTCTTTAGATTTGAAAAAATCATTGGAAGCACCCAAATTCAAACTTGTAGGCGTACTGTTCAAATCTGTTTTACCAGCCGTTGCTCCAAAAATTGGCTGACCTCTATCCAGATTTCCCGTCATATTACTAAAAATCAATTCAGCATTAATGGCAGTTTTGTTATTAGGAATATAGCTAAACGAAGGCGAAACCAATACCGATTTATTCCCAACCAAATCTCTGAAAGAACGGGCTTCCTGATACGCCGCATTCACACGGTACAATAAAGTTTTAGTATCGTTTAAAGGCCCCGTAAAATCCAATGTTCCTCGGAAAGTACTAAAGCTTCCGACACTCATACTTACTTCTTTTCTATCAATCGCTAAAGGTTTTTTCGTAACTAAATTGATACTTCCCCCAGGGTCAACCGATGAAAAAGTAGCACTTGCTGGGCCTTTAATTACTTCTACCCTTTCAATATTTGTCGTCAGTGGTTGTAAGAAATAATATTGACGAGTACGCATTCCGTTGATAATTTGTCCTTCTTCATTCTGACTAATTCCTCTAATCGAATATTGATTATAATAGCTTGAAGGAATAACGCCACTCGCAATTTTTACGGCATCTGCCAAGTAAAAGGCTTGTCGATCGGCAATAAGTTCTTTCGTTACTGTTGAAATAGATTGTGGAATATCTTTATTCAAAGCGGCTATTCTGGTAGCTGAAAATGAGTACTCGCTGTTATAATCTTTCGCTACTCTTCCCAATACTTCTACAGTTTGTAGCTCTTTTTCTTCTGGTGTTAGAGCAATGTTCAAAAAAGCTCCACTGGTTTTTATTTGATAGGTTTTGTAGCCTACCGAAGAAATTTTGAGGATTCCTTTTCCTGAAATCTCAAAATTTCCCTCCGCATTGCTGACAGCACCTTGTTTTGTATTCAATAATTGAATACTTGCTCCAATGATTTTTTCGCCAGTTGTGGCATCACTTACTTTTCCTTTGATAGTTTGTGCTTGAAGGTAAATAGAAGTTAATACAGATAAGATGGTAAAAAAGTACTTCATAATATTTTTTGTGTTAGGTTTTATACTGTTTGTAAATACAATTGTTCTAATTCGTTGGCTGAAATATCTTTGGATTCAATCATAGAAACCAAGTTGCCTTGTTTCATAATACCGATGCGATGAGCCACTTCTTTGGCACGAAAAATATCATGTGTTGCCATTAAAATTGCCGTTCCGTTGGCAGAAAGTTCTTTCAATATTTCCGAAAATTCGTTGGAAGCTTTTGGGTCTAAACCAGAAGTAGGTTCATCTAATAACAAGGCTTTTGCATTTTTGGCAATGGCGATGGCAATGCCCACTTTTTGTCGCATTCCTTTTGAATAGCCTCCTAAATTTTGTTGATGAGCCGTTTCTTGAAGTCCTGCTTTGCTTAAAAAGGTACTGAGTTCCTTTTTTGAATACGAAAAACCTGCCAAGGAACTAAAAAACTCAAGGTTTTCGATACCTGTAAGATTTGGATAAAGCATCACCGTTTCGGGTATATACGCTAAGTATTGTTTGGTTTCAAGTGCATTATCGCTCACTGAAATATTATTGATGGAAACTGTTCCTTCGCTTGGTTCTATAAAGCCCAAGAAAAGATTAATGGTTGTGGTTTTGCCTGCTCCGTTTTGCCCCAACAAGGCAAAAATTTCACCTGATTCTATATGCAAGTCCAAGTGGTTGAGGGCAGTATGATTTCCGTATTTTTTAGTAAGGTTTTTAGCTGTTAGCATGTGGATGTATTTTACATATTTGCAATATTGTTGCAAATATAGTGTTATTTCTTTTAATTGCATCGATGTTGCAACTAAAAGAAATACTAAGCTCTCTTAATCATGCGAAAGAAAATCATTATTCTACTTATTTTTTGTTTGGCACAAAATGTTGTTTCTCAAGGATTTGAGGCAAAAAATATTACTTGGAGTGACCTAAAAGATGTGCGTTTCAAGAAGCGACTCAATATTGATGTTGGAATGTTTTTTCTATATCCCACTTTCGGCCCAAAAGTAACTGCTTTGGATGGTCAAGAAATTATGATAAAGGGTTATACTATTCCGATTGATACAGAAGGAACTTTTGTCGTATCACAATATCCGATGGCGATGTGTTTTTTCTGTGGGAAGGCTGGGCCAGAATCAATGATGCAACTTAATTTCAATAAAAAACAACGTTTTAAAACAGATGAAATTCATAGTTTCAAAGGAAAATTCAGGCTTAATCCTGATAATGTAAACGAGCTAAATTATATTTTAGAAGAGGCTATTTTAATCAACTGATTTCAATAGTAACACTATTTTTCACTAAATTCCTTTGGCAATTTACTCTTCAATCGTATTCAATTTTCTCAGATAGATAGCTTATAAAAATATAAAGTATTGTTATTTTTAGATATTGTTGGTTATTTCGTGTAAATATTTGTTGTAAACATGACTAACCGCTTTAAAAGTACTCAACCGTCGCAAGAGCAAATTCTCTGGAATCGTTTCAGGGAAGGCGATGAAGTGGCTTTTACTCAATTATCCAAACAGTTTTATAAAACTTTGGTGCATTATGGCGGGAAGTTTACTTCAAATAGTCAAATCATTGAAGATGCTATTCAAGATTTACTTATTAAACTTTGGCTTCGCCGAGCTTCACTTTCAGAAGTAGAATCTGTGAAGTTTTATTTACTAAGAGCTTTCAGAAATCAACTTTTCAAGACTTTACAGACTTTCAAAGCTGTGCCTTTGGAAGAAGATTTTGGTGACATTCACTTTGAAGATTCTTCAGAAACGTCTTTTATCGAAGCAGAATCTTCCAAAAATATGCTTCATAAAGTTTCATACTCTTTGAAACAGTTGCCCGAAAGACAACGTGAAATCCTTTATTTACGCTTTTATCAAGACCTTCGTGTGGAGGAAATCGCACAATTACTTCAAATCAAACCACAGTCAGTCAGTAATACTATTCAACGTGCCTTATCAACACTTCGTGAAAATTGGGAAATTAGTTTAATGTTTTTTTGCTGGTTTATCTCTTAGTACTTCTTCTTCCCATTCCGTTTTAAGAGCCTTTCATCTTTCTAACATGCTGAAAAATAGCATGAAAATATTTTTTGCATAATTTTTTTAAAAAATTGTCTTTTTTGTGAGTATCTCAGCGATACTTCAAGGATGTTAGCAGTAGAACGTCTATTTAATCATTTATGATAAACAATAAAGAGTTTCAAGAGCTATTAGAAAACACAAGTTTTAGAGCTTGGGTTTTCGAGAAAAATACACAAGATGATGCTTATTGGACATCTTGGGTAGCTGAAGATATATCTCGAAAAGAACTGGTTGAAAAAGCTAGAACTTTTTTGCTTTCTATACAAGGTAAATCTGTTGATTTAGAAGAACAGTACATTGATTTACAAATTCGGAAAGCTATTCAGCAAGCTAAAAAAGAAGAAAAAACGATTGTTGAAGAAATAGAAATCAACGAAGTAGTTCCGATATGGAAACGTTACTGGGCAGTGGCGGCTTCGGTTATTGTACTACTTGGTGCTACTTGGTTTATCTTAAATAACAAAAACGAAAGCCAACAAGAGTTTGCCTTGTATCAACAACAAATTTCAGAGGCGAAAGCTTCTGATGAACTTTTGGAAGTAATTAATGAAGGACAAAAAAGTAAATTGGTACAATTGCCCGACGGAAGTTCAATCGTTTTACAAAAAAATAGTCGATTAAGTTACAAGAAGGCATTTGATGCTGAAAAAAGAGAAGTTTACTTGGTTGGTGAAGCCTTTTTTGAAGTAGCCAAAAATCCAGAACGTCCATTTTTTGTGTATGCCAACGAACTGGTGACCAAAGTACTGGGAACAAGTTTTACTATTAAAGCTTTTGGAAAAGACCAAGACATCAGAGTAATCGTAAAAACAGGCAGAGTATCAGTATTTACCCAAACGGATAATAACGCCACTCAACTTAAAAATAACCGTGAGTTAACGGGAATGGTTTTAACCGCCAATCAGCAAGCGATTTACCAACGTCAGGAAATCAGATTAGTGAAAGCAATCATCGACAATCCTGTGATTTTAACCTTGCCGATTGAAAATCAAAAATTTGAATTTGTAGCAACGCCTATTTCAGAAGTATTTGGTATTCTTGAGGAATCTTATGGCGTTGATATTGTGTATGATGAAGAAGTGATGTCAAAATGTAGCATTACTGCTAAACTAGGCGATGAGCCACTCTTTGAAAAATTAAAATGGATTTGTTCAATCACAGAATCAAGTTATGAGGTTTCGGATGGACAAATTATTATTACTGGAAAACCCTGTAAGTAAATGTATTAATACCTAAAATCAATTATAAAAAAGGGCGAATGATGTTCCCGCATCATTCACCCGAAAAGTCCCCTTCGCTTTGCTTCGACACAAACATCCAGAAATGGATGAGGGGATTGCTTTGCCAATTCTTTCCAACTAACAAATCAGTCAAAAGTATGAAAAAAAAATTGCCATCGTATCAAATTTTACGAAAAATCATGAAAATCAGTTTACTGCAAATCGCCTTGTCAGTTTTGTGCATGAGCTTTTCTTTTGCTCATGACACCAAAGCACAAGATTTGTTAAACAAAAAAGTAACGATTCATTTGAAAAAGAATGAAGTAGAGAATGTTTTACAGAAAATTGAAAAACTAGCAGGTATCAATTTTATGTACAGTCCAGAATTGATTGAATCGAAAAGAAAAGTTTCAATTGATGCTGAAAGCAAACCCTTATCTGAAGTTTTAACAGACTTTTTATCACCCTTAAGTATTAATTATGAAGTATCTGGACAACAAATTTTGTTAAAAAGAAAAAACGAAACCCCAGTAGAAAACAAAATCAACCCCGCTCAGGAATCCGAAAAAATTGAGGAGGTTATTACGGGAACAGTAACCGACGAAAAAGGTGAAGGACTGGTAGGCGTGAGTATTCAAATAAAAGGGACAACTCGTGGCACAACAACCGACCCAAATGGAAAGTATAGAATATCAATTCCAGACGAGCAAACCATTTTGGTTTTTACTTCGGTAGGTTATATTAAATCAGAAGTAGCAGTTGGTAAGCAAACTTCATTGAATGTAGTACTAAGAGCAGACGTTGGGAATCTGGACGAAGTAGTGGTGGTAGGTTATGGTACACAAAAGAAAAGTGCTATTTCGGGTGCTGTTTCAGATGTTAGTACAAAAGCGATTGCAAGTAATCCTTCACCAAACTTGAGTAACAGCTTAGTTGGACAAGCTACAGGTATTATTGCTACGCAGCGTTCGGGTGAACCTGGTAAAGATGCGTCGAACATCTTGATTAGAGGAATTGGAACTACGGGTGATGCTTCTCCTATTTTTGTGATTGATGGTATCGTTCGTTCATCAAGCGATTTTGCTCAGTTGAACTCAAGCGAAATTCAATCGTTTTCGGTATTAAAAGATGCTGCCAGTGCCGCCGTGTTTGGGATTCGTGCAGGAAATGGCGTTATTTTAGTAACCACCAAAAGAGGAGCAGAAGGAAAAATGCAAATAGATTTTTCTGCTAACTATGGTGTACAAGAGCGTACTCGTAACCCTGAGTTTTTGAACTCTTATGAATATGCTACTTTGTATAACGAAGCCTTAGCCAACGATGGCAAACCTGCCCTTTATTCAGCAGACGATTTAGAAAAGTATCGTACCCATTCGAGCCCAGATACGCACCCAGATTCTGACTGGTTTTCGGTCTTGAAAAAATCAGCCATGATGCGTAACTATTCGATTTCTGCTACTGGTGGTACAGATAAAATCCGTTACGCTACTTCATTGGGTTATTTAAAACAGGATGGTATCATTCCTTCAAATGATTTTAACAGATATAATTTCCGCTCAAATATCGACGCAAACGTTACTAGCACAACTAAATTATCTTTCGACCTTTCGGGTAGAGATGAAAAAACAAACAACGTAGCTTCTGAAGAAGTTTTTAGATGGATGTCGGGTATTCCACCTAATAGAACGCCCATCAAATGGTCGAATGGCGAGCCATCTAACGGACCTTCGTATTTAACAATCCCAGACAACGGTTACAGAAAAAGAAATATTCAGGCTTTTCGTGGTCGTGTGGAATTAGAGCAACAATTGCCTTTTGTATCGGGATTGTCTATCAAAGCAATTGCTTCTTATGATAAAACGTTCACGGATAATAAAAACTGGACTTTCACGAAAGTGCCATTTTATAACAGACTGAGCAATGGCACTTTTGTAGCAGCCGACAAAGGCCCTACTTCTTTGGTGCAAAATCATTACGACGACCAAGCTGTTACTTTAGAAACACACCTAAACTACAAAACGACTATCGGTAAAAGTAGTTTATCAGGTTTACTTTTATACACTCAAACCAAACAACTTTGGAATTACCTAAGTGTATCACGTGAAGGCTATACTTTGGCAATCGATGAAATCAACTTTGGTGCGGCCGCCAACCGTAACAACAGTGGATATTCTGGAAGTAGCGGTCGTCAGGGAGTTGTAGGACGTTTGAACTGGTCTTATGACGACAAGTATGTTTTTGAAACCAGTTTCAGAGCTGACGGTTCTGAGCAATTTGCTGTAGGCAAGCGTTGGGGCTTTTTTCCATCTGTTTCAGCAGGTTATGTGATTTCGCAAGAATCTTTCTTGAAAAACTCTTCGGTGGTTGATTTCTTGAAATTACGTGCTTCTTATGGTATTTTGGGTAATGACCGTTTGGGCGGCGAGCGATTCTTATATCTACAATCGTATTATGTAAGTGGTTCGGCTGTTTTTGGCAATGCCAACATACAACCTGCCATTGTAGAAGGAAGATTATCGAACCCAAATGTTACTTGGGAAACGGTTAAAAAACTCAATATTGGTTTAGACGCTACTTTATGGCAAGGGAAATTAACCGCAGTCGTTGATTACTTCTTCGATAAAAGAAGTGATATTTTGGCATCAAGAAACCTTTCTGTACCAAGCTTACTTGGCGTAGGATTACCAGTTGAAAACTTAGCCAAAGTAAACAACAGAGGGGTAGAATTTACTTTAGGTCATAAAAATAGAATCACAAAAGATTTACGCTACTCGATCGGTGCAAACCTTACTTATGCCAAAAATAAGATTGTATTTATCGACGAAGCAGCTTCTGTTAATCCAAATATCAGAAGAACAGGTTTGTCACTCAATACACAATATGGTTACAGAGCCCTTGGGCTTTTCCAAACACAAGCAGAAGTTGACGGAGCAGCGAAACAAATAGGCAAGACAGCTCCGGGTGATGTTCGCTACGAAGATATTAACAAAGACGGTTTGATTAACGACCTTGATAGAGTAGCCATCGGTAATTCAAATACGCCAGAAATTATCTTCGGTTTCAACGGAAGTGTGCAATACAAAAACTTCGATTTTTCTTTCTTGTTTCAAGGAGCAACCAACGTAAACCAGTATTATGAAGGCGAAGGTGCATGGCCATTCTTCGTAGGGTCGGGGGCTTTGAAAACTAACTTAGACCGCTGGACACCATCGAACCCAAATGCAAGCGAGCCACGTGTATTGATTGACCCTACCAACATGAATCATGCAGGTTCTTCGTTCTGGATGAGAGACGCTTCTTATATCCGTCTTAAAAATGTAGAATTAGCCTACAATGTACCTTTAGAAACTCTAAAATTACGCTTCATCAAAGGGCTACGTATTTATATCAACGCAAACAACGTAGCAACGTGGTCGAAAATTAAAAACTATGACCCAGAAAACGCCAGTGGTAGAGGATGGGATTATCCCCAATTTAGAATTTGGAATGCTGGTGTAAACTTTAAATTTTAACAATCATTGAAATGAACAAATTAAGATATAAACTACTACGATTTGGATGTATGCTAATGGGTATCACTATATTCTTTAGCTGTGAAACCAATATTCTTGACCAAGTACCAAAAGACTCATTAACGGGCGAAACCGTGTGGACAGACCCACAAGGAGCAACGCAATTTGTGAACGCCATTTACGGACAAATGCCTTCGGGTTTCGACCGTAACTATCAGGGTTGGGCAAGAGGACTTTATTTGTTAGATGGCGTAACAGACGATGGCGATGTTGGGATGCCTTGGACGCATTCCAATGAATTACAAACAGGTAATTTCTTGCCTTCAAACGTACCTTGGGGCGAAACTTGGGGCGATTATTATAGCTTAGTCAGAAAAACTAATATTGCTCTTGAAAATCTCAGTATTCTAAAAGATGAAACTTTGAGAAATCGTTTAATGGGCGAAACTTACTTTTTACGTGGTTTCATTTATCACGAATTGCTAAGATTATACGGAATGCCTTCTACAGGAGCAGAAGCAACTGGCGTACCACTGATTAGCAAAAGTTTAACATTAAATGATGATTTTCAGCTACCACGTGCTAAATATGATGAAGTAGTCGATTTTATCATTGCTGATTTAGACAAAGCAGCTACTTTACTTCCTAAAAAAGGAGCAATTGAAGCTGGTAGAGCTACTTCTGGTGCAGCCAGTGCATTAAAAAGCCGTGTATTATTGTATGCTGGTCGCTGGCAAGCAGCAGCCGATGCCGCCAACAAAGTGATTAATACCGATTATACTTTGTTCAGCGATTATAGAACTTTGTTTTTAACCAAAAACAATAATGAAATCATCTTTGCAAAGAAATTCCAAGCTCCTGATAAAGTACATTATGGTTTAAACAATGGTTTTGATGTGGTGAATTCTCCTCCATCAATCAGAGGTGGTAGTGATGCAGGATGGGGTGGAAATGTGCCAACACAGAACTTTGTGGATTCTTATGAAATGATTGACGGGAAGTCGCAAGCTACTTCGCCTTTGTACAAAGCTACTGAACCGTATTCAAACCTTGACCCACGTTTTGAAGCAACCGTTGTACACAATGGTTCTACTTTCCGTGGACGTGTAATTGAATTATTTGCAGGCGGAGCAGACGTAACAGGCAGAGCAGAAGATACCAAAACGGGTTATATTTTGCGTAAATTCCATGAAGAACAATATGTACTTTATACAAAAAGTAGCGACCAAGATTGGATTTTCCTTCGTTACGCAGAAATATTGCTTAATTATGCAGAAGCTAAAAACGAAGCTACAGGCCCAGATGCAAGCGTGTATAATGCCATCAATGCCATTAGAAAAAGAGCAGGAATGCCCGATTTAGAAGCAGGACTTAGCAAAGACCAAATGCGTGCTAAAATCAGAAATGAACGCAGAGTTGAATTGGCATTTGAAGAACACCGTTTCTTTGATATTCGTAGATGGAAAATTGCTGAAAGCTTATTAAATGGCCCATTGTACGGCGTAAAAATGGCAAAATCAGGGAATACGATTACTTATACTCGTGTTGCCTTTGAAAACAGAAGTTTCCCTTCTAAGCTTTATGTGTTGCCAATTCCACAAAGTGAGGTGGATAAAAACCCTGCTGCTAAACAAATTGCTGGCTGGTAATTTTCAGTGAATTGGATTAATAAAAGAGGTTATCAGTATTTTTTACTTGATAACCTCTTTTATTGAGTAGAAGTACTATGTTTTGAATACTGCACATAAATTCAAAACGATTTTGTTGAAATACTTGAGTTTTTAACTGATAGATTCTACTGCTGCATAAATATTAACCTATTACAAAACAAACGATTACCCCAAAACCAATAAAGATAACTTGTACAGAAGTATTAAATTTTCCAAATGATACAAAGATTCATCCTTTTCCTGATTTTACCGCTAGTCGTTGGTTGTCAATCAACTTCATCAAACGACGAAACTCTTTTCCAACTTGTTAAACCCGAAAACTCGGGCATTAACTTTGTGAATAACATTCAAGAAAACGAAAAACTTAATTTATTAGAATATCAATATTTATACAATGGTGGCGGTGTTGCTGTTGGCGATGTAAACAATGATGGTTTGGCGGATATTTACTTTTCTGGAAATATGGTTCCCAATAAATTATACCTCAACAAAGGGAAATCAGGAGATGCTTCTTTTCATTTTGAAGACATCACAGAAATTGCTGGCGTGGCAGGAAGAGAAAGATGGAAAACAGGAGTGAGTATGGCCGATGTAAATGGCGATGGGAAATTGGATATTTATGTTTGTTACTCTGGTTCGGGGACGGATTTTGAACGTAAAAATGAATTGTACATCAACACGGGTACTAAAAATGGTATTCCGACTTTTGTAGAAAGTGCTGCAAAATATGGTTTAGATGCTATTGGAACTTACACAACACAAGTAGCTTTTTTTGATATGGATAAAGATGGTGACCTCGATATGTTTATGGTAAACCATGCTGAAATGTTTTACAATGCCTTTTTTAATACGCAACGACTTCGTAAAACTAGACATCCTCAATACGGAAATAGACTTTATAGAAATGATAATGGTTTCTTTAATGATATAAGCGACGAAGCTGGAATACACGGAAGTGGCTTGAATTTTGGCTTGAATGTTGCCGTTGGCGATGTTAATAATGATACTTGGCCTGACCTTTACGTAACAAACGATTATAACGAACAAGATTTTTTGTACCTCAATCAGAAAAATGGACATTTCTCTGAAACCCTTAAAGAAAGTATCGGACATATTTCTAAGTTTTCGATGGGTGCTGATATTGTTGATTTTAATAATGATGATAAAGCTGACATTATCACAATGGATATGCTTCCAGAAGATAATCAACGTCAAAAATTACTGAAAGGTCCAGACGAATATGATACTTATAAGTTATTAGTAGATAGCGGTTTCCATCATCAAAACATGCGAAATATGCTTCAAGTAAATGTTGGAAATAATAAGGAAGGTATTCCACAATTTAGTGAAATTGGTCAATTAGCGGGTATGTCGAATACAGATTGGAGTTGGAGTCCTTTGGTTTGTGATTTGGATAATGATGGTAAAAAGGATTTGTACATTACCAATGGTTATTTGCGAGATTACACCAATATGGATTTCTTGAAATATACTTATCAAGAAGAAGCCGATAAAGCCCAAGCACAAGGGCAAAAAATTAATACTTGGGAGTTAATCAAAAAGATGTCTAGTACCAAAGTAAGCAATTATTGCTTTGCAAATCAAGCAACTAACGATGGTTTAATCTTTGAAAATACTACAGCAAAATGGGGTTTGGCAGAACCTTCTATCAGTACTGGTGCGGCTTATGCCGATTTAGATAATGACGGCGACCTCGATTTGGTTGTAAATAACAGTAATTCGCCCGCTATGGTTTTTGAAAATCGTAGTCGCCAGCTTTCAAAAAATCATTATATCAAACTAACATTAAAAGAAAATACGCCTAATACTTTTGCTCTGGGAGCTAAAGTATTTATACAAACCGCCAGTACTTCTCAAATGCAAGAATTGTACTCAGCACATGGTTTTCAGAGTAGTGTTGAGCCTTCTTTACACTTTGGTTTAGGAAAAGACGAACAGATTAAAACCTTGAAAATTTACTGGACGAATGGTAAAGTAACAACTTTGAACAACGTCAAAGCAGATACAACGCTTACGATTCAAAGTAATACGGGCATTTTGCCTAATATTCAGCATGAATCGAAATCTTCACCACTTTTTTCGGATTATACACTAACATCAAATCTATCTTACCAACACCAAGAAACGGCTTTTGTCGATTTTAAACATCAGTCACTTTTGCCTTATCAGCTTTCAAAACAAGGACCTTTTATTGCAAAAGGCGATGTAAATGGAGATGGATTAGAAGATATTTTTATAGGTGGAAACCAACAAAAGGCTGGAGAATTATTATTGCAAAAAAGTAATGGTACTTTTCAAAAATCTCCATCACAGCCTTGGGCAAAAGAAAGTCTTGCAAAAGATGCAGGAGTAATGTTTTTTGATGCAGATAACGACAAAGATTTAGATTTATTCATCGTCAGAGGAGGCACTGAATTAGAAGCTCATGCACCATTGTATCAAGATCAACTTTATCTAAACAACGGAAAAGGTATTTTTACCAATACTTCTGGTATTTTGCCTGATTTAACCAGTAATGGAAGTTGCGTAGCGGCTGCCGATTATGACAAAGATGGCGATTTAGATATTTTCGTGGGCGGTCGTTCGATGCCAAGCCGATTTCCAGAACCTGATTATTGTTATTTATTAAGGAATGAAAGCAAAAGAGGGAAGCCTATTTTTAAATATGCGACAGAACAAAAAGAACCTTCTCTTCGTCGTCCGGGCATGGTTACTTCGGCTTCTTGGACGGATATTAATAAAGATGGTTGGATAGATTTAATCATTGCGGGAGAATTTATGCCGATTACGATTTACGAAAATCAGCGAGGACAATTGGTCAATCAAACCCAAAAATATGGCTTAGAAAATACCAATGGATTTTGGGCAAAAGTAGTAATTGAAGACATGGATAATGATGGAGATTTGGACATTATTGCTGGAAATTTAGGACAAAATACTCAATTCAAAGCTTCTGAAAAAGAACCTGTTACGCTCTGCTACGCAGATTTTGACCAAAATGGAACAATCGACCCATTGATTTGCTATTACATTCAAGGCAAAAGCTATCCACTTGCTTCATTAGATGAATTAGCCAATCAATTGCCAAGCATTAGAAAGAAATTCCTGAAATACAAAGACTACGCCGAAGCTACGTTAGAAAGTTTGCTTTCGCCAGAGCAAATAAAACAAAGTAATAGCCTGAAAATCAACACACTTAGTAGTACCTTTTTTGAAAATGTAGGCAATGGTAAATTCTCCGCCAAAGTTTTGCCATTGTCTGCTCAAGTTTCATTAGCCTCCTGTATTACTGTGGAAGATTTTAATCAAGATGGCAAAAAAGACATAATGATAGCAGGAAATTTCTATCCGTGGCGTGTGCAGTTGGGTAAAAATGATGCCTCAATGGGTTCGCTTTTGTTAGGGAATGGAAAGGGTAAATTCCAATCCATTCCCAATCAACAAGCTGGTTTAATGCTAAAAGGCGATGTTCGAGATATGTTGACGATTCAATTAGCCAATCAAAACAAAGCCATGATTTATACTCGAAATTCTGATAGAGTAGGGGTTTTGAAGCAAGAGAAAATCAAGTAATTTTATTATGGTTCCATTTATAAATAAAGCCTTTTATTTGACTCGAACACGCTTTAAACAATTATGTTTTGAATAAAATAGTTATTTTTGTTAGATAAAATTCACAGACTATGACTAAGAATCCAATTGCAAGCCAAGGGCTTAATGCTTTGCAAATAAGCTTGTTAAGGCTGTTTAACAGGCCAATGACAGATGAACAGGCTCATGATTTACAAAAAGTTTTAGTAAAACATTATACTGCACAGTTGCATGAAGAATTAGAACGAATTACTGAAGAAAAAGGCTATACGCAAGAAGATTTTGACAAAATGTTAAACCAAGATTCTTGATGAGAGTAGTCATAGATACGAATTGTCTTTTAGCTTCTATTCCTCCGAAAAGTAATTATTATTGGCTTTATCAAGCTTTTGAAAACGAACTTTTTGAATGGGTTGTGAGTAACGAAGTTTTGACAGAATACGAAGAAATGCTTATTGAAAAATACTCAGAGCTGACAGCAGAACTGATTTTATCAATTCTTGCGTCAGCTCCAAATGTTATATTCTCAGAGCCATTTTACAAATGGCAATTAATTGAAAATGACCCTGATGACAATAAATTCGTTGATTTAGCAATTGCTACAAACGCTGATTATCTTGTCACTAACGATAAACATTTTAATATCTTAAAATCGCTTGATTTTCCTCCGATAAGAGTTGTGTCATTGATGGAGTTTAAAGAAATCATTAAACTCTAAATCTCCATTACTTCACCAAAACCCAACGATTCACCGTATTATTTCGTCCTTCTATCAAGATTTTATAGAAGGACGATTTTTTTTGACTGACATCTACCGTGATACTTTCCTGAGTATTCGGCACAGTGTCGATTAATTCATAGAGGTCTTTGCCTCCTTCTTCAAAATGGTTGGTTGTACTCAGCCATATTTTTACTTTACCTTTTTTCTCTAAAGCTTTCCACGAAATTTGTAAACTATCTTTTACCAAAACTGCATTCGGATTAGCTACTGAAACAGGATTAATTAAGGCTACGCCATCCATCTCAACAAGATTCTCCGCTGGAATTTTCAAACCCATAAAACTAGCCATCGTTGGCAGAATATCTACAATCGCAGGTTGGTTTTCCTGAAAGTAATTATTCAACGGTTTGGCATTAGTCGCTACCCAAGTAGTACGTTCTCTGTCCGACTGTCCACCGTGATTTTTACCTGTTTTTGCATCTCTTCCGTGGTCGGTCGTAATTACGATTAGCCAATCTTCTTTAAAATTTTTCTTTCTATACTCTATCGCTTCCCACACTTTACCAATCTGATTGTCCACATAGCCCAAAGCTTTGGTAAACTGTTCGCTATCGCCATACTTATGCCCCATATCGTCAGAATATTCTAAATATACCCACGATAAATCTGGTGCATTTTCTTTAATACTTTTAGCCGCTTCGTCACTTACTTTTTCGTCGATTTTATGAATGTATTCGCTTTGTTTATCATGCGGATAAGTAACAGTGTCCAACTCATAGCCATCGGCTACAAAATCCATTTTAATATTGCCTGCATTGGTCAGAGACTCGCCAATCAATTTGGTTCTATTGTCTAACCATGTAGAATAAACGCCTATTTTCTTTTCAGGTTGCTGGCTTCTCAGTAATCTAAAGATATTCCAATAATGATAATTAGGCTTACGGATGTCGTTTCCCCAAACGTTATGTTTATTTACCCAAGTACCCGTCAGCAAACTGTTATAGCCTACAGCCGAAATTGTTGGCGTTTGTGAGTATTGTCCTTTTTCACCGCCAACGAATGCTCTTTTGAACGCTCCGATGGCACTAATTTTCTTCAAATTAGGCATTTCTGCCTTTTCAATCGCATCCGCTGGAATACCGTCAACTATCATAAAAACTACTTTTTTAGCTGTTTTTTGAGCAGAAATGGTTGTTGAGAAAATCAAGCAAGTAAGAAGGATTTTAAAGGGTTTCATAATTAACTTTTAATTTTTTGTCGTTATTAAATTGGAAAATAAGGAATAAGTTGATTGAAAATATTACTCAATACAAAATTCCTTTTTCTTCATCAAAAGTCTGTCATTGTCTATTTTAATTAATTGTTATCAAGCGAAGAGATTTTGGATTTCTGATTTGGGAAAAGTTAAACTTATGCCACCAAAAACAATCACCAGATTATTCATTTTTTAAATAAAATATCTACGCCACTATCCTATATCTAAAGATATGGAGCTGTCTTGTCCTAGTATTTTCCTTCTAAGATTGCAAGTAAGCGTTGGTTTACATACAATTTTTCTTTTCCAACTTTCACAGATTGTAAAAAACCATTTTCTTCTAATGCTATCAGATAGTTTCCTACGGTCTTTGAGTTTCCTAAATTTTCATTTATTAAATGCTGTTTTTTGGTATATGGCAAGCGAAACAAAATTTCTACCAAATCTTTAGAATAGATTTTGGGTAGTTTCATTTTGATTTCGGTTGAAGTTATTTCAATTTCTTTTGTAATATGATTCAGTCTTTTCAATCCGTTCATCGAAGTTACTTCTATCATATCTAACATGTACAGAATATAGTTTTCCCAATCATTATGTTCCGTTACATTTCTTAGATTTCGATAATATTCCACCTTGTTTTTGATAATGTACTCACTTAGGTAAATGGCTGGCGTATCAAGCAAACCCGATAGTTTGAGGTATAGTAATAGTAAAATTCTACCTGTTCTTCCATTACCATCTGCAAAAGGGTGAATCGCTTCAAACTGATAATGCAATAATGCCATTTTTATTAGCGGGTCAATTCCATTGTCTTCATTGATAAATGTTTCTAAGTTAGCCAACTTGTCTCGGATAATACTTTCTCCACTAGGTGGCGTATATATTACTTCACCTTGGCTGTTAGCTAATGTTGTGCCGGGTGTAACTCTAATGGACGCATTATTTTGCTTTATGCACTGAACAATTTTAATAAATAGATTTGTCGTAATGAATGGCTTTGTTTTAAGCTGCTCTAAACCCAACCAAAGGGCTTCTTTGTAACTTAAAACTTCTTTCGTAGCTGTATTTTCTACCTTCTTTTCTGCTATTAGCGATTGATATAGTTCATCATTGGTAGTAATTATATTTTCTACTTCAGAACTGGCTTTTGCTTCCTGTAAATAAATGGTATCTAAAAATAAAGTTGGATTGGGTAAATTAAGTAAAGTCCCATTCAGCTGAGCTAATGCTCTACCTGCCGAAATTGTTTTGCGGAGTATATTTTTCGTTTCAATGTCTATCAGAGGAGGTAAAGAAGGCAAGGCATTGTACGGCTTTGTACGGTCAAAATCTATCATGTTTCCAATGGTAAAGATTACACTCGTTTTTAATTCGAGAGTAAAAATATGATTTTTTTACTCTCGTTCGTATTAAAATGGTAAAAATTATATTTGTTTGGGATTTTGGATTTGGGATGTCGGATTTCGGGGAAATAATACTTATGAATATAAAAAAATCACTCAACCACTCATTCTATCAATCACTCAATAAACAAATCCCCACAAATCAGTAGAGAATTTATTAACAGTATTTATAATTTCGCTTTTATTGATGAGATAAAAAACAAAAAATACTCATGGCATGACTATTAAATCACTTGACAGAGGATAACATTGGATTAGTCATGCCATGAGTGGACGATAGCTTATCAAAAAGACAATCAAAAATCACTCACTCATAACCCACTAATTTATCTATGGAATTTTTAGAAACACTTTACAACGAAATCGTCGGCTTTTTTAATTTTAACGGACTGATTGAAATTATCGAAACAGACAATTACAAAGCCTTATTAACCCAAGACGGCATCGGAAAAGCTTTAGGACCACTGATTCCCGTTTTGTTGCTTGTTGAAATTATCCGTGCCTTATTTTATCGCCGACTTACTTTTACACAATACAAAATCTCATTTTTTACTTATGTTTTCAACCGCTTTATTTCTCGTTTTATTTCTATCGGGATGGTCGGGCTATGTATTGCTTTCTTTGAACCTTACGCCATTTTCAAGACAGAATTTACTTGGTATTGGTTTATTTACGGTTATGTAGTGTGGGAATTCGCCCATTTTATTTACCATTTCTTGGGGCATAAAGTACGCCTTTTTTGGTGTTTGCACTCTACCCACCACGCACCCGAATACATGAATTTGTCGGTGACTTACACACACTTTTTTCTGGAAGGCCCTTATGCTGATATTATTCGTACAACAATCTGTATTTTGTTGGGTGTAAATCCTCCTTTGTTATTTCTCATCATGTTTATAGATGGTACTTGGGGTGCATTTATTCATATTGGCGAAAATATTATGGTGGATGCTCGTTTGGGATTTTTGAATAAAATCATTCTTACGCCTTCGCATCATAGAGTACATCATGCCAAAAACCCTTTGTACATGGATACCAATTTTTGTAATTTACTGAATATTTGGGACAAAGCTTTTGGTACTTTGCAAGACGAAAAACACGAAGAAGCCATTGAATACGGCATTACAAGACCGATGAAATCAGGAGATTTTTTAGATGCCTATTTTGGGGAAATTACTTTATTGTTGAAAGACGTTTACCAAGCTCCAACGCTCAAAGACAAGGTTTTATACATTTTTATGCCTCCGGGCTGGCATCATTCTGGCAATCACAAAACCGCAACGATTGTGAAGAAAGAGTATTTTGATAGTGTTAAGGGGTGAGGTATTAGCTTTGAGAGGTGAGCTATGAGCTTTTGTTTTTAATACTGATGGCACGACTTGAAGTCATGCTATCAGTGAAGGAAACTTTGCCGTAGTTCGTGTCGCACGAACTACATAGCCTGCTGTTTCATGTCAAAAGACATGGTATCACGGTAGTATAATACTTCGTGAAGCGAGGAGTTCACTCGAAGCGGTCTTATAGAGCACTCAGAGTGCATTAGAGTTCACTCGAAGCGGTCTTATAGAGCACTCAGAGTGCATTAGAGTTCACTTGAAGCGGTCTTATAGAGCACTCAGAGTGCATTAGAGTTCACTTGAAGTGGTCTTACAGGGCACTCTGAGTGCATTAGAGTTTACTTAGATTGGTCTTATAGAGCACTCCGAGTGCATTAGGATGAGTCTGTTCAACATCTTTATAAAGGAACGATAAATGATAGGTATCGAATGTATTTCAAGCTATCTACACTATCATTACGATTCTTCTAGATATTCAATTTTATGAAAAAAGAAAGAGTCAATAAATTTCCATTCTCCATTTTTCTGTCCTATAACTAAAGTATCGCCTTTTTCATTTTGATAAATCATTCTTAGTTTAATTTCTAATTCATAGTCTTTTTGAGCATATTCGATTATGACATTAAGATATACTTCTGAGATTGCTGGAGCGATGTCAATAATTCTTTTTATTTCGTAAGCTTTTAAAGTTTTATTTTCAAATATTTTTCTTATTCTTCCTGCTTCCTTACTAAGGGTAGTTTCTTCAATAAAACAGTAAACTTGTTTCGCAATACCTCCATAGTTTTTCTTTTTCCAATTAGTAATGAATTTTACTGCATCTTTTTCAGGTGTAAAGTTCTCATAATCTTCAACCTCACCAAATTTAGCTAAATCAACACCTATTTTTAAATTTCTAGGTTTCCAAATAGAGATGCAATTATTAGTTTCAGCACTCTTTTTTTTATGGTCTTCATAGTCAGAGATTATTTTTTTTATTTCATCAATTGATTCTCTAAAAGTCAATGTTTTTTCTTCTTTAGGTTTATTTTTATTTCCATCTTGTATCGCTTTAGCCCAATCATTTATAGCTATTAAAGCAGCCCAACATTTACCTGCAACATATTTGTTACTGTATGAAATGTCTCTGCCGTGTAAAATCCCATTCCTGTATGGTAGGAAAATTTCTTCTTCATTAGTTTCCTTTCTTGTTCTATTTAAAATTTCTCTCAGTTTGGTCAAGCCTGTATTGTGTGCAGCAATAGAATCCCAAGCTGTCAAATCTGTACTGTCAGTAAAAAAACCTTTATTCTTATCAATGTCATTAACTCCTCCGTCAATAATCATTAATATTATTGGTACAACTGAGTGAAATCTCTTTTCTATAGTGTCTTTATATGCAAGTGTTATCAAATCGTATCGTTTTTGGAATTCTTTAGTCGTTTTCAGTTGAAGGATTAGTAGTTTCAAATTTTCTGAGGTGTAATATTCTGCAAGTTGTTCTTCTGCTGACTTAATATTTCCTTTTTTTGCTAAATCTATACAGTGTTGCATTAATTCATAGTTAATGGACTCATGAGCAATCCAACCTAAGTCGCTAAACAACCCATTGAATTCATCAGGGCTTTGCGATATAGCTTTAAGTCTTATTTCAATTTTCTCAAATACTTCGAATATGTTTAATTTGTCTTTGGAATTTTTGTTTAATGGAGAGAGGATAGATACAATATCTTTTAACATCTTAGCCCCTTTTATGTTTTCTTCGAATTTTTTAAAGGTTGGGTTATCTTTGATTCTATCGTTCATCTTTATGTATGGGTCTTTTTTAGCAATTGCTAA
Source organism: Arcicella rosea (assembly GCF_014204325.1). Taxonomy (GTDB): domain Bacteria; phylum Bacteroidota; class Bacteroidia; order Cytophagales; family Spirosomataceae; genus Arcicella; species Arcicella rosea_A. The sequence continues at coordinate 92,458 of NZ_JACHKT010000021.1, forward strand.
AGCTGTTTGTTATTATACTATTTTCTAATTGGGAGAGAGCTTTCAATCACCAAAAAACAATTTTACACAATTATCGTCTCCTTTTCCACAATCCATTCCAAAAACTACACAATCCCAAAATAATTTTCCTCAAAGACATTTCAAATTACTTCCCTTCAAAACAAACACAGCTCCCCAAAATCAAAATGACTCTGAAAAGCTATGCTTATACTCGTCAAAAAGCCTACAGCTTAGAGCATGAAAGCTACTTCCCAAACTTCCCTCCAAAGAAATCGCCTTTGTTCCATGTTGGGGCGGTGTTTTCGTTGGCGGTGAAATAGCCGATTAGGAAATTTACTTTTACGTGTGTTGCCGCTGCTTGGAAATCGAAGGGCTGATTCATATCATCTTGTGGCGTATGATAAATGGTGCTTCGCCAAGCTACGTCCGATTTACTTCTATCAACGCTATCTTCCGGCACGGTCATAAAGCCACTTTTGATAAACAAAGCTGGAATGCCTTTTTTGATAAAACTAAAATGGTCGCTTCTTACAAAAACCACTTGCTCAGGGAACGGGTCGGGACTAACCTTTAAATTCAATATTTTCGTAGCCTGTGCTACTTGTTTTGAAAGACTTGAATGCTGTGCTCCGTAAGGCACAATATCTAAAATCGGGTGAAAGAAAAAGGGCATATCAATCGCTAAATTGGCAACCATTTTCGCATCTTTGATAGGAAGATTATTGGCGAAATAATCAGAACCCAATAAGCCATACTCTTCACCAGTTACCACGGCAATAATGATAGAACGCTTGGGAGCTTTGGGCAAGGCACGATAAGCATGAGCTATTTCCAAAAGAATAGAAACCCCAGAAGCATTATCGTGAGCTCCATTATAAATTGAATCATTTTTCACAGCTGCACCGATACCGAAGTGGTCGAGATGAGCAGCATACACTACATACTCATCTTTTAGTTTCGGGTCGCTTCCTTCGATTACTCCTACTAAATTTGAACCTTGCACAAACTGATAAGCCGTTTTTACTTTTAGTTTTGCAGTGATATTTAGCGGAAAAGACTGAGCTTTATTGGCTTTGGCATTGGTGTAAATTTCCTCCGCTTTTTTGCCTGAATTACTGAATAATTTTTCGGCATATTCACTGTTTAAAGTAACGATTCCTTTCAATGCTTGGAAACCGTCTTTGGCGATGTTGTTTTCGTCCAACCATTTAAAAGAGCCTTGTTTCGAGCGACGCACTGTCGCATCCCAAGTACTTCTTTTGTCGGTTGGTACGCTAAAAGTAATTGCTCCAACAGCTCCACGCTTGATTGCCTCATTGAATTTTACGGTATTGTTGGTAAAGTAGGCACGCTCATTTGAACCAAAAGATTCGGGTGCTGCATTGAGCATCACTACAATTTTACCTTTTACATCAATGTTTTGGTAATCGTCATAATTCAATTCGGGAGCATGAACGCCAAAGCCCACAAAAACCAAAGGAGCTTCGATTTCAGCATTTTCATTGATAAAATTCGGACTAAAAATAAAGTGTTTATTGTAGTCTAAAACCTCCTCTTTTCCGTTGACGAACAAAGATAAAGTACTTTCTTTTTCTAGAACGATGCCTTTTCTAAGCGGAACTTTTTGCAGATAAGAATTACCGTTGATGGCGGGCTTCAAACCCAAAGCCATAAATTGTGTTTCGATATACTTTGAAGCCAAAGCAAAACCACGTGTTCCGGGCTGGCGACCTTCTAATAAATCATCTGAAAGATAAGTCATTGTGGCTTTAATCGCATCAGGATTGATGGCTTGAAGGGCTTTTTTAGGAATGGATTGTCCGAAAAGTAAAGTTTGTGAACATAAAAATAGGAGTGAAATTCCTGTTAATAAGCTTTTTTTCATGTTGATGAATTATTGAGTGAATGAGTGAGTTGTGATTTAGTGATTGATATTTTTACGATTTTATTATTAACTAAAAGTAAAAATAAGCAGACGAAAATGCTTGTCGATTACAGCATAAAGCATACAGCCTTTCACAAAAATACTTAACAAAGTCCGAGTTTATTGAGCTTTGAATTTATTCTTTAACGCTATCAAATAAAATTGAAATTTTCTTGTCTAATCCCTTGATAATCAAATTAAAATCTGTACTTTTGCAAGCTAATTAAAACGCAATGAAATCTCTTAGCGTTTTAATGAAAGTTAATTGTTTCCGAGACACATCCTTTTTTCGTAGGAAGAATGCAAGGGAAATAATTTTCTCACTTCTACGAGGCTCCATTTTTCGCTTACGCTAATTTGCTGTAAGTCATTGATTTAAAGATTTTTTAGATATGTTTTTATTCGGAATTGAAAGGTATTTCAATGCAAAAGTCTTCCTTTTGATGTTTGATTCTTGAACATCAAAAACTTTTCTATTAACCTTATTTTACCGATTAAGAAATATCATATTGTAAACTTCAAAACAGTAACAGCCTTGACACAGATGACAAAAACGGGCAGAATTTCTTTTGCCAAAGTCAAAAACTTACTTGAGTACCCAGATTTCTTGGATATTCAGGTTAAGTCGTTTCAGGATTTCTTCCAGTTGGAAACCGCAGCGGAGAATCGTACTGACGAAGGTCTTTTCAAAGTATTTGCTGAGAACTTCCCAATTGCCGATTCTCGTGAAAACTTTGTCCTTCACTTTATTGATTACTCAGTAGATCCACCAAAATACTCAGTTGATGAGTGTATCGACCGTGGTCTGACGTATTCAGTACCTTTGAAAGCAAAGTTGCGCCTTATCTGTAATGATACAGACAACGAAGATTTCGAAACGATCGAACAGGAAGTGTTCTTAGGGAATATCCCTTACATGACTGAGCGTGGTTCTTTCGTAATTAATGGTGCTGAACGTGTAATCGTTTCTCAATTACACCGTTCTCCAGGTGTGTTCTTCTCGCAGAGCCGTCACACAAATGGTACTAAATTATATTCAGCTCGTATCATTCCATTCAAAGGTTCTTGGATTGAATTCGCTACAGACGTTAACAACGTAATGTATGCTTATATCGACCGTAAGAAGAAGTTTCCAGTAACTACGCTTTTACGTGCGATTGGTTATGGTTCTGATAAAGATATTTTAGATTTATTCGGACTTTCAGAAGAAATCAAAGTAGATCGTGCTAATTTGAATAAAGCTGTTGGTCGCCGTTTGGCTGCAAGGGTTTTAAGAACTTGGCAAGAAGATTTCGTAGATGAAGATACAGGTGAAGTAGTTTCTATCGACCGTAACGAAGTATTATTAGAACGTGATTCTACGATTACTTCAGATGATGTTGATACTATTATTGATGCTGATTTAGACACTATCATTCTTCATAAAGAAGATATGAACGTGAATGATTACAACATCATTTATAATACTTTACAGAAAGATTCATCGAACTCAGAAAAAGAAGCGGTTGAGCAAATTTACCGTCAGTTGCGTAATACAGAAGCACCTGATGAGCAAACTGCTCGTGATATTATCCAAAACTTGTTCTTCTCTGATAAACGTTATGATTTAGGTGAAGTAGGTCGTTATAGAATCAATAAGAAATTGGGTCATGATATTCCGATGGAAACAAAAGTATTAACGAAAGCAGATATTATCTCTATCGTAAAATACTTAATCGGATTGATTAACTCAAAAGCACTAATTGATGATATTGACCACTTGTCTAACCGTCGTGTTCGTACAGTAGGTGAACAATTATATGCACAATTTGGTGTTGGTTTGGCTCGTATGGCTCGTACTATCAAAGAACGTATGAACGTTCGTGATAACGAAGACTTCAAACCAGTTGATTTGATTAATGCACGTACTCTTTCGTCAGTAATCAACTCATTCTTTGGTACAAACCAGCTTTCACAATTCATGGATCAGACCAACCCATTGGCTGAGATTACGCACAAGCGTCGTCTTTCAGCACTTGGACCAGGTGGTTTATCTCGTGAGCGTGCAGGTTTTGAGGTTCGTGACGTTCACTATACGCACTATGGTCGTTTGTGTACGATTGAAACTCCAGAAGGACCAAACATCGGTTTGATTTCATCACTTTGTGTGCATGCTAAAATCAACTCGATGGGCTTTATCGAAACTCCTTATCGTACTATTTCAGACGGTAAAGTGAAAATCGATGAAATTACATTCTTTACTGCTGAAGAAGAAGATGGCAAAAACATCGTACAAGCAAATGCTCGTTACAATGAAGATGGCGTATTTACTTCTGACCGTGTAAAAGCTCGTTTTGAAGGTGACTTCCCATTAGTAGATCCTAAAGAGGCTCAATTAATGGATATTGCACCAAACCAAATTGTATCGGTAGCGGCTTCTTTGATTCCTTTCTTGGAACATGATGATGCCAACCGTGCCTTGATGGGTTCAAACATGCAACGTCAGGCTGTACCATTGTTACGCCCTGAAAATCCAATTGTAGGTACTGGTTTAGAAGCAAGTGTTGCTTTAGATTCACGTACTTTAGTTGTTGCTGAAGCTGACGGTGTAATTGAATATGTTGACAGTATCAAAATCGTAGTAAAATACGATATGTCACCAGAAGAATATTTAGTAAGTTTTGATGGAGACACTAAGGAATATAAATTAATTAAATTCCGTAGAACTAACCAAGATACTACTATCAACTTAAAGCCAATCGTTCGTAAAGGACAGCGAGTTTCAAAAGGACAAGCACTTTGTGAAGGATATGCTACTCAGCAAGGGGAATTAGCACTAGGTCGTAACATGAAAGTGGCCTTCATGCCATGGCAAGGTTACAACTTCGAGGATGCGATTGTAATTTCTGAGAAAGTTGTTCGTGATGATATTTTTACTTCTATTCACATTGAAGAATTTGAATTGGAAGTACGTGATACAAAACGTGGTGAAGAAGAATTAACAGCGGAAATCCCGAACGTAGCAGAAGAAACTGTGAAAAACTTGGATGAAAGCGGTGTAATTCGTGTAGGTTCTGAAGTAAAAGAAGGTGATATCTTAATTGGTAAAATCACACCAAAAGGAGAATCTGACCCTACTCCAGAAGAAAAATTACTACGTGCTATCTTCGGTGATAAAGCAGGTGATGTAAAAGATGCTTCTAAAAAAGCACCTCCATCATTGAAAGGGGTTGTAATTGATACAAAACTTTTCAGCCGTCCTAAGAAAGATAAAGACGAACGTGAGAAAGCTAAGAAAGAAATTGCTGGTCTTTCAAAACAATTATCTAAAGATTTGACTGCCATCCGTGGAATGATGATTGGTAAGATGATTGAATTGTTAGAAGGTAAAATTTCTGGTGGTATCAAACATAAATTCGGAACGGTAATTATTGAAGCAGGAACGAAATTGACTGGTCGTATGATCGAGGAAGCCTTGTTCCCAGCTAAAAATTTATACCGTGATGATAGTTCATACAGCGTTCCTGAAGAAGCTAACTTATTAGCGGATTTAATTCTTGAAAATGCTACAGAAGAATCTGAAACGAATATCTTATTGTTGCAAATGGTGAAAAACTATAACGTTCGTCGTAACGAAGTAGTAGGTCGCTACAAACGTGAGAAGTTTGTTTTAGAAGTAGGAGATGAATTACCAGCAGGTATCGTGAAATTGGCGAAAGTTTATATCGCTAAGAAACGTAAGTTGAAAGTAGGTGATAAGATGGCGGGTCGTCACGGTAACAAAGGGGTTGTAGCCCGTATTGTTCGTGATGAAGATATGCCATTCTTGGAAGACGGAACACCAGTAGAAATCGTGTTGAACCCACTTGGGGTACCTTCACGTATGAACATCGGTCAGATTTATGAAACCGTATTAGCATGGGCAGGTGAAAAACTTGGTCGTAAATACGCTTCACCAATCTTTGATGGTGGTACAGAAGCTGAAGTGGCAAAAGAATTAGAAGAAGCAGGTTTACCATTATGGGGACGTACTTACTTGTACAATGGTTTAACAGGAGAAATGTTCGACCAACCAGTAACAGTAGGTATTATCTATATGTTAAAATTAGGCCACTTGGTTGATGATAAAATGCACGCTCGTTCAATCGGACCATATTCATTAATTACACAACAACCATTGGGTGGTAAAGCTCAATTTGGTGGTCAGCGTTTTGGTGAAATGGAGGTTTGGGCATTAGAAGCATTTGGTGCAGCTAACATCTTACAAGAAATCTTGACTGTAAAATCTGATGACGTGATTGGTAGAGCTAAAGCCTACGAAGCTATCGTTAAAGGAGAAAGTATGCCAAAGCCAGGTATTCCAGAATCATTCAACGTATTGATTCACGAATTAAGAGGTTTAGCATTAGAGATTACTTTAGAGTAATTTTATGTTAAGTATTGTTACTTTCTAGCTTGGCTAAAGGCAACTGATAATTACAGTATAAGCAATTAAGAACCATTTTCATTAAAAAGACTCGAAAATGTCATTCAAAAAGAATAGAAAATTAAACAGTGAGTTCTCTAAGGTAACCATTTCATTGGCGTCACCTGAGTCGATTCTTGAAGGATCACACGGAGAAGTTACACAACCGGAAACAATCAACTATAGAACCTACAAACCAGAAATGGGTGGTTTGTTCTGTGAGCGTATTTTCGGTCCTACAAAAGACTGGGAATGTCACTGTGGGAAATATAAACGTATTCGTTATAAAGGTATCATCTGCGACCGTTGTGGTGTAGAAGTTACTGAGAAAAAAGTACGTCGTGAGCGTATGGGACACATCGAATTAGTTGTGCCTGTTGCCCACATATGGTACTTCCGTAGTTTACCAAACAAAATTGGTTACTTGTTAGGTCTTTCTACGAAAAAACTTGACCAAGTAATTTATTACGAAAGATACGTAGTAGTTCAAGCTGGGGTGAAAGCTGAAGATGGTGTTAACAAAATGGACTTCTTAACAGAAGACGAATATTTGGACATTATCGACAAGTTACCTCGTGAAAACCAATTATTACCAGACGAAGATCCTCAGAAATTCATTGCTAAAATGGGTGCTGAGGCTTTGGATATGTTGTTGAAACGTACTGAATTAGATAATTTATCTTATGATTTACGTCACTCGGCTGCAAACGATACTTCTCAACAACGTAAGGCTGAAGCCTTGAAACGTTTGAAAGTAGTTGAAGCTTTCCGTGAAGCAGGTACTCGTATCGAGAACAAGCCAGAATGGATGGTTATCAAAATGGTACCAGTAATTCCACCTGAATTGCGTCCGCTTGTACCTTTAGATGGTGGTCGTTTTGCGACTTCGGATTTGAACGACCTTTATCGTCGTGTAATTATCCGTAACAACCGTTTAAAGCGTTTGATTGAAATCAAAGCGCCAGAAGTAATCTTACGTAACGAAAAGCGTATGTTACAAGAAGCTGTCGATTCATTATTCGATAACTCACGTAAAATCAACGCTGTTCGTTCAGAAGGTAACCGTGCTTTGAAATCACTTTCAGATATGTTGAAAGGTAAGCAAGGACGTTTCCGTCAGAACTTATTAGGTAAACGTGTCGATTACTCTGGTCGTTCGGTAATTGTAGTTGGTCCTGAATTGAAAATGCACGAATGTGGTTTGCCAAAAGATATGGCTGCCGAACTTTTCAAACCATTTGTTATCAGAAAATTGATTGAAAGAGGTATCGTGAAAACGGTAAAATCTGCCAAGAAAATTGTTGATAGAAAAGACCCTGTAGTGTGGGATATTTTGGAAAACGTAATGAAAGGACACCCTGTTCTTCTAAACCGTGCTCCAACGCTTCACCGTTTGGGTATCCAAGCATTCCAACCTAAATTGATTGAAGGAAAAGCAATCCAATTGCACCCATTAACTTGTACGGCATTCAACGCCGATTTTGATGGTGACCAGATGGCGGTACACGTACCACTTGGACAAGAAGCAATCTTGGAAGCATCTCTTTTAATGTTAGGTTCGCACAACATCTTGAACCCTGCCAACGGAGCTCCTATTACTGTACCTTCACAGGATATGGTTCTTGGTTTGTACTACGTTACGAAAGGACGTTTGAACACACCAGAATACGAAGTGAAAGGTGAAGGAATGAAGTTCTACGGTTTCGAAGAAGTTGTAATCGGAATGAACGAAGGTGTTGTTTCTAAACACGCTAATATTGAAGTAAAAGCACTTGTTCGTAAAGATGATGGTACTTTGGTTTCAGAAATGGTGAAAACTGTTGCTGGTCGTGTATTATTCAACCTTTGCGTTCCTGAAGAAGTAGGATATATCAATGAATTGTTGACTAAAAAGAAATTGCAACAAATCATTGCTACAGTATTTAAAATCTCTGGAGTTGCTCGTACTGCGAAATTCCTAGATGATATTAAAGACTTAGGATACCAAATGGCATTCAAAGGTGGTCTTTCAATGGGTATTGGTGACATCATCGTTCCTGAAGAAAAAGCTGCTTTGGTTGCGCAAGCAAAAGATAGAGTATCTGAAGTAACAGATAACTATTTGATGGGTTTAATTACAGATAACGAACGTTATAACGCTGTAATTGACATCTGGACATCAGTAAACAAGAAAATTACTGATACTTTGATGAATCAAATGGAGAACGACAAACAAGGCTTCAATGCCATCTATATGATGATGCACTCTGGAGCTCGTGGTTCTCGTGAACAGATTCGTCAGTTAGGTGGTATGCGTGGTTTGATGGCGAAACCTCAGAAGAACTTACAAGGTTCGGTAGGTGAAATCATCGAAAACCCAATTCTTTCTAACTTTAAAGAAGGTCTTGACGTACTTGAATACTTTATCTCAACTCACGGTGCTCGTAAAGGTCTTGCCGATACAGCCTTGAAAACTGCCGATGCGGGTTACTTAACTCGTCGTTTGCATGACGTTGCTCAAGATGTAATCGTGAACGAAGATGACTGCGGTACTTTAAGAGGTATTCAAACATCTGCCTTGAAAGATAACGAGGAAATCATCGAACCATTATCAGAACGTATTTTGGGTCGTGTTTCTATCCATGATGTATATGATCCTGTTACGGGTAAATTGTTAATCACAGCAGGTGAAGAAATCAGTGAAGAGGCAGCTCTTTCTGTAGATGATACTGCCATTGATTCAATCGAAATTCGTTCGGTATTAACTTGCGAAACTCGTTATGGTGTTTGTGCTAAATGTTACGGACGTAACCTTTCAACAGGTAGAATGGTAGGTATCGGTGAAGCCGTAGGTGTAATTGCATCACAGTCAATCGGTGAACCAGGTACTCAGCTTACATTGCGTACATTCCACGTTGGGGGTACTGCTCAAAACGTAACCTTGGATGCTGCTATCAAAGCTAAATTCGACGGTATTATTAAATTTGAAGAGATGCGTACAGTTTCTTCGGTTGACCCAGAAGGAAAACCAGTTGAAATTGTAATGGGTCGTTCGGGCGAGGTTCAAATTTTGAATGCTAATAATCCTCAACAAGTATTTATCGCTAATAACGTTCCTTACGGTTCTTATTTGAGAGTTAAAGACGGACAGACGATTACTAAAGGCGAAGAAATTTGTGCTTGGGATCCATATAATGCTGTAATCTTATCGGAAGTTGAAGGTACTATTCAATTCGATGCTATCGAAGAAAATGTTACTTACAAGGAAGAAGCCGATGAGCAAACAGGTTTACGTGAGAAGGTAATTATCGAATCGAAAGATAAGACTAAAAACCCTGCTATCTTGGTTTTAGTAAAAGGTGCTGAAGAACCAGTAGCTTACAACGTACCAGTAGCGGCTCGTTTATCAGTTGAAAACAAAACGAAAATTAAACCAGGACAAATCTTGGCGAAAATTCCTCGTGCTGCTGGTAAAACTCGTGATATTACGGGTGGTCTTCCACGTGTAACGGAATTATTTGAAGCTCGTAACCCATCTAACCCAGCAGTAGTTTCTGAGATTGACGGTGTTATTACTTTAGGAGGTATCAAACGTGGTAACCGTGAAATTTATGTACGTGCTAAAGATGGTGGCGAACGTAAATACTTAGTGCCATTGTCTAAACACATCCTTGTTCAAAATAATGACTTTGTGCGTGCTGGTGTACCACTTTCAGATGGTGCTATTACGCCTTCAGATATTTTGGCTATTAAAGGACCAACTGCTGTACAAGAGTACTTAGTAAATGAAATCCAAGACGTTTACCGTCTGCAAGGTGTGAAGATTAACGATAAGCACATCGAGGCTATCGTTCGTCAAATGATGCAGAAAGTAATCATCGTTGAATCTGGAGATACCATGTTCTTGAACGGACAAAATGTTGATAGATTCTTATTCCGTGAGGAAAACGATAAAATCATGGATAAGAAAGTTGTATTAGATGCAGGTGATTCTGAGAAAATGAAAGTAGGTATGATTGTTTCTGCTCGTGCTTTACGTGACGAAAACTCTTCATTGAAACGTCGTGATATGAAGATTGTTACCGTTCGTGATGCTTCACCAGCGGTTTCTCAACCAAACTTACAAGGTATCACTCAAGCATCTTTAGGAACTGACTCATTCATTTCTGCGGCTTCTTTCCAAGAAACAACGAAAGTATTATCTGAAGCATCTATCCGTGCTAAAGCAGATACTTTAGATGGCTTGAAAGAAAACGTAATTGTTGGTCACTTGATTCCAGCAGGTACGGGTGTTCGTAAATATGCAGACTATGTGATTACTTCTAAAGAGGAATTACAACAAGTAGAAACAGCTAAAGAAGCCAAAGCCCAAGAAAAGGTTGGAGGTTATCGTAAAGCTCGTTGGATTGTGTAATCTGATTTTATAGCAATATAAAAAATGCCCTTTGATTCATTTCAGAGGGCATTTTTTTTGATTTTTGGACTTTAGGATTTTTGGACTTGAAGACTGAAAGATACAAGAGGCAAGACACAAGATTAAAATTTGCTCTTCATTGAGGCTTCCCTTTATGAGTGTAATCTTTTAATAATCAATATATTACCAATAAAATAACCCCGAAAAAGTGTCAATATTGGCAATTTTCGGGGTTTTT
>NZ_JACHKT010000022.1 GCF_014204325.1 Arcicella rosea
TTGATGATTTTTCTCATCCTTAAAGGCTGTTTTGATGCTTGGTCGCTCAAATTTCAGCCTTTTTGTTTTCAAGAACAAAATCTTCGGGTAGAGTAAAAATGTCATTGTTGGTTTGCAATGTTTTCATTTATAGCGTTTTATAGAATTTTGTAAATGAAAATCTCATAATTCATAATTCAAAACTCATAATTCACTCACACTGTTTCTACTTCTTCTGTTGCCAAAAGCGTTGTATATGCCTCTGTGGTGAGGAATAAATCAAAGTTTTCTTGCGTAACGAGTTTGTCGAAAAGATTGATAGCATCGAAGAATTTTCCGTTAAAGTACTGTTCATCGCCTACCATATCTTTGATTTTCTGGATTTCGTCAGCCAATAAAAACTTAAACATCGAAATATCAATCGTTACGCCATAATAGGTTTTTGCTTTGTGGTGAATCCACTGCCAAAGTTGAGCTCTCGAAATTTCGGCAGTCGCTGCATCTTCCATCAAGTTGTGAATGGCTGCCGCACCGATTCCTCTCAACCATGATTCAATGTATAAAATGCCTACTTGTATATTCATTCTAATACCTGCATCGGTAATTGAAGCGTCTGGAATGTTAAAATTGGTCAATTCTGAGGCTTGAATTACTTCGTTTTCAAGTAAAATATGTTTTTGATTCGGTTTGTCTCCTAAAGCTTCATTGAACGGAATCAATGCCACAGCTACTAAGTCTGGATGTGCCACCCAAGTACCATCAAAACCCGTTTTGGCTTCTAATTCTTTATCGGCATTTACTTTCTCGAAAGCAAGTTTATTAATATTTTCGTCCTTACGGCTTGGAATATACGCAGACATTCCGCCCATGGCATGAGCTTTTCTTCTATGACAAGTTTTTACTAAAAGTTTAGCATAAGCTCGCATAAATGGCACTGACATTGTTACTTGCGAACGGTCGGGCAAGATGCAGTCTGAAAAACGATGGAATTTTTTGATACACGAGAAAATATAATCCCAACGTCCAGCATTCAAGCCTGCAATGTGTTGGCGGAGTTCGTACAAAATTTCGTCCATTTCAAAAGCTCCCGTAATGGTTTCAATCAAAACGGTTACTTTAACCGTGCCTTGTGGCATTTCTATTGCTTCTTGTGCGAAAATAAATACTTCGTTCCAAAGTCTTGCTTCGAGGTGACTTTCCATTTTTGGAAGATAAAAGTATGGACCACTTCCACGTTTTACCAATTCCCAAGCATTATGAAAAAAGAATAAACCAAAGTCAAAAAGGGAAGCTGAAATTGGTTCTCCGTTAATCAAAACATGGTTTTCTTCCATGTGCCAACCTCTTGGACGTACTTTTAAAACCGCTACTTGTTCTTTCAATCCATAGAATTTTCCGTTTTCTGCGGTGAAATCTATTTGTTTTCTGATGGCATCGTACAAATTGATTTGTCCGTCTAAAACATTATTCCAAGAAGGCGTATTGGCATCTTCAAAATCTGCCATGAATACTTTTGCACCTGAGTTCAGGGCATTAATCACCATTCTGCGGTCAACTGGGCCAGTAATTTCAGTTCTCCTGTCTTGTAAATCGTTAGGAATAGGAGCAACCGACCAGTCGGCTTCACGAATGGCTTTTGTATTATTTAAGAAATCTAATTTTTTACCGTGGTTGATTTCCTCTTGCAATGACTCACGATTTTGTAAAAGTTTTTTCCTTTGTTTATTAAATATTCTGTGGAGGTCTCTCACGAAAGTCAAGGCTTCATTCGTGAGAATTGCTTCGTAGGGTAATGTTATTTCTGGTAATAGCACTACGCCTTCAATTGGCTTTATCATGGTTTTATTTTGTTTTGTTAAAATTGCTATACTTCTCTTAATGTTTAGGCTATTCTTTGAGCTATACAGTTTAGTTTTTGATAGGTATAAGTGTTTGTTTTTCTGATACAAACATAATATTGCGAAAAATATAAAACAAGCGAAATTTCGCTAAATTAAGAATACATGAGTTTCTATTGTAAAGTTTATATGTATTATTGATAAAGTTGAATTAATGACAGAAAGGTACTCCTTTTTTGGATTTTAGTATGAGTTGATTAGTTTTTGAAAACAAGCGAAATTTCGCTAAAAATATTTTTTTGTTTGTTCGTTATAGATAAATATCATTAGCTTTGTAAAAATTATATAGCTATGAGCGTTAACAGTGATAAAGTAAAAATAATATTCGGTCTTAAAATCAGACAATTGCGTTTGGATAAAAAACTTTCTTTGAGCGAGGTTGCCGAAAAATCAAGCCTTTCTATTTCTTACTTAAATGAGATTGAAAAAGGAAAAAAGTATCCTAAAACCGAAAAAATAATGGCTTTGTCAGAAGCCTTAGAAATTGATTATGATTCACTCGTTTCTTTGAAATTGAGTAAGCAATTGGAGCCAATAGCCGAATTGCTAAATTCTAATATTTTAACAGAATTACCTTTAGAAATCTTTGGCGTTGAACCTTCCGACTTCATCGAGTTGATGTCTGAAGCTCCTGCTAAAATCAGTGCATTTATCAGTACGATTATTGAAATTAGTCGTAATTACGATATGCGTGTGGAGCAGTTTTACTTTTCGGTATTGCGTTCCTATCAAGAAATGTATGATAATTACTTTGAAGATTTAGAACAATCCGCACAGCAATTCAGAAAGCTTTTTGAAATTTCAGCCACTACTTCGCCCAATGAAAAACTGTTGGCGGAAATCTTAGAAAATTTTTATGGCTATCATATTGAAGAATTTTCAAAAGAAGAACAACCTGAACTTGTTACAATTCGCTCGGTTTATAATCCATCTACTTCTAAATTGTTGATAAATAAAGATTTAAGTACTGAGCAAAAGACTTTTACTTATGGTCGTGAAATTGGTTATCAATTTTTACAGCTTAAAAAACGTTCGTTCATCTCGTCGGTAATTGAAGTAGATTCTTTTGAACAAGTACTTAATAATTTCAAAGCTTCGTATTTCGCTGGTGCAATTTTGATTAACAAAGACATTCTGATAGACAGGCTAACGTATTTCTTCGCATCGCCAAAATGGGATGAAAATATGTTTTTGAGTATCATGCGTTTGTTTAACGTTACTCCAGAAGTATTTATGCACAGGTTGTCGAATTTGATGACCAGTCATTTCAAGATTAATAATCTTTTCTTCTTACGTTTTAATAATCAGATTGATGACGATTTATTTTATCTAACCAAGGAAATGCACTTGGCAAAATTACATACGCCACACGGAACGGCTTTGAATGAACATTACTGTAGAAGGTGGATGTCGTTAACGATATTGAAGGATTTAGAGAAAATCCAGAAAGAAAAAGGCTATGATGCAGAGGAGGTTTTGTGTAAAGCACAAGTGTCTGAATATATAGATACGGGTAATCATTATTTAGTGATTTGTCTGGCAAAGCCATCGCCACCGAATTTGAGAATGAATAGTAGTGTTACTTTGGGTTTTGCGATTGATGATAACCTGAAAAGTATGGCACAATTTCTACCAGATTCGTCGCTGATTCATCGAAAAGTAAATGAAACTTGTGAGCGTTGTGGTGCGATTGATTGTGCAGAAAGAATGAAACCACCTTATGTACTACAAAAAAGACAAGCCAGAGAAAAAATAAAAGAATCGATTGCCAAATTAAGCTAAGTGTTCTTGGAAAATTAATTAAATCGATTTGAAAAATTTCAACCGCTTGAAAATCAAAATCTATAGAAGCTTTTAGGTTTGAAATCTTTGAAATGTACAAGGCTTCACTTGTTTTGTTGTACAAAAAGAATAAAATTTTGATATTCTGGATATTTCAGAATATAATTTTGAAATAAAATGATTTTAATCTTTTTTTAGCTTAAAAAATAAGTTTACTCAATGTGTTGTATTGTTGCTTAATTGATATATATTTGCTAAATATACTATATCGTATTATTTCTATGAAAAATCCAAATTGTCCTCGTTGTGACTCTCAAAATGTTACGAAAAGTGGTGTTATTAAAGAGAAACAACGTTTTAAATGTAAAGACTGTAATTATAATTTTACAGTTGAAAAACTAGGAAAAGGTATTTCGACATATTATGTCATAAAGGCTCTACAATTGTACATTGAAGGAGTAAGTTATCGTGAAATTGAGCGACTTTTGGGGGTTTCACATGTATCGGTTATGAATTGGGTGAAAAAATATCAAATCAAAATACCTAAAAATTCTGATTATTATCCTACCTATAAAATTATGAATCATAAAGAGTTAGCAGCTTTTTATGCAGACAGAGAGAATTTGAGGGATTCGGGAATGATTGTAACTGAGCTTGGTGATAAGTTTATGTTGATAAAGTGGGAACGCTTAAAACATTAATGATTTTGATATTGAAAAAATATACTAAATATATAAAAAAGGGTTCAGGAAAATATTCTGAACCCTTTTTTATATTTAGCTATACTTAAATAGCATTGCTATATCAAAGCTATTGACAGTATAGTTTTTTTTGTGACCTTTGGATTGTACTTGTGCAATAAAAACATGTTAAAGTACAAATGAGAAGCAAGACAAAACAAAACCACAAAAAACCATTGCCATGATAAAAACAGTGATAATCTGTTTGGTGGGCGGAGCGTTGGCTAGTCCCCAACTTTTTGCTCAACAAGCAAAACCTGCTGAACCGCCAGCAGAGCAAAAAGTAAGTTTATATGGGTTTATTAGGAATGACGTTTATTTCAATTCAAGAAGAAACTTAGATTTAAGAGATGGCGTGTTGAATTTGTATCCATTAGATGCAAGCAATTTACCAACAAGGACAGGAACAAGCCTGAGTGCTAATCCTAACGATGATGCAAATGCGATTTCTCAGTTGGGATATTCGGCTATTGTAACAAGGTTAGGAGTAAAAATTGGAGGAATTACCGCTTTTGGGGCTAAAGCATCTGGTATATTGGAAACCGATTTTTTCGGTATATCAAATGGGGCAGCTGGAACATCAGGAGGAGGTACAGAAAATTTACTTAGACTCCGTCACGCTTATGTAGCTTTAGATTGGACGAAAAGTCAATTATTGATTGGACAATTTTGGAATCCAAATTTTATTCCAAAGTGTTTCCCCGGAACAGCGAATTTCAATACTGGCATACCTTTTAATCCTTTTTCGTTTGTGCCGCAGGTGCGTTACACGCACAAACTTGGCAAGGCGATGACGGCTCAAGGAATGTTGTTTGGATATGATTTGGCTGGCTTTAGCCCCGCAGGAACTTTTGCCGTAGGTACAGGAGTAGATGCCCAAAAATTAACTGGCATTCCTTCTTTTTCAACACAATTGGGCTTCGAAAATAAGAAAGTACTGGCATCGGTTGGCATTGAAGGAAATGCGATTAGTCCAAGAGTGACCGATACCCAAAATGCAAGTTCAGGAGTATATGGAGGAACTGGAACAGGAAATGTACAACGTAATATCAATACAAAGATTCTTACGGTTAATTTTTTAGCTTTTGCTAAGTTGACAAGTACTAATACTACGCTGAAGTTTCATACTACTTATGGGCAAAGCTATACGCAGTATGTAGGAATGGGAGGTTTTGCAGAATATAGAGATGCTACCACAGGCGAATGGAAGTATGAAGCTCAAAATCAATTGAATATGTGGGGAGAATTTATTTCTACTTCTTCCAAAAAAGTTCAGCCAGCCATTTTTATTGGTTATTTAAAGAATATGGGATTAGCCAACGCCATTGATGTGAACAAAGTAAAGGCTGGAACTTTGGCTTTTCAAGGAAGAGGAATCAGTACTGCCACTGGGCGTACTTTTGATGATATGCTAAGAATCTGTCCGAGATTGGATTTTTATTCAGGGAAAATGAAAATCTCTTTTGAATATGAATTATCAATGATGAAATGGGCTGATATAGACGGAACTGTACCAAATACAGAAGGCATATTGCCAAGCACAGTTTCTTTTAAAGCAGGAACAAGCACTTTGGCAAGACCATTCAATGCAACCAATGGGCGTTTAGCCGCAGTAATGGTTTATAACTTTTAATACTAACAGTAAAAATATTCACTCAAAATAAACCCCTTATCTAATTAACACTATGAATTCAGTAGAACCCACAGTAAAGAAAACATCCACTAAAGCATTGGCTGCCATTATTGGAGCGTCGTCAGTAGGAACACTCATCGAATGGTACGATTTTTATATATTCGGAAGTTTAGCAACCATTATTTCAACTCAGTTTTTCCCGAAAGATAATCCTACAGCGGCTTTTCTTTCAACATTAGCCACTTTTGCAGCAGGTTTTGTTGTACGTCCGTTTGGAGCTTTATTTTTTGGTCGTTTAGGCGATTTAATTGGTCGTAAATATACTTTTATGGTTACTCTGGTCTTGATGGGTGGTGCTACATTTGCCATCGGTTTAGTGCCAAAGTACGAAACCATTGGTTTTTTTGCACCACTTATTGTATTAGTGCTTAGACTATTACAAGGTTTAGCTCTTGGTGGTGAGTACGGCGGTGCAGCTACTTATGTGGCAGAACATTCACCAGCAAATGCAAGAGGTTTCTGGACTTCATGGATTCAGATTACGGCTACCGCAGGTTTGTTTATTTCTTTAGGAGTAATCTTGTTGACCAAAAATTCGATGTCGAAAGAATCTTGGGAAGATTGGGGTTGGAGAATTCCTTTTATGGTTTCAATCATCATGGTGTATGTTTCGGTACTGATTCGTAAAAATATGTCGGAATCGCCTCTTTTTGCCAAAGCAAAAGCAGAAGGAAAAACATCTACGAACCCGCTAAAAGAATCTTTTGGAAATAAATTAAACTTCAAATTTGTATTGTTAGCACTTTTTGGAGCAACAATGGGACAAGGTGTAGTTTGGTACACAGGTCAGTTTTATGCACAAACATTCTTATTAAAAATTATGAATGTTGATTTTGACCAAGCTAATACATTGTTAATCATAGCCTTAATTATGGGAACACCTTTGTTCGTATTTTTTGGTTGGTTATCCGATAAAATTGGTCGTAAGCCAATTATGTTAGCAGGTTTGTTGTTGGCTATTTTCGCTTATCGTCCGATTTACGAAAAAATGTATCAAACCGCTAATTTGAAAAATAAAGAAGAAATCACGGCTCAAACAAAAGTAGAAGTAAATGCAACTTTACTCGCTAATTCAAGTACAGATTCATTAGTTACGACAACGACGAATAAAGTTTATACAGACGGAACTACTTATAAAGAAGTAAAAAAACAAACAATTTTAGCAGGAAAAACTGAACAACCAAAAGCAGAAGTAGCGAAAACCGTTAAAATCAATAATGGTGATTTATGGACACTTATTTGGCTAGTTTTTATACAATTGGTTTTTGTAACGATGGCTTATGGTCCAATTGCGGCTTTCTTGGTAGAAATGTTTCCAGTAAAAATTCGCTATACTTCAATGTCATTACCATATCATATTGGTAACGGAGTATTCGGTGGCTTGATGCCAGCTATTGCAACGTATTTAGTAACGAAAGCTAAAGATGCGAATGAAATTGCTGAAAAAGCAGGCGAAGCCATCAAAAATACACAACCATATTTAGAAGGTTTGAATTACCCAATTTTGATTGCTGGAGTATGTTTTATAATTGGTCTGTTATATATCAAAGAAGATAGAAGTATCAGGGATTAAGCATTTTAGTATCAAGTTTGAAATTTATTTTAAAACATTTTTTCATAAAAGACATGAACGGAATTAAAAAAATATTAGGTATCGTGTGGATAGTTTTTGGTTTAGCTACCGCTTATTTTGGAATCTTTGAATTGGGTATTCCTAACTTTACCTCGGGTAAACAAGACGATTTAGTGTTTGGTATCATCGTTATGATTGTACTTACACCAATCATTACTGGAGGATTATTGATTTTTGGAAAGTATGCTCTTTCTGGGGAATACGATACAGATAACTAGATAGAATTGTTAGGTAATTATGCTTTTAGTTTAGGCTATTAGTAGTTTTTAGGGATAGGTGTTTCAGTAAATGTATGCCATTGATGTAAGATATTATACTTGGCATACATTTTTTTAATGTCATATCTATAAATTCTTAGCAAGTATAGTTCTTTCTTTCTGAGAAGAGTTAAATTTTTACCTTAAATTGTGATAAAATTTGGTACATATTTAAAGTTAAAATCTTTTATCATTCATGAAAGAAAAGTTAAAAAATCAAAAGCTTTTGGTACTAGGAATCGTATTTATGATTCTTTTTAACTTTCCTATTTTGTCGATTGTCAATCATGATACAAAGATTAAAGGTATTCCAACACTTTATTTTTATGTTTTTGTAATTTGGATATTATTCATTGGTATAATTTACTGGAGCGTCCGTAACGAAGAGCAAGAAATTAATAAAGATGAATAGTATAGTATTAATATTAACTTCTTTACTCTATTTGGTCTTCCTTTTTGGAGTAGCCTACTGGGCAGAAAAGCGTTCGAAAAAGGGTAAAAGTATTGTTACCAATCCATACATTTATGCTTTATCATTAGCAGTTTATTGCACCGCATGGACTTTCTACGGTTCTGTAGGCAGGGCAGTTACCAATGGAATTGAATTTATTGCGGTTTTTATAGGCCCTTCACTAATGATGCCTTTGTGGTGGATTGTACTTCGTAAAATCATCAGAATCTGCAAAGTACAACGCATTACTTCAATTGCCGATTTTATTTCTTCTCGTTATGGCAAAAATGCCACCTTAGGTGTACTGGTAACGATTATCTGTATTTTGGGTATTTTACCGTACATCGCTATTCAACTTAAAGCCATTTCAAATAGTTTTTTAATCGTAGAAAAAGCCTCTGGAGAAATCAGCAGTAGTAGTTTTTTTACAGGAGATTTAGCTTTTTATATTACGATTGTTCTGTCTATTTTCACCATTATTTTTGGTACCAGAACTATTGATTCTACCGAACGCCACGAAGGAATGGTAGCCGCCATCGCAGCAGAATCAATCATCAAACTGGTTGCTTTTTTAACAGTAGGTATTTTTGTTAGCTATTTTATTTTTGATGGGATTCCTGATATTTTTCAGAAAGCATCACAAGTACCATCATTAAAAAATGTTTTTGTATTCAATTCAGAACAAGACATTTCAGGTTGGTTTTGGCATTTATTGTTATCGATGATGGCCATTATGTTTTTACCTCGTCAATTTCAAGTTTCAGTTATCGAAAATGTTGATGAAAAGCATTTAAACAAAGCACTTTGGCTTTTTCCTTTATACTTATTGCTGATAAATATTTTTGTAATTCCGATTGCGATGGGTGGCGTATTATTATTTCCCAGCCATACTATCAATCCAGACGAATATGTATTGGCAATTCCATTAAAATTCAATCAAGCATTTATAACTATATTTACTTATATCGGTGGTTTCTCTGCGGCTACCAGTATGATTATTGTGGAGACAATTGCACTCAGTGTAATGATTTCCAATAACTTAGTGATGCCAGTAATTCTAAAAAGTGCTTATCTACAAGACAAATTAGCTGGAAATCTGAGTTTGCTTGTAAAGACAATCAGACGTACTTCTATCGTCTTGATTCTTTTAATGGCATATCTATATTATAAAACCATAGCGGGACATTACTCTTTGGTTTCTAACGGAATGGTTTCTTTTGCGGCAGTTTCTCAATTTGCACCAGCCATTATTGGTGGGATTTTCTGGAAAAATGGGACACAAAAAGGAGCTTTAATCGGCTTGTTGGTAGGCGTTTTGATTTGGTTTTATACATTAGTTTTACCTTCAATGGTTGGTGCTGGTTTTTTCCCACAGTCTATAATTGACCAAGGTTTTATGGGCTTATCTACCTTAAAACCTCTAGCCTTGTTTGGTTTAGAAGGCATGGATAGTATTTCGCATGGTATATTTTGGAGTTTACTGTTGAATATTTTTTGTTATGTATGTTTTTCACTTAACAGTCATCAAAGTTCGATAGAACATAATCAAGCGGTCATTTTTGTCGATATTTTTGAATATTCCGAACAAGTAGAAAGTCCAACAATTTGGCGTGGAACTGCCTATTTGTCTGATATTCAGTTATTACTCAGTAATTTTCTTGGAGAAAAAAGAGCAGAAAAAATATTGAAACTTTATGCTCAAAAACATAAAATTAAGCTGATTGCTGATAAGGCAGATCCTCAAATCGTTAGTTACGTTGAAAAAATTCTTGCTGGAATTGTAGGAACAGCTTCTGCTAGAATCATGATTTCATCGGTTTCAAAAGAAGAAAAAATTTCTACAGAAGAAGTAATCAGTATTTTAAAATCATCACAGAGTTTATTGTCGGCTAATAAAGAACTCAAACGTAAATCAGTAGCTTTAGAAAAAGCAACCGAAGAATTAAAAGAAGCAAACGAAATTCTTCAAAAAACAGATAAACTCAAGGATGACTTTCTATCAACTGTTGCCCATGAAATCAGAACGCCACTTACTTCTATTAGAGCTTTATCTGAAATCGTTTTTGATAATCCTGAAATGGATTTAAGTGAAAGAGAACACTTTTTAGGAACAGTCGTAAAAGAATCTGACAGATTGAGTCGATTAATTAACCAAGTACTTGATTTAGAAAAATACGAGTCTGGAAAACAAAAATTGATTTTGGAAGATGTTGATATTCAAGAAATTGTAAAAGATTCTATTGATGCACTTTATCAACAAGCCAAAGAAAAAGAAATAAAAGTAGTTTTTATTCCCGACCGTTTTACACCAAGGTTTCAAGCAGATAAAGATAAATTAATACAAGTAGTCGTGAATTTGTTATCCAATGCCATTAAATATTGCGAACCACAAAAAGGAGAAATTATTTTGGCAACACATTATGTGGAAGGCTGTGTTTATACAAATGTTCATGATAATGGTGCTGGAATTGATAAAAATTTTCAGCGACTTATTTTTGATAAATTCTTCCAAGCTGAAGACCAAACAATCAAAAAACCTAAAGGAAGTGGTTTGGGGCTGGCAATTTCCAAAAAGATTGTAGAATTACACAACGGACAGATTTGGGTTGAAAGCCAAGTTGGTAAAGGTTCTAAATTTACCTTTATGATACCCATCGTTTAAATTACCTTAAAGAAAATCAACATTTACTTATTTTATACGATATGAAAAAGACAATAAAAGTATTAATCGTTGATGACGAACCTAGCATTTTGATGTCTCTTGAATTTTTAATGAAGAAAGAAGGCTACAGTGTTTTCATCGCCCGTGATGGTTCAGAAGCTTTAGAAATTATTGAAAAAGAAGTGCCTTCTATTATTTTATTGGATATTATGATGCCCCATGTAGATGGTTATGAAGTATGCCGACTTATTAAGGAAAGTATTCGTTTTCAACATATTAAAATCGTTTTTTTAAGTGCTAAAAATAAAGAAGCTGATATTGAAAAAGGGTATTTAATTGGGGCGGATTTATATGTTTCTAAACCTTTTTCTACTCGAAGTTTAGTCGCAAAAATTAATACTTTGGCATTGGGGATTGTTTCAACTTAAAGAAGGGAGAAATTTAATGATTTGATTTTAACTTATAGATAGTATCAAAAAACAAAATTCAGTAAAATAGTACTTAATTATAATAAAAGTTCAAAATATCAACAGAAAAACTATACTTTGTTTAGTAAGGATAGCTATATTATTTTAGCGTAAAACCTGTAAAACAGTATTCAAATAAAGAAAATGTCTTGTACTTTTACAGTAGAAAATATTACAATCTGAAGCGAATCAATACCAACATAATTTCTAATATCCAAATTAATCATGAATTTACAAATTAGCTCCTTTGATGATTACGAATCAGCATATAACCATTCGGTATCAGACCCTGAAAGCTTTTGGGCAGAAATAGCACAAAATTTTCAATGGCGTAAACCTTGGAAAAAAACGTTAGAATGGGACTTCACCGCAGGAACTACCAAATGGTTTGCTGGCGGTAAAATGAATATTACTGAAAATGCACTCGACCGCCATTTAGCTACTCGTGGCGACCAGCCTGCTATCATTTGGGAATCTAATGACCCACAGGAAGAGTCTATAACGCTTACTTACAAAATGCTTCATCAAAGGGTTTGTCAGTTTGCGAATGTGTTGAAAAAGCATGGAGCTAAAAAAGGAGATAGAATTTGTATTTATATGCCAATGATTCCAGAATTGGCAATTGCAGTATTGGCTTGTGCTAGGATTGGCGCTATTCACTCAGTAGTTTTTGGAGGATTTTCTGCACAATCAATTGCTGATCGTATCAATGATGCACAATGTAATATTGTCATTACTTCTGATGGTTCTTTCCGTGGGAATAAAGAAATTGGCTTGAAATCTACCGTGGACGATGCTTTAATTCAATGTCCATCAGTACAAAAAGTAATCGTTTCTACTCGTACACGTACACCAGTTTCAATGTTGAAAGGACGTGATGTTTGGTGGGAAAACGAAGTAAAAACAGTTTCCTCTGATTGCCCAGCAGAAGAAATGGATGCAGAAGATATGCTTTTCATTCTTTATACTTCTGGTTCAACAGGTAAACCAAAAGGCGTTGTACATACTTGCGGAGGCTATATGGTTTATACCACTTATACCTTTGCGAATGTTTTTCAATATCAACCCGGACAAGTACATTTTTGTACGGCAGATATTGGTTGGATTACTGGTCACTCATATATCGTTTATGGCCCATTATGTTATGGTGCTACATCTTTGATGTTTGAAGGCGTGCCGACGTATCCAGATGCTGGTCGTTTCTGGGATGTAATTGATAAACATAAAGTAGATATTTTATATACCGCACCAACAGCGATTCGTTCGTTAATGGGTTTTGGACTTGATTATGTCAATGGGAAAGATTTAAGTTCATTAAAAGTCTTAGGTTCTGTTGGTGAACCAATCAATGAAGAAGCTTGGCATTGGTATAACGATAATATTGGTAAAGGGAATTCACCGATTGTAGATACTTGGTGGCAAACAGAAACTGGTGGAATTATGATTTCGCCAATTGCTGGAATTACCAAAACTAAACCTTCTTATGCTACGCTACCTTTACCAGGTATTCAGCCTATTTTGGTGGATGAAAAAGGAGAGGAGATTGTTGGAAATGACGTTTCTGGAAATCTTTGTATTAAATTTCCTTGGCCAGGTATTATTCGTACTACTTATGGCGACCACGAACGTTGTATTCAAACCTATTTTTCGACTTACAAAAACTTGTATTTCACTGGCGACGGCTGTCTGCGTGATGAAGACGGATATTATAGAATCACAGGTCGTGTAGATGATGTAATCAATGTTTCTGGACATAGAATTGGTACAGCAGAAGTAGAAAATGCTATTAATATGCACTTAGGAGTAGTTGAATCTGCGGTGGTAGGTTATCCACACGACATCAAAGGTCAAGGTATTTACGCTTATGTAATTTGTGAAAAAGTACCAGATCAAGATGAAGATTTAACTCGTAGAGATATTTTAGCAACCGTTACTCGTGTAATTGGACCGATTGCAAAACCAGATAAAATTCAATTTGTAAGCGGTTTGCCTAAAACTCGTTCAGGTAAAATCATGAGAAGAATTTTAAGAAAAGTAGCCGAAGGAGAAACTTCCAATCTAGGTGATACTTCTACTTTGTTAGACCCAAGTGTTGTGGATGAAATCAGAGAAGGAGCTTTGTAATAGATTACTGATATATTGTAAAAATAGGTTTCGCTTTTAACGAAACCTATTTTTTTTGATATGACATTCAAAAGCCTTTTATGTTAATTTTTGTTAAGAGCAATTAGATTTAACATAATCCATACTTTTAACCTAAATCGTTCTATTGATGAGCCTTCTATTTTGTTAATGTAGGATTGAAAATTTGAAATGTGCTGATAATCAGCTAATTTGTGTAGATTTTGAAATAGACATTGTTGGAAAAATTATTTGTAAAGGATGATTTTAACCATCTTTTTGAAGTTCTGCATGGATTTTGGTTAAGTAATGTAAGGGATAGACCCTCAGTTTTTTGGATAAAAATGTGTAAATTGCACCCTTGATTTATCAAAAGCTATTTGAAAAAGTAGAATTTGATAAATTTTTCTTACAATTTTTTAAGGTTTAAGTTCACGTTAGCGTATCTGAATATTAAATGATTGTTTCACGAAACCCTTATTGTAAAACGATTTGATATAATCATTTTCAATATCAATTGTACTACATAGTTAGGCTTTTGCGGTAGGTTTCTAAATATGTTATTATGATTTTAAAAACAGTTTTCCTACTTTTTACTGCTACAATTACAGCATTTACGACTCCTTCCAAACCAAAAAGAACGATTAACGGAAAGATTTCGTATTATGCAAGTAAGTTTGAAGGACGAAAAACTTCTAGCGGTCAACGTTATAAAGCTAACCGCAGAACAGCTGCCCACAAATCGCTTCCATTCGGTACTTTATTAGAAGTAACCAACAAAGGAAATGGAAATGTGACCATCGTAAAAGTAAACGACAGAGGTCCACACAGCAGAGGCAGAATTTTGGATGTATCTTATGCAGCAGCGAAAGATTTAGGATTATTAGGCTCAGGAACAGCCTCAGTTACAATTAAAGTACTTTCTTTTGGTGATGGAGTTGTGAGTTTGAACGAAGAAGAAGATGTAATTCCAGTAGGAACTGATAGTACTAGCACCCAACAAGTATCAATGGTTGATATACTTCTCAGTAAAAAACCAATGTACATGATGGTTGTAAAAGATTCAAATGGAAGAATCAGGTTAGATTCAACAGCAATCAGACCTTTAAATCTTGCCATTAAGGAATAACAAAAAAGGCTTCGCAATTTGCGAAGCCTTTTTTGTTATAAGAATTAATTTTCGATAAGATTTTACTTTCCGCCAAAGCCAAAAGTTAAACCTGCATTTACCATAAAGAATTTAGAGGAGGTACTAAAGTCAGCATTGGTTGGCGAACCATTGTTTGAACCATCTTTATTGTCAAAAATAAAGTTATAAGAACCTTCTGCAAAAATCCCTAAATTCCCGATTGGAATAGCAATTCCCAGCTTTGGAGCAGCACCAAATTTAGAAGTAGTATTTTCAGAACTAACTCCCAAAACATTACCTTTTAAAGTGGATCTGAAAACACCAGCTTCAGCACCAACATAAGGACGTACAACTCCTTTTGTTAAATAATACTCAAACATACCAGTGATTGGCACAATCGTGTTGGTAAATTCATACCCTGTTCCCTTAAATTCTTCTTTAATGGATTTTACGCCTACACCCACAGCAAATTGTTCAGTAACAAATACTTTGGCCTGTAAACCCGCACCATAAAGCCCTTTTGCATCTTTTGAATCTGGCGCAAAATATGAACCATGAATTCCTAAAGAGAATTGTGCATTAGCTTTCTGAGTAGTAGCGATAAAAGCTGTCGCTAAAATGGCGAATGTTAAAAATAACTTTTTCATATCTTAATAATTTTAATGAAGAGATAGAATATTCTTCTGTTTATATCAACCAATGAAAAAAGCTTGTTCCATAGCTAATTTTGTTCTTTTCTGGGGTGTTTTTTACTCGTTTTAGTGTTCAAAAAGTTTTTTTGGTTTATAAAAAGCCCCAAAAAATAATGGGGAAAACCTAGTAGATTTTCCCCATTAAAATATCAAAAGAATGTTTTTTCTTATTTTGTGGCGATATAACGCTCAAAAAACTCGTAAATTCTAAGCATTCTATCTATTTTCTGACGAACATTTCCTGTTCTTGAAAGTTCATGTGTTCCACCTGGCATACGAACGTACTCAACTTCTTTGCCCATTATTTTTAATGATTTATACATCATTTCAGACTGAATTACGCCAGTTCTTAAATCATTTTCGCCGTGTTTAATCAAAAATGGCGTTTTGATTTTATCTACATAAGTATAAGGAGATTCTCTTTCTAAAATTGGTTTAATGTTACTTTCCCAAGGATAGCCGCCAAAATAATTTGGCGTAAGTCGCCAAGCGTTGCCTTCGCCCATAAAAGTAGAAAGTTCATAAACTCCACGCTGTGCAAAAGCAGCTTTAAAACGATGGTCGTGCGAGATAATCCAAGCCGTTAAATAACCAGCATAAGAACCACCTGTAATTACTTGTCTGGAAGTATCAACCCAACTTGCTTTTGCAGCATCGCTTGTTGCGGCTAAAACATCTTCCGTTGGCCCATTGCCCCAATCTTGATAATTTGAAAACTGGAAATCCTTTCCGTAACCACCTGAACCTCTGGGATTAGTATAAACCAAACCATAACCTTGTGAACAAAAGTATTGGAATTCATGCCACATTGATGCTTCGCCAGGTCCCCACATGGCAGTTGGTCCTCCGTGCATATTTAGTAATAATGGATATTTTTTACCAGCTTCAAAGTTGGCAGGTTTCATAATC
Organism: Arcicella rosea; assembly: GCF_014204325.1. Taxonomy (GTDB): domain Bacteria; phylum Bacteroidota; class Bacteroidia; order Cytophagales; family Spirosomataceae; genus Arcicella; species Arcicella rosea_A. Next base: position 16,414 of record NZ_JACHKT010000022.1, read on the forward strand.
CAGTACTCTACCGACTGACCTTTTGAGTTTTTATAAATTCTTTTCTCAGGAAAACTCAAGGCTTTATTTTGTAGCCATTCGTCATTATGAGCACTTAATTTAACAGCATTTTTCATTTGTAAATCTGCTGTATATAATTCAGAAGGGTTTTTTACTTCAGTTTTAGCAAAAAGGATTCGTTCTTTAGAAATATCAAAACTGCTGATTCCTGTATCATAATCACTTAGCTTTTCGATTTTTTTCGTCTGAACATCTAATTTATAAACAGGTACTCCACCATTTGAACTGGCTGTGAAATATACAAACTTACTGTCGTCTGTCCATTCAAAACTATTAGCAGCTCTGTCGAAAGTAATAGATGTTTTATTGCTACCATCAGCATTTGCTAAAATAATCTGATTAAAACCCAACCAATCAGTTTTAGACATCGTAGCAATCAACAATTTTCCATCAGGCGATGGCGAAGCACTATTATATGAAATTCCTTTTTCAGCAATAATTTGTTTTGAACCCGAACCATCTGCATTTAATAAGACAATCGAAGAATTCAATTCTCTGTCTGGATGTTGTAAACTATCTCTACCACTCGAAGCATAGATTTTTTGGCTATCTGCCGACCAACTTCCACCATTATACGACCAGAAACCTTTTGTTAACTGTACAGGTTTTGCTCCTTCTTTAGCATCAATCACAAATAAAAGATTGAAACGAATTTCTGGTTCAGTCGTCGATTCTCCTTGAAAATTTAAGCGGGTAATTACTTTTGCTTTTTTATCTTCCACATCTTTTTCAAGATATGCTCTGATTTCTTCGATACTTCCGTTTGGATTAGCCTTTACTTTTTTATCATTTTTCAAGAAATCATTACTTTTAAAACCAGCTTTTTCAATCGACCAAGAAGGCAATTTTTTACTAGGATTGATTAATGAATCTTTCAATAAATCTGAAAAAGTAACATTGGCAGAAAATAAAATTTTAGTGCCATCTGGCGACCATTGAGGATTACTCGCTCCGTATTTAAAATCTGTTAGTTGAAATGCTTCGCCACCATCTAAAGGCATTAAAAAGATTTGAGATTTACCTTTCAAATTTCTTGAAAAAGCAATCTGTCTGCTATCCGCCGACCAAGTAGCAGCTCCAACACTTTCAGTTCCACGAGTTAATTGTTTAACAGTCTGAAAATCAGTAAGCCATAGGTGAGTGCGATAGTCGAAATCCAATTTATCTGTTTCGCTACTTTCGTTGGTTCTTAAAGCATAAATGGCTTTTTTGCCGTCTGGAGCTATAGATATATTAGCAACTTGTTTGATTTTAGTCATATCTGTAACCAAAATCTTTTCTTTTCCTTTTTGAGAAAAGGCTATTTGTGTGAGGAATAATGATAAAAGCAGAAGTGTTTTTTTCATGGTTGATGAAGGATTATGAATTTTAAAATGAAAAAATAATTTTAACAAACAACATTACTAAAAAATCCACGAAAAGTTTGACTTTTGTTGATTTGCATATAGTTTTGCGTGAACTACTTAAATGCTAAATTTTTTGCAATATTCATTCAAAACAAAATTTCTACGGATTTTAGTGCTATTTCTTTTGTTTTCTATCGTTGGGTGTAATGAAAAAAAAACAAATAACTGGAATAGGAGAGTATTTATCGATTACAAAAACGGTAAATATACTCTCAAAAAAGATGGAAAACCTTTTTGTATAAAAGGAGCAGCTGGTTATACAAACCTCAGAGCACTTAAGAATGCTGGGGGTAACACTATACGTACTTGGGATACGACTAATCTAGCAACAATTTTAAATGAAGCAAAAGTATATAACCTTGCGGTTATAGTAGGTTTGTATATGCCTTATAATGAGCAGATGGATGTTTTCTACAATAATCCTAAACAAATAGAAGTTCAATTTAAAAGCTATGAAAGCTTAGTTCACAAGTACAAAAATCATCCTTCTTTATTATTCTGGTGTTTGGGTAATGAGCTCTCATTTCCACATAAACCTAAGTACAATTCATTTTATAGAACTTTCAATAATTTAGTTGACATGATTCATCGAGTAGATCCCGATCATTTAGTGACGACTACAATGGAGAATTTTCAGCGTAAAAAAATCTTTAATATCAAGTTTAGGACAAATATTGATTTTATCTCGTTTAATATTTTTGGCAAACTAAAAGAATTAGAGAAAGATCTTGAAGATTTTGAATGGTTTTGGGATGAACCATTTTTAATTACAGAATGGGGAATAGATGGGCCTTGGACACCAACTGAGCATACTGTCTGGGGGGCATATATTGAAAATACGAGTACTAAGAAAGCAGAACAATATTTATCTATCTACAAAAAATATATGCCTGTTAAAAATCCAAGATTTTTAGGTTCGATGGTGTTTTATTGGGGACAAAAACAAGAATATACACCAACTTGGTTTAGTCTTTTTGCTGAAAATGGGGCAGCTTCAGAAGCAGTAGGAACAATGCAATATATTTGGAAATCTCAGAAGCCTACTTTAAAAGCCCCTCAAATTAAATTTATGTTGGTCGATAAAAAAGGGGCAAAAGATAATATTTTATTTACTCCTAATAAGCTTGTATCAGCAGAGGTGTTAATGAATACACAAGAAAGTGAAAATAATGGATTATCGTTTTTCTGGGAAATTTTGCCTGAAGATTGGTATAAAGAAAATGATACTTATGGTAAAAAAAGACCAAAAGGTATTAAGGGATTATTTGTTGAACAAAAAACAACAAATGTTGTTTTCAAAACACCTTTAAAAGAAGGTCCATATCGTATTTATGTAACAGTCTATGACCAACATGGACAATTTGCAAGTTGTAACACACCTTTTTATGTAATTGAGAAATAATTATGAAATATAAACATGTTTTGTATCCGCCAACCCAAAAACAGCAAATCATACTTCAGGTAATGATTGCTATTGGCTTTTGTACGATGTTTTTTTTTCTATTTTTTTTTCTAAATAAGTTAGTAATTGTAAATGCTTTTCTATTTTGGCTTTTACTTATATCATTTTTATTTACTTGTTTGAAAGTTACTTACGAATGGTATCATTACTTATTTATTACTGTTAAGCCAGTGCCTCCGATAACCCAAAACTATACAGTAGATATTTTTACGACTTTTTGTGCAGGAGAACCTTACGAAATGATTGTAGAAACCCTAAATGCTTTACAAAAAATTACTTACCCGCACACCACTTATCTATGTGACGAAGCGGATGATGCTTATTTAAAAAAGGTTTGTGCCGAACTTGGGGTTCGGCATGTAACAAGAACGGATAAAAAAGATGCCAAAGCGGGTAATATCAACAATGCTTTAGCACAATCTACAGGTGAACTTTGTGTGGTGCTTGACCCAGACCACGTTCCGTCTCCAAGCTTTTTAAACCCAATTGTAGGTCATTTTGATAATCCTGAAATTGGGTTTGTTCAGGTAGTTCAGGCATATTCCAATCAAACTGAAAGTACAGTAGCAGAAGGTGCCGCTCAGCAGACATACCATTTCTACGGCCCAATGATGATGACAATGAACAGATATGGAACAGTACCTGCTATTGGAGCAAATTGTACTTTTAGAAGAACAGCTTTAGAGTCAATTGGTGGGCATGCTTCAGGGCTTGCCGAAGATATGCACACGGCTATGAGGTTACATGCACAAGGTTGGAAATCTGTGTTTGAGCCGTCAACGCTAACAAGAGGGCTTGTTCCAGCTACTTTGTCTGCTTATTATAAACAACAATTGAAGTGGTCGAGAGGAGTTTTTGAACTATTGGTGACAAGTTATGTAGAACTTTTTACTAAATTTAGTTGGCGACAAAAGCTTCATTATGGCATTGTGCCTTTGTATTATCTTTCAGGGTTAATCTTTGCTATCAATTTACTTTTGCCAATTTTATCTCTTTTTATGCAGACTTTTCCTGTCAAAATTGATTTTTTGGTTTTTGCTCAAGACTCTACTCCTTTTGTTTTATCGATAATACTTATTAGGCATTATGTCCAGAGGTGGGTTATAGATGATACCGAAAGAGGTTTTCACGTAGTAGGAGGCCTCTTATTAATTGGTAGTTGGTGGGTATTTAATCTTGGGTTGATTTATACGATTATCCGCAAAGAAGTACCTTACATCCCTACCGAAAAAAGCATTAAAGAAGGAAGTAATATCAAGATAAATTTGCCTAATATCATTATTTTATTGCTATCAATATCAGCTATTTTTTATGGTTTATCTCATGATTTGAATCCATTTACCATTATTATGGCTTGCTTTGCGGGTTTGAATGTACTGTTTCTTACTTTCACCTTGGTTATTAGCGAAGAACATAGATTGAAATCATTAATCAATCAATATTATTTGCTAAGAGTTTTATATGAAGTGATTTTCAAGTTTAGGTTGAAATTCTGGTTTTTGAGAAGAAGGATATATCATAATTTAAGAAACATCGCTCTTGTCCTTTTAGTCTCTTTCATTAGTTTTAATGTATTTATCAATGAGACACCTTTGGTAAATAATGAAGAAAATCAAGTAATACCAACAAAAAAAAGGAGTGCTTTTCTAACAGGAATATTCGCTCCAGAACAAACAGATGGATTAAGTTCTCTAAAGCTTGTCAGAAAATACCAATCTACTTATCAGTCACATTTTGATATTATTTCATTTTATATTTCTTGGGGTAATCAAGAAAAAAACTTTCTACCGTTTCAAAAGATTGATTCTGTTTTTCATAATAATTCTATTCCAATGATTACTTGGGAGCCTTGGCAAATTCATTTTGAAAAGATGAAAAATCTTCAAAATGGATTGAAAGAAAAGAAGGTTTTTGAAAATATCAGCAATGGCAAATTTGATGTTTACATTGAACAATTTGCCTTACAATTAAAAGCATTGAATCGTCCAGTATTTTTAAGGTTTGCTCATGAAGCAGATAACCCTTTTTACCCATGGTCAGTGAAAGGTAAAAACACGCCTGAGGAATTTAAAAATGCTTGGCGTTATCTTTTTATGAAGTTTAAAAAGATGGGCGTTTACAATGTTATTTGGGTATGGAGTCCTTGGAAAGCAACGGCTGTTGATGATTATTTCCCAGGAAAAGAGTTTGTCGATTGGATAGGTGTAACAGGGCTGAATTATGAACAATTCAATCCTCAGAATCAAAGTTATTCATTTGAGGAAATCTATCAGCCATTTCATAAAAAGGCAATTTTTAGATTGGGTATTCCTGTAATGATTGCCGAAATGGGTTCATTAAGGAAAACGGGAGAAAAACAAGAAATATGGGTAAAGACGGCTATTAATAAAATAAAAAGCAAATATCCTGAAGTGAGGGCGTATATCCTTTTTAATTCAAGTTTGGATAAAAATATGCCAGATGGTAGTATTGGGTTATTGGATTGGAAATTGGAAAATATGCCTAAAATCAAAGCTGGATTGCCCAAACAAAAATACACGCCTTTGATTCAGAGAAATATGATTACTGCGACAGATATTGTTTCCACAGATAGCAGTAAAATGTTTTTGGGAACAAAGGGCGTAAATTATTTGAAAGGAAAAAATTGGTTTAAAAATATAAACCCACTTACAAAAAAAGTCATTGTGAGCGATTTCGCTGCGATGAAATTGGTTGGTGTAAATACCGTTAAAATCTCTGGCCCTAATATTTACGACCGAAGTATGCTGGATGTGGCTAAGAATTCAGGCTTGAATATACATTATAGTTTTTGGATTCCTGAAGCATTACGGTTTATCAAAAATGAACGAGAACTCAATAATGTTTCCATGAATATCCTTGAAACGATTAAGACTTATAAGGATGAACCTCAAATTGTTTCATGGAATATCAGTAATAATACTTTACAAGAACTAGAATGTAATTATTACAAGCCCGAGTTACTTTATCAACAACAAGCATATTTTAGGTGGTTGAGAAATTTGATACAAGAAATCAAAAAGATAGACCCCAAAAGAATAGTCTCTGTTGATGTTGCCGTAACGAGTAATATTGCCGAAACTGTTAATATGATTAAAAGTCAAGTACCAGAGATTGATTGTTTTGGATTGATTTTATCTGACAAAGCAGATTTCAGGAAACACATCAGTAAAATATCTTTACCTTATTTTTTCAGCCATGCAAATGTAAAAGCATACCTCAAACTTTCAGAGTATAAGGTTGGTGTCATTATTGAAAATTGGCAAGATCAACAAAGTGCACATGGCACTACTTTTAATGGTTTGAAAGATGAAAAAGGTAGGAATAAAGCATCATTATTTCAATTGAGCAAATTGTGGCATGGGAAAATTAAAAAGAATGATTTACCTCCTGTGAAAATCTTACGACCAGCACTCACTACGATTACTGATGCCGATTTACCTTACTATGCACTTGTGTATAAAAATGAGCATTGGCATTTAGCCGAATACTTTAAGACAGGAATGAGTTTTGAATGGTATTTAGTGAAAACGGATGCCAATGGAGTTGCAATTTCTCAACAATCATTAGGAAATGGAGCTTATGTAAATGTAAAAATACCTGATAATGTATCTCGTTATCGACTGTACCTGATAGCTTCACAAGGAGAAAATATTAGGACGAGTCAATCAATTCTGAATATACCGCTTTAATTTTTTGCTGTGATGAATCCAAAATTGAAATATAGTTTATTAATCATTTTTGCAGTTTTTGCCTTAGCGATGTTAAAGCTGACAAAGCCTTTTATTCAATCATTTTTTGTAGATGAGTTTACAGATAGATTTTATGAACCTCTACTTGGTGTTTATGACAAAACGGACAATCATAAAAAACTAAATTTTGATAAGATTCAGCACGTTACAATTATTTGGAAAAATACAGGGGTTTGGTTTTATGAATCTGCCTTAGAAAAAACATTAAATACTGGTAATGATGTTTTTTTGACGATTGAGACTTGGTCTAAAAACGGTGTTTTTTCGGAAAGTGATGGCAATGTTATCGCTCAAACTATTGCAGGCGATTTTGACGAAAAAGTAGTAGCATTAGGCAACATCTTATCAAAATATCATCAACAAATTTTTATCCGTTGGAATCCAGCGATGGAAGTGCCAGAATATCGCTATCCTTGGCAATTTCAATCACCTATTTTATATATACAAGCTTTCAATAAGTTTGCTTTGCAGTTGAAAAAGATAGCTCCTAAGGTGAAAATCGTTTGGGGACCATCAGGTTATGCTGGTGATACAGAATATTGGCCTGGGGAAAAGTATGTTGATTTTGTAAGTATTACTTTGTCAGAAAATCAAGTAATGACTGATACTTCGTCTATTCATGCAGAAATAATAAAACAACTCAAGCAAAAACTACATCAAATGAGATTTATTAATAAGCCAATTGTAATACTTGGAGCTGTTAATAAAATGAAAACTTTATTTCATCAAGGATGGATTAATGAATCTGTTTTAGAGGTAGAAAGATTTAAAAACACTATTTATTCATCACAAAATTTTGTGTCAGAAACAATTACAAAACCGACAAGAGATAAGATGATTCTTGGTGTATATGACCCATTAGGGAAATTACTTCATCAGCCTAATGTTCAAGTAGAGCATATTTTTACCGATTGGGGTGAAATTCAAAAAGGAGAATTTACAAGAAAATTTAATGAAGTAATTCAGCGAAAACATGATGTAATTCTTACAGTTGAGCCGTGGAAAGGCACGACAAAAGTAGTAGATAAAGAAGTACTTCAAAATGTTTTGAAAGGTCGTTATGACCGAGAGATAAGTTTGTTGTATCACATTATTACAAAAACGAATCATACCGTTTATTTACGTTGGGCTCATGAGATGGAAATACCGATTCATCGTTATACTTGGCAAAGCCAAGACCCTGTTGTGTATATCAATGCTTATCGTTATTTTATGCTTTTTAATAAAAATCAAGCGACGAATATTCGTAGAGTTTGGGGGCCAGCAGGAGATAGAGGCTCAATAGATTGGTGGCCCGGCAATGATGTTGTTGATTTTATCAGTATTGCTATTTATGGATTACCTGATAAGAATATTACAGACTACAATAAGCAAGAGCTTTTTAGTGATATTTTTAGCCGAAAATTTTACAGAATGCGTTTTGCAGAAAAACCAATTTTTATTACAGAATTTGGTGTAAAAGGCCCAAAAGAGTATCAAAACAAGTGGATGAAAAATGCTGCAGAAACACTCAAAAATAATAAAAATGTATTTGGTGTAAGCTATTTCAATCAGCACGATACACCAGATGCTTGGGGGAAAATTAAAGCACCAGATTGGAGTATCAGCGAAAGCACATTCCAGCAGTTTAGTAAGGCTTTGGAGTAAAAATGATTTTATAAAAGTCCGTTTTGCTTAATACTTGAACAGGTTGGGATATTTATTGGGGTAACTCATGGCATGACTTCTAATTAATTGGCAGCTATATTAAAACTAGAAAAGTTATGCCATGAGTAATTTTGCTGGCAAGGAGGGAAAGGGATTTTCTATTCCGTCAGAGAAATCTTGCGAAGTAAAAAAGAAAACTTGTAACCCATGAAAAACAAAGAGGTGTCTCACATATCGTGAAACACCTCTTTTGTATATATCTGTCAAGAAAAATTATTTTCTTTCAGTAATATCAACATAAGCACGCTCAGTAGCACCAACATAAACTTGACGTGGGCGACCGATAGGCTCTTTGTTAGCTTTCATTTCTTTCCATTGTGCAATCCAACCCGGCAAACGACCAATTGCAAACATTACTGTAAACATATCAGTTGGAATTCCCAAAGCACGGTAAATGATACCTGAGTAGAAGTCAACGTTTGGATATAATTTACGAGCTACGAAGTACGGGTCACTCAAAGCAGCCGCTTCTAATTCAGCAGCGATTTTCAATACTGGGTCATTGATACCCAAAGCTGCTAATACATCGTCAGCCGCTTTTTTGATAATTCTTGCTCTTGGGTCGAAGTTTTTGTAAACACGGTGACCGAAGCCCATTAAACGGAAACCAGAATTTTTATCTTTCGCCATTGCAATGTACTTAGAAGTATCACCGCCATCAGCTTTAATAGCTTCTAGCATTTCAATAACTTCTTGGTTTGCCCCACCGTGAAGTGGTCCTGAAAGTGCATTGATACCTGCTGAAATTGACGCATAAAGACTTGCATGAGAAGAACCAACTAAACGAACTGTTGAAGTAGAACAGTTTTGTTCGTGGTCTGCATGAAGAATCAATAACTTATTTAAAGCTGCTGAAACCACAGGATTAACGTGATAAGGAGCAACTGGTAAAGCAAACATCATGTTCAAGAAGTTTGAGCAATAATCCAAAGAGTTATTTGGATAATTTACTGGATGTCCTTGTGATTTTTTATATGACCAAGTAGCCATTGAAGGCATTTTTGCCATTAAACGAATGATATTCAATTCATCAGCACCAGCTTTATCTCCTGTATAGAAAGCAGACATCGCACAAACCATTGCAGAAAGTACACCCATTGGATGTGCATTCACAGGGAAGCCTTCAAAAATTTTACGCATATCCTCGTTAACGATGGTGTGCATTTTGATTTCGTGCTCAAATGCTGCGTATTGTTCAGTAGTAGGAAGCTCACCGTAAATTAATAAATAAGCAACTTCCAAGAAAGTAGCTTTTTCAGCTAATTCTTCAATTGAATAACCTCTATAACGAAGAATTCCTAATTCACCGTCCAAAAACGTAATAGCACTTTTAGTAGCTCCAGTGTTTTTATAACCAGAATCAATGGTGATATGACCTGTTTCATCACGGAGTTTGGCAATATCAATTGCTTTTTCATCTTCACTTCCTGTTATTACAGGAAATTGATACTTTTTGTCACCTAACGAGAGTTCTGCAAATTCTGACATAACCTATATTTTATTGGGCTTTATCTTGAAAAAATATGTTTTTATTTTGTTGATACGAAATTAAATGAAAAATCCTCTTTCTAATGTTTAAGGTGGATTTTCTTTGCAAAATTTAGATAGTTGTTGAAAAAATTCTATTTTTAAACAAGAACCTTATATTCCGTAATAATCTCGGTGCAAGTTAATCACGAAATTTTAAACCTTTGTTACCTTTGTGAATAAATTACCTGTTTTATTAAACAAGATTTAATCATTGTAATAAATGCTAAAGAACTATAAAAACACTTCGACAGAACGCTTCTTGAAATATGTTCAAATCGATACACAGTCAGATTCAAATTCCACTTCACAACCATCAACCTTAAAGCAGAAGGATTTAAGTAAGCTTTTAGTTCAAGAACTTATCGAAATGGGAATTCAAGATGCCCACTTAGACGAATTCGGTTATGTATATGCGACCATTCCGAGTAATACCGAAAAGCCTGTTCCTGTCATTTGCTTCTGCTCGCACGTTGATACTTCTCCCGACTGTTCGGGCGAAGGCGTTAAACCAATTATTCATCAAAATTATCAAGGAAAAGATATTGTTTTACCTGATGATAATTCACAAATTATTCGACTTGCCGACCATCCTGATTTAGCACATCAATTAGGTAACGATATTATAACGGCAAGTGGTACTACTTTGTTGGGTGCCGATAATAAAGCTGGTGTTGCTGAAATTATTGATGCGGCCTATCATTTAGTCAATAATCCCGAAATAAATCACGGAACAGTAAAAATACTCTTCACGCCTGATGAAGAAATAGGCAGAGGAACAGTAGCGGTAGATTTAGAAAAATTAGGAGCAGATTTTGGTTATACGATTGATGGTGAAACTTTGGGTTCATTAGAAGATGAAACTTTTTCGGCAGATGGCGTAAAAATTTCGATTCAAGGAGTAAGTCAGCACCCCGGTTTTGCAAAAGGTAAAATGGAAAGTGCTTTGAAAATTGCAGCAGAAATTGTGGCAAATCTTCCGAAAGAAACACTTTCGCCAGAAACAACCGAAGGCAAAGAAGGGTTTATTCATCCAGTCGGAATTTCGGGAATGGTAGAAAATGCAACGGTCGAATTTATTGTTCGTGATTTTTCGGTAGAAAAATTACACGAACACGAAGCTGTTTTGAAAGAAATAATGGATAAAATATTGATAAATTATCCAAATTCTATTGCTATTTTTGAAGTGTTTGAGCAGTACCGCAATATGAAAGAAGTATTGGATAAAACGCCACAAGTAACTGCTTATGCTTTTGAGGCAATCGAAAGAAGCGGTATAAAGGCTAAACAAATGAGTATCAGAGGAGGAACAGATGGTTCGAGGCTGTCATTTATGGGTTTGCCCTGTCCGAATATCTTTGCAGGTGAACACGCATTTCATGGAAAACACGAATGGGTTTCTGTACAAGACATGGAAAAAGCTACCGAAACGATTATACATTTGTGCGAAATTTGGGAAGAAAAAACGCAATAATAATTACCGATAAATCAAATGATTAAGATTAAAAACGAAGCTGAATACGAAAAAGCCTCGGAACGAGCAGACAAACTTTACAATGCCAAAAAAGGCTCGTCGGATTACAACGAATTACAAGCATTATTAAAAGCCCTAAAAGCTTATGAAGATGATTTTGTAAAGATGTTGAAAGACGAGTATTGAGGCGATGTAAAAAACGGCTATTTTCTGTGATGAGAATAGCCGTTGTTTGTGTTACAGATTATCTATGAATGATTTTACTTGGTTGTGGAAATTTCTAAAGCTTTCCGAACGACTTTCAAGATAAGCTATGTCAAAAGTATTTGTCAAATCTTTAACAATTGGGATAGAAACTTTATTGGACGCTTTGATATTTCCATACACTGCAAGTTTTGCCTCTTTATTAGGCTTTGACTCTAAATCTTCATTTTTAGTGGATAAGGGATTTTCAAGGTTAATCTTTAAATACCAAAGCCAATGTTCAATACATTGTACAGGTATCATTAACATTGTTTTATTGATAAAATCATGCTGTAATTGGCTTTTCATTGTGGTGATTTTATCTTTAAATTCATTCGATGTGAAAGTATCTAAATCTCTACAAACGACAAAAAAGTCTTGTTGATAATCCACAAAGCCTTCTTGTACTGCTTGTGGAAAAATGTTATCAACTTCTGTTTTATTTCTTCCACGATATTTGTAGGTGAAAACTTCGTCGAATTCAAAAAGCATTTTTTCTGAATTTCCTGAATAGATTAATAATTGCTCAAGATAGTTGTGCAAGAAAATTCGATGAGCTTCGTCCTCACCAAAATAGCCATATTTCAGTATAGTTATATTCATTTTGGTACGCCTCCAATAAATCCAGTTACCCAGTGTGAACCTAAAGACTCAGTGAATTTTATTCTGGGCAAACCCAGCGATTCCATTTTAATATTTGAAGGTTCTATAATATCTTTTAGTAGATTTTTTACTTGAGTAGCTCCTTCTTCATCTTTATCAAAAACAATTACAGATTCAGGAATATCTTCAAATTCATCCAATACTCTTTCGCTATGAGTAGTCATAATTACTTGAATATCCTTTTCTTCCACTAATTGAAAAATAAAATCAATTACTTCTCGAATTCTTCGTGGATGAATCCCTTTTTCTGGTTCTTCCAGTAATAATAATTTTGGGGGATTGGGTTGATGGATAATACAAAGAAGGGCGAGAAAGTATAAAACGCCTTCTGATACTTCGTCTGCCCAGTAATCATTATCATCTTTGTCAAAAAACTTTAACCTTAACTTATTCCCTTCTGCTGGTGTACCGATTGAAACTAAATCTCCAACACATTTACCCAAATTATCTTCTAAGGTTTTAAATAGTTTTTTATGATTTTGACCTAGGTTAAATAGGAAAGGAACTAAATTTGAACAATCTGGTAATAACGAATCAGCAGTATCTAAAGATGCTGGTTTTGTGAAAGTGTTCGGGTCTGGTTTGTAAATAATAGATGTAAATTTTAAGTCCTTTAGATTAGGAATATGTGTTTTTGAATAGCTGGATGAGCCAGTAAATTGTGTATCCATTTTTTCTGACAACCAAATGTCTTTGTCAGGTGTCTTTTGGGATGTATTATAAAAATTAATATATGGAGTATTAATGTTAACACCGAGATAGTCAGACTTGTCGGCAATAATATGAATATAAATTATACTTTTACTTTTGAACTCTAATCTTGAACGAACTTGATTATTCATGGATTCAAAATCATAGTTCATAGATTCCAACCCCTTCAAAAAATTACTCTTCCCTGAATTGTTTGGACCAATCAGGAGGTTTACTTTTTGGAGTTCGAGCGTTACATCTTTAAGGCTCTTGAAGTTCTGTATTCTTACTTTTCGTAACATCTTCTTTTCATTTATTTACACAATATTAACCATCTTTTCAATCTTCGTGAAACAGAACCAATAGATTTTGGTATTTTTGAGGAAATCTTGTCTTTTTAGGCATATACTCTTCGTTACAATTAGATGAAAAAACTATTTCTTCTCGATGCAATGGCATTGATTTATCGAGCACACTTTGCTTTCCAGAAAACTCCTCGTATTACTTCTAAGGGTTTGAATACCAGTGCGGTATTTGGCTTTACGAATACTTTGTTGGAGGTGCTTACTAAAGAAAAACCTACGCATCTTGGCGTGGCTTTTGATACGCCAACTCCCACGTTTAGACATATTCAGTTTGAGGCTTATAAAGCTCAGCGTCAAGCTCAACCAGAAGATATTACGATTGCCATTCCATATATCAAGCGTCTTTGTACTGCGATGAATATTCCGATGTTAATCATGGAGGGTTACGAGGCGGATGACGTTATTGGTACTATCGCCAAACGTGCTGCTCGTGAACATGATGACATGGAAATTTTTATGATGACTCCCGATAAAGATTATGGTCAGCTCGTGGAGGAACGAATTTTTATGTACAAGCCTGCTTTTATGGGCAAAGGCGTTGAGATTTTGGGTGTGAAAGAAATCTGTGAGCGTTGGGGAATCCAAGATGTGTCGCAAGTAATTGATACTTTGGGCTTGATGGGTGATGCTTCTGATAATATTCCAGGAATTCCGGGGATAGGCGAGAAGACTGCCCAAAAACTAATTCAAGAGTATGGTTCTTTAGAAAATCTGATTGCCAACGTTGATAAACTAAAAGGCAAGCAGCAAGAAAATGTCAGAAATTTTGCTCAACAAGGTTTATTGTCGAAAGAATTAGCAACAATTCACTGTGAAGTGCCTGTTACTTTCGATGAGGAAGATTTAAAAGTTTGTGAAGTAAATAAAGAATTACTTTCTCCGCTTTTGGATGAATTAGAATTTAGAACTTTACGTAGAAGATTATTAGGAGAAGAAGCCGTTGTAGAACAGCCTACTGCCACTCCTGAAGCTAAAAAAGCGACTGCGGCTGGCAAAGCAAAAGCGTCTTCGGGTCAGTTTGATTTGTTCGGAAGTATTGTAGAAGAAAAGAAATTAGAGCTTTTTGATGAAACAGATACGCCTTCTGAAAGTAATCCAAAAGCTACGATTGATACTACCGTTCACCAATATCATTTGATTGATACGCCAGAATTGCGTCAGTCTTTGATTCATTTCTTGAGTTTGCAAGATGAAATTTGTTTCGATACGGAAACGACCAACGTTGATGCCGTAGAAGCCGATTTGGTTGGTTTATCTTTTGCGTACCGTGCTGGCGAAGCTTATTATGTGCCAACTCCTGCCAACCGTGAAGAAACACAAGCGATTGTGGATGAATTTAAGCCGATTTTTGCCAATGAAAAAATTGAGAAAATCGCTCAAAATATCAAGTATGATTTAATGGTACTTGCCCAATATGGCGTAGAAGTAAAAGGCAAAACGTATGATACGATGTTGGCACATTATATCATTGAGCCAGAAAAACGTCATGGAATGGATATTTTGGCGGAGGATTTCTTGCATTATACTCCTGTGTCGATTGATGAATTAATCGGTAAAAAAGGAGCGAAGCAAGGCAATATGCGTGATGTGGAATTTGAAAAAATCAAAGAGTACGCCGCCGAAGATGCCGACATTACTTTACAATTGAAAGGTAAATTACATCCAATTTTAGCCCAAAATCCAAGTGCGGTGAAATTGTTGGAAGAAGTAGAAATGCCTTTGACACAAGTACTTTCTGATATTGAAATGGAAGGCGTAAGGCTGGATATTGATTTCTTGAAAGATATGTCGAAAACTTTGGAAAAAGATATGTTGGAAGTACAAACCAAAGTGTTTGAATTGGCTGGACAAGAATTTAACATTGGTTCGCCAAAGCAATTGGGAGAAATTTTATTCGATAAATTGAAACTTGACCCTAAAGCTAAAAAGACAAAGACGGGGCAATATATGACGGGAGAAGAAGTATTGTCTAAATTAGAATCTGAACATGAAATTGCTCGTAAAATTCTGGATTTTAGAGAATTACAAAAACTTAAATCAACTTATGTAGATGCTTTGCCTTTGATGATTTCGCCAAGAACGGGTAGAGTGCATACTTCTTTCAATCAGGCAGTTACGGCTACTGGTCGTTTGTCGAGTACCAATCCTAACTTACAAAATATTCCGATTCGTACTGCTCGTGGACGAGAAATTAGAAAGGCTTTTATTCCTAAAAATGATGATTTCTTGATTCTTTCAGCCGATTATTCGCAAATAGAATTGCGTATCATGGCGGCTGTTGCCAAAGACGAATCTATGATTGAAGCCTTTAATCAAGGAAGAGATATTCACGCTACTACTGCCGCAAAAGTATTCAATGTCAGTTTGGATGAAGTGACTTCTGATATGCGTAGAAAAGCTAAAACGGTCAATTTTGGTATTATTTATGGTGTTTCGGCTTTTGGTTTGGCACAGCAAATTGCTATTTCAAGAACGGAAGCAAAAGAAATTATTGACAGTTATTGGCGAGAATTTCCAGCGATTAAACGCTATATGGATACGGCTGTAATTGAAGCTCGTGACAAAGGTTATGTAGAAACTATTTTGGGAAGAAGACGTTACTTGCGTGACATCAATTCAAACAATATGGTAGAACGTGGTTTTGCCGAACGTAACGCTGTAAACGCCCCGATTCAAGGTTCGGCTGCCGATATGATTAAGGTGGCGATGATTAAAGTAAATGATTTTATCAAGCAAGAAAAACTACAATCTCGTATCATTCTTACCGTGCATGACGAATTAGTTTTTGATGTACATAAATCAGAATTAGCATTGATGAAAACCAAAGTAAACGAACTAATGGTAAATGCCATTCCTTTCCCCGTAAAAATGGAAACAGGCATGGGCGTTGGTTTAAATTGGTTAGAAGCACATTGATTTTGAGTGATGAGTTTGGAATGCGGAGTTTGGAATGATGAGTTTTGAATGCGGAGTGAGGAATATAGTTTTGTCAAATTTTTAAATTTGACAAAACTATTCAACTATACTACAAGTTTTTATTAGCGGATTTGGGAGTGAAGATTTTCCCAACTACTATCAATTGGTCTTCACCCTATTAGCCTCTGTTTCTGAACCAGTTTTACGATTACGACTTGCTTTCAAGATGTCATTTCCAAATGAATAGGTGAATCCTAAACGTACGTTTCTTGATGATTCTCTGTGAAAATAACGGAGGTCTATATCTTGGTATTTAATTGTTCCTGTGTTCTTTTCAGTATATAAAATATCATTTACTGAGAGTGATATTCTACCTTTTCCACTCAAAACTTTTTGTTGTAAACCTATGGATAGACTTCCCAGTGGGTTTAAAGTAAGGAATTCTTGTTGAGATTTAGTCATATAAAATCCATTGATTTCTGCACTCAATGTTTTTGTGATTTTTGCATTTACATTGATATATGCCAACCAATTTACTCTTCCTTGATTGAAATTTCCACCTAAATAATTAGCATCATATAGATTATAAATCAACTGGTTACCACCAAATCCAGAGATTCTTTTTCCAATATTGATAGGGAAATTTAATTCCACAAAATAATTTTTATAAGTAGCTAAGTTCTCCGCCGTTGTAAATGTTCTTTTTGTTACATTATCTTGTTGAGGAGCATTTTCGATAATTACATCGTTTGTTTTGTTATATCCAAACGCAAAAAATGGTTGTCCATCGAATGTTATCTGGAATTTCAATTCGTTGGTTAATTGTGGCTTCAATAATGGGTTACCTCTGGTAAAAGTTAAAGAATCTAACTGAAATTCAAAAGGGTTTTGTTGCTGATAACTCGGTCTATCTATTCTTCGAGTAAAAGACGTAGTAATGCCTAAATTCTTACCAATTTTACGGGTTAAAAATACACTTGGGAACAACTGCCAATAATTTCTATCCAACACATTTTTATTTTCAATTTTGCTAAATCCCTCAGCCACCGTTTGTTCTGCTCGTAAGCCCGTTTGTAATTCCCAATTATTACCAAAACTTGTGTTGAATGTACCGTAGAGGGCATTAATGTTCTCTTTATAATTAAAAACATTACTTCGTTTTGTATCCAATACTGTTTCACGGTAGAAATTCAAATCATTATCAATGGTGGCAAAACTACTTTTTCCACCTACTTCCAATTTCGTTTTACTTGAAAAAGGATGAGTATAATCCAGTTTAAAGGTTGTGAAAACTACAGGATTATCAACACTTTGGCTTTGGTTTCGTTGTTGATTTCCATCAATAATCGTAATAATATTCTGATTTTTTAGTCGGTAAGTAACATAGTCAATATCAACGTTTAGGTCTTTACCTGTTGTATCGAATGAATGTTTCCAGTTGATATTATACCCAATATTCGTGCGTTTGGTGGGTTGGCTATTCATGGTTCTAAAACTATTAATCACGTTTCCACTTTCAACATCTGTAACTTTGGTGTTCGCATCACTCAAATTTTCCCCATCACGGGCAAAGCCAGTAATTAAAAAACCAAAAGTGTTTTTCTTATCAGCATAAAAATCCATTCCAGCCCTTGTGTTATGTACCTGAACAGTCAGCGGAGAAAATTGGGTATTATCAAAGTTTTGAGTACCAATGATTCTACCAATCCTTGTGAGTTCAAAAAGGTTTCTATTGGCATAGCTATAACTTCCAAAAATATTAACTTTTCCTTTGCGATGGTTGATAGAAAATGTAGGTGAGATAGCATTAAACATATCATTCGAGCTTCTGCCAACCTCGGTATTGTTAAAAACCGAGCCTCTAAGATTTAAACCGATTGAGCCATTTGTTCCTAAATTGGCATTGCGTTTCATTACAATATTGATAATTGCTCCACCCGCAGCATCATAACGAGCCGATGGGTTTTTGATAACCTCAATTTTATCAATATTAGTGCTTGGCAAGTCCTTCAATACTTCGTTCATATCAGTATATTGTGAAGGTTTACCATCAATCATGATCATCACCGAAGCCTTGCCTGCAATAGTAATTCGGTCTTGAGCGATAATCAATCCAGGCACTTTTCTTAGCACTTCCATAGCGGTTGCACCTGCGGCTGTTGGGCTACTTGCTACATTCACAACGAGTTTGTCGGCACGTTGTTCTAAGAAAGGTTTTTGGGCAGTTACTGTCACTTCATTTAATGCTGTAGAAGCAACAATTAATTGAATATCTGGTATTTGTATGGATTCAGATATTACTTCAAAAGGTTTAGAGAAGGTTCTTTTGTAGCCTACCATCGAAGTAGCAATTAAATACTTCCCTGATTTTATGGCTTCAAAAGTATATAAGCCCTCTAAGTTTGTAATGTCAGCTTTTACCATAGAGGAGTCTTTGGCATTCAATAAAGCAGCGGTTGCGAATTCGGCAGGCTTTTGTTTTTCGTCTAAAACTTTTCCAGAAATTTTACTTTGAGCCTGTACTTGAGCAAAAATTGTAACGGTTAAGAGAATGGTAATAATAAATTTCATATTTGTTTGATGTTTTATGTATGATGTTATGATGCAAAATATAGGCGAATGGATGCACGATGTACAAAATATATTTTCTCAATAAGCTGTGGATTTAATTTTGTCAACCGCACATAACAAATCGCTATCAAGGCTGTCGTATTTCTATTACTTTTGAAAAATCAATTAGACTATTCTTGAAAACTATGGACAAACTATTCAATCTTTACCTTACTGTACGACGTAATCAATACCTTTCGTTTTTTGTAATTTGGATGAGGTATTTAATTGGCTTCGCCTTTGTACCTTCTGGTTTAACGAAATTAATGGGCAATCGTTTTACCTCTATTCCTACCTCAAATCCTATCGGATTTTTCTTTGAAGCCCTTTATCAAACAGGTATTTATTGGCAGTTTTTGGGCTTGATGCAAGTAATGGCGGCATTTTTGCTGATGACGCAACGCTTTGCTACCATCGGAAATCTTATTTTCTTGGGTATTATTACCAATATCTTTCTGATTACTTTTTCCTTACAATTTCAAGGGACAGTTTATATCACTTTTCTATTATTTGTTGCTTCTTTGGGCTTGTTGCTATGGGATTTTCCCAAATGGAAAAGTCTTTTCTTTCCTGATAATTTCAAAATGGAAGTAACGATAGAGGAGTTACCAACCTACAATACTTGGTGGATTTACACAGGAGTCATTTTCTTTACAGAATCACTTATTTGTAGTTTTGGAGGAGGCATTTTTAAGAGTGCAAGCTCTGTTGTAGGCGTATTGATTTTAATCGTTGTAACGGCTATACTCTCTTTGCTTTTGTTTAGGAAGTATCATAAAACTTCTTAAAATACTTTCTTCTGTTTATGAAATAACATTTAAGCCTTCATAGCTGGGGAAAAAATCATCTGTAGAAAGTATGGGGATATTTTCAAGTAATGCTTGTGAAATAATCAGTAAATCAAAAGGGTCACCATGTGGTTTTGATTTTGAAATATAAACTTTGGGAACATTTGGTATATTATAATAAAACTCTTCTTTTGAAGGTATAAGCTTTATTTTTAAATTTTTCCTTTGTTCATTAATTACATTCATATTTATTGCTGAAAAGTTAGCTTTATCTAACCTTACCTTTATAGCAATTTCATATAAGGACGCTTCTGATAAAAAAAACGTATTATTTGAATCCTTCAAAATTGATTGCTGTTTCTTACTTAGTTTTTCATTCTGACTCAGCATCAAAATAATAAATATGTTTGTATCCAGCAGGTAATTCATTTTTTTTTGTCTTTTTTCGGTAGTTCATAAGGAGCTAAAATATTGATTAAACCGCTCCATCCTTCTGGAACAGTTGATTCATTAGCAAGTTCCCATAAGCTTTTTTTCTTCTTTGGTACTTTATGAGTCTTTTGCTCTGTTTGTGGTTTTGTAGCTTTCATTTTCTTGAAATTTATATTCAATAAAATTACAAAATAAAATGGATTTAGTGTTGCTATAATGTCTTTGATTTTATTTAAGAAGTATCATAAAACCTTTTGATAGCTTTCTGAAAATCTATCTATTCAAATTCAGAATATTATTTTGTTTTAAATTCACAATTGAATAAAAAACCAAAGGAATCCTATCTCCGAGATAGGATTTTCCATCTTTTTGATAAGTTGACCTATCTCCGAGATAGCTTGTCCTATCTCTGAGATAGGTGTTCCCTTCTTTTTGATAAGTCGTCTTGTTTTCGAGATAGGTTTTCCTGTCTTTTAGATGGGTTGTCTTGTCTCTGAGATAGGTTTTCCTTTGTTTTTGATAGCTTGTTCTATCTCAGCCATTGGTTTGCTCTTAGCGGATTCATTGTATCAACTCAAAAAACTATTTTAGTGTCTCTTTTTCGTAGTCATAAAACAAATTTGCCTCTTTGAAATTCTCTTTTTTATATCTGCTCAAAAAGTCTTTTCCTAAAAATGTACTGGCTATTTTGTTTAAGGGAATAATGAAAAGTTCGGCAGGGTCAGAGGCTACTCCGCCTACGCCAATGATGATAAATACCTTTTGGTTTTTATCGCTTTCGTATTTTTTATAATTCTCTAATTGACGTTCTGTGCAGCATTCTACGCCATTTTTATAGTATTCGCTTCTGTATTTACATTCTACGCCAAAACTTTTATCGACATCTTTCCACTGAAATCGCATGGTGAAGTCTGGGTTTGAATTACTTTCTGGATATACTCCATTGACGAATTTATCGCTCGTCCAATCGGTTACTTTAAAGTATTTTTTTGAAAATTTCTGCACAACAAATTTCTCAAAGTCATCACCTTTTTCTTTGTCGGTGGGTGCTTTGGGGCTTTCTTTTTCAAGGGGTTCAACATTTATTTTTTCTGGTTGAGCTGCTACGGGTGTATTTTCTTTTTTGTTAAGTACTACAACGCCAATGATGATGGACGCAAGCCCAATGATAATCAGTGCGATTCCTAATGTCATATTATTTTTCATGGTTTAATGTATGATTGTTTTATTCTACGCCTACCAAATCAATTTCTTTCATCAGTCGGTCGGTTTCGTTGAGTGCTACGATGATTTTTTGGTAATGTAAAATGTCTTCAAAATTTAGTGTTCTGTCTTTACGGTCTTTGAGCCACTTTTGGGCTGGTTGGTAGCCACCAATATAAAACTCCCAAGCAATTTTTGGTACTTTATCAAAATACTGACTTTCGTTGATATATACTCTTACAAAATGCTCTTCTGTGGCTTTGGCGACTATTTTACCTACTTTATCATCACCTGCTATCGGATATTCTGTAATATATTCTTCTACGACGGAGCTTTCTAATAAATGTATTTGACGGATTTGTCCACCCAGATTTACTAATTTTTGGAATGTTGGTAAATCTCTTGGATAGGGTACTCTCGGGAAGTCTATTTTCAAAAATTCTTTATACTTCTCTCGATAGTTGGGGCTATGCAATACGGCATAAATATAATCTAAGACATCAATAGGAGCAAAGGAGTTTTGAGTGTTGAATGAGGAGTGATGAGTTTTTTCTGCTTCAAATGCTATTCCTAAACCATCCACCATTTGTTGAATAATTGTTGGATTCAGATTTGGTGTTCTGGCTGTATTTGCTCCAAAATTTAATTGACCTGTTTGGTCTGGATATAAGTAAAGTGGGAAAACATTAGCTCTCTCTTTTGTCTGGATAGAAATTGAATTTCCATCAGAAATATTTTTAGTAACAAATATATGTTGGAAATCAAATGTACTCTGTTGTTTACAAACAATTAGGGAAATATTATTTTTTTCAAATAAGTTATTCATAACTTCTCCCCTTGGATATGCCATAAAACCTTTAGACTTTCCTGTAAAATATGTATCTCTTAAATCAAAAGGTCTATAAAATATTTTACAATAATTGCCTCCTAATTTAGTATCTGTTTTGGCTGTTTCAATTTGCCAGTCTCTTCCATCTTTATCTATTTTGTATTTCCTTCTAATATCATCACTTTGAATATTTTTGAAATCCATAACAATTTCTTTAATCTTTGATTTATCAAATTGTATAGTTACGGAATCTCTTTGAGTTTCAATACCAACAGAATAAATATTAAATAATTCTGAAAGAATTACTCCCTTGTTGTAGCCTTCAAATTCATCAAAATTCTTGGGGACAAAAAATAAATTTGGTAAGGTATATTCTAAATTCGTCCATTCTATTGTTTTAAATGAACTTTGATGTAAAAACTGATATTTATAGTCTCTTTTTCCTCTTAATTCATGATAAAATACTTTACCTAATTCTTTTTCTTTTTTCTTCCCTGTTTTTACAAAAATATTGATACTTACGCCCTGCATAATGTCAAATACATTTTGGTCGGCAGAACCGTCTAAAGCCACTTCTTTTTTCTTAGCGTTTCCGTGTAAATCAAGGATATAAACAGTATCAAAACTTTCTAATAAATGCTTTCTCATTTGGCGATGAGTAATCCCATCAATAAAGCTATTGTTAGAAATATAAGCCAAAATACCTTCTCCGTTTTTGTCAATAAAATGTTGCCCAAAACGGATAAACTTAATATAATCATCATCTAAATTTATTTTTCTTTCATTCAATTCTTTTTTATAGTCTGCAATAAGATTTAGAATCCATTCATTTTTATTGGTACTACTTACTGCATAAGGTGGATTGCCAATGACACACATCACAGGCGTATCACGTTTGATATGGTTGGCTTCGTTGGCTTCTGAACTGAGCCAATTGGCAAAAAGTGTACCTGTATCGGGATGATGTTCTTCTAAACTATTGGTGAGGAATATCCTCAAACGCTCAGTACTAATTCCACCTCTGGGGGTTAGGGGGCTTTTATAGCCTGTTTCAGTCAGGAGTAAATCCAACTGTAAATGAGCCATCGCATAAGAAGCCATCAATAATTCAAAGCCATTCAAGCGAGGAATTAGGTGTTCGCTCACATATTTACTCCAAAGTCCCGTTTGTCCTTTAAACTTTTTGTGGATGTGTTTTACTACTTCTGCCAAAAAAGTACCAGTACCCGTAGCAGGGTCGAGAATCTGTACTTTATGTACTTCCTGTTCAATCTCTTTATACTTTTTGGTTTTATTATCAAAGGTTTGGGTCTGTACTTTTATGCTTGTTTTAGAAGTATCAGCCAATCCTTGTGGTAAATTAAATTCCGTTTTCAGGATTTCATCTACGGCTCTCACGATAAAATTCACCACAGGTTTAGGCGTGTACCAAACCCCACGAGCTTTGCGGAGTGCTGGGTCGTATTCACTCAAGAAATTTTCGTAAAAGTGAATGATAGGGTCTTCCATGCCCGTAGTTTTGCCATAGTCTTTCAAGAGTTCGGCAACATTACAAGCCAAGAAAATTTCTACCAAATCATCCACAATCCAAAGAATACGGTCGTCGAGGTCGGGGCCAGCAATGTATCCAAATAATTTACGGAGAAAAGGATTTGTTTTGGGGATTAACTCTGCGGCTTCTTGTCGGCTAAAAGTAGGCAAAGTGGGGTCGTGCAAACGAGCGGCAAACAAACCATAAGTAATGGTTTGGGCATAAATATCTGCAAAGCCTTCGGGCGTAATATCGTGAATCAAAATATCCTTAAAAGCCTTCATTTGGTCTTTTAAAGTACTATCGGACGGCGTTCCGTTTTCATTATGCGTTTCATCAGAAGTTAAAGCCCTTTCGATGATATTTGAGAGTAATCGAGCTTTACCAGCCATCATTTCAGAGAGTTTTTTAGAACTCTTGATAGACTGCCCAATATTGGTACAGAAGGATTTTATTAAATCGGTAAACTCATCAAAGTTTTCTGGGAGTGCTTCAATTGTATTATTCTGTACTTTCCCGATGGCAATTTTCTTTACAAATTGTCCATCACGATAAAGGTGAAAAGCCAGATAATCGGTAAAAATAATATTATTAAGTGATTTATAACGGTCGAATTGTTCTTTGTTTCCCGACAGTTTTTGTCCGTCTAAGTCCTTATCGCCAATATCTTTTGCTTCGATATAGCCGAGTGTAATGCCTTTGTTATTGGTAAGAATATAGTCGGGCGAGCCACATTGTTGTCGAGTAGGCTCATTGGTAGCCATTACAGTAGGCATAAGGCTTACAATAAGGTTTTCTAAATTTCCTCGGAAAGTATGTTCGGTGGTGTTTCCTACTTTGAATTTTCTATGAATATTTTCGATGTATTGCTGTATAGTCATTGGTGGATTTTGAGATAAAATGCTGACTTGCAATTTCGCTAAAAAATTATAAAAATGAAAAGAAGATTTTGGATGTAATGGTTGGATGGGGTATCCGCTTAGGGTATTTTTCAATGGGCTATGCCCATTGTTGATAGATTATGCCCTTTCAGGGCTTTGGGGTTTATTACTTCTTCTGCTGCTTCAATGGGTGATACCCATTGTTGGTAGATTCTGCCCTTTCTGGGCTTTTTGATTTATCTTTCAATGGTCGATGCTCGTTGTTGGTAGATTATGCCCTTTCAGGGCTAAACGATTTTTTTAAACTCATAAGCAACTAGCTATTCCCAAACATATCGTTCATCAAATTCAACCTTATACTTTTTTAGAAATGCTCTGTATTCGTCTTGAAACGTCTTTTTGCTATGATGTTCATGTTGATTTTGGATGTATCGTATAACTATGTCGATTTCACTTGGATTAACCGAAAACGCCCCATAACCATTTTGCCAATAGAAATTTTTTAACGATTCATCTTTGGTTTTCATCCATTTTGAAGCGTGTGATTTAAGTTCTTCTACCAGTTTCATTAGAGCTATTTTTTTTGATAGCATACAAAGTATATGAATATGATCAGTATATCCCCCAACAATTATTGGCTGACATTCTAATTTTTTACAGATACCACCCAAGTAACTATGCAGTTCGCTTTCGTAGGGTGGGTGTATGAGTGGCTGACGATATTTGGTACTAAATACAATATGTACATAATTTTTTACAAGTGATTGTCCCATCTATTAATTCGTTTAAGGTTAAAACTACCAATCAAAAATATGCTCTTTACCTCAATTTTCCAAGCCCTGAAAGGGCGGAATCCCATAGCACAGGGCAACGCCCTGTGGTTTGTGGTCACGGGGTATAGACGACGTTCATGTGAATATGATGGTTCACATGATGTGTTTTCAATGGGTGATGCTCATTGTTGATAAATCGTTACCCATTGTTGATAGATTATGCCCTTTCAGGGCTTTTTTGATTTATCTAAGGGACTGTTGGGAGTGTTCATTAAACTGTGTTAATCTAATTCAGAATATTATTTGGTTTACTATTCATTTTTGAGAAAAAAACCAAACGAATCATATCTCCGAGATAGGATTTTCCATCTTTTTGATAAGTCGTCCTATCTTCGAGATAGCTTGTTCCATCATTTTGATAGCTTGTCCTATCTCCGAGATGGGATTTCCTATCTTTTTGATAGCTTATCCTGTTTCTGAGATGGATTTCTCCTTGTTTTTGATAGCTTGTCCTGTCTCTGAGATAGGATTTTTCATCTTTTTGATATGTTGTCCTGTCTCTGAGATAGGTTGTCCTATCTTTTTGATAGCTTGATGGATTTCAAAAAAAAACACATCCGCCCAAAGAGAACGGATGTGTTTGTAATAAAAAGAGTGATACGATTATTGCAATTTGAATGGTAAAAACCAGTTGTCTTTGTTCATCAGTTTGCTTCTTACGGCTGCTGCATTGGGGTTATTGGCTTTTCTTAATTTGTCATATACTTTGTCTGCCAAGAAAGTTGGGTCTTCTCTACGAAGTGCCACTCTTACTAAATCGCCCCAACGGTGTCCTTCAAAAGCTAATTCTAAAGCACCTTCTTCAATGATTGAGTTTTCAATAGCAATAGTACTGTCGCCAACTACGGTAGTATTTTTCAACATGGCTCTTCCTCTGATTCCCGTCGCTAAGTGCCAAGATGAACGATAACGTACTGGTGCATCGCCGTTTCTAGCATCAAAGTCGAATGGAGGAACATCAAAAGTATTCATCAAATTAGTTTTATCCGTGGCAGTACCGTTATATACTGTTGCAACTCCGCTGTTTAATAAAGCAAAAGCTAACTTTCTACGTCCTTCACGGTTGGCAGCTTCAGCAAATTTCAAGTGTACATTGGCTGCTCTGTTCAAGAACCAACGTCCATTTTTTTCTTGCAAACTTTTCCCTACTAACGAAATTACAGAACCCGTCAAGTTCGGATTCAAGTAGTTATAAAGGTATTTATACACTACTGGTTTGCCATTAACTGTTTTGTAAGACATCTTTCCACGAGCATCAAAATTGAAGTTGTTCGTTTGTGTTTGCGAATTCCACATATCTTGTACTTGTTGCGAAGGCTGTAATAAATATTTACCGCCTACATTCGAGAACAATTCTACGAAAGGATTTTCAGGTAAAAACTTATTGTCGAAAGGTAATAACCAAAGCCATTCTGGGTCACGAGAAATGTTGGAAGTATTCGATACGCCATTGTAAATAGTATTCGAGCGGTCACGGGCGAAGATTGAACGCCAACCAGTG
Organism: Arcicella rosea; assembly: GCF_014204325.1. Classification (GTDB taxonomy): domain Bacteria; phylum Bacteroidota; class Bacteroidia; order Cytophagales; family Spirosomataceae; genus Arcicella; species Arcicella rosea_A. The sequence goes on from NZ_JACHKT010000022.1 coordinate 43,305, forward strand.
TTGTTGTTATCAAGCAATCTGTTTTCATCATTGATGTTGGCATCATAACTTACTGCGATTTGCCCCATACTTGTGCTGACTTGTCCACGAGTAATTTTGTATAAATGATACCAAACGTTAATATCAGTTGCTTCAAAACCAAGGCGGTCGGATGTTGTCATAATGTATTTATACATCGTAGCCGCTTTGGTAAATTGATTGTCCCACAAGTACAAATCTCCCAATAAAATAGTTTTATTAATGAAGAAAGTAGTAGGCGAGTAGCCATCCACGTTGTTTGAAACGAAGGTATTATCCAAAGTATAAGGGTCAAGATATACACTTGGAATCGTTTCCATATCCGTAATAAGTTGCTTAATCATTTCCTTTAAAGGAATAGCAGGTTTACTTGCAATGGCTGATACATCACCAATTTTTTCAATTGATTCTGTGATGTATGGAACACTGTTGTAGTGAATTGCTAATTGTAAATAAATCCAACTTCTTAAAGCAATTACATCGGCATAACGTTGGTTGTATTCTGCTCTTTTGATTTTGTTGGTTTCAACCATTATCTTGAAATTCTTCAAGATGTCGTTACAGTTAAGAATTAATTCATAATACGGGCGAGGGTTCGCATAAGCATTACTTTCTGTAACATTATGGTTATTGATTTCACGCAAGGCTACGTCGGCATTATCAGTAACATCTAGCAAATCTGCACGGAGTTCATTTAATACAACATACTGTTTGGCAAGGGTCGAAAACTTACCATATAAGCCAATGATGGCAGCATCTGCATCGAAAATATCACGATACATTTGTTGGCTAGTGAGTGCTTCTTCAGGGTCGAGGTCGAACACTTCTTTACAAGAACTACCAACCCATACACAAGAAAGTACAGCTAGATTGAAGATTATTTTTCTAAACATTGATTTCATCTTATTTCGATAATTTTAACGATTAATTATGTCAGTTGACCGAGGGATTTTAGCTTGATATTATAAACCAATTCTAAGCCCTAAGTGAAATGATTTTTGGATAGGCTCTAAAGTATTGTCAACGCCTTGTCCTACTACTGCATTTGTTGAACTAAATTCTGGATCATAACCAAGGTATTTTGTGAAAGTCAACACGTTGTTTGCCGCAGCATATACTGTTAAATATTTCAAAACACTTTTGTCGATTGAGAAATTATACGACACTGAAACTGATTTTAATCTGAAATATGAACCATCTTCAATCCATCTGTTCGAGAAACGTGCATTTTGAACGGGGTCGCCATAAGTAGCTCTTGGAATATCCGTGATTTGTCCTTCGCCTCTCCAACGAGCAACCATCGCTGCCGATTGATTATTGAAGTTTGCACCAGATTCGATACTTTTACGAGTATAATTATATACTTCATTGCCAGAAACAAAGCTACAAAGAGCATCTAAAGTCCAGTTTTTGTAGATAATACGGTTGGTAATACCTCCGTAGAAATCTGGATTTGGATTACCGATAATCTTTCTGTCTTGGTCGTCGATTACTTTATCGCCATTCAAATCTTCAAATCTAACATCACCACCTTGGAACGGCTTCAAAGAACCATCTGGTAATATCGAAGACAAACCTTCAGCATTTGCCTCAGCATTCGAAGCATAAACACCTTTTGAAGTATTACCGAAGAATACATTTGGACTTTCGCCCACACGGCTCAAGAAAGAAGCCTGACCATAGTTAGAAATAATATCTGCATTGGCGTTTGGTAACTTATCTAATTTAGTTGTTGATTTAGCGATGGTTACACCCAAATCCCATTTCAAATCAGATTTGTTTAATAATTTGATGTTCAAACTTGCTTCAACACCCGAAGTACTCATGGCCGAATTGTTTGTCATGACATAACCTACACCTGCTACTGTTGGTAATTTCTCAGCGATAATCATGTCTGTAGTTTTGTTGCTGAATACATCAAGACTTAAACCCAAACGTTCGTGAAGAACGCTCATGTCTAAACCTGCATTGAACTTAGAGATATTCTCCCATTTCAAGTTTGGATTAGCAATGTTTCCACGCACAATTCCTTGAAGACCTAATAAGTTTTGACCAACATAATATTGTTTTGAAGCATAATTACCGATGTCATCATTTCCAACACGACCTGTAGAAACACGAAGTTTTAATAAATCGAAAGGTCCATCTGCTAAGAATTGTTCCGAAGAAAGTAACCAAGCTGCCGATACCGCAGGCATTACTGCAAAAGGAGTACCGCCAATGCTGACAGCATCGCTCGTAGAAACATCTTTCCCAAAACGAGAAGAAGCGTCCATTGCCATTGTGAAAGCCAAGAAGTACTTATCAGCATAAGTATAATTTAAGTTGAAATAAGTATTCAACCAGTTATAAGTACCGATACCACCTTGGATATTGTTGTATAAAACAGAACCATTGTTTACACTGATTAATTGGTCGGTTGCTGAGTTATAAGCCAATACTTTGTCTTGCTCTATTTTAGAGCTAATAAAACGTAAACCCACACGACCAGAAAGCTCATGAACGTTTTTGAATGTTTTATTGAAAGCTAAATACGTTTCGTTAGATACATTAAACAAACGTTTTGTTTGTGAACTCAACTGGTTTAATGCCAATACATTTTTAAGGGTATCACTTACTAAACCATAGTTAGGAATAAAGCGGTTTTCTTTGACTTTATCGAAAGTAACTGCAATGTTCGTTCCTAGTTTGAAAGCATTTGAGATGGCATATTGGAAATCAATCACCCCAAAGAAACGATAAGCTTTATTTCCACCCAAAGTACTCGTAGCAGCCACAGCAGGGTTCCCCACCGAGAATATATCTTCATCAGCCAAGAAAGGAGAAAAAATCCCTTGGCTTGAAACACTATAATCTGTTAAGATTGGTGCTTTGATTAAGGCTAAGTAAAGAGGATTTGTTTTAGAGGCAAATCCGAAATCTTTGGTTTCAGCTTCATTGTATGAGAAACTCAATTTAGCTGCGGCTGTAAGTTTACGGCTTAAGTTCATATCAGCATTGAAACGAGTACTGTATTTCTCTAAAGTTGAACCAGCAACACCATTTTTATTACTTAAATAGTTTACCGAAAGGGCATATTTTGCAATGTTATCACCACCCGTTACACGTAAATACATGTTAGTAAGCGGTTTACTTGCCATTACTTTTTTCTGCCAGTCGGTATCGTTATGATAAGTATAATAATCAGGGTTCGACTTGTTGTCATTCATGTAAGGCAAACTTTCCATTTGTGCATTTGAATAACCAGCCGAAGAAAGAATATCTGTTAAATAACTTCTATAACTATTGGCATTCATTACAGGCAAATTTTCAGGAGCAGCGTTCACTCCACCATACATAGCGAAGTCAATTTTTGTTCCTAATTCTTTTGCTCTTGAAGTCGTAATCATGATAACTCCATTAGCAGCTTTTGTACCATAAATTGCCGATGCCGAAGCGTCTTTCAGTACTGTAATATTACTGATGTCTCTTACATCAATATAAGACAATGGATTATCGAAGTAGTTGTTATTCAATGAACTACCATAAATACCAGCATCATAAATAACGTTATCAATCACATACAAAGGACGGTTTGTTCCTTGGATAGAATTTAAACCACGTAAAGTAGTGAAGCTTCCTGCATTTGTAGTACCTGAATAACGAGTAGCGTTTAAGCCTGCTACTCTTCCTTGTAAATAACTATCGGGAGAATCCGTAATTCTTGCCCAAGCGTCAGGAATTGCCAAAGCACTAGCAGCACCCACAACACGTTTCCCTGTTGAAGTACCAGAAGGTAATCCAAAAGATTTTTCAAGTCCTGATTGATCTTGAATCGTAATCGTGATTTTACTGCGTTTAGCAACTGCTATTTCAGTACTTTCATAGCCCGGACATTCTACAGAAATGGAAACTTTTGGACTAGGTACACTTAGTTTAAAAGTTCCGTCTTCAGCAGTAATGGCAGAAGTCATGTTTTTGAAATAAACCCTAGCACCCGTTACAGGTTTTCCAGTAGAAGCACTAATGACTACACCTGAAATTTCGGTATTATATCTCGGAAGAATTTTTACTACTTCCTGAATTTTAGTTTCCTGTGCCTGTACAGCAGAGCCGCACATCATGATTCCACAAAAAGACGCTAAAGCAACTGTCGTTTTGGGGAATGCTTGTATATTTTGTATGAAATACTTCATTTGAATCATCGTTAAATTATTATGTAGCTCACTAAAGAACTGGTACAAGTTTGATATAGTCGAGTGCCATCGCATTGACCCCGTTGGCAACCAAATACATATTCAATGTACCATAAGTACCGACGGTATATTCTCCTAGCAATTGTTCTGTATAATTCTTCGAAGGCATGGCAACCGTTGGATAAGCAAAAGTAGGAGAGCTTAAAGAACCCATTGCTAACTTTTGATTGATAAGGAAAGCTGCTGTTTCTCCTGTTGCAGTGTTTGAATTGTACAAATCGTTTACAGCTACCCAATACACTTTGTATTTAATAGATGGTGTTTCAGGAGCTACATATCTTAACCAAAAACCTGTATTAGCATGTCCTACCACAAAAACTGATTTGAAACTTGTATTGGTTAATGGGTTTAATAAGGTTCTTGTAGCGATGGCAGTAGATGCTAAACTTGAAGCAGTAGGCATTCTAGCAATATAATTTTCACCTTGAACGATGATTGGTTTAAATTTTTCACTAACATTCACGTTGATTTTTCCTAATACGTGAACTGTACCATTACTTACTTTGAAACTTTGAGTGATGGCAGATTTATCAATCGTATAGTTTACATCAAATTTAGATTTGATAGCCGTTGGAAGTTGCTCAAGCGAATATTCCCCTTCAATCACCAAATCTTTGATGGTTTCATAAGCTGCTTTTCTATAAGTACTATCAGCAGTACTTGTTTTGTAATAAGGCGATAGCTTATTTACTTCCTGCGTGAAAACATCATTCGGTAATAAGAAATAAGTATATCTTTTTGATTCATCACCTAAATCATATACTTTTTCGGTAAAGGAATTTACAGATTGAAAACCCGTTCCCGGACGATACACTGGCTGACCTGTTGTAGCACTGATACTATCAACAATCGCAGTGTTAGGGTTGAATACTTGTGTTGTAAGATTTACGATAGCCGAACTTTGTAATGAAGTTGCTTGAGTAGCATTTACATAAGCCCAAAGAGAAGGCAATACTTGAACTGCACTACCAATAACATGCAATACACCGTTTCCTACATATTTATTAGCAGAAGTAATGGCAGCTGTAGCAAAAACATCCTTGCCGAAGCTTGCATATTTTCCATTTAATAAACCTACTAATTCTGATGTTTGAGTTGATGGCATTACGTGGCTTTGCAAAGCAATATGATTACCCACAAAAGCTTTTAAAGCCGCTGTGTCATTGATAATTGTAATGCTTAAATTAGCCAAAGCGTCGTTTGTTGGTGCCCAAACAGTATAATTTTTAGAAGAAGAAATTACTTTATCGTAACCAGATTTTTCTAAAAGTTCTTTGAATTTACTCAAGTTGGTTTGTGTGCTAATTTCAGCATATAATGATTTTCCTAAATCATCATTTTCTGAAACCAAGCGGTCGTCCCAAGTCTTACATGAGGCTAGGATAATACCGCAAGTAGCAATGAGCAAAAAGTATAAATATCTTATTTTCATTTGAATTTCTTTTAATGTTTTAAAACTGACTGCAATTATTCAGCAATTAAAGTACCATCGGGTAAATGGCGTGGACTCAACTGGTTTTGATCGATAGGAATAAATTGAATCATATCGATATTGTTAGGTGAATGTGTACCATTGATTGCTGTCAAACGGAAAAGGTGTCTGTCGGTTGTTTTAATGTCAATTGTTCCAAGCAAACGACCCGCAGCGTTGATGTCAGTTCCAGGCGACATGTATCTTTTCCAACCTAATGACTCTAATTCTCCAGAAGATAAATTTGGAACTTGGTCAATAAATAAGAATGGACGAGTAAGCGTTTCGCCATCAACAGCACCCGTACAAGTAATGGTAAAACTGTTTGAAGTACGTTGACGTCTGTAGCACATCCATACTTTGTATTTTCCTTTTGGAATGATGGGTGTTCTCATTTCTAACCATAAGTTTCTACTTGGTACACCCATTGGAACTTGTAGATAATCTCTTTTGGCAGCGTTTTCAGAACCTGCATACACATAAGTAGGAGGGAAGGTGGCATTTGCCCATTTAATATCATTTAATACTGTACCAACTGGGAAACCGTAAGTTCTCTTTCCATAAAAACTGGTAAGTTTTTTGATTTCAGGGAAATCGCAAACATCCCAGTCGATTCTAATTGGCAATCTTAATTTTACGCCATAATGCCCTAAAGTGCTGTGGAGTACGCCATTAGTGGCAGTGTTGTCGCTTAATGTACGAGATAATTCAACGCCTAATTCTCTGACACCATTAAAAATATCATCGTTCAATAATACCGTTTGTCCTTCAAGTTTTGAACTTACAACAGTAGGTTCTGTCGATACTTTTGTGATGTGTGAAGTAGCAGTAATAATATCTCCTAGATATTTTGCACCGTCTAAAATATGATAAGCCACAAAAATATTAAGGCTGTCAGATTTTAATTTAGGGTTTCCAGATTTAGAATACCTTGCTTTTAATTGAGCATAATTTGTAAATCCTGCTTTTGTTAATACCGTGTTTGGTTCTGCCACTAAAGTCATAAAACGTTTATCCAAATTCTCATTGACTATATTCAAAGAATCAAAATATCCCGTTTCTTTTAATGCCTGAGTGAAAATAGAGTAATCTGCATTGGCTTCTATTAGTTGAGCAATTGTTTTGGTAGCTGGTTTTAACACGCCATCTAAAATATGTAACATTCCGTTACCTGTTCTGATGTTTGATTCAACAATATTTGCTTGGCGATTCAATGTATAACTTGAACCATTTGTTCCGTTTGTTACACCAGAAAGTAAATACTGACCATACATGGTAACCAATGGTAATTTGCCGTCTTTGAAGGAACTCGTAGTAAGCGTATCTCTAATCACATGGATTTTCACAATGCCTTGAGCTTCCTCTTTTGTAAGCTGGTCAGCTGTCTTTCCGATTTGTGTTAAATATGCTTTTACGGCTGTATTGTTTGGAGCAAACATGGTATATGCACCATAAGCATCCAAGAAACTGTCGTAACCAGATTTGTCAATAATACTTGCAAAATCAGAATACTTCTCTGGATACTTCTGTAAATAACTATAAAGGTTGGCATCACCTGTGGTGGTTTCAACAATAGTTATATCCGAACAGCTCATAATACTTAGTCCTAATAAAAGACCAAGCAATGGGAATGTGAGCGATTGTATTAACTTTTTCATTTGTTTATTTTTTTAATATCTCCAAAATCATCTTTAAAAAATAGCATACTACAATTAGAATAATTGGCTATTAATCAACCGTTTGTATTGTTATTCAGATGTTTACTTATAAAATGGATTTTGTACCAAGAGCGTATTGGTTTGAATTTCGTATTGATAAATTGGCAAATAATGGCTGTTGGGGTCTTTGATTTTTGCGATAGCCGATTGTTGTCTTTCACTAGGTACACTTCTTGCCGTTAGTTCAATCAATAAGTCGATACGTTTGTAATTACTTCTTTTCGCATTTCTAAGCATATCAAACCAACGTTTTCCTTCAAAAGCGAATTCTCTGGCACGTTCCTCTAAAATATATTCTAATACACCACCAGTACCATCAATATTAGTTGCGTCTGGAGATTTTTCAGTTTGCGGAATCGCCCATGCTCTTTTTCTAATTTGTGAAACAATGTCCAAGGCTTCTTGACCTCTGTTCAATAATGCTAAAGCTTCAGCTTTCATCAAGAGTACATCAGCATAACGATACACAATAAAGTTGAAAGGCGTATCACCTGAAAGACGGTTATACTTTGTAATTACACCTGTGGCTGTACTTAAAGAAGCTTCGTCGGCACGAGTATCAAAATTGGTTGGGTCAATAATATCTTCCGTAAAAAGTGTTTCAGTAACATAAGTAGTTGCTTGGTATCTTCTGAAACCACTCGAAGCCCCCGAACCAAAAATGGCATAGAAAGGATAAGTAGCGTTGATAAAGCGAATGGTATAATCGCTACCATATGCTAATTCAAAAATCCCTTCGTTTGAATTTCCTGCTTTAATGGTATTGAACCATGCCAAACTTCTTTCTTGGTTTGAAACCAAACCAAATTTTGCACTATTGATTACTTTGTTGGTTGCAGCAAGGGCTTCAGTTGGTTTTTCCATCCATAAATACACATCGGCTTGTAAGGCATTAATCATGTACTTTGTAATTCTGCTATGGTCTTTCTCTCTGTTTCCATAAGTTGTTGGAATGTCCTTTTCTGCTTCTTCCAAATCTTTTACAATTTGTGCTAAAACTTCCTCTTTCGTATTTTTAGGCAAAGGCACAATTTCGTCGTCACTACTGGTAGCAGATAATTTCAAAGGCACTTCACCGAATAATCTTACCAAATAGAAATACATCCAAGCTCTCATGGCTTTTGCTTCTGCCACATGCCCTTTCAAAGCTACTTCTGTATAAGTTTTATCTTTGTCTAAAACACTTGGTGCAAAGGCAATGACGGTATTACTGTAATTGATAATACGGTAGAAATCACGCCAGTCGGTCAAAGGGTTAGTCGGAAGAATATTACTATTAATAATATCTAATTCATTATTTGTAATTCTGAAAGAAGTTGTAATCATATCAGCTCTAATTTCGCCGAGGATAAACATTTTTTCAGGTAATCCATCAATCAAAGACGCATAGGTTCCACCAACGGCAGATTCTACTTGTTCTTTATTTTGCCAGAATCTGCTTTGCACGATTCCGTCTTGTGGGCTCAAAGCCAACCAACTATCGCAAGAACTTGCCATTAATAGTGAGCTTACACAAATCAGGTTATAAAATATTTTTTTCAACATTGTATCTATTATCTATATTGTTGTATCTATCTTGATAAAGCCTCGTTTAGAAAGTTGCTACTAAACCAAAAGTCACCGTTTTAGCTGGCGGAGTCATTGAGTTATCCGTTGCTACTCTGAATGGATCACTACCTCTCATTTGTACCTCTGGGTCTTGTCCGCTATAGTTTGTCCAAGTCATTAAGTTTTCTACCGTTCCATAAGCTCTCAATGCTGAAATGTTTAAAGTTTTTAAAACCTTTTTGGTGAATGTATAGCTCAATGTAGCTGTTCTGAAACGCACGAAAGAAGCATCTTCAACATATCTGCTAGAGCCTAACCAGTTATAGCCAGTAAGGTACAAAGCACGAGGAACCATTGTTTCATCACCTTCTTTTCTCCAACGAGACAATACTTCAGTACTTTGGTTTCCAAAACCAAACATACTTGTAGTTCCCATTCTAGTAGCATTTACTACATCGTAATCGCTACGGAAGTTGAAGAATGTTGTCAATTTGAACGATTTGTAAGAAGCACTTGCACCAAAACCACCTGTGAAGGCAGGGTTACTATTTCCTAAATACACTAAGTCCATGTAATTGATGTTACCATCTTTGTTGATGTCTTCATACATTGCATCACCCGGTTGGAAAATGTAATCTGTTTGTGGATAATTAAAACGCATGTAAACAGATTGTGCATCAGGTGTAATGATTGGCTCGCCATTTTTGCCTCTTGCTACAGTAGCTGCTTTGTCTTTATATACGCCTTTATAGCGATAGCCATAGAATGAACCAAATGGATTGTTCACTTGCATATAAGTCATGTAAGTACCGTTTTGTGTAGCAATACCACCTTGGCGAGGATATAAATCTGAGATTTCACGGATGACGTTTGTATTATGAGCAATGTTCATATTGAAATCAACCATAATATCTTTTGTTTTGTAAGCGTTCAAATTTAAGTTGAATTCCCAACCTGAGTTTTCCATGGTACCAACGTTCATTTGAACGGTGTTGAAACCTGTAAATGCTGGAATTTGTAGGTTTTCAAAGAATAAATCTTTTGTACTGTTTTTATAGAATTCAGCATCAATCGTTAATTTTCTATTACGAGTAATTAAGTTAATACCAACGTTTCTACCAATAATACGCTCCCAGCGGAGGTTATTCAACTGCATTGTTTGTGGCACTACAGCTGATGAGCCAAGGTATGACCAGCCCAATGTATTGAATCTTCCATAGTATAAATAATCTTTACGTGGGGCATTTCCACTTTGTCCGTAACTCATTCTTAAACCTAAATGCTCGATAAGGTTATCAAATCTTTTCATGAATGGTTCATCAGAAATAATCCATTTTGTAGAAATAGAAGGGAATAAACCATAACGATAGGCTGGCCCAAAACGAGAGTTTCCATCACCTCTGATACCTACATCAAAAATGTATCGGTCTAAAAATCCGTAGTGAACATTCATCAAAATACCAATATTACGGGTCTGTGAAACGCCTGAAGATAGTCTTGAAGTCGTCAAACGTGCAGGGTTAGTAACATCTGTTAAATCAGAAGATGCCGTGTTGGTTACATAAGCTTCTTGCCAAACAGATTTTACATCAGAAGTATTCAAAGCCCACAAACTGGTTAATTCGTGTTTTGTATTTTTGATTTTTGGCGTATAAATCAAACTTGTTTTTGTAGTAACAGCAAAACCATCAGCATCGCCATCGGTGGCAACGTTTACTGCTGGGCTAGTGAACGTTTGTCCAGTAGCTACTTGTGGTAAGAATGAATTGGTTTTATTGTTGTTGATATCAAACTGAATATCAAAAGTGGCAACCCATTCCTGAGGAACTAAATCGTATTGTACCTGAAAGTGTGGAATAATTCTTTCAGAAATGATATTGTTTTTAGCAGATTTAACCATCGCAACAGGGTTGTAAGTACCAGAAAACGTACCCTGAATATTAGTAAGTGGCGAGAAGTAATTGCCAGTTAATTGCCCCAAATCATTGTACTCAAAAATACTCATGTTAGGCATTTTGCTATAAGCTACTGAACGAATTAAATCTTTATTGCCCGTCAAATCTGAAACATAGTTTCTTGCATTATCCGAGTGAGTAAACGATAAGTCGGTCTTGAAACGAATTCTGTTAGAAACGTTATAGTCAAGGTTGATACGAGTATTGATACGGTTAAGTCCAGTTCCAATTGTTGTACCTTTTTGGTTAAAGTATCCAGTTGAAGCATAGTATTTCGCTTTTTCACCACCACCCGTAATTGAAACAGCATGATCTTGCGAATAACCTAATTGCGTAATAGCATCTACCCAGTTTACATTTTGTCCGTAGTTGTTGTACCAATATGGGTCATTTGGGTCGTATTGAAATTCTTTTACAGTTTGTGTATTCAAAGGAGTACCGTTTCTATTCATAAATGCTTCTGGAATCAACATAGAGTATTGGTCACCCGAAAGCATCGGAATAGCATTTGGTTGTTTTGAAACCGAACCTTTAAATGTATAAGTTACTTTTGGCGTACCCACTGTACCTCTTTTGGTATTGATAACTACAACACCATTGGCAGCTCTTGAACCCCACATCGCTGTAGCGGCAGCATCTTTCAAAACAGCAATATTTTTAATATCAGAAGGAGCTAAGTTCAATAAAGAAGCATAACCCATTTCGTCAGCAGTACCGAAGTTGAAGTCAGATGGAATCGACGTTTCATAAGGCATACCATCTACTACAATCATTGGTTCAACAGAAGAGTTGATAGATGAAGTACCTCTAATTCTGATTTGCATCCCAGTACCAGGGTCACCAGAAGCGGCAGTAATATCTACCCCAGCCAAACGACCTTGTAACATTTGGTCGATGGATGTTCCTTGCATATCTTCAACCATTTTCGCATCAATTTTTGCGACTGCAATGGTTGTATTTCTTTCTGATACAGACATCAAACCATTATCGGTTGGTCTTGCAGAAACAACTACTTCGTCAAGGTCAGAAGTGGTAGCTTCCATCCAGATTTTCAAAGAGCTTCTTCCTTTGATGTCAATTTTTTGTGTTGTATAACCGATACTCGAAAACGAGAGTCTATTATTAGCATTTGAAACTCTGATAACGAAGTTTCCTTCTACGTCAGAACTCACACCTTTGATGATACGATTATCACGGTCAAGCTCAGCAACCGTAACACCTATTACGGCAGAGCTATCTTTGAGGTCAACTATTTTGCCTCGAACGGTATGTAAAGTAGATGTTTGTGCTATTGAAATGTGTTGACATAATAGCAATACACCCGTTATGATTAGTAATTTGGTAAAAATTTTCATTGGCTTATTTGCAAATTTTTATACGAGTTGTGTGACCTAAAATCCACTTGGTTTTCCAAGATTGAGATTTAATTAGCCTTTAGATATCCATCAATCAAATGAATCATTGCTCTGTTAGAGAGATTGTTACTTTTATCGACCCTAACATTTGATTTTTTGGAAGTAGCATCAGCCAATTGCATTGAACCCACAGCATTTATTACAGATACTTTTACAGGATCACCTACAGCATCTTTCAATAAAGTTTCCATCGCTCCAGATTCCTTTCCATCTGTTGCTACAACTTTTTTGTTCAGAATATGATAATTAATGAAGTCTTCAACAATCTTTTTATCCAGTAAACTCGTCGGGTTAAAGTTGGGTGTTTTTACAGCTCCTGTACCTGTTCCTGGTAAAAGCCCAGCATTTACCGCAGCTTGAATTGCCGCATTGTCTGGTACGAAGAAAGTATAAAAACTACCTTCATTTACACCAGCAATAGCAAATGTTGCTGCCGTGAAAACCGTAGAGTTTTTAAGGTATTGATAGAAATTATAATAAGGCAAATCAGCGGTTGCACCTAATACAGAAAGGTCTTTCCCAATTGGGTCTGCAAGAGAGGTATTACTTGGTGCAAAATTTAACAAACCATTTGTATAATAAACTTTTCCATTTGTAGCCGTTTTAGCACTTGTTACAGTAATTGGGGCGTTTTTAATGCCTGTTGAATATATTTTATTGTTTTCAAATTTGATATATTCACCGTTGATGGCATCAATTACTCCTTTTCCTGATAAATCATTCAACTGATTTTGTGGTGTATAAATAATACTTGTAGCCACAATTCTTTGAAGACTTGCCAAAACTGAAGTACCAGGAGTACGAGTTGTAGAGCCGGGTGGAGTATAACCCCATTCGCTATTGGCAATGTTAGACACAAATTTTGAAGGGTCATAATCATAACCAGCAGCTTTAAATGCCTCATCACTAATCATGAATAGAGTATAATTTACTCTTGGATTAAGAATGGTATTTTTCCAATCTAAATCCAAGATTCTTGTCATTATACTGAATTTAGGGTCTAAATAAGTCTTTGAATAAACCGATGAAAACAGGTTAGATGCCTGTACTCGGTTTGTTCCATAAAACATGGCATTACTTAATACTTTTTTCTCAACTACATCTGCATTTGCATCAAATCGAGCTTCTTCACCCAAAGCATTAAAACTATTCCTGAATTTTGATGGCCAAACGGTAGTAGGGAATAAGTGTGCATTGATAAGGTCGATGATGATACCTGGAGGCATGGCATCTAAAGAAGTATAGTTTTCCAACAATACATTATTGATATATTGTGTCAAAACATCATTCGTAGGAACGAAGGCAGTCCACATATCTAATTGAGAATCATTTTCTGCATTTTTCAAGAAGTTTTCACAGTTTGGTGCAAAAGTTAAAAACTTACCGCTACTTGCTTGTTTGTTGAATGTTTTAACATATACTTTATCGCCTTTGCCAGTTAAGTTTGAGTACTTTATGGTCATTGGGTCATTCAAGGCATAAGTAGATGCGTATTTCTCTATCAAGTTTCTGAAAACGCTATATTGTGGTTTGGTACGTAAAAACTCATCAATTGATGGCTGTGGATTGAGTACATGATCAATCTCATGAATCATTCCATTTTCAGCAAAAATATCAGGGTTTACTACTTTTGCTTCCATCACATTGAAACCCGTGTAAGGTGTGTTTGGATAGAAGTAATTGTAATCGGTAGCACTTAAACCAATTGCAGAGAAGTATTCGCTAGTGAAGTATGAAATGTGCTTGTTGTTGTTATCTCCAACGATATAATTGTTGTTTGGACGATTGAGCGAAACGGCTTTCAGTTTAGTTCCTTCAAAGGTTGTTTCATCATAAAAGCCTGTATAATAAGCAGTTTTCCTTCTGAAAGCCCTAGCTTCTTGCCAACCTAAAGGGGACTGATAGTCTGGTAAACGAGTTTGGTCAAAAGCATTGAATACTAGCATACTCTGTACAATTTCTCTAGCTTTCACCGAATCAATTGAAGCAAGTGTAAGCCCAGTACTTGTAAAGTAAGTTTTGAAAGCATCATCATTGGGAGCAAAGAAAGTCCAATAACCAGCGCTGCTCAAAGTACGTTGGTAACCACTTTTATCAATCACACTCAAAAGCGAAGTGAAATTTCCTTTACTTTGAAGGGTTTGATAAATTGGTGGCTCTAAAGTTGCTGGGCGTTTATAAATATCCAGCTCTTCTTTAGTACAGCTACTAAGTAAAGTGAATACGCCACCCAGTATGACAAAAAAATAACGGAAAGAGTATTGAAACATCATTCTTTATGGTTTATGTATATTATTAGGAATTTTGATTTATGCTCATTAAAATACGGTGCAATGCAACACAAAAATGAAGGTTGCTAAGCTCCGTTGGAAAAGGAAATACCGCTATTGGAAAACTAACAAAAGCCTTTAAATGAATAACTTTTGTAGGAAAGTGTGGATTTAACACATTTTGAAATTTTACTGAAGAAGTACAGTTTTTTCATAGAAAAAATGGATTGTTTTTATGTGGTTAAATGAAATAATTGCTTGATAATGCTCAGTGAATTACTGAAAAGGCATGGAAATATGATTCCACAATGAGGTTAAGTGATGACGTGTTTCCTTCCATCGTATTCAAAATTTAGTATATATTAAGAGAGTGATTAAAATGTTTCATAAAATCCTATATTGTATTTTATGAATTATTTATTGTAAAATAACCTATTGGGCTTTCCCGAACCATCATGTACCATCCTGTAAATCATGTTAAATATTAGAATAGTGCAATCTTTGGCATTTGGCAAGTTGACTTCTAAAAAAAATATATTTTCTAAGAAAATTCATAATATTTCTTTGGCTAAAAAGCAAGAAAAGACGGATTGACCATAGCTATCAATCTGGAATATTTTCATGGTTAAAAAAATACGAAAGAGCCGTTTGGGAGAATAAAACTGAAGTGTCAGGAATTTGAAGGTCGTTATTAGTTGATTTTAAGTGAGTAATGAGTATTTTTCATTATGAGTATTGCTGGGTTTAGACATTATATTAAAATGGATAAAGCCTACATGAAGCTTTATAATTAGCATAAATCAAGATAAATAGTGTTCATTATTTATCTTGATAAGTATTATAGATTAGGTGAAACAATGATTACTTATTTGTTTTGTATTATATTTTTGAAGTATTTAACTTGAAATCTGTTGTATTTTTCTAATACAAACTTCATTGATAAAAATTAAGTTTTTTTTATTTCTATCCTCTTTTGAGTGCTTTTTTGGGAGAAAATTGGCAAAAAAACGATAAATCTAGCTTTTATATCAAGCTTACCTGCTCTTTTTTTAAATTCAGCCCAAATGTCGCCAAGTTCAGCACATTTTTTAATTTACCCTTCTAAGCAATACTAGCTTTGATGAAAAAAAGACAATGAATTCACACGAAAAATTTAGAACCTACGAAATAATTTTCATTCTTTTTGCTGTCATATTTTATGTCGTAAGAAGACTCTTTGGTATTGCCTACGATTTCGATATGGATATTGGCTATGCTGAGAGAATTAATATTCCTCATCGGATAATTTGGGCTGATTTAGCCAATTACGACCAAATTATCAATAACATTTTTCCAACCATCACCGCCGCAGTACTTTTTACTGCGGCTTGGTTTGTTTTTCATTACTTTTTCTTTCCTGCCATCAAACAGAAAAACTATGAAATCTCTACTGTTTTATGGTTTGTTTTTGTAGTTATTTTGGTACTTGCCAGTTGTTTTATTTACAAAGAATATAAACTTTATTGGCGTTTTCGATACGATTTTAATAGTGACCCTGTAGGGTTTAAAGTATTCTCACTTTTTAGAAAACTTCACGTGCTGACGGATGCTTTTGCGTGCATTATCATCATCGCACTTTATGAAGTGGTGGCTCAATTATATTATTATACCGTCGATTTGTTTGAGAAAGAACGCCTACCTAAATACCAGTTTTTGAATAATTTAATACTGTTTTTGGCTTTAGCATCAATTTCTTTATTTACGCTTTTTGGTGAAGTTGCCAACTTGATTGTGGGTTTGACGGGCTTAGTAATTGGACTAACACAACTACTCCTAATTGTCGGTTTACATTATCTTTCTTTCAAAATTGTTATTCCTTATTTTGCCAACATCAATTATTCAAAAAAGAATGAGATTGTCATTCCTTTGCTTTGGCTTTTTGTTTATGGTTTATTTAATATTATTCTTTATTTGCTTTGGTACAGAATTGCACTTACTGTCTATTACTTTGGCTTAATCATTGTTCCGCATTTACTGGGTTTCTTTTCTGCATTGATTCGCTGGTTATTTTTTCAGGAGAAAAAACAATTACAAACTCAAGTATTTCAAAAATCAGCTGAACTTATTACTTTACGTTCGCAGATTAATCCACATTTTTTGTTTAATGCAATGAACACTTTGTATGCTGTAGCTTTGAAAGAAAATGCTGAAAAGACTTCTAACGGAATACAAAAACTGGGCGATATGATGCGATTTATGCTACACGAAAACCATCAAGAGCGTATTCCTTTAAGTAAAGAGATAGAGTATTTAGAAAATTTTATCGAAATCCAAAGAATGCGTTTAGACGAATCGCACGAAATTGAAATTCGTGTTAATATTCAAACCCTTAATCATGAGATTTACATTGCACCTATGTTATTGAATCCATTTGTTGAAAATGCTTTTAAACACGGCATCAGTTTCAGAAAACCTTCTTGGATTTACATTACGCTTACTTTTGATGCCCAAAAACTGTATTTTAAAGTACACAATTCGCTACATCCCAAAAATGAAAACGATACCGAAAAGCAATCGGGAATAGGTTTAGAAAATGTACAAAAACGCTTGGAATTGATTTATCCACAAAGACATACTTTAGAAATTCAACAATCTGAACAAGATTATTTTGTGTCGTTGACTTTGGGTATTTTCTAGATATTTTTTGAGTGGTTGGTGATTGGATTTTAGTTTGAGAATCAAGCCAGTGGGCTAAATCAACTTAATTTTAAATAGATTTGTGCTATATTCAATAAGTGTAAAACAAATTTTATCTCTAAAAAAAATAAACATTTTGCCTAATGCCTACAGCCTATTGCATCATTACTAATTTCCAATCACTAATCACCAATCACTCAGAAAAAAATGATTGCCATAGCCATCGACGACGAGCCAAAAGCTTTAGAAGTAATACAATTTCATGCCGCTAAAATTCCTTTTTTAGCATTGAAAGCCACTTTTACCGATGCTTTTGAGGCAATTCCTTATCTGCAAAATAATAAAGTAGATTTGATTTTCTTGGACATCAAAATGCCTGACATTTCAGGCATCGACTTTGTACATTGCTTACAAAAAGTACCCATGATAATTTTTACAACAGCGTATTCCGAGTACGCCGTACAGGGCTTTGAATTAGATGCTGTTGATTATTTATTAAAGCCTTTTTCTTTGGTAAGATTTACCAAAGCTTGCAACAAAGCTTTGTCAATTAAAGAAAGTAAAGACGTTGAAGAAAGGAATTTTGTCTTCATCAAAACAGGCTATGAAGAAGAAAAAGTATTGTTTGACGATTTACTTTATATCGAAGCCGAAGGAAATTATCTTACTTTTTTCTTGAAAAATAAAAAGCTTTTGAGTCGCCAAACCATGACGGAGGTTCTACAAATATTGCCTGAAAAGTACTTTGTCAGGATTCATCGTTCTTACATTATCGCTTACCAAAAAGTAAGTAAAATTGCTCGACAATCTATCTTTATTCAAGAAACAGAAATTCCTGTTGGAGCGTCCTACGAAGAAAGTCTGTCTTTGATTAAAGATAGATTGAAGGCATAGTATATGGTGATTGGTAAATAGTGATTAGTAATTGGTGTTTTAAGTGTCTGTTTATCATATATTTAAGAATAAAAATGATTGAATTGTATTCAGTACTTATGTATTTTGACTTTCCAAGTCGAGTAAAAGAAAACTCAAATTTTTAGTTTAACATTTAGCTTTCCGAGTAAAGCCGTTATGCCAATAACAATAAAAGCGTAAACTAAAGATTTGATTAAACCGACGAAGCCATCAGTAAGAAAATCAGGTAGCGTAATTCCTGATAAATCAGCAATACCATAATACCAATACGGAATTAAATAGCAAGTGAGCGTACTTGTACCAGCCGTTTTGATACTACTAAACCAGTCGGATTTTCCTTTAACATCAACCAAAAAGTAAATGATTGCAAAAAAGATAAAAGCGATACCACTACACAGAAAAATCCAAGTAGGCGTAGCTTGAATTTTAGAAATGATAAAGAAATTTCTGGCAATAAAACCCAAGATGATGAGTACAATACCAAACAATAAGTATCTGCCAATCAATTGATATTGATTTTCAAGCTTTGAAAATTGTTCCAGTAAAATACTTGCCAAAATGCCAGCAAAGGCAAAAGCAAAAAAAGCTCCATTGGCTAAAATCCATTCAGAAGGACCTCCAGCCCATATTTTTTGTAACAAACCAGCATGACCAGCAATTGGTAAAAGATTGAAGAACAAAAAGAAGAAAACTAATAAAGCCTTTTTTTGATAAGTAAACAAGTAAATAATGGCTGCTGTAAGGTAAGTCCAACCGATGAGTCCTAAAATTCCCCACCAAAGTGGAGTCATTCCTATTAAATGTTCGTCCGTTCCCGCTTTAAAAATATAGGCTAATGTTAACAAGATAAGTACGCCAATAATTTGTAAACCTAAAAAGATTTTACTTTTAAAAGCATCTGCTTTGGGATATACATTCCAGATAAGAAAGAAACCCATTACCATTAATATCTGGAAAGTTTCGCTACTCATTCCAGTTGCTTGAGTATTAATTTCTGTAGCATTTGCCGTGAAAACGCCCATGATTAACAAAGCAACAGAACGAGTAATAATATGCTTGACTAACTGTAAAGGCGTATCTCCTTTGGCGATACGATTTTTGATGGCAAAAGGAATAGCCATGCCCAAAATAAATAAAAAGCAAGGGAAAACGACATCCGACAAGCCCAAGAAATCTTGATTGGATTCGGCGTGTTCCAGCCATAGAGGAACGTTTTTCAACGTCCAGAAGTCGTTTACAAAAATCATTAAAAGCATTGTTAATGCCCTGAATACATCTATTGAAAAAATACGTTTAGCCTTTTCCATTTGCTTTGAATGATTTTATTTTGTTTGTTGATTGATTTCGGTAAACATGGCTTTAAAACAGTTGGTAGCGGAGTTTTCTTCTACTGTTTTGTTGGTATTTCTTCCATAAAACTCATCCAAAAATGACTCTGCACCCGTCCAAACAGTTTGCATCATTCCTTGAAAATGTGGTTTCATCGTGGCAGTGGACGATTGTCTGAATTTAATCATATCTTGCGTTTGAATGACTGCAAATTTGGGCATTCTCCAAGGACAAGTAATTACATCAAAACCTTTCATGGCAAAATAAACAGCGGTTTGGTCGGGGCGTTCGTAATGCCAATCGCAAATGGTGATGTCTTTGGCAATCAAATCTATTGCCTTGTGCGTATTGTTAAAACTGCCTTCCCACATACCGATTCCAGTGGTTTTTCCATCGATTAGTCGGTCGCCCCAAATCCAGAGTTTTCTATTTTTTAATGCTAAACGATTTCTGATTTTATTTACTTCGCCAGCAAATAATTCAGCTTTATCTCTTCCCGAACATCTTGGGCATTTATCGTCGCCAATGTAAAATACTTCGTCCATTCCTGCATGGAAAGCATTTGTTTCAAATACATCACAAATTTCATCCATCAACGCAAAAACTACTTGATGCACTGTTGGATGTAACGGACAGTAACTTTTACAATATAAACCATCAGGATTAGGCCAAACATATTTTTCTGGCATTTTTACGGCTGGTGTTTCGTCAAATTCAGGATATACTTTTAGCAGATTTGTGGTAGTAGTTGCCCAAGACTGATGTCCCAATAAATTGATTTGCGGGATGATACGAATATTATTTTTCTTACAAACACTAACCAATTTTTTAACATCTTTTTTAGAAAGGGCTTCAGGGTCACGGAGTTCTGGATGGCTTTCAAATTGATAATTATAATCAACTCGAAGAATCAAAGTATTTACTTGTCGAGGAGCTAATTCTTCTTGAATAAACTTGACAAAATCATCCACTTTTTGTGGTTTTGGTGCTGAAATACAAAAGCCACGAGTAGGAAGCAAGCTATCAATTTTTGATTGAGCCAATAAACTATTCCATAAAGTAGCACAAAAACTAATAAAGAGTAACAGAGAAAACTTAGCCATGATGAAGAGGAATTTTTTAAATTGGATAACACTACAATTTGGCTAAATTCAATAAGGATAACAAGGCGTTTTAGCCCAAAAGCAGACAAAACAGGTCAGTTTAAGACTAAAAAAATAAGCTAATCGGAAATATGTTACTTGGTATGCTGTAAATGATTATGGGAATTAGAAATTATCGTAATAAGTAAAATCCTTTGTAATCACTCCGTTTTCAATCGTGAAGATGGTACAGATGGGTAAAACAAAAGCAGATTTATCTGGAGCGGTGCCTTTTGAAATAAATTCTACAACGATATGTTTTTCGCCAGCGGGATATATGTTGGTAACAGAATCTTTAAGGTCTGGGAAAGCTTGGCTTAATTCGCTATACTTTTTAATGGTTTGTTCATGCGTTTGCTTGACAATACTTTGTCCTAAAGAAGGGTCTTTAAAATCGGCAGTATCAGCATACATAGCAGCCATTTTTTGCCAATCATGTTGATTGAAATAGGCATAATATTGTTTGATAAATGCCTCGTGAGGGTTGGCAGAAGTACTTGTTTTTTCTGTAGAATTACAAGCGAAACAAGTGAATAAAGTAATAACAAGAAGAAGATTTTTCATGTGCTTTCAAGGTTTAAGTTTAACTTCTGATTTGTTAGATAAATATAGTTCAAAAGCTTGAAAAGATGAAATAAAGGATTGTTGATAAGCTAGTTAAATTAATTTTTAATTTAATAAAATAGCTTTTCAAATCATGATTTTTCTATTAGTAGGCGAATTAATTCCTATTGATTACCAAGCTTCTAGAAGTTTGTAAAATGAAAAAGCTTAGTGAAGTTTCTTTGAAAGTCATCAAACCATCACAAACAAAGGAAAAGCTATCTCTGAGATAGGACAACCTATCAAAAACAAAGGAAAACCTATCTCTGAAATAGGACAACCCATAAAAAAGATAGAAAAATCTATCTCGAAGACAGGACGACCTATCAAAAAGATGGGACAAGCTATCTCAGAGATAGGATGACCTATCAAAAAGATGGAAAATCCTATCTCAGAGATAGGATTCGTTTGGTTTTTTATTCAAAGAAGAGTGCAAAACCAAATATTGTTCTGCAAAAGACCTCACCCCCAACCCCTCTCCTGCTGAGAGGGGAGCTTTGGGAGCAAAAAAGCCCCCTCTTTGCAGGAGAGGGGGGGTGGGGGTGAGGTTAAGCACCAAAGAATATTGGGCTGTTGCTTTCTTTTAGGACAGCCCCATGAGTAAAAAAGATGTTTCTACCTTTCAAAACAAAGGCTTGCACACCCCCGCCCCGACCGACCAGCTCCAGAACCACGGTGTTTCTACCTTTCAAAACAAAGGCTTACACACCTTAGCAGGCACAATCATGTCTTATTTCTATGGTGTTTATACCTTTCAAAACAAAGGCTTACACACCTGACTTAGTTAGAATCATTAATACTATTCGGTGTTTCTACCTTTCAAAATAAAGGCTTGCACACCATGACCGTGATGCTAAAAAGACGACAGTGTGATGTTTCTACCTTTCAAAATAAAGGCTTGCACACCTATGGGATTACAATTTGAAATGTTTGATAAGATGTTTCTACCTTTCAAAATAAAGGCTTACACACCGGGCTTAAATACTAAGACAATGCAAGATATGGTGTTTCTACCTTTCAAAACAAAGGCTTACACACCTTGATAATTCAGGCATAAAAGACGCTACAGGTGTTTCTACCTTTCAAAACAAAGGCTTACACACCAATATGCAACTCGGATAAACCATCGAACTAGGTGTTTCTACCTTTCAAAACAAAGGCTTGCACACCATTACTGATGCCAATGCTGTGGCTCAGGTGGGTGTTTCTACCTTTCAAAACAAAGGCTTGCACACCTCAAACGTTTTGCAAACGAAGAGCCTTTAAGGTGTTTCTACCTTTCAAAACAAAGGCTTGCACACCTTACAGGTTTAGAACAGAAATTATTACCAGGTGTTTCTACCTTTCAAAACAAAGGCTTGCACACCGTTAATGATACAAACAATTGAATACAAGTACTTTAACTTGTATTTTAATGATAAAAAATCTATCTATTTAAAAGGTTATTACTTTGATAATCTATTTTTAACTTTTTTTGATAGCCAATTAAGTTACAAATATCTTGGTCTTCTTCCATTTCCCAATATGTCCAACCTGCTGGTATGCTTCCATGAAAAGCGGTATTTCTTAGGTCTTTTAATTTATTTAGTAAAGGGGCTTTGAGTCCTGCTTTGGTACAAACTTCTGTAAAATTGATGTGTGCTTTCGCTCCATTTTGAGTTTTATTATTTTCCAAAATCGCTATTTCAGCATCGCTCATACTATCTACAATCTTCTTCTCCCAATCTAACATATAAAAAGCCCAATGCACAGCATCATTAAATACTCTTTGTATTTCTTTAAATACTTCTTCATAAGCAATGCTATAACCTAGTGCTGTTTTGGTTATTTGCATTTGTGGCTTTTCGGTATGTTGTTGATTGTTTTCAAATCGTTTAATCGCTTGAATAATTGCCAGTTCAATCGTTGGAGTACTTTCTACCAACAAATAGTCATCTAATTGATGAAACTTGATGTTTAAGGTAATTTCACCGTAATTATTAATCAATATTTTCTTGCTAATTGCCGATTGGGACAAATTATTTACCTTCCATTCATCTTCTTGATTACCAATAAAACTTCTATAAGCGGGACTAGTCTTTTTTTAATAATCTTTTGCCATTTGCCAAAGCAAAGTATCTTGGCAAAGTAGTTCATTCATAGCTCCAATCAATTTCTTTTTAACCTTGGAAGATTCCTCTCCAGTATTGTAGCCTTCCAAATATCCTTGGTACTGGTAATGCGTATTTCGGAGACCCAATTGCCATTCCGTTTTTTCATAGACTTTCTTTGATAAACGAAACTTACCACCACTTTCATTAAGCTCTTTAGCATAGAACTTTCTAAGCACCAGTATTGGATGAATATCAAAAGGAATATAATCGGCTAAATGGCTGTTTTTATAAGTAGGGATACCCAATTTACCCAATATTTTGTTCAGTTCTTTGCCTTTTAAAATTGACATTAAAGCTTGCCAGTTTTCTAATAAAGCAATTGTTGCTTGGGCTACTTTGGTTAATAAATCATCAATATTTTTGGCTTCTTTCAAAAGTGTTTTGATTTTATCTGGAATATGAGGCAAAGCATTTTGAATCAAAAAAGCATACTTCCCACGACTAAGGTCTTTGCCTGTTCTTTTCTCTAAGCAATAATGATAGACACTCATTTGTTGATACTCGCTTTGACGCAAGAATTTAAACTCACTTTTCGCTTCATAATGCCAGTCGAAATATTTATAACAACGCATAATTTGCCGATTTTTCTCTGCTCTACCCATTGGTATTTTAGCTTTGTTGTTATCGGCAAATATTTTTAGTTCATCCACAATTTTCTCAATACGCTTATTAGCTAACACCCTTAATTGAGGCGTATCTAAAGCTGGTTCTTGCTTATTGGCAATTTTAAAAGAAGTTGGAATTTCGTTTGCTTGTAGAATCCTAAGATTAGCAATATCTGTTTGAGTTGTTGGGTCTTTTAACTTATTGATGTCATGAATGATGCCCATAAAGAAAGTACTAACCTCTTTTTTATCTTCTAAAGAAGCAATCAGAAGATTCTTTAAAGCACGATGCCCCAACAAAAACTTATGTTTAGGCGTATCATTTTTATCGGTTTGCTCTTGGTCGAAAATCCCCACAATCACTTGTCCATCTTTAATAGCTAAACGCCAATCACTACTATTATCTTCTGAATCATTGGTTTTGGCTAAACTTGGCTTTTGATTACTAAACATTACTCTACGTTTGTTTACCAACAATTCCACTTTTTCCATTTTGCCATTTACCATCTTTTCTTTTACCTCTAATTCAGGTTCAAAGCGTTCAAACATCCAGTACCATGTTTTTACTTTCTCAAAATCAATCAAATACTGCACTGCAAAATGCACAAAATGGTCGAATGAACGAGGTTTTTCATTGGTTTCATAATAAAAATCATAATAGCTCAATTCAATAGGATGCGTCTTTATAGCCTCCTCAAAGGTTTCCTGTTTTTCATCAAAAGCCTTATCGAATTTAGCCACCTCTATTTTATCAAGCCATTTGCCCATTAAAGTTCTTAGCCTTTCGCCACTTCTCAGTTTGAACAAATAATAAGGATTGATTACATCTTGAAAAGAAAGTTGGTTTTCAGTTAAATGAAGCTCTCTAAAAGCATTATCGCTAATGAATTGATGAATAAAATTACGCTCGTCGATAAACTTTTGTAATTTCTCAAGTATAGCATTTCCCTCATCTTCACACCGAATACTATCAAGTATTAAGCGATGAAAACTTACTCTACTAATATGGATAGAATAGTTGTTAAATGTAATGTCTAAAAATTGTTCTAATGTCACTGTTTGCATTTCATCAACACTATCTTTTGGCGGTTTAATTTCCTTTATCAAAGGTTTTATATCCAATCCTTTTAAAACAGGATGTGTTTTGCAAAAAGCAATCATCTGTTCAGCATTAATAATCAAGGTTTTATCGGGCAAATGAAGAGGAAATAGTTTGAGGTCATTACTTACATCAGGAACATCATTGAGATAAGAAATAAGTTTAAACGCTTGTCGAGCCGCCAAAATTTCTTGCTGTTCTAGGGCGGTCATTGTTCCCAACATATTATCTTCTTGTCCATAATGTTGCCTTGCAGCACCGTCACGATGTGTGTAAAATCGGTAAACTAAATGTTTGATTTTAAATTCGTTAGTATCGGTTCTTTTATATCCCTTGTGAAGTTGAAGAAAACGAGCCATTTCTCCCCTTGTCAGGAAAAAGCTCAAGAAAAAAGCCTTCCCATCTTTAGTGATATAGTCTTTTCCTTCATGAGTTTTAAAAAGTGGTCTTTCCTTACAAGCACTTTCATAGTCTAATAACTCCTTTGAATAATCTTTCATGAAAGACAACTTGGCATCATCATGCAGTTGAAGAATGTGCTTTTTTAACTCAGGTGAAATCATCAAAACGTCATTATCATGCCAATAATGCGATTGAAAATTCCTTATCTCACTCAATTTCTCCAAAGCTTCAATCATGATTTTTCTGTCATCGGGGGTAATAACATAGCCAGAAGAGTTTTTATTAGTCATAAAACCTTTCCAGAGATAATCACGAAGTTTAGAAAAAACTTTATCGTTTTTGGAATCATTGGCATTTTTTAGCCACGAATCAAATTCTTTTTCTAAAGTATTCTTATTTGCTTCATACTTTTTCCCAAGCAAATGGTTGACAAGCCCCGCAATTCTAAAAAAAGCGAGGTTAAAGAAAATGGCAAATTCAGGATACTTTCCACCAGTGAATACATCTTTTTTAGTGATGGTTCTTGAAAAAGAAGCTTTACTACTTTGGTTCTTAGGAGACATGAGAATATTATTTAATAGGATTTGTGTATTCTCAAAAGTAGTGTTTTTAAAGCAAAAGCTCTGCCCATATTAAAAGATATATTCTCTTCACTATGAACAAAAACTAGTAGTATCAAAAAGACGGAAAAACTTATCTCGGAGACAGAACAAGCTATCAAAAAGATAGAAAAACCTATCTCTGAGACAGGACAACTCATCAAAAAGACGAAAAAACCTATCTCTGAGATAGGACAACCTATCAAAAAGATATAAAAACCCCTCTCGAAGACAGGACGACTTATCAAAAAGATGGGAAAACCTATCTCAGAAATAGGACAAGCTATCAAAATGATGGAACAAGCTATCTCAGAGATAGGACAACCTATCAAAAAGATGGAAAATCCTATCTCGGAGATAGGATTCGTTTGGTTTTTTGTTCAAAAATGAATTGAAAACCAAATAATATTCTGAATTGGATTAACATGGTTCGGAGAGTACTCTCGAACGCTCCCGAAATGAGTAGGAGAGGGAAAGCGTAATGAATATTTGTTAATAATTGCTTTAACTATAGTTTTTGATTTCACCCAAAAACAACTGATAATCAGCAATAAAGGGTTAAATAGCCAATTTCTCTTCATCACATGATGATGTATTGGGTTTGCTAAAACCACCCAATATGCGTAAATTTGAGGAAAATTGCCAACGATTATTTGTCACAAATTGATTTTCAATACTCTTTCTGTTTCTATTTAAGCTGTGGTAAGTATCATGGCATGATTTTCTTATTAAACACATTGAGGTAATCCTTGCTTTTTATTTTACTATTCAAATATCATGAAAAAACTTTCTATCTTTTTTGTAGCCATTTTAGTGGCTTTGGTTTCTGCTTGTGGCGTTACGCCAGATATTCAACCAACAACTGTTGACAATACTTTGCCTGCTGCTACGGGTGGCCTAGATGTTACTTTTACTGACCCAACTATCAATGCTACGTCGTCTGTTGTAGCGGCTAATGGCGATAACGTAAACGTTTCTTTATTAATCAAGAAAACGGCATCGGGTGGTAAGCCACGTATTATGAGAGTATTTGTTGAAACTACTGCAAATTACCGTCCTGCCAATGCAACGCCTTTGTTTGAAATTAAATTGAAAAATAAAGACGAGCAAACACAAACAATTGAATACACGGTTTCGCCAACTTCTGGAAAAGTATATATCCACTTTGATGTGTATGACAATACTTCAACTGATGCTAACAGTACTTCAGCCAATGTAACTCGTAAAACTTTGGTGGTGAATGTTTCATCTCAAGCACAGATTGCTTCTTGGCCATCAATTACTTTAGGGGCACAGTCGAATGCGGCGGGTTCAAGAGTAACGTCTGCAACGGGTGATATTTATAAAGTATGTGACTTAGATTCTAACATGAAATATGTAGATATTACGTATGCTTCTGTAGGTTCGCCAGTAAAATCTACCTTGATGTCGAATCCTGCTAGAAATACAACCTTTAGTTTAAGTACTATTGCTACTGCTACCGATTGTTCGGGTTCTTATACTGGTGGAGGTTCAGCTACCTATTTTGCAGTAGCACCAACATCTGTTGACTTTGCTACGGCTGATGATTTAGCATTGGGAGCTTTAAGTATCTCGAATACTGCACCACAGTATATTGCGATTGAATCTGGTAAAGTATATGCTTTCTTGAATGGTAGAGGTAAGAAAGGACTTATCAAAGTGAATAGCATCGTTGCTGGTGTAGCTGGTACGATTAGCGTGGATATTAAAGTGCAGAAATAAAGCATTGTTGTAATAAACACGAAGAATACAAGCATAAAAAAAGAGCCATTTTCCTTGGAAAGTGGCTCTTTTTTTATGCTATCAATATAGTTTTGAAACTTATTTAGCTGGCTTTTTAAAGATTGACTCATCAATTTTAGGATTCAATTTGATTGATTCAGTTTCAATCGTCATGCTTCCACCCATTGGGCTAGGAGTTTCCATTGTATGAGCAAATGTCAAACCTTCTATTTGTTTGAAGTTAGAATACGTTACCTCTGCGTCAATTTCTTGTCCTTGTACCTTACGTTTTCCACTTGTTTTTAAAGTATAATACGTAGAAGTAGAAAGATAAATGTTGGTTACATCTCCGTTTTTTTCAGTCAATTTTAATTTATAAGCGTCAGCACCATCTACTTTTTCAGTACCTGCTAATTCTAAAGTAGAGCCGTTTTCTTTATAACCAAACAATGAACCACCTAAGTTTAATTGTTTACGAGATTCTCTAACCATTGCTATTGGCATATCTTCTGGCGCTCCTGTTCCTTGCATCATCACTGGTCTGATAGACCAACCTGTTTCGCCATCTACTACAGTCGTCATTTCTTGTCCCATTACACTAACATCCGTTCTCAAAGATTTTCCTGATACAATTACTGTTTTACTTTCAATATCCATTCCTTGAACTGAAAACTTATTCTTCATTTCTAAGCTTTTTAAAGCTTTCCATTTTTCTAGTCCACCAATTGCTTCAATGTGTTTTGTTACAATTTCATCGGCTGTTTGTGCAAAAGCACTTGCTGTCGTTGCTAAAACAATCAAAGCAGCACCCATCATTTTTGAAATTTTCATGTTTATGTTTGTGTTAAATGTGTTTGAAATGATATTATCTGTTTCGGTTTTTGTATAAATACGCTTTGTATTCAATTTTGTTTGAAAAGTAACAAGGAATATATTCATCACAAAACACTAACATGACAATCAGTGATTTTGGAGGATGAATGGAGAAGCTTTTTGAGTTGTGAATTAGCCAATTAGTGATTGAGTGAATTAGTGAGTTGTGAATTAGTGATTGGATGAATTGTGATTTAGTGAATTAAAATGGATTACTCTTTTCTTTTGATTAACTCCATTTAAAAAAATGCTTAATCTTGTTGATAACAAATTAACTAATTCACAACTCAAAATTTACAATTCACTAACTCACTCAATCACAACTCACTAACTAACAATTGTCTCCGCTGTTAAAGAATTTTTTGGAAAAGATTTTAAGGCTATTAATAAAGCAATGATTGTCAAGAAAGCTGCCATCATAAAAGCTGCTCCGGGGAAGAATATGGGTGCATCATCTGCCGAAAAGTAAGCAAATAAATTAGATGCTAATAATGGTCCGAATATCGTAGTAACACTTTGTAAACTTGTTAAACCTCCTTGTAATTCACCTTGTTCGTTGGCAGGTACTTGTTTGGATATAATACTTTGTAAAGCTGGCCCCGCAATACCACCTAAACCAAAAGGAATCATAAAGGCATACATCATCCAACCTTTTGTAGCCAAAGCAAACAAAGCAAAACCTGCCGCATAAAATAATAATCCTACCATGACAGAGTTTCTATCTCCTAACTTTGGATTGATAATTCTATTTAAACCACCTTGTACAATAGCTACAACTAAACCCACAAAAGAAAGTGAATAACCTACTTCTGCCAATGTCCAATTAAATTCTTTCATCGTAAAATATGACCATGTACTTGGATGTGTTTGTCCTGCCAATTGCAAACAGAAAAATGCCCCAACCAGCCCTAACACTACTGGATAACGCCCCAAGTTTTTTAATGAACCAATCGGGTTGGCACGTTTCCAATCAAAATCTCTTCTATGTTCTTGCGACAGAGATTCTGGTAATACAAAATAACCATAAAGCCAATTAAGCAGTGTTAAGCCTGCGGCTACAAAAAAAGGTACTCTTGCACCTATATCTCCTAATACTCCACCAATGACTGGTCCAATAATAAAACCAATACCAAAAGCTGCACCAATCATTCCAAAGTTTTTAGAGCGATTTTCATCATTAGAAATATCTGCAATGTATGCCGATGCCGTTGTAAAGCTTGCCCCCGTAATACCAGCAATGATTCTTCCTGCAAAAAGCCATGCAATAGTTGGGGCAAAACCCAAAAGAATATAATCTAAACCAAAACCAAACAGCGAACCTAAAATAATAGGACGGCGACCATACTTGTCACTCAATCCACCTAAAATTGGTGAAAAGATAAATTGCATCACTGCATAAGCCGCCATCAAAAAACCAGAATATTGTGAAGCTTCGCTAAGTCCTTTACCAGTAAGTTCTTGTAATAATTTAGGTAAAACGGGAATAATAATTCCGATTCCTAAAACATCAATAAGAATGGTAATAAAAATAAATAGAATTGCGGGATTACGTTTTGCCGACATGGGGGAGATTGAATTCAAGGATAATTTTTAGCAAGATACTCATTTTTTGTTTACTACTGAATCTGCTATTTCAGCTTTTATCAGCATAAAAAGGATTGATAATCTTGTTATATTTTAACATTGATGCTTTTTAGTGGTATTGCTTCGGAAATACCAAAGTGAATATTGTCCCTTTGCCTATTTCACTTTTAAAGCTAATCGTTCCGCCAAGTTTATGCGTAAACTCTTTGGTGATATTCAATCCTAATCCTGTACCGTCGATATTTAAAACATTATTGGCCCTGAAAAATATCTCAAATAAATGTTTTTGATCTTCTGGAGGAATTCCAATGCCGTAATCTTGAATGATGATTTTGAAATCTTGGTCATTAACCTCCAACGACAAACTAGGATTTGGTGCGTTGGTAGAGTATTTGAAGGCATTATCAATCAAATTATTGATAATATGCTTTAATAAAGAAGCATCAGAATATATTTCTTTATTTTCTTCGGGCAAAACCAGTTCTAATTTTCGATTGTCTTTTCTATCATGATAATATTGATTATTAATGTCTTTAATCAAGGATGTAATATCAAGATATTCTAACTCCAAATTAATTTTATCATTGGCAGATTTCTCCAGTAACAATACATCCGAGAGCATTTCTGTCAATCGATTCGCTTGTGAAGTAACTCTGTTGAGATGATGTTTTAATTTTTCTTTTGTCTCAACATCCGACAGCATGTTGATGTAAATTCCCAGAATATCAATACTTGTGACAATCGTTGCCAATGGTGTTCTGAATTCATGCGAAGCAAATGAAATGAATCTTGATTTTAATAAGTTTATCTCCTTCTCTTTTTCCAATGAAAGTTCTAATTGACGAAGGTGTTTTTTAGATTCTTCAGCATTTTTTCGCTCAGTAATATCTATTAAGATTCCGTTAAAAATTATTTTATCCCCTAAAAATGTCGGGCTAGAAATTCCTTGAAACCATTTTAATTCACCATTATCAGTTAGTATTCTTCCTTCATAGTTCCAATTACTTCTACTAACCATTGATAAATAAACAGAATTCAAGAATGTTGTTTTATCTTCAGAATAAATATATTTAGCTAAATCTCTTGCGTTGTTGTCAAAATCTATTCCGAATATTTCTTGAATTTTAGCACTTAAATATGGGAAATGTGTTGTGCCATCGGCTTCAATACATAATTGATACACTACTCCTGGAACACTTTTAGCAAGGTTTTTAAACATCAATTCACTTGCAATGAGTTGTTCTTGTACCAATTTTTGTTCAGTAATATCAATACTAATACCTATTAATCTATCAATTTTACCTTGTTCATTCACAAGAGGAATTTTAGATAACAAATACCATACTCGTCTTTTGGTTGGGTCTTCAATTAATGTTTCTTTATTGATAATTGCTTCTCCTGTGTTGAAAACAGTTTGGTCTTCTTCAATAAAAATTTTGGCATACTCTGCTGTGAAAGTTTCATAATCACTCTTACCGATACCTTCTTTTTCGTCTTTGAATCCTAAGTATTCAAGTTCAGCTTTGTTGATTAGCGTTTTTCTGGATGCTAAATCTTTTACATACACATTGAGGGGTAAATTATCAATGATTGTCCTTAATAGATATTGCTCACTTTTAAGCAATTGTTCAGCCTTTTTCCTTTTGGTAATATCCATGAAGTTCATGATAATACCTTGAATTGACGGTTCAGTCAATTGATTATTAAAATGGGTTTCAATCCATAATAATTCACCATTGGTTTTTATATACCTAAAACTTGCTGTTGGGGAAGAATCTGGTTGTTCATATACTTGTTGAAAAGCCAAACGTAATCCTATTAAATCATCTGGGTGAACTAAATTTTTATCATATTCTTCAAGAGTATTAATTCCAAATATTTTTTTCCCGACTGGACTAATATCAATAATTTTTTTGTCAGCATTTACAATTGCGATACCCTCCGTACTTTTTTCAAAAAACGCTTTAAGACGTTTTTCTCGCTGAATAACATCATTTTCAACCTTTTTCTTTATTGTAATATCTTGTGAAGTAATTCTTATTTGAATATCTTTCCCATTTTCGTCTTTGTGGAGTCTGGCATCCATGACCAAATACTTTATTTGTCCATTGGGCATTTTTAACCGAAAATCAAGATTCAAATACTTGTTCTCGGTCATCATTAATTGATGCTGTTCAAGGAGTTTTTCTCTATCTTCTTCATGTACATACTTTATTGCATCAGCTAAATTGAGAGGACTTTGAGTAAAATCAAGCTCAAAAATATAATACATTTCTTCCGACCAGAAGTGGTTTTCTCCAACTAAATCTACTTCCCAATAACCCAATTTTGCTATGCTTTGGGCTGCTAATAATTGTTCATTTGTTTTTTGTAAAGCAACTTCGTTTAGCTTTCTTTCAGTTATATCTTTGCCGTAACAGGCAGTTCCTATTACTTTACCATCAAGCTTTATTGGATAGAATGATACTTCTCTCCATAAATTTTTCAAGTAAGTAATATTGTATTGTGCCGTAAAGGTTTCTCCTTCAAATGCTCTTTTATAATACGAAGTAAATAAGGCTAAATGAGTTTGGCTAAATGTTAGGGTTTCTAACATATTTTTGCCTGGGTAAATACTTTCTTGGATGTAGTCAAAAATCAATTTTTCGTAAGCGGTGTTAAAAGAAATTAAGCGAAAAGAAGTATCTACACTCCAAACAATGTCAGAGGTATTATCAATTAATGACTTCAAGTTTCTTGCATCAAATTCTCTTTGCTTTCTTGCCAAAACTTGTTCATTAATATCTCTAAAATTCAATAACACAGTTTTAATTGCTTGGTTTTCAAGGAAGTTATGAATGGTTGTTTCAAGCCATTTTTCTGAACCATCAGGCATGATAATCCTAAATTCTATTGTTTTGGCTTGGTATTGATTGTCAATTACTTCTAAGAAAAGATTACCCAAAGCTGCTTTGTCTTCAGGGTGTATTTTCAATTTGGCTTTGATGGTAGATGTATTTTCGTCGTTGTAGAAACCTAATATTTTTTTGCCTGATGTACTAATTTCTAAAATTGTACCTTCAGTATCAATTAATGCAAAGCCTTCCGTAAAGTTTTCAATAATAGTACTAAAACGTTTTTCTATCATTTTATAACTCTCATCCTTTGCTTTACGAGTAGAAATATCTTTGAAATAGCCATGCCAAATTGTTGAACCATCTACATTATTTTCAGGATTTGCGAATACTTTTATCCAGCGAAAATTATGTTCATGCTCTTTAATTCTGAATTCATAAAACCAATTAGATTGTTCCTTTTGTGAAGTTTGGAGAGTAGTAAAAAAGTCATGGTAATCTTCTTGAAATATCGACTCAAGATAGAGCGTAGGATTACTTAGGAAAGAGGTTTTATCTGCTTTGAAAAAAATATGTTCAATATCTTTACTGATGTAGAGAAACGAGATGCTTCCATCGGCTGATAATACCAACTGAAACATTGCTATAGGTGAACTATCAATGCTTTTTTCAATATTTTGGTTTTTTGTTGATGTATTCTCCACTTTTATTCAGATTGTTTTTAATTTTCAGAAACCATCGATCAACAATAAAACTAACAATTGAAATCATTGTTGGAAATATTATACATTTAATTGGTATTACAACTTACACAAAAGTTTGTTAACAACGAGATTTAAAGCATAGAATTCGGTAATATTTTGCTGTTTTTTTGATGGAAGCCTAAAAGTGAATGTTAAAAGAGAATATTATTTTTTTGAAATAAAGCTTAGGATTTTTGGGAGATTAAAGGAAGAGTTATACCAAAGTATTTGCAGTTAATCATATATCAAGTAATGAGAGAAGTTTATCGAGGTATCAATAAAAGTGGTGTAGAACTATTTACTGATTGCAATTTATTGTATTGTGCTCAATTGTTGAGTGATTATTTAGTTTACGGTCTAAAATATTTGATAAATACAAATTCGCATTGCTATAGTTTAATTTTATATATTTAAAAAACCTCCTTATCTAAGCTTAAAAAGCACAGATAAGGAGGCTTTAATGAACAGCGAGTATGATTAATCTATCGTAATATCATTTTTTTTCGCTGTATCGCTGGCTAATTCAACATCTTTAATAACTTTTTTAGTAAAAGGCATTTTTGGATTTTGCCAAGTCAAATACTCTTCTTTTGGTTGATTCCTAATAATTCTCAATCCTTTTTCTGTAGTTTGTGTACCTACTTGTTTGTAATTCCTATTGATTGCGACATTCTCGCTGATAGGAAACCCTTTTTTGTTATTTTTTTTAGCTGCCGCAGCTGCTTTATTAGGGTGTTTATAATTACTTGTGCTATACCCAGGGTCACCTGAAGGAACCTCCTGAGCAAACGAACCATAACTAGCTACTAGTAATAAGCTCGCCCAAAAAAAATTAGATTTCATAACAATATGATGTTTAAGTTGTATGGTTTTGTTTCAGAATTTAATTTCCAGAAAGCCTCAGTATAAAAAATAAACCTTACTGAGCTTTATAATAAGTATAAGTAAAAACACTTATTGCACTTGGATAACGAAAGTTGCAAACAAAAATTTTAATTGCCAAATGATGGATTCAGAGGATAAAAGCTGAAGAATTCAACTCTTTTTTTAATATTTTGTTGTTTTTTTATGAAATAAGATAGAAAATATAGCATATCTTGGAAGTTTTTCTATTAGATAAGGATAAGTATAGACGAATTGCTACTCGAAATGATAGAATAGAAAAAAATGAGGAAATGATTTTTTTTTGAAGGCTACTGAAAGTGTATAACTATAAAAATATCCTAAAAACGATTGAATCAACGATTTTTTGTAAGAACTACTGTTAAACATTAAGCTAAAAATTAGAAATAATGTCTTTTTTTATGATTTTAATTCTTTTTTAATCTTAAAATCATAAAATGATAATAAGTAAAAATACTTACCATTGTTTAATAAAAAATGGAATTATTGAAATGTTATCCTTCCAATAATTCCATTTGCCAGTAAAAGCATATAGCTTTTTAGTTCTCAAAAAAATGTTTTACCTGTGGCTGGGCTTTTAATCCTTCCAGAATATCTTTGGTTAAAGGTTTTGAAACATAAGAAATTACTTGTTCATAAGTACTTGCTTTGTCGAGGTCGTGCTGGTCAATTGAAGAACTAACCATTACCACATAAATTTGATTTTTGAGGGCTTGTTTTTGTAAAGCTTCCAACAATTCCCATCCATTCATAATTGGCATGTTGATGTCTAGCAATATCAAATAGGCATCATCTCCATGATTGTTGACGATGAAGTCAAATGCTTGTTGCCCATCAGCAAAATTTATTGGAGAATCAGTCAATCCGCTTTTTTTGGCTATAATTGAGTGCAAAGTTTGCACCATTTTGTCATCATCTACTATTAATAAATTGAGTTTCATATTAAAATATGGTTGTGATCTATTTGAATCGTGTTGTTGATTTTTCGGATAATTCCATCAATTTCGTAAGCAGAATCAAGAATATTTTGTAGTAGTTCTTCTTTGCTTATTTCAACACTATCGAAATCGTTTAATAAATTGATAATACCCATTATACGTGCCACTGGTGCCCGCACAACATGCGACTGCATCCATGCAATTTCACGTAATTGTTTGTTTTGTGCTTCTATTGCTCCAAGATGTTTCTTTTGGTCATTAATATCTTGAACCATCCCATACAATCGTATAGGTTTTCCTTGTGCTAATTCTACTCTTCCTTTAGCTCTTACCCATCTTTCTCTTCCCTTAGCAGTAACGATTTGTACTTCCAAATCGTATGGCATTCCCGAATGTATTGCTTTGTTCACCGCTGACATGATAGCATTTCTGCTTTCTCCTTCTTTATAAGAATACATACTGCTTTCAAAAGTAGGTTCATAGTCAATCGGTACTTCATGAATCTCTTTAGTAATTGAACCCCACGTAACTTTTTTAGTTGCAATATCAAATTGCCAACCACCAATTCTTCCAATTTCACTTGTTTCTAATAAAATTCTTTGATTTGTTTCCAGTTCCAGTTCAATTATTTTTCGTTTAGTGATATTTCTACCAAACATTGCTGCACCTCTAATTTCATTGCCCTCTCTGATTGGATTGAATATAATTTCTGTCCATGAACCCCAAATTGAGCTTATTTCTGGAGTATATGATTCGTAGGTAAAAGAATCTCCTTGTAACACTCGTTGATGTAAAGCATCCCACTCTTTTCTAGTTTGGTCAATAATTCCATCAAAATCATTAACAAAATCTCCTGGTTTTAAAGTAACACCATAAATTTGTTTAATTAAGTGTAAATATGCATCATTTGCGGTTGCCAAACGTTGGTCTCTATCGATACTCCACACTAAATCGTCAGTACTGTTGATAAGAGCAGCAGTATTTGTTTTTTCGGCTTCAAGAAGTAGTAAATGAAGTTTCTGTTCGGTGATATCATTGATTAGTACATGGCGTGCTTTGCGTCCTTGGTATTTTATACCGTGTGTGGTTATAAGTACTGAGATAGTCTTTCCGTCTTTTTTGATATGCCTCCACTCATATTGAGTATCTTCAAGTTCTTCATTGGGATTTGAAAGGTCAAGAAATTTGTAGGCGTCTTCTTTGGGTCTAATGTCCAAGAGTGTCATTTTTAAAAACTCCTCTCTTGAATAACCATAATGGCGAATAGCAGCTTCGTTGATTTCTAAAAAAGCAAGTGTTTCGATGTCATAAATCCACATGGGTTGTGGGTTCGATAGAAAAAGTGCCTCGTATTGAGTTTTACTTTTTTTTAACTTCTCTTTATCTTTTCTTCTTTTGGTAATATTTCTAGCATTGATAACCAGTTTTTCTACTTGTCCTTTTTCAATAATTGGATGAAAGGAAAGTTCTAGCCATTGTTCGTTATACCATTTTGTACCTGAAATATGAGTATTAACGGTGAAGAATATTCCTTTAAAAGCTCGTTCACAGTGACCTTTGAAATTTTCTATTAATTCGCCTGAATGAATCCCTTTTAGTAAAAAGTAATCTCCTTTTTTGGGCGTTTCCCCAGTATGTTTTTTGATAGCTTCTATATATGTTTTATTAGCAGAAATAAGGTTTAAGTTCTTATCTATGCACCATATATAATCGTTGGTTGAACTTAATAATACTTTTAATTGATTCCTCTCGAAAATGAGTTCTTCTAAATTGAGCTGACTCTGTTCTACCAGTGAAATAGTTTTCTGAGCGAAAGCTCTAAATATATTTTGTTCTTTAATCGTGAGTTCAACATACTTTATATTCAATAAGGAAATATGACCAAATATGGCTCCATTGGATAAACACAATGCTTTGCTTGTGATAGATGAAATACCATTAGTTAAAAAGAAATCTTCTTTAGGATTATTGACCGTAAAAATGTCATCTGTTTGCTCAAACTGATGTTGGAGAAGATAGCAACTTAACTGAAAGGTTAAGCTGAATGGATGGTTACTTTGTGACCTGTGCCATTGTTTCTTGGCTCCTAAAAAGGAGACACAAATGACGGAAGTGTCAAATATATTTGAAGCAACATCAAGAACGAAATCGAAATCGTTTTCCTTTAGAGCTTCAATTTGAATTGCAATAAATTCATTTGGCGGAGTGAAGTTATTCATATCTAATTAAAAAGCAGTTATGTAAAAAATTGATAGGAGTGGCGTCTCGTATCAATCATATTGCAAACTAATGAAAAAAAGTTACTTTGTATTCATTTTTGTATTATTTATGTTGGATTTTCACCGTAAAAGTTACTGAAAATATGGATTGGATGGTATTTTGTCAATTATTAAAATTTCAAAATTATTTGATAAATCTTTTTTTAACAGCAAGTTATGGTAATTAATAGAATCCTATCTTATGAACTTTATAAATCTCAGTATAAAACCATATTGTTTTGTAAATTTTTATTTTTGAG
Source organism: Arcicella rosea (assembly GCF_014204325.1). Lineage (GTDB taxonomy): Bacteria > Bacteroidota > Bacteroidia > Cytophagales > Spirosomataceae > Arcicella > Arcicella rosea_A. Next base: position 81,594 of record NZ_JACHKT010000022.1, read on the forward strand.
ATTTACTTTCAGAACCCTAAAATCTGAATGAATTAATTAACCAATTTCAAGCCGATGGAAAAATTAACGGATGCTTATCAAAAATTTGATGAATATAACAAAACCGATAAAAATGTTTTTGAGTGGGAGGGAGAAAAATACCCGCAAGAGTATTTTTTGGCGATTCAATTGTACGACTGGGTACTCAAACTAGCACCTGATGCAAGCGAAGCTTTATTACTTGCGTCTAGATGCCAACACATTGGGCGTTGGGAAATAGCGAGAGAAAGCTACGCCGAAGGAAGAGTAGGCTATTTGACTTGGCGTAAAGATTTAGGGCAGTTTCATGCCCTAAAAGCTAAAGAAATATTACTTAATGTTGGTTTTGATTTAGACGAAATTGCTAAAGTTGAGAGAATTGTACTTAAACAGAGAATCAAAACTGACCCTGAAGTACAAACAATGGAAAACGCTTTGTGTCTTGTTTTTTTACAATTTCAGTATGAAGAATTTCATACAAAACATGATGCTGAAAAAGTAATTAATATTCTCAAAAAATCATTGATGAAAATGGATGCACACGGGCATCAGTTTGCTTTGTCCTTGACATATTCTGAAAAAGGATTGTCATATATTCAAGAAGCACTGAAATTATTGGCTTAGTATTTTTAATACTAGGATTTTGGTTTTCATTTTCCAACTTAATTTGTTTTCTACTTGAGAAATACGTTTAAAAAGTACTTCTTTGCTAAAGATTAAATTTTAATTAATAACTCTACTTGTATTGTAGATTAATTAAAGTCTATTAACTTTGTAGGAAACAATGAATTAAAACATTTATGGAAATCGAATCACCGACTAATCTTAAACCAGTTGTTGAGAAAAAAAAGTCTTCTAAAAATCCTTTTGAGGAGGCAATTATTAAAATTTGGAAAAGAGAAAGAACGATTTATGAAGTAGCTATTCATTTTTTCAATGCTTTGGCTTTAATGATTGTAGGATATTTTGTTTTCACTTACCTCACGATTCAGAATATTACCACAGGCTTTCACGAAATTAATTCTGATATTTTATATTATATTTTGGGAGGATTCATCGCCCAAATGATTGACGGAGCGTTAGGAATGGCTTATGGAGTAACGGCTTCTACTTTCCTTGCCAATGTGGGGGTTTCTCCTGCGGTTATTTCCATGAGTGTTCATGCCTCTGAAATTTTTACGAGTGGAGTATCGGGTTATATGCACTTAAAATTTGGGAATGTAAATTCTAAATTGTTCAAAGCAGTATTAATTCCGGGTGTAATTGGTGCTGTTTTAGGTGCTTATGCACTTTCTACTTTAGCGGATAGTTATATGCAATACGTTAAACCTGCGGTTTCTGTTTATACCTTGATTTTGGGTGTGATAATTATCCAAAAAGCATTGGTAAAACGCCAACAAAAGAAAAACGTAAAAATGATTGGACCTTTGGCTTGGTTTGGTGGAATGATGGATTCTATCGGAGGTGGTGGTTGGGGACCAATTGTTTCTTCTACGTTGATTGCTTCGGGGCGTCATCCGAAATATACCATTGGTTCTGTTAACTTGGCTGAATTCTTTATTTCACTTTCTTCATCGTTGACTTTTATTTTTGTTATTGGCTTCTCGCAATGGCAAGTAATTTTGGGTTTAATTCTTGGTGGAATCGTAGCCGCACCAATCGCCGCACGTTTGTCAAGTAAATTACCTGTAAAAGCTTTGATGATTATGGTAGGTATCGTTGTAATCTTGGCGAGTTTAAAGAAGATTATAGGATAATTCGATTGGAGATTTAGGAATGTTGATTTCGGGTTTTCGTGTGAAATATCAATATTAAAATCAATAGGGCTGGAGTTAATTCCAGCCCTATTGATTTTTCTGAAAGCTCATCGCTCACATCTTAAAGCTAATCTACGCCGTTACAAACTGCATTTTATGTAAACTTGCATACCAGCCATCTTTTTCCAACAGTTCATCGTGTGTGCCTTCTTCTTTGATTTCTCCTTTGTCTAATACCAAAATTTTATGAGCATTCTGAATAGTAGAAAGTCTGTGAGCAATAACAATTGCAGTTCTGCCTTTCATTAATTTTGAAATCGCATTCTGAATCATTTCTTCTGTTTCAGTATCAACCGACGAAGTAGCTTCATCCAACACAATTACTTTAGGGTCGTGAACCAAAGCTCTTACGAATGAAATCAATTGTCTTTGCCCAACCGAAAGCGTTGCACCTCTTTCCATTACATTGTAGTCGTAACCGTCAGGCAAGCGTTCAATGAAATCATGTGCACCAACCAATTTTGCCGCTTCTATGATTTTTTCTCTCGTGATACTTTTATCGCCTAAAGTAATATTGTTTTCAATCGTGTCAGAAAACAAAAATACATCTTGCAAAACCACACCAATTTTACTTCTCAGACTATTCAATTCATAATCTTGTAAATCGACATCGTCCACAAAAATTTTACCTTTATTGATTTCGTAAAAACGACTTAATAAATTAATCGTTGAAGATTTTCCTGCACCAGTTGCTCCGACTAAAGCAATGGTTTCGCCTTGTTTTACTTCAAAAGAAATATCTTTCAACACATATTCTTCGTCATTGTAAGCAAACCAAACGTTTTCGAAACGTACATTTCCTTTTAGTTTATCGGCTTTAAAAGTACCGTTGTTTACGACATATTCGTTGGATTCCAACAATTTAATAATTCTTTCGGTTGAAACAATTCCCATTTGAAGCGTATTGAAACGGTCTGCCAAAAAGCGAATCGGACGAAAAAACAAGTTCATAAACATGATAAAAGCTGTAAGTGTCCCCAATGTCATATCGTGTGTAAGAATTTGTTTTGAACCAAACCAAACAATTAAACCCGTTCCTGCGGCTAAAATTACATCGGCAAGTGGAAAGTAAACCGAATATGCCCAAATAGAACGAATATGTGCGTCACGGTGTACTTCGTTGATTTTTATAAATTTATCATACTCTAATTTCTCGGAATTAAAGATTTGTACAATGTTCATTCCTGTAATGTGTTCTTGCACAAAGGAATTCAAATTAGCAACAGCCAAACGTACTTCATTAAAGCTTTTCTTGATATATTCCTTGAAAAAATAAGTAGAAATTACCATGAACGGAACGGTACAAAGACAAAGCAAAGTCAAACGCCAATCTGTCCAAAACATTACGCCCGTAATTAAAACCAATTGTAGAATATCGCCAGCTATTGCCGCCAAACCTTCTGAAAATACATCATTAAGCGTTTCAATGTCCGAAACAGTACGAGTCACCAAACGACCGATGGGCGTATCATCAAAAAACTTTAGTCGAAGCGAAAGTATTTTCTCGTATAGTTGCACACGGATGTCACGAATAACGGTTTGTCCTAACCAGCCAGCCATGTAGGCACTTACAAATTGCAGAAAACCTTGTAAGAGCAAAACCCCAATCATCAACAAAAGCATGTTGGCAAGCATCGGATAATTGCCAGCTACGATATAATTATCAATAGTATGGCGAATTAACAATGGATTAAGTGGCACCACACAAGCCGAAACCATGATGATGACAACCAAAGACCAAAATCGTAATCGATAAGGAGTAAGGAAACTATAAATTCTTTGAAGGATTTGTATATCAAATATTTGCCCGCTTTTTTCTTCTTTTCTCATTAATTTGTTTGAAATATTGAGGTGGTTTTCAATAATACTTCAAAATTAACATAAGATTTTGGGGAATGGTTTAGCATGGTGGAAATAAGTAGCGTTCAGCTATCAGTTTTCGGACATCAGAGAAGGTATAAAAAGACTAAAAAATGACTCCGTATTTTCCCCGTATTGATTGGGTAGAAATACGGTATTTTAGTATAAAAATCCTTTAATTTGTTGATTTTGATGGTTTTAGTAAAAATGCCTATTGTGTAAATGATGATTAAATAGTAGTTTCAAATAGTTAAATCAATTGTTAAACATAAACCGCTTAAATTATCATGAAAAAACTATTTGGAAACCCACTAATTACTGCTTTTATTGGATTGTTTGTTGGAGGATTGCTTGTGTTTGTTTATTTTGACAAAGTTAAAGTAGATACTGATTCAAGTACTACTACGGATTTAGGTACTCCCGATGTGATTACTTCAAATGGTGAAAAATCTGCCACTAAACCTGATAGCGCTAAAGCTATGATAGATTCTCTTTATAAATTTATGGTTAAAGCCAAAACACCGAATGAAATTCGTGAGCTTTTTCACAAAAGCTATGCTTTAAGTGTAAGGGATGTCCAAGAGATAATAAATGAAATACAGAAAAACCCTAGCCCTATAGACAAAATACGTTTATATCCTGCTTTAAGAACTGTTGAAAACAAAAAGATTTTATCATTTATTCTTATGGTAGAAAAAAATGGTTCTATGCGGTGGGATCCATCAAAACCTCAGGATAGAGAAAAGTTAATTCAAGATCAATGGGGACCGTGTCCTAATGAATGTCCCCCAGGAAATGGAACTGACGATGGCAATGATTTATTTACTAAATTAGAATGGATAGAAGTAATGAATGGAACTTATATAAAAAAGAATTAAATTGAGTATAAAATAATTTAATATGAATTGGTATTTGGTCTATTTATTTATTCTTGCTTTAGCAACAATGGTAGGTGTTTTTAGATTCAAAGTTATTAGTACAAGCAATAAGTGTTTCTTATTGCTTGTACTAATAACACTCATAGTTGAAATTATTGCTTGGCAATTAGCAATGAAATCAGGTACAAACATAATTGTATATCATATCTTTACACCAATGCAATGTGCTTTAGTGCTGTTAGGTTATTACAAAGAGACAAAGATTAAAGTATTTTTTTACTTAATACCATTTGTCATAGTGTTAGGTACTGTCACAAGTATTTGGATTCAACCTATCCCATCATTTAATTCTTACTACATTTGTTTTGAATTATTCCTTTTTATATTTCTTGCACTTACATTTTTTAAAAGACTTTTAATAATCGAGACTAATCAGAAACTCAAAAATTTTCCTTTTTTTTGGATAAGTAGTGGGATGTTAATTTTTAGTATTACAAGCATTTTTGATTTAGGTACGCATAATTTTTTTATTGATTCTAACACTTATTTGGACATAATACTAAGATATATCAGATACTTCTCCAACTACATCTATTACAGCTCATTTATCGTTGCATTTCTAGTAAAACAAAATACAATCTCTGACCAATATGGGAAGTAATTATGAAATTCTACTTACGTTTATTGTTGGGATTATCATTTTTGGTATTCTAGTTACTTTTATTATTTCCTTTGTTTTTCTCTTCCAAAAACGCCAAGCAAAACACCGTCAAGAAAAGCAAGCTCTTAAAATTGCTTACGAACAAGAGATTCTTAAATCTCAATTAGAAATTCAAAACCAGACTTTGCAGGATATTGCTCAGGAATTGCATGATAATATTGGTCAATTACTTTCTGTGGCTAGAATTAATTTGAATGTCATGGAAGAGGAAGGCGATGATAAAGATGGTTATATCAAACAAACGAATGAAATTATCAATCAGTCTATCAATGATTTACGTGCTTTGACAAAAAGTTTTGATGGAGATTTTGTACAACAATTTGGTTTAGAAGAAAGTCTCTCGCACGAAATTGCTAGAATCCGCAAAACAAAACGATTTGCTACAGAAATCAATATTGTTGGCGAAAAGTATTCGCTTGGTTATGAACGAGAAATTGTCTTATTTAGAGTAGCCCAAGAGATTTTAAATAATGCTCTCAAGCATTCTAAAGCCAAAAATTTAACGGTACTTTTAAGCTACAAGCCCGAAACTTTTGAGCTTACGATTAAAGACGATGGAAAAGGTTTTGACATCGAAAGAATTCAGCAAAATGAAATGAATCAGTCGGGTGCAGGACTTAGAAATATTCAAAGAAGAGTAAAACTGATAGGAGGGACTTGCCAGATTAGTTCTGAAATCGGAAAAGAAACACAAATTACAATTACGTTAAGCCACTAAGTAAGTTTTTAAAAATGAAATACAAAATTGCTATTGTAGATGACCATACTTTATTTGCCAATGCTTTGGCAGGTTTAGTTCAAAAAATGGAAACTTATGAAGTGATGTTTGAGGTTGGTAATGGAAAAGAATTGATACAGCACTTTAAATTAAAAATGATTCCAGATGTTGTGTTGCTAGACATCAATATGCCTGAAATGGATGGCTATGAAACGGCTTTATGGCTAAAAAATAACTATCCAGAAGTAAAAGTATTAGCACTTTCGATGTTCGATAAAGAGGAGGCGATTGTTGGCATGTTAAGAAATGGTGCTAAAGGTTATTTGCTGAAAGGCTGTAAACCCTCTGAACTCAGAATAGCTTTAGATAATATTATCAATAAGGGATTCCACTACACAGAATTTGTGACGGATAAATTATTGAAAAGCTTGAATCCTGAAAAAGTTAAAAATCCCATCAAAGAACTAGGGTTGAACGACCGTGAATTGGAGTTTGTTCGCCATGCCTGTACAGAACTTACATATAATCAAATCGCAGATTTGATGTGTTGTAGTGCCAGAACGGTAGATGGCTATCGTGAACAAGCATTCTACAAAATGAAAGTAAAAACAAGAACAGGAATTGTTATAGTGGCGATAAAACTAGGAATTGTTACTTTGTAGCTTTTAGTGCTGAGTTTTTGTCTGAAACTCAAAAATCAGCACTCTCAACTCCTCATTCTAATGTCCAAACAGTTTCGCCAGTCACCAATTCTAGTCCGTTTTGATTGACCATTTTGTGAATAAATCCATCATTTCCTCTTTGGCTTTGTGTGATGATTTTATCTCCAAAAAGACTTTCGTTCTTGAAAATAATTTCAAAAGTTTTCAGTACTCCATCGTTCAACACATTGGTAGGAACACTTTCCATTAGCCATTCTACATATCGATTATTATTTGCATGTTGATTTGAATCAATATCATGCCAGCGAATATCAAAATCTCTTTGTGTTTCAACAGTAGTCAAGGGTAATATTTTTCCAGCAACCTTTTGCACAGGTTTTTCGCTTCCACAAGTTGGTGTGATGGCACGCATCCAATCTGGCACAGAAGTTATTCTTCGGCGAGCAATATCAATCAAACCAAATAAGGCATTTGCTCGAATTATTTCTACACCAGCGGCATTATAAACCTTAAAATCACGATAGTAAAAATATTTGTCTATTTCTTGAACGTATGTTTTTACGACAACTGTTTCATCATAAGATGGTAATTGTTCAATCCATATTTTCATACGAGATAGCACCCAAGTAATATTATGTTGGGCACTCAAATCTGGAGCAGAAACATTAGCAACAACAGAATGTCGCCAAGCCATTTCTTGAAAAAGTCCATTCAAAGCAGGAATCGTCAGATTGCTGTGGGCATCTACTTCGGTAATTCTAATTCGGTATGATTCAGTAATAAACTCCAATATTCAAAGTGGTTAAATATGTTTATAAAAAGGAAAAACTTCCAAAAAACAGTTCAAACGAACCGTTTTTCTGGAAGTTTTTATCATTGATAAATGCTGTGAAAATTACTGGAAAATGTAACTAAGCAAAATAACATTCAATTTAATTTCCAGTTTTTTGTTCTTTCAGGAATTTCTGACGAGAAATCCCCTCAGAAGGAGCATCTTCATAAGCTTTTTTGTACTCAGTCTTTTTTAAATCTCCATTTTTGATTGACTTAATGAAATTTGCCCAAGCAAAAGGATTGGTAAATGCCATTAACGGACTTTGCACGAAGCTTCTATTAGCAGCTGAGAAAGTCATTTGGTCTGAAAAATTCTTAAAATTTCCTGCACCACTCAATCCAGCTCTTAAAGCCAATACATTTAGTTTCGATTGCTCAAGGTTTTTAGCTAAAGCTTTTCTTCCTGCTTCATTATCCAACTTCATGTCCAGAAATGCTTTTTTAAATTCATCTTCTGTTCTGTATGGATAAATTTTTACTTCTGCCAACATCTTAGAATCTTCCGTCATAAAAATGGTAGCCACTTGAGTTTGATCGTTGGTTCTTGGAATGATGTAATATTTCTTTTTATAACCAACATAAGTAAATACCACGCTATCACCAGGATATACATACAAAGAGAAATTACCAAAATCGTCTGTCAAAGTACCTCTTCCTGACTGTGGATTGAAAACATAAGCATTTGGTAAAAACTCAGAACTACGGTCGGCAACAACTCTACCCGAAAAAATCACGGATTTGTCTTGTCCTTGTCCAAAGCTAGTGTATTGAGATAGACAAATGATAAAAGCAATTGTAAATATGTATTTTAATTTTAATAGCATCGTTTCACTTTCAGATGATGAATTTTATGTAAACTTACTCAATTTAACGTTTTCAATTGAAAATCTTGTGTGGCTTTAACAGTTTTTAACGTTTTGTAAGTCTAGCAGAATTCAGGCTAAATTTACGGAAACAACTTTAAAAAAGTAATGATAAATGGAATAGAAAGTAACAAACCATCAAATCTATCTAAGAAACCACCATGTCCTGGAATTGTTGAAGCAGAGTCTTTTATTTTAATACTTCTTTTAAATAAAGATTCTACTAAATCTCCATAAGTACCCGCTACTACAATAATTGCTCCACAACCAAACCATTGCCAAGTTAGAAGGTCATTGAAATATTTTGAAAGAATAAATGAAACGAGCATCGAAGCTAAAAAACCACCAACACTTCCTTCCCATGATTTTTTAGGTGATACTCTTTCAAATAACTTAGTTTTACCAAACTTTGTTCCAGCAAAATAAGCACCTGTATCACTTGCCCACAACAAAAATAAACAACCTAAAGGACGTTGCCAACTAAAATTTGTACTATTTAAAAATGCCAAAATGATAATTAGTGCAAATGGTAATGCTACATATATAACGCCTAAAAAAGTATAAGCGATATTTTTAAAAGGTTTTTCATCTTGTGCTTTGTAGAGTTTGATGAAAAATATCAAAGCCATTAAAGGTGAAAGTATATAATAATTGGCTTCGGGAATAATTCCTTTTTCGATAAAGAAGGTAACTGAAACCAATATAAAGCCACAAAAAGTACCGTAATAAGTTAAAGGTTCATCGCCGTCGAGCCCTAATAATTTATAAAATTCAAGCTGTGCTAAGATGGCAATAATAGCAAAAAGCCCAAAGAAAGTCCAATCGCTAAAAACAATGCAAAATATCAAAAAAGGAACAGCCACAACCGCTGCAATTACCCTTTGTTTCAGATTCGACATTCCTTGTAGTTTTTCATTCATATTGATTATTTTTAAATTAGTGATACTTATGCAATTTCTTTACTTTCTTCTAAACCTCCTTCATTATCCAATAAAAACTTGGCTAAAACAGCATCTTTTTGGTGAACATATACTTCACACAGACCGATAAGATAAGAACTATCTCTTTTACTGATTACAACTGCATTGATTTGGTGTTCATCTTCCAAATAAGCTTTCGCTAAATCTGCTTTAAATGGATTTGCAGATTCGTAAATTTTCTTCCAATCATTCATTAAATAGCATTATTTTTAGATACAACACGAAGATAAATCAATCGTCACTTCTGTAAATACTGTGTTGCCAAAACCAACGAAGTAATAATACAGTAAATAAACATGAAGCCAATGCAAAGCCAACTGGTACAGAATCTGTTTGTTCAATATCGGCTTTGATTACTTTCATCTGGTAAAGATAAGCCATCAATAATGTAAAACCATTATTTACAAAATGGGCAAACATTGATAACCATAAATTTTGAGTCCAGTAATATAAGTAGCCAAACATGGCACCCAATAACATTCTTGGAATAAAACCGAAAAATTGAAAATGAATAAAACTAAACCAAAAGGCAGCAAACCAAATGGCAATATGTGGATTTTTGAAAGTTTTTAAGGCTAAATTTTGTAAAACGCCTCTGAATAATAATTCTTCGCTAACGCCAGCCAATACTGCAACAACAAAAATCGCCAAGGCAAATTGTGCTGGGCTTTTGAAATTAGTCATAAATTTGGTGAGTCCGCCCATTGACTTTTCTGAATTTTTCATCCATTCTTCAACGCCTTTCATTGATGCAGGCAATTGCATTTTTTGATTCAGTTCAATAAAAATAGCATCAAAAGGCATGAAACCAATCACTAAAATAGCCACTAGCATTAATACTTGTAAATTAGTAGCTTGGAAACTTAAAGCTTGAATGCTTTGTTTTTCGATAACCGACCAATAAAAAAATGACGCTCCAATAAATGCCATCGGTGTTGAAATCATCTGGAGCACCATAATTCCAAGATAAGTATTGGGATAATCGTTGAGATGTTGTTGAAAATTAGCGGCTTCAGTAAAAGGCATTCCTGTAATTGCAGAAAGAGCGAAAAGTCCTATTGTGGAACCAATAAACAAGCAAATTAAGGTCAAACCCGCTAAAATCAATAGCTTGGCTATAAAGGGGCGTTCAGTTTGTGGACGAAAAGTATCGAATTCTGTCATAATGGTTGTAAATTTACGTAAAAAATAGCAGTGGACAATTATCAAAAACAGCGTAAAAGCTGTTTAAATTAATATTCACTCAAAGGATGTTTAAAAAATCATCCGAGAATAATTGAAAAAGAACAATGGTCAAGATTAAAAACATAGAATTAGGTGAATTTCCTTTGCTACTTGCTCCGATGGAAGACGTTTCAGATCCTCCTTTTCGTGCAGTTTGTAAGGAAAACGGTGCCGATTTGATGTACACTGAATTTATTTCTTCAGAAGGGCTAATTCGTGATGCAGCGAAATCCATTCAGAAATTAGATATTTTTGAATACGAACGCCCAATTGGTATTCAACTTTTTGGTTCTGACATTGAAACCATGAGAAATTGTGGAGAAATTGCTACCAATGCTGGTCCAGATTTAATTGACATTAATTATGGTTGTCCAGTTAAACAAGTGGCTTGTCGTGGTGCTGGTGCGGCTTTATTACAAGATATTCCTAAAATGGTGTTGATGACCAGAGCCGTTGTGGAATCCACACATTTACCAGTAACCGTAAAAACTCGTTTAGGTTGGGACGATACAACTAAAAATATTGAAGATGTAGCCGAACGTTTGCAAGATATTGGTATTGAGGCACTTACTATTCATGGAAGAACCAGAGTGCAAATGTATAAAGGTGATGCCGACTGGCGATTGATTGCCAAAGTAAGAGAAAATCCAAGAATTAGAATTCCTATTTTTGGTAACGGAGATATTGATTCACCAGAAAAAGCACTAGAATATAAAAATCGTTATGGCGTAGATGGTATTATGATTGGTAGAGCATCCATTGGTTACCCTTGGATTTTCAATGAAATCAAACATTTTATGAAAACGGGAGAACATCTTGCTCCGCCAACGATTCAAGATAGAATCGAAGTTTGTAAAAAGCATTTAGATTTTAGTATTCGTTGGAAAGGAAACCATGTGGGTATCGTTGAAATGAGAAGGCATTATTCTAATTACTTCAAAGGAATATCACATTTTAAAGAATTCCGAATGCGATTAGTTACTTCGATGGACTATGAAGAAATTCTAGGAATTCTCAATGAAGTATCAGTCTTTTATGGAGAAGAAGAATTTTTGATAAAAGCTTAAAAAAAGGCGAAGTAAACCTAAACGTTACTTCGCCTTTTTAATTTTTTATAAAGTACTTTATCTTCAACCCAGAAGAAACTTTCTTGATTTTGTGCTGGTTATCTTTTTATGAAAACAACCCTTACTACTTCAACAACAACCTCCACGAAACTTCAAAAACCTTTACTTGTTTGGGGCTTACTAGCACTTTTAGCGGGAATATGGGGAAGTTCGTTTATTTTAGTCAAAAAAAGCTTAGTCGTTTTTGACCCCGCACAAGTCGGCTCATTGCGTATTTTCTCGGCTTTTTGCTTCTTTCTTCCATTCTTTATCATCAATTTCAAGAAAATACCTTTTGCTAAAGCTAAGTACTTTTTATTGGCAGGTTTACTAGGTAATCTTTTGCCATCTTTCTTATTTTCGTTAGCAGGTTCAAAATTAGATAGCGGTGTTTCTGGTGCTTTAAATTCTACAACGCCTTTGTTTACCTTGATTATTGGGGCAAGCTTCTTTGGAAATAAAATCACCCAACGCCAAAGCTTTGGTATCATACTCGGTTTTATTGGAGCTATTTTATTGATTTTGGCTGGTGCTACTGGTTTCCATATAAATGGCTATGCACTCTTTGTGGTAGTCGCTACTTTACTTTATGGTATCAATCTGAATATTACCAAGAAATATTTGACAGGTTTAGGAATCGATTCTTTTTTGATCACTACATGTATTTTTATGACCATCGGTCCAATCGCCGCTGGCGTTTTATTTTCTACAGATTTTATCTCAAGACTAGAAAAACCTGATGCCCTTCAAGCATTAGTTTTTGCTGTGTTACTTGGTGTATTGGGTTCAGCTATTGCAATGGTACTTTTCAATCGTTTAATTCAGATGACGAGTGCCGTGCTGGCAAGTTCTGTTACTTATCTTATTCCAATCGTGGCGATTCTTTGGGGAGTACTTGATGGCGAAGCTATATTATTTCAGCATTATTTAGGCATGAGTATTATTCTTATTGGTGTATATTTGGTGAACAAATCTTAATTAAATTCTTATGTTGAAAGCCATCGTAAACCAGAAAACATTTAACATCGTATCGAATAATACTGGTACAACTATCGACGAACAATTACTCGATTGGGATATTGTTGAAATCCGCAAAAATCATTTTCATATTCTGTATAAAAATCGTTCGTATAATGCCGAAGTATTAGAAGCCGATTATCAAGCAAAAACATTTCTTTTAAGTTTGAACAAAAAACAAATTGTTGTAAACGTAAAAGACCGTTTTGATATGTTGTTGGAACAATTGGGAATGACTGACGCTGCTAATGCCAAAGTAAATGATTTGAAAGCACCCATGCCTGGGCTTATCGTAGCCATACAAGTACAAGTTGGCGATAGTATCAAAAAAGGAGATTCTTTATTGATATTAGAAGCCATGAAAATGGAAAATGTTTTGAAAGCTACTGGCGATGGTAAAGTGAAAAGTATTAAAGTAAATAATAAACAGAATGTGGAAAAGAATCAAGTTTTAATAGAATTTGAATAAGTCTTTAACTTGATAAGTGACAATTTCCCACGCCAAATAAAAAAAAAGTATATCTTTGCCTCCGAAAAAAACCTTAAATCATGGACAAACCGAAGTATAAACGAATTCTTCTCAAACTATCAGGCGAAGCCCTCAGTTCAGATGGTGAAGTAATTGACCCATCAATTTTAGAGCAATACGCTCTTGAAATCAAGAAAGTAAAAGAATTAGGTGTTGAAATTGCCATTGTGATTGGCGGAGGAAATATCTTCCGTGGGGCAGCCGCAGCCAAAGCAGGTATTGACCGTGTTCAAGGCGATTATATGGGAATGCTTGCAACTGTTATCAACGGTATGGCGATTCAAGGTTCTTTAGAAAAACACGGTATGTTTACTCGTTTACAAACTGCCATCAAAATGGATGCTGTTTGTGAACCATTTATTCGTCGCAGAGCGATGCGTCATTTAGAAAAAGGACGTATTGTTATTTTTGGAGCGGGAACTGGAAACCCATATTTCACTACTGACTCAACTGCAGCACTTCGTGCCATTGAGATTGAAGCTGATGTAGTTTTAAAAGGAACTAGAGTAGATGGCGTTTATACTGCCGACCCTGAAAAAGATCCAACTGCTACTCGTTATACACACCTTTCATTTGCAGAAGCAATCAGCAAAGGTTTAAAAATCATGGATACAACGGCATTTACTTTATGCCAAGAAAACAAAGTTCCTATCATTGTATTTGATATGAACAAAAATAATAATTTAGCAGATTTAGCAAGAGGAGAAGAAGTAGGAACTTTAATTAGTTAATGATTTAGGTAAACCGATGAAGATTTTCTAATTCAATCGAAAACCTTGTAGTCAATATAGAAAATCCCAAATTAAACAATGGAAGAAATAGAATTTTACATTGATGCAGCCAAAGAAACGATGGATGGAGCACTCAAGCACTTAGCAATTGAGCTTTCAAAAATTCGTGCAGGAAAAGCAAGTCCTTCAATGTTAGATGGTATTCAAGTAGATTATTATGGCATGATGACTCCACTTTCTGGAGCAGCATCAATCAATACGCCTGATGCTCGTACAATTGTAGTAAAGCCTTTCGAGAAAAAAATGATTGCTGAATGCGAAAAAGCAATTCGTAACTCAAATATTGGTTTAACGCCGATGAACGATGGCGAAATTATCCGTTTAAATATTCCGCCACTTACCGAAGAACGTCGTCGTGACTTAGTAAAAAGAGTAAAAGCGGAAATTGAAACGGCAAAAATTAATGTAAGAAACGTTCGTCAAGATGCGAACAGTTCGATTAAAAAATTGAAAAATGATGGCGTTTCTGAAGATGCTGTAAAAGCAGGAGAGGAGCGTATTCAAAAAATGACAGATGCTTATATCGTAAAAGTTGATGCAGCTTTTGCTGATAAAGAAAAAGATATAATGTCGGTGTAAGTAAAGAATTTTGAGTGAAGAGTTTTGAATGCTGAATGGTAGAATTTGGTATTCAAAACTCTTTTTTTGTGAGGTAGTTTTGATAATTGAAGCTATGTTTGGGGGCGTAGGAACGCTACGCTTAACTTACTACCAGTTTGAGATTAGCCGTCCGCCCAGGTTAAGTTCAACATTTGTTTCATGGTTTGGCTTTCAGCCACCACGAAACCTTATCTATTGGCAGAAGTTTTTATTTTGTTACTTCTAAAATTATTGTCAGTATTCCAATTGTCAAACATAATGGTGAAAAATATTTCGTGTCATTTTCTCCGAATTTTGTTTGTTTTATTTTCTTAAAAACCCCAACATAATTAAAGTCTCCAATTGCTCTCAATGTAAATATGCTTGCAATAATCCAAAGTCCATATTTAGAAAGCCATTGAGGTATGTTAAAACTTATCAGTCCAGACATTACTAAAATGAAAAGACCAAAACCTAATAAGCCAATCGCAACAATTAATGTTGGTAAAATGGTAGGCTGTAACACTTTTGTATTGTTGTCGTTTTTTGTTGGCAACACAGCATCGCTTCCCCATTTTCCTCCAAATGCCCAATAGAAGTGAATTGAGGAAATAAACAAGAAAATCAAAAATAATATAGTTGCTATTACTGTTGTCATATTAGTTCAAATTAAAAATCATATCCATTTGCTTTTTGTTGGCTGATTTAGGGATATTTTTCATTGCGAAATTACGCAACCAAATCCCAAAACTGTTTTCTATATGTGCCATTTTTCCAACTGTCCAACTTGTATTTACAATCGTAAGTGCTTTCTTTCGTCTTAAATTCTCATATTCTGCAAAAGTATTTTGTATTTCAAGTCCACTGTCAAGCAATTTACCTAAAACATAAGCATCTTCAATGGCTTGGCAAGCTCCTTGTCCCAAATTTGGTGTTGTGGCGTGTGCCGCATCTCCAATCAAACAAACATTTTCGCATTGCCATTTGTCAATTGGTTTTAGGTCAATAATTTCACTTACAATTATTTGTTCTTTTGCGGTAGCTGAAATAATATTTAAAATATCTATATGAAATTCACTAAAAAAATCTATCAAGTTTACTTCGTCGGCTTCTACATTTTTTGAATTTGCCAAAGCATACCAATATACTTTTTTATCGCTGATTTTGACAAACCCTAAACGTTGACCTTTTCCCCAAGCTTCGCTGAGTTCGTTATGATATTTTTGGGGTAAATCTATTTCACAAATTCCTCTCCAACAGATTTGGTTTGGATTACGCAATGTGCTTTTTTCAAATAGTTGATTTCTTACTACTGATTTTATACCGTCTGCTCCAATTACAATTTTGCTTTCAATGGTGGAATTGTCTTCAAAAGTCAGCTTAAAAAGTTCATTCTTTTCAATTTTTGAAAGGCGTTTGGATAATTTTATATTGTCGTAGCCAATTTCGTTGGCAAGTATTTTTTGTAATTCTCCCCTGTGAATGGCAATATTTGAAACACTATATTTTTGTTCGTATTCTGAAAGATTGACAACTGAAAGGGGGGTGAGTTGGTCGTCAGTAATTTTCATAAAGGAAATTTTATTACCTGCTTTTTCAATTTTGTCTTGAATGCCTAATTTTTGAAACACTTGCATTGCGTTGTTTGCCAATATTATTCCTGCTCCAACAGGTTTTATTTCTGCCGAACTTTCAAAAATGTTAACATTCAGTCCTCTCTGTTTGAATGTCAAGGTAGTTGTCAGTCCACCAATTCCTGCTCCAATTATGTTTACTGTTTCTGCCATTATTGCTCAGTTTTAATAATGCAAAACTATAGAACTAGAAATGAAAGAGCATTCACTTAAGTTAATTTAGTAATTATTCGGCTTCTAATTCTGCTTAGTGATTGAGGGGTAATTCCAAGGTAGCTTGCTATATATTTTTGAGAGATCATTTGCAATACTAAAGGGTTCTCTTTTAAAAGTTTTAGATATCTATTTTCTGGAGTATAATAAAGTAAGTCCTCAACTCTTTTTTTTGCAGATAGATAAACTTTATCGCTCATTTTCTTTGAAAAGTATGTCCAGAATAAATTTTTATTACACAAATTAACCCAATCATCAATTTTAATGAAATAAACTTTTGAGTTTTCAAGGGCTTGAATATTAAGTTTTGATTTTGTGCCTAATAGAAAGCTTTCATAATCTGTAAAGACAATATTTTCAATTTGCTGATTAAAGTGAAATAATAAGCTTACATCTTCTCCTTTTTCATTTAAATAAAATGTTCGCATTATTCCTTCTTCCAATAATCCTATAAACTTACAGGTGTCGTTTTCTTTTAATACAAAATCATTTTTTTTAATTTCCTTAAATTCAAATAGCGAATATAATTCGTCAAATGATGGATTATCAATTTCAAGTAGCTTTTGTAATTTATTCAGGTTGAACGCATTTAAAAATGCGAGTTATTTATAAAATTAGGAACTTTGTCAGATGAACTGGCAAACTTTCTTTCAAGACATTCCCGATTTTC
>NZ_JACHKT010000023.1 GCF_014204325.1 Arcicella rosea
AAAATCGGGAATGTCTTGAAAGAAAGTTTGCCAGTTCATCTGACAAAGTTCCTAATTTTATAAATAACTCGCATTTTTAAATGCGTTCAACCTGATCATTGTCCTAAGTGTAGAGTTAACTGTAAATAAGTCGAAAGCTCTCATTTTCACCTTTTCGTTAGATTTTTTCAGTTCTATAATACCTTTCGATAAGTGAAAGAAGGATGAAGAGTGAATAGCAAATTTATCAATTAGTAAGTTTGAGAATTCCTTTACGACATTAGTCTCATTTTTTCTCTTAGCCGAGTAAACTGCTGTTAAAGGTCCTAGTAATAAATATTCGTAAAAATCATTTAGATTATTTTCAAAAGGATGTTTCATTTTTTGTAGTTGAATCGTTAAGTTGAGGCGGTCGGTAATTGTAATACTTTTATACTGTCAAAATTGATAATCTTTCAAACCCTAAAGTATCAAATTAAAAACTAAAATTAACCTTTCACCCCAAGCTTTCTCCCAAAAATTTATCAAACGATATTTTTTACTCCTCTTGAAGATGCAACTCATGGCATGACTAGCAAAGAGTTGTTTATTTTCCAAATGAAGTGAAGTCATGCCATGAGTGATTAGGAGAGGCAAATCTATCTAAAAGAACCATCAATCCATCTCCGAGATGGAAGAACCTATCTTTTTGATAGGACGAGCTATCTAAAAGATAGGTTGCCGAGTCTTTCTTGCGGTTTTTTGCGTGAAAAAGATAGGATGTCCTATCTCGGAGATAGGTTTGTCTATCTTTTTCACGCAATTTTCCGTATATATACGAAGAAAACCGCAAATCGAAAATAGGAGGATCTCGTTACATGGGGCGATAATGGTAAGGGGAGTAACTCTTGTTAGTGTAAACATTCTTCCCAACTACTAAATATTAAAAATGTCTTTGAGTACTGAGTATTGGTTGTTTTCATTGATAGGCAAAAAATATTTTAATTGCCAACTTTGTGTTTTTACTGCTTGTTTATTCGTCGCAAGGTCCCAAGGGGGATAGACTCTAATGCCACGTTTTCCCTCTTTACCATCATTTGTTAGTATTCCATGCTCGGCTAAAACTGATTTTGGGAAAATAAATTGTCCAAAGTTGTCTCCGCTTTTTGAGGTAATTATGATAAAGTCAAGGTCGTCAGTAGTGTTATATGGTGCTGTTATACCGTCTTTGTTTCTTTTCCAAATAGCAACAAACTGCCCTGTTTTTGTCGGAGTAATTTTAGATACACGAAATTGTATTTCCTTGCCATTTAGTTTGAATGAACAAGCTCCGTATGCTGCACTTTCCGAATGCTGCTTCAAGTTGGTCAAATCCAAACCACATTTATCATACACTAATTCTTTCACAACTTTTAGCTCGCTATAAAATAGAGTAGGTAGTGTCAAAGTATTATCTGTTTCCATCTTGTTCAATCAGTTTCTTCAAAGACTAATTCAGTAGGTTACTCTTTTTACTCATGGCATGACTAACTGCATTTTGTTTATGCTCAAAACAACCCAATAGTCATGCCATGATTATTTATGAAGGATTTATGAAATCACTAATCCACAACTCACTAATTCACTCATTCACTCAATCAATAACAGTCCATCAAAATCTGTCCATGCGATTGGAAGTAACTTATACTTTTCCCCATTTTTTCCTGACAAATAGTATCCAGTACTTCAACCACATCTTTTTGCATGGCAAGCGAGCCACAAATCATAATTACGCCTTTGTTTTGTAAAACCTCTGCAAATTGTTCAGCATCTCGTTTTACTAAATCACCTACATATTGTTTCGTTCCTTCTCTTGATAAAGCAATATGCAGTTGTTGTAATTGCTGATTTTCTTGAAATGCTTTAAGCGATGCTTGGTAAATTTCTAAAGAAGTATTGTTACGGAAACCGCAATAAAGCTGTGAAGGAATCTGCTTTTTATTTTGGCTAATCATGCCTAGAAAAGGAGCAATACCTGTTCCGTTACAAATCATCATCACGAAACTCGCTTTTTTAGGAAAATGGAAAGCTTTATTTCTTACGATTTTGGCAGAAATCGTTTCTTCTACATTCAAATTATACAAGTAATTTGAGCCTAAACCATTGAGATGAAGTTTAACACTCAACTGAATTTCTTTATCAATCAATCCAATCGAATACAATCTTTCTCGGTGGTCCTTGGCTGGATAAATCGCCAATAAATCTCCAGAAGTAACTTTTACTTTTTCTTGCGGAACAAGACGAAGCATAAAAGTATCTTCCGAAAAAGCATCTTTTGTATGGTGAAGTACTTTTAAAGTACTCATTTCTTCTACTTTAGGACTTTCAATTTTCAAAGAAATCGCCAAGTTTGTTTGCTGTGACCAAGCCTCTGCCCATAAACCAAAGTCGGCTGGCGATTTATCGGCAACGGTATGAATGCCCACCAAAGGTTTTGCCCAATTTTGCTGATGCAATAATTGGTTTACTTCAAAAGCAAACTGACAAAAATCTGGATAAGCGTGCGAACCAAAGCCTAAAACTGAAAAATGAATTGGATTAGTTTGTGGATATTTTGTGAGTAATGAAGCAAATTTTTGGGCATTGGTCGGAGCGTCGCCCAAACCATAAGTGGCTGTCATTACCAATAAATGTTCGGCTTTGGGAAATACTCGGTACTGATTCATTTCAGCCAAAAATGATTTTTCACCGCTTTGAATCAATTGCTCATGAACCGACGAAGCGAACTGTAAAGTACTTCCGTTTTCAGAACCTACCAAAATGATAAATTTACTTTCTTCGGCACTGTACTTGTTTTTGATACCTTTTGCTTTTCGTTTAAAAGTAATCGCAAAGCCAGAATAAATAAAAAACAAAATGTTGCATGAAGCAATTGCCAGAATAATCGCCCACAGAAAACCCGTTCTGCCCGTATGCAAATCAAGACTAAGATTGGTCAATAACTGAGCCGTTGGATACTGTTTTTCTGCCAGAATTTCACCCGTAATTTGGTTGACTGCCAATTCTCTATCTTTTAATTTGAAAGTATAATAATCCTCTACATCTTCCGAAAAAGGAAATTCAATACTTTCTACTTCCGAAAGTTTGGTATTTTTAAAAATGGCAAAATCTTCGGGCTTTTGTGCTGGCGAAGATTTGATGGCATCAAAATCTACTTGTAAGGATACTTTTTCACTTTTGATAAGTTCAAATCTTACCAAAGAAAGATACGTTCCCGTCAGAGCAATCACTAATATCGGAATCAGCGACAAGCGTCCTAACACTACATGGTAATATTGAGCAAAATTCTCTTTGACGATTTTGGTGAAAAATCTTTTTACACCTCTCTGTCTTTGAATGATAAGTATCGTTCCCGAAATGCTAATCAGGAGTAATAAAAAAGCCGTTAAGCCAATCAAAAAACGACCCGTTTCGTGGATAAAAAGCGAACGGTGTAAATCAGTTGTCCACTGAAAAAACTCATTTTTGGGCGAAGGAATACCCAGTACTTTGCCATCGAGCGGATTTACATAAACTGCCTTATTGTTGCCGTCGATGTTACTGCCTTTAATGATGACCGATTGATGAGTATCCACACTTAACTCGCTAATATCAGGATATTTCTTTCTTAATTGTGGAAGCGTCTGTGATAAAGTAATGCTTTTAAAATCAGCTACTTGATGTGTATTTGCTGTATCGACGATAGGTTCAAAAGCAAGAATTACACCCGTTATTGAAGCCAAAGTAAGGAATAAAAAAGAAGATACAGCCAGTATTAAGTGGCTGTATCTCCAGATTGAAATTGTCATAGATTGATACCTGATTAGTTAGCACTAAAACGCACATAGCGGATATACCCTGTGCCTTCGCTTTTAGCAGAAAGTCCTGCTGTTGTCAATGGAATTTCAAGGTCTTTGACATAATACGGTTTGTCTTCCACCGCACTTTCAAAGCGTAATTTATAGTTTGAATTAAGTTTTGAATTTTCAATGTCAAGTTCTACCACACTTCTATCGCCACCAGCCGCCGAAGCTCCTGTGATAGCACTAATATTACTTGGTTTTTTAGCATAAGCTTTATGCCATTCTTTTAAACTTTTATACCATTTTTTATCAGCACCCAACACGAACAAAGTTTTGTCGTAGCCACCTTTTGCATCTACGATAGATACAACGATGTATGCACCTTCGCCCATATAATTGGTCATCTGAATCATACATTTGTACTTAGTAGTTTGAGCTGATGAAGTAAAAGATTGAACAAGGCTTAATAAGATAACAAATAAGCCAATTTTACAGAAATTACGCATGTTTTATTGAGTGATTGAGTTAGTTGTGAATTAGTGAGTTAGTGAATAACGAGTAAGTGATTAGTATTTTAAATATTTAATCGATAAATAATTACGATAAATCACTCATTCACAATTCACTAACTCACTCAATACCTCACTAACTTATTTTAAAAAGTTGATAGATATTTTATTTTTAGCTAAAGTTTCGTTTTCGCTGGCTAAGTCAAAAGCTGTTTCTTTAAAATTGGAAACAGACTCCTTCTGCGCACCAATTGATAAAAGGTATTTTAAAATAGCATCGTCTTTGGCAATCATTGCAGCTCTGTGCAAAGCGGTAAGTCCTTCGCTATTTTTAGCATTTATATCCACACCCATTGCCTGAATACGCTTTAACAAAGATAAATCACTTTTAGCAATCGCTAAATGAAACAAAGTATTGCCGTTTTTTTGTGGAGTCTTCACATTAAAACCTTTTTCTTGGAGCACTTTCAATTTTGTATCGAAGTCTTCTGATTTAGGTCCATTAAATGCTTGACGACCTTCGCCGCTACTGTACGACAGAACAAGATAAGCGGCAAGGTTATCGCCATTATTATCAGTTACATTTACCGAAGCACCTTTGTTTAGTAAATATTGTACAATTTCTGGTGAATTACTACGAACAGCCATCGCCAAAGCCGTTACCCCTTTTGAATTACCTTGATTGATATTTTTTACATGAGGAAGCAACAAGCTCAAAGTACTTGTATCACGACTTGACGAAGCAGCATTCATGAAAACGTTATTACCATCATTGTCAGCTTTGTTAACATCAACACCTTTTGCTAAAAAATAAGCGATAATATCATTTTGTTTAGGTTTACGCACGATAAAATGAAGTGCATTTTCTCCACTTTTGCTAATAGCCGTTGGTTTTAATTTTAAACTTTCAAGAAATTGATATACTTCTATGGTATTTGCACCTCTACGACTACCTTGTGCCGCCATAATAAACGCTTGGTCAGTAGCATTAACTCCTTTTTCTAATAAGGTTTTCATTGCAGCGATATTTCCACTTCTGGCTACATAAGCAAAAGCGTTGTTTCCTTCAGCATCAATACTTTTTAAATCAAGTCCTTTTGATACAAAATAGTTGGTCAACACAAGGTCTTTGTCATTTGCCACAGCCAATAAAAGTGCATTTGCTCCGTCATGGTTTAGGTCTTTTTTCAAATTAGCACCACTACGTAAGCAAATATCATAAACTTGAGTATTCGTTTGTCCGCCTGTAGCTGCAAAGTTTAAAGGCGTAAAACCGTGGCTATCTTCCACATTCGCTTTTGCACCTTTTGCTACTAAAAACTCCATAATTTCTACATTGCCTTTACTAGCAGCCCAGTGCAAGTAAGTACGACCATCGTGAGTTAATTTATCGGTTGTATTTCCAGCCTGAGATAATAAATATTTGATAGACTCATTAGGTGCTTGAGCGTTAATTGCCATCACTACTGGGTCAAAAGACATAGCATTTAGTTGCGACGGATTATTACCTTTCTCTACTTCAGCCTTAATCGCACTTACGCTAGGTTGGTTTTTCCAGAATGACTGATCTAACAGCACATTTTGTTGCGATTTTGCCGTGAATGAAACAACTGTAAATAATGCAATGATTAGTTTTTTCATGATAATATTTTGAAATACTTGTTTAATGATAATTAAAACGACTTAGACTACTCAACAATTAAATAGTAAAATCAAGGTCATTTATTTAGACTGATTATAAATTATCGTAAAAGTAGTGAGTTTCTTTTTATTAAAAAATTGAAATAGAAAAAGAATCGCATTAAAATGATTTAAGCCAAAGAAATGATAGCTATTTTAATCAAAGTCCGTACTCAAAAGAAAGAATAAATAACTTTTGTAATTTAGCTCAAACGATTATTTACTTAACCTTAATAGAAACTTCAGCATTCAATTGAGTCATTAGTTTTTTGAGATAATCTTCAAAACATTTTTCAGTTTTGAAACACTCATGGGCTAATTCCCAAGCACCTACGGCATAATAACGCAAACTACTATTATTTTTTAAGGCTAATTTCGCATAATAACTCAATGCAAAAGAGCCAGTTTTAGGTGATTCTCCATAGCCTTGATACGCTTCCGCAGGTACAATAATGGCTAATCCAATAATAAACTCTTTGTTATAACTTTGTGCATCATGCGTGTAAAGTGCTATAAATTTTCCTTGCTTAATTTCCGTTACGGGATGATTCGTCGCTACTTTCGACAGACCAATTACCAGCGTTTCATCTCCTTTCAATCCTGAAAATTTTACAGTATTCTGATACGCATACATGCCTGGCCAAATAGTTGGTTTTTCAGATAATTGGTAAGTTCTTTCAGTAGTAGGTTTCCAGTTATGATAATCCAAACGAATCTGTGACTTTACAGCACCTTCACTAATAATCTTAAAATCAGTTGCTTCTACATTGTGAACAGTATCGTTTGCTGTTACTCCAACTCTATAAAGTTGATTGTTGATTAATAAACCCACACCACCAAGACCAACCGAAAGTCCTTCGGTATTACCTGCTGGTAAAATATCACGCCCCCAATCTTTCAAAACATGATAATTATCCTGAACGGCACCCGTTTCAGAAATTCCAACATTTTCTGGAGAAATGGCAGAAATTCTTTTCCCGAATAAATCCTTCGCATTTCTACCATCAAAGTAATGACGGAAAGCTACTTTATCGTTTTCCCATGATGGCCCGTCGGTTTGATAAGGCTGATAACCGATAATTTTAGGTAATTGATTGGCATAAAAAGTATCGCTAGTTTTGGGTTCTACAGGTGTATTTTTCGAACTTCTTTTTCCAAAACGCACGCTTGTTTTGATAGGATAACTAGGCTGAATACTTGTCCATTTAAGCGTTAGTTGTATGCTAGATTTTTGAGGAATATCTGCTACAAAAAATAGCTCATCAAACTGTCCATTGCCATCTAAATCATTTAATTGTGAAGGTATTTCTTTTCCTTTTGTATCAAAAATCTGTGGAAAAAGATGCTTGTCAATTTTAGATTGAAATTTTTTTACTGATATACTTACAGGTTTTTCTACTAAATCTATTTTAGTTTGATTAGTTAAAGTAATGCTGTTTCCAGATTGACTTTTCTGAGCCAAAACATTCAAGCTAACGATAGAGGCAAGTGTTAGTGCAACAAATTTGTTCATATTGAATAATTTAATTTTAAGAGTTGAATTCGTAAAAATAAATCCATTCCTTCCATTTTCAATATAATTGCAGGAATAGTCTTTCAATTTGTTGCTGTGATGCAAACGGTGTTTTAAATTGTAATATATTACTTAACATAACTATAATTATAAAGCAAAAAATATCCTAAATTAAATTTGATTACTCCACTAAACATTTAGATGGATATATTAGTAACTATTTAATTTTCTGTTAATGACAGTAGGAACGCTTCGATTAATCAACGACCAGGGAGAGCTTTATAAAATGCTGTTGCATTTTGCCAATCTGAGATTGGCGAACACTACTATGTTGTAGAGCTTTTGTTCATTTAAAACTGAATCTATTTTAGGTACAAAGGACGTTTCGCTTACCACTTAAACCAACAGGGAATGAGGGAATCTATTCCGAAAACTCTATCTCAAATACAGGATATGATATATCAAACCCATTTAAATTATTTAATATTAATCTATCCCATAATCTTTTTGATATATAAATTTCATTAGTCAAGAACTGTGTTGCCCATAAATCTAATTCAGTATTAAAGTTTTTATTAAAAACTAATTTTGTAGTTTTTAGAGCCGCACCTGTTGAATAAAATATATCCATATATTCAGAATACGTCTTTATATTGGTATTTGAACTCAATTTATCCATTCTATGATGATATGTAAAATCATATTCACACTTAGAAAAATCTATAGTATGTTCTCCAGTTTCCATATCATAGCAAAACCACCAGTAATTGTTAATTTCTTTACCAGATTGATTAAAAGTAACTTCAAAAAATTGATGATTGGGCAAATTACATGATTCTAATACCTCTCTGAATGCTTGACTTACAAAAAAACCACGTCGTAGACCAGATGACAGATAATCTGTATGTTTAGATGTCTTTTCCATTTTAACATCTTTTAAGACCATACCATACTTATTCCAAGTAGTCCAATTCTCCCACCAATAATTATTCCAAGAGTCATTTTTATAGAAAATCATTTTATAGGTTTTATGATTTTTTAAAAATGTATCATCAAACCATGTTTGGTCGTTATCATTTCTAATTCCCGTAATTTTTGAATCAGAACTGCTAGTCAAGACTCTATAATCTAGTGTGTTTTTCATTTTACCTAAAAGCTTCGTTTAGTTTTGGACTTCCTAAGTTTTTCCAATCATTATAAGCATCTCAGTCTGTTCGTAGGTTAAGCGAAGCATTCCTACGACCCTAAAGAAATAGATCTTCACACTCAGCTTGGTACAAAAAGTCCATTTTGATAACAGGTATCGAATTTTACCTATCCAACGCTTTATAAAATGCTATTGCACTTTGCCAAGCATGAGAGAAAATTCGGGATGACTCATGTTTATTTTAATAATATTACACTGCTAATGTTTTCCTGCGTTTGTACCATTTTACGCCTTCAAACCAAATCACACTCGTAAAACCAATAAGGATGCTTATTATAAGTTGATTGAAACTAAGTGGTTCAAAATCAAAGAATTTTGTCAGAAATGGAATGAAAAGTAAAGCAGCCATTATCGTAATTGTGATGCTGATAATAATGAGTACTAAATTGTTTTTATAGCCTGAAGTTGTAATAATAGAGTAATAAAAAGAACGATTGATAAGGGTTAAAAAAATATTTGCTGTAATTAAAACCGTAAAAATCATGGTGCGAGTAACAGCTTCATCATAACCATTTTGAACTGCGTATTGATAAGTAAAAAGTGTTCCGACGGTAATAAAAAGTCCTTGAATAATACTTGTTGCTAGTTCTTTCCAGCTAAAAAAAGAAGTAGTCATCGGGCGAGGTTTTTGATTCATCAAATTTTTCTCTAAAGGCTCATTTTCATAAATGATTGAGCAGGTTGGCCCCATAATCAACTCCAAGAAAATAATATGTACTGGTGAAAAAATATTTGGATAAACCCAAGCCAAAGCCAAGGGAATGAAAACCGTCAGGATGATTGGAATATGAATAGAGATTATGTACTGAATCGCTTTTTTAAGGTTAGTATAAATTCGTCTGCCCATCGCCACCGCATCAACCATTTTTGATAAATCATCTTCTAATAGAATCAGCGAAGCAGCTTCTTTGGCAATTTCAGTTCCTTTTTTACCCATCGCAATACCAATATGGGCAGCTTTTAAGGCTGGCCCATCGTTTACTCCGTCGCCTGTCATCGCCACAATTTCATTTTGTGCTTTCAAAGCATTGATAATTTTCAGTTTTGCTTCTGGGAACATCCTACTAAATACTTGGTTCTCTATGACACTCTTTTCCAATTCTTCTTCGGATAACTGCATCAATTCATCTCCCGTAATACTCTTTTCATAACCTTTAAAACCGATTTGCTTCGCAATTGCGGCGGTGGTTGCGGCATTATCGCCTGTCACAATTTTTACGGCGATTCCTGCATCATAAAATTTCTCAAGTACTTGTTGGATATTCTTTTTGGGTGGGTCATAAAAGGCTACAATACCTTTTAATTCAAAATTAAAATCTTCTTGATGTTGAGGGTAATCCTCTCCTTCAAAGTTCGCTATGGCAACTGCCAATACTCTATAACCATCTTGAGTCATCGTTTTGATGGCTTCTTCAATGGCTATTTTTTGTTGAGGATTAACATCAGAAGCTCGCATAATGGCTTCGGCTGCACCTTTTGTGGCGATGATTCGTTTGCCTTCTTTGTTTTCGAAAACATGCGTCATCATTGGTGGTTTTCCAGCCAAAGGATACTCATGCACCAATTTAAAATTTACTCTTTCATCATGAGTAGTAAAGTTTTCATAGGCTTTGTGCAAAGCAATTTCCATAGGGTCGAATGGAATGGGTTCACTTGCCCACATGGCTTGTTGTATCAATTCTTTTTCTTCTTCCGAAAGTACTTCTTCTTTTAAATCAATTATTTTTTGTGTTGATAAAACAAAAAGTTTGGCGAGCGTCATTTTGTTTTCAGTAATCGTTCCAGTTTTATCGGTACAAATCACGGTTGCACTACCAAGTGTTTCTACCGTTTTCATTTGCTTTACAACGATGCCCATTTTCATCAAACGCCAAGCACCCAAAGCCATGAAGGTTGTAAAAGCAACAGGAATTTCTTCTGGAATGATACTCATTGCTAAAGTCAGTGCTTTGAGTAAACTATCTAAAATAGCTTTAGAATTCAAATAGTTAATCAACCAAACAATCAAGAAAACGATGGTGCCAATAATTACCATTTTCTTGACAAAATTGTTAATCTGTAATTCTAACGGTGTTTTTTCTTCTTGAATACTCTCAATACTTTTTCCGATTTTTCCTAATTTACTGGCATTGCCAATATGAGTAATCGTAGCTAATGCCAATCCACTTGCTACATGAGTACCTTTAAAAATCTGGTTATTCTCAGGGGCTACATCTTTTATCACTGCCAAAGATTCACCAGTAAGAATAGATTCATTTACCGAAAAATCATTTGAATGTACAATAAATCCATCAGCAGGAATGGCAGTGCCTTCTTCCACAATCAGGCTGTCGCCTACTACCAAATCTTCACTTTTGATTTCTATTTGTTCACCATCCCGAATTACTTTACAATTAGGCTCGCTGAATTCCTTGAGCTTTTCTAGGGCATTTCTACTTCTTGAATCTTGATATAGAGAAATTGCGGCTTCAAAAACAATGGCGAACGATAAGAAAAGTCCATCGCCAATACTTCCACTTATAAAATAAATGCTGGCTGCTACAGACAGTAAAATTATCATGGGTTCTTGCACTAAACTTTTTAACGCAAACCAAAAACCACTTTCTTTTTTATAGTCTAATAGATTTTTACCGAATTTTTCTCTGGCTTTTTCGACTTCAGTCGATGTTAAACCTTTTATTTCAAAATCATCTATTATCATGTTGAACGCTTCGTTTATTATTTCTTACGGAGTTTTAATATACTTTGATTTAGTTTTTTTAACAAAGTATTCTCTTTGTTTTCATATTCAATTTCGCCAATCAAAAAGCCATAAGGTTTCAACGTTTCGATATGGTCGCAAACAATTTTTAGAATGGCTGTTAACGGTATCGCCAAAATAATTCCTGGAATGCCCCAAATCAGTTCGCCAACGACTAAAGCAATGATGGTAAACAACGGATTGATTTTTACTTGTGGCCCTAAAATAAGTGGTTCTAACACCCAGCCTTGTATAAATTGAACAGTACCATAAACGGCTACAATACCGCCAAGCACCGAAATAGGTGCACCGTGCAAAGCCGTTACCAAAACCGTAAGCGTTGTACCCGTGATATTTCCGACGAAGGGTACAATTTCTAACAAACCACAAAGAATGGCGAAAAAGATGGCATTTTTTACGCCTAAAATACTAAAACCGATGCCGTACATTATCCATAAACAGACAATCATTTTTGATAAACCGAATAAGTATTGTTGTGAAACATGAGTGGCTTTACCAAGAATTTGGCTCATTTCTTCTTGTTGAGCAGGTTTTGCTAATTTTAGAAAAAAATGTTTGATATGATTTCGATAATATAAAAGGAAAAAAACGTAGGCAAGTAATAAAATGAGATTGGTAATTAATGAAGTAATCGAAGAAAATGTCACTTGCATAATACTGCTGAGTGAAGGTTGTTCTTGCTTCAATATTTTAGATTGTTGTTCAACCGAAATGCCAAGATGATTAAAGATGTACTCTTGGGCAATGATGCCAGAAGTAATCGCTTTTTGTTTAATCAGTTCAACGTCGTTGACTAATTCTGCTATTTTCCAAGCAAGTAAAGCCACTAATCCCGACATGATAAATATCAAAGTTAGCAAGCAAATAAAAGCGGCTAGTACTTTTGGGATACCATATTTTTCAAGAAAATTACTAAAAGGAATAAAAAGTGTAGCCAAAATACTGCCGATAAACAAAGGTATCAAAAAGGCTTTAGCAAAAATTAAACCTGCAATAACGAGGAAGATAAGTGCAATTTTTTTGATAATAGAAGTATTGGTAATGGTCATATTAAATTTTTGGTTAACAAATAGTCAGATGAATTACTTGGGTTTCATAAGAAAATTTCAGTAGCAGTAATTGCTTTGCAATTTTCAAAATATTTAGGGCTTATCATATTTATAATGGTCATTTTAAGATGTTTTTTGGATGATTTATCAGGAAAAAAATACTGAAAAAAGCAGATTGCGTTTTAATGCAAAAATAAAAGCCCTAAAAGTGAGGTTTGTGACCAACATCTTCTAGGGTTTTACTTGATTAAATCATAAGAATTGAAAGCCTACTGTAGCTTGAAACCACACATTTTTGTATTGTGGTGTGGATGTAGTGCCATCTCCATTATTGTTCAACACATCCCAGCCAACTCTGGCACTCAATACAAAACGATCATACTTTAAATCGGCACCGCCCGAATAGCATAAGGTGAATTTTCGAATGTTATCGTTGGTAAATTCTTTTTCTTGTTGAGCACTCGTTAACGTATTCGTGAATACATTTTTCTCTTTCAACAAATAAGAAAATTGCGGCCCTAAAAGAATGCTCAAATGGTTAAAAGGCTTAAAAGCAAAAAACAAAGGAATGTCTAAATAAGTAGTGGTACGAGTGAGGTCGTAAGAACTACCCAAAATTAAGCCTGTTGCTTGAAAACCTTTTTGGGAAAGTATAAACTCTGGCTGAATTCCTAAAAATGTTCCGAATGGAACAGCCACAAAAGCTCCCGAGGTAAAACCAAATTTAGCATTTGCCTTGAAATTCTCTCCTTGAATATCATACACGTTTGAATAATTTACTCCGGCTTTTAACCCAAATTGTAAGGATGCTCGCAAATCTGTATCGCCATTTTGTGCAAAGCTCTGTTGTGAGATAATAGCCAAAACTATCAAGCCAAAGAGTCTTTTTTTCATGATTTTTGATACGGAGAAATAAAAAGACTGTTTACTTCTTCACATTATTAACGGTTAAATCTTTGAAAGCTTCACCTAGTTCATCCATATCATGATTAAATTCTGCTTTGAATTTATCCCAATTTTCTTTGCCATCATCTTTGTAATCGTCCATTTTCTTTTTTAAGTCAGTATTTTTTTGCTCCAACTTTGTCAGTTTTTCCAAGTAATCTGCTTTGGCTTCTTTTTTCTCTTTATCAATTCTAACTTTGAATTCTGCGATACTTTTATCGTTTGCTGCAATTCTTTCAGCTGTTGTTACTTTATAGCTTTCTACGTCATCAAGATATGCTTGATTGGCATCTATTAAATCTTTGTTTGCTTCAACTACTTCTGTTTGAGCATTTTCTACTTTTTTTTCAGGACTGTTACAGCTTGTGAAAAATGCCGTCGTTAAAGTGAAAGCCGTTATTAATAAGATTGTTTTTTTCATTTGAATGAATTTTTGAATTGTTTATTTAATGTAAATTTTAATTTTTGATTAAGTGTTTCTTTATGGCTTATTTGAGGTATCGCCTCAAAACCCAAGCGGTTGTTTCATGTTGTTGAATCAATCCAGTGAGGAAATCAATCGTTCCAATATCGTTGTTTTCAGTCCCAAAAAGAGCAACATCTTTTCTTAATTCAATGATGATACTTTCGTGGTCGCTCAATAGATTTTTAAGCATCTCATTTTGCGAAGGAGAATCGCCCGTCGATTCTTTCAAGCGAGTAATAGCCAGAAACTCTTTCATGCTTCCTATCGTATTTCCGCCCAATTTACCGATGCGTTCTGCTACCAAATCAACGGTTTCTTCAAGTTCTGAATATTGGCTTTGAAACAGTTTATGAAGTTCCATAAAACTCTCTCCAGCCACATTCCAATGGAATTTTCTAGTTTTGATATACAGTGTCATTTCGTCTGATAAAATGACAGATAATATCTCAATACTTTTACTAAGATTGTCGGCTAAAACACCTATTTGCGGTTTCATATATTTTTTGATTTGTTTATTGGATACGTTTGAGATGCAGAGAAACACTTTATTAGTCACCCAAATCAATAATTTGTTAGGTAGTAACTTTTTTGATTTCCTTTACCACGTTATCGTATTTTCCTTTTCCATTTTCTACCAAAGCGTCAGCTTTATCCAAGGTAATATCGTAGCCCTCAGCAATGGATTCTGAAATACTATTCAATTTTTGTTTGAAAGCATCTGTTAACGCTTCTCCGCCTTGTAAAATCATTTTGCGAGTTTTTGCACCTTTTTTCGGAGCAAATAGCATCCCGATGATTACTCCCGAAGCAACACTTGCTAGGATTGTCAATAATATTTTTTTCGATTTCATCAAGATGTTTTTTAATTGTGTGAAGTATTATTTGGTTTCCTTATCTACTTGCATAATTCGTAAGATTATAAGAATAACTGCTACAACTGGCAAAATATGAATAATAATCCCTAGACTAAACAGCATAAAACCCAGTAACCAAAAAACGATTAGTATAGCAGCGATGAAATAGAGAATATTATTCATGGTTTTGATTTTTAAATTAATACTTAGTTGTCAATACAATTTGTGAACTTGGAAACTGTATATCGGCATTATCCTCAGAAGTAATAAAAACCTTTTCTGGTTTGAAGGAAGTAACGCTTTCAAAACTAGCCTTTAAATTTTTCGAGAAAAGTCCTTCCATTGAACTTTTTATTTGTCCGATATTTTTAATCAGTCCTTCATTAGTTTCTATCCAAACAACATAAGTATGATTAGGTGCTGGTAGGCGTTCTACCTCTGCCAAATCATAGATGTCGATTTTTATTACATAGTTTTTATTATGGTCTTTCGTAATATTTACAGTGCCTCTGGCTGCCGGTACTACCGACGAATTCAAGAAATTGATTTTGTTACTACAAGCCGTAAACATTGAAATTATAATGATACCAAAAAGCCCTAAGAGTATGTTTCTTGAAGGGAAATGAATGTTTGTTAATTTCATGATATTAATTTTTAAGAATAAAATGTTTTATAAAGTGAAAAGAAAAAGGCGTATAAATAATTAAAAACTTATCAAACAATTGCTAAGCAAGTGTCAATATTAATTGCCACTCTTTTGGTTGTTTAGTAGGCTTATTTTTTTGAAGTGCTTTTTCAATCGTTAGCCTAGCCATTAAATAACTCACTGTTGATTCTGCCCCTTGATTTAGGTTTACATAATTTTCTTCTAAGCCATCATAACATCCGCCTGTACAAGGATTATAAATAATTTGATGCAAATGATTATTGCCCAAAAACCAGTTGAAAGCAATTTTCATTTTATCCAAATATTCTTCTTCTTTGAAGACTTCATAGAATTTATTCAGGGCTAAAATAGTATAAGCAACATCAATTGGTTGTTCGCCCCCAATTACATTTTGTAAATGGTCATCTACTTTATTCAGCCAACATTTGTTAGAAATCACCTTAATACGGTATTGACTAAACGTTTTAGATAAAAGGAAATCAAAAGAAGCTTTAGCTACTTGCATATACACAGCTTCAGCAGTAGCTAAATAGGCACAAAGCATGGCTTCGGGCAAAATACTATTGCCATAAGTAAGGTAGCTTTCAAACCACTTCCACTGATGGTCGGCTTCATGTCTATACATTTGAAGTAATCTATCTGCTAGTTCTTTTATAAGCAAAACATTCTTCTTTGATTTATGATGGGTATTACGATAGTACAATCCTTTGATAACAAATGCCATTGCACGAGTAGAAAATATTTTTTGAACATTCTCTAATGCTTCTTGCAGGGTTTCATCAGCATCTTTTGCCAATTCTGCTGGAAGGATTGAACTTTTGGAAATCAAGAAACCCAAAGCCCAAATAGCCCTTCCATTAGAATCAGCTAGGTTTGTAGCGTAATTTTGTTCTGTAAATTTTTTATCTTCGTTGACATAATTTAAAAAAAAGCCTTCAGTTCGTAAACAGAATTTAATAAAATCGAAGTAGCGTTGGATGTACTCCAAATCGGCTCTATCATTTGTCAATTCATAATGTTGGCACATCGCTACCATCGCTCTAGCATTATCGTCTAAGGTATAACCCGAATCAATATCTGGCTGATTGATGATAGAAAACTGTATCATTCCAAAGTCAGTTGTTAGCTTTTTGATATGGTCGAGGTTAAGAACGGGCAAATTATATTGTAAAGTAATTTGTGCCAAACCGATTTCTTCAAACAAAATGGCATGAGCAATGGCTGCATTTTCCCAAGCGGTTGATGCCATTTTGTGCAAACCGTTTGAGCTTATTTTTTTTCTAAGGGCTTCATTGGCTAATAAACTTTTAACCGCATGAGCTAATTGATGAGAGTTTTCAAAATCAATAATTACGCCTGCATCATTTTTTAATACTTCACGAGCATGAGGAATGGGCGTTGAGATAATCGGACAACCGCAACTGATGGCATAAGAAAAAGTGCCACTTACTGCTTGGTTGGGGTCTTTTGAAGTAAAAAGATAAATATCTGTTAATTGTAAATATTCTAGTAATTCGGGCAAGGGTAAAAACTGATTGATAAATCTTACGTTTTCTTGCAAAGAAAGGGCATCAACTTTTGCTTCTAAATATTCTCTGTAACGTTCGCCCTCTCGTTTTAGCACCGATGGATGCGTTTTGCCAATGATTAGAAAAAGTACCTCTGGATTATCTTTCACGATGGCTGGCATGGCATCCAAAGTTGTTTCGATATTCTTTCCTGAACTTAACAAACCGAAAGTTGAAAGTACTTTTCTGCCTGTCAGGTTGTATTTATTTTTAAGCACTCCTTTATCTAAATGAGGCACCAAATGTGTGCCATGGGGAATCACTGTGATTTTCTCTTCCGTAACATCATAATCGCTCATCAGAATTTTTGCCGAAGTATTCGTCATCACGATAATTGAAGTAGCGATGGCTGAAATCTGTTGTACGTTTTCCTTTAAACTTGAATTCGGCGTTGGTAAAACTGTATGGAAAACAATCACAACAGGTTTAGTCAATGCTTTTAGAAAAGTATTGAAATTGATTTCGTTTTTTTCAAAAAATCCAAATTCATGCTGAATCATCACCATCTGGATGTCATCATTTTTATTAATCCTAAATGCTAATTTGGTAAAAGAGTTTTCACTTTCGGTTTCAAGAATATACTTGTGTTCTTCTGAATATGTATGCTTTTCGTTTTCAGATTCTAACGGACAAATACTGATGTTGAAAGAATGATTAAACTTATTATTTAGGGCTTTGATTAAGTCTTGCGAATATGTAGCAATACCGCATTCACGAGGGGGGAAAGAAGTAATAAAAAGTATTTCTGGCAAGGCTTTACCTTTGCTTTCTGGATGAAAAATTCCATCCTCCAGAAGATTATTAAATCCTAGCGGAGATTGAAATTTATGGTGATTGGAGCTTGGTTGGTTTGTCATTTTCTTGTGTGTTAATCATTAACTCTTTTAACAAGGCGGTTAAACTCACTGATGCACAGGCTATTTGTTCGTCGGCAGCACCGTAATAAATATAGAGGGTATCACCAAACAAGGCTGTGCCTGTCGGGAAACAAACATTATTTACTTCTCCGTTAAGCTCCCAAGCTTGGTCTGGCTTGAATAATGGATAAGGTAAACGAGCTATTTCTTTTTGTGGGTTTTGTAAGTCGAGCAATGCCACACAAGCCGAATATACATAACCCTTTATAGAATCTTGAACTCCGTGATATATCAATACCCAACCATGTTCTGTTTCTATTGGCGGACAGCCCGTTCCGATATAACTTACCTCATGGTCGAATTTTGGGGTAAGCACAATGTTTTCGTCCAGATGCAAAAAGTACTGTTGCCAAAATTCATCAGTAAGGTCTTCCAAATGATTGATAGCGACTACAATTTGAATATCTGGTTTGATACGATGTAAAAAACAAAGTTTATCCTCTATTCTTCTAGGAAAAAATATTAGGTTTTTATCCCATAGTAGCATTTCCTTACCATCTTTTTCAACAATTCCAAGGTGTTGATTATATCTTGGATATTTTTCGTCTAATGCGTTTTTTGCTTCTGAAAGTTGCCTAAATTCATCATAAGTGATTTGTGGAACAACGATTCCCTTTTTTTCAAAATGTATTAAATCTGTAGAAGTAGCCAAAGCCCCTAAAGCATTTACGCCATCGTAAGCTGTGTAAGTCAGATAATATAAATCATCTATTTTTACAATCCGTGGGTCTTCAACACCGTGCGACTCATACTCGAATTGTGGGAAAAGTATTGGTGATTCTGAACGAGACTCCACAACCAAAGGCCCTTTTAATTTGCAATATCCAATACTTGAAAAATTACCTTTACTAACGGCTCTGTAAAAAAGATGTACATAGTCACCATCTTTGTATATTGCTGGATTGAGGACTCCTTCGTTTTCAAAGCCTAATGTGGTTTTCTCTAAAAGAATACCCGTTTTTATTACTTCTATCATAAATACTGGGAGCTTACATATAAATACATAAGGCTGTAAGATGTCAGTAAAACTTATCGTTAAGCTTCATTCACTTTTTCTTTGCGTTTGGCAGCTTTATCCTCTCTTTTTTCTTTTAGGTTTTTTACAGGAGATTTTTTTCCTGTTTTTTCTTTACCCTCTTTTTCTTTCGACATATCCTTGCTGATTATTTATTAAATCAAAGTCTGGTGAAGTAATTTCTTACAAAAGCCACTTGTTGATTATCGGTCAGTTTATCACTTGGACGAACCTCAATTTTAATATTTTTAAAACGTTGGTCTTCATTCAAAATATTAAATAGTTCAACCTTTGCATTGGTTGGGCCAAAAAGTAGTACTTCATCATATTTGATGATTTCTGCTGATAGTCTTTTATAATAATCCATTTCAAGGTGTTGTTCCTTGTTGTGCATTATATTTTCACTTTTGTTTAAAGTCTCCTCTTTTTCTTGATGTGTAAAATCAGACTTTATCGTTGTCGTTTCAATGAAAATAGTACTGTATTCCATTAAATTGGCTGTGGAATGATCCATCCAAATGCCTAATTTTTTCTTTGTAGTCATTATTGATTATACGTTGAGATTGTTAAAAAAAGGTTTAGAGCTTAAACAGTCTTTTTTTACTCAATATTCCCACGATTGTGATTGGTATTATATTTTTTCATTAATGCTAATAGTGATTCATAATATTCTTGGAGGTTTTTTTGATTTACCTCAGGATTTTCAACATCCGGAATACTTACAGGCATTTCAGTTACATATTTTGATAACTCTGGGAACTTCTCTTGTATCAACATCGTAATCTTGAGTATTTCGTCATTTAATTCATGAACCGTTTTCATTATGTTTAAATATTAACATTCAAAGGTTTTGGAATTTGTACATTTTGTGCTAAACCCAATCCCTTAAAAGAACTTTGTAAATAATTATTGGTAGCAAATGGGTTAATGTAAAATTCTTGTCGAATAACCTGTTGGATTTTTAGCCGAAGTGTTTTTTCATCGGAAGGCTTATTGATAAATGCACAGGCACCAAGTTGAAGTACCTTTTCAATGTTAGACATATCGTTTGTCAGAAAAACCACTGGAATATTTTTAGTTTCAGGATTTTTCAAAATATTCATATAACATTCTACTCCTCCCATAATGGGCATATTGACGTCTGAAAAAATGATGTCAGGGAGTAAATCAGCTTCCTTTAATTGTTTTAAAGCCTCATTTCCATTTTGGGCTAATCCCCAAAAACACACTTTGTTTATCTTACTCAGGGCATCTTTAAAAAACCACTGGTCATCTTGATCATCTTCAATCAGAAATACTTTTTTGGTCGTTTTCATACATAAGTAGCCAATTAATCTTCATAACCGCTTTTAATAATGGTTGAAATCATTTTGAACTGTACGTTGGCATTAAAACAGTGCTTTGCATGGGCGGGAATAATAATACCTTCTCCAAGCTTTAGCTTAAAGACTTTATCATTAATCTCAACTTCCGCTGAACCATCAATAATCTGGATATAAGTATCGTAAGGAAGTGTTTTGGGAGATAATTCTTCTCCTGCATCCAAGGATGAAACCGTTACATTACCAGTAGTTTTGTTGACAATTGTTTTACTTACTACCGCATTGGGTATGTATTCTACGATTTCAACGATGATGTGAGCCTTTGCTTTTTGTAATTCAGAGTTTTCCATTTTCTTGCCGTTTTTAACTGTTTGAACTATCTAATACAAAGGTGGCAAAAACTTAGATATGAAGTGTTACACAACTTTTTAAATAACTTGCATCATTCACAGGTTTTGTTTTTTGAAACGACAAAAGTATTGAGTATTATTAACTAGTTTATTATCAATTATTTACGAATTGATAAGATGTAGAGTGTTCTTTTCAGTCCATATCAGTATCAGGAACAATAATTTCAAGAGCATCCGTAATAATATTGGCATGTACTTCTTTTACCTTGCCCAAATATTCACCGTCTATTTGAAAATGCACTTTTTTGACTGAACGCATTTTGAGTGATTTTGTCTGAAAAATTGCTGTTTTTTCAGTATCGTACTCACCTTTCAAATAAGTCATTTTAAAGATTTCTAAAGCAGATATTTTTTTCAACACTACCACTTCAAACAGCCCATCATCTAGTTTCCCGATTGGGTTAATCACAGCTCCACTTCCGTACTGTGTGGCGTTGGCAATCACAATCATTTCTGCTTTTAGTTGATGTATTTCGCCATTGGTTTCTATGGCTATTTGCATCAATGGATTTTGCCAGAGTACTTTTAATGATGCTATTAAATAGCCCCACATTCCTCTAACGCCTTGATGCTTAAATTTTTTCATGGCGTAAGCATTCAGTCCAATATCGCTTAAATGAATACATAACTGCTCGTTGATATTGATTAAATGTACTTTTTTTGTTGTGCCAGTCAGTAAAGTTTCTAAAGCTTTTTCAGGATTATTACTGATGCCCAATTCCTTCGCCAAGCCATTTGCCGAACCTGCTGGAAGTATTCCCAATGGAATATGGCTATGAATCAAAGATTCTGCTACTAATTTTATTGTTCCATCACCGCCAACCGCTACTACTTGGCTAGGGACAAACTGAGCAATTTTTTCTTTGATGCCTTCTGTGGTACAATTCTTTTGTAAATCATATATTTCAATGATTGTCTTTTTTAAGACAAAGTATTCTGTGATTAATAAAGACCAATCTCTGGAGCTACTCCCGGCACCAGTATTGACGATAAAGAGTATTTTAAGGGTATCTTTCTCAAGCATAAACCATTTATTCATAATTGCATGATGCAATCTATTTTAGTACCTTTCAATTTTGTATTACTATGACTAAAAAATCATACCAAGCCACTGTAAAAGTATATCATGGATATGGACATCAAGATAACCTTGTTGTTTATGGCCATGTTTTAGCAGGAAAACAGCCAAAGGCATCCACAAGTAACGGTGTTCTATCGAATATAAAACATTTAATCAAAATATTTTCTGTAAAACCAGTTGCTGGTGTGCTGGTTCGTTTACGATGGGGAACACAGTTTTTTTATACCACCACAGCCAAAGATGGTTTTTTTAAGTTTGAGTGGAAATCTACCAACAAAATTTCTGCAGGTTGGCATGAGATAATGGTAGATTTAATAAATGCTGAAGATACAATATTGACAACAGGCTTTGGGAAAATTTTTGTGCCAGAGGCTACTCAATATGGATTTATTTCTGACATCGACGATACCGTACTGGTTTCGCATTCTGCTTCTACTGGTAAAAAGTTAAGAGTAATGTTTACTAAAAACCCATTGAGTCGAAAAACTTTTGCTGATGTCGTAAAGTTCTACAAATTACTTTCGTTGGCTCATACCGAACCAAGTTTATTGAATCCTTTCTTTTATGTTTCCAGTAGCGAATGGAATTTGTATGATGATTTGAATGTATTTTTCAAACATAACCAATTACCCAAAGGTGTATTTTTATTGAATGAGATAAAGCGTTGGTATCAATTATTAAAAACAGGAAAAACCAAACACCAAGGAAAATTGATTAGAGTAGTAAGAATATTTGAAGCTTTTCCTAAACAAAGATTTGTGTTACTGGGTGATAATTCGCAAAAAGACCCCGCTATTTATGCCATAATTGCTAATAAATATCCAGAAAGAGTATTGGCGATTTATATTAGAAATGTTAGTCCTAAAAAAGTAGGAGTGACTTCATCTTTAATGAAGTCGATTGAGAATAAAGCCATTTATACTTGTCAATTTGACCATACTGACGAAGCTATTCTTCATGCGAAATCAATTGGACTAATTGTTTAAATTTCAAAGCGTTAATTTATTCTTCTTTATTTTTCTCTTTTTTCTTGAAAAAACCTCTTAATAAAAAATTATGCTGGATTGCCTCAAGGTCTTCATCTAATTTTTTACTACTGGTTTCTAGGTTTTTGATGGTCATTTTTATCGAAGTTGCCGATGCAGAATCGTTGAGTAACACGCCTACGGCATTGTTTTTTCTGTTCAGTTTTTCGCTCACCATTTTTAAATTAGCCGTAAATCTACTTACTGAAGTAGCGGCATTTTGCAATTGCGAAACTGTGCCAACAATCCTATTATAGACAATGGTATCGCTTGCAAAATCATTGATTGAATTACCTGGACGGTTAATTTTTCCAGAGAATTCCTGAAAATTAGCCATCGTACTTTTACTATTTTCTGAAACAGTTTTGAGATTAGTAGCCGTTGTTTGAAGATTTTCTACTGTTTTGTTCAGTTTTATCGCAAAACTTGGGTCGTTCAGTAAAGCTCCTAAACTACCTTCACCACTGTTTATTTTATGACTGATACTCTTAAAATCGCTGGTAATAGCAACCAAATTTTTGTTATTTACTTGTAAAGTCGCCAACATATCGTCAGTGCTTTGGGCATCTTCTACTTTTAAAAAATCATTTTTTTCTACTTGTGGTAATGTAATACTACCGCCATAAATAATGATTATTTTATTACCGATTAAGCCATCTGAGCCAATTTTGGCTTTCGCATCTTTCCGAATATGGGCTTCTGCATCTTTCTCAACATTCATCGTAACCTGTACTTGCGAATTGCCATGAAAACCAATTTTCTTTACTGTTCCTACTTTTACGCCTGAAAACCAGATATTTGCACCAACCGACAAGCCTCCAACATCATTAAAAATAGCATTTAGGGTAAACGATTTTACAAAAGTTTCCTTCTGTCCGCCAATGGTAAACAAAGTGAGTAATAAAATTACAATACCCAACAGGATAAATATTCCTACTACAACAGGGCGGTTATTTTTCAATATTTTCATTTGTCGTTGATAAAGTTATAGTCATAAAAACTTCTTAGACTGGCATCTTGCGTATTAAATACTTCCTTGAAACTCCCCATGGTTAGAAATTTACCTTCTTGAATCATCGTTATTTTGTTGGCTGTTGTTTTAGCACAAGTAAGGTCATGTGTGATTATAATGGAACTGGTTTTGTATTCTTGCTGCACTTTTAAAATTAAATTATTGATTTCGATAGAAGTAATCGGGTCTAATCCAGCAGTAGGTTCGTCGTACAACATGATTTCTGGTTTCAGGATTAATGTACGTGCAATGCCGATGCGTTTTCTTTGTCCGCCAGAAAGTTCAGAAGGCATTTGATTAATCGCTTGAGATAATCCTACTTCATGAAGTACTTCCTCAATGGCATTATTAACTTGCGTTTTGCTTAAATCTCGCTTATTTCTTACCAAAGGAAATTCAAGATTTCCTCTTACACTCATGCTATCGTATAATGCACTATTTTGAAAAGAAAAACCAATTTTCATCCTTAATGCTTGTAATTCAACCAAACTCAGTTGATCAACTTCTTGTCCAAGTACTTTTACAACACCAGCATCAGGTTTCAATAATCCTGAAATTATTTTAATTAATACAGATTTACCACTTCCCGAACGCCCAAGTACAGCAATGTTTTCGCCCTTGAAAAGGCTGAAATCAATACCATCAAGTACTTTCAGCGTATCAAATGATTTCTTCAAACCTTTGATTACAATTACGGCTTCGTTATCTAAAATCTTTTCGTTCATTAATTCATTTTTACCTAATTGCATTTACAAACTGAACAATAATCATCTCTTCCACAAAAATCAAAAACATAGATAATACTACCGTAGAATTGGCGGCTCTACCCACACCTTGCGTACCATTTTGAGCATAATAACCTTGAAAACATCCAGCTACACCAATGGTAAAACCATAGCAAAAAGCTTTAAAAATTGAAGCATAAATATCCAAAAATGTAATACTTGCAAAAGCACTTTTAAAAAATGCCGTAAAACTGGTGAGTTCTGTTTGGTGAATATTTAGGTACGAACCCATCATTCCCACAAAACCAGTGTATAAAACCAAAATGGGAATCATGAGTGTAACGGCTGTGATTCGGGTTACAACCAAGTATTTGAAGGGATTGGTTGCCGATACCTCCATGGCATCAATTTGTTCTGTTACTTTCATAGAACCCAACTCTGCACCCATGTTAGAGCCTACTTTTCCCGCAGCAATCAAGGCAGTAACGAGTGGGGCTAGGGCTTTGACGATAGCAATAGAAATGAGCGATGGTAACCAAGATGTTGCTCCGAAATTTGACAGCGATGGACGGGACTGTTTGGTAAAAACAATACCCGTAATAAAACCTGTTAGTGAAATTAAAGCAAGCGATTTATAACCAACTAAATAGCATTGATTTATAATTTCTTTGAATTCAAAAGGAGGGGAAAAAGCCTCTTTGAAAAAACGAAGAATAAACATATAAACATTGTATATATCTGTAAAAAAGGCATCTACCTTTTTTGAGATAACATATTTTTGTTCATCCAAAATTTTTGACTTTACGGTATTTGTTTTCATAGGACTCAAAGGGCAACATCACTCCTAACAGTAAATTTGTTAGCAAAACGCTATGTTTTTCAGAGTATTCATCCTAATTACAAAGATGTATTGCTTTTACATTGCAGATGTTACATAATTCTGGAATAAAGTTTCATGATTCACTGGTTTTCTGAATAAGTGCATGTTTGTGTCGTTATGTTATTTAAGGTTTTAATCAATAAAAATCAATAAAATGGCAATACTAACATTGATACGGCACGGGCAGTCAACCTATAATTTAGAGAATCGTTTTACAGGAAATGTTGACGTTGAGCTTACTGTTTTAGGAGAAAAAGAGGCATTATTATCAGGAGAAAAAATCAAAGCAATTCACTATGACTTTGCATATACCTCTACACTAAAACGTGCTAAGAAATCTTTAACTATAATTTTAGCAGCAATCCATCAAACAAACATACCCATCATAAGTAATGCTGCTTTAGATGAACGCATGTATGGTGATTTGCAAGGGCTTAATAAAGCTGAAACAGCAGCAAAATATGGTGAAGCACAAGTACTTATCTGGAGGAGAAGCTTTGCTGTTCGTCCACCCAATGGTGAAAGCTTAGAAGATACATTTAATAGAACGATTCCATATTATCAAACCGAAATAGAGCCGAAGCTAAAAAATGGAGACAATATTCTGATAGTAGCACATGGAAACAGTCTGAGAGCCTTGATGATGTATTTAGAAAAAATTGATAGCGAGGAGATTTCAAAAGTAAATATTCCTACAGGTTTGCCCAGAAATTATACTTTTGATAAGCAACTTAACATCAAAACAGTTGAATACCTTTAGCTTGTTAAGGCATTCAACATGTTTAAAGTACTTTGGTTGATTTGAAGATGCTGTTTCTTTACTTCTTCAAAGGGCGTAAAACAAAGTTCATTTTTCTGTATTCCAACCATTATATTCTTTTTGCCTTCTAATAAAGCAATTACAGAAGTGTAACCAAATCTTGAAGCAAGGATTCTGTCAGCAGCCGATGGACTGCCCCCTCTTTGAATATGCCCCAAAATGCAAATACCCACATAATGTGTGGGCATGTATTTCTTAACCATTTCAGCCGTTTTGTAAGCTCCACCATTTTCATCTCCTTCAGCCACGACGATGATTAATGAGGCTTTTTTCCGATTCCACCCTTTTTTTAGAATGTTTTCTAGGTTTTCAATATCTGCTTTTGTTTCTGGAATCAAGATAGATTCTGCCCCAGAGGCAAGTCCAGCACCATAAGCAATATAACCAGAATCTCTTCCCATTACTTCTACCAAAAATATTCGCTCATGCGACTCAGCCGTATCTCTGATTTTATCAATGGCTTCCATCGCAGTATTCAAGGCAGTATCATAACCTATGCAAACATCCGTTCCAGCAATATCGTTATCAATCGTTTTTGGAATTCCGATAAAAGGAATATCAGCATATTCCTGAATAAAAGCATTTACACCAGCAAAAGAACCATCGCCACCGATAAGAACAATGGCATCAATATTTTCTTTCTTGATTTTCTCGTAAGCCAATAATCTACCTTCTTTTGTTCTGAAAAGTTCGCTTCTGGATGATTTAAGCATCGTTCCCCCTAACTGTATTATATTACTTACACTTTGTGCATGAAGAGGTACGAAATCTCCAGCGATTAATCCTTCAAAACCATGTTGAATACCAACGATTTTTAATTGATTAAAAATTGCAGTTCTCACAACGGCTCTGATACAGGCGTTGAGCCCAGGGACATCCCCGCCTGATGTCATTACCGCAATCTTTTGTATTTTTTGTGTTTCTGATTTACTCATGGTAATATCATTAATAAATTTTTGGAGCATCATTATCAAGTACTTTTTTCATTTCCTTGTACTCCTCTAGCGTAATTTCACCAGTGGCATAACGTTTTTGTAAAATATGAAGAGCCGAATTCCTTTTGGTTCTTTGTCCGGGGACTTCATAGGGCGTTACGAATAACCAAAAGAGTAAACTAACCCAGATAAACCACCATAAAAAGTGCATTCCCCAATATGTGTCGTTGTAAAACATAAGATGTTTGATTAATAAAAATGAGAAAAAGTATTACTAAGAACCTG
This sequence comes from Arcicella rosea, assembly GCF_014204325.1. GTDB lineage: Bacteria > Bacteroidota > Bacteroidia > Cytophagales > Spirosomataceae > Arcicella > Arcicella rosea_A. The sequence continues at coordinate 27,426 of NZ_JACHKT010000023.1, forward strand.
AATTGATATGTAATAAAAAGAAATAGGAGAAAAAAGATTTCCTCCTATCTAGGTATTATCCCACTAAGGAATAGTTATATTCCACCACCAAATTATTGTCTAAATGCCAGATGCCTGGTGCATTCCAAGCAATTCTAGCAGCTTCATCTTTCTGAAAAAGAGACTCTACTGTTCCATCTAACGTTACTGTATGTCCATTCACTTTTACATGAATATCTGAATTATCAATCGACCAAGTACGTGCTATTGCTTCTTCAATATCTTTTTTCTCTATTTGGTCTGCCGTTTCAGCTTTAATGATAATATCATTAATCACTCCTTTAATGTGAAGAAGACTACTTACGGCTTTTTTAGCGGCTTCTTTTTGATAATTCCATCTTACTTCGCCCGTAAGTGTGACCATTCCGTCTTCAATTTTTACCTTAATTGTTTCGTGTGGTACTTGCCAATCCCATTGCAAGGCATTGAGGGCATCTTGGGCATTTTGATTATCATCTATTTTAAGTGAGCCTTTAAATTTTATCTCTATTTTTTCAACAATGGCATTTACGCCTGATACTTTTTTAGTCGCTGTTTCAGCTTCTTGCTTTTTTATAAAATTATCAACAGTACCCGTCAGCGTTACGATACCATCTTTAACAGTAACACCAATTTCAGCGGCGTGTAAAAGAGGCTCCCATTTGATTGCTTCTTGCACATCTTTTTGCAATTCTTCGTTACTTTTCATCTGATATTATTTTTAACAATGGAATTGTTCCCACCATGTAAAGGTGCTTCCTTTAATAAGAGAAAGTATTACACAATACTTTAAATGTATTACAACATTCACACATTTCTGAAAAAAACATACAAGTATATATGAGGTAAATGCCTAGTAATAAGAATTATAGCCTAAATAATTTATAAAGCTGAATAGTTACTAAAGGCAGTAAACTTGCCACAATGGCTACTGTCCATATTTTGGTTGGCATCCAAGCTAAGTCTAATACCAAACGCATTTGTGGTATTACATATACCATTGCGATAAGTGCCGTACAAATCAATAAAGCGTACCAAATGAATTTGTTTTTGGTAATGTCATTGACCAAAAATCTGGAATGAACAGAAGACATATTAAATACATGAAATAACTGTGCAAAAGCCAAAGTAAGAAATGCTACATTGTTCAATACTTGGCTGTCGGTTGTGATATATGCTCTGCAATAAAGTACTGCAATAATCACGGCTAAAGTCATTGTGAATGAATAAATGGCAATGGCAAACCAATTTTTGTTAGAGATAATATCCTTTTGTGGGTCTCATGGGCTTTTTTCCATTACTGTATTATCGCCATTGCCAACGCCCAATGCTAAAGCAGGAAATACATCCGTTACCATGTTTAAGAACAAAATTTGTAAAGGCAGTAAAGTAGAAGCTGGAGCCATGAACCCTAAAACGGTTACAATAAAAATCTCACTCAAATTGCAGGAAACTAAATAAATCACAAATTTTTGAATGTTCTGAAAAATGGTTCTACCATGAGCAACTGCTTCGGCAATTGAAGTAAAAGAATCATCTTTTAGAATAATACTGGCGGCTTCTTTGGCTACTTGTGTGCCTCTTAATCCCATGGCAATACCAACATCCGCTTTTTTCAGGGCAGGAGCGTCATTTACGCCATCGCCTGTCATGGCTACGATATTACCTGCTTTTTGAAAAATATCTGCAATTTCTAATTTTTGTTTGGGTGTCGTTCTGGCAAAAACAGCCGTTTCAAGGATTTTCTTTTTCCAAGCGGCTGTCAAGGAATCTAAGGCTGGTAAATCTTTTCCTGTAATAACTGCTTGTTCATTTTCATCAACCAAACCGATTTTTTTAGCAATATTCAATGCCGTTTGTGGATGGTCGCCCGTAATCATCACAATTTTAATTCCTGCATTTCTGCATGAAACGATGGCGGCTTTAATATCCAATCTGGGTGGGTCTAAAAAACCAATCATGCCCACATAAATCAAATCGTTTAAGAAATTATCGTGGGCAAACTCGTCTCCAACTTTATAGGCAAAGGCTAATACTCTCAATCCATCTTTTGCCATTTCCTCTGAAGCCAATAATATCGCTTTCTTTTCTGTGGGATTTAAAGTTTGGATAGATGAACCATACTGAATACCCTTGCATTTTTCTATCAAATCTTCTACCGAACCTTTTGCGGCTACCAATTGTCCCACCGTACTTTTGTGAAGCGTTCCCATGATTTTAGTTTCAGAACTAAATGGAATTTCTGCCAAACGTGAAAATTGCTTTTTTACTTCCAGAGCATTCGGTTCAGCAGTATTCGCTAATTTTAGCAAGGCAATTTCTATGGGGTCGCCAATCTCTTTTTTCTTTTCTTCGGTATTTTTTAAATGAGCATTATTACAGAGCGTACCGACTAATCTCAGCTTTTCAAAATTTTCTTTACTCTTTTCAATCTGTGCATTTTCAAACACTAAAGTATTGTTATCAATGCTTACTTTTAGTTGTTCTTCTGGAAAATGCAGGGTTTCTACATAAATTTTATTCTCTGTTAGTGTACCCGTTTTATCGGTTAGAATGACGCTGGTACTTCCAAGTGTTTCTACCGAAGAGAGTTTTTTAACAATGGCATTGCGTTTTGCCATTAAAAGCATTCCATAAGCCAACGCCACCGTTGCCACAATGGGTAAACCTTCTGGAAAAGCCGCTACTGCCAAAGCAATAGACGTTTCGATGATTAATACTGCTTTTTTCCCTTGAATAATTCCCGTAATGGCAAAAATGGCAGTCATGAATAAAGTAATCCAAATCAACTTTTTGCTTAATGCAGTGATTTTTTTATCAAGTGGCGTAGCGGTCTCTTCGGCATTTTCTACCAAAGTATTAATTGTTCCCAATTGTGTATTTTGAGCAATGCCTGTAATGATGGCTTTTCCATTGCCATTCATCACAGAAGTTCCTTTAAATACCATGTTGAGTCTATCGCCTAATTGTGTGTCTTTGGGAAGTGCTTCTGTATTTTTTGGGGTAGGAAGAGACTCGCCAGTTAGCGAAGATTCATCGCATTGCAACTGATTAGAATTTACTAAACGACCATCGCCAGGAATAACATCACCAGCTTCTAAAAACACCAAATCGCCAATGGCTATTTTCTCGGAAGCAATTTCAAGGGTTTTCCCATTTCTGATGACTTTTGAATGAATTATATCCATTTTTTTCAGTGCATTCATAGAACTACGAGCTTGTAATTCCATCCAAAAACCAATGAGTGCATTCACCAGAATCACCACTAAAATAGAAAGAGCTTCTAAATAATCTTTAAAGTACAAAGAAACAACAGCCCCAAAAATCAGTAAGTAAACGATAGGACTTTTGAACTGTAAAAGGAATATTAGCCAAATACTTTTTTGCTTTTTACTTTGGTAAACATTCAAGCCAAATTCAGTATTTCGTTTCTCGGATTCGGCATGATTGATGCCCAATTTAGCATCGGTTTGTAAAGAGGTTAAAATTTCTTCTACTGAAAAAGTATGGGCATCGTCAATAGGATATTTAATATTCATTGCTTGATTTTTCTGATTAGTCATCAAATAAGGATTTATTCGGTGTAAATTTAAAGGTGAAGAATAAAGATAACCATGAGGAAACTCAGCGACACAAATGCTTATAATCACCTGATTAACAAGTACTTTAATTTTATAGCAGATAAATCAGTAAATACCTGAATAATATACTGCAACGGAAAAAGAATAATTTCATAACTTTTACATAAATCACATCATTCCCGAATTCTATTTTTTACTTGACTGTTATCCTTTTTGACATTCGCTAACTGCCTTGTAATCATTGAATTTTGTTTTGAACTGATGTTTTCTATGTGTTTTTGTAATACTTTTTTGTAAATAAAGATGGCTATTTTTTCACCAAAAATACAAGATTTCAATACCGTATTTTCATGATGATTTGTTAAAAATGCTTTTAGATTCATCCAAATTCTTAGCAAATAAAGGCGGTTTTAGTACCAAAAATAGGTTTGCCGTCTAGTTTTTCTACTTCAAAAATCAATGCTTTGTTATTAAACTTACTTGTATTGATACAATTGGAAAATAACGCTTTTAAAGAAATATCAGTGGTTTCACTGAAAGCCGTTTTATAACCTGCAATTCTATCATTATTGACCTGAATAAGTTTATTGAGGGTTTTTACCGTTTTATTTTTATCCAATCCATGACAGTTTTATGCTTTTTCAGAACGATTCTTTAACAATATTTTCGTTTTTTACCCCTAAATTTTTCAACTGTATCGTTATTATTTCCATCATTGACGGTGGTCCACATACGTAGAATATTTTATTGGTTACATCGCAATGTGCCACAATAAATTCTTCTGTAATAAAACCATGTGCATAGCCTTCTTCGTCTTCGTCTGATAAGATATTAATAAAGTTTTTTCCTAGCATTTCTTCAAACTCTTCATGAAGAATAATATCAGCTTTTGTTTTATTAGCAAAGAAAAGTTTATTGCCAGCCAATTGATTTTTAGCGACAAGGTCTCTGAATATTGCAATAAATGGTGTTACACCTGCCCCACCAGCAATGAATACTCCTTCTTTTTGATAAGCGATGTCACCAAATACTTCATGCAATATCAATTCATCACCTTTCTGAATATCCAAAAGCTGATTCGTCACGCCATTGTGTGTAGGATAAATCTTGATAAAAAATTCCAAGTATTTATCTTCTGGAAGAGAGGTAAAAGTAAAGGGATTTCTTTTTTCTCGCCAACCATTTTTATTGATTGATACTTCTGTAGCTTGTCCAGCCAAAAAAGGGTAAAAAAAAGGTTTAGAAGTTCTAATCTTTAAAACATCATGAGTCGCTGTTTCAAGCGTTTGTATTTTTACAATGTGCTGTTCCATTTTTTTGTGTATATAAACTATTTGGTTTCAACTTAACCATATTAACCTTAAAGTAATAATATCAATAATAGCACAATGATGATGATGGCTCCTACCGAAAGATATACACCACCGCCTACTTCTTTTAAGGATTGTTTGATAGAACGAACTTCTTTACGCAAAGCCTTCTTCTCAATCGAACTCATATTCGATTTATCCATTGCTTTGATTTCCTCAAGCCTGTTAATTAATACCGTTGCTTCTACTGAAACTATTTTTTTATCGCTTAGCTTATCAGCTTCTGTAGGATTGGTATGTGCTGAAAGAGGGAATGTTAAAAATAACAAAACAATTAAGCCTAAAGATTTTATGTGTTTCATATATATCTGTTTTTAAGTAATTGACTTACAGCTATAAAGGTGAGAATTTAATCGATAAAATGTGTTACATCATTCTTAGTGAAACTTACATGATTCACAGATTTTCTAGCGTACTCCTTTTTTTGAGTTTCAACATTTTGAAAAAGGAAGGTGTTAATCCTGTAATTTTTTTGAATTGATTAGAAAGATGTGCAACACTGCTATAATGTAGTTTAGCAGCAATTTCAGTAAGATTAAGTTCATCGTAAATGATGAGTTCTTTTACTCTTTCTATTTTATGCAATAGAATAAAATGTTCGACTGTTGTTCCTTCAGTTTCTGAGAAAAGATTAGATAGATAAGTATAATCATAATTCAACTTTTCGCTTAAATAAACTGAAAAGTTGATTTTAGGAACTTCATCTGAATAGTGAATCATTTCGATAATCACATTTTTAATTTTTTCAATTAACATTGATTTCTTATCATCCATGAGTTCTAATCCAGCATTTAAAAGTGCGATTCTAATTTGATCATGTTGTAACTTAGTGAGGTCGTCGTTTACTTCCACTTCTCCCAAACTGACAGTAGTATATTGAATATCTAAGTTATTCAATACTTCCTTTACTAGCATCTTGCATCGCAAGCTGACCATGTATTTGATATATAGCTTCATGATTTTTCTTGTGATTTAATTGCGATACTCTTTTTCTATGAGTATCGCAAAAAGTATAGAAATATGCTATTCTCGTGAGGTTAAAATGTTTTGAATAATTATGTAGCTTAATTTTCGGATGACGTAATTAACAGAAAATCAGCATAATTATTCTTCATATCCACTTTTGATGACAGTTGAAATCATTTTGAATTGTTCGGGTGCATTAAAAAAATGGGAGGCATGGGCAGGAATGATAATGCCATCTCCTAACTTTAGTTTGTGTTTTTTCCCATTCACTGTAAGCTCTGCATTCCCATCAATAATTTGAATATAATTATCAAAAGGAGAGGTTTTTTCTGCCAATTCTTCTCCTGCATCAAAAGACGAAGCGGTAATATTTCCTGTTAATTTTTTGATGATGGTTTTACTTACCACGGCATTGGGAATGTACTCAATAATTTCAATAATAATGTGTGCCTTTGATTTTTCTATTTCACCTGTCTCCATACTCTTATATATTTACTTAAAAAAAATTAAACTAAAAATAATGTAAAGTTGAGCATCTTATTCGATAATAACGTTACATTATTTAAGAATAAACTTACACAATTCACAGGTATTAATTCCTTCATTCACAGGAATTTGGAAACACATTAATTTTCGGGCATTCTAACTTGAATAATAATCGACGAAAGAATGGTAATTACTCCAATAAAAACAATGGCATAACTTAAACCCATCCAATCGGCAATAATACCCGAAATAATAGCACCAAAAGCATAGCCTAAATCTCTCCAAAGCCTAAAGACACCAATACTTTCTGCTCTTTGGCTTGGGTTTGTTGCTTGCCCAATACTGCTTAGAAATGTAGGATATACCAAAGCCGTGCCAATACCCAATGAAGCAGAAAGAATAGCCAATAAATAGAAATTGTGTGTATAAATCAGCAAAATAATGGCGATTCCTTGCAGAAACATTCCCCAAAAGTACGTTTGCCATAATTACCCATTGCCAATTGTTAGCATAAATCAAGATAAATGGAATTTGCAAAGCCATTAGCCAACCGATTGTCAATAGGTTTTTTCTTCCTATTTTATCGGCAAAGCGTCCTGCAAAATAATTGGCAGTGGCTTTGCTAAAACCAAAAGCCGTGATGAAAGAGAGTATCGCTACTTTTGACACAATCCCGAATTCATGTTCAGCCAATTGGGGAATGATTGAACGCTCTAAACCCACCATGCCACCTACAAAGGCATTGACGATAACCAAAAGTGTGAATTGCTGCCAGTTTTCTTTAAGACCTAATTTTGCTTCCATTATGCTAATTTTTTTGCAAAGGTATGGCATGGTATTTTAATAGAACTGATAATAATCATAATGTTTATGTGAGAAATGTTACAGAAATTGACTGTCTATTCGACATAAATTTGTTTAACAATTTTTACTAGAAACAAATATTAAAATGAAAGTAGAGCAAATTTATACGGGTTGTTTAGCTGAGGCAGCATATTATATTGAGTCGGAGGGAGAAGTTGCCATTATTGACCCGCTGCGTGAAACAAAACCTTATATCGACCGTGCAGAGCGTAATCAAGCACAAATTAAATATGTTTTTGAAACACACTTTCATGCAGATTTTGTTTCTGGACATTTAGATTTAGCAGCAAAAACGGGTGCAAAAATTGTTTTTGGTCCCAATGCCAAGCCAGCTTATGAAGCCATTATTGCAGAAGATGGACAAGTATTCAAACTAGGAAAAATCAGCATCAAAGTATTGCACACGCCAGGGCATACGATGGAATCGTCTTGTTATTTATTGATAGATGAAAACGGGAAAGAAGTAGCTATTTTCACAGGAGATACGTTGTTTATTGGAGATGTTGGTCGCCCAGATTTGGCACAACATGTGATAGCGGACTTAACGCAAGAAAAATTGGCAAGCTATTTGTATGACTCTTTACGCAATAAAATCATGCCTTTATCGGATGATTTAATCGTCTATCCAAACCACGGAGCAGGCAGTGCCTGCGGGAAAAATATGAGTAAAGAAACCACTGATACATTGGGGAATCAAAAGAAAGTAAATTATGCTTTGAACCCTGCATTGATGAAAGAACAATTTATGAAGGAAATTTTAACTGGTTTAACTCCGCCTCCAGCCTATTTCCCTAAAAATGTGTTGATGAATATCAAAGGCTATGAGAGTTTGGATACGGTAATCAATAGAAGTACTCAAGCTTTATCACCAAAAGCTTTTGAAACTGTAGCGCAAGAATTAGATGCACTCATTTTAGATGTCCGTGATGCGGCGGTTTTTGCCAAAGGTTTTATCCCAAAAGCTATTAATATTGGTTTAGAAGGACAATTTGCCACTTGGGTAGGCACATTAGTTCCGGATTTGAAACATTCAATTTTGTTGGTGACCGAAAAAGGAAAAGAAGAAGAAGCCATCATTCGTTTGGCTCGTGTAGGATATGATAATTGTATCGGCTTTTTGGAAGGCGGTTTTGAAGCTTGGGAAAAAACAGGAAAGCCAATTGACCAAGTACAAAGCATATCAGCAGAGGAATTCAGTGATTTATTCAAACAAAATCCTGAATTGGCTTATTTTGATGTGCGAAGAAGAAATGAGTATTTGTCGGAACACGTGGTGGGCATTGAAAATTTACCTTTAGAAACACTCAGTGCGAATATGGCACTACTCAAGAAAGAGGGACTTAATTATATCCATTGTGCAGGAGGTTATCGTTCGATGATTGCCATTTCAATTTTGAAAGCTCGTGGTTTTGATAATGTGGTGGACATAAGTGGCGGTTTTTCAGCCATTAAAAAAGTAGAAAAACTACCTTTGACAGCTTACGTTTGTCCGACTTCGTTATTGTAAATTAATTAGTGAATATAAGGGTAAAAAAGGGTTTAGTATCTTCTGTATATTAGACCCTTTTTTATTTTTGTAACATTTATCACTGACAAGCTAGAGAAAGTTTTTGCTATTTTACTTTCTCATATTTTAAAATTATCCATCATGAAAAAAAGATTGTTCTCAAAAATTGATTATTGGATTGTAGCCATATTCTTCGTTTTAGCAAGTTGCTCAAATCCCCAATCCGTTAAAAATATCAATAGTGACGAATTCAAGAAATTAATCGAAACTAGCAATGCTCCGCTTGTTTTGGATGTCAGAACAGATACAGAAGTAGCAACAGGAGTTATTCCAGATGCTATACAAATAGATTATACCGCCGATAATTTTGAGCAAAAAATAGCACAATTAGATAAAAATAAAACGGTATTTGTATATTGTGCATCTGGCGGACGAAGTGCTGCGGCTGCCAATGTTTTAGCAGGAAATGGTTTCAAGCATGTTTACAACCTTGAAGGTGGTATTGATGCTTGGAAGGAAAAGGGTTTTTCGGTGGTTAAAAATAATAATTGATTGTTGTGATGAAATCTTCAGAAATACAAAAAACACTTAGTTCTTTGTCATCATCTTTTCGGTGGTTATCAGTAACGATTATCGTTTTGGCATTACTCTTCGTTATTTTCCTATTTCAAATGGCTTTTAATAAAGTGATTCCCAATCAAACAAGTATAGAAGATAAACCGAAGTATGTCATGCCAGATACTAATTTCACGCATCTTTGGCAAGCACCAGCCGACTGGAGATTGATGCAAGTTGACAAAGAAACAAAGAAAAAAATACAATATGGCGAACAATTGATTGCTCATACCGCTGAGTATTTAGGACCAAATGGAAGTGTAAAAGCAATATCTAACGGAATGAATTGTCAGAATTGTCATTTGGATGCAGGCAAAAAAGCTTGGGGCAATAATTATGGTGCAGTTGAAGCTACTTATCCTAAATTTAGAGCTCGTTCAGGCAAGATTGAAAATCAAATTAAAAGAGTTAATGATTGCTTTGAAAGGAGTTTGAACGGAAAAGCTTTAGATTCAAACAGTCGAGAAATGCAGAGTATTTTAGCGTATATTAAATGGATTGGTTCGGATGTTCCTAAAAAGAAAATACCTCGTGGAGCAGGTATTTTTAAAATTCCAATGTTGAGCCGTGCCAGCGACCCCGCCAAAGGAAAATTGGTTTATGAAGCCAAATGCCAAACTTGCCATCAAGCCAATGGAGCAGGAGTACTAGCCGAAAATGCTAAAGCTTACACTTATCCACCTTTATGGGGAAAACATAGCTACAATAAGGGTGCAGGTTTGTTTAGAATCAGTAATTTAGCGGGTTATGTAAAATATAATATGCCTTTGGGCGTAAATTATGATAGTCCGCAATTAAGCAACGAAGAAGCTTGGGATGTGGCGGCTTTTATCAATTCGATGCCAAGACCTGAAAAGGATTTAAGTAAAGATTGGCCAGACATTGCCAGCAAACCATTTGATTACCCTTTTGGCCCTTACAGTGATTCTTTCACAGAAGAACAACATAAATTTGGGCCTTATAAAGCCATCAAAGATTGGCATAAAATTCATGATAAAAAGAAAAATCAACTTAGTAAAACCCCAATAGCATCCTTATGAAAAATGTATTTATGGGCATTTTTGCCTTATTATTAATGGCTTCAAGTTCATTGATGGCACAAAAACAAACAAGTATGAAAGAACACAAAATTGTATTTCATTTATCTACCGCAGATACTTCTGCTTATCGTTCTTTAACGAAACAATTAAATAATGTTTTGGCAGTTTGGACAGACGCTAAATTAGAAGTAGTGATTCATAACAAAGGCATTGATTTTATGCGGAAAGATAAAAGTGTTTTAGTCCCAGAAATACAGGCATTGAAAGATAAAGGTGTAGTATTTGCCGTTTGCGAAAATACGATGAAAGCTCAGAAATTATCAAAAGACCAAATTTTACCACAAGCCATTTATGTTCCTGTTGGTTTGATTGAATTAGCACTGAAACAAGAAGAAGGTTGGTCTTATATTAAAGCAGGGTATTAATTTTAATCAGTGTAACATTTGTCACAAAACTTGGTTGGCGGTTTTTATAATTTTGAATTAATAACAATTCAAAACCATTAATGAACAAACGATTGAGTGTCTTTTTGCCCATTATCTTGATGATTTCGATTCAAGGTTTTGGGCAAAATTCTTTGGTTTCCACCGTGAATTCTAAAGATTCTATCAGTATTAAAGATATTTTTATCAAAGGAAAGTGGAGTGGACAAAGCAGATTAATGACAATGGCTACCGATAATGAAGCAAATCTTTCCGATTACGCTGCCACAGCCATTGGTTTTGGCTTGGCTTATCGTACTTTGGCATACAAAGGTTTTCAGTTCGGAATAAGTGCTTTTGTAAACCAAAATATTAATTCCCCAGATTTCACCCAAACAGATTCTTCAACGAAAGCAGTCAACCGTTATGAAATAGGTTTGTATGATGTTGCGGATGCTAATCGAAAAGATTTTTTGTTTCGTTTACAAGATTTTCACTTAAAATATCAATTCAAAAAAGGTACAATCATCTTAGGAAATTATTTACCTAGAAATTTATTTATCAATGCGCAAGATGGCAGAATGTCGTCAACTTATGTGCAAGGTGTAGGAATAGACTGGAAAGTAAATAAACAATGGAAAATCAAGTCCGATTGGATTTGGCGAATCTCTCCACGTTCTACAACTCATTGGTATTCAATTGAAAACTCCGTTGGAATTTATCCGACAGGCGTGAATCTGGATGGGAGTAAATCACAATATGCTAATCAAATACAAAGTGCTGGATTGGGAATATTAGAAATATATTATCAACCCAAACCTCAAATTACGATAATTTTAGGCGACATTTTGGTTGAAAATGTTTTCAATACGGCTTATTTGAAAACAGAATACAGCTTGCAAAAAGTAAAGCATCGTTGGTTTTTTGGCACTTTATTCGTTCGACAAAATGCTACAGGAAATGGCGGAAATGCTGATATTGCCAAAGCTTATTTTCCTGTAAATAATCGTTCATTGATTATCAATACTCGTTTGGGATATACTTTTGATACTTGGGAAAGCTCTTTGAATATGGGAAGAATTACGGGCGAAGGACGTTTTTTAATGCCTAGAGAATGGGGTGTTGAGCAGTTTTATACTTTTTTAGCCAGAGAAAGAAATGAAGGAGCAGGCGATGTTTGGGCTTACTCAGCAAAATTAGGAAAATCATATTTTAAGAAAACGTTGAAAGTAGAATTGGGCTATGGATATTATCGTTATCCAGATGTGAAAAATACTCGTCTGAACAAATACGGTTTTGCAGATTATACACAGTTTGTTGGCAATATCAATTATCAGTTTTCTGGCTTTTTGAAAGGACTTTCTGCACAAGTGTTATTTGTTAGAAAAGACGACAGAGGAGAAACGTACAGCAATAAACGTTATGTGATTAACAAAGTAAATATGTCGCAATGGAATGTGATTTTCAACTATCAGTTTTAAAATTAGAGGCTGTTTTCAATTAAAACAGCCTCTAAAATCATTATTCTCCTAACCAAGATTTCAAAATTTGTTCTTGTAATGGCGTTGGTTTTTCTAATCTTGCAATACTTATTTTTCTTTTTCCATTTAATTCAATTTCTTCTTTGATTCCTAGTCCAGCGAAGGCTAAATATTTTCGATAATCCAACTCTTTGGTTGTATTAATGTATTCAAAAACATTTGCTAAGGACAATCCAGCAGCTTGTTCACAAGCAGTTTGGAATTCTGCATCAGTAAAGCCACGATTTAGTTTTTTGTAATATTGCCAGTAAAGCAAACGCATTACATCATCCAATGATTTCGTATTTTGACTAGCATTTCTGATAGCGAAATCTAATAATAAACCAACAATTGGCCCTTTATCGTAATACGAAATTGTTTTGCCTACTTCTTCGCCTTGCGTGCCAAAAGGCCCATCTTTCCAAGTATTATAACTCGCCTGACTCAACGATTGGTAAAAACGTCCATTATTATTTTCTACAGCATTAATATTATGTTCTAAATTATTAAAAAGCATTTTTTCATCCATCAAACCTGCTCTTTTTACAACCAAATATTCGTAGTAAACCGTCAAGCCTTCACTTATCCAAAGTAAATTACTTCTACTTCCTTTATCATAATCAAAAGGACCTAATTCAAAAGGACGAATGCGTTTTACATTATAATGATGGAAGTACTCGTGTGCCAAAAAATTCATTACTTGTCCCATCGAAGCCGTGGTTGTCAGTCCTGTTCCGTCAAAACTCACCGTTGTATTATTCAAATGTTCAATTCCTCCCCTTCCTGGTCCAATTCCAATAAAAGTATATTCATTATAGGGAATATCGCCCATGATTTTTACGGCTGAACTAACAATTTTTTCAAGGTTTTCATTGAATAAATCACGGTTGAAAGTACCCATTTTATAAGCAATAAATTGATGATTAATACCTTTTACTTTAAAGCTAGGCAAGGATTCTAGTTCGCCAATTAGTAAGGGGCAATCATACAAAATATCAAAATCTGGGGCTGTAAATTCATTACTTTTTCCCGCCACTTTATCTAAACCAGTAGCAATAACATGTTTTGGTTGATTGGTTAAAACCTTTACACTAACGGGAGTATTCAAAAAACCATCTACATACAAAAAGGTGTTCGGACAAATTACGTAAGCATGTTCACTATCTAAATAACTATTTGCAACGAATTGTCTTTTCGTTTTGATGTCATAGCTCACCGTAAAAGTTTTGTTTTTAGCACCAGTAAGTTTCCACGTATTTTCATTGCTTTGTACAATGCTAAGTTTTTTACCTTGTTGGTCATTTGCCGAAATATTTTCTAGCGATTTGGCATAATCCATTATTTGATAATAGCCCGGCATCCATTTTGGCATTTTTAGCGATAAAGTATCTTGCGACCAGCCACTTGCTTTTAATTCTACATGAAAAGTATGATTTTCAGGCTGAGACATTGATAATGTATAAGCTAACGTTCTTTTGTTTTGAGCCTCAACAGTAAGAGAAATTGTTGAAGAGAAGATTAACAATATGAGTGAAATAAATTTTGGGAATGTGTTAGTTTTTTTCATTTCGATAAAAAGCCTTGTTGAAGAAGATGAATTTTAGTTGGTTTAATCATCAAATATTCATCATTATTCTTGAAAGACAAAGGATTACTCAAAATTCAGGTAATTATACTTAATGATGGGTTGAGGGCTATTTAATCAAAAGGCAATTCTTCATTAAATCCATTGCATATTTAATGTAGCCTGTTTCGATGGATTTTTTACCGTTGATGATAGCGTAAAAAGTATTCACTTGAGATTCCTGTAAGGATAAATGTTTCATCATGGAATCTCTGAATCTGCCCGACCTAAATTTTGCATTTCGCCCTCTTTGAAGGGTTTTCCATTGTGCTGTTAAGATGGCTGGGACAAATGCTTTTTCTTCCATAATGATGATTAAATTCTGGTGCAATTTACGATTTAAGTAGTGATTTATAAATAGTGATACAAATTTGTATTTTAAGTCTTTAATTATCAATTATTTACGATAAATAAAACTGTACTGATTACTTCTTTATTTTTTCCTAGAACAAGAAAAAAGATAGCCCTCACGAGACTATCTTTTTTGCAGTAATAACCCAATTTATTCAAATATTAATGACTCTTCATCAGCATTTTAGAGTGCAGCATCGGGCTACTCATAATTCACAACTCACAATTCATCACGCTTAATACCCTGGATTTTGTTTATACAAACCGTTAGTGAAAGTAATTTCAGCTTGTGGAATCGGTAAATACTCATCTCTTCCTGCGGTAAATTTCGCTGTTGCCAAGTAAGTTCTTTTTGCTTTTTCTACATTGATGTAGGCATTCAAGGTTGGTTCTGCAATGCCCCAACGTACTAAATCAAAGAAACGTGAACCTTCTGTAGCAAACTCTAAACGACGCTCCCATTGCAAAGCTTTACGAGCAAAATCTTGTGTCCAACCTGTTGTTGAATATTGTTTTACATTGTATTTTGATGCAAAAGTGCCATCAACTTTTTTCAATCTACCAGTACTTTCTGAGGCTCTTTTTCTTACTTGATTGATTAATGCCAAAGCTCTGTCTTGCTGTCCTAATTCTATATACGCTTCTGCTTGAATCAATAAAATATCATCATAACGAAGAATATCGTAGTTTTTGGCAGTTCCCATAAATGGTCCTAGCTTGAAGTATGAACCGCTTGTTGCTAATTGTTGAAACCGCATCGAGTGGAAATTTCCATAAACACCCGCATCACGCACCCAGCTATTACTAAAAGGTTTTGTGTTATCATACTTGTATGGATGTCCGTCAATACCAACGGTATGGTCAAGGCGTGGGTCAACTGTTGCCGTTGACAAATCTACATTCCCCGTATTAAAAGTATCAAATTTTGGCAAACCATTTTCATCCGTTGTGTGTGCATTTACCAAGTTTTGGCTTGGTGCATGGAAACCGCAACAGCCATATTGTGGTGCACCGTGTGGGTAATTCAAGCCATCTTCAAAACTCAAACGACCAGCAGTTGTTCCATCATTGATTGTAAACTGAATCGCAAAGATTGATTCTGGGCCATTTTCAGTTTCAGGCACAAAATTTTCTGCAATATCATTACTCAAACTGTACTTTCCTGATGAAATCACAGCTTGTGTTAAATTCACTACTTCTTGCAATCTCGTTTTATTGATAGTCGTTACTTTATGATTACCGTCTTGCTCATAAGCTTGATACAATTTTAATTTTGCCAAATACGCTTGTGCCGCTACTTTGTTTGCTCTTCCAATTTCAGCTTGATTTACTGGTAAATTATCGACTGCAAATTGAAAGTCAGCCGCAATTTTATTCCAAGATTCATCATTGCTTAACGTATTTGATACTTTCAGAATATCTGCTTCAGTCGCTGTCTCGTCAAAAATTGGAATATTTTTGTACAAAAGCTTCATCGTAAAATAACTGTGTGCTCTCAAGAAACGTAATTCTGCCAGACGAATCTTTTTATTCGGAAAACTTGTTTCAGAAAGCGTATTTACAGCACGCAAAGCCACATTACATCTTGAAATTGACTTAAAAAGGTTTTGCCAAGTACGTGTTACAAACGAACCCATTGTTGGCGTAACCAAATTATAATGCTCTAAAGCATCAATTTCACCAACGTCGCCAGTACCGCCACCGCCTTTATAGGCATCGTCTGAACGAACACTTCCATAAACCCAATTGCTATAGATTGGACCAATCATGTCGCCATTACCTATTGCCGCATAAGCTGAAGTAACCAAGCCATCAATGGCTGTTGGAGACGTTAAATCTGAGGATGATAACACACCCGTTGGCGTGTATTCAAGGGTATCTTTACAAGCATTTAAAGTAAGTAAGCCTGTCACTAATATGAGGGAAAATATCTTCTTTTTCATTTTTTGAATCTGTTTTAAAAGCTGTCGGACTTCGGAAGCCAGCTTTCAGCTTTAAAATTTATACAACAACTACTTTTGAATAGTATTAATGCTAATCATTTATCAAGAAAAGCTGACATCCGATAGCTGAATGCCTAGAATGACGCATTAACACCAAATGTGAACGTTTGCGGAATTGGTACTGGACCAAGGTCTATGCGTTCTGGGTCTGGACTTTGGTAGCTACTGCTTTTAATCCAGAATAAGTTTTCAGCCATTACAAAGAAGCGAAGTCTTGAGAAAACCGTCTTTGTTGGAAGCGTATAACCCAATTGGACATTACGTAATTTGAAGTAAGAAGTATTTACCATGAAGTAATCAGAAGTACGTCCTTCGTTGTTGTTATCTTTCAAAGTCAAAGCTGGAACAGTTGTATTAGTGTTTTGAGGTGTCCAACCATTGAATACTCCTGGTCCAACATTTTCTCTACCTTTCATCAAGTTATTGAACAAAGTATAAACATCAAAACCTGTTCTACCTGCTACTCCTGAACCAAAAATGGCGATGTCAAAATTTTTGTAAGAAGCATCAATTCTTAAACCATATTCAAGTGCTGGAAGTGTTGTGCCAATCCAAGTTCTATCTAAATCGTCAATTCTTCCATCGCTATTAATATCTACGTAACGAATTCTACCCGGCCCAGCTCCTACTTGTGCAGGTGCAGCATCAACTTCTGCTTGCGATTGAAAAAGTCCGTTTGTTTTATATCCAAAAATATCAAATTGTGAATGTCCGATAATGGTATTAACCAAGTTTCCTGCATAAGCTGGACGAACATTTTCTGGTAAATCCGTGATTTTATCTCTGAAATGTGCAAAGTTTGCCGTTACGTTATACTTCAATCCATTTTCAATTTCTCCGTGATAACCCAATACAAATTCCCAACCTTTGTTAGATTTTGATGCACCGTTTACAGCTTTCGATTGTCCTTCGCCTAAAGCCGAAGCGACTGGAGGAGTAATTAAAATACCAGATGTTTTACGAGAAAAATAATCGAATGAACCAGAGATTTTATTGTTCAAGAAAGCAAAGTCAATCCCTGCGTTGATTTCTTCTGTACTTTCCCATTTCAAGGCAGAATTCGCTGCTTGTGTTTGTACAAAACCAGAAGGTAAAGTTCCAGTATTAGCACCCGACAAAGAGTATGCTGTACCAATATTCATATATTGCTCCCAGAAACCGCCTACTAATTGTGCTTGCGTAGTTCCATATCTTGTATCAAATAATCCAAAACGAGCTAAATCTCCGATTTGTTGGTTACCAACACGTCCTACTCCTACTCTTGCTTTTAATTCTGTGAACAATTTACTGTTTTTCATGAAATTCTCTTGGTCGAGTCTCCAACCAAAAGATGCCGCAGGGAAAATACCATATCGGTTATCTGTACCAAAACGAGAAGACCCATCACGGCGAATCGTCAATGCTAACAAATATTTATCTTCTAAATTATAATCCACACGACCAAACTGAGAGAACAAACGATGACCCGTTGAACCACCAGAAACCGTTGTATTTCCAGTACCAGCATTCAACGTAAAGTAATCTTCTGTTTGCAAAGCATAGCCTTCTTTTTTGGTAGTTTGGAAATCTAAATCTGTTTTGATGTATTCTGTTCCTACCAAAAATTTAAAGTGATGGTCTGTATTCAAATCCCAGTTATAACGTAAAGTATTCGACCAAGTAGTACTGATGAAATGGTTTTGGTCGAAAAGTAAGCTGTTTGTAGTACGGTTGAAAGCTCCTTCCGAGAACGTTGGCGTAATTACTTTGTTCAAATATCTTGAATCGTCTGCACCAATATTACTTTTGAAAAACAAGTTTTTAATTGGTTGAACTTCGATAAAAATATTTCCGAAAGTGCTCAAACGATTCGCATTGTTCCATTTTGCAATGTCTTGCATGTGCAATGGGTTATTTCTATCTGAATATCCACCACCAGAAGCACCCGCATAAGTAACACCATCTTTTTGATACACTGGAATAGTTGGTACAAGCGTAACCGCTAAACCTGTTGTACTAGCACCACCCAAATCGGTAGAAGTTAAAGTTTCATTTGAATTGGCAATACGCAAACTAAAACCAATTTTTAATTTATCATCAAAAGCACGAGTAATAGCATTGATACTTCCATTAATACGGTCATAATTGGTAAATTTCAACATCCCCGTGTTTTTCAATTGACCAAAGTTTACTTCAATGGAAGAAGTTTTATTTCCCGTTGAAATCGTAAAGTCATTTCTTGTTACAATACCTGTTTTGTACATTACATCTTGCCAATCTGTATCGCCAGCAGGAGTATTTGGGTCGCCACCAACGAATGGTTTTACCGAAACACCATTCAAAATTGGGTTAGTAAAGCTCTTATTCCAATCGAAACTATAGATTTCTCCATAACCAGCAGCAGGGTCTTGTCCGTCGTTTACTGAAGCTTGCCAAAGTGCTCTTCCTCTGTCAACAGCATTCAACATTTTAAAACGCATTGCTTTTTCTGACTGAACAGAAACGCTACTATTGAATTGGAATTCAACTTTTCCATTGGTATTTCCGCCATTTTTTGTCGTAACGATAATTACACCGTTAGAAGCTCTAGCACCATAAATTGATTCCGCAGAAGCATCTTTCAATACTTGTACTGATTCAATATTGGTAGGACTGATGTTTTGGAATACTTCTGGACGAGTAGTAGGAATTCCGTCGATGATATAAAGTGGGTCGTTATTTCCCAAAGTATTTGCTCCACGGATTAAGATTCGGCTATTTGAACCATTCGGAGAACCATCTTTTTCAATATACAAACCAGCCACACGACCTTGCAAAGATTGCATCGGGTTACCTGAACTGATATTTTTTAACGGTTTCATATCTACGACGGCAACTGCTCCTGTTAAATCTTGCTTTTTAGAAGAAGTATAACCTACTACTACAACTTCACTCAATTCCTTACCAGCAGTAAGTGAAATCACGATGTTGCTGAGTCCTTTAATTGAAACTTCTTTGCTGTTGTAACCTACGTAAGAAACTGATAATGAAGTAGCATTTTCTGGTACTGTTAAAGTAAAAGTACCATCGGCATTACTTGTAACGCCCTTTGAAGTGCCTGTGATGAGTACGTTTGCCCCAATAAGGACTTCGTTCGATTCCGCTGCGATTACCTTACCCGTTATCGTTCTTTGCTGAGCAAAGGCAAAATGAGTCGTAATAAACAGCATGATGATGCTGAGTAAAAAGTTTTTCATGTTGAAATTGTTTAATTAAAAAGGTTAATAAATATTTGAGAATGTGTTTAGTCGTGTTTCAATCATTGTTTTTACTTCTTCTTCCGTGATATGAGGTGTAGCTCCCTGATAAGTAGCCACCAACGAACCCATTGCACAGGCAAATTGTAAGCTTTCTGTAGGAGTATTATTGGCTAATAAATTCTTGAGCAAACCTGCTAAAAAGGCATCTCCACTACCAATGGTATCTTTTACGGTTACTGGAAAACCTTCGTTTTGGTAAAAAATATCGTCTTTCAGCAAAATTGCTCCATTTGCCCCAAGCGTTACGCAAAGTGTTTGAATATCAAATCGTTTGGCGATTGATTTCATTGCAGTTTCTAATGTTGTAGATTCTTCACACCAAGTAGCAATTTGAATGAGTTCTTGCTCATTCATTTTTACCATATTAGCAATTTTCAAATAGGAAAGAACAAGTTCAGGCGTGTAAAATGGTGTTCTGAGATTCACGTCAAATACTTTGAATTTGGCTTTTTCCAAAAGTGTATTCAAGGTTTGAGCCGTTTGCTCACTGCGTGCCGACAAACTCCCAAAAATGAATACATCTGAATTTTCAACAGCTTCAATCAAAGTATCATCAACTTGGATATAATCCCAAGCAACGGGATGCACAATTTTATACGTTACTTCGTTTTCATCACTTACATTGGCTTTTACAACGCCTGTTAAATGCGTTTTTCCATGTTGAATAAGCTCGGTTGACAAACCTTTTTCGATGATAAATTGTATCAATTCTTCCCCTAATTCATCATCACCAACACGGCTGATTACGCTTGGATTAAGTCCTAAATTTTTTAGTTGAACGGCTACATTCATGGGTGCTCCACCCGCTTGTTTACCTGTAGGAAGTATATCCCAGAGCATTTCACCAAAACAAATTATGGTTGGATTTATCATTTTTAATTGGTTTTAATGTTAAGGTTTTCTTTTAATGAAGTACTACTGCTCTTTCCATTCCTTCCAAAGAAGTACCTTTGGTTTCTGGCATTACTTTCCAGACGAATAATAATTGTAAAACCATCATCGAAGCGAAGAAAGTAAAAGTGATTCCGCCTCCAAAAGTTTCGGCGATGTATGGAAAAGTAAAGGTGATGATTGCCGCTAAAATCCAGTGCGTGAAACTGCCTAATGCTTGTCCGTAGGCACGTACTTCGTTCGGGAAAATTTCGGAGATAAATACCCAAATAACAGCACCTTGCGAGAAACCAAAGAAGGCAATAAAAATGAATAAATAGAAAGAAACATTGATGCCGATATTACCGCTAAAAAATGCCTGAGCAACCAAAACAAGCGAACCTATTAACCCTATTGAACCCCAAAACATTAATACCTTTCTACCAAATTTATCAATCAATGAAATTCCAACAAGTGTTGAAACAAGGTTAATTAAACCGATACCAGCCGATGATAAAAGGGCTGAATCTTTTCCTAAACCAGCCATTTCAAAAATGCGTGGTGCAAAGTAAATGATGGCGTTGATGCCTGACACTTGGTTAAAAAATGCGAATAAAACTGCCAACATAACGGGTTTGCTATACGCTGGCTTGAATAAATTGGTAAAGCTATTTGAAGAGTGATCTTTTGCTTGATTTTGAATCGCTTCAATTATGTCTTCAGCAGTGTTGGCATCAATGATCGCTAAGATTTTTCTGGCGGTATCTACAGCTCCTTTTTTCAAAATCAACCATCTCGGACTTTCAGGAATTATTAAAACCGTTACTAAAAATAATACTGATGGAAATGCTTGTACACCCAACATCCAACGCCAAGCGTTTTCTCCAATATCAACCAACAAGTAATTTGAAAGATATGCAATCAAAATTCCGAATACTACATTGAATTGGAACATCGCAACCAAACGACCTCTTTTGTGTGCAGGTGCAATTTCAGAAATATACATGGGTGCTACTACCGAAGAAACCCCAACGCCTAATCCGCCAAGAAATCTGAAAACCAAAAAGATACTCCAATTGGGTGCGTAAGCCGTTCCTAATGAAGAAAGTAAATAAAGAATAGCTACTAATAATAAGGTTGTTCTTCTTCCGTATTTTTCGGCTGGAATTCCACCAATTAAAGAGCCTAATACTGTTCCGATTAAAGCGATTGAAACCGTTACGCCGTGTTCAACTACACTTAAATTCCATAATTTTTGAAGTGTTTGTTCTACGCCTGAAATTACTGCGGTGTCGAATCCGAAGAGAAATCCTCCTAAAGCTGCGGATAATGCCCACAAGAATATTTTAATATTTTGATTCATGTTAACTTTTGGATAAGTTTTTGATAAACCAAAATTAACACTTCAATTAACAATTAGCTGTAAGTATTCTTTCAAAGAGTATTTAATTTGATACATTGTTTTAAAATACTGTAAATCAATCTATTGTTTATCTTTTCAATAATTGAATCATTGAATTTGATACAGCATTTTAAAAAATGTTACATCAAGAATTTCGCCATTCTGAGGGTGTTTGATTGGTCTTTTGTTTAAAGAAAGTAGTGAAATAACTTGGGTTGTTAAAGCCTGTTTCATAAGCAACTTCGGCAATGGTTTTATCGGTTTCTTTTAATAATGCTTTGGCTTTTAGTAATTTAAAATCAGCGATATAATCGGTTACATTTTTATTCGTCAGAGCAGAAATCTTACGGAATAATTGTACTCTCGACATTCCCAATTCTTTACTTAGTTTCTCGACCGACAGTGAGCTATCGTTCAGATTTTTTTCAATCAGCAATTCAAATTCTACTAAAAATTTACGTTCTGTTTTTTGAATCTGACTTGGATTAGTGATTTCGCTCGAAAAACGGCGACGCATTCTGTCACGGTTTTCTAAAAGTCCTTTTATTTTCTCTTCTAATAATTGCTGATTAAACGGTTTTGAAATATAAGCATCTGCACCAGCTTTTGCTCCTTCAATTTGGCTTTCTAATTGTCCTTTGGCAGTCAGTAAAATCACCGGAATGTGTGAAGTACGGAAATCATTTTTGATTTTTTGCGTCAACGAAAAACCATCCATTGCTGGTAGCATTACATCACTGATGATTAAATCTGGAATATTATTCAGAATTTCTTCCCAACCTTTTTCAGCACTTTCAACAGGAACAGTATTGTAAGCTATTCTCAATTTTTGGGTCAAGAATTGGTTTAAATCTTGATTATCCTCAATCAATACAATCGTATTTTCATGAACGACTGAATTATTTACGAGTATTGGCGTGATGGCTTCAACGCTTTCACGCAAGTATGGATTTTCTTTAATAGGCTCTTTTTCATACATTTGACCTTCAACATAGGGTAAAATAATTTTAAAAGTTGTTCCTTTCCCTTTTTCAGATTCTACTTCTATATCACCTTGATGAAGCGAAACAAATTCACGAGAAAGTGCCAAGCCCAAACCTGTTCCCAAAGAAATATTTTGGTTGCCACGATAAAATAAATCGAAAGCTCGCTCTTTTTCTTCTTTACTCATCCCGATGCCATTATCCGAAATCAAAATCTCTATTTTTTCAATATTTTTTAAGAGTGAAACATGGATTAAACCGCCTACAGGCGTGTATTTGAAGGCATTTGAAATAATATTGAAGAGTACTTTATCCAATTTTTCAGCATCAAAACCGAATGGCATTTGTGCAAATGGACAAATAAATTGTAAGTCGATATGCTGTGTTTTGGCTTTTACATTAAAATCTGAAACGATGTCTTTCACAAAAGCTACCAAATCTTGCTGAGTAACTTCCAATTCCATTTTACCAGCATCAACTTTTCTTAATTCCAGCAGTTGGTCAACCAAACGGAGTAATCTATTGGCATTTTTATAAATTAATTGAAGTGCATTTTTGGTTTCTTTTGCATCAACCGATTTACGATGTAAAATATCTTCCGTAGGCGTTAAAATCAAACTCAAAGGCGTGCGAAATTCGTGTGAAATATAAGAGTAAAATCGTAATTTATCTTCTGTGGCTTGTCGGGCAAGTTGTGAAATTCGCTCTATTTCATCTTTTTGCTCTAAAATCGCACGATTCTGATTTCCCAAAATTTGGTTAGATTTCTGTTTTTCTCGTAAAAGATAGAACAAAATTCCTCCAAGAGAAATCACAACTAACAAAAAAATTATCGTTAAGTAAAGCGTATTTTGTTGCGTTGAAAAGATACGAGTAAGCTCTTTTATTTTACTTGCTTGTCGTTTAATATCATCTTGTTGCTCTTTTATTTTTTGGTATTGAGCCAACATAATGCCTACATTTTCGGCATTGATGATGGTTGTAAATAATTGATTTTCCTTTTCAAAAGGTTGTTTATTCAAAATTTTAACCGCCGTTTTGATGGCTTCTTCTCCGCCCGTAGGATACAAAATAGTAGCCGAAATAATGCCTTTACTCACCAAATCAATCCCTTGGTTTGCTCCATACAAACCATCAACACCAATGATTTTTTTGTTCAAACCCAAACTTTTACAAACGTTTGCAATGGCATGAGCTAATCTATCATTGTGTGCATAAATCAAATCTACTTTAGGATGCTGACTCAGAAAAGAACGAATTTCTTCTTGTAAATACTGTGGTTGTCTCGCTGAGAAAAGCGATTTTAGCAATTTTAATTGAGGATTTTTATTAATTACTTTCAGAAAACCTTGATGTCTGTCTATCGTCGGAGAGGTTTTTGCTCCTTCGCCTACTTCAAAAATTGTTCCTTGTCCTTTCAGGATGATGTTTGCGTATATCCCAGCATTTTGTCCGATAAGTTGGTTATCAGCACCCACAAAAGCCGTATATTTTTCAGAAGTAGTTTTTCGGTCAACAATCACCACAGGAATGCCTGCATCGAATGCTTTTTCAATAATAGCCGTTAACGGTTTGGCCTCATTGGGTGTAACGATGATTAAATCTACTTTATCTTCTATAAATTGCTGAATTTGAGCAATTTGTTTAGTACTATTACTGTTTGCATTGGCGATAGTCATCCCAATATTATTATGAAAAGTCAATTCGCTTTCCATTCCTTCTACCATTGTTTTTCGCCAATTATCGTTCATGGTACATTGTGCAAAACCAATTTGAAAGGTCTTTTTCTCCGACTTATCGCAAGCGTACAACATCAAGATGAGCAATAGTGCTACAAATATTTGATAGATTTTTCTCATCTGTATTGAGTTATGAAAGGGTATTAATTTTGAGTTTTGTTTCAATAAAAGTGTAAAAATACGAAAGCTTTAAAAACAAGAAAAAGATAAACTGCTGGATTAAAACCCAACAGTTTACCTAATTAATCTTTATTAAATAAACAGATTTGTTTTATGAATTAAAGTGATGTATATGAGTATTTTATATTCATCACTCACAATTCACAACTCTTAATATATTAATTGTACTCAATATTGACGGTATATTACTTCCAGCTACTTTTCAAATTCCAGACATTTAGCGTATTTACTTTGAAATTTTTCTCTGAAGTATTGATTTTCATTTTTGTATAATCTTCATTCGGAAAGAAAATCTCTGTAACAACTGTTTCGCCATTATCCGCAAATAACTCGGCTGAAGATACGTCGAAATAAATATGTAACTTAACAATTTTGTCGGTAGATAATCTTGGTGCAAGATGGATTTTCTGAGCAAAAGTGTCAGAAAAGTCTATTTTCCCTGATTTCGTTCTATCGCTATAGAAAGTATTATTTTCACTATCGTAACCAATGATGTATTTTTCACCTTTGCTGTTTGATACTTCTACTTCAACTTTCCCTTTTTCTGGCTTTTCAAAAGATAATTCTAGTTCGGATAACGTTGGCTTAAAGTTTAGTTTGGGTGTAATGTCTAAAGAACCTGAAACGTTTAGGTTACTCAATTGTAAAGCTTTTTTAGCAGGATTTCTCAAAGCTTTAAGTTCCTTTACAGGATTAACGGATACTCTATATCCCTCATTAGTTGCTTTCAAGTTTAATACTCTTGGCAATGTAGCGGCACTTCTCCATACTCCAGTTGGAACAATGTTGGCATATTGCCAGTTGCTCATCCAACCGATTAAAATTCTTCTTCCATCGGCTTTTGGAATATCCGACCACGTTACACCAGCGTAATTATCTTTACCATAATCTAACCAAAGTCCGTTTCCGTTTTTTACATAAGGTTTAAGGGCTTCGTCGAGAATAAATGTTTTTCCATCAAAATCTCCGACAAAATATTGTGTTCCTGATCCACCATTTGGCCCGCCCGGATTAATATTTACGATTAAAACCCATTTGATGACATTACCATCTTTCAATGGAAACATATCTGCACATTCCCAAACACCACCGTGATTACCCCATTCTTTTCCAAAATTTCCTGTATTTTCCCAATCTTTCAAGTTTTTAGAAACCCAAAATTCATGATGATCTTGTACTGCAAGTGACATTACCCATTGCTTATGGGCTTCGTCCCAAATTACTTTTGGGTCTCTAAAATCACGTGTACCTGTATTTTTTACAACAGGATTTCCAGCATATTTTGTCCAAGTACGTCCTTTATCGTTACTGTAAGCAATCCCTTGATTTTCAAAATCACTTCTACCTGCCTTTTCACCTTCCATGTTGTGATAAGTAAATATTGCGATTAAAGGAGGCTGGTTATTTTTACCAAATCCGCTGGTATTCTTCCAGTCCACCACGGCACTTCCTGAAAAAATATAGCCTAAACTATCAGGATAAAGTGCAATGGGTAGATTTTTCCAATGTGTTAAATTTTTACTAACGGCATGTCCCCAGTGCATTGGCCCCCAAACGGTTTTGTCTGGATAATGTTGGTAGAATAAATGGTATTCTCCTTGATAAAAAAACATTCCATTGGGGTCATTCATCCAGCCTTTTGCAGGAGAAAAATGAAATTGTGGTCTATGAGGCTCTTGATACAATTTTGAAGTTTTATACTGCCCAAAGCTATCTGTTTTTAGAAGAAGTACTAAAGCAATGCAAAGCAGACTTATAAATTTCGTCATTTTGAGGTAAATCATTTTTTCATCATTTTAATAGTGAGTGAATGCCAAAGCTTGCCTTTGTGCTTTTCCATGGTTCAAAATTACTGGTAGATGATTTTTCAATGATGTACTAATCTTTCCAAAAACTTCAATTTTGATACAAGTGCTAAACATCTGTTTTATAGACAATTAAGCTTAAATTATAAAATTAAATTATTAATTATGTTACCTAAATTCAAATAATGATACATATAGGAAACTTTAGAAAATAAAAACGGAGCTTTTTGTTATGCAAGAGCTTTCGGTTGTACTTCATAAGGGAATTTCAAGGTAAATGATGTGCCTTTTCCTTCATGACTTTCAAAAGAAATATGTCCGCCTAAAATATTGGTAAACTCTTTAGTGATGGTCAGTCCTAGACCTGTTCCTTCAATATGCAATACATTATTTGCTCTAAAAAACAGTTCAAATAAATGTTCCTGATCTGCCCTCGGAATCCCAATGCCATAATCGGTAATGATGAGTTTAAAAGTATCAGGCTCAAACACTAATTCTAAACTAGGGTTTTTAGCATTTGGGGAATATTTGAAAGCATTGTTCACCAAATTACTGATGATATGATTCAGGAATGAAGTATTGGAAGTAATCAACCTATGTTTTTCTGGCAATATTAAATTTAAGCTTCTACCGTCTTTTCGGTCGATATAATATTGATTATTTACCTGATGAATTAGCTGAATAATATCTATACTTTCAATACTATATTCTTCACGATTAACACTATTTTTTTCCAATAAGAGAATATCTCTTAACATTTCTGTAAGACGATTCGACTGAAACATTATTTTGTCTAAATGTACTGTAGCTTTTTCTTTCAGCGTTTCATTTTCAATCATTTTCACATAAATATCCAAAATATCAATACTACTTACGATAGTAGCAATGGGAGTTCTGAATTCATGAGAAGCAAGTGCTGTGAAACGATTTTTTATGATGTTCATTTCTCGCTCTTTTTCCAAAGAAAGTTCTAGTGCTTTCAATTGTCTTTGAGCTTCTTCTGCCAACTTTTTTTCTGTAACGTCTCTTTCGATAGAAATCCAATGAGTGAACCAGCCTGTTTCATCTGCAACAGGAATTACTGTGAAATTTATCCAAAATTCCTCTCCATTTTTTTTATAATTGATGGTGGTGATTTCACAAATTTCCCAATTACGCAAGGCTCTGCCAAGTCGAGCTAATTCTGCTCTATCAGATTTAGGCCCTTGTAAAATTCTTGGTGTTTTTCCGATTATTTCTTCGGAAGTATAGCCAGTCATGCTGGTAAAAGCTTCGTTTACATATAAAATTCTTGGCCCGGGTTCATCAAAAGGTTCTGCTTCGGTAATCAATACCGCATCATTTGTATTAACCACCACAGATTCTAACAATTTCAATTGGCGTTCTCTCTCTTTTTGTAAAGTAATATCCTGAATCGCACCTACCATTCTAATGCCCTTTCCTTGCTCGTTTCTGATGAGGAAACCTTTATCAATTACATGAGCGTATTTTCCATCAGCTTTTTGGAAACGATATTCGTCATACCAATTATTACCTGTTCCCTCAATAGAAAGGTTGATACTTTTAATGACTCTCTCTTTATCATCAGGATGAAGGTAGCAAGCCCAAGATTCAAAAATAGTAGTAGGAGGTTCGTGTCTGTGTCCAAACATATTAAAATAACCTTCTCCCCAAAGAATCGTATTATTTTCTAAGTCCAAATCCCATATAGCATCTGAAGTTGCCTTAGAAGCAAATTGGTATCTTTCATTACTTGCAACCACAGATTTTTGAGCTTCCACTATGTCTGTAACATCTACTACTGTTGAAATCATCAAGTTTTGCTCGTAAATCGGAATATTCTTAGCATTTACAATGCGTTTTTTACCTGTTTTAGTAGTAATGGTTATTCCTTCCCAACTCATTCTACGTTCATCTCCACTTAAAATATCCGCCATAATGCGTTCGCTTATTTCTTTTCGATAAGCTTCATCAGGGTATATTTTATCAAAAAAAGTAGTGACGTCTAAAATATCTTCATTTGTCCAGCCATAAATTTCACTAAATTTTTTGTTCATCAAAGTGGCTGTTCCTTCGTTTATTTTATTCACTGAGATACCTATCGGTAAATTCTCTAGAGCAGTTTCAATAAAATCATTCCGTTCTTTTAGCACAATCTGACTGTTTTTTTGCTCAGTAACATCTTGAACGGTTCCTTCTAAAAAAAATGACTGCTCATTTTCATCATAAATTAGTTTTCCGATTTCATGAATCCATTTAAATGAACCATCTGGTAAAATAATGCGAAATTCTATATCAATGTCTTTTCCGCCTTCAAACGAAATGGCGTGTTGCATGATGTAATTTTCTCTGTCTTTCTCTTGTAAAGTAAGTAAGAATGATTCATAGTCAAGATTAAATGATTGTTTTGAAAGTCCCCAAATAACATATACTTCATCCGACCAATACAAGTTTTTTTCTTGAATATTTACTTGCCAATAACCTAATTTGGCAATATTGGTGGCTGTACGTAATTTTATTTCATTATCTCTTAATTCTTGTAAAACTTTTTCTTTTTCAGTAACGTCATTTATTTGGACTAACACTACTCGTCTTCCTTGATAGTCCATCAAGTGTCCAAGTCCTTCTATTTTAATGATTTCTCCATTTTTCTTTTGATGGATTCGTAATTTTTTATGTAGTTTCTCGTAATTTTCTTCACTATGAGCTAGTTCAAATACCTCAGGAATTTCTGATTTTGGTCTTAAATCTAAGATGGAAAGTCTCAAAAATTCTTCCCGAGTATAGCCATATTTATTGTGTGCTACTTCGTTACAATCTACAATTTCTAGGGTTTTAAAATCCCAAATAAACATCGGAGCGGGATTGTTCTCGAAAAGATATTTATATTGTTCTACTGATTTAGTTAAGGCTAATTCATTATTTTTTTTCTCGGTAGCGTCTTTAGCAACACAGTAATAGCGTTCGTCAACTTCATCCCAAGTACTCGACCAAGTGATTGGCACTTCCTTTCCTTCTTTATGAATATATCTATTCTGAAAATTGGTTGTTCCAATTCCACTTTTTATTTGGTTTTCTCTAGCAATGGTTATTCTACGATCATCTGGGAGTACATAATTGATAAACTTTTTACCAATTAATTCTTCTGGTTTGTAACCCAAAATTTTATACGAAGCTTCACTTACTTGTACGAATCGTCCTTCTATATCAATAGTACAAATCATATCCAAAGACGATTGCATGATTTTATGAAGCTCTTCTTTGGTTTTTTGTAATGAAATGTGTTGAAGTTTTTCGGCTGTAACGTCTTGAAAAACACCGAATATTTTTATGGGATTTCCCTCATCATCATTAATGGTAATTGCCCTAGAAATAATGTGTTTGATATGCTGATCTTTGGTGACAAACCTTTTCTCAATTTTATATTCCTTTCCTGTTTTCAGCGTATTTTCTAAGGCTTCAATAGCCATTGCTCTGTCGTCAGGATGAATAACGGAAAGTCCTTTTTCAAAATCTACTTCAAATGCGTTAGGCTCGTATCCACAAATTCTATAGACACCATCCGACCATTGAACTCGGTTTGTTTTTAAATCATATTCCCAAGTACCAAACTCAGAAATTATCTCGGCTTGTTTAAGAAGTTCATCGTTCTTAGCAATGCTATCATTAACTTTTTCTAATTGGTTTTTAAGTAAAACTTGTTCATTAACATTCACTAGCGACTGCATAATAATACTTATCTGCCCATCAACTACTATAGGTGTATGTGTTACTTCCCAATATTGTGCCTCATCTGGAAGTATTCCAAAAGCTAAAACAGGAATTACTTGTAGCGTTTTTTCCTGAATTACTTTTTCTAATGAAAAACGAAGTGCTGTCTGTGAATCTGGTAATATTGATGCAATTTCAAAAAAACTTTTTCCAATTAAATCAACATTATCTAAAGCACAAATTTTTAAATAAGCGTCGTTGATGTCGATGATTTTAAAGTCTTCTTCATCCTGTGATAATAATAAGCAAGGCGAAGGAAGTACTTTAAAAACTTTGTTTGGAAATGCTGGATTCATGTTGATGAAATGTTAAATAATCTAATAAGCTTCTGGGTTTTTCTTTAGAGAGATACCACCAATTTTAGCCCACTTAATGAGGATTTCTACTTTAAAGTACTTTACATCCAAATGTACGTGATTGTTTTGTAAAATCTTAATAGAAGAAATGCCTAAGATTGATTTCCCTCAATAAGGTATTTCAAGGGAAATTACAGAAACAAATCTTTATTGAATTAAATATATAATTGAAATTATCTATACCAGCTTTGAATTTGGAAAAGAAGAGTACATAGAAGATAGAAAAACACTCAGCAACAGCGAATTCCATAGCAGAATTGTCTTTAAAAATATTCTATTCTTTCCCAAAATTCAAAGATGATTTGCAGTATCGACAGTATTTTGTAATTTTGTCTATAGTTTTTATAGATTTTATATACTTACAGATGTCATCAAATAAAAACTACAGGTTTAATTTTTAATATTTTTTAGCTATTTTTTGTCAATCAAAAGCAATGAGCTTGCGAAAAAATTTATAATTTGACTTTTTTTTGTTTTTTTATTAAAAATCAGTTTCAATTATACATTTTCCGAGAAAAATATCAATCCTAAATAAGATGTTTGTAGTTTTATGATTCAGATTGAAAATCCTTATATTTTTTGTAAATTCATGGAATCAAGCTTGAAAAAACCATAACCCTAAAGCAATAAATAAAACGATATTACATACTGACCAAGAATTATTTGCTTTGATACAGCAAGGTGATACTTTAGCTTTTGATGAAATTTATGAAAAGTATTGGGCTAAATTATATGCTTTTGCCTACAATCGTTTGCGTGAAAAAGAAGCTTGCGAAGAAATCATCCAAGATATTTTTGTTTCACTTTGGTCGAATCGTGAAAATCTTCAAATTACCAGTTCCCTTTCTGGCTATCTTTTCCAAGCAGTAAAGTACCAAATGTTGAATTTTATGAAATCAACACAAGTACGAAACAGCTATATTGATAGTTTTAATCATTTCAGAGATGCCCTTTTTGATGATTCTACCAACGAACAAATGGCATTGAATGATTTGAAAATGATGCTAGAAAAAAGCATAGAAGAGCTTCCAGAAAAATGTCAAGAAGTATTTCGGCTTAGTAGAATTCATCATTTAAGTATCCAAGAAATTGCACTTCAATTAAACATTTCTCATAAAACTGTCGAAAATCATCTTACAAAAGCCCTTAAACATCTTCGTAGTTCCTTAGGCGATTTTCTAGTTTTCAGCATCTTTTTTGAATTTTTTATCCACTAAAAAACCTGTTTTTTTAGCTGTATGATGCTTATTAAAAAAAAAGGTTAAATATTTTCATTTTGAAATAGGTGTATTTCTCCTTTGTATTTACTTCACTATAAGAGGATACATAAAATAATATTTGGGCATTTGTGAATCTTCCAAAATATTATTTTATCTACTCATTTTTAAAACAGCAATGAAAGATTCAAAACTTATAGTACTTATTGACAAGTACCAACAAGGCAACTGTACGCCAGCAGAAAAATTAATCGTTGAAGAATGGATGAATTCTTTAGCGGTTGAAAAAAACGCCTTTGAGAAAATAAATGAAGAAGAAAAATTGGCAATCAAACAAAAAATGTTTGCCAAAATTAAGGAAGAAATTAAGCCCTTACCCAAAGAAACGGTAAAGCTTTTTAATTGGGCTGCTTATGTTAAAATAGCAGCCGTTTTAGTTGTTTTTATTGGTTTGGCATTTTCATTGGTGCTTGCTTATGATGTTTTCGATTGGAAAAATGAAACATTACAGGCTTCGTCGGAAGGACAAACCAAAAAAGTAATGCTTCCCGACGGCAGTATTATTTGGTTGAAAGGAAAAAGTACGCTGACTTATCCAGAACATTTTGACCAAGCTACTCGTGAAGTAAGTTTAAGCGGTGAAGCACTGTTTGAAGTAGCTAAAGATGCACAGCATCCTTTCATCGTTCATTCAGGGAATATGGATACCCGTGTATTGGGAACAAGTTTTAACATCAGACCCATCGGTAAGCATATCGAAGTCGTAGTTTTTACAGGGAAAGTAACGGTTTCATTACCTAACACGAACAAGCAACTGTTGATACTGCCCTCAGAAAAAGCCATTTGTATGCCTGCTGAAAAAGAAATTAAAGCACAAACAAATGTTCAAAAAGAAGAATATTTGGCAAATACGGAATACAACATGAATTTTGAAGATGCCCAAATGAGTGAAATCATCAAGAAAATTGAGGCAAAATTTGATGTGAAAGTAAAACTGACAGATAATACTGTAGCCAATTGTTTGATTACTGCAGATTTTACAGATCAGTCTTTAATAAAAACCTTTGAAGTACTTTGCCAAACGTTGAATGGCACTTTTGAGGTCGAAAATAACAGCGTGTGGCTGAGAGCAGAAGGATGTAAGTAGAGAGATGAGTTTTGAATTATGAGTTATGAATGAATAGATTTTATCACTTGAATAAATTATTCAATGCCTAAAGCTTACCGCCCAAAGCCTAAAGCAATAAAACCAAACTAAATTATCAACAAACCCCAATATAATCCTTAATGACCGAAAAAAAATCGTAAAAAAAGGCAAGAGTGTTCCCAGCACTCCTGCCTTGGCTAACTCCATTTCATAACACCGTTTGGAGAACGGTGATGAGAAACTATTGTCTTATTCCTCCATTTCAACAAAGAATAAAAACCAACCAAAGGTATGATAGAAAATTATCGAATCAAAGACTTAACCCTAAGAATTATGCGGTTTACCATGTATCAAGCCATCATAATTATGGTTTTTACTGGAATCATCAACGCTCATGTAAATTTTGCACAAGGAGTTCTTAATCAAGGTGTTTCCATCAAAATAGAAAACGTTTCACTCAAAAGTGCTTTGTCACGTTTGGAAAAAGAAGCGAAAATAAAGTTTGTTTACAGTAGCAGTCAAATCAATTTGAAACAAACGGTAAGTGTTACTTCTTCTAAAGAATCATTAGGGATTTTTTTGGATGGATTACTGAAACCGATGGGTATAAAATATGCCGTGAAAGATGAACGTTTGATCATTCTTTCTCGCATTGGCAACAATACTCCTTTGAATTTTTTGAAAGGAAGCACTGTAACAAGTACTCCTAGCGAAGCAGAAAAGGAAGACGTTACAGGTATTGTTACCTCTGCCGAAACGGGCGAACCTTTAATAGGGGTATCTGTAACTGCCAAAGGTACTCCATTTGGAACAATCACCGATGAGAACGGTAAATTCCGCATTTTGGCAAAGAAAGGATATATTCTTTTGTTTACTTATGTTGGTTTTGAATCATATACAATCACCGTTGGGAATGCTACGGATTTAAAAATATCGCTAAAGCCTTCTCAAAAAGCCTTGGATGAAGTAGTGGTAATTGGTTATGGGACATCTTCTAAAAGAATTAATACTGGTTCTGTAAGTTCAATTACATCGGCTGAAATTTCAAAACAACCAGTTGCCAATGTATTGGCTGCTTTGCCGGGTCGTATTCCTGGAGCACAGATTGCACAAAATAACGGACTTCCTGGAAGTGCCGTACAAATCCAAATTCGTGGTCAGGGTTCACTTTCTTCGGGCACAATTCCTTTGTATGTAATTGATGGAGTGCCATTTACAAATTTCAACGGAGGTTCGCCAGCGACAGACAATTTGAATGCTTTTGGTACTTCTGGTGCAAATGGTGGCGTGAGTCCATTTAGTATGATTAACCCAGCCGACATCGAGCGTATTGATATTTTGAAAGATGCTGATGCTACTTCAATTTATGGTTCTCGTGGTGCGAATGGCGTAGTATTGATTACGACCAAAAGAGGAAAATCTGGCAAAACAAAATTTGATGTCAATGCTTCAACGGGTTTTAGTGAATTGAATCGTTTTATCCCGATGTTGAATCCTGAACAATATTATGATTTAAGAACACAGGCATTCAAAAACGATGGAGTTACACCAACAGTGAATAATGCCCCAGATTTATTGGTTTGGGATAAAACCAAAACAACCGACTGGCAAAAATATTTTTTGGGCGGAACTGGCAAAATCAATGATATTCAAACAACGCTTTCGGGTGGTGATGCCAATACTCGTTTCTTGTTTAATGCAGGTTATAGAACTGAAACAACGGTTTTCCCGGGCGATTTTTCAAACAAAAGATTTACGAGTCGTTTGAATTTAGACCATAATTCAAAAAACAGAAAACTAAACGTTGCTTTTGCCGTAAGTTATTCAAAAGACAATACCAATCTACCACAAAGTGACGTGAGTATGGTGTATAACTTACCGCCAAACCTGCCTTTGTATGATGCAAACGGAAAATGGTTTTGGTCATCAAATTTCACGAATCCATTGTCAACTTTGGGAAGGACGTATTTATCAAGTAGTTCTAACTTAATTGCCAATGCAAGTGTGAAATACAATGTGTTTTCTGGCTTCAATATCAAGTCAAATTTTGGTTATACCATTACTGATTTAGACCAGAAAAACCTAACGCCTGCTTCGGTATTGAATCCTGTTTCAAACCCAACAAGTAATTCTGTTTTTGCCAATAATAAGGCACAAAACTACATTATTGAACCAACAGCAGAATACACAAAAGAAATTGGCGAAGGTAAATTATTGGCTGTAGCGGGTGCAAGCTGGCAACATAATACTTCAAATGGTTATTTTATCACAGGAAGTAATTATAGCAGCGAAGCATTGTTGAATACACTTTCTGCGGCTGGTTTAATTACTATCAATTACAACAACATTGTAGAATATAAATACAATGCACTTTTCGGACGTGTAAATTATGACTGGAAAGGAAAATACTTTGCTAATGCTACTTTCCGTAGAGATGGTTCTTCACGTTTTGGACCAAATAATCGCTTCGGAAACTTTGGTGCAATTGGTGCGGCTTGGGTTTTTAGTGAAGAAGATTTTGCTAAAAAATTACCTGTTTTGAGCTTCGGTAAATTAAGAGCAAGTTATGGAACTACTGGTAACGACCAAATTTCTAATTACTTATACTTGCCACTTTACAGTACTTCAGGAACGTATTTGAATAATCCAGTAATGAACCCAACTACTTTACCAAATGCTGATATTCAATGGGAAACGACTAAGAAATTTGAAGTAGCCTTAGAATTAGGTTTCTTGAAAGATAAAGTATTGTTAACGGCAGAATATTATAATAATCGTTCAAGTAATCAGATTGCTTACCTACGTTTACCAACCCAAACTGGCTATAATGCCATTCTATCAAACTTACCTGCTTTGATTGAAAACAGCGGTTTAGAATTTGATTTGAATACAACAAATATTTCTGCTGGCGATTGGAAGTGGACTTCTACCTTCAACATTACTTTACCAAAAAACAATTTAGTTGAATTTCCGGGTTTAGAAAATACTTTCTCTAGTTCATCTTATGTCGTTGGTCAGCCGATAAACTTTTCAAGATTACTTCACTATTTAGGTGTTGACCCAAAAACTGGTGCGGCTCAATATGAAGACATCAACAAAGATGGCGTGGTTACTTTTGATGACCGTTATGTAGCAAAAATCGGAACGCCTTATTACGGTGGCTTAGGAAATAGTGTTTCTTATAAAAACTTCCAATTAGATTTCTTTTTCCAATATAATCATCGTTTCGGACAAACCAATATTTTGAACAACAGACCCGGAACGTTGAATAACCAAAATACTTCGTATTTGAATGTTTGGAAACAAGAAGGTGACGTTACGAATATTCCAGCAGCAACAACTATAGCGGGTACAGCTTTGTATAATTCATACAATTTCTTCGGTTCGTCGGATGCTTTCTGGGGAGATGCTTCATACTTGAAATTGAGGTCAGCAAGTATTGCTTACAATGTTCCTAAAAACCTTTCAAAAGTTTTGGGAATGACCAATTGTAGAATTTATGTGCAAGGACAAAACTTGTTTACGTGGTCTAAAAACAAATACATTTTAGATACAGAAACTACTGTTGGAGGTGGCCCTTCAGGTTTAGGAACAGGTACAATTGCACAGGTTTTACCGCCCCTTAGAACGATTTTGTTTGGTATCAATTGCTCATTTTAATTAAGGAAATATCATGATAAATATCCATAAAAAATTCAAAGGAGTATTTTGGGCAACAGCCATCACTTCCTTATCGCTTTTTTCTTCATGCGAATCGTTTGTAGAATTGGGTGCACCGCCAACGCAGGTTGTTTCTGAAGATGTTTTCAAAGCTGATGCCACGGCTTCAAGTGCAATTTTAGGTTTGTATTCAGGAACGAATATGAGTCAATTTGTTCAGGGAAGTACTTTCTTTCCGGGCATGTCTGCAGATGATATTCAGTATAATGCAGCCAATACATCTTATGATGAATTTGAAAATAATGCTTTGAGTACCAATAATTCTTTGGTAGAAAATACAATTTGGGCTTATTCATATCAGCAAATCAAAAATGCAAATAATGCTATTTCGGGTTTGAATAAATCACAAACCTTAACGCCAACAGTAAAAGAACAATTATTGGGTGAAGCAAAATTTGTCAGGGCTTTATCGTACTTCTATTTAGTGAATTTATTTGGTGATGTACCGATGTCGCTAACGCCAGATTCAGATTATGAGGCAAAAGCAAGTTTGCCAAGAACACCCGCTACTGCTATTTGGGCACAAATTATCACTGATTTAAAAGAAGCACAAACGCATTTACCTGTTACTTATGTGGGTACTTTCAAAGGCCGTGTCAACAAACATGCCGCTACTACGTTGTTGGCACGTGCCTATTTGTACAACAAGGATTGGACAAATGCTGAAAGTCAAGCAAGCCAAGTAATTACGGCACAGGCTTATACTTTACCAGCACCAGCCGATGCTTTTATCAATACAAGTAATGAAATTATTTGGCAAGTAGCCAATACAACTGGCGTCTCTATTTTCGGAGGAAACTACTTGGCAGCAACAGGTGTTATTCCAGCTTTTTCGCTTTATGATACTTTGTACAAATCGTTTGAAGATGTGGATTTGCGTAAAACCAATTGGACGGGCATAATCAAAATTGGAACAAATAATTATTATTCCATCAACAAATATAAAGTAAGAACAGGCACGGGTAATGAATACAGCGTTGCCTTACGTTTTGCTGAATTGTATTTAATTCGTTCAGAAGCAGCAGCACAACAAGGAAAATTAACTGAGGCGAAAGCAGATGCTGACATCATTCGTAAAAGAGCAGGATTACCAGCTTTATCAAGTTCGTTGACCAAAGAACAACTATTGATAGCAATTGAAAAAGAACGAAAAGTAGAATTTTTCGGAGAATGGGGACATCGTTGGTTGGATTTAAAACGTACCAACAGAGCCGACGCAGTTTTAGGAGGACTGAAACTAAAAACTTGGAAATCAACCGCAGTTCTTTATCCAATTCCTGAAAATCAACGACTTGCTAACAGAAATTTGACACAAAATTTAGGGTATTAAATCAAATAGGAATGGGATTCATCCATTCCTATTGATAAAAAATTTGAATTCAAAATCATTCACAATAAACAAGTAAAGGTTATGAAAAAAATAGCAATGGCATTAAGCTTATTGGCTCTGGTAGCTTCTAGCATAATGGCTCAAACAAAGCCAGCCAAAGAGAAAGAAGCATTATACAATGTCAGTGGAAAAATTGAAGGAGTTAAGAGTGAAAAAATCTTTATTTCTACTTATAATGGCAAAGGTTTTGATATAGATTCCTTGGTAAGTACCGATGGAAAATTTACTTTCAAAGGGAAATTGAAGTATCCTGCTATCTATAGCTTGTATTTAAACCCGAAGAAAGATCGCCTAAATATCTTTGTACAAAGTGGTGCTATTTTAGTACAAGCAAAGAAAGATTCTTTGAGTAAAGGAACAGTAAAAGGTTCGGCTTTACACACCGATTGGATGGTACACAGAAAACAAATGGATGGTGCTTATGCACTGATGAGTAAGGGCGATAATTTGTACAAAAGCGTTCAACAAAATAAAGATCCTGATAGTGTTGCACTCCGAAAAACTGCTCATGACCTTTTTGTTGCTGGAGAAGCTTATGCTGATAGTATTTGTAAGCAATTCATTACTACGCACCCAAGTTCTACCATCAGCCCGTTTATCATTAATAGTTATTTTATGAGAGCTGGCTCAGAAGAAAAAGCGAAGGATTATTATAATCTTTTAGATAAAAATGCACAAGCTTCATATTATGGAATAAGTGTAAAAGAATTTTTAGATAAAGCCGCTTTAGTTGATGTTGGTAAAATGGCTCCAGCTTTTAGCATGGCAGATACTACAGGCAATGCTTTTACTTTGGCATCGCTAAAAGGCAAATATGTATTGGTTGATTTTTGGGCTAGCTGGTGTGGTCCTTGCAGAAAAGAAAACCCAAATGTTGTAAAAGCGTATAATGAGTATCGTGATAAGAATTTTGAAATTGTAGGAGTATCTTTAGACGATAAAAAGAACAACTGGTTAAAAGCCATCAATGCTGATAAATTGACTTGGATTCACGTTTCAGATTTGAAAGGTTGGCAAAATGAAGCGGCTAAAATGTATGCAGTAAGTGCTGTTCCAATGAATTTCTTGTTGGATAAAAATGGAAAAATCATTGCCAAAAACCTCAGAAGCGAAGAACTTCATAAAAAACTAGCTGAATTAATTCATTAACAATTCTTCAATATGTTTTCTACAAGAATATTTTTCTTGTAGAAAACATAAATTTTTACTGGTAGCGTCCTAAATTTAGTTTAGGATAATAGGCTACAACATTTTTCTTCAATCTCCCGCCACTCGATAAGTTGGGTCTTCCCAAATATTTACTTCTATTACTTTATCGGCTTTGGCTAATAGTTTTCTACAATCTTCGCTCAGATGCTTTAAACGAACCGTTTTGTTTAGTTGAGCATAGCGTTCTGTAATTTTGTTCACCGCTTCAATGGCACTCATATCGGCAATTCTACTTTCTGCAAAATCAATAACTACTTCGTTCGGGTCGTTTGAGATGTCAAATTTTTCAGTAAAAGCAGTCGTCGAAGCAAAGAAAAGTGGCCCATAAATTTCATAATATTTTACGCCTTTATCATCAATATATTTTCTTGCTCGGATGCGTTTAGCACTTTCCCAAGCAAAAACCAAAGCAGAAATAATTACGCCTACAAGTACTGCTAAAGCCAAATTATGTAACCAAATCGTAATGCCAGCCACTAAAATTCCAACAATAATATCCTGTTTGGGCATTTTATTGATGATTTTAAAACTCATCCATTCAAATGTACCAATGGCTACCATAATCATTACTCCCGTAAGTGCTGCCATCGGTAAATTTTCAATCAGTGGAGAAGCAAAAAGAATAACCGACAAAATAGTCAATGCGGCGATGATTCCTGAAAGCCTTGCTCTTGAACCCGCAGAAATATTCACTAACGTTTGGGCAATCATCGGGCAACCGCCCATGCCAAAGAAAAAGCCATTCAAAATATTGGCTACTCCTTGTGCTAACGATTCTCTGTTGCCGTTTCCTTTTGTCTGAGTAAGTTCATCTACTACATTGAGCGTCAGCAATCCTTCGGTTAAACCTACGCCAGCCATTATTAAACCATAAGGAAAAATAATTTGAAAAGTCTCAAAAGTAAAAGGAATATTTGGAACGTGAAAAGGTGGAAGTCCTCCTGATACCGAAGCAATATCTTTTACCGTTTTAGTTTCAATATTCAGCACAAAAACCAAAATTCCTACCACAATAATTGCCATTAACGAAGCGGGAACAGCTTTACTTATTTTAGGAAAAAGCAACACGATAGCAATCGTCAAAGCTACCAAACCCGCCATAATATAAAGTGGAGTGCCTGATAACCAAACTGTTTGTCCATCTATTACAGTTTTGAATTGCTCAATTTGAGCCATAAAGATGATGACCGCCAAACCATTTACAAAGCCAAACATTACTGGTTGTGGCACTAAACGAATAAATTTCCCCAACTTAAACAAACCCACAATTATCTGAAATACTCCAGCTAAGGCAACTGCCGCAAAAACATATTCTAATCCATGTGATTTCATTAAAGCAATCAATACAACTACCGTTGCTCCTGCTCCGCCAGAAATTAACCCAGGTCTTCCACCGAAAATAGCCGTTACCAAACCCATGATAAAGGCAGCGTAAAGTCCCATTAAAGGAGGGAAATCTGCTAAAATGGCAAATGACAACGATTCTGGAATCATCGTCATGGCAACTGTAAGTCCTGCTAGAACTTCTGTTTTATAATTTACTTTTTGATTAAAATCAAATAAGTTGATAGCCTTTAACATTATTTTAAAATTGATTCAATAAAATATTACCTCAGGAAAGGTAATTTTCTAAATACAAGTAATTGAAGAAAACTTGGAGAGAAAAATCATCTTGCAATTCTATCAAGATGAAGTAATAAACGAAGCTTTATAAGCTAGTTTTTTCATTATTTCACACAAAAGTACCTTCTGAAGGTTGAAAATCAAAGAGAATAGGATTTAGTCACTTCCCTCCTATTTGAATAATCCTTTTTTTAAACAATATTTGAGTAATCGAAAATCATCATCCTTACTAATTTATTCATCATGAAAAAACTTCTCTTACTTTGTCTGTTATTTTTCTGTGCGAAAGCTTATGCTCAAACGCCTGAAGAGCAATTAACAAAATTAGGTATCACACTTCCAGCAATTAGTCAGCCAGTGGCTAGTTATGTCAATGTAGTACGATCTGGAAATCTTTTATTTCTTTCAGGAAAAGGGCCTTTAAAGACTGATGGGCAATATATTAAAGGAAAATTGGGGAAAGATTTAACCATTGAAGAAGGTGCAAAAGCGGCTGAATTAGCAGCAATTCAACAATTAGCAGTATTAAAAGCTACTTTGGGAGATTTAAACAAAGTAAAAAGAATTGTAAAAGTTTTGGGTTTTGTTAACAGCGATAGTGAGTTTTTTGAACATCCAAAAGTAATTAATGGCACTTCTAATTTAATGATTCAGGTTTTTGGAGAAAAAGGAAAACACGCTCGTTCAGCACTGGGTGTAAGTGCTTTGCCTTTCAACATGGCTGTTGAAGTAGAAATGATTGTGGAAGTAGAGTAGCTGAAAATAGTTATCCTATAAATTAATAGAGCATATTAAACCTGTAAGGATTAGAGTAAAATTCTCATTATTAAATCATTACGTAAATCCTTACAGGTTTTTTAACAAATAAAAGCTTAAACTTTCAAAGAAAAGTAGAAAGTACTACCCTTTCCGATTTCAGATTCTACCCAAATTTGTCCGTTTTGGGCTTCTATAAACTGGCGAGCGATGGCTAAACCCAAGCCTGTGCCTTTCTGACTATCGGGTGTTTGGAAGTACTTGTCGAATATTTTTTCTAAATATTCCTTTGCGATTCCTTTTCCAAAATCTTGTACAGAAAATACTACTGTTCCATTTTGACGAATGGCAGAAACAATAATTTTACTATTTTCTGGACTGTAACGAATGGCGTTTGTCAATAAATTCACTAAAATCCATGCTGACTTTTCGGCATCAGCTTGTACTTGTGGAAGTTTGTCTGAAAGCTGAATTTCAATTTCTATATTTTGTTGTTGTGCTTGAAACTGTATTGCCGAAGTTGCGTATTCAATGATATTTTGTGGTGCAACGGCTTGCAAATTCAAACTGATTTTGCCACTTTCTACTTGGGTTAAATCCAATAATTCGCCTGTAATATTTAACAATCGCTGACTATCAGATTTGATATTTTCCAATAATTGGCTTTGCTCTGGATTTAGAATGCCTACTTTTTCGTTTTCTAATAATTTCAAACTCATTTTTATCGCTGAAATTGGCGTTTTTAATTCATGCGAAATCGTAGCGATAAAGTTGGTTTTGGCTTCATCCAATTCATGGAAACGAGTAATATTTTTCAATAAAATTACTTTTCCTAAAATTTTCTCATTGCTTTCTACCGTTAAAGTTTCCTTGGTAAAATAGCTTTCTCGTTCATCGGCATAGATTTTCATTTCTTTGCTGTTTTCTTTTTCGTTCAAAAGCGTTCTCAGCAAATCGTTGTATAATGCCACATCTGGAGCGTATTTCCCAATCAAATCTTCTGATTTTACATTCAACATTTTAATCGCTACAATATTGACGAAAAGTATTTTATTTTGTTCATCTAAACCAATGACGGCATCGTTTAGGTTGTTGATGATGGCTTCAATTCTACTTTTTTCAAAAAGTATTTTTGCCAGATTTGAATGTTCGTACTCGTTGAGTTTCTCCGCCATTGAATTAAATGCCGAAGCCAATTCGCCAAATTCATCTTCCGAGGAAAAATGCAGGCGTTGTTCATAATTTTTATTGGTAATTGCCTGAATACCTTTGGTCAGTTCTTTAATGGGATTAGCAATATAAGACGGAAAATTAACAATAAAAGTAAAAGTCAGCAACATACAAACGATAGCAACCATTTTTAAATAATTACTGGCATTTTCGGCTGTTTTCAAGGCTAAATCATTTTTACGAACAATGCCTTGTTGATTCAGCTCTGCAATGTTGAACAGAGCTTGATTCAGTTTAGTAAAATGTGTTTCTGAACTATCCTTTTTAAATTCAAAATAGGCTTTTCTCAGATTTTGCGTAGCTTCAAGCTCGCCTACTTCCGTTACGTTGTGGGCTTGTTTCTCCAACAAAACTTCAAAAGATTTGTGCTTGGCAGTATCAACCGACGACCAAGTATTGAGTATTTCTTCCATACCCTGCACATACTCCAAGGACTCAATATTATCTTTCAAGATTTTGCTGGAATCTGCCTGTAATTGATTCAGATAATACGTTCCCATACCGCCCAACAAGACGATGACGGAAAAAAGGAAG
The DNA here is from genome assembly GCF_014204325.1 of Arcicella rosea. Taxonomy (GTDB): domain Bacteria; phylum Bacteroidota; class Bacteroidia; order Cytophagales; family Spirosomataceae; genus Arcicella; species Arcicella rosea_A. The sequence continues at coordinate 71,003 of NZ_JACHKT010000023.1, forward strand.
AATAATCCGAGTTGAAGTTTTGCTTTGATTTTCATGGATTTAGCTGTGAGTTTTGAGCTTTCAGCTTTATTTTTTAACAATGTTTCTCTGTGAAACTCTCTGTATTCTCTGTGTTACTCTGTGTATTTTATAAAATTGAAAATTTCTATCAAGTAAAAAAATACTTATGTAACAATCTGACAATTAATCACTTAAAAAAATAATCGCCATTTGCCAATCACTAACTTAAAATAACAATATCAATATCGGAAGACGATAGTTTTTTTAGTAATTGATTAAATAAATTCGTTGCCAATATAATTCTGAATAAACTAAAATGTGGTTTTCCGATACAAATTGTCGTGATTTCGTACTTTTCAGCGATTTCTACAATACTTTTTGCGACCGAATCACTTTGAATTCTGATGACTTCTGCTCCTAATTCTGTGGCTAATTTTAAATTATTGATTAAATGCCTTTGAGCTGCTAAATTAATTTTATCTCCTGATTCCGAAGGTGTTTGCACGTACAATACAAACCATTTTGAATCATAATGCGAAGCCAATCGAGCAGTTTTGCGAATGATATTTTTGGATGTATTGGCATTAGAACTGATACAAGCCAAGAAACGTTCATGTGTAAATTTACTGCTCGAAACTTCATGAAATACTTTTCTTTCTACTTGGTGAGCTACTTCTTTCAAAGCTAATTCTCTCAATTGCAACAATTTAGCAGGTTGAAAGAAATTATTCAAGGCAGTTTCTACTTTCCTCAAATCGTATATTTTTCCTTCTTTGAGCCTTGTAATTAATTCATCAGCCGTTAAATCAATGTTTACCACTTCATCGGCTTGTTGCAAAACCCAGTCGGGTACTCTTTCGGCTACTTCTACATTGGTAATTTGTTTTACTTCATCGTTCAGGCTTTCAAGGTGTTGAATATTTACGGCAGAAATCACATTGATACCTGCATTTAGAATGTCCATGACATCTTGCCAACGCTTTTCGTTTTTAGAGCCTTCAATATTTGTATGAGCGAGTTCATCGACAATAGCAATTTCTGGACGTTGGTTGATGACAGCCTGTACGTCCATTTCTTCTAATTCTTTGCCTTTATAAAAAAGTTTTCGGCGAGGAATCACAGGAATACCTTCCAACAAAGCATGGGTTTCGGCTCGGTTGTGGGTTTCGATATAAGCAATTTTTATATTGACATTGTTTCTGAGCAAAGTATGGGCTTCTTGCAACATCCTAAACGTTTTGCCCACACCAGCACTCATACCAATATAAATTTTAAACTTCCCTCTTTTGGAGCTTTTGATTAAATCTAAAAAATATTGAGCCGAATGTTCCATGTTTTTTTAGCTGTGAGCTATAAGCTATGAGCCTTGAGCTTTGGGTTATGAATTATTTGAATACTTATTGATTAGTAAAGCTAAAAGCTCACTGCTCATAGCTAAAAGCTCAAAGCTGAATAGCCATTGAAGTATTGAGTGAGAAATTATTGTTTACTGCTTTTCCTTCTTTGTTGAAAATTGCGTCTTTACTTTCTAAGTACTTGCCTTCCATTCTCCAAAGTAGATTGTCGCTAATTTTATAGTCGATATTCAATGAATAACCTTTTGTTTGAAAGCCATTTGGCGTATTGCTGGCGATAATTACCCCATTTTTATCTTGATAATACTCCCAACGCACCGCTCCAGACCATTTTGTGTTTGCGGTATATTTTAAAATTGCCACTGGACTATACCAAGTATTGTACTCCGACGAAGCCACCGCTTTTTGTTCTAAACCATAATCAAATCCTGCAATTAAGCCTAATGTTGAAGAAAGTTGAAAAATACCATAAAGGTTTGAAAAATAACGCTCTTGTTTTTGGCTACTTGGTTTGTCATTTCCGATAAAAGTACTCCAATTAAGTGTTGTTTTATCGTTTGGTTTAAACTGTACTTGCGTTCCCAGAGCCAATGTTTGGTTTCCATCAGGTCGTTTGATTCTTTGCCAACCGTTCAATGCCAAAGCCGAAAGCGTCCAACGATTATCTAGATTGATATAAGTAATTTTCGCTCCAGATTCATAATAGGGTGAATTTTCTGCCAAAATACTTCTGGTGAGTGTCCAACAATCTTTTGAGATGGCACTTTCAAAACCAATATGCGAAGGCATAATTCCTGCGTCCAACCAAAGATTTTGTTTATTTGAAAGTTTCACTCCTATGTTTGCTTCAAAAACGTGTTGTAACAATGAAGGTTCACTTGCCAAATTGTACTGAGCATAAGTACCAGCCATCAAAGCTAAATTCGCCCGTGTATTTGCTGAAAGATAAGTGCCTTTGATAAAACCGAGATTGAGGTTAAACTCATTATGTCGGTTATGATTATACATAAAACTCGGACGCTCGTGGTTGGCGGGTTGATTAAAATCATAGACATAATAAGTTTCCAAATAACCCGACCAAGTAATACTTGGTTTAATTTCAGTTTGTCCAAAAATACTTGTTTGAAAAACGAACAAGGCAATCAAAGTAAAATAAATTGTTTTCATGAGATTGTGTGAGCTGTTAGCTGCGAGCTATGAGCTTTGAGCAACGAGCTGTAATAATTTATTCAAATTTCTGTATATATTACTTCCTACTGATGGTATGACTTCGAGTCATGCCATCAGTAAAAGCTTAAAGCTCACTGCTCAAGGCTCACTGCTTCCAAAGCAATATTCAATTTTAATACATTTACTTTTTCTGTTCCAAACAAGCCTAAAAGTGGTTTTTCAGTTTGGGCATTCACTAAAGCAATTAATTTATCTTTAGGTAAATGTCTGATTTTAGCAATTCTATCAACTTGTACTAAAGCAGCTTTTGGCGAAATGTGTGGGTCGAGTCCACTGCCGGAAGCAGTTACTAATTCAGAAGGGATCTCAGCTTTTGTTACTGTTGGATTATGTACCAAAAAAGTATCAATACGAGCTTGTACTTGTGCTAAATAATCAGGATTGGTAGTTCCTTTGTTTGAACCTCCAGAACCAGCAGCATTGTAACTCACTGCCGAAGGACGGCTATTAAAATACTGGTCTTGGTCAAATTTCTGACCAATATTGGCTGCTCCAACAACTTTACCTTTGTATTCCACAAAAGTAACTTTTCCTTTATCAGGAGCGAATTGAGCAAAGCCCAACACAATTAAAGGATACACAAAAGCAAATAGCAACACACACAACAAAGTGAGTTTAAGTGCTGGAAAAAATTGAGTTTTCATCGTATGAAATTAATTTGAAAATTTGAAGATGTGGTGATTTGAAAATGTTTTTACTTTTTTAGAAAAACATTCCCACCGCCAAATCGAGTACTTTGATACCGATAAAAGGAATAATCACACCGCCAAGTCCGTAAATCAATAAGTTTCTTCTTAATAAAGCACTCGCTCCGATAGGCTTATAATCAACCCCTCTTAAAGCCAAAGGAATCAAAGCTGGAATAATAAGTGCATTAAAAATCACAGCCGATAAAATGGCACTTTCGGGCGAGTGTAAGTGCATAATATTCAAGCCTTGCAAACTTGGAATACTGGCAATAAACAAAGCTGGTACAATGGCAAAGTACTTAGCTACGTCGTTGGCGATAGAAAAAGTAGTGAGCGTACCACGAGTCATTAATAATTGTTTACCGATTTCTACAATTTCAATCAATTTCGTTGGGTCATTGTCCAAATCCACCATATTTCCCGCTTCTTTAGCAGCCACCGTTCCAGAGTTCATGGCTACACCTACATCAGACTGAGCCAAAGCTGGGGCATCGTTTGTACCGTCGCCCATCATCGCTACCAATTTTCCACTGGCTTGCTCGGCTTTAATATAATTCATTTTATCTTCTGGTTTTGCTTCAGCGATAAAATCATCTACGCCTGCTTTTTCAGCAATGTACTTGGCTGTCAAAGGATTATCACCTGTCACCATTACCGTTTTAATACCCATTTTTCTCAAACGTTCAAAACGTTCTTGAATGCCTACTTTGATAATATCTTGCAATTCGATAACGCCCAACACTTTTTCATTTTGAGTTACGACCAAAGGCGTACCGCCATTACTGGCAATAAATTTTACTTTGTCAGCAATTTCGGATGGAAAAGTATTTCCTGCATTTTCAGCAAGGTTTTTCATCGAATCAAAAGCACCTTTACGAATACGAGTACCATTCGGTAAATTCACACCCGACGAACGAGTTTCTGCCGTGAATTTTATCAGTTCAACATCATTTTGCAAAGTGGGAATTTTCAAACCGTGACTACCTGCCAATTCAATGATAGACTTACCTTCGGGCGTATCATCTGCTAATGAACTTAATACTACGGCATTCATAAAAGTCTTGTTGTCTGTGCCATTCGCAGCGTAAAAATTGGTTGCTTTTCGGTTTCCAATCGTAATTGTTCCCGTTTTATCCAACAACAACACATCTATATCTCCAGCCGTTTCTACGGCTTTTCCCGATTTAGTAATTACGTTGGCACGTAAAGCTCTGTCCATCCCAGCAATCCCAATTGCAGACAATAAACCGCCGATAGTAGTAGGAATCAAGCAGACAAAAAGTGAGATAAAAGCGGCAATCGTAATCGGCGTATTGGCGTAATCTGCAAAAGGTTTGAGGGCTACGCAAACGATGATAAAAATTAAAGTAAAGCCTGCCAAGAGTATCGTAAGAGCAATTTCATTCGGTGTTTTTTGGCGAGATGCACCTTCTACCAAAGCAATCATTTTATCCAAAAAACTCTCGCCCGGTTCGGTCGTAACGATTACTTTGATTTTATCAGAAAGTACTTTTGTACCACCCGTTACCGAAGATTTATCGCCACCCGACTCACGAATGACTGGAGCAGATTCTCCCGTAATCGCAGACTCATCAATCGTTGCTAAACCTTCGATAATTTCGCCATCAGTTGGGATTGTGTCGCCTGCTTCGCAGACAAACACATCTCCTTTTCTGAGTTGGGCAGAATTTACGATTTGAATTTCGTTCAAATACATTTCACCTACTTGTTTGATGACTTTTGCAGGTGTTTCTTCTCGGGTTTTACGCAAAGAATCTGCTTGAGCTTTACCTCTTGCTTCTGCGATGGCTTCGGCAAAATTGGCAAACAAAAGGGTTAGAAATAAGATGATTAAAACCGTTAGATTATAAGCGAATGAACCTTGATCTGTATGATTGATGCTATAAATCGTAACGAATAACATCACAAGCGTTCCTAATTCAACCGTGAACATCACTGGGTTTCGGAACATTATTTTTGGATTTAGTTTGACAAATGAAGCAGCGAAGGCTTCTTTCACTAAATCCGCTTGGAAAAGCGAAGTTGGTTGGGTTTTCATATAATTGCATTCAGCTTTCGGCTTTCAGACATCAGCTTTTTTGATGAGATTTGAGCTTGAGCATGATTCTTTAATTGAATGATTGTTGATTTTACAGCGGCTTTCGGTAGCAAATATTTAAAATCCGATAGCCGAAAGCCTATACCCGAAAGCCATTAAAATATTCCGCAATCGGTCCCAAGGTCAATGCTGGGAAGAATGATAAGGCTGCTACGATAAAAATTACGGCAAAGACCATCAAACCAAAAGTACCTGTATCGGTTTTTAAAGTACCTGCACTTTCAGGAATGTACTTTTTATTGGCTAAAATTCCTGCAATGGCTACGGGGCCGATGATAGGTAAAAATCTACTCAATACCATCACGATACCGCAACTGATATTCCACCAAAGCGTATTGTCGCCCAAGCCTTCAAAGCCAGAACCGTTGTTGGCTGCCGAAGAAGTATATTCATACAACATTTCTGAAAATCCGTGAAAAGAAGGATTATTCAACCAACCAATCTCTGGATTTTTTACAAAAATGAAAGACGATAAAGCCGTAGCTCCCAAAATCATCAGCGGATGCAATAGAGCGATAATCGTAGCAATTTTCATTTCTCTTGCTTCGATTTTTTTACCCAAAAACTCAGGAGTTCGTCCGACCATCAAACCAGAAATAAATACGGCGATGATGATAAAAACATAGAAGTTCAAGAAGCCAACGCCAACACCGCCATACAAAGCGTTAATCATCATGCCCAAAAGCGTAAACATTCCCGTCAGTGGCGTAAAGCTATCGTGCATGGCATTCACAGAACCGTTTGAAGTAACCGTAGTGGCTATACCCCAATAAGCAGAAGCGGCAGAACCAAAACGTACTTCTTTACCTTCCATGCTACCCATTTGTTGCGTAATTCCCATTCGCTCAATGGCGGTATTGCCATTCATTTCTAAATAAATAGAAGGTATCAAGAACAGAAGGAAACCTAAAGTCATTACACCAAAAATGGTGTAGGCTAATTTTTTACGTTTGAGATAATAGCCCAAAGCAAAGACCATCGCTATCGGAATCAAGATAATACTCCCTACTTCTACGATATTGGTTAGATAATTGGGGTTTTCGAGTGGGTGAGCAGAGTTTACGCCAAAGTAACCACCGCCATTTGTCCCGATTTGTTTAATGCCAATCATGGCAGCGGCTGGGCCACGAGAAACCTGTACAGTATCGCCTTGCATTGAAATAAAAGAAGCTTTTCCTTCTACGTTCATGGGCGTTCCATTGAACAAAGTAACTAAGGCAACGACTAATGAAAGTGGCAATAAAATACGAGTACAAGATTTCAAGAAGTAATTGTAAAAGTTACCTAATTTGTCGGTGGTGCGTTCTTTCATGGCATTAAAAACCATCGCACAAACCGCCATTCCTGCTCCTGCGGAGATAAATTGGAATAAAGTCAAACAAGCGATTTGCCCTAAGTACGACATTCCACTTTCGCCAGAGTAATGTTGCAAATTGGTATTCGCTAAAAAGGAAATGGCAGTATTAAAAGCCAAATCTGCCGACATCGAAGGGTTGCCATCTGGATTCCACGGCAACCAGCCTTGGTTCATCAAAATAAACATTGCCCATAAAAACCAGAGTAAATTGATGGTTAGCAGAGCGGTAAGATGTTGCTTCCAAGTCATTTCCTGTTTAGGATTGATGCCCGAAATTTGGAAGAAAAGTTTTTCGATAGGATTAAAAACGGTATCCAGAAAAGTAGCTTCTCCACCAAAAACTTTGGCGATATATTTCCCCAACGGAATAGCACAAACGACGGTGAGGATAAACGTGAGGATTACTCCTAAGATTTCAGTATTCATTTTTTAGAATTTTTCAGGTTTTAACAAAACATAACACAAGTAGCCAAACACGGCAATTGATAGAGCAAAGAGGGCTGTCATCATGATTCTACAAGAATCTTTCGATTCGTTTAAGGTTAAATGTTTTCAAAAAAATCAATGGCTTTAAAAAAGAAAGCAAAGCACAAAAGCCCAGCGAGTAAAAGAAGGATTGTTATCATCGTTTTAATTATTTGTTCGATGACCTTATGCCAAAATATAAGCCAAGAAAAAAGAAAAGGGTGTTACTTGTTGAAAATCAATACAATAGAGAATTGTGGGTGTTTTGGGGAAATAAAAAACCCTTCCAAAATGGAAGGGTTTTTGTCAGAATGGAAAGGGGTTTGGAATTTGGATTTGTGGTTTCGGATTGGGGATTTTGTTTGTTTTTTCAATAGGGTCGGGTTTAAACCCGACCCTATTGAAAATATATCCTTAACCCAGAATTTCTGAGCTTTGACTCACCTAAACTGCATTCCAACTCACTTTTTCCGAGTACCAATACAGAAAAAGCGAGTTGCTATACAGAAATGTTGATTTACAAGGCTGGATTTATGAGTACCAATACAGTTTTTGTGAGCTGGTACTCACAAAAGTGGACTTCTTACTCACAGAAATGGAGATGCAATACAGAAATTGTGAGTTAAGACTCGGTTTTGCTGTATTAGTGTGCGTATTTTGTAACTCATGGCATGACTGAGGGTGTGTTTTATTGATACAAATGATTGTTGAGTCATGCCATGAGTTTTGGGAGGACCGAATTGGAAACTCGACTTACGAAATATTGTATTCTTCAATCTTACGATAAAGCGTTGTTAAACCTATGTTCAAAAGTCGGGCGGTTTCGGTTTTGTTGCCTTTGGTGTGTTGCAATACTTTTTGAATATGTTGCTTTTCGATGCTATGTAAATCGAAAGAATTGAGGATGTTAGCAGATAAATTTTCAGCAGGAAACTGAATGTTAATCGGTAAGCTTTCTACGGTTAAGTGTCCGTTTTCATTCAAAATAATAGTTCTTTCAATCACATTTCTGAGTTCACGGATGTTTCCTTGCCAGTTATAATTATTTAACTTTTCAAGAAAATCTTCTTGTAAATCAGCTATCGTAATATTGAATTTTTTAGCAAAATCTTTGGCAAAAAAACGAGCCATTACTTCAATATCAGTCTTGCGTTCACGAAGTGGTGGCAAAGCAATCTGAAAAACAGAAAGTCTATAAAACAAATCCGAGCGAAAATGTCCTTCGTTGGCTTCTTTGCTTAAATCACGATTCGTCGCCGAAATAATCCGTACATCTACTTTTATCAATTTGGTGTCGCCTACTTTGATAAACGTTCCCGTTTCTAATACTCTTAGTAATTTAGCTTGCAAATCCAGCGACATTTCCCCGATTTCGTCTAAGAAAATCGTTCCTCCATCTGCTTCTTCAAACAAACCTTTTTTATCTTTGTTCGCCCCAGTAAAAGCACCAGCTTTATGTCCGAACAATTCCGATTCCAGAATTTCTCTGGAAAAAGTAGCACAGTTTACCGCCACAAAGTTTTTTGAAGCTCTTTTACTTTCTTGGTGAATGGCGTTGGCAAATACTTCTTTTCCTGTACCTGTTTCGCCTGTTAGTAAAACGGTGGTGTCGGTTTTTGCTACTTTTTGGGCTAAACTGATGACTTCTTTAATCTGTTTAGATTTCCCCAAAACCTTTTCAAAACCTTGACTTTTAGGCAGAATAATTGGCGACTGATTTTGTACTTTTTCCATCGCCAAACTTAACATCGGCAATATTTTTTCGTTATCGTCGCCTTTTACTAAATAATCAAAAGCCCCATTTTTCATGGCTTTGATGCCGTCTTGAATCGTTCCGTAGGCAGTCATTACAATGATTTCGAGGTTTGGAAATTTCTCTTTAAACTTTTGGGTAAAGTCAACGCCATTTCCGTCGGGCAATTTTACATCAGAAAGTACTACTTGAATCGCTTGATTTTCAAGGATTTTCCACGCAGATTTTAAGTCGCCTACTTCCCAAACCGTATAATCTTCCAACTCAATAATTCGCTTGAGTAATCCTCTTAACTGTTTTTCGTCATCAATAATCAGTACTGTTCCTTTCATCTTAGCTTAATTTCTACTGCCATACTGGCTTTATCTTCGGCTAAATTAGTAGATGTTTTAGGAAATATTGCATTTCAAGTCATCATCTTCGCTTTGGCAAATTTCAATACCATGCCTTGTCTGGTTTTAAGACAGCAATTCAATGTATCAATTATTAATAAAGTAATGAAATATGTAAATTTGACAAGAAATGAGTAGCTTGTTTAAATAATACGTGTTTGCTTTTGATTTATGAACAAACTACTGAGTACAACAAAATGAAAATTATATGCAAAAAATTTACTTGTCCTTGGCGTTTTTGGCAACTGCCCTATTAACCGCTGCTTATTTACCTGAGCAAGATAATCCTTCCAACGAAAATACTGGTTGGACGGAGTATTTGGGTGGTCCAGAACGGAATCATTATTCTAGCCTGACACAAATTAATAAAAGTAATCTTAATCAATTAAAAGTTGCTTGGGAATATCACACGCTAGATTCTGGACAAGTTCAATGTAATCCAATTATCGTAAATGGAATACTTTATGCAGTAACGGCAACCAATAAACTTTTTGCTTTGGATGCTGCCACAGGCAAAGAATTATGGACATTTACCAATTCAGGAAGTGGTGCTTTAAACACCAATCGTGGGGTTACTTATTGGGAAAGTAAAGATAAAAATGATACAGATGTACCAAGAATCATCTTTGCATTAGGCTCTTTTTTATATGCTGTTGATGCTAAAACAGGAGAGAAAATCAACACTTTTGGCGACAATGGAAAAGTAAGTTTGAAAGAAGGTTTGGGCAGTACTGCAGTGAATAAATTCGTGATTTCAAATACGCCCGGTACTTTATATGAAGATAATATTATCATGCCTTTACGTCTTTCGGAAGGAGCAGATGCTGCTTTGGGAAATGTTCAAGCATTTAATGTAAGAACAGGTAAGCTTTCTTGGGTTTTTCATACGATTCCGCATCCAAATGAATTTGGCTATAATACTTGGCCAAAGAATACTTATAAAAATACCGAAGTTGGCGGAGCAAATAACTGGTCGGGCATGGCTATCGACCGTAAAAGAGGGATTCTGTTTGTGCCAACTGGTTCGGCAGCTTCTGATTTTTATGGAGGAAATCGTAAAGGACAAAACCTTTTTGCCAATTGTTTAATTGCCCTCGACGCAAAAACGGGCAAAAGACTTTGGCATTTCCAGTTTGTTCATCATGATATTTGGGATAAAGATTTACCTGCACCTCCCAATTTGGTGACGATAAAACGGAATGGAAAAAGTATTGATGCAGTAGCACAAGTAACAAAATCTGGACACGTTTTTGTATTTGATAGAGTGACAGGAAAATCTTTATTTCCTATCAAAGAAACTCCTTTTCAAAAATCAAATATTCCAGAAGAAAGTACTTGGCCAACACAGCCAATTCCAAGTTTGCCTGCTCCTTTTGCTCGACAAACAATTACGGAAGCAGACGTAAATCCATATTCTGACGAAAAAGAAACATTACTTAAAACTATCAAAACAGCTCAAAAAGGAGTATTTCAACCACTTGGTTTAAAAGAAACTTTGGTGTATCCTGGAGCAGATGGAGGTGCAGAATGGGGCGGTGCAGCCGTTGACCCTGATGGAATTATGTATGTAAATGCCAACGAAATGGCTTGGCTATTCAGCCTAAAACCGACGCCAAAAGCGGATGAGTTAGCTCATTTAAGCAAAGGACAAAAACTTTATGCAAGTACTTGTTTGGTTTGTCACGGAAAAGACCTCAAAGGAAATCCTAGTAGTGGCTATCCATCTTTAGTGAATATTTCTGAAAAAAAAGACCGTGAATATGTTTCAAAAATTGTTACTTCGGGCAAAGGGATGATGCCCGGTTTTGGACATTTATCAAATACCGACCGACAAGCTTTAGTTGCGTTTCTATTTGGTGATGAAAAAGTAGAAGCAAGTACTGAAAGTACCAAAGAGAAAACGCCTTTTATTCCTTATCAATTTAATGGTTATCATAAATTTATCGACGCTAAAGGTTATCCGGGTATTCGTCCGCCTTGGGGAACACTTACTGCCATCGACTTAAACACAGGTAAACATCTTTGGCAAAAACCATTTGGCGAATATCCAGAATTAAAGGCAAAAGGTATTCCAACAACTGGTTCAGAAAATTATGGTGGACCAGTGGTTACAGCAAGTGGTTTACTTTTTATCGCTGCTACCAAAGATGGAATGTTTAGAATTTTTGATAAGAAAACTGGTGATATTCTATGGGAAACAAAATTGCCCGCAGCAGGTTTTGCCACACCAAGTACTTACCTATTGAAAGGAAAACAATACATCGTTATCGCTTGTGGTGGCACTAAATTAGGCACAAAAAAAGGAGATAGTTACATCGCTTTTTCTTTATAAAATACTTAACAATATCGTCAGCATTGTTTATTTCATCAAATGTAAATCCAGTCTTTGGCTATTTCAAAATGGTTAAAGACTGGATTTGTTTTGAAACCTTATTTTCTAAACTTATCTCAGAAGATTAGATTTTATAAAATTCATTAAAGCTTACACAAAAAACATTTTTTATTAAATCCATTTGCATAGAATACTGAAGCTCTTACCGTTTTTTCATTAAAGGGTCCAAATAAAAGCGATGAGATATGTCTTATTTCTCCACAATTATCCTCTAAAAAACAATTCATTGTAATATCTTTAGTGTCTCATTACTTTCACCCAACATTAGTTATGCAAATTGATTTAAAATTTCTTCAAGAAAAATTCGGTAATATTTTTGAAAGTGAGTTGCTCAAAGAGCTGGCTCAAACTGGTAATTTTATGACGATTGAAGAGGGCTTTGTTTTGATGCGACCGGGTGGATATATTCGTTCTGTCCCCATTATTTTGCAGGGTTCTATCAAAATTCTCAGAAATGATAACGAAGGACGTGAGGCACTTTTATATTATTTGGGCGGAATGGATTCATGTGCGCTGTCGCTTACTTGTTGTCTTGACCGAAAAATGAGTGAAATTACGGCTATTGCCGAAGAAAAAACTACTTTAATCAGTGTTCCAGTCGAAAAAGTTGAAGAATGGATTACGAAATATTCTTCTTGGAAACATTTTGTTTTTGCTACCTATCAAAAAAGATTTGAAGATTTGCTCAATGTGATTGACGATGTTGTTTTTCATAAACTTGATGAACGCCTCATAAAGCTTCTTCAAAGAAAGGTAAAACAAAGTGGAAATAATATTTTTAACATTACTCATGAAGAACTTGCCAATGAACTTGCTACATCAAGAGAAGTGATTTCTAGGCTTTTGAAGCAGTTAGAAAAGCTTGGAAAAGTAAAACTTTCAAGAAACAAAATAGAGCTCTGTTAAAATACAGTTTTCTATGTAACATTTATCACGGTTTGTTGTATTATAAAAACTGACATTTGTAACATCAATTTATAAACAAAAACAGATGATGAAAATATTTGATTTTTTTAATGTTAAAAAGAGTTATGAAAATGTATCAGCTGATACCTTTAAAAAATTATTTAATGAGCATCCTAAAGCCGTAATTTTGGATGTTAGAACCAATGAAGAATTTAAACAAGGAGCTATCAAAGGAGCAATAAATCTTGATTTGATTGGTGGGACTTTCAAACAAGAAATTGTAAAAATGGATAAGGCTAAAACTTATTTTGTGTATTGCAGAAGTGGAAATAGAAGCGGACAAGCCTGTAAAATGATGGGTGATTTAGATTTCAAAAATCTTTATAATCTTTCTGGCGGTATTATGAGTAGTACATTTTAAGGTTAAAATCATGGAAAATATATTAAAAGATTGGGGCGGTTTGAGGATAATCCGTTTGTTGATGGGAATTTATATTATCGTTGAATCTATCAAAGAACATCAAACTTTGTTGGGATTGTTGGGGGGATTTTTTCTCTATCAAGCCATCATGAATACTGGCTGCCCGATGGGAGCGTGTGAAGTAAAACCAAAAAGCAAAACACAAGAGTCAACCACAGAAACAGTAGATTTTGAGGAGATAAAATAGTATTGAAAGAAATGGAAAAGAAAGAAAGTTTTTCAGAAATTATTCAAGGTTCAACGCCTGTTTTAGTAGATTTTTTTGCTGAATGGTGTGGCCCTTGTAAAACAATGTCACCCATTTTAAAAGATTTTGCTACTCAAATGGGTGACAAAGTGAGAGTTTTGAAAATTGATGTAGATAAAAGCCCAAGTACTGCAGCAACTTATCGTATTCAAGGTGTGCCTACTTTAATTTTATTCAAAGATGGAAAAATCGTTTGGCGACAGTCGGGTGTGGTGCAAAAACAACAATTAGCACAAATCGTGAATCAATTCTCACAGCAAGTTTAGTCATTCGTTTTCAAAAAAGTAATTTAAAGATTAAATGGGAAAATACTTTGAAGCCTTTTACATGGGTTATGCCAATTACTTTATGTATGTTCTGAACGAAATTTTACATCCAAGTTGTCATAATTACTTTTATTGGCTCATCGCAATTTCTTTATTCGTTTGGACATTGGAAATTGTATTTCCTTGGCGAAAGCAACAGTCCACAATTCGACATGACTTTTGGTTGGATGTATTCTATATGTTCTTCAATTTTTTCTTGTTTTCCTTAGTCGTTTATAATGCTGTTTCAGATGTAGCAGTATTGGCTTTCAAAGATTTTTTAGGGCTTTTCGGTATCCAAAATCTAGTTGCTATTCAAGTAGGAAGTCTTCCTTATTGGTCTCAATTATTGATTTTATTGGTCGTCAGAGATTTTGTTCAATGGAATATTCATCGATTATTGCATCGTATTCCTTGGCTTTGGGAATTCCATAAAGTACATCATAGTGTTGAAGAAATGGGGTTTGCAGCACATCTTCGTTATCATTGGATGGAAACCATTACTTATCGAAGCCTTGAATATATCCCTTTGGCAATGATCGGTTTCGGCATTGATGATTTTATCATTGTTCATTTGTTTACTTTGACAATTGGACATCTAAATCATGCCAATATCTATTTGCCGTTAGGGCCATTCAAATACATTTTGAATAGCCCACAAATGCACTTATGGCATCATGCAGAAGAAATGCCAGAAGGCTATCCGAATGGCATCAATTTTGGAATTACTCTTAGTATTTGGGATTACTTATTCGGTTATGCTAAAATTCCTTATCAAGATAGTGACCTAAAATTGGGTTTTCCCCAAATCAATACCTTTCCTAAAAAGTTTTGGGAGCAGGTAAAATATCCATTCATAAAAAATAAGCACCAGAAATAGCTTTACTTCCTCATTTTCAATCTCTTTTGGTGTATTTCTCTTTTATTAAAAAATCTTCCATTATAATTATTTCAATAAAAAGATTAAATATTTTGGTGGGACAATATTTTTTCGTACTATTGTATCAAAATGATATAATAATATCAATAAACATCTATCATGATGTTTTTATAAGCAAGCGACAATCAATCAAAAACACAATTATACATTTATTTAATTTTTATTAATCCGACTATTACATGAACCAAAGAAGAGACTTTCTCAAGAAGATGGGACTGGCAAGTGCTGGATTATTGATGGCACAATCAGATTTGATCGCAGCACGTTCCTTTGCAAAGCCTAAGCAAATCGGCTTGCAATTATATACGCTTCGTGAGGAATTAGCGAAAGATGTACAAGGAACCATCAGTAAAGTATCAAAAATTGGCTTCAACCATGTTGAAACTTTTTTTAATTACTCAGGAGATGCCAGTAAAGATTTATTCTGGAATTTAAAAGCAAGTGAATTAAAACAATTATTATCGGATAATAACTTAGTAAGCCACAGTGGACATTATCAATTGAATGATTTCCTTACGCCCAACAAAGGAAATGACGATGCTCTAAAAACACAAATTGAGCTTTCAGCTACTTTAGGACAAAAGTATTTAGTTGTGCCAGTACCTCCATTTGGCTTAATCGATAAAATGACTTTGGACGATTATAAGTTTATGGCAGCACAGTTTAACAAAGCTGGCGAGTTGTGCCATAAATCAGGCTTACAATTAGGGTATCATAATCACTTCTGGGAATTTAAAGTATTGCAAGATAATAAATCGGGTTATGAAGTATTGCTAGAAGAAACCGACCCAGCTTTATTGAGTTTTGAATTAGACTTATTTTGGACAGTAAAAGCAGGAAAAAATCCAGTTGAATTATTCAAAAAATATCCAAAACGTTTTGTGATGTGGCATGTAAAAGACATCGACAAGCAATTTGCCAAAGCCGTTTATCCGGATGCCAACAAGAAAGGCATTTTTGATACTTTACGTGAAGTAAAATTTACAGAAGTAGGAACTGGAGCGGTAAATTTTAAAGACATTTTTGCTCACAACAAAGACCTTGAATATATTTTTGTTGAACAAGACCAAATTTATAGAGAGGACAAATTTGAAAGTATTAAAATGAGTTACGACTATATCAAAGGAAATCTTATTTAGGTTTGAAAGCAAAAAAGCATGTCATCAAAAATGACATGCTTTTAATATTATTATCCAATTTTATTTAAACTATTCTAAATTGCCAACCAATGTGATAATTGAACGGGCTGGAACTGTAATCGTTTGTATAGTAGAGGTAGATGGCAAAGGTTTTAAATCAGCATCTTTAGAAGTAACATAAGCTTTTACTGAACTTACTTTGATATTTGAAAGTGTAAGCTTTATATCAACAGGATTGATGTCTGAGTTGATAATAATTGTAATTAATTGCTTTTGAGCAAGGTCTTTGTAAGATGAAACTTGGAATAAATTATTCTGAGTATTTTCATTTTCAACCGTTGTAGCAATACGTTCTGCATTTGGACGAACGAAACGACTGAAATTACCAAAAGCCCAAAGCATTTTACTGGTACTAAAGTTTCCGTCTGTTTTATTTTTATCAATGTAAATCAATCCGTCTTTATAATCATAAGGAGAAATTGATAACCACCAATGCCATGCTGTAGCATTGCCATTCACTAAATCGTTGTGAATTGTTCTAGCAACATACAAAGCGGGGTCAATACCAAGATCTTTTTTATTACCATCCATTTCGCCAGCATTATCGCCCAAAATACAATATTCCGACATCCAATACTTTAGATTGGGAATTGTAGCAACACGTTCAGCCAATAATTTTCTTTTATCACGAGCTTGCAAAAATGGTGAACTCGTAAAATAACTATGTCCAGAAATGGCTTTTGTCAGATTAGGTAAATTCCCAACATAATTTGAAGAACTTGCTTCAAAAAAATCAGCAATTTGATAACCCTTCACTAAATTATCTTTCGCATACAAGAAGTTTAATTCACCTGCTTCTGCAATATTGATTTTGGTTGCAAGATTCGCTTTCAATAAACTAGCACTTAGCGAACGAGTAATCCCTGCAATTTCAGTATTATTAAAAGGAGTACCTTCTTGTCCGCCGTCACTCCACTCCCATTGGGGTTCATTCACGGGACTTACGTAATCAAATAGAATGCCTGTTTTGTCTTTCACGCCTTTTACGACAGTCGTCAAAAAATTGGCGAAAGTATCAAATTTATCAGCACTAAGGTTCGACTTACCGTTACTTGCATAAGCTTTTTTATTAACCGTAAATTGAATTGGTGGCGAATTAGTAAAGGCTAAAAAGTTTTTTACATTTCTTTGTTTAGCAGCATTCAAAAACCAAATTTGTCCAGCTTGTCTATCCCAATGATAGCTTCCATCATTATCCATAAAAGATTCTGCTCTTCTCCATTCATCTCTGATACCACTTTCGTCGCCAACAGCAGCACTTCCAGCGCCAATATTAAATCGCCATAACGATAAACCTATACCTTTGGGCTGTCCGCTGGCGGTTGTATCTTGACTAAATAATAAATCTGCAATACTATTTTTTTTACTTTCAGGCCAATTTCCAACAAATTGACAAGACCACGCATCCGAAGCTCCAAAATGTTCAATTGTTTGGAAAGTTTTTGCTCCGTCAATGCTAATGTTTACTTTTTTATTTTCCTCTGTTTTTACATTATCAGGCGTTACTTGTGCTTTTGTGCAACTAAAAAGTAAAAATAGAAAAGTGTAAGCCATGAGCCATTTTCTTAACAAAAAGGATTTACTTACTTTAAAAGATATTCTTATCATGCTTTCGAGGTATGTTTGTTTGAATGAAAAGATAGAATGAAGCACCAATATAGAAAGAAAGCCTTTCATTCAGGTAATTTTGAATGAAAGGCTTTCAAGATTAATAACCGCTCGTTTGCGATAATTTTCCATTAGAAGCTTGAATTTCAGCTCTTGGAATCGGTAAAAAATAATGTTTTTCTTCAAAATGACGACCTGTCAAGGCTTCCTTTTTATTGTAAGTAAGCGTGTTGCCATTTCTTACTACTTCAATACCATAAGCAGGGACATTTTCAGTAACATTGGCGATTTTCCAACGACGAACATCATAATAACGGTGTTCTTCAAAAGCTAATTCTACTTGACGTTCACGACGGATAACATCACGCATTTGTGCTTGTGTTAAACCCGTTTGAAGTGCTGGCATATTTACACTTGGTCTTTTTCTGATAGCATTAACGGCATCGTAAACACTTTGATCCGGACCAACCGCTTCGTTTTGTGCTTCTGCGTAGTTTAACAGAATTTCAGCATATCTGAAGTAAATCCAAGGCTGAGTGCCAGCAATATCCCAAGGGTTATCAATCGGTAAATTATCATTCATGAATTTCTTTAAATAATAACCCGTTTTTGAAGTATTCCAGTTTGATGGTCCATCTTTACTGTCTTTTCCACCTGGTAAATACGATTGAACGGTATTTGCTCTATAACCAGCATTATTATAAAGAATCGTCATGTAAAAACGTGGGTCACGATTGGTGTATGGGTCTTGACTATTATAACCAGAAGTTGGTTCAGTAATCGCTTTACCATTGTTCATTTCGTAAGCATCCACCATATTTTGTAAAGGCACATTTCCGCCCCAACCGCCATAGCTATTAGGTGCATTTGAAATTTCTAAACATACGTGGCGAGCACCTTGGGTGTATAATCTTTCAAAAATGATTTCTGAATTGTTTTCTGCCGTTAAAAATAGCTTATCATAACCATTTGTATAAAGGCTATATTTACCCATATCCATTACATCTTTTGATGCTTTAGCGGCTGCTTGCCAGTTGCCACTACTATACAATGGACTTGCTGCATACAATAACAAACGGGCTTTTAATGCCAATGCAGCACCTTTTGTAGCTCTGCCCAACTGCCAATTATTACCATTATCTCTTGGTAAAAGCGTACTTGCTTCATCTAATTCAGCTACTACGTAATCGATACAATCTTTGATAGACGATTTTGTATAAATGTCGGCATTGGCTAAATCTTGTCCTAATTCAAGCACTTGATCTTTCATCAAAACTACGCCACCGTAATTGCGGATAAGGTCTTGATAACGGAAAGCTCTTAAAAACTTCAATTCGCCTTTTAATCTATTTTTCTGAGTAGCACTCATCGGTACTTTATCAAGGTTTGACAAAGCATAATTAACATCACGAATACCACGGTAGCTTCTTCCCCAAATCGTACCAGCGATTCCAGTATTTTCTGGAGCTAATTGTCCTCTTTGTACTAACCAAGTATTGTCATCATTATTATAGATAGACTCGTCGGTCAATGAAGACCATAAGGCATATTCAAAACCTCTACCAAAACCCGGAGGAGTACCTTCGGCTTCTTTTTCGGTAAGTCGCACACCAACATAACGGTTAATTACATAAGATTCAAACAAAGAGGAATCTGAAAGAATAGACGCATCAGATACTCTATCGGTTGGTACTACATTCAGAAAGTCATTTTTACAAGCATTTACAGAAAGGAAAATCCCTGTGGCAATGACAAATATTGATATTATTCTTTTTGATTTCATGGTCGATAATTTTAAATATTAAAACTTAACATTTACACCGAGATTGATAATTCTCTGTTGTGGATAGAACTGTCCACTGCTACTGTTTCCTTCAGGGTCATAATCTTTTACCCCTGTAAGTGTCAGTAAGTTGAAAGCATTCGCATAAATACGTACTTGTTGTAATTTTATCGAACTTAAGAATGTTTTTGGAAGTGTGAATCCAACCTCAACATTTTTCAAACGAACAAAAGAAGCATCATTCAACCAGAAAGTATTATTGTATAATCCACCATTGATAGATGATGAAGCTCTAGTATCTACACGTGGATAAGTACCATTTGGATTCGATGGACTCCAACGGTTATCAGCCCAACTGCTGTAGAAATTTCCTACTTGTCCAGATTCAGGTAAAACATATTGGCTTACGTTTGTTTGACCAGAAAGTACACATGAAAAATCGAAGTTTTTATATCCTGCATTAAACACTACACCATAAGTAATTTGTGGTACGTTACCGTATTCCGTTCTGGTTTGGTCATCAGCAGTAATTTTTCCGTCTTTGTTATAATCTTCCAAAATTAAATCTCCTAATTGCGCACCAGCAACGTGAGGATAAGTATCTAACTCCGCCTGAGTTCTGAAAATACCGATTGATTTATATAATTGATAAGTATAAAGCGGGCGACCTGTCTGACGTTGATAATCCAAAGCACCAGCGGCTTCGTCAATAAAAATTACCTTACTTTTAGCATAAGTAAAATTGGCTGAAATATTGTATCTGAATTCACCAGCATGGCTATAACCCAAACTTGTTTCAAAACCACTGTTGTTTACTTTACCAATGTTTTCGTCAGGCACTAAAGTTCCTGAACCATAAGGATTTACAATTCCTGATACGTTTGGAATCGAAGCATTTCTGGTAGCAAGAATATTTGAACGTTGTTGTTGGAAATAAATAAATTCTAAAGTAATATTTTTGAAAACAGTAGTATTCAAGCCTAAATCCATCTTTTTCGCTGTTTCCCAAGTAATATCAGGGTTAGCTAATTTTGTTAAATCAATCCCTGAATGAATTGTATTCGCACCAATTACATAATTATTATTGAAAGAATAATTATTATAATATTGGAACTGACCAACGTTATCATTTCCTAACGATCCATAAGAAGCTCTAAGTTTTAAATCATTTACTTTTTCAGTTTTAAACCAAGGCTCTTCAGAAACTCTCCAACCTACCGATAGCGAAGGGAAGAAACCATATTGTTTTCCTTCTGGGAAAATTGAAGACCCATCTACACGCATCTGCACTTCTGCAAGGTATTTTTCATTGAAATTATAAGCGATTCTACTGATATAACTTTTTCTAGTAAAGTTATAGCTACTTCCATAATTGTTTTTATCGGTTGCTGCTGCACCACCTTGCGATAATTCAGGTGTTGAAACAGTAGGATAATTGATTCTTGAAGCACCAAATCTTTGTTGTGAATTTTTACTTTGTTCGTAAGCTACAAACGTTGAAAGATTGTGTTTGCCAGCATGTAATTCATAGTTCAATTTAATGTTCTGAACCATCGAAGAAGTATTGGTTTCATCTTGGCTCAACGTTGCAGCACCCGCAGAACCACCCGTAATTACTCTATTATAGACATTATTATTTTTGTCATAAGAATATAAAGGATATGGAGTACTGAAAGATTTAGAAAAATTATAAGATCTATCAGCTGAATATAAACCATCAATACTTAATCCTTTTACAAAAGGAAGCTTATAACTTGCTCTTAAAATACCATTGAAAACAGTAGTTGGGTTCAAATTAATTCCGCCTGCTGAAGTACCTAAAACAACTGGATTATTGTTTTCAACGCCTGTTGATGGTAAACCATTTGGATATACCGAAACAACCGTTGGGTAAGCTCTATAAATAGAACGGAAAACATTACCAGCACTTGAAGTTGGGTATTGTCTGTCTTCCTGACGACCCGCCAATGATAAACTTACTTTGAAATTATCTGTAATATTAGCTTCAACGTTTGATCTGAAATTATACTGTTTGTACTGCGTAACGCCATTTCTGTATAAACCATCTTGATAAATTGTTCCAAGCGATAGGTAATATTTAGTATTATCCGTTCCACCATTGATGCTTAAACTATGCTGATTTTGTAAAGCAACACTTTTCAATGCTTCTTTTTGCCAGTTAGTATTTGGATAATTAATTGGGTCTGAACCATTACTGAATTTAGTAATTTCGTCTGCACTATAATATTGGTTCATTCCACCCGCTGGATTGTTATAATAATCAATTTCGTTCAAGATTGTTGCATAAGTAGCCGCATCCGCTAATTTTGGTAAACGAGTTGGTGAGCTCAAACCTTGATTAAAGCTGTATGAAATCGTTGGTTTTCCTTTTCCACCTTTTTTAGTCGTTACAAGAATTACTCCATTTGCCGCTCTACTTCCATAAACAGCTGCCGAAGCATCTTTCAAAATTGAAATACTTTCTACGTCATTTGGGTCTAAACGCTCTAAACCTCCAATTTGTCCTGGTACTCCATCTACTACAATCAAAACATCATTGTTCCCAGTAGAAGCAAAACCTCTTACCGTATAGCTTGAACCGTCATAACCAGGTTCTCCACCTCTGTTGTTTGCCACAAAACCAGAAAAACGACCAGCTAAAGAGTTTGATAAATTTGGCTGTGGACTTTTCACAATTTCAGAACCTTTTACTTCCGAAACCGAACCTGTTAAAGTTACTTTTTTCTGTGTACCATAACCCACAACAACAACCTCTTCCAATGAACGAACATCTACTTTCATACTAACGTCAATAACTATACGCTTTCCGATAATTTGCTCTTGTCTGTCATACCCTACAAAGCTAAACACCAAGGTTTCGGCATCGTCAGGTATCGTAATAGAATACTTACCGTTGCTATCTGTTGATGTTCCTCTTTGTGTTCCTTTGATGCTAATATTTACACCCGGCAAAGGTTCTCCTTTTTCGGTATCAACTACTTTCCCAGTAATGGTACGTTCTTCTTTGACTAAAATATCAGAAGTATTTGGATCTTCATTAATCAACGAGACCGAAAGCGAGGGATTGGCATTTAAAATAATTTGTCCGCCCAATACTTTATAACCTACATTCATAGGTTTCAAAAGTGCTTCTAATACTTCTGATAAACGTTGTTCCGAGGAAGTAATATTTAACTTTCTATCCGCTTTAATTGCCTTTGAACTATACACAAATTTAACTTGAGCCTGCTGTTCAATCTTCTCAAGCACGTCTCTAAGTTTAATGTTTACGGCTTTTATTGTAATGGATTTATTCAAGAATTCTTGTGCCTTAGTATCAAAGCCATAAGAAAAACTTGTAAAGACCATCGCCAAGGCTACTCTACCCGAAGATTTTGTTCTTGAAAACAAAAAGGCTGAAATTTGAGCGACCAAGCATCAAAACAGCCTTTAAGGATGAGAAAAATCATCAA
>NZ_JACHKT010000024.1 GCF_014204325.1 Arcicella rosea
AAGTAAATCACCTCAAATAAAATGAAAAATCCACCCAGAATATGAGTGGATTTTATTATGAATGAATATTGAAAAACAATTTTCAAGGAAAGCCAAAAAAGATAACAAAAGATATTTTATGAGTGTTTCACAAATTTTAAGTAAACACTTATTTTTAAATCTGACAATTACTTAATATATTTATAATCAGCAACTTCCACAATAAATGATTATTAGCACTGAAAAATACCTATGAAATATCATTGAGTGAACCATTAGATTTCACAACATCAGTAAAATGGTTCTTCAAAGGAATCATCGCATTGATTTTCTTTGCGTTGATTGGTATTTTAATGTGTAATATCTGGATTGTCTATTCTACTGATGACCGTAATTATTACAGTCTCGATAAATTACCTTCAAATGACGTTGGCTTAGTATTGGGTACAAGTAAAGCTGTACAAGGCGGAAAAACGAATTTATTTTACAAATACAGAATGGAAGCGGCAGCTCGTTTGTACAAAGAAGGTAAAGTAAAGTTTTTGATTCTTAGTGGCAATCACGACTCTGTTTTTTACAACGAACCCAACGACATGAAAAAATCTTTGATGCGTTTGGGGGTTCCTGAAAACGTGTTAATCCTTGATTATGCTGGTTACCGTACCTATGATTCTATCATTCGTTGCAAAGAAGTATTTAATCAGCAAAAATTTACGATTATTTCTCAACCTACACATAATGCCAGAGCCTTGTTTCTTGCCAATAATTTAGGACTGGATGCTGTAGCTTTTGCGGCTCAAGACGTACAATCGGGTTATAAAACTTACTTTAGAGAATATCTTGCTCGCCCAAAAGCGATTCTTGATGTCTATGTATTTGACAGAGCCAAGTATCAGGAAGCGGAAGAAGAATAATATCTTTCTTCAAACATTTTAATAGGCTCAATAGCACTTTTTACAAAATGTTTGATGTACTCATCTTCTTTTTCTTGAAAAATCTTTTCAGGCGTATCAATCTTTAATATTTTTCCTTGACGCATAATCGCAATTTTATCTGCCACTAAAAAGGCATCTAGTAAATCATGCGTTACCAATACGCAAGCAATACTTTCTTTTTTAATAATCTCGACAATTTTCGAACGTAAATGACTTCTATTGATAGAATCTAAATTACTAAAAGGTTCGTCTAACAATAAAGCTTTGGGTTCTTCAGCAATGGCACGAGCGATGGCAGTTCTTTGCTTTTCTCCACCAGATACTTCTCTTGGCTTTTTATCTTTAATCGCAGTAATTCCACAAAGTTCTAATAATTCGCTTACTCGCTTTTTTCGATATTCATGCGTATATTCAGTAAGAGCAAGGTCAATATTTTCCCAAATTTTATGTTCAGGTTTTAGTCGATAGTCTTGAGGGACGAGCTTAATATTAGGAAAATCTCTAATCAATCGGTTAAAAAATAAATCTATAGCTTCTTCATCCAGCCAAAGCTTACCAGCATCAGGCATGATATTGCCTGAAATAATGTTTAAAAAAGTCGTTTTTCCAGAACCACTCTCTCCTACTATTGCCAATATTTCACCCGCCAATACTTCTATGGAAAGATCATCAACAACAATTCTATTTTCGTACTTTTTGGTAATATTTTCTAATTTAAGCATCTATTACGTTAAATAAAATTCGGCTTAAGATTATTACAATCCTAAGCCGAAAATGATATTTTCAATATTTGATAAAGCGTTAGAATCACTCTTTAATCCTATCCCAGCCTATTTTTCGGTATTCTTTCAGCAAAAGTAAGGCAATTATTAGTAAGATGGGCGTTAAAGTAATTAAACCGTAGGTGGTTTTTCCAATAAAGTAATGAACAAAACCTAATATCGGAGCTACCAAAAACAAGAATAGAAACTTCAACCATTGATTCCCTTTTACTTTAGCATTAGCCATTTCCATTGAAAAAGGCAATGAAAATTCCCCCGTTAAGACATTTAAACTGATAAATAAAAGTGTACTTGACATCGCAAAAAGAATATCGTCAATCATTCCAAAACCAGCTTTTCCAATCAAAATAGCTCCAATAATAATAAAAATAGGAAGACCAACTTTAACTAATATTGATTTCAAAGAACCCAATAATACTTCTCCAGGATTTGTCAGTGGAGCAACACGATAAGCCCAAGAGGCTTTCCAGTCGTCGGAAATGTAGATTTGTTGAGAAAAAATCCAAATGAGGAACATGGTATAATATAAAATCATCAAGACATTTACATCTTCTTTTTGGCTTTGCGTAAAATAATTGTAGATAAAATAAATCAGCATTCCGAAGATTGGATAAGCTCTTACTTTAAATTTTCGGTCACGAGCGGTGATAATCCAAACCAATTCAAATGCTGATTTCTCCAAAGTTGTTTTTGTAAAAATTCCAGAAAGTACATTCAAAAAAGTACTTTTTTTCGCTGTTTTCACAGCTCTTTTTTCTGTAATTTCTGGCGTTCCTAAACCTGATAAACTTTTGGCAAAAAGTGGCGATAAGTAATTATTGATGATGTACAAAGAAGCAAAAGGCACTATTAATACCAAAAGAGTAAAAATCATGTAAGGCAATTCAAAGTGTTTTGCCACAAAAGCCTCCATCACACCAGCAAACCAAGCTGGAGGCACTAGATAATGCCACCATTTTATGACAATTTCTTGTGTTTCTGTGCCAATCAATTTATCTGTTCTTGCTATAAACTGATAGCCAACCGCTATAAAAACTGAAAAAGCAATTTGTGCATAACCAATAATATCTTTTAGTTTTTCTTCAGAAACTACTTTTGTCAATAATAAATATAAAATACTTGTCAGAAAAATGGTAATCAAGCAAAGTAAAATCACACAAATGAAGAAGAGTAAACCTGCTTGCCAACCAAATTTGAAAGTTGTAAAAACGATTGAACCTAAAGAATTAGCCAAGGTCAAAGCACCTAAAAATACAATAATATGAATCAAGCGAGCCATCCAAATTACTTTTCCCTCTACGGGGCGAGGAAGTAAAATAACATTATCACTTGTATCAAAAAGTACTTCAGCAAAATCTGAAATCATGTTGAAAGCTACCATAAACATGATAAAAGCGAAGCTCAACATCATCACTAAATAAACTGGTTGCTTGATGAAAAGTATCATCAGCCCATAAATAAAACTAAAAATTGCTTGAAAGAGTAATGATTTCAAAAATGTATTACTTTGCTCTTTTTTCTGTACTTGATTTCTTTGTAAACCATGAACTCGGCGGTTTTCCATCATCAATTTTACTTCAACGATGGCTCTTAATGAATGATAATCTACCGCCAGCCATTTGAAAAGCCATTGAAGTTTATCAAGAATATAAAGAATAAATTTTGTCATAATTATTGAGAAGATAAAGCTTGAATAAAATCGTCGGCACGGGTTTGATTTTCTTGATTTCCACCTGTCAAACTTCCAAAAACACTTTCAAGCGAAGCCACGGAACCTTGTGTTTTTAGTTCTTCAAAAGTACCATTAGCGACAATTTCACCATTATTGATGATTACGATACGGTCAGATAATTTTTCAACAACATCCATAATGTGCGAAGAATACAAAATTGTTTTACCAGCTTCTTTCAATTTTGCTAGAATCTCTTTTACCAAAATCACTGCATTAGCATCCAAACCAGAAAGTGGTTCATCCAAGAAAACAATTTCAGGATTATGAATCAAACCCGAAATCAATAATACTTTTTGTCGCATTCCTTTTGAAAATGTACTCATTCTGGTATCAATTACTTCACTCAATCCAAACAAAGAAAGTAGTTCTGTCGCTCTTTTTTCAATCTGAACATCTTCTAAATGATACAAGCGACCGATAAATAAAAGATATTCCATTGGCGTAAGTACTTCATAAAGCATGGCGTTTTCAGGTACATAACCAATGTGTTTCTTGACTTCCATTGCATCTTTGGTAACATCATAGCCCAAAATTGAAACTTCGCCAGAAAAATCGCCTAAAGTGCCAATTAAGATTTTTAAAGTAGTACTTTTACCTGCACCATTTGGACCAATGTAGCCAATAATTTCGCCTCTGTAAATATCAAGATTGATGCCTTTCAAGACTTCTTTTTCGCCATAGCTTTTTCGTAGATTTCGGATCGAAATAACGGGTTTAAGTTCTTCCATTTTTTTGTTTTGGTTTAATTTATGATTTAAAATAAAATATAACTAGAACACTATAGAACATTAGCGGTTTTTTCTATATTTTTGCAACAAGGTAGTCAATAAAAATTACCAAATAATCTCAATTACTTACAAACTCTGATTATGTTACTTTTAGGCTTAGATTTAGGTACTTCTTCCATCAAGGCATCTGTTGTAGATGGCTCAACAGGCAAGCTAGTTGCCTCCGCACAATATCCAGACACTGAAAACACCATTTCATCTCCTTTTGATGGCTGGGCAGAACAAGATCCAGAAATGTGGTGGACTTGCGTGCAAGAAGCGATTCAAAGATGTAATTCGTCAGGGAAATACAATCCTAAAGATATTCAAGCGGTCGGAATTGCGTATCAAATGCACGGATTAGTAATTGTAGATAGAAATCTAAGTGTTTTACGTCCTTCAATTATTTGGTGCGATAGCCGTGCTGTTGAAATAGGCAAAAAAGCTTTTGATAAAATTGGGCATGAAAAATGTCTTTCTAATTTACTGAATTCTCCTGGAAATTTCACGGCTTCTAAGTTAGCTTGGGTAAAAGAAAACGAACCTAAAATTTATGGCTCTATTTATAAAATCATGCTTCCAGGCGATTTTATTGCCATGAAACTCACAGGAGAGATTACTACTTCAAATTCAGCACTTTCGGAAGGTATCTTCTGGGATTTTCAAACCAATGGCGTTTCTGAAGATGTGATGAAATGTTACGGTTTTCCTGCTACAATTTTACCAGAAATTCGTCCATTGTTTTCAAATCATGGAGAAGTAAAAAGTTCAATTGCAGATGCTTTAGGTTTAAAAGCTGGAATTCCAGTTACTTATAAATCAGGTGACCAACCCAATAATGCACTTTCATTAAACGTCCTTGACCCAGGTGAAGTAGCTGCTACAGCAGGAACTTCAGGTGTGATTTACTCAGTTTCAGACAAAGTAAGTTATGATCCAAAATCAAGAGTAAATACTTTTGCCCATGTGAATCATGAATTAAATGGGCTTAATCGCTTAGGAACGCTATTATGTATCAATGGAACAGGAATTTTAAATCGTTGGGTTCGTGATAATGTAGCAAGTGGATTAAGCTATCAAGAAATGAATGCCCTTGCTTCAAAAGTAAATGAAGGTGCTGATGGTTTAAGAATTTTACCATTTGGCAATGGAGCTGAAAGAGTACTTGAAAATAAAGTAATTGGTGCTACTTTCCAACGTTTAAATTTGAATGCTCATGCAAATGCTCATATTATTCGTGCAGCACAAGAAGGAATCGCTTATTCTTTAAAATACGGCATGGACATCATGGCAGAGAATGGTACTTCTCCATCAGTCATCAGAGCAGGAAAAGCCAATATGTTTTTAAGTGATATTTTCTCGCAAACATTGGTAAATGTAACTGGCGTTGCTGTAGAATTATATGATACTGATGGTGCAAAAGGAGCCGCTTTAGGTTCAGGTATTGGGGTGAGATACTTTTCAAATCCAAAAGATGCTTTTGTGAATATGGAAAAAATAGGTGTTGTTGAGCCAGAAACTCAAAAAGCTTCAACCTATCAAGATATTTATCAAGATTGGAAAAATATTCTTGATAATCAATTGGCTAATGATTAATTGCTAGTTTGATAATTTCCCAGGACGCTTCACTATTTTTCAAAAAATAGTGAAGCGTTTTTTTATGACTTAAATCAAATGAGTGTACTCGTTTTTTAATCATACTATTGAAAGCAAAAGCTTGTATCCATCTTAGATTTTTTAGGAAATAAAGTATTTGAGCAACCTTTTTCAAATCAAGATTTAATTTCTTTGGATTTATCAGGCTTGAAAAAAGGGCTTTATCTTGTGATAATCAACAATAATCAAGAGATTTACAGTCAGAAATTTATTTTAGAATAAAATATCCCTTAAACCAATGTCAACAATTCAAGCAATTATACTTGCAATTATCGAAGGCTTAACTGAATTCCTTCCAATTTCTTCTACAGGACACATGGTATTGATGAGTTCTTATCTAGGCATTGAGAATGACAAATTCACCAAACTTTTTGAAGTTTGTATTCAACTTGGAGCTATTTTGGCTGTAGTAGTGTTGTACTGGAAAAAGTTTTTTGACTTTTCTAAATGGCAGTTTTATGTAAAACTTGCTTTAGCCGTTGTTCCTGCTTTAATTTTCGGAAAATTATTTGACGATCTTATTGATGAACATTTGGGTAGTCCTGTTTTTATTGCTACAGTATTGTTAGTTGGTGGTATCATTTTATTATTTGTAGATAATTGGTTCAAAAATCCAGTAATTACAGAAGAACCAGATATTAATAATGTAACAGCGATTAAAATCGGAGCGTATCAATGTTTAGCCATAATGTTTCCTGGTTTAAGTAGAAGTGCTGCTACAATTATTGGAGGAATGCAACAAAAATTAAGCAGAAGTTTAGCAGCAGAATTCTCTTTCTTCTTGGCAGTTCCAACAATGACAGCGGCAACTGGGTATAAGTTATTAAAATTCATCTCTGATGAGGGAAGTATTACAGGAGATCAAATTAAACTTTTAGCCATCGGAAATGTTGTTGCATTTATCGTTGCTGTTTTAGCCATCAAATTTTTCATTACTATTTTGAACAAATATGGTTTTAAATATTTTGGCATTTATCGTATCATCGTCGGAATCGTCATTTTAGCTTTGACGGTAGGCTCACATTAATAATGAATCAAGAAGAAATTATACAAAAGAATATCAATCAGACCTCTCCAGACCCTGGGGAGGTTTTATTGATTGATAAACCCCTTACTTGGACATCTTTTGATGTCGTTAAGAAATTAAAATTTGCTGGTAAATTCAAAAAAATCGGTCATGCTGGTACACTAGACCCACTAGCAACTGGTTTATTAATCCTTTGCACAGGAAAAATGACCAAGCAAATTGATTCTTTCCAAGCACAAGAAAAAGAATATTCAGGCACTTTTGTTTTAGGAAAAACAACGCCCTCGATAGACTTAGAAACAGCATTTGAAGAAGAGTTACCAATTGAACATATCAACGAAAATCTACTTCAAGATGCTTTAAGTAAATTTCAAGGGAAAATTTTACAGATTCCTCCGATTTACTCTGCCATTCAAGTAAATGGCAAAAGGCTTTACGAATTAGCCAGAAAAGGAAAAACAGATGCTGATATTGAAATCAAATCAAGAGAAGTAGAAATTTTTAAATTTGACATTGATAGCAGTAATTTTCCAGAAATTAGCTTCACAATCGTTTGCTCAAAAGGTACGTACATCAGAAGTTTGGTGCGTGATTTTGGCTTGGCTTGCCAATCAGGCGCTTATTTAAGTTCATTACGTAGAGAAAAAATTGGTAAATTTGATGTTAAAAATGCACTAACGATTCAGGAATTTATTGAGCAAAGAAAGGTAGATTAATAATTTAAAAATTATTGTAATAAGTAATAATGTAAAGAATAAAACGCTGTTTTCGTCCAACTCACAAAAAGACTTTGAACAGAGCAAATATAAAAATGCAAGTTTATCACGGAATACAGGAATTCAAAAAATTAGACCATGCGGTAGTCACTAGCGGAACATTTGATGGTGTACATCTTGGACATCAAAAAATATTAAATCGCTTGAATGAAGTAGCTTTACAGACCCAAGGAGAAAGTGTTGTCATTACTTTTTATCCACATCCACGAAGCGTTATTTCGTCTGATAATCAAACCATTAAGTTACTTTCTATACTTGATGAAAAAATTGAACTCTTAGAACAAAATGGTGTACAACATCTTTTGATAATTCCGTTCACCAGAGAATTTTCAGAGCTTTCATCCGAAGAATTTATCCAAAAAATTCTTATTGAAACCATTGGTACTAAAACGCTAGTGATTGGCTACGACCATCGTTTTGGAAAAAATCGTGAGGGAGGATTCGATTACTTAAAAACCAATGCTTCAAGATATGGCTTTTCAATAGAAGAAATTGCCCGTCGAGATATTGATAACGTTGGCATAAGTTCTTCAAAAATCAGGAAAGCATTATTAGAAGGAAATGTTCAATCTGCCGATCATCTTTTGGGTAGAAATTACTCTATTTCTGGGCTCATTGTAAAAGGCAAACAATTAGGTAGAACAATTGGCTTTCCAACTGCTAATATTCAAGTAAGGGAAGTTGCTAAATTAATTCCTACAGATGGTGTTTATGCCGTGAAAGTACATTACAACGATGAAACTTTTGGAGGGATGTTAAATATTGGTAATCGCCCGACGGTAGATGGTACTTATCAGACAATCGAAGTGAATATTTTCGATTTCAATCGAGAAATTTATGGAGAAAACCTTAGTGTAGAATTTATTACGAAAGTCCGAAACGAGCAAAAATTCAGTGGTTTAGATGCCCTAAAAGCACAAATAGCCAAAGACCAAGAGGTAATTAAAGATATATTACAAAGTACTAGAATTTAAACGACAAACAAAATATTATTTTTGCATACCAACAAAAAAGGTCGATTCAAATAAATGAACCGACCTTTTTCTATTTAAGATTACTCTTTATTCCTCTGTTGCAGTAGTTGCAAGAATTCTTGAAAGTGTTAATGTATCGCCTTCACCAGAGTAATCTGCTAAGATTACATCGCCATTGGCTAAATCACCTTTTAAAATTTCTTCAGCTACTGGATCCTCCAAATAACGTTGAATAGCACGATTTAGCGGTCTTGCACCATATTGAGAATCATAACCTTTTTCAGCAATAAAGTCTTTTGCTTTTTCGGTCAATTCAACCGTATATCCAAGATTTGTAATACGAACAAACAACTTATTCAACATCAAGTCGATGATTTGGTGAATATGTTCACGTTCTAATGAATTAAACACAATTACATCATCCAAACGGTTCAAGAACTCTGGAGAGAAAGCCTTTTTCAAAGCATTCTGAATAGTTCCTTTCATCGCTTCATCTACTCCATCAACTTTAGTTTTTGTAGAAAAACCAATGCCAGTTCCGAAGTCTTTCAAATCTCTTGCACCGATATTTGAAGTCATGATAATGATTGTATTTCGGAAATCTACTCTTCTTCCCAAACCATCAGTCAAAATACCATCATCTAATACTTGCAACAAGATATTAAATACATCTGGGTGAGCTTTCTCGATTTCATCTAATAATACAACCGCATAAGGTTTACGACGAATCTTTTCTGTCAATTGTCCACCTTCTTCATAACCAACGTATCCCGGAGGAGCTCCAACTAAACGAGATACACTGAATTTCTCCATGTACTCACTCATGTCAATTCTCACTAAGGCATCATCTTTATCAAATAAATATGTTGCTAAAACCTTCGCTAATTCTGTTTTACCTACACCTGTTGGTCCCAAGAAAATAAATGAACCGATTGGTTTTTTAGGATCTTTTAAGCCAACTCTAGTACGTTGAATCGCTTTTACAAGTTTAGCAATCGCAGGATTTTGTCCGATTACTTTTCCTTGTAATTCTTCATTCATGTTCAAAAGTTTTTGTCCTTCCGTAGCTGCTACACGATTTACTGGAATACCAGTCATTTGTGCAATTACTTCGGCAACACTTTCTTCTGACACTGTATAACGACGACGTTTGGTATCTTCTTCCCAATCACGTTTTGCACGGTCTAATTGGTCTAACAAACGTTTTTCACGGTCACGTAATTGAGCAGCTTCTTCGTATTTCTGCGATTTCACTACTGCATTTTTCTCTTTCTTGATATTTTCGATGGCTTCTTCCAAACGAACAATATCTTCAGGAACAGTAATATTTGAAATATGAACTCTCGCTCCTACTTCATCCATTACATCAATCGCTTTATCTGGCAAGAATCTATCAGAAATATAACGTTCAGATAATTTTACTGCTTGTTCAATTGCCTCATCTGTATAAGATACGTGGTGATGATCTTCGTACTTATCTTTGATGTTATTCAAAATTTCAATGGTTTCTTCAATAGAAGTTGCATCTACCATTACTGTTTGGAAACGACGAGCCAAAGCACCATCTTTCTCAATGTATTGACGATACTCATCTAAAGTAGTAGCTCCGATAACTTGAATATCACCACGAGCCAAAGCTGGTTTGAACATATTTGAAGCATCCAAAGAACCCGAAGCTCCACCAGCACCGACAATCGTATGCAATTCATCAATGAACAAAATCACATCTGGTGATTTTTCCAATTCATTCATTACTGCTTTCATTCTTTCTTCAAACTGACCACGGTATTTTGTACCAGCCACTAACGAAGCCAAATCTAGCGTAACAACTCTTTTTCCAAATAAAACACGAGATACTTTTTTCTGAACAATTCTTAATGCTAGACCTTCAGCAATAGCAGTTTTACCAACACCAGGCTCACCAATCAAGATTGGGTTGTTTTTCTTTCTACGAGAAAGAATTTGAGCTACTCTTTCTATTTCTTTTTCACGCCCAACAATTGGGTCTAATTTACCAGCTTCAGCAACTTTTGTTAAATCTCTACCAAAATTATCTAAAACAGGAGTTTTAGACTTTTCTGTTCCTTTATTAGTAGTAGAACTTCCTCCAGCTGCATTCCCACTCGCAAACATTCTTGCATCATCATCGTTGTCATCTGTATCAGATGGCCCAGATTTGATATTAGGGTTTGATTGATATTCCACCATATCCTTAATTAATTCATAATGTATCTGGAACTTCTCAAGAATTTGCTTAGCCAAATTATCCTCATCTCTGAGAATCGCCATTAATAAATGTTCCGTTCCAACAAGGTTAGTTTTAAAAATTCTTGCTTCCAAGTAGGTGACTCTCAACACTTTTTCGCATTGGCGAGAAAGCGGAATATCTTGCTTGTTTTTGATAGTGTACGTAGATCGAACCGTACTCTTTGTAGCTTGTTCTATAGTAACACGTAAATCATCAAGGCTTGTTCCACATTTTTTAATCAAATCAAGAGCAATGCCTTCGCCTTCTCTGATCATTCCTAAAATAAGATGTTCCGTCCCGATGTAATCATGCCCAAGCCTGATTGCCTCCTCACGTGCGAGTGAGATAACCTCTTTTACTCTGTTTGAAAATTTTGCCTCCATGCTTAGAGTTTTTGAGTTATAGCGTTATAAAACCTCAGAGTTCAGTTGGTAAGAGTGATGGGAAATTCCAATTATTCTTTACACTGAGGCTGAAGGTAATCTCTGTCTTTACTTAATAATTACTTTCAGTAAATATCTTCCAAATTAAATCTTTAACACTAATTGATTATTGTTTGTTCATTTACGATTGAGCTTTGAAGTATCTTTAAAGATTGGCTTCCCTGACAAAATAGTAAATCGAGAATGGATAAATTGGGTACAAATTCACTGCCAAAGTTCTGCCGATAAGCGATTGGTTGGTAAATCCCATTCTCCAAAAAATTGGTTTTGGGATGAATTTTACTCCTAAAATCCCCTTCTACATTCTTTTCGTATTTTTCTGTAAATATAATCTTTTTTTCGAGACGTAAAAGTTTAAGACAAATTGACAGTAATTCCAAATTCAAATCGAACAAAAAGTCAGGCTTTTTTTCGATAATATTTTTAAAATATTCTGAATAATATTCAAAAAAAGGGGATTTCCCGTAGGCTGAATGAATTGCTCCCCAATGGCGGCGAATCCAATCTTGATGATATTCTATCTTTAAATCCCGAATTAATACTTTCGAATTTCCATTTTTTACTGGGATAGACAGCGTATCAATCTTATTAGTTGTCTGAATTATACAACGATTTCGGTAACTTTGTTTTTCGTAATACTCGTGTGCTTCAATAACAATATTGTCGTGTTGAAGTAAACTCACAAAATATTCGAGGCTGGGTAAATATTGTAAATCAATTATCATTTCTCTAAAATACAGTAGAATGATTTAATTTCAAATTT
Source organism: Arcicella rosea (assembly GCF_014204325.1). Classification (GTDB taxonomy): domain Bacteria; phylum Bacteroidota; class Bacteroidia; order Cytophagales; family Spirosomataceae; genus Arcicella; species Arcicella rosea_A. Next base: position 12,083 of record NZ_JACHKT010000024.1, read on the forward strand.
TTATAACAAAATCATTCTATTTTCCAAGAAAAAATACAAATTCACAAAGGTTAATATGCTTTTCTTCAAGATTCTTTCTGTTTTACCATTTTGGGTGCTTTATGGCATTTCGGACTTTGCTTATTTTTTATTATTTAAAGTAATTAAGTACCGTAAAAAAATAGTAATCGAAAACCTTAGAAACTCTTTTCCTGAAAAAACAGCAGATGAAATCAATGAAATTGCTAAAGGCTTTTATCATCACTTAGCTGATGTTTTTATTGAATTCTTCAAAGGTATAAGTATTTCAGCAGAAGAAGTAACAGAGCGAGTGCAAGTAAATAATATTGAAGTTGTAAAAAAGTACTTGGATAATAACATTCCTATCATTTTTGTTGGCGGACACCAAGGAAATTGGGAATGGGCTATTCATTCTGTTAGCTTACAGGGCGTTAATTTAGATGTAGTTTATCAAAAACTTAGCAGCCCTTTTTTTGATAAACTTACTTATCAAATCAGAAGTCGTTTTGGAGCTTTTTTAGTAGAAAGAAAAGATACTATAAAAATAACGATTGAAAGGAAAGACAAAATCAGAGCTATTTGTTTAGCTGCCGACCAAATTCCTAGTCATTTGAAATCGGCATATTGGACAAACTTTCTAAATCAAGATTCTGCCTTTTTTACTGGACCAGAACGTATTGCTAGGAAGTTTGAATATCCAGTAATTTTTATGGAGTTTGTCAGGAAAAAGCGAGGATATTATGATATGAATCTTTCGGAAATTGCAAGTCCTCCCTACGAAAATCTTACTCCAAATGAAATTCTTGAGCGTTTTGTTCAAACACTAGATGCTTCGATTAAACAAAATCCGTCTTCTTACTTATGGTCGCATCGAAGATGGAAGCATAAAAGAAATCAAAACGATATAAACGCTTGATTCATCAAAAGCTTTTTCATTTTTACAAGAATAGCGATAAATCACCAAGTCCTTGACGAATAATTTCAAAATCATCAGAAGTAGCATCCACAATTGTTGAAGGCATATTATTGCCATAACCGCCATCAATCACAATATCAACCTGATTTTGAAATTTCTCAAAAATCAATTCTGGATCAGTAGAGTATTCTACGATATTGTCATCATCATAAATTGATGATGTAATAATAGGATTACCAAGTTCTTGAACAATTAACCTCGGAATTTCATTGTCGGGAATTCTAACTCCAACTGTTTTTTTACTTTGTGATAATACTTTCGGTACTTTATTATTTCCTTCTAAAACAAAAGTAAATGGACCCGGCAACGCCTTTTTCATTAATTTAAAGCAAGTATTAGATACTTTAGCATAATCTGCAATGTGGCTCAAATCATTACAAATAAATGAAAAATTATTCTTGCTTGGTTTTATTCCCTTGATTTGGCAAATTCTCTCAACAGCACGAGTATTGTGAATATCGCAACCCATTCCATAAACAGTATCGGTAGGATAAATAATTACGCCACCATTTTTTAGGCAGTCAACAATATGATTTATTCTTTTCATATCGGTGCCTTTTTCGTATAATTTTATAAATTCAGCCATAGTTTTTATCAGATTGTTTAATTTCTTGTACCTAAAATAACAAAATGTTCGCCTCTAAAACATCAAATAAAATAATAAAAGTACTTCATATTGCAACGGGAAACTATTCTCCCAGAGTCATTAAAGAAGTAAGCACCTTATCTGAAGACTATGAAGTATATGTAATTCAAGCTGTTAGGCTTGATGACGATGAACCAAAAGCCCATTTTTACCACATCAATTATTATCCGCAACTTTGGAAAAGAATCTGTTTTAATTTCCCTAAAATCCTGTTTTGGTATTTTAAAGTTCGTCCCAAAATCGTTCACATTCATGTGATTGAGTTAATTCCGATTGCTTATCTATTTTCTTTACTCAAGACAAAAATCATTTTTGACATCTATGAAGATTTTCATAAAAAGCTTCCAACAAAGCTGAAAAGCAAGATTCTTATATCATTGTTTTCATATTTTGACAAACTTGCTTCCAAACATTTCAACCTAATTTTTGCTGAAAACACTTATCTGACAAGTTATCTCAACATCAGAAAAAATCATGAAGTCATTTTAAATTATCCTAGAAAAGATGATTTTGAATTTATCCATTTCCAATTTAATATTTTAGAACCAGAGATTTTTTACATCGGACAAATCTCCGTTAATCGATGTATTGAACAACTCTTGGAGTCAATCTATCTATTAAAAAAGCTTTACCCAAACATCAAATTGAATTTGTTTGGATATTTTTCAAGCAATGATTTCCCTAAAAAACTGGAAGTTTTAATAAAAGAGTATGATTTAGAAGGAAATATTTTAGTGTATGGAATGACGTCCTTTAAAGAAGCAGCCGAAATTGCTAAAAATGCTTTTGTTGGAATCGCTTTACTCAAAGATATTGGTGATTACAGTATTTCCTATCCTACCAAAATGTTTGAATACATGGCTTCGGGTTTGCCTGTAATTACTTCAAATTTTGAACATTGTTTATCGGTAATTAATTCCACAAAATCAGGATTCAGTGTAAATCCTGAAAGTACTCAAGAGATTTTTGAAGCCATTCATTGGTTTATTCAAAACCCAAAAGAAGCGAAAGAAATGGGGAATTTAGGTAAAGAAGCGATCCGAAAACAATATAATTGGGAAAGCGAAGCTAAAAAGCTAGTAGAGTTCTATCATAAAGTATTAATTGATTAAGCTCTGAATTGGTTGTATTTCAAATATATAAAATTCAATGGAATCCTTTTTTGAATTATTACAGAAAGCAATTTACTCTTAAAAGTATGTCCTTTTAATTCAATCAACATTTTTATTACTTCTTCTCCTGCCTCAAAATCCTCTGTAAAAACACATTGTTTTAACACTAAATGAAGTCTTTTGATAAGTACTTTATTTTCAGTTTCATTGCGATTTAAGCTTAATATTTTAGCACAAACTTTTACGGTTGAAACAACCAAAGGATTCTCTTTTTGAACAAATCTGGAAGAAAGTGAAGTAGATACTTTTCGTTGAAAAGTTAAGATTTCTGGCAAATAAGCATACTCCCAATTTCTTGATGACCGAATCCAAAAATCGAAATCTTCGTAGGATAATGTTTCATCATAGCCATTCAAACTATCTAATACCTCGTTTTTTATCATCATCGTAGAAGGTAAAATAAAAGATTGTTCAATCAATTTTGAATAAATATTTCCTTCTGGAATACTTTGGTTTTTATCATATAAAGTGCTCAAAGTTTTTCCTTGCTCATCTATAAAAATGGCATTTGAAAACACTACACCATACGAATTACTCAATGATTCAAAATACCTTACTTGCTTTTCTATTCTGGTCTTTTCTAAGACATCATCAGTCGATAAATCAATGATATACTTCCCTTTAGCCAATAAAAGTGCTTGATTGAATGATTTACAATTGCCAATATTTTTTTCATTAAAAATCCATTGAACAGATGGATAATCTTGCATAAAAGCAAGTAGTTTTTGCTGACTATCATCTTCGCTCGCATCATCAACTACAATTAATTGAATAGCTTGATAAGTTTGATGAACTACTGAAGTAAGCGATTCTAGAAGAAATGCGGAATGATTATAACAGATGGCAATGACAGTAACAATAGGTTGTTTTTCAGGATTTTCCATCGTGTAGAAGTAACTGTTTAATTATGTTTCTGTTTCAATGACTTTTTTAGATTCGGTTGAACCGTATAAAGTTTCTGCAATACTTGCATTGATTTCAAAACCTAAAATCAAAACTAAAGCAACCAAATACAGCCAAACCATTAAGGCGATAAAAGTACCAATTGCACCATAAAGTTTATTGTACGTTGCAAAGTTTGAAAGGTAATAAGAAAACAAATTTGAAATAAGTATCGTAAGAATTGAAGCCGTGATAGAACCTGCATTGATAAATTTCCATTTTTTATGTATGGCAGGTGCCCAATAATAAATGATGGAAATCGTGATAAAGAACACTAAAAATATTACCAGATATGTAAGTAATTGTAAGGCGTAAAAAGTAAAATCTCGATTCATAATTCCTTCATCAAACAAGAAATCTACCATCAATCGACCCACAATCAAGAATCCTATCGCTACAATTAATACAAAAGTGAGTAGGAAATTCAACATCACTGCTATCAGCCTTGCTTGAATAAAACCACGTTGTTCTGAGGTTTTATACGTCAAATTAAAAGCCCGCATCAAAGCCATCATTCCACTTGTAGAAGCGTATAATGCAAAAATAAATCCCAGCGAAAGTACTCCTCCACGTGGTTTACTTACTATCTCAATAATGGTTTCTTGTGCTTCGTGGAAAATTCCTTTGGGCAATACTTCTGAAAGTAAAGCAATAATTTTTAAATCAAGATGATTGACAGGAATATAGGGAATTAGTGAGAAAAGGAAAATTATCGTCGGGAAAATCGCTAAAGTAAAATTATAAGCCACAGCCGCAGCACGAACATCAATATCAAACTGAAGAATTTTATTAATTAGTACTTCTAATACTTGATACAAAGTTTTTGCTGCATTTTCTAAATGATAAATCTTTAAGAAAAGGCGAAAACGGTAATAGAGTTCTGTATGTTTTATTTTTTCTAGCATTTATAATTTTTATAACCAACTAAGCAAAAAATGGGCTTAATCGGTCTAACAATTCTTTCGGGGCTGTTGTTAATCTATTATTTTCCATCTTTACAAAGACCAAAGTAGTTTCACCTTTGTGTACCAAAGTACCTTTGCTATTGAGAATTTCATAAAAGAAAACTACTCTAGCTGCTGGAATGTTTTTAATAGTAGTGCGTATAGTCAACAAATCATCGTACAAAGCAGGAGCAATAAACTTAGAAGTATTTTCATAAACGGGCATCATCACGCCAGAATCCTCCATTTCTTTATAGCTAAAGCCCAAACTTCTTAATGCCTCTACCCTACCTATTTCATAAAGTCTTGCATAGTTTCCATAATATACATAACCCATTTGGTCGGTATCTGCGTAGCGTACTCTGTATTGATAATCGTGTTGGTACATTGTTTGATTTTTTATTAGCTGTGAGGAATTAGCTTTGAGCTTTGAGTTGTGAGCAATGAGCTTTGGGCTAATTAGCTAGCTTTCTGCATTGCCCAAAAGCTATAATTGTTTAGTCTTCAACTATCTTTTGCTCAAAGCTCATAGCTCACAACTCAAAGCTGACAGCTCTCAGCTATTTCCTAATATTCAATTTATTCAAAGCTTCCTGATAAATGCGAGCATTGTTCAAATGGTCTTTGAATGTTTCGGCAAAATTATGGTAGCCAGAAAAATCTTCTTTAGCACAGAAGTACATATACTTATGATGCTCATAATTCAAGACGGCATCAATAGATGCTAAGTCTGGCAAGTTGATTGGACCGGGAGGCAAACCAACAACACGGTAAGTATTGTAAGGTGAATTTATTTGCAATAATGTCTTAGTTACTCTTTTAATAGAAAAATCTTGATGGGCAAAAATAACGGTAGGGTCTGCCCCTAATGGCATATTGGTATTCAAACGATTCATGTAAACCCCTGCTACTCTTGGCTTTTCATCTGCTTTTTTTGTTTCAGCCTCTACAATCGAAGCCATGATTTGTGCTCTGATTGGGTCTAAACCAATGGCTGTTGCTTTTCTCTTGCGTTCTTCCGTCCAAAATTTATCATACCAAGTTTTCATGGTATTCATTAACTCATCGGGACTTGTATTCCAATATACTTCATACGTATTTGGCAAGAACATACACATAATTGTTTCTTTGGTAAATCCGTACTTTCTCGCAACGGCAGTATCTTCTAACATTGTTGCCAAAGCGGTAGAATCAAATTCAAAACGATTACCAATTTTATGCACTAAATCTTTTTTCAAACGAATGTTATTAAAAGTAAGTTTAATGGCATCTTGGTTTCCAGAACGAAGTTTTTTGATTACTTCATAATTGCCCATGTCGGCTTTAATGACGTAACGTCCTTCACGAACATTATCTTTATACTTCAATAATTTTGCTAAAAACTTGAATGACAATTCGTCTTTAACAATCTTATGTTTACTCAAAGAATCCCAAACGGTTTCAAAAGTTGCTCCTTTCGGAATCAAAAGGGCAAAGCCTTTTTTCTCATCTACTTCGTAATTAGGCGTTTTTGTAATTTGCCAAATGTAATATGAAAACATTGTCGCAAATAAGGCGAATGCGAGAAAGAAGTAGCGTAATAATTTATTGTTTTGTTGCATTGTAATGATAATGAAGTAAACGAAAGCGTTTTTTTAAATGATTGTTTTATTTTAATGATATGTTTTTTTAGAATTGCGGTAACTTAATCTATCCAATTCTCATAGACTAGTCTTTCAATCCTCATCATCTAATAAATACTTTATTCTGCCCATGAAGTATCAATGTCTTTATTTGTTCTTGATTCTTCAATTATTTTTATCAATTCATCGCTTGTCTCTGGTAAATCAAGGCTTCCTGCTAAAGCATAAAAAGCCTTTTCATCCGAAACTTTATCAGTTGTATCTATTTCACTAGCACTAATTCTAAATTTAGCTTTCAACCTTTTAGCCAAATCTATAAAAAGCTGATAATCTGCCTGAGAACTTGGTTCAATGATGATTGTATTCATATTTTTAAAATAATGTTGTTTTTCAATAAAGTTACAATACTGTAATTATTGCAAAAGAAACCCTAAAACCACCATTAAAGATAAAACATTTTACCGCTATCCTTAAAACGCTATTCCAAATCTATCTGCTAAAGCTTGCAAATCTTTCACTACTGGTTCTAAAAGATTAATTCCATTGGCTTTGCGTTCAGCTTCTATTTCTCTTTCTGGGTCACCCGGTACTAATACTTTTTTACCTTCTACTGCTTCAGCTGCATGGAAACGGTCAATCCATTTATCCATATCTGCTTTAAATTCTTCTGCGGGACGGAAAGCATCAATTCTCATTGCTCCTAAGAAATGCCCTGTACCTTTTCCTACTTGTTCACCTGCGGTCATAAAGCCTGCGGTTGCAAATGGTGGAACCCAAGGGCCAAAGTTTGCTCCTGATAATACGCCTGAGAAAATATCTACAATCGCTCCTAAACCATAACCTTTATGCGAACCATGCTCACGGTCGCCTCCAAGTGGTAATAATGCACCACCATTTTTTACTGCATTTGAATCGTCAGTAGGATTTCCTTCTTTATCTTGAACCCAACCAATTGGTGCAGGTGAACCTTTTCTTTGTAAAATCTCCATTTTCCCATAAGCTACTGCGGTACTGGCAAAGTCTGCAACGAAAGCAGGGTTGTTCTTTGCTGGAACTGCTACTGCAATGGGATTAGTTCCTAAAAGTTTTTCTTTTGAAAAAGTTGGAGTTACCAACGGTGCGGCGTTTGTCATTGCCCAGCCAATCATATCATTGTCTGAAGCCATCATTGCATGATAACCTGCAATACCAAAGTGATTTGAGTTTTGTACCGAAATCCAGCCTGAACCTACATTAGTCGCTTTTTCCATTGCAATTTTCATTGCATAAGGTGCTACCACCAAACCTAAACCTTTGTCTCCATCAATTACTGCTGTTGAAGGGGTTTCATGAACAATTTTGATCTTTGGCGTTGGATTCAATCTTCCATTATCATACAAACGAACGTAGCCACTTAGTCTTGCTGTTCCGTGTGAATCTACGCCTCGTAAGTCAGCAGAAATTAATACTTTCGAGGCCAAATCGGCATCTGTTTCAGAACAACCTATCGAAAGAAATACATTTTTAATAAAGTTTTGCAGGTAGCTATATTCGTAAATCATAAATGAAATTGAGATTATTTTCTAAAAATTGAATGAATTTATGCTAATTCAAGGTCGGCAAAATTACGAATAATTGTTCGATGAAAGTCTTTTTTCGAGTAAAAAGCAGAAATATCACTAGGATTATCCAGTAAATCTGTCCAAACTTGCTTCGTTCAGGATGATTAATAAATGAAGATTTTGTATATTCTGTGTGAAATAAATACTTTCCTTTAGTAGAATCTCAATCAATACTTACTTTTGTGAGAAATTGAATAATAATAATAATATATCTGTTTCTTTTTAATCAAAGAACCCAGCTATCTGGTAAAACGTTAATCAAGTATCCATTGAGCATATAAATTTTAATAAAATGTCTTTCAGATTCAAAAGTATTACTGCCAGACTTTTTGGCTACTTCGTAAAAGGTTTATTTTTACTCGCTCCTGTTTACATAACAGGGTATATCATTTTCAACCTACTGAATTCATTAGACCAAGAATTTTACTTTTATTTCCGTGGAACTGGCTTAGTAATTATGGTAGCCATTATCATGATTGTGGGCTTTTTAGGTTCTACGTTCATTTCATTGCCTTTGATTCAAATTTTGGAAGAAGGTGTTTCCAAACTTCCTCTGGTTGGTTTAATTTACTTCTCTTTAAAAGACCTCATCGGTGCTTTTGTGGGCGATAAAAAGAAGTTTAATCAACCTGTAAAGTTTATCTTGAACAAAGAAAATGGTATTTTAAAGTTAGGTTTTATTACCCAAACCGACTTGTCTTTTTTAGATATTCAAGATGCAGTATTGGTTTACTGCCCACATTCTTATGCTTTCTCAGGTGAAATCTTTGTTGTGCCTGTTGCCAATGTTACTTTATTGAATATTCCTGCTTCTGATGCCATGAAAATGATAGTTTCTGGTGGAGTATCTCTATCTAGTGCCTCTTAATTTTTGGGCATTTCTATACAACATAAAGCTGCTTATTCAGTTAAATAATTTCAATGCATAATTGACTTTTAGTAATACTATGTTTTCTAATTTATCGTTTTCTAACATTCAAATAAAGTTTTTATCATTTTAAATTACTCTTATCATTTATGGTTCTCATAAGTATTTTTTCAAGTTTTTCTTGGTGGTTTATTATCCCAATTGCCTTACTCATTTTGGCACTTCGTGACATTCTTCAAAATCGTCATACCATCCAGCATAATTACCCTGTGGTCGGTCATATTCGATATATGCTCGAAAAAATTGGACCTGAACTCCGACAATATATTGTTGCTAACAACCGAGAAGAACTCCCTTTTAACAGAGGTGAAAGAGCTTGGGTGTATGCTTCTTCCAAAAAAGAAAATAATTTACAAGGCTTTGGTTCTGACCAAGACTTTAGTGCTGTAGGTTATATTTTTATTAAACATGCAATGCTCGGACACAAACTCTCGGCTAATCACCCCAATGAAAAAGACCCAAGTGCAGTGCCTTGCTCAAAAACTATTGGTGAATATCATAAACGTAAGCGTCCCTACAAGCCTTATTCTGTGGTAAATATTTCTGGAATGAGTTACGGTTCTTTGTCTGCTAAAGCCATTGAATCTTTAAACAAAGGAGCTTTAAAATTTGGTTGTTATCATAATACTGGAGAAGGTTCGCTTTCTCCATATCATAAATATGGTGCTGATGTAGTAGTAAATATTGGTACTGCATACTTTGGTGTAAGAGATGATGATGGTAATTTTTCGATGGAGAAATTGATAAAAATGACTTCGGAGAATCAATTCATCAGAGCATTGGAATTAAAGCTTTCGCAAGGAGCAAAACCAGGAAAAGGTGGAATGTTACCTGCTGCTAAAATCACGAAGGAAATCTCTGAAATCAGACATATCCCAATGGGTAAAGATGCCCTCTCTCCTGCATTTCACTCAGAGTTTTCAACGATTCCTGAAATGGTTAATTTCATTGAATCAATGGCCAATAAAACGGGATTACCTGTAGGAATTAAGTCGGCAGTAGGGAAATTAGAAATGTGGGAAGAACTTGCACAGTATATGGTAAAAACTGGAAAAGGACCAGACTTTATTACTATTGATGGTGGCGAAGGTGGAACGGGTGCTGCACCTCATGCTTTTGCTGATCACGTTTCTTTACCCTTTAATTATGGTTTTACAAGGGTTTATAAGATTTTTCAGAAGTATGAATTGACAGATAAGATTGTATTTATTGGTTCTGGTAAATTAGGTTTTCCTGAAAAGGCAATGATGGCATTTGCCATGGGTTGCGACTTAATCAACGTTGCTCGTGAAGCCATGATGTCTATTGGTTGTATTCAAGCACAGGTTTGTCATACCAATCGTTGTCCAGCAGGTGTTGCTACTTCAAGCCCTTGGCTACAAGGTGGAATCGACCCTGCCCTAAAAAGCGAGCGTTTTTATAATTATGTAAAGACATTAAACAAAGAAATTCTGGAGATTACTCATGCCTGTGGTTATGAACACCCTAGCCAGATGACGATGCAAGACGTTGATATGGTTATGGGCGATAATAATAAAACACAATCATTAGCAACAACTTTTGGATATAATAAAACTAAAGTACCCTTTGAAAGTGTAGAGCAACTATTACAAAGCCCTCATTTGGGGGGAGGGAAAGCGAGAGCTTAATTAATAATTGTAAAAGGGATGGTCTAACACCATCCTTTTTTATTGTTGAAGTACAAATTAGTATTGGCAACCTGACTGTTTGAATTATGAACTACAATCTGTAAATTAACAACCCAACTTCTTGAATTGACTGCACGACTGTTTGAATTAACAGCTTGACTGTTTGAATTAACAGCTTGACTGCTTGAATTAACGACTCAACTGTTAGAATTAATAACACGACTCTTTGAATTGACGACTGCACGACCATAATTAATAAAATCTATCACAAAATATTAAAAACGACGATGTGTTTTTTTGAGTTAATCCAATAAATATCGTTCATTCATCTTTCCATAACCTCAATTGACGGCTCTTTCGGCAATTTTCATTATCTTTGTAGTATGTTATCTATCAATAATCTTTCGTTTTATTTCGGTTCTCGCCCAATGTATGATGGGGCGAACTTACATATTAAGCCTAAAGACAAAATCGGTCTTATCGGGGCAAATGGTACTGGTAAATCTACCTTACTTCGTATAATAGATGGTGAATACTTACCCGATGGTGGCAGTATTTCTAAGTCAGGCGACTGTACCATTGGTTTTTTAAATCAAGACTTACTTTCATATCAGAGTGATGATTCTATTCTTTCAGTAGCCATGCAGGCTTTTGAAAGACAGAACTTTTTACAAGCTGAAATTGATAAGGTTTTACATAAGATGGAAACCAATTTTGAAGATGATGATGTCAATAAACTGGCTCGTTTTCAAGATGAATTTGATGCTTTAGGTGGATATACCATTCAATCAGAAGCAGAAGCCATTCTGGAAGGTTTAGGATTCAGCACTGATGACTTATCACAGCCATTACAGAAGTTTTCTGGAGGTTGGAGAATGCGTGTAATGTTAGCCAAATTGCTTTTACAACGCCCCTCGCTATTGATGCTTGATGAGCCTACCAACCACTTGGACTTACCGTCTATTGAATGGGTAGAAAACTATATTAATACCTATGAAGGAGCAATCATTGTCGTTTCTCATGATAGATTCTTCTTGGATAACACCGTCACAACAATTGTTGAAGTAGCAGGTGCAAAGCTGATTCCATATTCAGGCAATTACTCTTTCTATATGGAAGAAAAAGCTTTGAGAAATGAAGTGCAGAAAGGTGCTTATGAAAACCAACAACAAGCAATAAAGCAAACTGAAAAGTTTATTACTCGCTTCAAAGCAAAAGCGACTAAAGCACGTCAGGTACAATCAAGAGTAAAAGCTTTAGAGAGATTAGAATTGATTGATGACGTTTTAGACGAAAATGCGAAAGTAAACTTTAAGTTCAATTTCGGTACTCAGCCCGGTCGTTTTATCATGCACTTGGAAGATATTACAAAGGCTTATGGACCAAAAAGAATTCTTACCAGTACAAACGCAGTTATTGAAAGAGGTGATAAAATCGCTTTGATTGGTGCCAACGGTAAAGGTAAATCTACTGTATTAAGAATCATAGATGGTTCAGAGCAATTTGAAGGTGAACGCAAATTGGGGCATAATGTTATCGACTCATTTTATGCACAGCATCAGTTAGAAAGCTTAGACGTAAATAATACCCTGTTGGATGAATTGAAAATGACAGGAACAGGGAAGTTAGAAACAGAATTAAGAAGTATCTTAGGTTGTTTCTTGTTCTCAGGCGATGATGCTTTCAAGAAAATCAAAGTACTTTCAGGGGGCGAGAAATCAAGAGTAGCCTTGGCTAAAGTATTAATCTCTGAAGCTAACTTTTTGCTACTTGATGAGCCAACTAACCACTTGGACATGATGTCTGTAAACATCTTGATTCAAGCTTTACAACAGTACGAAGGTACTTATGTAGTGGTTTCTCACGATAGATTCTTCGTTTCTGAAATTGCTAATAAGATTTGGTATATTGAAGACGAAGAGATAAAAGTATATCCAGGCACTTATGATGAATATGAAACTTGGATGGAACAACGTAGAATAGATGGCACACTTCCAAAAGAAGGTTCTCCTAAAAAGACTGTTGAGAAAGTTGTAGAGAAAAAGCCAGTTTTAGATGATTTTGCCAAAAAGGAAGCACAAAAGAACCTGAAGAAGTTAAACCTTAAGTTGACTGATGCAGAAAGCTTAATCGCAAAATTAGAAGCAGAGAAAGTCGAGAAAGAGAAAACCCTTGCCGACCCAATTACGTTTAACAATGCTGATACTTTGAAAAAAGAGAATATTGCTTACCAAAAGATTCTTAATTCACTAGAAGAAGCAAATGATACTTGGGAAGCTGTAATGTTGGAGATTGAGGAAACAGAAAGTGTGCTTCAGTAAAATTCAATTATTAGCGACAAGCTTTGAATAATAATTTTCTAAAAACGCAAATAAACGGTACTCCCTGTTTTATTTGCGTTTTTGATTTTAAACCTTTGTTCCTTTACTTTCAGAATAATTTTAGTAGCCTTTCGTTATAACAAACATCTTTCTTTATCACTTAAACGCTCAATCCATTAGCTATTCTTTATGAAAATTTTAACTTCAATTTTCTTATTATTGATGTCATTTACCTTTTTTGCACAAAGAAAGAAAGCTGTACAATACGAGTCCAAAAAGATTATTTATGACAACCATACTTACGAACCTTACATTCGTACTGTTCAATTATATCCTTCTTTAAGTGCGACAAAAACACCTCAAGAAACATTAAACCCGCCTGTAATCAATTTACAGGAAAATCAAATTTTGAAACTAGAGTTTGATTGTTTAGCTCCTGAATTTCAGAGTTTCAGAGTAAAGGTATTTCATTGTAATGCAGATTGGACGCCTTCAGTATTAAATGACATTGAATATTTAACAGAATTCAACGATTTCCCAATTAACGATTATAGAAATTCATTTGCTACCAAAATTCCATATACCCATTTTGCTGTAGAAATCCCTAAGACCAAATTAGCAGGCAACTATTTGGTAATGGTTTACAAAAACCGTAGTGAAGATGACATTGTGCTTACTCGTAGATTTATGGTTTTTCAAAATCGTGTAGGCGTTGCTGGCAATGTTACTTTCCCGAACAATGTTCAGAAAAGGCGTACTCATCAACAAGTAAACTTTAGTATAAATTATAGTGGCTACGAAATTATTGACCCCAAGCAAGATTTGAAAATTATAATTCGTCAGAATTTTAGAGACAATAAGACACTTACTAATCTTAAACCTTTCATGATTGATTCCTACAATCGTAAAATGGATTACCAGTTTTTTGAAGGAGAAAACCAATTAGAAGGCAGCAATGAATTTAGGATGTTTGATGGAAGAAGTACTCAACAAAAATTAGTGAATATTGCTAGAATTGTTCAAGCAGAAAAAGAAAGTATCATAGAGGTTCGTCCCGAAAAACCACAAAATGGTTTGGCTTATGTAGCGACGAATGATTTCAATGGAATGTATGTGATAGATAATTATGAAACCAATCATGGTGATACTGAATCTGATTATGTAAGAGTAAGTTTTTTATTGAAAACGGATTCATTAGAAAACAAAAAAGTATTCATTAACGGTGCTTTCAACGACTGGAATCTTAACGAAGTAAACCAAATGCACTATGTACCTGAAAGTGGCGCTTATGAAGCTTTCATTCAGTTAAAACAGGGAGTTTACAATTATTTGTACATAACAAAAGACAATGAAGGAAATATCAGCGAAGCAGAACTAGAAGGCACACATTCACAAACTGAAAATGTGTATGAAATTTTGATATACCATCGCTCAATAGGAACAAGAGCAGATGCTTTAGTAGGTTATACTTTGATAAAAAACCAATAAAAAAAGCCTTCCAATCAATGTTGGAAGGCTTTTTCCTATCACTATATATTGTTATTACACGTTAAAACGGAAGTGCATAATGTCCCCATCAATTACAACGTATTCTTTACCTTCAACCGATAGTTTACCTGCCTCTTTACAAGCATTTTCAGATTTGTATTGTCGGTAATCAGCAAATTTAATTACTTCTGCACGGATAAAACCACGTTCAAAATCTGAGTGAATAACACCCGCAGCAGCAGGAGCTTTCCAACCTTTTTGGATAGTCCAAGCACGCACTTCTTTCACACCAGCCGTAAAATAAGTAATCAAATTTAACAAGTAATATGAACTACGAATTAATTTATCTAAACCTGATTCTGTTAAATTATACTCTTCCAAAAACATTTGACGGTCATCTTCATCTTCCATTTCAGCAATTTGAGACTCCAATGCTGCACAGATTACTACAACCTCCGCTCCTTCTTCAGCTACCGCAGCTTTCAATTGCTCAACGTATTCATTCGTGCCTTTAGCGATTGAACCTTCGTCAACATTGGCTACATAAATAACAGGTTTATCAGTCAATAAACATAAATCACCGATTGCTTCAAATTTAGCATCTGGCTCTAAACCTTGAACAGTTCTAGCAGATTTACCAGCTTCTAAAGTAGCTTTGTATTGTTGAAGAATAGCTAATTGTGCTCTAGATTTCGCATCACCAGCTTTGGCAGCACGTTCTACTTTTTGGATTTTTTTATCGACAGATTCTAAATCTTTTAATTGTAATTCATAGTCGATAATTTCTTTATCCGAAACAGGATTTACTCTTCCCTCTACGTGAACGATGTTATCATCTGAAAAACAACGAACTACGTGCAAGATAGCATCTACTTCACGAATGTTTGCCAAGAATTTGTTTCCTAAACCTGCACCTTGCGATGCTCCTTTTACCAAACCTGCAATATCCATAAACTCAATAACGGTTGGTAAAACTCTTTGAGGGTTTACCAATTGTTCTAGAATATTAAGACGTTCGTCAGGTACTGTAACGATACCAACATTAGGTTCAATTGTACAGAAAGGATAATTGGCGGCTTCCGCCTTATTTGAAGAAATTGCACTAAATAAAGTAGATTTTCCAACATTTGGTAAACCTACAATTCCACATTGAAGACCCATTTATATTATTTAATAAATTGCAAATATTTGATAAGTTGTTTTAAATCCTCTAAAAGTTCATCATAAGTGATACAATGAATCTTTTTTGAATTAATGATAGTGTTGCTTCTACGCCAATCAAGCCTTTCTCTATCAATTATATTGTCTAACGATGTTGCTCTGCCAACTATTAAAATTCCATTGTAACTTCTAATACGAGTACCGAATTTTCCTTCGAGAGAGCTTGTCTGTCTTAAATCTTCTAACTTCCAAAACCAATCTATTATTTGACTATAACCATGTTCAAATCTAACAGACCATTCTTTTTGATACTTTCCTTTCTTTTTCTTAAAAATACTATCTGACTTTCCATCTTCAAACTCCACAAATATAAATGAAGCTTTTTTGGCATCACCAATAACTAAATCGGCTTTGAAGTCACCGAAAAAATCAAATTCATAAGAAATTCTATTGATTTCAGCTAAGTCAGGAAAGTAACATTTACCAATTAATGCAGATAAGTTAGGTGATTGTTTGAAAAATGGCAAAAGCTGAGAGGATTCCTCCAATTCTTGATAAGTAGTTAATAGGTTTTCTAAAGTAAGTAATTCTTTTTCTACTGCTTTCCAGTCGATATTAATTTCTCTAAAGTCTTTCATTAACGCTCATTTTTCTATTTGCCAAAGCTTCCATTCAAAATAGCATGCACATGAAGCATATCAGGCTCTCTCTCAAAAATGACCTTATACTTACTTACATTCATTACATAGTATTTTTTTGAATCTCCTTCAATAGGTAACAATTCATAGCTTTGTTTTGGATTATTAGCCAAAACACTGTTTAATGAATGGTCTATTTCATTACGAGAGCTTTTTTTTAAGCTATCATAAGCAATTTCAGCAGCACGTTCCAGCTCAATATTTTTCAACAATCTTTCCATAACTGTCTAACATTAATTTAAACAAAGTTACAAGTTTAATCCTACAACAACAAAAAAGCCTCTGAAAATTCAGAGGCTTATACAATTCTTCAATTAGTTTATTCCCATTTCAAATCACTACCAAAACCACCTACCGCATCTTCATCTTCACGATTAAATTGTGTAAAATCTACATCTGGCAATAATTCATTTTTAACATGATTAACAGCTTCTTGTAGTCCTTCAACAAATTTATCAAAATCTTCTTTGTACAAGAACATTTTATGTTTTTCGTAAGCAAATCCATCATCTTTTTGATAACGGCGACTTTCAGTAATAGTAATGTAGTAGTCGTTTGAGCGGGTCGATTTCACATCAAAAAAATACGTTCGCTTTCCTGCTCTGATACGTTTCGAAAACAATTCTTCTCTTTCTCTTTCTTCCACTGTGCTATGACAATTTAGGGTTTACGGATTGGTAAAAATATAAATTTTCTGAATGTTTCAAAAGTTAATCATAAAAAATAATTTCTATTTCTTCATTTATCGTTTATATATCAAGTTTTGATGGTTTCATGCTTATAAATGTAAAATGTCTTTTATTTAAATCTATTGAAAGTAAAATTTTATAATTTTCTATGTTTGATTGCTGTTTTTCAAATTTCCAAACGATAAAATTAATATTTTTATTTCTCCCGAAAAAAGCTAGTTTTGTATTCCAGTTTTGGTAGAAAATGTGTAGAAAGCCACTCAATTTAATCCACTAAATCACACAAAATGTCAAAACCACTTCTAGGAATAATTATAACGCTCTGTATTTTCTGTTCTGTTGGTCATGGACAAAAATTAGGAGACGAATCTTACGGCATTTCCTCTTTTTACGCTCAGTATTTCTATCAAAAACCTACTTCAACGGGCGAAATACTTCAAAGAAATCAATACACTGCTGCCCACATGACTTTGCCCTTCGGAACGATGGTCGAAGTAACAAACCTTGCCAACAAACGTTTTGTGATTGTTAGAATCAATGACAGAGGACCATTTAAGCCTGGCAGGATTATTGATTTAACAGAAAATCCTGCAAAATGGTTAAAAATGACGAACAAAGGGCTCACAAAAGTTCGCCTGAAAGTAGTTGGTTTTGATGGAGACATCATGCTTGAACCTTACGATTCTTTGAGACTGGTTGCTCCTCCGCATTTTGAGCCTAAATTCTATCAAAATACTAAATTAAAATATCATCGTTATTATCGCCTCAAAAAAAATTGGCAAAAACGTAAATACCCAAATCTCAAACATAGACGTTTAAAAGTAAATTCTTATTTAAGGAAACTTTCAAAACAAAAAATAAAGGCTAAAAAAGAAGCACAAAAAACAAAAGTGATTCCTCCTAAAAAGAGTAAATAATTAGTTCAATCAACAATTTAAAAATCATGGATTTAGCACAAATACGCCAATATGGAAATATAGAATTCTTGGCCAAGCAAATGGTAGAAGGCTTTATTACTGGTCTTCATAAATCGCCATTTCATGGTTTTTCTGTGGAATTTGCCGAACATCGTTTATACAATAACGGCGAAAGTACTAGGCATATCGACTGGAAAGTATTTGCTAAAACAGATAGAATTTATACCAAACGCTATGAAGAAGAGACAAATTTACGTTGCCATTTAATTATTGACACTTCATCGTCGATGTATTATCCTGAAAAAACGAATGGAAAAATTGTATTTTCCACAATGGCTGCTGCGGCTTTGGCTTACATGCTTCAAAAACAAAAAGATGCAATTAGTTTAATTACTTTTTCTGATACAGTTGAAATCCAAACGCCAGTAAAATCAACACCATCGCACATTCATAAAATATTTCTGGATTTAGAAAACTTACTTCAAAAACCGAAGGAATATAAAAAAACGGAGGTTGCTTCGGTGATTCATCAAATTGCTGAAAATATTCATAAACGCTCGTTAGTCATTCTTTTCAGCGATATGTTTGATGATATTGACAATGCTGAAAAGGTTTTTTCTTCCTTACAACACCTCAAACATAATCTTCATGAAGTATTGATTTTTCATGTTACAGACAAAAAAACTGAATCAGATTTTGATTTTGAAGACCGTCCTTATGAATTCATTGATTTAGAAAGTAACGAAAGCATCAAGCTGAATCCTGCACAAGTAAAAGTGGATTATCAGAAAACTTTGCATCAATTTTACAAAGAACTAAAACTGCGTTGTGGACAATATAAAATAGATTTCATTGAAGCCGATATTGCCGAAGGCTTTGAACAAATCCTTTCAGCTTATTTGGTAAAAAGAGGAAAGATGAAGTAATTACTCCATCTTTTAAATTGCTAAAGGCAGCGTAAAGAAAAACTTAGTACCTTCATTTTCAACTGTTTCAAACCAAATACTTCCTTTAGCATTATCAACAACCCATTTTGCCAAAGCCAAACCAACACCAGAACCCTGTACTTTCGTTGAATAATCTAACATAAATATTTTTCCTTGGTTTGCCTCAGGAATTCCAATACCATTATCTTCTATACTGAAAGTTACTGCTTCAAGACCAACATTTACACCAATAATTACTGCTGCAATTCTATTTTCAGGAACAGATTGAATGGCATTCATGATTAAATTCTTAATGATGTTCCCTGTTAATTGGCGGTCTCCAACTACTTTTACTGGCTTTTCGGGAACTATCATCCGAATATGTTGTAGGGTATCGTCTTTGAAAAGATTAACTACTTTTTTGGTTTCATGGGCAAAATCAAATATTTCACTTTTGGGAATTGGCAATCTTGCAAAGTCTGAAAAAGAAGTAGCAATGTATGACAGATTATCAATTTGTCCTGTCAAAGATTCAATTTGGTCTTTTACTTGCGACATATCTAATTCTGTACCTCTTGAAATTTTACGCAATAATAACTGTAAAGACAATTTCATTGGCGTTAATGGATTTTTAATTTCATGAGCTACCTGTTTTGCCATTTGTTGCCAAGCAGATTGTTTGTTAGCATCAGTCAAGGCTACTTTAGATTCTTCTAATTTCACTAACATTTCGTTATAAGCCTTTACCAAAACACCAATTTCATCATCAGAACGCCAAGAAAGTGGTTCGCTAGGTTTGCTTAAATCTATTTTTCGTAATTTATTGGTAATCATCTGTAATGGAACAACCAAAAGGTTAGAAGCCAAGTAAGAAAACCATAATAATACCAAGAAAATAGTGGTGAAAGTATTCAATAAAGAGCCAATTACAGCACTTACTTCTTTAGTAAAATAAGTTTTTGAATCATAGAAAGGAATACAAACGATTCCTAATAACTTACCTTCATTTGATTTTAATTCTAAGTAAGAAGTTTTAAAAGATAAATCCCCGATGGCTTCATCTAAAATTACTTTCTTCTCTTTTTCTTCCATCAATTGTGTATATGCAATTGGATTAATATATGAAGCGATAAAACCTTGTTCAAAACTTAAAGGTTTGTTACTTGCTAATAATTGTCCTCTTGTATCAAAAACGCTGATGTACTTTTTAGTACTTACCGCAATACTGTTGATGGTATCAGACAAAAATTGTTTACTCATTTTCCCCTGAACATACCTATCAACTGCAGGCATCAGATTGATGCCTATGCTTTCTGTTTGGTTCAAATAACTATTCTCCTGGCTTTCCGAGAATTTTGTTCCGATAATACTAAGCGTAATACTTACTACCAAAATCAGTGGAAGTAGAAAAGCAATATTAAGGTAGATTTGAATCTTACTGGCAATATTGATATTCATCTTCGAGAACCCATATCTTAAAGCGTAAAAGAAAATAACGACGATAATCGTAAATACTAGTATTAAAAAAAGAAAAGAAAAATTGGCATAAATGGATGTAATACTTTGAGTTTCGGAAGAAACTACAATTGCTCTGCCATTTTTTCCAATAAAACCTACGTGTTTATAGCCATTTTCTTCAACACCCTCTTGAATAATTTCTTTTCCTAGTAAAGCCTCTTTAGACAATTTACTTTCATAATTGAATCCTTCTCCTCCTGTTTTTACAATTTTTCCATTTTCATAAATCGCAAAGCTATAATTATTAGCCTTCAATTTATCTCCTGAAATAATTGGCGATTCTCCATCAATTGAGCTTTCAGCAAATCCTTTCTTCTTTTTTAAATCTAAAATCACATAGCCAGTTGCTAAGTCTTCTTTATTTAAAAGTGGAATAAAATTAAAATATTGTTTCCCTGAATAAACCTCTAAATCATTTACAAAATATACACTGGCATTTTTTGTTTGGTATTTAGGAAGTTTGAAAATCTTTTCAAAGGTTTCATAATTCTCTATTTCATCTGTATTATCAAGTGATTTCCCTGTGTAATCAAACACAAAAACGCTAACGTCGTAATAAGAAAAATAACTATCTAATAAATTATGTTTGATATAATTTTCAACTTGCTCTTTCGGCAAAAAGTCTGATTTCAACAAACTCATTACTGTTGAATCTCTACTTATTACAAGACTTGCTTTACTTAGAAGGAATTCTGCTTTTTCATCATTTTCATCAAAATAACGTTTGGCAAATTGCTTTTTTTGAATAAAATCCTCTTCCACATTTTGTTGGCTAACTACATAATTTCCAATCCCAGCACATACTAATGCTGCACTAAAGAAATAAATGGAAGTTTGATAACGAAAAGTGTATAAATAATGCGGAAAGGAAGTAAAAAACAGGACAAACACATAAATACCGTGAATCCCAAAAACAATTAAATTGAAATCGGAGAAAATAATACAAATCAAACTAGCAAAGACAAAGGCCAATAATAAGGATGGATAAACCCATTTTGTGTTTTGTCTATTTAGCTTTATGACTAAAATGATAAAAAAATGACAGGTCAAGAAGTATGTTAATGAAATTAAAACATAAATCAACAATGAATAGAAAACTAGCGGTTTTTCCCAAATATCAATATTCAATGCCAAGCTCAATTCATTATTTGACTTTTGATAAATATCCAGCAGCACACCGTACATTAATTGGCTTAATCCAAAACTACCAATAAGAAGTACCACAGAAATAATGCGCTTGATAGGCTTCTGTAAATTCATTAACCATAAATACACACTCATTTTATAGAAGTAATTTATCAAATAAAACAAGATAATTACGATAACTATTAAATTGAGTATTAAGTCGCCCAAAGAAGGTGAGAAAATGGATACATTGAAGCATTCTGAATTAAAAAGTTCCGATTCGCTGAATATAGACGGAATTGAAAAAAACAACATGGCTATTCTTAAGAATAAAAAGAAAGCCACTAAAATGAAAAAAGCTACACTGTATTGACGACTATTATTGAAGTACCAAATCCAAGTAAATAAATATATTACCGTGAAGAGTAAACACAAAAGACCTGCGATAATAACTACTTCTGGAATGATAAAATGTTGGAAATTATCTGATTTATCAGATAATACTGAAAATAAAAATGTTTTAGAAGGCGTATAAATATTGAGTTGTACATTAGAAGCTGGAACGATACTAACCTCTTTCGGATCTACTTTAAAAACACTTTCATTGAAAACAGTTTTTTGTCCTTTTCCTCTGTACTCTTTTGAATAAGAGAGATTAATCATCGAAAAAACCTCGAAAGTATTAGCACCTACCGTCACCAAACGTCGATTCAAAATAAACTTTCCTGTTTCTAATTCTAAAGTTTTGGAGCTGTAATTCCCTTTGATAAAAGTATAATCGGGTACAAATTGGTAATCAGACCAAAAAATGATTTTACCATTTCTAAAAACAAAATATGGATATACAGTTGTGGTTTTAAAAGCACTAAATCTATTGCTTTTGGCATTGTTGAGTGTTGTGTAAACTTTATCTAAATCCGAATCTGATTGCTTGATTGCTTGATTTACTTTGTTTTGAACATCAAACAGATATTTTTCTTCAAATGTTTTACCAATTCCGTTCCCAACTACAACATATAAAAATGCTGCTATTCCAAAACACATAAAAGCAAAACTTAAAAAGATATTTCTTTTAAGGAAAAATGAGATAAGAAATTTAGTAAACGTATTATTCATAACATTTTACTTGTGGGCAATCTATTATTTTATCTTAATCGTAATCTTATTCAGACAAAAAATAGCACAAACATGGATTTAAAAATTTTATTTGACAAAGAAGATTTACTCATTTTATCAAAAATACTTTATTTTTTTAAAATAAATGTTTTTGGTGAAACAAAAAGAAGAGTCTATTTTTCAAAAGACTCTTCTTTTTTAAAATTAAAATATTTTTGGATGAAATTACTTAAAAAATCGCCTCAGCAATCTTCTTGGTACTTTCTGATTTGCTCATGGTATAAAAGTGTAAAATTGGGGCTTCAAAAGCCATCAATTCTTTACATTGTTGAATACACCATTCTATCCCAACTTGTTTAACGTCTTTATCAGTTTTACAATTTGTTACGGCTGTCACCAAATCTTCTGGCATATCTAAATGGAAAATTCGTGGCAAAACTGTCAATTGCTTCTTGGTTGCCAAAGGCTTTAAACCCGGAATAATTGGCACATTAATACCTTCTTCACGACATTTCTTCACAAAATCAAAGTACTTCTGATTGTCAAAAAACATTTGTGTTACGATATAATCAGCACCTAGTGCTACTTTTTTCTTTAAATAATTAAAATCGGTATTGAAGTTTGGTGCTTCAAAATGTTTTTCTGGATAACCTGCTACACCAATACAAAAGTTAGTTGGCGACGCTTGTGTTTCTTCATGCAAAAGTTCTCCATTATTCATGCTTACTACTTGTTGTAATAAATCGCTTGCAAAAGCATGACCGCCTTTTTCAGGTGTAAAAGCTGGATTTCCTTTCACTGGGTCACCACGAAGTACTAATACATTATCAATGCCCAAATAGTGTAAATCAAACAAAAAATCTTCCGTTTCTTCTTTTGTAAATCCTCCGCAAATTACATGAGGTACTGCATCAACATTGAAACGGTTCATCAAACTTGCACAAATACCTACCGTACCCGGACGTTTACGAATTGGAATTCTATCAATCTGACCGTTCACTATTTTTTCTAAATATTCTTCACGGTGATAGGTTACCTCAATAAAAGGCGGTTTAAATTCCATTAAAGGCTCAATGTTACTCATTAACGCTTGAATACTATCACCTTTTACTGGTGGAATAATCTCTATTGAAAACAAGGTTTTACCTTTTGCTTGCTCGATGTATTGGGTAATTTTGGTCATAATTAAGATAATAAATCTCCGTACTTACAGTGAATTACTTCAACAAAGTATCGTAGATAGCATTAATTTATTTTTTACAAAGGTAGGCAAAACTTACAGAGTCAAAAACTGCTTGACTAACATTTCCCACTCATCTGCCAATGAACCTACAAAAACTGACGTTTTTGCACGGGTGTACCAATATTTGGCATTCCAATTATCGCCTTCTTTCCTATGCAAGTAAGCGTGCAATTGGTCATAATGTTTTAATCCTTCATTGCTTTGGGCTACTTCATGTGCTTGCTCCCAATCGTCATTAGCATCGTACCAAAGTGCGACGAGTAATTCATGAACAGAAGAAGGCGGAGCAGGTTGAGCGAGCGTTGCTTTAAATTCAGCGTAAGTCATCGAATCTAACATTTTAAATGAACCATAAAGTTACATACTAAGTAGGTTCAAATAAAAAGTCGTTCGTCTATTTCTTTACAAAATGGCTTATTACTCTTTCTTAAAAAGGAAAAAAGAGACATAATGGCTGAACGACATTTAAAAACAAGCCGTTTTGTCTGATAAAATCCACTGGTATAAGTTTTGAAAGAAGATAGACAATCCAAAAAGAAATCTATACAAACCTTTAATAAATAAATGAAGATGAACAAGAAAATAGAAATTCCGAGAAATATATTAGCAGACATTGATTTCAACAATACTTTAAATGGCGGTAGAACAGAACCAAATATTGAGGTAAATCAAACTGAAAATGCTTATGAAGTTTTTGTTAAAGTAGCAGGTTTAAGTGCAGACCATTTACAAATGGATGTTCAAGATAACCGACTTTGGTTATATGCTTTACAACCTGTTTTGAAAAAAGCAGAAGATGATGAAGTACAGAATTTTGTACCACAAACCATCGGACAAATTATGTTGCCCAATTTTGTTGACCTAGAAAATATTTCAGCGAAGTATTATAACCATCAATGGAAAATTGTAATGCCAATTGATGAACACAGAAAAGGATTCAAGAAGAGAATTGATGTAGAAATCTAAGCAAATAAAAAGCTATATATAAGCCCTACGATTACGCTTCCGTAGGGCTTTTCTTTTTCTTTGAATCTTAGAAAGTATATCTTACAGATAAGGCAATTTCATCTGCCCAAAAACTACTGTAATTAATGATATTGATTGCTGGTTTCCAGTCTAAACTGACAGCCAAAGGAATAGTTCTAGCATAAGCTTCTAAGCCTAAAATCCCGTCCAAACCTAATACAGTTGTTTGGTTTCTATCCAAAAAGCCTGGACGTTTGTCACCCCAAACATACACGTGACCACCACCACCAATGAACCAGTTGAAATCTCTGGAATTGAAAGCCCTACCATGTACTTCATAAAGTCCAGTTAAGCCAAAACCATCATAACGGAATGAACCAATTACTTCGACTGCATCTTTGTTGTTTACAAAAGTTTTGAATGTAATACCATTAGTATTACCCAAACGAATACCTAAAGCTGACTTGTACTGCCCTTGAGCTTTTACCGAAGTACTTACACCCAATAAAACGAGTATAAAAGCACTGAATAAGAGTTTTTTCATGTAAATGTTGTTAATAATTTAATCAAAAAGCATTTGTAAATAATTATACCAAAGAGAATAATACTTTTTTGTGGAAAATAATCCTCAATAAATCTACAAAGGCAAATTCAAAAACATTTTGTTGAAATAGAGTAAAATCTATCCTTACAATACTCTACAAGTAAAGACTTGAAAATACTTATCTTTCAGCCATAATCGAATTCATCCTAAATCTCCTCATTATGAATATTAAAACTAAACTGCTATTAGTACTTTTTGTACTGTTCCAAAGCTTTGCTTTTGCTACTGTAGCGTACAATCAACCTCCCTCAAAAGAATTTTATTTATTAGTAGGCACTTATACTTCTGGAAAAAGCGAAGGAATTTATGTCTATAAATTCAATAGTGAAACAGGTAATTTCCAAGCAATTAGTATTGCTAAAAATCTAAAAAATCCAGCGTTTTTGGCAATTTCTCCTAATCAAAAATATGTTTATTCAGTTGGAGAAGTCAATAATGGCGGTGCAGTTTATGCTTTTGAATTTGATAAAACAAAAGGCGAATTAACCCAATTGAGTACACAATCTGCCAATGGTTCTGGGCCTTGCCATGTGGCGGTTGACAAAACAGGTAAATGGGTAATTGTGGGGAATTATGGGGCTGGAAGCCTAAGTATTTTGCCTGTAGAAAGCAATGGAGGCATATCTGCAGCAATTCAAACCATCCAACATGAAGGGAAAAGTATAGACGTAAACCGACAAGACAAACCACATGTGCATTCAATTAATATTGCTCCCAACAATTTAGATGTTTTTGTACCTGATTTAGGAATTGATAAAATCGTTACTTATCAATTGGATACAAAAACTGGAAAATTGAATGCGGGGAATCCAGCTTTCACCAAAGTAAAAGATGGCACAGGCCCTAGACATTTTACTTTTCATCCCAACAAAAAGTTTGCTTATGTTATTCAGGAATTAAGCGGAGATATCACAGGCTTTAATTATAAAAAAGGGTCGCTTGAGGCTTTCCAAACAATTAGTACTTTGCCAGCAGATTATAAAGATGGAAAGTCTTGTGCAGATATTCACATTTCGCCTGATGGTAAATTTTTGTATGGTTCAAATAGAATTCATGATAGCATTGCGATTTACGCCATCAACCAAAAAACTGGTGAGCTTACTTATATTACCAATCAATCGGTATTAGGGAAAAAACCAAGAAACTTCATGATTGACCCCACTGGAAAATTTGTTTTGATAGCCAATCAAGATAGCGATAATATTACAATTTTTGAAAGAGACCCTGTTAAAGGTACTTTGACAGCTACGGGTAAAGAAATCTCAGTTCCTAATCCCGTTTGTTTAAAAATGTTGGATGCGAAGTAAACTGATAATTAAAACTTAAACATGAGTCATCCCGAATTTTCTCACAAAAAAGTCAATTTTAAAAGATTTCAATGTTTTTTGGATTTATTCTCGTCCTTACTTTTTGCCTTGATGCAAAAAGTAACAAAAAAATCAAGAATTCCTAAACTCGCTTCGCTCAAACAGTAGGAATTCGTTGTCCATCAATCATAAAAAAGCGGTCTAAATTAGTTTTTCGACCGCTTTTTTATGATTTTAAAATTCGGGATGACTCATGTTTTTTGATACCAAAAGTATCAATCGACATACTCCGAGTATCTAAATCCATACTAAATACCGCAATTTCCCGCAAAAAAGTATCAAAATACATACTTCAAGTATCTTCATCCATACTAAACACCGCAATTTACCGCAAAAAAGTATCAAAATACATACTCCAAGTATCTTCATCCATACTAAACACCGCAATTTACCGCAAAAAGTATCACAATACATACTCTTATGAAAACAAAAAGCTCTCTTCAACACATTGGTTAAAGAGAGCTTTTTATTGAATATTTTCAGGATTTATGATTTTTTCAGAATGGCAAAAAATTCAATCGTAAAACCTGCCAAAACAATGATTGGGCCTAATGTCAAACCTAAAAACCCAAATCCAAATTCTTCTTTGTCTAAACTCATGATATAAAAGCCGATGAGAATAATGGCTATTCCTAGCAACATGATTAGATAATTTGTTTTTCCAAAAGGGAGTTTTTCTTTATTAGTCATTTTATATTTTTATTTTGAATTTCAAATGAAAGTTAATTGTGAATGTTTAATACAATTCATCAAGCGATAATCTTAAATATCTTTCTACCGACTGGAAAGTACTTAATATCCCCATCAAAGTACCAATGATTAAAATGCCCAAAAGTAAATAAATCATTTTATCCATTTCTTGTAATAAAACTAATCCTTCTACTTTACGCACTGCTAATTGTTGCAACAAAATCAAGCAAGAACTTGCCACTAAACCACTTGTTAGTCCTTGCAAAGCACCTTTTATAATAAATGGTTTACGGATAAAACCATTGGTCGCTCCTACTAATTGCATACTTCTGATTAAAAATCTTTGAGAATACAATGATAATTTGATGGTATTATTCACCAAAATAATGATAATCAAGAGTAACAACATCACAAAAACCGAAAGTACTAAATAGATTTTTGAAATATTTTTATTGACTTCATCTACAAAATTCTCAACATAAGCTACTTCGTGAACACCCGGAATTAATTCCAAAGCAACTTTAATTTCTTTTAATTTAGCATCGTTAAAATACTCTTGCTTAATCTTTACAGCATATAAATTATGAAGTGGATTATTATCGCCAAGTAATCTTCTATAATCCTCTCCCGACTCTTCAATGAATTGCTTTGCAGCTACTTCTTTGGAAATAAAATTGATTTGCGGAGAGTTTTCTTTTAGTAATACAAACTCTTTTTTGATTAATATTTTATAGATTGAATCTAGCTTACTAGTGGTCAAATCATCATCCAAATACACTTGTAACTCAACATTTTGTTTAACCAATTCTGCGAGTTTACGGGCATTAAGCGTCAACAAACCACACATTCCAATTAAGAAAAGTGCAATTGTTAAACTAATAACAACCATCACATTCGGAGTACTTCCTAGTTTCTTTATTTTAGCCATAATATCTTGAGGCAAAGCTTACAAACAAATTTACGATTTTTATATCGTAATGAAAGGCAATTAACGCTTTTTAACAAAAAGCCATCTGAGGTTTTCAGATGGCTTTTACTGGATTAATGTTTAATTTCTTTTGTCTAATTCATCACGAATTTTGGCTGCCTTTTCATATTCTTCATTTGCCAAGGCTTCTTGCAACATTTTATTCAATTGTTCGATTGGATTTTCTTTTAAAATCTCTCCGAAAGTCTTTTTCGGTTTAATTTCAGGCTCAATATCATCAATTAGAGGGTCTTTCGAACTTTCGTTGGTTGAAATACCTGCTTCTGATAATACATTTTCAAAAGTATAAATCGGAACATTGAAACGTAAGGCAATCGCAATGGCATCGGATGGACGAGCATCAATATAAGTATCTTTGATGCCATCAGTACAATGGATTCTTGCAAAAAAGACACCTTCTTTTATATCGGTAATTGAAATTTCACTGACTGAATAATGAAAAGTACGAGCAAAAGATTTGAATAAATCATGCGTCATCGGACGATTAGGCTCAATCTTCTCAATTTCAATAGCAATCGCTTGTGCTTCAAACATACCAATGATGATGGGCAATCTTCGAGGTCCAAACTCTTCTCCTAATATCAATGCGAACGAACCCGTTTGAGATGAACTAGGCGACAATCCTAATATTTCTAATTTTATTTTTTCCACTTTACAAATATATGCTTTTAATAATTGAGGGTTTTGCCATTAGCAGGGAACAAAGATATAAACCCCGATAAATTTAAAAAAGTTTTCTGGATATTCATTCAAAATAAAAGACCTGTGAAATTATAAAAATCACAGGTCTTCATCCGAGAAATTGAAATATTTTTACTTCGCAGCCAAAACCGCTTTGGTTAATCTTGGTAAAATATCAAAAACATCTCCTACGATTCCGTAATCAGCTGCTTTGAAAAAAGGAGCTTCTGGGTCTTTATTAATTACTACAATTACTTTGGATGAATTTACGCCAGCCAAATGTTGAATTGCCCCAGAAATACCTGCAGCTATGTATAAATTTGGAGAAACCTTGATACCTGTTTGCCCAACGTGTTCGTGGTGAGGACGCCAATCTAAATCTGAAACAGGTTTAGAACAAGCAGTTGCTGCACCCAAAGCATTGGCTAAATCTTCAACAATTCCCCAATTTTCTGGTCCTTTTAAGCCACGACCAGCCGACACCACTAAATCTGCTTCTGGTAATGAAATAGTACTTGAAGCTTTGTGCGTAGCAACGAGTTTTACACCAAAATCTGCATCAGATAAAGCTGGTGAGAAAACTTCAACTTTCGCCAATGCATCCGTTTCAACAGGACTCACAGCATTTTTTTTGATAGCAATAATTTTTTTATCGCTTTTCATCAAAACGCTTGCAAAAGCTTTCCCAGTGTAAATACTTCTTGTCACGACAAAACCATTTGAAAGATTTGGCAAAGCTGTTACATTAGAAACGATTGAAGCCTTCAATTTTGCAGCAACTCTGGCAGCAACGGCATCCCCCAAAGATGATTTTGCCAAAATAACAGTATCAGCACCATCCGCATTAACTGCTTCAGTTAAAACAGAAGCATAAGCTTGAATATTTGAAACCGCCAAACGAGCATCATTAGCATGAAGTACTTTGGTAGCACCAAAATTTCCAGCTTTGGCAAGTTCAGCTTCAGAGGATTCGCCAATGGCTAAAACGGTAGCAGTCGTTCCTTGTAATTTAGCCAATTCGGCTCCATAAAAAACTGCTTCGAGCGATGATTTTTTAATCGCTCCATTATCTAATTCGGTGAATATTATAACTGACATATTTTTTCAGATTTTTGATGGAAGAAAGTATCAATTTTGAATTGTGAATGATGAATGCCGGAGTTATTATTTTTGGCAATAACAATTCACAATTCCTAACTTACAAGACTTTTGCTTCAGTTTTTAAAAGAGTAATTAGTTCTTCTGCATTCTCAGCCAGAATCATTTTACAAGCACCTTTTGGAGCAGGAAGTTCATATTTATCAGTACTTGTCAAACCTTCTCCTACTGGCTCAATTACTTTCAAAGGTTTTGTTCTAGCCGTCATAATTCCTCTCATATTCGGAATTTTCCATTCTGCAATCGGTTCTTGACAACCCAGTACCAATGGCAAACTAGCTTCTAAATTTTCTTTACCACCTTCTATTTCACGAGTAATTTTTGCGGTACTTCCTTCAATATCCAATTTCATTACTGGCGATAATGATGGAATGCCAAGCAATTCAGCGACCAATCCATGTACAACACCGCTGTTGAAATCGATTGATTCACGACCCATTAAAATTAAATCGTACTTTTCTTGAGCAGCAATGTTGGCAATTTGAGTTGCTACAAAATAAGAATCTGTCGCTTCGCAATTAACACGAATGGCATCATCAGCACCAATAGCCAAACATTTACGAATAACAGGCTCTGCATCGGCTTCGCCAACGTTTAGTACTGTTACTGTTCCGCCGTGCTGTTCTTTTAATTCTACTGCACGAGAAAGTGCATAATCATCATAAGGCCCTGTGATGTAGGTTACGCCTGCTTTATTAAATTTTGTATCTCCGTCCGTGAACGAAATTTTCGCTGTGGTATCGGGTACGCTGGTTACACAAACTAAAATTTTCATCGTATATCGTTTATTTTTGTTAATCTTTTGAGTTTTGTTTCAAGGAAGATTACATAAATTTAACTTTTTAAGGTTTAATTTGTAGTATTCCTTATTTATTCACAATAATAACGAAAAGTTTTAATAATAGTATGCAAGCATACTATTATTTCTAAATATTTTATAAAATGTCATTTAACCGATTAGCTTTACTAAAACAGTTTTTGGAAGAAGAACCTGAAAACCCTTTCAATCATTACGCATTAGCCACTGAATTGTTAAAAAGCGATGCAGAAGAATCAGGTAAGATTTATAGGTATTTACTAAAAAACCATACCGACTACTTGCCTACTTATTATCATGCAGGTGCGTTATTTTCGGAATTTGGAGAAAATGAATTGGCAGAAAAAATCTATCAGGACGGCATTACTCTAGCCCAAAAATTAGGAAATGAAAAAGCTTTGAAGGAATTGAAAGGTGCTTATCAATTATTCTTGGATGAATTGGATATGTGAATGTAAGTTGTGAATTGTGAGGGCGAACTTAAAACATTTAAAAAGAACATTTCCATTCACATAATAATTTCGTCTGTTTTCTTTTGTCATGTAAAAATCAGCATAAGCAACTGATTGTAAGCTACCTATGCTGATAAAATTTCAAATTTAAGCTTCTTTTATCAAAGTACTGATAATTTTTGTCATCAAAGGTTCAGACTTGGCGGCTGCGGCAATAATTTTTTCTAAACTTGCTTTTTGTAAAGTTTCAGGAATTCCCATATCTGTAATGATTGACATTCCAAAACATTTTATACCCATTTGATGTGCCACGATAATTTCAGGAACAGTTGACATCCCAACGGCATCAGCACCTAAAATTCTCAGTAATTTATATTCAGCACGAGTTTCTAGTTGTGGGCCTGATGCCATTACATAAGTACCTTTTTGCACAGAAATATTCAAGGATTTTGCGATACTTTCGGCTTTTTCAATCAATGTTAAATCATAAGGGTCGCACATATCAGGAAAACGGTCGCCAAAACTAGGAATGTGTTTACCAGTCAATGGATTTTCTGGCATAAATAAGCTGATATGGTCTTGAATAATCATTAAATCGCCTACTTTAAACGCTGGATTCATCCCGCCAGAAGCATTTGAAACGATTAATTCCTTCACACCCAATTGTTGCATTACTCTAACAGGAAAAGTAACTTCTTTCATCGAATAGCCTTCATAAAAATGAAAGCGACCTTGCATACAAATCACATTCTTATCGCCGATTTTACCAAAAATCAATTTCCCTTGATGAAACTCAACCGTTGAGACAGGAAAATTTGGAATATCTGCATAATTGATACTTTGAAAAATTTCAATTTCATTAACCAATGCTCCTAAACCTGTACCTAAAATAATACCAAAATCAGGTTTAAAATCAGGTACTTGCTGCTTAATAAAGTCGGTGGTTTCAGTTATTTGTTGAGAATACATGATAATTTGACAATTTGAAAATGTGGTAATTTGAAGATTTGAAAATTATATTTTTTGAAAATAAAGTAAAATAAATTACATATTTTTCCCAGCAACGAAACCCGTTGTCCAAGCTGATTGAAAGTTAAAACCGCCTGTTACAGCGTCAATGTCTAAAATCTCACCTGCAAAAAATAGATTTTTGATAAATTTACTTTCCATTGTTAGTGGATTTACTTCCGTTAAATCAATACCTCCGCAAGTAACAAATTCCTCTTTGAAAGTGGTTTTCCCTTTTACTTTTTGTGGACAATTCAGCAAGTTTTCAATCAATTTATTAGTTGATTTATTCGAAATATCAATCCATCGTATTGTTTCATCAATTTCAGCCAGTTCACAAAATTTCTTCCAAAGTCTTGAAGGCAAAGTAAATTGAGGATTCGATTGAATAAGTTTTTTAGGACTTACTTTCTTTTGCAAAGTAAAATTTTCTCTGACTTGATTTTCAGAAAATTCAGGAATCCAATTAATTAGTGCTGTAAAATCATAATTTGCATCCGCTAACTCTCTTGCTCCCCAAGCAGAAAGTTTCAAAATAGCTGGACCAGAAAAACCCCAATGTGTTATCAATAAAGCCCCTTCTTGCACAATTTTCTTTCCTGCAATTCTAACTGAAGCGTGCTGAACACTAACGCCAGACAATTCTGTAAAAAGTGAATCTGGCACATTAAAAGTAAACAATGAAGGAACAGGTTCAATGATTTGGTGCCCTAAATCTGCCAACCATTGATAAGCCGATTTTTGTGGATTTCCTCCTGTCGTAATCAACAAAGCGTCACAATCTAACTTTTCTTCGCTCAAAAGCTGAACGCCAATTACTTTATTTTCATTTGTTAAAACAGATTTAACACCCGCAGAAGTAATGATTTTTACGCCTAAATCTTTCGCCTTTTTCTCTAAACAAACAGCAATCGTTTCAGAACTATCCGTATCTGGAAACATTCTACCGTCAGCTTCAGTCTTTAAAGTAACTCCTTGTTTTTCAAACCATTCAACCGTATTTTTTGCATTAAATTGATTAAACAAGTTTCTCAGAAAGCTCCCTCCTCTTGGATAAAACTTAGATAGCTGTTTATTATCAAAGCAGGCATGAGTAACATTACAACGCCCACCACCAGAGATACGAACTTTGTTTAAAACCGTTCTATTCTTTTCTAAAAGTATTATTTTCGCAGTAGGATTACTTTCAGCAGCAGATATTGCTCCGAAATATCCCGCAGCACCAGCACCGATTATAATTATATTTTTTTGAGACATTGATTAGTTTATCGAAGCCGTATTTGTTTACTTGCTCGAAAAGTAAAATTACGAAAAATGTTCTCTGAATTTTAATTTGAACATTTTCTAACACAATTATCATTAAAAGTGTGTGTGTTACACAACTTCGAAATCATGGGCAAAATCAAATTTTTAGCTTTTCTACTATTACTTGGTATTATTTTATATTACTGGGGCAAACCTTCGCCGATGAAATCTTTGCAAAATGATTTAGCAAATATTGGTAGTCAGAAAAAAAGTAAAGAAAAAGAAGCCTTAAACCAAGAAGAAGAAACAACAATTGAAGAGGAAACTAGCAGCTTTACAGATGATGTTTCTAAGAAAATTAAAGAAAAAGTAGAAAGCTCTGTTTTAGAAACAATCCAAGAAAAGGTTTTCGGGAATTCGAATAAACATGAAGGAAATAGCGACGGAGGAACTTTGGATGATTATATTCCATACTTCAAAAACAATACTGAAATCGTTAGGCATAAAGCTTTTATTTTAAATTATCGTGAAGAATATGAGCAAGCGTCATGGGTTTTACATCGCTTAGAAAAAGAGGCCGTGGATGGTCGTGAGGCTCGTTCTAATGAATTCATTGAAGACCCTTTGGTTGAAACAGGTTCAGCCCATACTCGTGATTATTCTCGTTCTGGTTATGACCGTGGGCATTTATGTCCAGCAGCAGACTTCAAACATGACAAGGAATTGCAAGACGAAACCTTCTATATGTCGAACATGTCCCCACAGAACCCTGATTTTAATAGAGGAATTTGGAGTAATTTAGAAGATAAAATCCGCCATTGGGTTATTAACAGAAAACAATTGATTATTGTGACTGGTCCAGTTTTGAAAAAAGGTTTGCAAACTATCGGAAAAAGTAATTTGATAGCAGTTCCAAAATCATTTTACAAAATTGTTTACGACCCAAGTACCGAAGAAGCTATCGCATTTATAATTCCGAACGAAGGTTCAACGAAATC
Organism: Arcicella rosea; assembly: GCF_014204325.1. Classification (GTDB taxonomy): domain Bacteria; phylum Bacteroidota; class Bacteroidia; order Cytophagales; family Spirosomataceae; genus Arcicella; species Arcicella rosea_A. The sequence continues at coordinate 46,739 of NZ_JACHKT010000024.1, forward strand.
AATTAAATCTTTCGCAGTTAGTATTAATGCCATTGAAAAACTTACTTCAATTGATTTTTTCGCAAAATTACCCGATGATTTGGAGCAAAAAATAGAAACTAATGTTAAAATTGAGGATTGGTTTTGAGCAACTTACTTGATAAAGAAGATATTTCATTTCTGTTCAGCGATAATGTCGTAACTTTATTTTCAAGTATATTATCTTTTATTCTAAACTGATAAGCATCATTTATGATAAAATAATGTATTAGACAAAGTTTGTTAATTAATAAAGCGTACCTATTTTCACATATTTATTTAAACCTATCAACTTCATCAGACAAATTTTGGCTTAATTTTTAAGAAATTATGACTTTAGCATTTACCATTTGTTCCATAAATTACCTTGCACAAGCACAGACTTTAGGGCAGTCTCTCCAAAAAACTAATCCTGATATTGAATATGTAATTGGTTTAGTTGACAGACTTGACCAAGTTACTTTAGATGCTGATAAAATTCCTCCTTTTCAACTTTTAGAAATTGACAAAATCGGTATTAATTGTTTCGATGAAATGTGTGAAAACTATGACATTACAGAACTCAATACGGCTGTAAAACCCTTTTTTTTTGATTACTTTTTTAAAAACAGGAAAGACCTTCAAAACGTTATTTATTTTGATCCAGACATCATTGTTTATCAAAAACTGAGTAGATTAACTGAGAGCCTTGCTGAAAAAAGTATCGTAATTACTCCACATATTTCTTCTCCGATTCTCGACGATTTTGACACAAAAGAAATCGCTCATTTGAATACAGGAATTTATAATCTAGGATTTATAGGAGTTGGAAGAAGCGAAGAAAGCTTACAAATGATTGATTGGTGGAAAGAACGCCTCAAAAATGATTGTAGAATAGATTTGTGCAATGGTTTATTTGTGGATCAACACTGGATAAATTTTGTGCCTATTTTCTATAAAAATTCAGTATTGATTGAAAAACACCCAGGCTATAATGTGGCATATTGGAATCTTCATGAAAGACAAATCACCAAACAAGGAGATACTTTTTACAGTAACCATGAACCGATTTTGTTTTTTCATTACAGTGGCTATCAACTTAGTAAACCCGACAATGTTTCTAAATATCAAGATCGTTCAACCTTTGAAAACAGACCAGACATTATTGAATTATTTAAAGATTATGCACAAAAATTAAAAGATAATTTTAATAATTATTATATTTTAATTCCTTGTTTTTATATTAAACCGCCCAAAGTAAAAAGGTATAAAAGAGTTCGAAAAGCTTTACAACTTCCATTTAGAAAAGTACTGACCTTGATTGATTAACTAATAGTAGTTTTTTGTATAACCTGTTTTTTTTATACAAGAAAGTGTTTAAAGATTATGCTAAAAAGAGAATATTGCGGAAATAGACCAACAAAACTTCGACTAAGAGTATTAGATATCTTTGTTGATTTTATTGTTTTTATCTTCCGAAAACATAAAAATAAAGCGTTCATATTACCTGAAAGAATTTTACTTTTCAACTTTGGGCATCTTGGCGATATGCTGATGATGGGCTACATGGTAGATGCTTTCAAGAAAAAGTATCCTAATGTTGAAATTCATATTGTAGCAGGAAGTTGGTGTAAAAATTTAATTGTAAACAATCCTTTATACGACAGCGTTTTTTTTATCAACCACTACAGAACAAACAGAAGTAATCTATCGCTTTTTGCTAAAATAAAATTGTATGTTATTGATATTAAAGACTTTTTAACAACACATAAATCATTACATTATACTCATTCTTTCGATTTTAGGTATTCAGGTTATAATGCTAATATGCTTTTACCATTTTTAAATGCTGACCAAAAAATAGGTTTTGGTACAAGAGGAATGGGCAGTTTGTTGGATATTGAGTATTATATGCTTCCAACGCCATTTCACGCTGTTGACCAGCAGATACAAAGTTTAAGAAGTTTAGGAATTGAACAGACTAGCAAAGACATCATTCCAATTCTTTCAATGGAGCTTGATGAAAATAAGAATTTCAATATTAGTGGAGAGTATTTTATCTTATTTCCAGAAGCTGGAACGAAGAATAGAATGTTCTCTAATAATTTTTGGATTTTCTTGATTGGCTATCTTTTGAATAGAAAATCTGAAGCGAAAGTAATGATTTGCGGGGTTACAGAATATTCAACTAAATTAAGAATGGAACTTGAAAAAAAACATCCTGAAAAAATTATTGATGCCGTTGGAAAAGTTTCAATCCCACAAATGATTCCTATTTTACAAAAAGCAGCTGGAGCTTTGACACTTGATTCATTTCCTGCTCACATTTCCTCAACATTAACTTCTACACTTTGCCTTTTTAAAGAAGGTACTGGACTTGAGTACTTTCCAATTAATGCAAAACCCACTTACATTATTCATGATCATAAATATTCAAAAAGTATTACTTCGTTCAGAGAACAAATGAAGATTCAATATATCCCTTCTTTAGATGAGCTAAGTTTACCAAAAGTAGCAACCTTGGCGATGAACGAGTTGTTTAACTTGAAGTAAAATTATGTATTGAACATAAATTCTCTCCAATTTGTCTATAATTCTGTATTGAATAAAACTAATTTATCAAAACGACTAAATTCGGCATCCTTTTTGTAATCATTAATTCGATAATAAATATAGGTTTTAAACGTATTATTTTCAGCGTTGAACATTACTAATAACATCTACTATAAATTGTTTTTATTTAGTTATAGCTTTTTTCGAATGGATACCAAAATCATGACAAATACTTCTGAATTAAATGAGTCTGATAAAACTTATCGAGCTTTGGAGAGTGCCATTTTGAAAATACAACGATTCACTAATAAGCTCGCCAAGAAATCAAATCCGAGCCATGAACTTCAAGCTTTCTGGGAACTGGGAGACCTTTCTTTGATGAATTGGATAAGTGATACTCATTGTTACATTAGTAGAAAAGGACAGAAATTACAGTTTTTGGCAAAGCCTTCAAAGTTAGAAATTATCAGTTTTCATCTTGAAGAAGGCGATAAACTTTTAATTTGTGGAGATTCACTAAGGAAGAAAATATCAGATAACGAAATTGATGAAATTCTTCAAAATAGTACTGGGGTTAAAGATTCTTGCTTGAATTTATTAAAAATAGCGAATATTGATACTCCATATAATGTTTACAATGTACACAATGTTGTAGTTTTAGAAGTTATTGATCAACAAAAAATAATTACACCAATCATTTCCGACGAGAATAATCCTTTTATCACCAAATCAAATGATAAATACTTATTTATTCCCATTATTATATTAGGCATTGGTTTATTAGCTTATTCTTACGGTAAAAAAAACACATTTGATATTTCTGGTATTTTCAATCGTCAGGCAAATCAAGTAGCTGTTGAAAATGATAGTATTGGTATCATCAAAAAAGATTCTCTTACTCCTTTTCAGTCTAATCAAGCTAGCGATAATTCGTTTGAAAATAATCCTGTAGAAGAAAATATTGAAAGCAATAGTTCTTTTGACGAGCCTAAAACAAAACCAATTACTAGTAAAGTAGAACCTTCAAATTCAGATTTCTCGAATACTGAACCTACAAAATCACCTCAAAAAACGGAGAAAAAAAACATTACTTTTAGCCCACAGAAAGAAGAACAAAATTATCATGCTCTGATAGAGCAAAAAGATAAATGGATAAGTATTAGAAGAGACTTACAAGATAAACATAATAATGGAGATTCTTCGGTGAGTGAACAATTAGACAATAGTAAGAAAGTCATTCAAAGAATTGAACAAAAACTGCAAGAAAGCTCAAGAAGAATGAACAAAAACTAAGCTTTGATTGCTTCTTGATTGATTGTTTGAACTTTCTTTTTGGGAGTTTTATTGGTCTTTACTTCTTTAGTTGATTTCTGTAACTGTTTTTCATTATTTTTTTTTAATAAATGTGCAACAAACATATACAGTCCGAACAAAGCACACAATAAGTAAAGTGAAGTAGTATTTTCTGCTTTTCTGCTAATGAAAACAAATAATAAAGTAGCAATAACCGTAAAACTCCAAAGTACCAACGAAGCTTTAAAATGAGTGAGACCGCTATCAATCAACAAATGATGTAAGTGATTTCTGTCAGCTTCAAAAGGTGATTTTTTATTTTTCAAACGGATAATAAATACTCTCAATGTATCAAAAATTGGTACAACCAACACAATAATGGCTAATATTGGTGCGGCAAAAGTACTGTTTGGGTCAAATCTATATTGGATATTTAGCTGAATAAATCTAACTGCAAAAAGGGCTAACACAAATCCAACAATCAAAGAACCAGTATCTCCCATAAAGATTTTAGAGGTTTGGGAAAAGTTAAATCTTAGAAAACCAAGTAAAGATCCAGACATTGATGCTGCTAAACAAGCCAAAGCGTAATGTTCATTTAAGTAAAACCAAATACCGAACAATCCTCCAGCTATCATTCCTATCCCGCCCATCAAACCGTCAATCCCATCAATCAGGTTAACAGCATTAATCAAAGCAAGAAAAACAAAAACTGTCAGCGGTAAACTAATGATATAAGGAACGGAGTAAATACCAAAAATGCCAAAAAGGTTTTCAATGCGTAAATCTCCAAGTACAACAACTAATAACGACGCAGCAATTTGGATATACATTTTCTTTTTAGGTGCAAGGATTAGAATATCGTCTTTTACGCCTAAAAAAAACAAAATTACGATAGCTGAAATAGAGAGATGTACTAATTGACCTTCATCAGGATTTTCCCATAAAAAGTAACTAATTAAAGTTGAAGCAAAAACTGCAACACCACCTAAAGTTGGCGTTGCAACTTCATGAGAGCTTCTTGCTACTGGGGTAGCTACCAAATTTTTAAGTCTAGAAATATTGATGATAACAGGAATTGCAGTAATTGATGTAGCACATGCTACCACTGCAGAAACAATGATATGGAAAAGGTTATTGTTATAAAATGTCCAAAAGAAGTTAGTCATCGTTGTAAATTATAAATTTCAAAATTTAGCGAAATGTGTCAGGATATATCCTAATAGGGTTAAAGTAGTACTATGCAACACAAATTACAATTAAAATATAAAAGCACCAAACGCTTTAGTCTGTGATATTTCTTTGTCTAACTTCTCTCGCAGGATTTCCCTGATAAATTGTATATGCCTCCATTTGCTTTGTCATTACAGAATTAACAGCTAAAACCGAATGAGATTTTGCCAATACTCCCGGACAAACAATGGATTTGGCTCCAATCCAAACGCCATCTTCTAAATGAATAGCAGCCACTCTTAAATCAAAAGTTGTTTTTGAATAATCGTGATTTCCTGTTAGTAACATTGCTCCTTGCGAAATACAAACATGATTTCCTAAACTCACCATCGTTAAATTATCAATCCAAACCATTTCTCCAATCCAAACGTAATCTCCAATTGATAAAAACCAAGGATATTTAATGGTTACTTGGGGCTTAATCATTACTCCTTTTCCTATTTTAGCTCCGAATAATTTCAACATAAAAACTTTAAACGACACTGGAAAAGGAATATTAGAATTGATTACAATAGCACTCACAATATGCCAAATTGTTCTTTTAATAAAACCCCCAGGTTGATACCAAGCATTATCGTACAGAGACAAATCTGTTGTTTTTTTCATTTCGTTAAATCTTTATTAAATTCTTCTTTGAAAAAATTTTCAATCGCTTTTTTGTCTCTTCCCACACGATGATATACTTCATACACTTTAGCATCTACTAAAAATCTATACCAGAAGCCTTGTAAAAAATGCCAAATGAATCCTTGTTTTCCATCTAAAAAACCTAATCTGAAAATGTAGCGATAAAGAAAATAGATAATCGGACGAATGAATAATGGAATTGAAGCATATTTCACTTTCAAAAATCTAGTTCTTTGTTCTTGTGATCCAAAGAAATTTGGCTCTACTGATTCAAAGTTTCTGAAATCGTACTTAATATTCAATAAGTCAATTACTTCATTTATTGCATAAATGTTATGTTTTTGAGTCCACCAAGTAAGATTATTTAAATTATGATCTACAAAATCATTTTTAAACTGCATTGTCAATCCACTAAACAGCTTAATATGCTCATCCATCCAACGCTGCTCACAAGTAGCCATACCATGTCGCCATATTCTTAAAAGCCAAATTGGATAATAAGCACCATGTTTAATCCATCTATTCATAAAAAACACTCTACGTTTTATATAAATACCATTGATGGTATTAGGTATCTTTATTAATTCATTTTTAATCTCTTCAGCTAATTCAGGTAAAACATATTCGTCTGCATCTATCCTCATATACCACTCTGTTTTAAAAGGGGTATTTTGTATGGCGAAGTTAATTTGAACAGCATGGTTAACCCAAGGCTGAAAAGTGATTTTTGCTCCAAGAGATTCTGCAATTTGAATAGTTTTGTCTGTGGAACCCGAATCAACAATAAAAATTTTATCCGTAAAAAGCAACAACGATTCGATACATCTTTTGATGTGTTTTTCTTCGTTGAAAGTAAGGATGATGACGGAAATATCTTGCATTAATTTTTATTTAGCAATTTTCTTAAACTCTTCAAACAAATTTTTGGCAACTAATTCTATATCATATTTTTCTTTTACCAAAGCTTTTCCATTGTTGGCTAAAAGTTCACAATATTTTTCATCATCAAGCATTTTGGTTAATCCATTTACAATACTTTCAGAATTCAATTCTACTAAATGAGCAGCATTACTTTCTCGAATACTTTCTCCAAAACCTACCCTATCTGATAATAAAGACGGAATTCCAGTAACTAGGGCTTCAAGTGTTGCAATCGAAAAACCTTCTGAATGTGATGGCAACACAAAAATATCGGCATCAGCAAAAGCAGCTAATTTATCTTCACCAACCAACATCCCTACCAATTTGATACTTTTTTGTAATGATTCCGTTTCAATAAATCGCTCTGTTTCGCTTAAATAACCATCGTCTGGTCCAGCCAAAACTAAAATACAATCACTCCTTTTACCAATAATTGTTTTAAAAGCTGGCAACAATAAATCTAAGCCTTTTTTAATATTTATCCTGCTTAAAAATAATATCAGTTTTTTATCTTTTGGAATATTGTACTTTTCCTTAAATGTGCCTTTTTCTGGAAGCTTTTCGAAATTTCTTATATTCATTCCATTCGGAATAATTTTAACATTTGGATGAGCGTGCCCTAAAAAGTTTTGTAAATCATTTTGTTCATCAAGATTATTGATTTGAATCAATTCTGTTTTATCCAAAACACTTTTCTGAAAAAGTACTCCAAAAAGTTTCTTCTTCCAATAACCATTTGCCAAAGCCCAACGGTCTAACAAACCATGAATTGTAACACATTTTGGTGTTTTAACGCCTGCTAAATACGGTGCTAAACCTGCAAAATGCCAAAGTCCGTGAATATGAATTACATCATATTCTTTTCCATGTTTTTTTATCCAAAAAAATAACTCAGGCGAAAACTCTGCCCAAAACTTTGCTAACCAATGTCTTTTACATACAACTATTTTAGCTCCTTCAGGTAAAGCATATAACTTTTGTCCTTCAGTAATTGGCGTTAGAATAGTTACTTCAGCACCAAGTTTTATTTGCTCAACAGCATGGTCATAAATAATTTTGGGCGGGCCGCCAATGTCCCAAGAATATCCACCAATATTGAGAATTTTCACGTTTATTTAGATTTCAATTTATCAGATAAAAATAAAGAAATAGGTTTTTCTATGAACCTATGAATAGTTAAGCTCGAACAAAGTATTACCAGAACAATAAAATAGTTGTAAAAAATCACACCATCCATACTTAATTTAAATCCTAACAATAGTGGAATTTTATTCAACAATAGTAACATAGGAAAATGAATTAAATATAAAACATAAGAAGCGTTCCCTACTAAAATTGAGAACTGAGGAACTTTTACTGTTCTATTTGATTCTAGATTTAGTAAGGATATTAAAATCAAGCCAGACGATAAACCAAAAACTAAAATCCTTTTTATATAGTCAAAATCGCTCACCTCATTGCCCCATATTAGGATTATTCCTAATGCCAGAATTAATATAATCAGTGATAAGATACTTGATAATTTTAATTTGTCATAAAACTTACAAATTAAAAATCCTAGCATAAATTCTATATTATAGCCGCTAAATATAAATTTGAAATATTTAGAACCAGATTGTTCTATTAATATTAAATTGAAAGCAGAAACCATCAAAATGCAAACTGGAACAAACCATAGTCTTTTTGAGATAATTAAAAAAGAAAAGATAAAATAGAAAAAAAGTTCATAACTAAGTGTCCAGCTAACGGCATTAATAGCGGGATGTAGAGGAAGTAATAAGTAAGTTTGAAAATATGAAACTAAGTTATGTGGATAATTTGCACCAAAAACCTCTCTATGAGAAATTATCGAAGTTAGCCAACTAAAAAAAAACATAACAGTAAGTATTATCCAATAAATAGGAAACACTCGTACTATTCTTTTAATCAAGTACTCCTTTAGCTTCGATGGGTTTCCAAAATATTGTTTACTAGTAAAGTGGATAATAAAACCACTGATGACAAAGAACAAATCGACACCAGCAAAGCCAAAACCAAAAAAATCTCCTAAAAAATCGACTGGAAAATTCTTTTTGATGTAGCCACCGATATGATAAAAAACTACCACAAAAGCCGCAAAACCCCTTAAAAACTGAATTGAATTAATTACTTTTTTGGATGACATAATTTTTGATAGCCCTGAAACATTTCTTTTGCCACATTAATGGGTGAATATTCTTGGATTATTTGTTTTGAAACCTCTCCCATTTTCATCAAATCTAGCTTTTTATCCATAAATTTCACCAATGTCTCAGCTATTTCGTTAACATTTTCTGGATTGAATGTGAATCCATTTTCAGATTCTTTTACTAATTCGGCAGCACAACCACATTTGTTTGAAACTGCTACAGGTAAGCCACAAGCCATCGCTTCATTGACAACCAAACCCCAAGGTTCGGAAAAACTTGGTAAAACTAACACATCGCTCAGTGATAAATATTGAGGAACTTGTTGCCAATTTACACCTTCAAAAAAGAAAATATTTTGTATCCCTAAATCTTGAGCATATTGTTTTAAAGTAGTTTTCAAATCGCCATCTCCAAGCATTATTAATCCCCAATCTTCATTTTTTTGTGCTATTTTAAAGGCATCAATCAGTTTAAATAAATTCTTAAACTCAATTAATCGACCTACAAAAATAAAATTATGTTTGGGTAAATTCAGTAAATTTTGCTTGTTCACTCTCTGCTGATAATTTTCCTTATAAATCTCTTCAAGTAATTGATTATCAACACAATTTCTATTAACCAACATTTGAGAAGCCTTTGCTCCCAACGTTAGCATATACTCTTTTGAAAGTTGACCAAAGTTAAAAAAACCATCAAAAAAATTTATGATGAACAATGATTTAAACAACTCTTTTGAAAAATCACGAGTATGGTCACCGCTTGTAGATTCATTAGAAAGTACGGTTTTTATACCTTTTAATTTGCAGTACCATAGCACAATCAATGAAGCCAAATCATAGTAGCCAGTCAGATTTACAACGTCTGGACGATAACTTTGAATTGTTTTTAAAATCCCTACAACTCTTTGTTTCAAACTTAAATCTTCAAGCAAACCATCGTGCAAAAGTTGATAGTTGTATTGATGTTTAAATAGACTTGTATCATCAAATTTTAACCTACTTTTTTCAATTCTGGCTAGCTGCAAAACCAAAAGCTTAAAATCTTTTTCTTGATTTGAAATCAACTGTAATTCGTTAAAAATAATGGCTTTATAATGAGCCCAAAGTTGATTATGAACAATTAAAACCTTCATTGTTAAGAAGTAAGAACAGGTGGTTGAACAGGTGAAAGTTTATCTTCAGATGAATTATTTTCTGGACTTTTCTCTAAATATTTAATTCCCAAAAAACGAATAGCTACTCCAAAAATAAACCAGTAAGAAGTTCCGTAAGGTTCACCTCCAGTAAAAATTCCTACAAAGTAAGTCATATAAAAGTATGCTATAAAACAAGCAAAGGGATTGATTTTCCACTTTAATGTATAGATAGCCTCTTTAAAAATCATGTAATTGAATAACGAAAATGAAACAATTCCTGCAACACCTAAATCTACAAATGTTTCAATAATCGGAACATCTACATAAATAAATCTAAAACCTCCACCGAGGATAAAAGCATAAGGTATTTCAGAAAAAATAAATATAATATTATCAATATTGTTTACTCTTCCTAATGCCGAGTAATCTACTGTTTTTTCATCTTGTAATCCAAAAGCTGTTAACAAAGCTCTTGAAAAAGTATCGATAAACGTATTAAAATATAAATCAATAATATCAACAATTCTTTGTTGTGTACTTATAAAGTAAATTGTTCCAGCTATAAACAAGAAAATACCTATTAAATTGAGGGGCTTAAAAATGCCTTTTATCACTGCTGTCAAAGATTCTTTTGTAACATTGAAGTATAAAAACAAAGCTACTGAAAATAGGAATGCTAGTAAAAGAGACCTTGCCTGAGCAAGAATAATTACAATTACTGATAAAATTATGTTAGCAAATGAAAGTAATTTCCAAAAAACACTTTTAGATTTTAAGAAAAAATAAGACGCAAAAAAACCCGCAAAAGCATTCCTTGCATATACATGAGGGTTTCCACTTGCTGTAGTTGTTCCATCACCAAAAACTACAGTTGCTCTTTGTCCGATAATGAATAAAGGATTCGTTGCCATTGAATAAATCAAGCATATACTTCCTAAAAAAGTAAGTAAAATAGCGACAGGCAAAAAATAATCAGCAATCTCGTTAGAAACACCCAATATCAAAAAAAAGAATGAAAAAATAAAAATAAAGTTCCCTATATCCCTTGTAAAAGCAGTTCGGTCATTATCATATCCAAAAAATGGGTTATAAAACAAACAAGCCAATAACGAAAGAATCAAGAAAAAACTAGCAACCCTAAAAATAGGAATATTAGGTTTGTAAAACTTTCTAAAAATATCTGTAGGAGAAATCAATAAAATTAAGCCTAAAAATAAACTCCCTATCGTAAAAGTTGAACTTCCTCCAAAGCCTAAAACTTCTTTGAAAAAGAAGATCAAAGGGTTTCCCATAAATAATATGAACAAACCAAGTGACTGTATCGAATATTTAAAATTAAAGTACGCTCTCATAATTACAAAAATAACAAATTTAAGCTGTTACTCAGCTAGTACTTTACTAAAACCTTTCTGTTCATACACCCAATACTTTCCTCCTCCGTCTTTCTCAAAAGCTTTAATTGGCTTGTATTTATCTAATTGCTTTGCACTTATCAAATAATGATACTGATTTTCCTCAAATTTTTGATAAGCTTCGTCCCGAACCATACAATGGCTCATCATACTACTTGTATCAAAGAAATAATAAGTATTAAATCGCTTTGATGAATCAGTATGAACGTTTTTTAATAAAATTTGATATTCAACATCCATCAATTTTTCATCTTCACTAGCAAAAGCTTGTGCAATAATTGGCAAAGCATTTACTTGTTGAGTAGCATCTGATACTTGAATTTTCAATAGTTTGCTTAATTTATCTACTCTATAAGCCTCACTGATATTGGCGTGTTTTTCTCTTTCCAAACAGGCTAAATTCTTTGGAATAAATCCATCGAAATCTAGCTCCAAAGCAATTGTCTCGTTATTATCTAAAGAATTAATCCATTTAATTGCTTCAGCTAAATTAATTTGCTCAGCAGTCATTCTTTTATTATTGCTATAGACTCCATAACCAGAATTTGCAATTAACAACAAGCAAAATACTGTTACCAAATATTTCTTTAAGTATTCCTTTTGCGTTTGAACAACTGCAACAAAGCCAAATCCAATTAAGATAATCGACATCATTGTTGCTGGAAAAAGATGTGAAGGATATAATTGAGCTGATTTCAACGAAGTAAATAAGAAAAACAACAAATTACCTATGTACATAAGTATAATTGTTTTAGAAGGATAAACTTTCAATAAAAACCAAGCTCCAACAACCGTACAAACAGAAAAAAAGATATTCGTAGGACTCGTTAAAAAGTCCAAAATAAAAGCATAATTAAAAAATGTTGGCATCGGGCTTTGGTGCATTTTGATAAAAATTACACCAAAAAAAGATTTCAATACCACAAAAGTATCCGTAAGTGCAAATGGAATAAAAGTAAACAAGGCGAAGAGAATTACTAAGAAATAATTCAAATATGTTTTAAACGCAATTTTTTGAGCACGTAAATGAACAGCTAAGCTTCCAATGATAAATGGAGTAATAAATAAGAAAATCAATCGCTGAGAAACAGTTACAATAAAAAGTATAACTATCGTAGTAGCGATTTGAGGAGTAATTTTCTCAGAAAATAAAATCCTGAGAATAATATAGATAAATAAACTTCCAGAGATCGCTTCTGGTCGGATAAGTGTAATAGTAACCCAAATAGATTCAACACTAATACATAATAACACCAATATTACTTTGGTATGATTTGTCAACAAAAAGTGAGTTGATTTCAGAATGAACCGAACAGTATTGAAAAGAATAATTCCAACAATGATAATTTGAGCTGCACGCTCCCAAAGAACAAATTCGTTACGATGATTTAAGTAATAATAAGCATTGTCATCAAAAACCTTCAAGAAATCAGTAATCTGGTGAAGTTCAGAGAAATGACTCACAATTTGTGACATACATTGAACAATAAATAGTGTATAAGCAATGAAGATACTTGGCAAGCCAGCCCATTCTAACGTTCGTGGAGTGCAACCATACCAAAGGAAAACGCCTGATTCACTAATAAAATGTTCGTCGGTAGTATAAGTAACTAATGGAGGAGGAGAAATAATTCCGTAATAAACACTCAGTATTGAAAATAACAACAGCGTTACAGTAGCGATAATCGGCAGATTTTTATAAAAGTTCATAGGATTAGTTTACATTATCGAAAGTATTTTCCTACAAAAAAACCGCTTAGAAAGCGAATCTAAGCGGTTTTTAATAAAAAGTGATTCCATCAGGATTCGAACCTGAGACCTACTGCTTAGAAGGCAGTTGCTCTATCCAGCTGAGCTATGGAACCTAAAAAAAATGTGTTAATCTGAGACTATGAAGATGAAAATCAAGGAAATGTAATTTTCAAATTCTCAAATCTTCAAACTAACACATTTAAAATGTCGGGGTGGCAGGATTCGAACCTACGACCTCTTGGTCCCAAACCAAGCGCGATACCGGGCTACGCTACACCCCGAAATATTCCCTTGCTAGAAATAATTAATACTTCTAAGCGGAGAGTGAGGGATTCGAACCCTCGGTACCCTTGTGAGGTACGGCAGTTTAGCAAACGGCTCCTTTCGGCCTCTCAGGCAACTCTCCTTAACACATTTAGTATCGCTTGTGATACTGTCGTTGTGTTTAGGTGATGCAAAGGTACGGCGATTTTTCTATTTCGCAAGCCCTCTCTCAAAAAAAAATTGAAATAATTTTCACCTTATTTGGTAACATTTTGTTACAAAATTGATAATCAAAAGGTTATTATACCACTTAGAAGCCAAAAAAATTTTAATATTTTTTCAATATTTTCATCTTGCTCATCTCATTTTTATAAAAATCAGCTTTTGTGTATAGGGGAAAACTATATTTTGCATGTCAATGTTCTATCAATAATCTTTAAAAATTCTAAGAAAAAATGATCCAGTACCTAAAAATATTATGCTACTCATGCTTATTTATATCTTGTTCTTCAATAAATATCATGAAAATGCGTCCAATTGAACAAGAAAGTATTGTTGATAATGGTAAAGAAATCGTTAAACAAGAAAATAATGAGGTAAAAATCGTGGTATCTTACGACGGACGTTATCAAAAATATATGGTTTTCGATGTTGAATTCTTCAATAATACTGATGAACCTCTTACAATTTCACCAAAAGATTTCAAAGCTATACCTCTTGATGTTAACAAAAATCAATTGGTTTCTGCAAACGGTCAATACACTTATAGTTATGAAGCTATAGAACCCGAAGAAGAGTTAGGTAAAGTACGCCAAGAAATGAATTATGAGGAAACCAAAATCAAAAGAGCAAAAACAGTCAATACTGTTTTATTCATAGGAGGCATTGTTGCAATGATTGCTAGTTCCTCGAATAGAAATCCAGAAAGAGCATGGCGAAATGCGAATATTGGTGAAACAATGGTACAAGTGGCACAAATCAAACGCATTGCCGACCATGAACATTATTATTCAAAAATGGATAAACTGAATGGTGAACAACATACTTGGCTAAATGAAAACTTCAAAGCAACTACTTTAGCTCCGCATAGTTCTATCCGTGGTGGTATTTTCTTAGAAGCAAATACTCAAGCAAGATACGTTCAACTAAACTATTCATCTGAAAAAAGTAATATCAATTTCTTATTTGAACAATGGTTTGAGAAACGGTAAAATAATACAAATTTGAAATTTTTATAAAGGTTTATTGAAGCAAGTTGGCTTTCAATAAACCTTTTTTGATTTTCAATTAAGTGTATTTGCTTATTTTTTCCCACCTTTGCAGACTTAAAATTGAAAATCAAACGATAGCTTATTTTCAACCTATTTGTTTGGCTTTCAAACAACAATGTAAAAATAATATTGCATGGAAATCTTAAAAAGTAGTCGCCTTGATTCGCTACGCTACGATATTCGTGGGCCAGTTTACGAAAAAGCTCTTCAATTACAACGTGAAGGCTATAAAATTACTTCGTTAAATATTGGCAATCCGGCGACATTTGGTTTTGAAACCCCTGAGGAAATCATTCATGATATTATCATGAACATTCGCAACGCACAAGGATATGCCGATTCCAGAGGACTTTTCGCCGCCAGAAAGGCAGTTATGCAATATTATCAGAGCCGAGGAGTAAAAAATATTGAAATTGAAGATATCTATATAGGTAATGGAGTGAGTGAGTTAATTTCATTAACAATGACTGCTTTGTTGAATCCTCATGATGAAATATTGATTCCTTCGCCTGATTATCCACTTTGGACAACCTCTGTTGGGCTTGCTGGTGGAACTCCTGTACATTATGTATGTGATGAAGCGTCTGATTGGAATCCTGATTTAAAGGATATTGAATCAAAAATTACTAAAAAAACTCGTGGAATTGTTTTGATTAATCCAAACAATCCGACGGGTGCTGTTTATGACAAAGAAATTGTAGAAGGTATTGTTAGACTTGCCGACAAACATAAATTGATTGTTTTTGCTGATGAAATTTACGATAAAATCCTTTATGATGGAGCTATTCATCACAGTACAGCGGGAATGTCGGAAGATACTTTAATTGTAACAATGGGCGGTATGTCAAAAAATTACCGTGCTGCTGGTTTCCGTGGAGGATGGATGATTTTGACGGGTGCAAAGCATAAGGCTAAATCATATGTTGAAGGGCTTACTTTTTTAGCTTCAATGCGTTTGTGTGCTAATGTTATTACGCAATATGGTATTCAAACGGCTTTAGGTGGTTATCAGTCAATTAATGATTTGGTTGCTCCAACTGGACGTTTGTATAAGCAAATGCACTTAGCTTGTGAAAAACTTGTTTCCATTCCTGGTATAACTTGTGTACGACCAAAAGGTGCTATGTACTTATTTCCAAAGTTTGATTTAAAGCAGTTTGATTTCAAAAATGATGGAGATTTCGTACTAAGTTTATTAGAAGATCAACGCATTTTGGTTGTTGGTGGAAGAGGCTTTAACTTCAAAGAACCAGACCATTTCAGAATCGTTTTTCTTCCACATTTAGAGCAATTAGAATTAGCGATGAATAAAATAGCACTTCATTTTGATAATCATCGTAAAAAGTAAATTTAGATTTTGGTCAAGATAGATTTTGGTAAGTATCACTTTCAGCTGCTAAATAAGTAATCCAGACCAACAATTTTTAACATAATTTGTTATCTTCGTAAAGAGGTTAGATTTTCAAACATCTAGCCTCTTTTTGTATTTATCTGACTTTCTATTTTTATCAATATTCATTCTTAAAAATAATGAACTCGAAATTTTCTATTCTTAGCTCAAAAAGAAACAAATTATTCATCTTCCTATTTGGTATTTTTTTATCAAATGCTATAGTTGCTGAAATTATTGGTGTTAAAATCTTTTCTGTAGAATCTACTTTTGGTTTTAAACCACTTCATTTGCAAACCTTTTTAGGGACTTGGGATATTAACCAAACGGCTGGAGCATTAAACTGGCCATTTGTATTCATTACTTCTGATATTATTAATGAATATTTTGGTAAAAGAGGCGTTAAAAGAGTATCCTATTTAGCGGCTGGGTTTATAGCCTACTGCTTTATTGTCATTTATGGTGCTACACTCCTTACTCCTGCTCCTTTTTGGTTAGAAGTAAATAAAGGCACTGACAATTTTAATATTGATTATGCTTTTGGGAAAATTTTCAGACAAGGTTTGGGCATTATTATAGGCTCATTAACCGCATTTTTGATTAGTCAGTTATTAGATGCTTATATTTTTCATGCCATTAGAAAAGTAACAAATGGCAAAAAAATCTGGTTACGTGCCACTGGTTCTACTTTGGTTTCTCAGTTGATTGATAGTTTTGTGGTAATCGGAATTGCATTTGTACTTTTTGGTAACTGGACAATTGATCAATGGCTTTCTACTTCATTAAATAGTTATTTGTATAAATTCTTTACGGCGATTTTATTAACGCCAATTATTTACTTGGCTCATAATTTGATTGATAAATATCTAGGAAATGAAGTAACAGATAAATTACAAGTTGAAGCAGCTTCTGAAGAGTAAGTTTTCGCTTTAATCATACAAGAAAATACACAAAAAAGCCATTAACATTCAAACTTAAAGTTTACGATGTTAATGGCTTTTTAAATGACAAAAATATTGGTCTTATAAATAAAGCTGAACCATTTTACGCCAGTATCGAGCTTTGTGAGCTTCTTCGTCCCAAACGTATAATTTATTGACTATTCCTTTTCGCCAGAGAATATCACTAAAATACTTATTGTTTTCAAGAAAAGCATCGTCTTCACCGATTGCCAAAATAAACTCTACTCGTCTAAGCTCATTAAGTATTTTTTCATCATTAATGTTGGGGATAAATTGAGCAGGATTGTTGTAATAAATATTTTCGTCATGATAACCATCAAACAAATCCTTGAAAACACCTACTTGCCAGGTTAAATCATAACGCCCGCTCATTCCTACAACCCTTGTAAAAAACTGCGGGTATTTAGTAGCAACATTCATAGCATGATAAGCCCCTAAACTACAACCCGCCGAAATCATTGTCATATCAGGATTGATTTCTCTGGTAAATGGCAATACTTCATTAATGATGTACTCTTCGTATTGCATGTGTCTCTGAATACGATAACTCGGCGAACGTTCAACACTATAAAGGCTTTCAGCATCTACGCTATCAACACAAAAAATCTGTAAATAACCTGCTTCTATTTTATCTTTAATGGCATCAATCACATGCCAATCTTCATAATCATAAAAACGAGCTCCACGAGTAGGAAAAAATAAAACCCTAGCGCCGGCATGACCAAAAACTAGCATTTCCATATCTTTCTGTAGATATTTACTAAACCATTTATGATATTCTCTTTTCATACTTTTCTAAAATTGTGGTTTAGAAATACTGATAAAAATTAAAATTGATTTGTAAGCATTACCAAAGAATGTATTGTGATACGCTTGATAAAAAAATGCTTTCTCAATCATGTTACATTTAGATTTTATTGTAAAACAAGCGTTGAAAGATGTCCAACAAGCTTATCTTTCAGTAAATCATGTCCTAACTTATTGAAATGCAAGCCATCAGACTGATAAAAACTGGCATTCGGACGATGGTTTTCATCTAAGTAAAGATTATAAATATCAATAAAATGCAATTGATTACTTCGCTGACTGATTTCTTTTTCAATAATTTTATTGGTATATTTTACTTGGTCGTTCAAATACCAACGTTGTGGACTCGGTTTTATGGAGATGTAAGTACAATCAATCACTCCAAATCGTCTTTGAATATTTTCAAATAACTGAAACAGAAAAAGATATATTTCTTCTGGATGACGATTGTTACTTAAATCATTGTCGCCAGCGTAAATAATTACCGAATTAATTTCTTCAAATTGAGCAAACACTCTATCAAAATACCAAGCGCATGCCGACAAAGTAGAACCTCCAAAACCTAAATTAACAGGAGAAAAATCTTTAAAATCATCATACAAACTATCCCAAAGGGTTATTGTTGAACTTCCATAAAAAGCCGTTTTGGGTTGATATGGTAATTTCAAATGCTCTTGCTCTAATCTTTTTACTTCGTCTTCGTACCAAAACATAGCTTTGAAATTTATATAAATGCAAAAAAAACAGAATTGCTTTTCACAGTGGTTAGTAAATAGTTAACAAATCATTACGGATTTATCTTGAATTTAAATTTAAATAAAATATTGAAAATCAATTAATTAAACTAGGTAAATTCATACAAAAACCTCAGATTTTATCATTTTCTTCTTCTAAGATTATCACAAATAACCGCAGTTGCTATTCCTGCATTCAAAGATTCGGCTGCACCGAAGCGTGGAATCGTAATTTTATCAGTCACCAAACGCTCTACTCCTTCAGAAATCCCATTGGCTTCATTGCCAATTACAATGTACCCAGCCTCTGCAAATTGTGTTTGGTGAACATTAGCTGAATCTAAAAAAGTACCATATACTTTCAGTTTATTTGCATTGAAGAACGTCACCAAGTCTGTGTAGTAAATGGCAACACGAGTAAATGAACCCATCGTTGAAGAAATTACTTTCGGACTATAAAAATCAACTGTTTCTTTTGAACATACAATTTTTTTGATTCCGTACCAATCTGCTACACGAATAATAGTTCCTAAATTTCCCGGGTCACGAATATCATCTAACACTAATACATATTCATTTTCTTGCGCAAATATTTCTTTGTTGGCTTTCGTTTTCACTGTAGCCAAAGCTGCATTGTTTGAACTAAACGAACCCACACGTTCTAATTCAGCTTGCGTAACAATTTCTGGACGAATGGGTTGTTTCTCTAAAAGGCTTTCGTTTTCTTTGTAGAAATCATCTGTCACAAAAAGTAATTCTACCTCAAAATCAGATTGAATAAGTTCGAGCACACTTTTTGCTCCTTCTACAATAAAAGATTGATGCTCTTGTCTAAACTTTTTTTGTTGAAGAGAATTAATGTATTTAATTTGATTTTTTGATAGCATCAGTTTTAAAATTATTGATTATTTATAAAATCTATATATCGTTATTATCCTTGAAAAAAACGTTTTTCCATATCTCTTTGTTTTCGATAATCATCTATTTATCAGGATGTTCACCAAAAGTCACATTAACTGACCCTTTGTTGTATTCACAGACTTTTAAAGGAAATAAAATTGTTACTACCGAAAAACTAGAATCCTTACTTCCACAAAGACCCAACAAAAGAATTCTCAAAACTCCACTTACTCTTGGATTGTATTTTCATCAACTTTTTGCACAAAACTTTTCTAACCAAAAGATAAAATGGCAAAAAGAACTTACAAAGTTAAACGAGGATTTCGACCGTGTATCAAATTCAATTGATAATAATTCTTTGGCTTTCTTAGAATTATCAAAAAAGAAAGAAAGTAAAGCTCAAAAACTTACTAAAAAAATCAACGAAGGTAATTGGGGAATGAGAACTTTTGGCGAAGCCCCCTCCTATTTTTATGAGGAAGATGCCAAGAAAAATGTAGAAAAAGTAAAAACCTATTTCAAAAATCATGGCTTTTTTAATTATTCCGTAAGCTACAAAGCGGATAGCCTTTTCTTTAAAAAAAGAAGTATTGCTGTTACTTATTTAGTAAACGAAGGCAATTACTATCCTTTTTACAAAACCGATTCTTTGGTTACGCCCGACAGAGCAATCTATGCAATTTTAAAGAAAAACCAATACCAAAGTCTGCTAAAAAATGGCAATCGTTTAGAAGTTGAAACTTACAATGCCGAAAAAGCTAGAATCGAAGAATTATTGAAAAACAACGGTTATTATCATTTTACAAAAGATAATATAAGTATCAGAATCAATGATTTGGACACAGCCATTACTAAAGGAATTGAGGCTATTACTTTTGTGCCAAACCCAGAGCGACCTCCACAAAACCCAAATTACAATAAATCTTATTTGCTTAATAAAGTAACATTTATTTCGGATGGTACTTCACCGAATATTCCGAAGGCAAAGGTGGATACCGTAGTTTTTGGGAACATTCAGTACTTATTCGTGAATAAAAAATTCTCTGAAAAGCTATTAGATACCAAAATTGATATTCGTCCGAATGAGCCTTACAGTCTTCAAAAAGTATCTTTAACGCAAAAGAAATTATACGGACTTGACCAATTTCAATTCACAAGAGTAAATTTTGATACAACCAAAGGTGTTTTGGATGCAACGATTTATGCTCGTCCATTGGATAAATATCAGTTCACTGCCGAAACTGGAGGAAGTATTTATAAATTGGTTTTGGGACCATTTTTCAATACTTCTTTTAAACTGCGTAATTTAAGAGGTAGTTCGAGTTCTCTCGAAACAAACTTTCGTTTTGGGTTTGAAGCCCAAGCAGGTTTTATTCGTCCTGACATTGTGAGTAGAAATTTAGAATTGGGTTTCAACTCTTCCATTATCATTCCAAAAATTTTAGCCCCAAATTTTATTGCTCAACGGCTGAATGATTTTACGCCTCAAACTCGTTTGGGTGGCGGGGTTGAATTTGTCGGGCGACAAGAATATAACCGATTAAACTTTAAAATTAACCAGACTTATTTGTGGAGACCTTCGCCAAATAAATTCTGGCAGGTTTCTTTGATTGACTTAAACTTACTTTCTACTTCGTACCCGAACAATCAGCAAGCTCGTGATTTCAAAAACTTTTTGGATAGCCTTCAACGCTTCGCAGGTAATAATTTGGGGCGGAGTTTTAATAAATCTTTCGTTTCAAGTATCAGTGCTTCATATACTTATACGGATAATCCTTATGGTCAAATCACAAAAGGAAATTATTTAAGAGTACTCTTAGAATCTGGTGGCACAACGCTTAATTTTTTCCCGAAAGGCAAAATAGGTTTTGTGGCAGACGTTTTTGGTGATAGCTTACAATTTTATAGATTTTTGAAAGTAAATGTTGATTATCGTCGTTATTTAGCACTCAATTCCCTCGGCAACTCCGTTTTTGTTTATAAAGTAAATACAGGTTTGGCTTATGCTTATGGTACAGAAAGAGGCTTACCTTATGAAAAAAACTTCTTTGTAGGTGGTCCAAACAGTTTGCGTGCTTGGAAGCCAAGAGGTTTAGGCCCTGGTTCTGCACAAGGTAATTTCGACCAACCCGGAAGTGTTTTGCTTGAAGCAAGTGCTGAATATCGTTTTAAAATTTTAAGATTTTACGGAGATTATAATATTAACGGGGCATTCTTTGTAGATGCAGGTAATGTTTGGCGTTTTCAAGGACAAAATACAGAAGGAATTACTGGTAGCGATTTTCAGTTTGATAGATTTTATAAAGAAATTGCTGTTGGAACTGGTTTTGGTGTTCGTGTTGATTTATCCTTTTTCGTTTTGCGTTTAGATTGGGCGGTAAGAATGCTAGACCCATCTTTGCCTGAAAACAATCGTTGGGTTTTATTTAAACCAAGTGAAAAACTGCCTTCTACTTATCGTAATCCATTGGTTTTAAACTTCGGGATTGGTTATCCTTTTTAATTACAACAATTTACTGACATTCTGTCAGACATAACAATATTTCTTCGTAATTTTGCCCTTCATCACAGCTTGTGATTCCATTAGTCCAAAAATAATTTTCACGTTTGCTCAATTATTTACAGCAAAATTCGTGAACAAAAAGATATGAGAAATTTAGAAATACTTACTGAAGAAGATAAAGAAACCTTAGACCTTCCACGTACTACGGTGGATGAAGTAGGAAAACAAAATAAAAAGAAGCTTTACATTGAGAGTTACGGTTGCCAGATGAATTTCTCTGACAGCGAGATTGTTACTTCGATTTTGCAAGAAAATGGCTACGCAACTACTTCTCTATTTGATGAAGCAGACGTTATTCTTTTAAATACTTGTGCCATTCGTGATAATGCTGAACAAAAAGTAAGAAATCGTTTAAAGAACTTTACGCATCTCAAGAAAAAACGTCCAAGTTTGGTCGTAGGAGTTTTGGGTTGTATGGCTGAACGTTTGAAAACGAAGTTTTTGGAAGAAGAAAAAATCGTTGACGTAGTAGCAGGACCAGATTCATACCGTGATTTACCTAATTTATTTGAAGAAGTAGAAGAAGGCAATAAAGCAATTAACGTTTTCTTATCTAAAGAAGAAACTTATGCAGATATTTCGCCCGTTCGTTTGAATTCAAATGGCGTAACCGCTTTTGTTTCAATCATGCGTGGTTGTGATAATATGTGTTCTTTCTGCGTAGTTCCTTTTACTCGTGGTCGTGAGCGTTCTCGTGACGTTTATTCTATCTTGAAAGAATGTCAAGATTTATTAGACAATGGCTACAAAGAAGTTACTTTGTTAGGTCAGAATGTTGACTCATACAAATGGGCTTCTGCTGATGGAACAGAAACGGTCAATTTTGCTCAATTATTAGAAAGAGTAGCATTGATTAATCCTTTATTGAGAGTTCGTTTCTCAACGTCTCATCCAAAAGATATTACCGACGAAGTGCTTTATACCATCAAGAAGTACGAAAATGTTTGTAATTATATTCATTTACCAGCCCAAAGTGGAAGTAGCAGAATTTTAAAATTGATGAACCGTACTTACGACCGTGACTGGTACATCAATCGTGTTGATAAAATTCGTGAAGTATTGGGCGAAGAATGTGGTATTTCTCAAGATATTATCGCTGGTTTCTGTACTGAAACCGAAGAAGACCATCAAGATACGCTTTCGTTGATTGAATATGTTCGCTACGATTACGGTTATATGTTTGCTTATTCTGAGCGTCCCGGTACGCCTGCGGCTAAAAAATTAGTAGATGATATTTCTGACGATGAAAAACAAAGACGTTTGGCAGAAATCATTGCACTTCAACGCAAAATTTCTCAAGAACGTAATGAAATGTCAGTTGGAACGATTCAAAAAGTATTGATTGAAGGTGATTCTAAACGATCAGCAGATTTCTTACAAGGTAGAAATGACCAAAACAAAATGGTGATTTTACCAAAAGGAAATCATCAAAAAGGCGATTATGTAAATGTAAAAATCACTTCATGTTCGTCGGCTACTTTATTTGGAGAAGTAGAGTAAAAAGAAATATCTGAGTTGTTAAAACAGGTTTTTTTCATTTTTACAAAAACACTTTTCAAATGCAAACTTCCGAACTACAATCCATAAAAGCCCGATTTGGTATTATCGGCAATTCTCCAGCATTAAATCATGCGATTGAGGTAGCCTCGCAGGTTGCCCCTACCGATATGACTGTGCTGATTACTGGAGAAAGTGGTTCTGGGAAAGAATCATTTTCAAAGATTATCCATAATCTTTCTGCCAGAAAACACGGACAATTCATCGCCTTAAACTGCGGTGCAATTCCAGAAGGAACAATTGATTCTGAACTTTTCGGACATGAAAAAGGTGCTTTTACTGGTGCAATTGATGCCCGAAAAGGTTATTTTGAAGTAACCGATGGCGGTACGATTTTCTTAGATGAAATCGCTGAAATGCCTTTGGGAACACAAGCTCGTTTGTTAAGAGTATTAGAAAACGGCGAGTTTATCAGAGTGGGCTCTTCTAAAGTTCAGAAAACAAATGTTAGAGTTGTTGCGGCAACCAACATCAATTTGATGACTGCCGTTGAACGTGGTAAATTCAGAGAAGATTTATATTATCGTTTGAATACTGTTCCGATTTTTGTGCCGCCCTTGCGTGACAGAGGAATGGATATTGAATTACTTTTCAGAAAATTCAGTAGCGATTTTGCAGAAAAATATCGTATCAAACCGATTCAGCTTACTTCTGATGCACAACAAATTTTATTGACCCAACGCTTTCCTGGCAATATCAGACAGTTGAAGAATCTTGCCGAGCAGATTTCTATTCTTGAAACGGATGATAGAATTATTGATGGTGAAAAACTAGCACATTATCTCCAAATGAATAATGGAAAAATGATGGGTAATAGTTTGGTAAGAAGAGATTTTGAAGCACAACAAAACGATAATTTCACCGAAAGAGAATTGCTCTACAAGATTCTCTTTGATATGCGAAAAGACGTTACTGAGCTAAAGAAAATGTTCTTAGAGGTACTCCAAAACGGTGAAGTAAATCCTGAAATTTTGAAACAAAATGAAAGCCTTTTTCAGAATATCGAAAAAGAACGTTCTTTTCCGTATCAGCCTAGTTTCCAAGCAGATTTTACCAATCCTAGAACTTTACCGCCTTCGGCGAATAATTTCTCGAACAATCAGCCTGATAACGAATTAACAATTATTAACTTAGGCAATAACAATCCAGAGAATAAAAATGCGTTCATAGACGTTACCCACGAAGCCGAAGAAGTATCTTTCTCGTTAGAAAAACAAGAAAAAGACATGATTATCAAGGCTTTACAAAAAAATAAAAACAAGCGTAAATATGCCGCACAAGATTTGGGAATTTCAGAAAGAACATTGTACCGAAAAATTAAACAGTATGATATTGAAGAAGAGTAAAATTAGCGTTGTTGCTCTTTTAAGTATAAGTATGTTACTTTTGAGTGGCTGTTATACTTTTCGTGGTGCTAGTTTAGACCCCAATTTAAAGACGATTCAAATTCAAAACTTTGCTTTTCAAACAGCAGGTGGACCAGCCAATTTGAGTTTGACTTTCAACGAGAAAATCAAAGAGTATTTTCAAAGAAACACTTCCTTGAAAATGACAAATAGTAATCCTGATTTGATGTTTGAAGGTGCTATCACTGCTTTTGATGTAGAGGCACAAGCACCCACAGCAAATGATAAAGGTGGTTTGAACAGGTTGACGATTCGTATTCAAGTGAAGTTTACGAATGCCAAAGATGAAAATAAAAACTATGACCAAGAGTTTTCTTTTTATCAAGATTTCCCTCAAACACAAACTATTACGGCGGCTCAAGGCACTTTAATTCCTAAAATACTTGACCAAATTGTATTGGATATTTTCAATAAAACGGCGGGAGAATGGTAAGTAATAATGATGAGTTGTGAATTATGAGTTTTAAAATATTGATTTAAAGCAAATTGATGACTCCTAAATCAACTGACACAGTTCTGTGAACACTCCCATCGGAAGACACAATTTGTGACTCCTGAATCACTTTCTCTGTATCAGAAGACATAATTTGTGACACTTGAATCACTTTTTCTGTATCGGAAGACATAATTTGTGACTCTTGAATCACTTTTTCTGTATCGGAAGACATAATTTGTGACTCTTGAATCACTTTTTCTGTATCAGAAGACATAATTTGTGACTCCTGAATCACTTTGTCTGTATCGGAAGACATAATTTGTGACTCCTGAATCACTTTTTCTGTATCAGAAGACATAATTTGTGACTCCTGAATCACTTTTTCTGTATTAGAAGACATAATTTGTGACTCCTGAATCACTTTTTCTGTATTAGAAGCCCATTACTCAAAGCTCAAAAAGATAGCTATTGATAAAATGACTAAAGAAACTTTTACATATTTGGTGGCTAACCTTTCAGAAGTTTCAGCACTTGAAATTAATGGACTGGAAGAAACCATTCAACAATATCCATATTGTTCGCTTGCTCATACTTTATTGGCAAAAGCTTATGAAAACGATGACCTTGCTAAACAAGCTAAATTGCGTAAAGCTGCTGCTTATTCATTAAGCAGAAATGCCCTTCGAAGAATCATGAATGGAACTTTTGCAAACCATTCGAACGTATCGACAACTGCAAAATTCGATTCTGATTTCTTGAGAAAACTAGAAACTATCTTGGAGGCAAGAGAAGATGAAGACAAACGCAAACAACAAGAGTATCAGCAAGAAGTATTGTCTGATAAAGAATTCTTGAGTTATTCAACCGTGGCAGAAGATATGTTGTTGAATGAAATAGCTCAGAAACAGCAATTGCAAAATACCATCATCGAAAACTTTTTATTGAAAGACCCAGGCCTCATTAGAAGTAGTAAAAGTCAGCTTGAAGCAATGGGTAAACAAGAAGATTTATCTTTAAATAGTGGAAAATTAGATAAAGGAATTGTGACGGAAAGCTATGCTAAAATCCTTACGATGCAAGGCAGGAAAGAGAAAGCAATAGGAGTTTATGAGAAATTAATTTTGAAATTCCCAGAAAAAAAGGCGTACTTTGCAAGCAAAATTCAAGAGCTATCAGAATTTTAAATTAACCATTCTTATTTAAGGACTTGTCAGCTCGTTTTAGTGAGTTTAAAAATATTAGAATTTCAATTTTCAAATTTTCAAATTAAATAAAAGATGTTCGGAGCAATTATCGTAGTTATTTGCATCATTGCAGTGTTATTAGTATTTGTAGTATTAGTTCAAAATCCTAAAGGTGGTGGTTTATCAGGTGAATTCGGAACGGCTGGTGCAAGCCAAATGTTTGGTGTTCAACGTACAGGAGACCTTTTAGAACAAATTACTTGGGGAGGTGCAATTACTATCGCTTTATTAGTTTTAGCTACTAAGTTTATCACTCCTACTGAAAGTGCTGAAACCTTCAAATCAGTAAATACAGAGGCAGCTTCTAAAAAAGCAGGTATCCCAGCAGCAGCACCAGCATTAGGAACAAACCCAACTGATACTTCAAAAAAATAAGATTTATCACATTAAATAGTTTTCGGAATATCGTCTATCCAAGACATATTTTACAATTAAATTAATTAGAATAGCCATTTTAGTTAAGATAGTTAATGCGAGACTTAATGAAAAAATATCAATACTTTATTTTAGCAAGCATACTAATGCTTGCTTTTTTTTTACGCTTTCATAACATCGGCGAACACGGATTGGCTGGTGATGAAAAGTATTCTCTCTTCGTAAGTCAGTTTACAAGTTATGAAGGGAACAATCAGAAAGACTCTGTTCGTAAACCTAAAAATCCTTACTTTACTCCTCAAGAATTTTGGTCGGAAAAAGACTATTATGATTTCTTCGATTCAATTGCTCGCTTAGATACAGGCAATGGCGCACTTTATACTTATTCATTGCATTATTGGACGAGTGCCTTTGGTTTGTCTGACCAAAGTTTGAGATTTCCGTCACTGATTTTTAATTTATTGACGATTTTAGTCATCTTCGCTTTCGTCAAAACACATTTTCAATCTGTTCGTTTAGCACTTTTAGCTTCTTTCTTAGCAGCGATTTCTCCTTTTTATATCAATTATTCGCAGGTAGCTCGTAATTATGCTTTGCTTTATTTCCTTTCAATTTTAGCGACTCATCTTTTGTTGTTAATCATCAAGAAGGAAGAAAAAGCCGAAAAACCTATTGGATATTACTTACTTTATGGCTTAACAGTATTGGCTTGTGAGCTTTGTCATTTTTCTACTTTCCCTTTATTTTTCATTCATGGGTTATATGTAGTTTTTCATGTAAGAGTTTTACGTACTTGGATTCGACTGAGTTTATCAATGATTATTCCTTTTATTGGCGTAATACTTTGGTTAAAATCAGATGGAGGAAAATGGCTGTTCGATTATGTGCAGAACAGTGTAAAAACCTATAATTATCTCGCTCAAAATTCCCCTGATGAATACCTTGCAGTAGCAACAGTAAAGAATATTGCCAGACAAATTCGTCATGTAATTTCTTGTGCTTTTATCAGTAGCGAAGGGCTTTACCTTCATTTAACAGGCTTAAGAAACACTTTATTGACCATTGTAGCTTCGCTAACAGGAATCGTAGGTTTTATAATGATAAAATCTGAAAAGCTTAGAATTGCACTTTGTACATCAATGGCGATTGTAATATTAGTATTTTGTACTGTTGCCAAAGTGCAGTTTTTGGTATTAGGACTAAATATTGTCTTAGTATTTATCTTGATAAATCTTATTTGGAAGAATAGAAAAAAAGCAGAAAACAACCTAATCTTGTTTCTAGTCTCTTTAATTGTTTTACCTTTTATTTTCTTGATATTTTTCTCTTGGCAAGATGGTAATACTTTCAGAATTATGCCAAGATATGTTGGTTACTCCTATTCTTTCGGCATTATCTTAGTCGCTTTGTTAATCAGAGAAATTTGGTATCTGAAATCGGATGTAAAGTATGTTTTACTGGCAATTTGTTTCGTGCAGTGTTACTTATTGACGGGCATTATTCAAAACATTTGGCAGGATAATCCGCCAAGATATTTTATGAGTTTTGCAGAACCACGCAAAAATAATCCATATCACTTGGTGGCGAATAAAATTCTACAAAATTATGCTGAGGGCGATACTGTGTTGTATTCAAATCATCAAGATGCTACGCCGGGTGGAAAAGATATTCCTACTTATTCAGTTGTTGATGCACAGCTTACTAATTTTTACTTGCCTAAAAACTCGCAGATTATTCAAAGAGTAAATCAACAAGAGCCTGAAAAAATTATCTTGAAAAAGAGAAATGGAACAGAAATTATTCTCTTTGATTTTGAAGGAGTAAGATTTAGATATTAAACACAGAAAACAAAAGGTGATGGAACAAATAATTCCATCACCCTTTTTGCTTTTTCTCAATTAGTTACAACTTCCACTACTTTCTTTTTGGCAATTGGCAAAAAGGTTTCTTCCAATGGCAACACATATTTTGATTCTACCAAATAAGTAGCTGGATTAGGAAGATGTTTGTAACGTTTTACTAAATCTATTTTAATGTTCTCGAAAGTACTCAATGCACTTTTTTTAATAGTTTCTACATAAAAGGTTTTTAAGCCTCGCAATCGTTCATGCTTATTTTCAAAAATTGTTAGATTGTACTGATAAACCCTTGTTTCGTGAATAATGGGTTCATGCAATAACAAGTAACCATCATTTTTGTAAAGTGGCAAAATCCCAATTGGTGCAATATGAATATCCTTTTGTACTTCTTCTACAATCTGCTCGCCTTCATACAAAGCATTTTTAAATCTTGGCAAAGCATATTCCATGATTGATTCAATCTCAGATAAATACTCACTTTGGGGTTGATTAGAAAACTCATATTCAACATCCAAACTTTCAGGATTAACGCCTTTAATCCTTTTGGGAAATTGAATACTCATCTGGTCAATGCCATCCTTGAAATACATAGAATAATCGTAATGATACTGTAAATCTCGTAAGTCAGGATATAACTTCTTACTTTTAAAATTACTTTTAACCTGTTGCAAATATGCCAGTAACACATATTTCTTGTACTCAAAATCAATGAGTCCAGTGGTTAGCCAATCTTTCTCTAAGCTTTTCATAGGCGACATCATTTAGTGAAGGATTATTGTTAAAAAAACAGACTAAACTTAAAAGCATCCGCTTTTGCTTTAGTATAATAAAATTAGCGATTTCTGCGAAAATGCCAAGATTTCTGAAAAGTATTTTAAAGTCTGTCAAATAGTTATTTAAGTTCAATCTTAGATTTCTATTTTATATCAAAACCTGACAATTTTACCGTTTTTCAGACAATGGCACAAAATGTGATGAAATTGATGTGTTGTATGCAGAATTACTTTGATTTTTTTGAAATTATTTACAAAAATCAAATTGCATTTCAACAATTACCTAAAAAATCAAATACAAAAAATAACTTATCAAAAAAACAATGTCAACAGTTAGTATCAAGCCTTTGGCTGACAGAGTTCTGGTAGAACCAGCAGCCGCAGAAGAAAAAACATCATTTGGGATTATCATTCCTGACACTGCTAAAGAAAAACCACAAAGAGGAATTGTCGTAGCAGTTGGTTCTGGTAAAAAAGATGAACCATTGACAGTTGCAGTTGGCGACACTGTTTTATACGGTAAATACTCAGGAACTGAAATTGCAGTAGAAGGTAAAGATTACCTTATCATGCGTGAAAGCGATATTTTCGCAATTTTGTAAGAAGTGATTGGTAAATAGTGATTGGTGATTAGATTTTATGCAACACAATCATTAGATACCACAACTTAAAACAAAAATTCATTAAAATATTTTTTGAAAAAATATGATTAGTTATGGTGAAATATTTGTTCTATTCACCAATCACTAATCACTAATAACTTAAAAAAAATGGCAAAAGAATTATTTTTTGACACAGACGCAAGAGACAAACTGAAAAAAGGCGTCGATACTTTAGCTAACGCTGTTAAAGTAACTTTAGGACCAAAAGGTCGTAACGTAATTATTGACAAAAAATTTGGATCACCGTCAATCACTAAAGATGGTGTTTCAGTAGCGAAAGAAATCGAATTAGAAGACGCTGTTGAAAATATGGGTGCTCAGTTGGTGAAAGAAGTAGCTTCTAAAACTGCTGATCAAGCTGGTGACGGTACTACAACTGCTACGGTTTTAGCTCAAGCGATTTATACTATCGGTTCTAAAAACGTTGCTGCAGGTGCTAACCCAATGGATTTGAAACGTGGTGTTGACAAAGCAGTTACGGCTGTTGTTGCTTCGTTGAAATCTCAATCTAAAGCAATCGAAACTTCACAACAAATTGCTCAAGTTGCAACTATCTCTGCGAACTCGGATGCTACAATCGGTACAATGATTGCTGATGCGATGGACAAAGTTGGTCGTGAAGGCGTTATTACTGTTGAAGAAGCTCGTGGTACTGAAACTGAAGTTAAAACAGTAGAAGGTATGCAGTTCGACCGTGGATATTTATCTCCATATTTCGTAACTAATACTGAGAAAATGGAAGCTGAATTAGAGCGTCCGTTCATCTTGATTTCTGAGAAGAAAGTATCTTCAATGAAAGAATTATTACCAGTATTAGAAGGCGTTGCTCAAACTGGTCGTCCTTTATTAATCATTGCTGAAGATGTTGACGGAGAAGCTTTAGCTACTTTGGTAGTTAACAAAATCCGTGGTGCACTGAAAGTTGCTGCTGTTAAAGCTCCAGGTTTCGGTGACCGTCGTAAAGCTATGTTGGAAGATATCGCAGTATTAACAGGTGGTACTGTAATTTCTGAAGAACGTGGTTTCAAATTAGAAAACGCTACAATTGAGTACTTAGGACAAGCTGAAAAAATCATCATCGACAAAGACAACACTACTGTTGTAAACGGAGTTGGTGCAAAAGATGGTATCGAAGCTCGTGTTAACCAAATCAAAGCTCAAATCGAAAATACTACTTCTGATTACGACCGTGAGAAATTGCAAGAACGTTTGGCTAAATTGTCAGGTGGTGTTGCTATTCTTTACATCGGTGCTGCTACTGAAGTAGAAATGAAAGAAAAGAAAGACCGTGTTGACGATGCTCTTCACGCTACACGTGCCGCTGTTGAAGAAGGTATCGTTGCTGGTGGTGGTGTTGCTTTAATCCGTGCTATCAAAGCATTAGACGGTTTAACTGGTGACAACGAAGATCAAACAACTGGTATCAACATTATCCGTCAGGCAATTGAATCTCCATTGAGAACTATCGTTGCTAACGCTGGTGGTGAAGGTTCAGTAGTTGTGAACGCTGTTAAAGCTGGCGAAGGTGACTTCGGTTATAACGCTCGTGAAGACAAATACGAAGATATGATTGCTGCGGGTATCATCGACCCTACTAAAGTAACTCGTTTAGCATTAGAAAACGCTGCTTCTATCGCAGGTTTACTATTGACTACTGAATGTGTTATTGCTGATAAACCTTCTTCTGAAGCTCCACACGCACATGGTGGTGGCGGCGGAATGGGTGGAATGATGTAATATCAGTTCTGAGTTGAGAGTGTTGAGTTAGGAGTAAAAAAACACTCCTCACTCAACACTCTCAACTCAACATTCAAAAAACTCCTCATTGGCAATGCTTTTGAGGAGTTTTTTTATTTATTTTAAATATCAAGACTTGTATCAATTTATTGAAAGACAAATACGATTAACATATTTCAGATAACTGATAACTTGTACGAAAGTACTTAAAATCAAGCGGTTTATTTTATGAAAAACACCAAACATTGGGCAATATTCTTATCAAACAGTGCCAACAAACAAGTATTTATTCAACAATTGCTATCTCGGAAAGCTACGGGAATTTTTGAAGATTTAAACAAGGCAAACGGTTTGTTGTTTTCAAGCCTGACGGTCAATGATTTTATTGATGAAGAAAATCGTCATGGGTTTACGGCTGTAACCAAACATCTTGACAGAAGTTTGAAGTCGATGTCGAGCGGAGAACAGAAAAAAGCTTTGTTGAATTACTTGGTTGCACAACAGCCCGATTACTTGATTTTGGATAATCCTTTTGATAATTTGGATGTAGCGGCTCAAGCTTCTTTGTTAGAAATGCTCCATGAAATTGGTACACATACTTCATTGATACAGCTAATCAATCGTGAAAGAGACTTATTGTCTTTCATCACAAATGTTGTAAGTATTGAAAAAAATAATCAATTAGTTGTACACGAAGACCTTCAAACTTTTCTTGAAAATTATAGAAAAAATCAAACTTCCTCTTTTTCAGGAGAAATCCCTCCTCCTATCAAGCATTACGATTTGCCCAATCCAGCATTGATTAAGTTCAACAAAGTAAATGTAAGTTATGGCGAAAAACATATTTTAAAAGACATCACTTGGACAATCCATAAAAATGAATTTTGGCATTTAGTCGGGCCAAATGGTTCTGGAAAAACTACCATGTTGTCGATGATTACGGGCGATAATCCCAAAGGATATGGGCAGGATTTAACCCTTTTTGGTAGAAGAAAAGGAACTGGAGAAACGGTTTGGTCGATTAAAAATAACATCGGCTACGTTACACCTGCCATGACGGATTTATTTACCGCAAGCCATACTTTAGAGCAAATGTTGATGTCTGGCTTTTATGATTCTATTGGTTTATACCATAAACCTTCTGATTTACAAATTAAATTAGCCAAGCAATGGCTAACTTTAATTGAGATGGACAAGCTCTGTAAAAAGCCTTTTTTTAGGCTTTCGACAGGGCAACAACGCATGGCTTTAATAGCCAGAGCGATGGTAAAACATCCGCCTTTATTAATTTTAGACGAAGCCATCGCTGGTTTAGATGACCACAATGCCTCACTGGTTATTTCATTAATCAATAAAATTGCCAACGAAAGCGAAAGTACCATTTTGTACGTCTCGCATCGCAATGAAGCAGAGCTTTTTCCAAGAAATATCTTTCAATTATTTCCTTCTGAGGAAGGCTCTGCTGGAGTGGTGATGAAGTAGCAAGAGCATCATTTTAATACTCGAATGAATCAATTCAATACTCGTGAGCATCGTTTTATTACTCAAATGAATCAATTCGATGCTCGTGGGTATTGTTTTAAGACTCGAATGAATCAATTAGATGCTCGTGAGCATTGGTTTAATACTCGATTGAACCAATTAGATACTTGTCAATCTACTTTATGAAAAAGAAGTAAAAGCATTAAATTAAAAAGCCCATCGACAAACGACGGGCTTCAAATCTTTCACTTAATTACGTTTCTTGAAGTATAAACTTGCAAGAAAGAGGCTTGATTAAGCATTATAGTATTAATTTAACGCTATTTTTGCTATCATTCACATTTTAAAGCTATTATTATAATAAATACTTTTCCAGTTGAAAAAATACTATTTCTAATTTATCACTACTTAAATATTCTAAATTCAAATTGTGAGAAAAATATATAACACTAAGATTATCGGATGCTTCGAGCAAGGGACAATCCTTAATGGCTGTATTGCTGAAAACTATTATCAAGTACCAGCTTTGGGGATAATAATTACACCTCGTTGTGATATAGGTAATAGTAAAGTTTCAACAATTCACTATTTACCAATTGTAAAATTAGAAGATTGGATTAAAATTGATTTTTGGGTAATTTTTTCAAATAGAACTAAAAATGAAGTACTAGGTAAACTTTACTCAATTCTAGAAAAATATAATTTAAGTCGCAACTTAGTTAAATTATTTAGTCCAGGACAATTATTAGATACACTTCAGCAAAAAATTAACAAACCTGAAGATTTGGATAAATTCAAGGTTTATTTAATCGACATAGACCAATTGTCAAAGGAATTTCATCAAATTGACGGTAAAGAAGTAAAAAGATTGATTCAGTGCTACCACAAAGTTTCTAAAAATATTTTCAAAGAGTTGAAAGAAAATAAAATCAAAGAATTCTATCTTCTGGAAAGCTGGGAAACTAATTTTGAATATTATGTGGTATCATTACGAGAAATAAGGAAGTTGACATTCTCTCTAGCAAGTAAAATCTCACATGGTATATTTTTTAACCAAATATCGGAGATTGAGTTAAGTAGAAATGATATTTACAAACATTTGACTTCTGATGAATTTATTTGTTCGGTTGCTACTCTTAAGTCCCCTCACATTGAGCATTTGATGCAGCAGTTTTTTTGGAATTTTGGTAGAATTGGTGTTGAAAACCATCAAGAAAATCTTGAGTCAGCCTTTCATGAAAAGGCTATAACCTTAATATAAAACATTATGAACTACATTTTTATATCGTATGATGCAATAAAGGAACTTGCATCAGTTCATAAATTCCAGAGTTCGGAATTTAATGAAAGTCTTGAAATATGTCAAATATTGAAGGGTGAAAAAGACTCTTGGAATTGGTTGAATCTAAAATTCACAAGAAGTGATAAAGGAGGTTTTTTTTATACAAAACGTCCAGACTTAAAGAAGGGGATTATTTTCGATTTGTCTACATTTAAGGGATTTGAAAATGAAAAAAATGACCAACTTATCACTATTTTTCAAAAAGTATTAAAGTTCGCTATAAGATACTTTGAAAAATTACCTCCAGTAACTTGTGAAAGACACATAACTGGCACAAGTATAAGTCTTGTATTTCCATTTCCTTGGGTAGCAACCAAAGATGTATATAGAATCACAATTGATAGAGATGCAGAAACCGTAAGATATTCAAAAAGAGGAAAACAATTTTTATTAGTTTTCGCTGCTGGTCATTCGGATAATTTGCAAGATCATATATCTTATACTAACTTAAATAAGGCTGTAGAAGAATCCACAAATATTTGTAAGGCAGAGTTTGGAGTTAATGACTCAACAAATGAAGACCCTGAAAAAATTCGTGCTTTGCAACTTACTCAATTAGAGTCTCAAAACGATTTATCTATTGTATCAAATGTAGGTTTTTCAAACTGGCAATATTACCTAACTAATAATCAGAAGTCCTTCATTTTTAAACCTATATCTGGTCCTGAAAGACTTGAGGGAGCTGCAGGAACTGGTAAGACTCTTACTATGATTCTTAGATGTATTAATTTATTAAAACAAAATTTTGAATCAAATAATGAATTTCATTTATTATTTATTACACATTCTATTTCAACAAAAAATCAAATACTTGATATCTTTCACTCAAATTTTGAGGAACTTGATCTGTTTTTAGAAAAAAACCATTCTCCTGTCAGTTTAACAATTACAACTTTACAAGAATGGTGTATTAGATTTTTGGGTGCTAATATAGGTAGTTCTGAGTATTTAGATAGAGATGCTCAAGATTCTAAATCTTTACAAAAGTTATACCTTGAAGAAGCTTTAAATAAAGCAGTTAATTCAGACTACTCTTCATTCAAACTGTTTTGTTCTCAACAGTTTATAAATTTCTTTGACACTACGGAAAAAGAAGAATTGCTGGAAATGATTCAGCACGAAGTAGCTGTCACAATAAAAGGCAGAGCAAATGAGGACATAGAAAAGTATCAAAAACTTCCTCGGTTAAAATATTCTATACCTTGTAAACAAGAAGGCGATTTAAATTTTCTTTTCTTGATATATCAATACTATCAGAGTATGTTAAAAATAACTAATCAATTCGATAGCGATGATATTATTCTAACGTCTCTTGGGCAACTCAATACTCCAATCTGGAGGAGACGTAGAGAGAAAGAAGGGTTTAATGCGGCATTTATCGATGAGACACATTTATTCAACCTAAATGAACTTTCTATTTTTCATTACCTTAACAAAGAAATAGATAAACAAAATATCGTATTTACAATTGATAAATCTCAAGCAGTCGGAGATCGAGGTCTTGTTGATGATATACTTTTTGATGCTTTGGGTTTAGACACTTTAAAAGACAATAACTCTCAAAAACTTCACACTATTTTTAGGAGTTCACCTGATATAGTAAATTTAGCCTTTACAATTTTATCATCAGGGGCTACTTTGTTTACTAACTTCGAAAATCCTTTAGAGAAAGCCTCATTTAATTTCACTGAAAAGGAAGAACAAAAGTCCAAGCCTCCTCGTTATATCCTTAAAGAAAGTGAGGAAATATTGATAAAAGCTGCTTATACGGAGGCTGATAATATGAAAAAAGAGCTAGATACTCAAAATTCTAAAATTTTGATTGTGGCTACAACTGAATTGTTACTCAATAAATTACAGCAGTATGCTAAGCAAATTAATAAACCAATTGAGGTTTTAAAGAGTAGAGGTGATCTCGAAACTGTTAAGTCGGCAACCAAAAGTAACAGGTTTTTAGTATCTGGTATAGATTATGTTGGTGGATTAGAATTTGACGGAACAATAATTGTTGGGGTAGATAAAAGTAGAGTTCCACCAACTTTAGTTGACAGTTTTACGGAATCATCTCACTTCTTAAACTATGCTTGGCATAATAGAATGTATGTTGCTGTTACACGAGCTAAATATGCTGTAATACTAATGGGAGAAAGAAGTAGAGGTCCAAGTAAGCTCTTAGAGACTGCAATTGAGAATAAGATACTACTCGTAGAATAGGTGTTAAACCTTAGAAATACTTTTCAATATACATAAATAGAAACAAAAAAGGAAGCCCGAAAGCTTCCTTTTTTGTTTCTACTTAGGCTTTCCTTGAAAATTGTTTTTCAATATTCATTCATAATAAAATCCACTCATATTCTGGGTGGATTTTTCATTTTATTTGAGGTGATTTACTTG
>NZ_JACHKT010000025.1 GCF_014204325.1 Arcicella rosea
AGTAGGAATTCATTGCTCATCAATCACAAAAAAGCGGTCAAAAACTAATTTTGACCGCTTTTTTGTGATTTTAAAATTCGGGATGACTCATGTTTTTATCTTTAAAAAATCGAAATGTCGTCTTTAAAAGTATCAGTTTTTTTGTCTTTTTTTACTTTTTCAAAAGTTACTTTCTTGGTTTTACATTCTGTTTTTAAGCCTTTTTGAATTTGTAAATTATGTTCAAAAAATTCAATGGCTCTTTGTACTTTCTTTTTATTGATTGTCAAGAAATACGGTTGACGACCATTCTTTTGAATCAAACGAGCGTCTAATTTATAAATAGTTCCTTCAGGGAAATCAGCGATAATTTTTGTGGGGCAACCAATTTTCAAATCACAGGGAATCGCTTGTCCATCAATGGTTTTTAATCTTGGGCGATTACGGCGAGTATCAAAGTACACCTTAGCGTAAATGTCCAAGAAAATTTTCTTTTCTAATTCGGGCATTTCAGAAATTAGCGAAAGTTGCATTGATTTTTCAGGGATTTTAATGGTTTTGATAAAATTATAAACAATAATTCAAATTTTCAATAGCCTAAGCAATTTTACTAGGCTATTCAAAACCATTTTCGGCGTTTATTTATTTTTTGCCATTGAAAAAGTTGAAAGTTCCGATGGCATAATCTTGTAAAGTTGAACCATGCGTTCCACCAGCCTTTGTAATTAAAGTAACATTGCCACCTTTTGCTTTCATGGCAGTAACTGCTGTCGATGAATTTAAGTAAAATACTTGTTGATCAGCATTGCCATGATACAATTGCGTTTCTGTTTTTGGTGCCCAATCAAAAACGTCATTGTCTTTTACAGCATTCAAAAATTGAGTATCTGTTCCATCATTGATATTCTTCTTGAAAGCATCTGCAAAGGTAAGATTGAAACTTACAGGTACATTTG
This sequence comes from Arcicella rosea, assembly GCF_014204325.1. GTDB lineage: Bacteria > Bacteroidota > Bacteroidia > Cytophagales > Spirosomataceae > Arcicella > Arcicella rosea_A. The sequence continues at coordinate 936 of NZ_JACHKT010000025.1, forward strand.
CAGTATTTCCATTGTTTTGAATGTCTGTGGCATAAGGCTCCTTGAAATAAGTATTCATTGCTCTGTTGAGTCCATAAATACGGTTATAAGTTTGTACTACCCAAATGTAAAGTTGATTGTATTCTGAAATCGCATGAGTGGTTTCGTTAATCAAATACTTCATGAAAGCCGTTTTATTATAAGCACCAGCACCACAAGAGGAAGCGACTAAATTGAATTCCGTTGGGAATTGTTCTTCAATTTTCTTTTGTAAAGACATCGTAGCAAAACCTCCTTGAGAGTAGCCTGTAATCATCAATTTTTTACTCCAGTTTAATTTTTCAGTCGTGATAAATTCTTTAGAAGCACGAATCATATCTAAACTGGCTTGTGCTAAACTTTCACGATGTTCATAAGGGTGAACAATGCTTTTTGAAGCTCCATAGCCAATGTAATCTGGGCAGGAAATGATATAACCATTTGAAGCGAAAAGGGAGGCAATTGTATAAGATTCACTACTTGTTCCATAGTTTGATGGAGCGGCACTATCAGAACGAATGGTACCATGTTGTTGGCTGATTAATGGAACCGCTTCTGTGGTTTGTGGTACAATCAAAGCACCCGAAGCTTGAATTTCAGTGCCATCTGTATTTTTTGTTTTATAAATAATTTTATAAGCCTTCACGTCATACTTAAGTAAACCGCTAATAAAAATAGCCACCAATGGGTCATTTATTCCCCCAGTTAAAACATCAGTTCTGGTTTTTAGTACATCTTTTGAATAGGTACCAATCAATGTGCTGCTTACTAGATACTGATTACTTGGGATTGGGTCTGGGTCACTTATTTTATTCTTACAACTTGCAAACCAAATACCTATGCAAGTCATTAAGAAGTATAATACTATTTTGTGTTGTTGAGGTTTATTCATTTTGTTGTTTTTGATTTACTAACGAAGAGGACAAAGAATTATTTAAGAAATGAGGTTCAAAATTTGGCATTTATTTAAAGGATTCAAAATAAATAAAATTTATGATTAAACCATTATCATTAGACTTAATCTAAAGCATTTATATGAATTATCAAAGATAGATAATCCATATAAACTCAAATTTACCATAAAAGAAATTAATTACAGATAAGTCGCACAATAATTCGTGCTTGTCTCAAATCAGAGTGCTTCAGCTACGTTTTTTTTAATTTGTGTTAAAATAAAAACAAACCTTCGTTATGAAAAAAATATTTTTCCTCTTAGCCCTAATCCTATCTTGTACCAAATTCTATGCTCAAACTGTAATTAGCGGAGAAATTAGAGAGATGGCTACCCAAAAGACATTAAAAAGTGCCTATGTTTCACTTGTTAATCTTGCAGACTCTACTCGAAAAAGAACTATACCTACCAATGATTTAGGAAAGTTTCAGTTTCAGCAAGTAAGGAAAGGCAATTATTCTATCCGTGTAAGCTTCTTAGGATATAAAGAACTCAGACAAAATATTACTGTTGCAGACGAGCCAACCGTTGCGTTAGGTACATTGCTTTTGATTGAAGATAGTCAGACACTTAACGAAGTAAAAGTAGTCGGGCAAGTAGCCGCTGTAATTCAGAAAAAAGATACTTTGGAATTCAACGCTAGAGCTTATAAAGTAAATCCTGATGCTAATGCAGATGAATTAATCGAAAAATTGCCAGGTGCGGTTGTTGAAAATGGTAAAATGCAAATTCAAGGTGAAGAAGTAAAACAAGTAATGATTGATGGAAAACTTTTCTTCGGAAAAGACGCAACCGCAGCCATGAAAAATATTCCAGCTGAAGTAATTGATAAAATTCAGGTATTTGACCAATTGAGTGAACAATCTCAACTAACAGGATTGGATGATGGTAATACGACTAAAACCGTAAACATTACTACTCGTCCTGATATGAGAAATGGTGTTTTCGGTAGAAATTCTGCTGGTATTGGTACAAACGATTCATACAGAGTAGGTTCAAGTATTAATCGTTTCAAAGGAAATAGTCGTTTGACAGTCTTGTTTCAATCGAATAATATTAATCAACAAAATTTTTCTTCGGAAGATCTTACAGGTGTTGCCAGCGGTAGTGCACAGTCACGCAGAGGTGGCGGTGGTGGTGGAAACCGTGGCGGAGGCGGCGGTGCTGGTGGCGGCGGTGACAACTCTGGGAATTTTTTGGTTAATAATCAACCCGGTTATAACACAACGAATGCTTTTGGTTTAAACTATTCTAACGAATGGGGAACAAAATTGAAATTACAAGGAAGTTATTTCTTGAATCAATCAAGTAATTCTATTGTAGAAAACAGTTTTCAACAATATATCCAAAGTTCAAATGCTGGACAAACATATACTGAAAATAGTAATTCAAGTACGAAAAGCTTGAATCACCGTGCATATTTTAGATTAGAATATAAAATTGATGATAATAATTCATTAGTAATGACACCTAATTTAAGTTTTCAAACTACTGATGCAAGTTCTGGCTACGATGGTGTTACCAACTTGAAAGGTAGTAAACTGAATGATGTTTTGAATAAAAACGCAAGTAATAATAATGCTATTAATTTCTCTAACAATATACTTTTCAGACATCGATTTGCTAAAATGGGGCGTTCATTAACGTTTAATGTGACTACTACTTATAACGACAGAAATGCAGAAGGTTCATTGAATTCAGTTAATAATTTTTATGGAACAAATCCTTCAGCTAGAATTTTGAATCAACGTTCCAATACCGATGCCAATGGTTTGGGACTTTCAACAAGTTTATATTATTCAGAACCTATCAGTAAGCAAAGTGCGGTTTTCTTGAGTACAAGTTTTGGTTATAATGAAAGCCAGTCAGAAAAATATGCGTATAATTTTTCTGATTCAGAACAAACTTACAACCGTTTAGATACTTTGTTAAGTAACGTTTTCAACAGTGATTATTATAACTACAGAATTGGAACTGGTTTCCGTCAGTTCTCAAGAAATATGAATATTTCTGCGGAAGTACGCTATCAGAATGCACATTTGATGAATGAGCAGATTTTTCCTAAAGTGTATAACTTGGACAAAAGCTTTAACAATATTTTGCCTTCTTTCTCAATGCGTTATAATATCAATGGTAATGCTAAATCTGTGCGTTTTAATTATCAAACACAAACGCAACAGCCAAGTATAAGCCAATTGCAAGAAGTAGTAAATAACAATAATCCATTGAGGTTATCAACCGGTAACTCTGGATTAACACAAGAATATCAACACCAGCTTTCTCTACGTTATACAGCGACTAGTCCAACTACTTTCTCGAATTTTGTTACTTTAATGAGTGCCAACTTTGTAGTAGGAAATATTACAAATAGCAGTTTTATCGCAACAAGAGATACTGTAATTAGCAAAGACATCATCTTAAAGTCAGGCTCTCAGCTTTCTCGTCCTGTTAATTTAGATGGACAGTATTCGGTGAGAGGTTTTATTTCTTATGGTTTTCCTGTGAAAGCTATCAAGTCAAACATCAATACCAATCTTACGGCTAGTTTTTCAAGAACACCCGGCTTAATTAACAGTGCTTTGAATTATAGCGATTCTCAACGTTATGCTTTTGGTTTAGTGTTAAGTAGTAATATTAGCCAAAATGTTGACTTTACGATTTCGTCAAACTCAAATATTAGCTTTGTTCAAAATACCATTTCAAATACTTTGAATAATAATTACTTTAATCAAAATGTAAAGTTGCGTTTAAATATTATTTTCTGGAAAGGAATTGTATTTAATACAGATGCTACTTATTATTCAAACTCTGGACTTTCGTCTTCGTTCAATCAATCTTATACATTATGGAATATGGCTGTAGCGAAGAAATTGTTTGATAAACAACAAGGAGAAATTCGCCTGTCTGTATTCGATTTATTGAAATTAAACACCAGTATTCAAAGAAACATAACAACAACTTATATCGAAGACAATCAATCGAATGTTCTTCAACAATATTTTATGTTAACGTTTAGTTATAATTTGAAGAAATATTGGAAAAGCTAGAAATAATTGTGAGTTGTGAATTATGAGTGATGAGTTGTGAATTTTATTCGCTGAAACTGTTGGAATAATACAGTATCTATGAACTTGTTTTAAAGAAAAGAATTTTTTTAACTCACAACTAATAAGGCGAAGGACCAACAGAAGTCCAGCCGCCATCTACTACGATACTTTGACCAGTGATTTGTCTGGAAAGTGGAGAAACTAAGAAAAGTGCTGCATTGGCAATGTCTTGAACAGTAGCTGGGCGACCAGTAGGAGTAATTCTGGACCAAGTTTCAAGATAATTAGCATCGCTTAAAGTCCGTTCAGTAAGCGTTGCACCCGGAGCAACAGTATTGATATTAATTTGATGCGGGGATAAATCAACCACTAAATTTTTAGCCAGTTGTTCTATCCCCGCTTTTGTCATTCCATAAGCTGCTAAATATTTATGTGCCTGATGTCCCGTCACAGAAGACGTTAGTAAAATACTTCCGCCATGTCCTTGTTTTAGCATTTGTTTACTTGCTGCTTGGGTCAAGAAGAAAGTGCCAAACAAGTTTACTTGTAAGATTTTCTGCATTGATTCAGGCTGATATTCCCAGAAATCGCCAAAAGTTGTGATACCAGCATTGGCAATTAAAATATCTATTTTATCAAAGCTTTTTATTGTTTTTTGAACTAAATGCTGAATGATTCCCAAGTCAGCTACATCTCCACCAAAAGCTTCACAAATTCCTCCATTTTCTCGAATTGTTTTTGCCGAAGAGTCCGCCAAACCCTCATCAATATCGTTCAACATCACTTTAGCACCCTGCTCTGCTAGTTGTTTCGCAATTTCAAAACCGATGCCAATACCTGCACCAGTGACAATCGCTACTTGGTTTTGGAAACGTTGTTCAAGCATATTCTTCTGTTTTGTTTCGTACTGTTTTAAAAATTTTATCAAGGCTCATAATCGGAAGGTAAAGCCATTCCAATGCGATAATTCCCCATACTCCCAAAAAATTTTAAGGATTGCGGAGGATACAATTCTCCTTGTGAAGTTAAGTATTTTATGTCATCTTTATTGGAAAGGTAAATACTTGTGTGCTCAAAGCGTAAATATCGATAACGATAATTGGCTTGTTGATTATTTTTTCCTTCATAAACAATTTCGATAGGAGAGTTGAGCTTAAAAAAATATTGATGATTTACAGAATCTGGCTCAATCATTTTATCTAAATCTATCTGAAAAGCTTTGTTTGCCAATTTTTGATAAAAATCATTAATGCGATAATTGAACAAAGTATCTTTTACGACTAAAAACTTATTTTCTTTTAGTTGATGTCTTATCAATGATTTGAAAAAATGGTTTGGAGAACCTAAATAAGCTTCTTTTCGGTTTTGTTCCCAAGTATTTTGTTCTGTTTGGTTTTGTGCTTTCAAAGGTTCGAAACGAGTAATACCTAAATAAGAAACATCGCCATTGGTTGTGTATTGAAACTCTTGCAAAGTACTAAATACTTTGTAACCAAGCTTGTGATTGATGATAACAAGCGGTTCATCACAACTGGCAAAGAGTTTGTTTTCTTCCCAAAACAATCGAATTTTATTCCGATTTTCAATTTCATAATCTCCATCTTTATCACTTTCTCCTAGAAATTCTTTTTTGAAAACTTTAAAATCTCTGAGCCACTGTTTGCTTACTTTGCCTTCAATTTTTACTTCAAGTAATTCTTTGCTGACTGGCATCAACTTGAAAGTAAGTGTTTTGGCAATCAATTGTTTACTTTCAAAAACGGAGCTGACTGTTGTATAACCAATAAATGAAGCCCCGATTTGTATGGTTCCGAAAGATACTTTTAGGATGAAATCTCCGTTTTCATTAGCAATTGTTCCAATGGATGAGCCTACCACAAAAACCGTTGAAAAAGGTAATGGCTTATTATTTTCTTCGTCAATTACTTTGCCTTTAATCGTCACTTGACTAAACGACGCAAAGGAGTAAAAAAGGAGTAAAAAAATACATTGATAAAATATTTTTTTCATGAAGTATTCTATCATTTGGAACTGATTGTATGTGTTTATGGAAAACCAAAAAAAATCTGAAATCCTACAGCCGAAATCCGAAGACCGATAGCTGACAGCTATTTTACTTCTTCAAATACTTCCCAAACCATTTCAAGTAACGCTCAAAGCGGTCGATTTGGAAAATGGGGTTGGTGATGCCATGAAATTGTCCCGGATAAATAATCAATTCCGTTGGAATTCCTACTGATTTGAACGCTTGATACATTTGTTCACTACCGATGGCTGGTACATTAAAATCACTTTCACCGACCATAAACTGTGTTGGTGTTTTGATTTTTTCTACTTTCAAGAATGGATACGAAAGTGCGATATATTTATCAAAATTTTTCCACGGCGCCCCTAATTCATGTTCGTATTGTAAAATATATTGGTCTGCACCATACATTGATGAAATCATTGCTACGCCTGCACCACTTGATGCTACTTTAAAACGAGTATCCGTTGCAATGGTATAATCTGTCAAGATTCCGCCATAACTCCAGCCACCAATTCCTAATTTCTCTGGGTCAGCAATGCCATTATTGACTACATAATCGGTTGCACCCAAAATGTCCAATACTTCTTTGTTGCCCCAATCACCCGAAATTACTTTACAATATGCTAAACCTCTACCGTTTGAACCACGATAATTTACCGCCACCACATTATAACCAGCGGCAGCCAACATTTGGCGACTTAAATCAAAACTGAATTCATCTTGTGCTACTGGCCCACCGTGAATAAAGAAAATCGTAGGCAATTTTTCTGTTTTTGAAGCATTCGCTGGGCGATACAAAAGGTTTGAAACCAAAGCACCATCTTTACTTTTTGAGGTAAAACCTTCAACGCTTGCCAATGCCAAAGGTGCAAGGAAAGCTTCATGATGTTTAGTCAATCTTCTAATGGCATTATTTTCAAAAACATATAGTTCCGCAGGCGTTTGCGGGTTACTCATCGTCGTTAAAAAAGTGCCACTAGGATGTCTTTCTAATGCTGTAAAGCTTCTTTCTCCATCGATTAGTTTAGTGATTTTTCCGTCAATAGCGTTGAATTGTGCAATGTATCTTGTACGGTCGTCGGTTACTAAAGCGATTAATGCCGTACCGTCTTTTGTCCATTTGTGTGAAGAAACAGGTCTGTCTAATGTTTTCGTCAAGAGTTTTGGTTCGCCTCCATCTTTTGAAATCGTGCATAAAATAGACTGGTCGTACATGATGTAGGCTTCAGAAGAAGTAGTTCTCAAATAGGCAATTTGTTTGCCATCTGGACTCCAAACGGGTGAATAATCTCTTCCCGTCCAAGTTGTTAATTGCTTTACTGGAGCATTGGCTTTCGCATCCATCACAAAAATATCACTGTTTGAGTTTTTGTCTGGATTTTCAGAATGATTACTCAAAAAGGCAATCTGTGTTCCATCGGGTGACCAAACTGGTGATTCTTCTTCAAAATTTCCTTTGGTTAAAGTATCAATCTTTTTGGTTTCAATGTCAAATAAATAGAGATGCGTCGAGCTTCGGGTAATATAACCTTCAACATCTCTTTTAAACTGAAAACGGTCAATTACGATGGGTTTGGGTACTTTTGATTTAGAAGTATCAGCCGAAACCTTAATGACCAAAGCAATTTTTTTCCCATCTGGCGACCAAGCATATTCTTCTAAATCACCTTTTTTCAAATCTGTCAATTGTTTGGCTTCGCCACCTCTTCTGTCCATTAACCAGATTTGACCACTTGTTAAACCATTTCTTGATGAAATGAAGGACAAGTATTTCCCGTCTGGACTCCAACGAGCTTGAGATTCACCGTCAGGCGTGTGCGTGAGTTGAACGGTTTCTTTTCCATCCCAAGAAACCATGTAAACATCGGCATTTCTTTTATTTTTGGCAGAATCAACCGTTGAAAGCGTGTAACTTACCCAATTCCCATCAGGTGAAATTTTAGCATCTGAAATTGTTTTTAAACGATAAACATCAGAGGGTTTTAAAGCACGTTTGACAGGATTTTGAGCAGATAAATTAAAACTCGCCCAAAAACAAAGCGAGATTAAGAGTAAATGTTTTTTCATGTTGTTGTTGAAGATTTTTGAATGAAATCGAAGATAAGAAAATTCCCCAAAAGATTTTTTGAGAGATATGAATTTTGAATTAGTACTTTATGAAAGATTCAATTTGGTACAACTTCTCAAAACCGTATTTTTTTTGTAGCGGCAAACCCTTGCGGTTGCCGCACTCAGAACGGCAACCGCAAGGGTTTGCCGCTACAAAATCTGTTTTTTGACACAGTGTCACATTTTAATACTCAAGAGTCTCGTTTTGCTACTCGTGAGCATCGTTTTGCTACTCGTGAGCATCGTTTTGATACTCGTGAGCATCGTTTTGATACTCGTGAGCATCATTTTGATACTCATGAGCATCGTTTTAATACTCGTGAGCATCGTTTTAATACTCGTGAGTATCGTTTTGATACTCACGAGCATCATTTTGGTACTAATGAGAATCTCTGGTAACGATACTTCCAGATTTTCCTTTCAAGAAATCCATATCAGCTCCTAAGTGAGCTTGTTCAACGTGATTGATATAAAGATTTACATAACCACGAGTAATATTCATGTCGATAGCTTCCCAATTTTTACGTCTTTCAGCCAATTCTTCGTCTGATACTTCTAAGTTTAGCGTTCTGTTTGGCACATCCAAACTGATATAATCGCCATTTTGAACCAAAGCTAAATTTCCACCAGCGGCAGCTTCTGGCGAAACGTGCAATACAACCGTTCCAAAACCTGTACCTGACATTCTTCCGTCAGAAATTCTAACTAAATCATGAACACCTTTTTCTAAAAGCTTCTTTGGAATACCCATATTGCCAACTTCTGCCATGCCTGGATAACCTTTTGGCCCAACATTTTTCAAGACCATCACAGAATTTTCGTCGATGTCTAAATTCGGGTCTTCAATTCTGGCGTGATAATCTTCAATGGTTTCAAAAACTACTGCTTTACCACGGTGAACCATTAATTCAGGCGTAGCTGCTGAAGGTTTCAACACAGCTCCATTCGGAGAAAGATTTCCTTTTACTACAGCAATGCCAGAATTGGGTTTGAAAGGATTTTCCATCGTAGCCACAATGTTTCTGTTATATACCTCAGCATCTGCACAGTTTTCACCAATTGTTTTTCCGTTTACTGTCAAAGCATCATTATGAAGTACTTCACGCATTTCTTTAATTACCGCTGGCAAACCACCAGAATAATACAAATCTTCCATAAAATGTTCACCAGATGGTTGAAGATTGGCTAATAATGGAATATTTTGAGAGAATTTGTCGAAATCTTCAATGTTTAAATCAACGCCAATTCTACCTGCAATCGCCAATAAGTGAATCACAAAATTGGTTGAACCGCCAATCGCAGCGTTGACCATAATCGCATTTTCAAAGGCTTCACGAGTAAGAATTTTTGAAAGGGTTAAATTTTCTTTCACCATTTCTACGATACGTCTTCCCGAAAACTGAGAAATTACTTTTCTACGAGCATCCGCCGCAGGAATCGAAGCATTATTGGGAAGAGATAAACCCAATGCCTCAACCATCGTTGCCATTGTAGAAGCCGTTCCCATCACAGCACAGTGTCCTTGAGTACGAGCCATACAAGCCTCAGCTTCCACAAATTCCGACTGTGAAATTTGTCCTAATTTATAGGCTTCAGCAAAACGCCAAACATCAGAAGTACCAATATCTTTTCCTTTAAAATGTCCTTTCAACATCGGCCCGCCAGAAATAACCAAGGTTGGAATATCTACACTACAAGCACCCATCACTAAAGAAGGAGTTGTTTTATCGCAACCACAAAGCAATACTACACCATCAACAGGATTGGCACGAATTGATTCTTCTACATCCATACTTGCCAAATTTCTGTACAACATGGCAGTAGGTTTTATCAAAGTTTCGCCCAAAGACATTACTGGAAACTCCACAGGAAAACCACCTGCTTCATACACGCCAATCTTTACGGCTTCTGCCAAATCACGGAAATGAGCGTTGCAAGGGGTAAGTTCCGACCAAGTATTACAAATTCCGATGACAGGGCGACCATCAAATTGGTCGTGCGGAATACCTTGATTTTTCATCCAAGCACGATAAATAAAACCATCTTTTCCTGTTTTCCCAAACCAATTTTGTGAGCGTAAAGCTTTATTTTCTTCCATATTATTTTCCATGTAAATAGTTTATTTTCCAAAGTGGAAATTATTAAAATTATACCGAATTTTATCCTGATATTTTGAAATGGGATTGTAAGGTAAAAAAAATCCCTCCAAACTATCAAAAATTGGAGGGATTTTTAATTTATTCTGCCAAAGCACTTTTAATTCTTTCAATGGCTTCGATGAGTGTGGCTTTCGGACAAGCGAAGTTTAATCTAAAAAATCCTTCGCCTTTGAAAATCTTTCCGTCCATTATTCTTACGCCCGCTTTAAGGAATTTCTCTTGGATATTTTCGATACCTGTTTCTCTGGCATCAATCCAAGCCAAATATGTAGCTTCTAAAGGAAGGAGTTTTAATCCTTTGTAGCCATTCAAGGCTTCGTATAAATAATCATGATTTTCTTTCAGATAATCAACTAAAGCCAAACGCCAATCTTCACAATCACGATAAGCCACAAAAGCAGCTTCTTGTGAGTAACGAGTAAGCGGTGGAAAAAATCCATGTTTGGCTTTTTCAAATTTCTGACGAAGTTCAGGATTAGGGATAATCGCAACCGAACAACCCAATCCCGCAATGTTAAAAGTTTTGGAAGGAGCCATCAAAGTAATGGTTCTGTCGGCTGCCTTTTTACTTAAACTTGCAGTGGGAATATGTTTTTTATGAATATCTAAAATTAAATCAGCGTGAATTTCATCTGAACAAATCACTATGTCATGTTTTTCACAGATGTCAATCAATTTTTGTAGTTCTTCCTTCGTGAAAACTGTTCCAGCAGGATTATGTGGATTACACAACATAAACAATTTTGTGTCAGAAGTAATCGTCGCTTCCAAAGCTTCAAAATCGAAAGTCCATCGTCCATCCGCTTCAATCATCGGGAACGTCTGCAACTTTTTATCGACATAAGCAGGTGCTAAATGGAAAGGATGATACACAGGAATAGCAGTGATAATAGCATCACCAGCTTCTCCGATTGCTTTACAAGTAGCATAAATAGCAGGAACTAAACCGGGAATCCATACTTGCCATTCTTTTTCAGTTTCCCAATTATAAAGATTTTTCAGACGGTCTTGAAAAAGGTCTTTCAACTTTTCAGGAACAATAGAGTAACCAAATACTCCGTGCTCTGTAATATTATTAAGTACTTCTAAAATAGGTTCAGGACATCTAAAATCCATATCAGCCACAGGCATTGGAATTACATTCTCTGGGTCATTAAACATATCCCATTTCTGAGAATCGGTGTTTTTTCGGTTGATGATTTCGTCAAAATTATATTTCATGTATTTTATTGAGGGGAGATTGGTTTCTGGAGTTTTAGCATAAATGCCTTGAATCTCAAAGAAAGAATTAATACGACAAACATTAATCCTGCATTGATGGTGAATGCTAATTGATATGAATGATTGATACTAAAAACGAATCCTGTCATGACGGGACCTAATAACGAACCACCACCTTCAAACATGTTAATAGTACCGTTAATTTTTCCTGCGGAGGCTAAGCCAAATGTTTTGATAGCGATAAGATTATACAAAGAATAAATTCCGCCCCAACTTACAGCCATGAGGGCGATTGAAGGAAATACAAATTGAATATTCATCATGGAAAGACCAAAACAGCCCATCATCATCATGATACAGCAAATTGAAAATACCCAATATGGATTGATATAATCTGAAAAAATAGAAACAAATAGCTTCGCCAAACCAGCCATGATAAAGTATAAACTAAGATAAAAACTCGCACGAGTTTCAGTAAATCCTAGTCCCACTAAATGCAAGAAAACATTGGCAATGGTGCCAACCAAACAGTAAAAAGTAATAAAGCCACAAAGACAAATTAGCCAAAAAAGATGTGTTCTAGTAGCTTCTTGATAAGTCATTCCTTCGATGAGTAAATCGTTCGTTATGTTTTCATTACCCAGTGCTTTAATGGAAATATCGCTTGGTGAATTTTCAACTACGAAGTAAATATAGAAGAAAATTAAAGTAGGAAAAGCTGCTAAAATCATAAATGATTGTCGCCAACCAAATTCGGATAATAAATAATGATTAAAAGGAGAGAAGATAGCACTTCCTAAACTTGTGCCAATTAATACAATGCCTAAAGCCAATCCCTTTTTTTCTTGAAACCATGAGGAAACCAAAATGATACAAGCAACAGAACCAGCGGTAATCATGGATAAACCTAACAGGAAATGAATAAAATAAGCTTGGTACTTGTTGGTAACAAAACTATATGAAAACAAAGCGATTGTTAAAACGAAACTGCCAAAAAGCATCATCTTTTTCACCCTGATTCTATCAATAATTACTCCTGAAATAAGTATAAAAAAGAGTGTCACGCTATTGGTTATAGATTCTCGCAGTTTTAATTCATCTCGTTTCCAATGAAATTCATTGATAAAAACTTTATCGAAAACTGAAAGCGAAGTGGTGGTTAGTCCGTTGATGACAACTAAAATCAATAATCCAGAAAAACATATAAGCCAAGGGTAATAATTATTCTTTTCGTAAAAGATTTTGTTCATCGTTTCTGAATTTATGGAGATACCCAAATTTAATGTATGTACATCATATCAGTAAACTATTCCCTTGTAACACAGGTTCATTTTTGATGGTGAAAAGCCATAAATAAGACAAATGCTTAAAAAGTAAAAAAATATTCTTGGAAAATACATAAACAGATTTGCGAACTTATGGTAATTTTTACACATTGCTTCATATTTTAAAATACTAACCACAACCGATTATATTGTACATCAGTTGATCAATTGATACGTCAGTCAAAAAGTCAACGCTTGTTGAAGAGTCTTTGATTTTAAAATCACATGAAGAGGTGATTCTATGAAAGAAATTATGTTTAAAATGTTAAATTGTACCAGTTTTTTTAATTAAAAAACAATATTCAATCTATCTTTTAGTGTTTTCTTTTAAAACTGCCATTTTTATCTGAATTTGCTTTTTCATAGATTTACAGATAATTAATTCATCAACAGCATATAATCCTTAATTTTTTATAACCGCCATGAATATTTTACCAAAACTCAGTTTGATTTGGCTGCTTTTCCTTTTCAATACTTCTAATGCCCAATATCTTGAACCTTCACTAGAACATGCTCCTTCCAATTGGTTTAATTTAGATTTTTCTGATGATAAAGTACGTGGAATCAGTACTGAAAAAGCTTATCGTGATATTTTGAAAAATAAAAAATCAAAGCCTGTTATCGTCGCAATTATTGATTCAGGCGTTGATATTCTTCATGAAGATTTAACCAATAAAATTTGGGTTAATGCTAAGGAAATTCCTAATAATGGCATTGATGACGATAAGAATGGCTACATTGATGATATTCATGGATGGGATTTTTTAGGAGGAAAAAACGGAGAAGACATTGCAAAAGAAAGCTTGGAAATTACCAGAGAATTTGCTCGTCTTCAAAAAAAATATGAGTATTATAACGAGACAACAGCTCTTTCTGTAGAGGAAAAAAAGGAGTACGATTTGTACAAAAAATACAAACAAGAATACGAGAACAAGTTAAAAGAAGCAAAAGAGCAAGGGGTTTTTGTGATTAACCTTTATCATAAATTTATAGATGCCAAGCTTCAATTGACTCAATATTTGGGTGTAAAAGAAATAACTAAAGCCGATTTAAGTAAAATTACAAATAAGGATAGCGAAGAATTAAAGAAAGCTAAAAGAGTATTTGAATTGATTTTGGATTTAGGACAAGATGAAACCAAGCTTCAAGAAGCTTATGAATATTATGATACTCAACTGAATTATGGTGTGAATCTTACTTATAATCCTAGAGCAATCGTTGGTGATGATGTAAATAATATTCAAGATAGAAATTATGGGAATAATGAGGTAAAAGGCCCAGATGCTCGTCACGGTACTCATGTCGCTGGAATTGTTGCTGCGAATCGCAATAATGATTTTGGTATTGCTGGCGTGGCTGATAATGTTCAAATTATGGTGATTAGAGCTTTGCCTGATGGCGATGAACGTGATAAAGATGTTGTAAATGCTATTTTGTATGCTGTTGAAAATGGAGCGAAAGTAATTAATATGAGTTTTGGGAAAACTGTTTCACCTCAAAAATCTGCGGTTGATGAAGCCGTTAAGTTTGCACAATCAAAAGGAGTTTTATTGATTCATGCGGCAGGAAACGAAAACCAAGATATTGATACCAAAGAAAATTATCCAACAAAACATTTATTAGATGGTACCGAGGCTGATAATTGGATTGAAGTAGGAGCAACTTCATGGATGCAGTCAACCAATACAGTCGCTGAATTTTCTAATTATGGACAAAAAACAGTGGATGTTTTTGCTCCTGGAGTAGATATTCAATCGACGGTTGTGGGTTCAAAATATGAAGATTTGAGTGGCACAAGTATGGCTGCACCAGTTGTTTCAGGTTTAGCCGCTTTATTGATTTCATATTATCCAACTTTTACTTACAAGCAAGTAAAGCAAATTATTTTAGAATCTTCTATCAAATTAGCACAATTAAAAGTTGCTCGTCCGGGTTCATCTGAATTAATTGAATTTGGAAAACTTTCATTAAGCGGAGGCATTGTGAATGCTTATGAAGCCGTTAAATTGGCGGAAAAATTACAAAAAGATTCATTGAAAAATTAGGCAGTATAGATGCCAATTATTCTCTATCCATAATTGGCATTCTACTTAAATTATCGTTATTTTACGAAAATATTTATCCAATATTTTTAAAAAAATCGTTGAAAATTTACTTGAATATTTTTAATCACAGAAAAAATATTTCTTAAGCTATTGCCTTGCAAAATGATTCATTGAGACAAGCGCTAGTGATTTAACCGTCAAACCATGTCTATCGTTAGCAATAATATAAAGTATCTTCGTCGATTGAATGGGCTTACTCAAGAACAGTTCTCTCGCAGAATTGGGATTAAACGCTCATTATTAGGGGCTTATGAAGAAGCCAGAGCCAATCCGAATTTAGAAAACCTCAAAACCATTGCACAAGTATTTGGTACTTCTGTAGATTCTTTGATTAAGACTGATATTAGAAAAATTCGTGAAACACCCGGCATTAGTTTAGGACAAAGTACTACAGGTATTATTGAGCAAGTAAAAATGCCAGTGAATGATGCTGTAAATACTTTTCAGAAGAAAGAAGCTGAACCGCAACCAATTGCTAAAATTATTGATGATTATTTTCAAGAAGAGAAGGAAGAACAACCTGTTAGAAGCGAAAATCAATTTGTTCATAATCGAGTAAATTATACTATTCCTGAGCAAAATTTTAAGTCATTTTCTGAAAATCAGCATAATAATAAATCGCTGAATGAAAGTCTGCATAAAAACTTTGAAATCAGAATTCCTTATGTAAAAAGGTCACAGATAAAAGACTATTTGGCGAATTATACTAAAACAGAATACATCAAAACGTTAACTACTTTTTCCATGCCTTTTGTGAATTCTGAAAAGAGTAGGGCGTTTGAAATGGGAAGTGATTTTCCTTTGCAAAATTCAATTGTCATTGGCAATGCCATTGACCATTGGACGAATATTTTGGATGGAAAATTTTATATTTTAATTACCCCGCAACAGGGTGTTATTTATAGAAGAGTTTATAATCAGATTAAAGTAAAAGGTACTTTATTGCTCAGTTCTGATGATTCTTCGATTCCAAGTTTTGAAATTTCATTGAAATCAATTGCAGAAATTTGGGAAGTATCTGCTTTTATGAGTAAAGAATTACCAGAACCGAGAATATCGCTAGAAAGAGCCAAATCACTCATAGAAGAATTGAGTTTAGAGCTTAATCAATTGAAGTAAAATAAAAAATCCACAAATCAACTTTGTGGATTTTTTATTTATTGTTTAGGTCTGAATTCTTTCATAATTTCTTGATTACAAATTAGATATGGACCTTCAAGTAAGTCAATGCAATATGGAACGGCGGGAAATACTGCATCCAAACATTGACGAATAGCCTTTGGTTTTCCGGGTAAATTGATAATCAAAGATTTACCTCTGAGACCAGCCGTTTGCCTTGATAAAATAGCAGTGGGAACATATTTTAAGCTTTCGGCTCTCATCAATTCCCCAAAACCGGGCATCATTTTGTCACAAACGGCTTCTGTAGCTTCAGGTGTTACGTCTCTTTTGCTTGGGCCTGTTCCTCCAGTTGTTACAATTAAACAACAATTTTCAACATCAGCCATTTCGATTAAAGTTGCTGAAATTAAGTCTTGTTCATCAGGAATTACTTTATAAACAGTTTCAAAAGTAGAAACTAAGTAATCCTTTAAAGTTTCAACTACTGCTTTTCCCGGAATGTCTTCATAAATTCCAGCACTAGCCCTGTCTGAAATATTGATTACTCCAATTTTAATAAGTTCTTGCATCAATTTTAGATATGCTTATCAAAGCGTTTTCTTTCAAAATTTTAAATATAGTGTAAAATTCTTTGTGGAATAACGTTTGATGAGTTAATTTGTAGATTACGCATTAGAATTTTGCTTTTTATATTTTAAACTACTCAACAACGATATGATTTTATTACAATCAAAACTGCCTGAAGGTGCCGAGAAACTATTCTCATTATTGTTTCTAATTTTACTCTTGGGTGCTTTGTATTTTGCTTTCAAGATTTTCAATAAAAATAAAGAGTAAAGTTAAGGTTTTTTAATACCGTCCCAACAAGTAAAAAAAGCCATTTCTAGGTCAGAAGATGTCATTAGAAATTCTCCTGACAAACGAAGTTTAATCAAAGAGCTTGCACTTCCAGTAACCATCGCAATTAGTATTTTAGGAGGAATATCTCTTACTACTTGGGTGAAAACTGCTTTTCTAAGAAAATCATAAATGGGTTGTTCAAGTCGAGTAATATCCTCTTTTTTGAGCATCCCGATATATGGCGAATTCATGAATTGTTCTAAGAAATAAAACTCTTTGGGATTTGTAAAGTAGTAGTTAATCATTTGTAGATAGAAACTACGAAAACGATCTTTAAATGGCTTAGTTGTGTCGTCGTTTTTGAAAATACTCTGAATAGATTTTTCACGTTTGTAAACGTACAGAGCACAGATAAGTTCATCTTTACTTTTGAAGTAGTGATAAATGGTTCCTGCGGCCACATTTGCTTTTTTAGCTACCTCAGACATGGGCGAGCTGTGGAATCCATGTTTTGAAATTAGTTCTAGTGTTGCTTGAAAGATGGCTTCTTTTTTGTCGAAATCTTTAACAGTATTCATAAAATAGTGGAAGGAAGGTAAAATTATATTTTAAGCGTGTGTGAGTGATTTTTGAAATTTGGCATTAAATATAGATTAAAATTGGGAATAATTAAGTAATTCTAGGAATTTCTTAATATTGATCTAGGGTAATTTAATATTTTTTGCTTGTTGCATAATCTTTTGCGTAAAACTTACATTAAAATTACCCATAACACAACTAAAAACTAATCAAAACAGTAAATTTAAAAAATGCAATTTCGTAAATTGTGTTGCATGAATCTTAAGCCTTATAATTAAATGAAAGTAAGAAATCCAAGAACAGGTATATATGATTATGAAATCTCTCTACTCTCTTTTGAAACGCTTCAAATAAAAGCCGATGTAATGCGTCAGGCTCAGAAAAACTGGCAAGTAATTGGTATTGAGCAAAGAATAAAAACTATTCAGCGTTGGAAAAAAGCATTAGAAAGACATCTTGAAGAAATTACAGAAGCATTAACGATTGATACTGGTAGAAAAATTGAAACCGAATCGGAAGTCAATTTAGTAATGGCTTCAATTGATCAGTTTTGTGATTTCGCTAATACTTATTTCAAACCCGAAGCACAAACAATTCTTCATAATAATACTTATCACATCGAAGAGTTTTCAGAGCCTTTTGAACTTGTTGGAATCATTGGATCTTGGCAATTTCCTTTACAGAATGTTATGATGCAAGTCATACCTGCTTTATTAGCTGGTAGTGCTGTCATCGTAAAACCTTCTGAAAAAACGCCAAGATTTATCAAAGTTATTGAAAAAACAATTAGTCAAATTTTACATTTCAATAATCTTGTGGACTTTGTGGAAGGTGGAAAAGAGACTGGAGAAATGCTTTGTGCCATTACTGATTCTGTTTGTTATGTAGGTTCTGAAGTAAATGCACGAAAAATTTATGAGATAAGTGCCAAGCATTTTATCCCAGCCACATTATTATTTGCAGGAAAAGGAGCGGCTATCGTTACGGAAACAGCAGATATAGAACACGCTTCATCAGCAATTTTGTGGGCTGGTGTTTTCAATGCAGGTCAGTCGGCTGATGCCATCGAAAGAGTTTACGTGCATCGTAATATTCACTCTCAGTTTTTATCGAGATTAGTTGGTAAAAGTAATTTGTTGACACTAGCTTATCCGAATATTAATCATGGAGAAATCGGGCCAATTATTTCAGAAAAACAAGCTACTTTGATTAATGAACAATTGGCTGATGCGGTTAAAAAAGGAGCAGTGATTGTAGCAGGAGCAGCCAAATGCCTTGTACAAAAAGGAGGATATTATTGTCGCCCAACGATTTTGACGAACTTAAATCATCAAATGAAAATCATGAAAGAGAAGACTTATGGCCCAATTTTGCCCGTAAAGTCATTTTTAAATGAAGCACAAGCTTTGGATTTAGTCAATGATTCTGCCAGTCCGTTTACTTGTTCAGTTTTTGCAGGAAAAGATAGCGAAACAATGAAAATTGCCCATAAACTGAAAAGTAAAACAGTCACTATCAATGATGTTTACTTAGAAAATAGGTTTTACGGAAATCAAAAAAGTTCCAATACTTCGCTTGAAATCAAAGCTGAAAATATTGGAACTAATTCATTTAAGAAATTCTTGAAAAATAAGGATTTGATTTTTAAGAAGTAATACTGAAACTGGAAGATTGGTTGGTTATTCAATTTTGAACCTAGCAACCATGATTCCAGTTTGTGTTTTTTTCGGAGCCATATATTCTGCCAGTGGCTTATCGCTCACCATTACTCTTTTGAATTCTGACGAGGCGTGTATTAAATATACTCGTTTGTCTTGTAATCTAATCGCAAAACCTTCGTGCGTGATGTCCAAACCATCAATATTGGTAGTAATACCGATAATGTCACCATTCAGTAATTTATCTTCAATACTTCTAATTTTGGCTTTAGGAATGTAATAAAAATCTTGATTACTAATTTTATTTTCTACTTTACTGATTTTTTCTTGAAGTGCAGTATTGCCTGCATTTGGGTTTTTATCCCAGTTTGTACTGATGAAATTAATATCTTTCTTCAATGGGATTCCTCCTAAACTATGCGTAATATCTTCTAAAAGTCCGTCTTGATTGTGCGTATAAATCCAGTCTGAAAAGTAATGGATTCTCGACTCATAGCCTTTGATTTGCCCTTTATTGTAATATCTCAAACGCTTCAAGTAATACTGAAATTTATCGAATGAAGTATCATTTTTTCGGTAGGTCAAGCCCATTGCTACACAACTTTCTACGAAGGTTGAACAATCAAACTCCTTGAGGTTTACCACTAATTTCTCCTCATCTTTACTTTCAAGCGTATAAGCTTTATAAGGTCTATTTAGGAAACCCTTCGCAATATTCAGCGTGTATTCGTGCATATTGCTACCTTGTGCTTGCTGAATTTTCTTTTGATAAATTTCTTCATCTGATAATGGTTGTTGAAAACTACTTCCCATCACCAATACTGATGAAAACACAAAAACCTTGCAAGGTTTTATCAAGCTTGCAAGGTTTTGATTTAAGCTACTAAAATTAATTTTTCTCATGTAATATTTAATCGTTATCATCAACTCGAAGGCTGAACAAGCCAGCCAAAATCATCAATACTCCTCCCAAAGTAACGATATGTATAGGCTCTAATTGCGTTAAATTCATGAATTTTTTCAGTCCCAAACTTGCAACAACTTGTGGTATTACAATAAAAAAATTGAAAACACCCATAAAATAGCCCATTTTGTTGGCAGGTAAACTTCCTGAAAGCATGGCATAAGGCATAGCTAAAATACTTGCCCAAGCTAATCCAATTCCTACAAAAGAAGGTAATAGAGCATACTTTGAAGTAACAAACATAACAGAGATAAGCCCTAATCCACCTGCTGTTAAACAGATTAAATGCGTTACTTTACGACCAAACTTTTTTGCCATACTCGGAAGTAAAAGTGCAAAAAGCATTGCAGTACCATTATAAACCAAGAAACAAATACCAACAAAGTTTGCTCCTTCATTATAAATCGCAGATTTAGTATCTGTTGAGCCGAAAATATTTTTTGTTACCGCATCAGTCATAAAAAGCCACATACAAAATAAAGCAAACCAAGTAAAGAACTGAACAAGAGCCAATTGCTGCATTACTTGTGGCATTTTAAACAATCCGTTTACGGTTTCTTTGATGCCGTGTAAGAAACTCATTTCATCTTTTTCTCTTTGAAATGCTTCCATATCTTCTGGTGGGTATTCTTCTGTTTTTAGAATTGTCCAGAGAATACAAGCAAAGTAAGCAAAAGCTCCAATATAAAACGACCATCTAACAGTATCTGGCACAATTCCTTCTGGGGCAGTATTTTGTACGCCAAAGTAATCTAAAATAGAAGGAAGTCCAGACGCAATCATCGCTCCGACACCAATAAAGAAGGTTTGTACCGAAAAGCCAGTAGTTCTTTGCTCTTTTGGAAGCATATCGCCCACAAATGCTCTAAATGGTTCCATTGAAATATTGATAGAAGCGTCCATCATCCAAAGTATAGCCCCAGCCATCCAAAGTACTGATGATTGTGGCATAGCAATCAATGCAATCGTGGCTAAAATGGCTCCTGCAAAAAAGAATGGTCGGCGACGCCCCCATTTGTGATGCCAAGTGCGGTCGCTCATGTAGCCAATAATTGGCTGAACTAATAATCCTGTAAGTGGTGCTGCTATCCAAAGAATTGGAATATCGTCTGGATTAGCACCTAAAGTTGCGAATATACGGCTTGTATTTGCATTTTGCAGGGCAAAACCAAATTGAATACCCATAAAGCCTATGCTCATGTTGATGATTTGACCAAGGCTAAGGCGGGGTTTGTTTTCTTTTGTCATAAAATGGTTAATGATGTAATTTTAATTCCTCAAATTAATGAAATGCTGAAGATATATTCTATTTTTTCTGAGAAATTTCATAAATAAGTACTGAGTTGGGTTGGATTGTTACAGGAAATGTTTGATTTGCATTTTGACTAAATTGTTCTTTCTGATTGAATTTTCCTTTAAATGTTGATTCTTTACTTGGGTTTAGTCCCATGGCTGTCCAAGCACCTTCTGGAATCACTAAATCAAATGTTTTACTTTGGAAATGGTCGAAATTACAAACGAATAAAAGTTTATGTTTACCAGTATGACGGAGGTAGCTATACACTTTTTTGCGGTCGTAATTACCTTGTTGGATATACTGTAAATCAAAGAAAGAACCAGTTTTTACAGCTTCTGAAATATTCACAAATTTGATTAAATCGCCATAGAATTTTCTTAAATTCTTTTGTTCATCAGTCAAAAGTTTTCCATCAAATTTGCCATTGTTCATCCAAGCTTGATGCGATTTTACTCCCCAGAAATCGAACATAGAAGTACGGTCGTCGGCAGTATTGAAACCTTCTGGTTCATTGGCAGATTCTCCTAATTCTTGTCCGAAGTAAATCATCATTGGTCCAGTATGAAGTGTAGCCGTTACAACCATTGCTGGCACTGCCGAAAAAGGATATCCTTTTGCAAAAGCAGGAGTGTTAATTCTTACTTCATCATGATTTTCTAAAAACCTTAACATGTGTTCTGAAATATCACCAGATTCATGTTGCCAAACTCTTGTAATACTTTCCACACTGGCATCATGTTTATTTTCTACCAAATGACGAAGTCCATCATACAAACCTACTTTATCGTACAAATAATCAAAACCACCGATTTTGATGTAATTGTGGTATTCATTCGGATTATAAATTTCTGCAATGAAAATAATGTCTGGATAGCTTTTCTTTACTTCTGCAATTGCATATTGCCAGAATTCATAAGGAACCATTTCTGCCATATCGCAACGGAAGCCGTCTGTACCTTTATCAGCCCAGTATTTCAAAATGTCAACCATTTTCAACCAAGTATTTGGAATTGGGTCGAAATGTTTTTGTCTGCCATGTTGAATATCCACACCATAATTCAATTTTACTGTTTCAAACCAATCATCAATGGTTGGATGAGAAGAGAAAACATCATTCCCTGAAACTTTCGCAGGACTTTCTACATAAGGAACATCAGCTTTTACAGGTGAATTTACGCCTGCTGGAATTTGAAATTGGGTATTGGGTAAGTAATAGAAATTATTTTGTGGGTCGAATGATTTTGTTGTATCATCTGTTTCTGCAAAATCTTTTACTCCTTTCGGTTTCATGTCAGAATGATACACTCTTGCCACGTGATTTGGTACAAAATCCATGATTAATTTCAAATCATTTTGGTGGATTCTATCAACCATCGCCGAAAATTCTTCCATCCTTTTTTTAGGCTTTTCAGCAAAAAATGGATTGACATCATAATAATCTTTAATGGCAAAGGGTGAACCACTTCTCCCTTTTACAACATCAGGATGATCTTTTGGAATACCATAAGCAGTTAAATCTTCCATCGTGGCATGTTCAATCAAACCTGTCATGTACAAATGCGAGTAACCAAAATCCTTGAGTTTTTTCAAGGCCACATCATTAATATCAGAAAATTTAGTAACGCCATTTTCGGCTGCCGAACCATTGAATTTGTTGGTTGTATTCTTGTTTCCCCAAAGGTGAAACATCATTTGTAAAATTACTAATTTGTCGTTTTTGCTATTTGTCATATTTTTCGGGACTATTTTTTTGCTTTTTTTCGGGTCAATATTTTTGAATTTACTATAATTCTTGGTTTTGGCAATAGCGTTTTGTTTGGCACTTGTTGAAACAGGATTGTTCGTCTGTGCATTCGTGCTTAAAAAGGCAAAAAGGAAGCCTAATAAAGTTGCGACTTTGATTGTATTTTTAGACATTTTTAGAATAAAATTTGGGTATTAGGACAGATTAGCACAGATTCGTTTCTTTTGGCTTTCTTTTATCTTTGCATAAAATTGCTCATAATTTATGATTTTATTATTAGGAAATTCTTGAAATTATTTGAAAAATTGCATCAATGATACTCTTTTAAACTAAGAATCCTGAATGTTAAAATCCTTTTTTGTCTGTATTTCTTCGGTTTCATTGTATATCCATTAACCATTTCAAAACACATGAAAAAAACTATTTTCTTTATTCTTTTTACGTGCTTGCAGATAAGTATTTTGGCACAAACGCCAAGTGTTCAGCGTATTAATCCAAGTAATTGGTGGGTTGGCATGAAAAATCCTAAACTACAATTATTGGTTTATGGAAAAAACATAGCTGGCAGTGAAGTAAAAATTAATTATCAAGGAGTAACCCTAGAAAAAGTTAATCAAGTTGAAAATCCCAATTACTTATTTCTTGATTTGAATATTGCGTCCAATACACAGGCTGGACAAATGTTTATCGAATTGTCAAAAACAATTAAAGTTCAAAAAGGAAAGAAATCAATCGTTGACCAAATGGTGAAAATTACCTATCCATTTCAACTAAAAGTTCGTGACCAAAAGCCCCAAGAAATTAATTCAAAAGATTTTATTTACTTAATTCTGCCAGATCGTTTTTCTAACGGAGACCCTAATAACGATAAATTTGCCGACATGGCTGACCTAGCATCCGACCGAAAAAATCCATTTTTACGTCACGGTGGAGATTTATTAGGCGTACAAAATCATTTAGATTATATAAAAGAATTAGGAGCAACAACCATTTGGTTGAATCCTGTGGTTGAAAATAACCAACCACAAACCAATGAGGGAGGAGCAATGCGTTCGGCTTACCACGGTTATGGTTTTACAGACCATTATAATGTAGATAAACGTTTGGGTGGAAATGAGGCTTATAAAAAACTAATCGAAGCGGCTCATGCCAAAGGTTTGAAAATTATTCAAGATGCGGTTTATAACCACGTTGGTATTAATCACTGGATTTTGAAAGATTTACCGATGAAAAATTGGTTGAATCAATGGGATACTTATACTAATACTTCTTATCGTGATGAACCCGTGGTTGATATTTTACATGGTTCGGCTGCTGATTTTAAAGTACAACAAAATGGCTGGTTTGTAGCTTTCTTGCCAGATTTGAATCATAAAAATGAATTTGTTGCCAACTTTTTAATTCAACATGCACTCTGGACGGTTGAAAATTTTGGTATTGATGGCTGGAGAATTGATACGTATCAATACAACGATTTGAATTTTATGAATCGTTGCAATGCCGCTTTAGTAGAAGAATATCCAAAAATGTTTATCACAGGTGAAAATTCTGTACAAAGTGCTTATTCGCAAGCGTATTTTGCTAAAAACAATTTGAATGTTCCCTTTAAAAGTACTTTACCTTCTGCGAACGACTTTGTACTTTTCAACGCAATCAACGATGCCCTGAATCAAGGTTTTGATTGGGGAAAAGGTTTTAATCGCCTGTATTCAACTTTAGCGATGGATGCTTTGTATGAAGATGCGAATTTGAACATGACTTTCTTGGATAATCATGACATGGACAGATTTTACTCCGTAATTGGTGAAGATTTCAATAAATACAAATTAGGTGTTGGCTTTTTATTGACTACTCGTGGCGTGCCACATTTATATTATGGCACTGAAAATTTGACGAAAAATTTTAAAAATCCATCGGATGCAGAAGTACGCAAAGATTTTGAAGGCGGTTGGGCAGACGATAAAGTAAACAAATTTTTATCTTCTGGTAGAACTGAAAAAGAAAATGAAGCTTTTGATTTTGTAAAGAAACTAGCTAATTATAGAAAAACTAGCGAAGCCATTACGGAAGGAAAACTAACTCAATTTTTACCACAAGACGGAATTTATGTGTACTTTAGATATACCAATAACCAAAGTGTGATGGTAATTATGAGTCAAAATAAGGAAGATAAAAACCTTGATACACAAAGATTTGTTGAAAGAATATCAGGTTTTACTTCAGCAAAAAATATCATGACAGATTCATCGGTTGGAGATTTGAAAAGCCTGAAAATTCCTGCAATGTCAATTACGATACTTGAATTACAAAAATAAAATATATCCTTACAAATATAATTGTGAATTAGTGATTGAGTGAGTTGTGATTAAGGTGTGTTAAAATTTTTATTTGGTTTATTTCTTAAAATATATTTTCATGAAAGAAATAACATATTCGAAAGTCCGATAATTCACTCAATCACTAACTCACAATTCACTAACTAAAAAAATCCACATGACAAATATTAAAGCTTGCCTTTTCGATTTAGATGGCGTAATTGTAGATACCGCAGTATATCATTTTCAAGCTTGGAGACGCTTGGCAAACGAATTAGGGTTTGATTTTACCGAACATCAGAATGAACAATTAAAAGGTATTTCAAGAATGGAATCCTTAGAATTGATTCTCAATTGGGGAAATGTTAGCTTAACAGAAGCGGAAAAAGTGGAATGGGCAACTCGTAAAAATGATTGGTATTTAGATTTAGTGAAGTTGATGACACCCAATGAAGTATTGCCAGGAGTAGCCAAATTTTTAACTGACCTTCGTGAAGCAGGGATTAAAATTGCTTTAGGTTCGGCAAGTAAAAATTCTAAATTGATTTTAGAAAGAATTCAAATGTTGGATTATTTCGATGCCATTATTGATGGAAATAATATTACAAAAGGAAAACCAGACCCACAAGTATTTTTGATGGGAGCAGAAGCAACCAATGCTTTACCAAGCGAATGTGTTGTTTTTGAAGATGCCGTAGCAGGCGTTCAAGCAGCAAAAGCTGGCGGAATGAAAGCGATAGGAGTAGGTTCAGCCGATGTTTTAACAGAAGCAGATTTAGTAATTACTACTTTTGAAGAAATGACTTTGGAAAGATTAAACTTTTAATTTTCCTAAAAAGACAGCTTAGCATAGTGAATTGAATGTTTCTTTTCTCTTCTAAATTGCAAGGCTGAATAAAAATTATTATGACTATAATTGTACTATTCTAATTACTTTTCTAAATAATAATGTTGGTTTTAGTGAAAAGTCAAGAATAGTTCTTTAATTTACCATCAACCATTTTTATTAATTAAATATTAAGCTATTGATAATCAGTTGATTCTGATTGGTGATATTGAAAAAGAAAGAATCCTTTCTTTTATAAACAAAAACAGCATACGACGTAATATGAAAAATTATCTTAAACACGATGAATGGTGTATCATCGAAGAAGGTTTCAATAGAGAGTTCAACGAAATTACAGAATCTGTTTGCTCATTAGGTAATGGACGAATGGGGCAGCGTGGAAATTTTGAAGAGACTTTTACAGGAAAAACACTTCAAGGCAATTATGTAGCTGGCGTATATTATCCTGACAAAACTCGTGTAGGTTGGTGGAAAAACGGTTATCCTGAATACTTTGCCAAAGTATTGAATGCTGCCAATTGGATTGGTATTAAAGTTGAAATAGAAGAAGAAATTCTTGATTTACATAAAGCAGAAGTGTCTGATTTTAAGCGTGTTTTGAACATGAAAGAAGGATACTTACAACGTACTTTTACTGCTACTTTACCTTCTGGCAAACAAGTGAAAGTTGATGCAAAGCGTTTTAATTCAATTGTGGATGATGAAGCTGGTGCTATTTCTTACTCAATTACGCCACTTAATTTTGATGGAAAAATCGTTCTGACTCCTTTTATTGATGGTGACATTAAAAATAAGGATGCCAATTACGATGAAAAATTCTGGGATGAAGTACACAAAGAAACAGCTTTTGCCGAAGGTTATGTAGAAATGGTTACGAAGAAAACAGGATTTCATGTTGTAACTGGTCAGAAATTTCAAATTTTCCAAAATGGCAAAGCCATTGAATTTACAAGCTTCCCACAAAAAGCTGAAAAATACGTAGCAAGTCAAGTTACTTTATCTGCAAAAGCAAATGAAGCTACCGTTTTAGTAAAATATGCTTGTAACCTTTCTTCCGAAAATCATGCAATATCAGAATTACTTCCTAAAGCAAAAGCTTATTTAGCAAGAATTGAGGCTAAAGGTTTTGATAAAATGCTAGAAGAACAAGCTGAAAAGTGGGCTTCAAAATGGGAAACTAATGATATTGTAATTGAAGGAGATGTTGCAGCGCAACAAGGTATTCGTTTCAATATTTTTCAAATGAACCAAACCTATACGGGTGAAGATGCTCGTTTGAACATTGGTCCAAAAGGTTTTACTGGTGAAAAATATGGTGGCTCAACATACTGGGATACCGAAGCTTATTGTATTCCTTTTTACTTGGCTACAGCCGACCAACAAGTTGCTCGTAATTTATTGGTATATCGTTGGAAACAATTAGGAAAAGCCATTGAGAATGCACAGAAATTGGGCTTCAAAGATGGTGCAGCGTTGTATCCGATGGTGACGATGAATGGTGAAGAATGCCATAACGAATGGGAAATTACTTTTGAAGAAATTCACCGTAACGGAGCAATTGCCTATGCCATTTACGATTACGTAAATTATACTGGCGATGAAGCATATTTAGCCGAATACGGATTTGAAGTACTTCTTGGTATTGCTCGTTTTTGGTCGCAAAGAGTAAACTGGTCGGAAGCGAAAAAACAATACGTAATGTTAGGCGTAACCGGACCTAACGAGTACGAAAATAACGTCAATAATAACTGGTACACAAGTTATTTTGCGGTTTGGTGTATGAAGTATTTGATTGAAGTAAGTGAGAAAATCAAGGCTTCAAATCCTGAACGTTTTCAAGAATTAGCAAGCTTGACCAATCTCAACGAAACAGATGAGTTTGATAGATTCAACCATATTATTCGTAATATGTATTTGGGTGAAGATAAAGAATTGGGTATTTTCTTACAACAAGATGGTTTCTTGGATAAAGAATTAATCAAAGTAAGTAATTTGCCAACTCAAGAAAGACCAATCAACCAAAAATGGTCTTGGGATAGGATTTTACGTTCTTGCTTTATCAAACAAGCAGACGTTTTACAAGGAATTTATTTCTTTGAAGATGATTTCGATGCTGAAACTATCAAACGGAATTATGATTTCTATGAACCAATGACGGTACATGAATCGTCATTGAGTCCATGTGTACATTCAATCATTGCAGCGAAGTTAGGCGATAAAGCTCGTTCTTACGAATTCTATCAACGTTCTGCTCGTTTAGATTTAGATGATTATAACAATGATACTGAAGACGGTTGTCATATTACTTCAATGGCAGGAACTTGGATGTCGATTGTAAAAGGTTTTGGAGGAATGAGAGTTCGCAACGGACAAGTATATTTAGCACCATTTGTACCTGAAAATTGGACTTCATTCTCGTTTAAAATCCGTTTTAAAGGCAATTTGTTGAACATCAAAACTTATGCTCATGAAGTATTGATTGAAAATATATTGGGTGATGATACCACAATTTTTGTACATGGTAATACTGTTGAATTAAAAGAAAAGTCAACTGTAAGTATTGAACAAAAATTGTTGAATTAATAAATTTAAAGTAAAAACTAATTTTTTAAGCCTTCAGAAGAAAATCTTCTGAAGGCTTTTTTGTTTTCTATCTTGTCCTTTGCACATAAAATAGCTTTCAAAGAATACATCGTTCCTGTATCATTAATAGTGAGTATTTAATAGATTATAGTTTTGTCAATGGTTATGTAATTCTGAGTAATACAATTAAAGCCTCAATATCTAGGAGATGCAAAAACCAGTTTAAAATGTACTACGTTCAACGAAAGAAAAGAATGGCTAAACCCCAATAAGTTAAGATTAAAGAGTAATATTTGAATGTAAAGTCTTATTATCATCCCAAGTTTAGATGTAAGTAAACGACTCATAATTCTCCAAAATTTAATTGAAAGACTACCCTAACAAGGGTTGTCTTTCAATTTTTTAATGAAATCTGGTCTTAATAATCTTGACTCATTGGATGAATCATCAATTCATCAATTACTACGTGTTTTGGGGCTTCAAGAATATAAGTAATCGTATCAGCAATATTTTGTGAAGTTAAATATTGTGCTTGGTAAGGGTCTCCTTCTTCACGAGCATGGAAATATGTATCTACTAATCCTGAATATACTACCGATACTTTGATACCATCTTTACGAACTTCTTTTCTCAATGCCATCGAAAAGGCATCTTGTGCATATTTCGAAGAACAATATAAAGAACCGCCATCAAAAACACGTTTGGCAACGTCTGAGGCAATGTTGATAATATGACCTTCACCAGCAGATTTCATGAATGGAATGGTTTCACGACAAAATAGAAACGTACCTTTTACATTGGTTTCATAAATTGAATCCCATTCTTCAGTACTGATTTCGCTTGCTTGTTTGAAAATTCCAAACCCCGCATTGTTTACTAAAGCATCAATTTTGCCAAAAGCTTCAATTGTTGAAGTAATAGTTTTTTTAACAAAAGCTTCGTCGCCTACAGAACCTACAAATATTTCAGCTTTAGCTCCTTTAGCTTCGATTTCACTTTTTAACGTAACGAGTTCTGCTTCGCTTCTGGCTACTAAACTTAGGTTTACGCCTTTGTCTGCTAATAATAAAGCTAATGCTCTACCAATGCCTTTACTTGCTCCGGTTACTAAAATGGTTTTATTTTGAAGTGACATATTTTGTTTTTGTTTATAAAAGTTAGTTGAAAGAGATTTACTCCATCGTATAAAATTAATAGAAGCGAAAATTCTTCTTGTCCTTCTTGCCTAGATAAATTTACAGTTCAATCAATTTGACTTTTTTTAAGTCAAATTGTAATGATTTCGGTCAATAGTTAATCACGTAAAAATTTTACAAAAATCATTTTACGTGATTATTTAAAGACATTACGGATTAAATTAACGAATAGACTAAGCTTGTTTTAAGTAAAACTTATGGGATTCAACTATATTTGCCATACACTCCATAAAAATCAAGCAGTTTATATTATATTTTAATTGAACCATGAAAAATAATCCTAAAACCTTAACCGCCTGGACAATGTACGACTGGGCAAATTCGGTTCATTCACTTACCATTACTTCCGCTATTTTTCCGATTTATTATCCCATTGCAGCGGTGATGCTTCCTTCAAAAAGCAGACAATTAGATTTTTTCGGTTTTCAGCTTGAAAATACTGTATTGTATTCTTATGCTGTTTCTATTGGTTTTTTATTATTGGCGTTTTCTGTGCCACTTGTTTCAGCTATTTCTGATTACACTGGTAAGAAGAAAGTGTTCATGAAAATGTATTGTTATCTGGGCGCTATCAGTTGTATGTTGATGTACTTTTTTGAAGAAGGAAGATACTACCTAGGTACTTTTGCTTTTCTGTTTTCGATAGTAGGCTGGGGAGGAAGTATCGTTTTTTATAATTCATATTTACCTGAAATTGCTACTGAAGACCAATACGATAGATTATCTGCCAGAGGTTTTACGATGGGATATTTAGGAAGTGTTATTTTGCTGATTCAGAATTTAACGATGGTTTTAAAACCTGAATGGTACGGTGGAATTAGCGGAGGAGAGGCTTCAAGAATTTCCTTTTTAACCGTTGGTATTTGGTGGATAGTTTTTGCACAGTATTCATTTTTACATTTACCTAAAGATACTAAAGTACAAAAACAAGGAGGAAGTTGGATTTTCAATGGCTTTAAAGAATTAAAGAAAGTATTCCATGAATTAGAAAATCTGAAAACCACGAAGCAATTTCTAATGTCTTTCTTTTTTTATAACATGGGTGCCCAAACTGTTATGTATTTAGGGGCATTGTTTGGAAGTGAGGAATTAAAATTGCCTTCTGATGCGCTGATTGTAACGGTTTTATTGATTCAATTAGTTGCGATTGTTGGAGCATATTTGTTTGCTAAAATCTCTGAAATTGTAGGGAATACAAAATCGTTGGCTATCATCGTCATCAGTTGGGTATTTATTTGTATTGCTGCTTATTTTGTAACGACTCGCAATGAGTTTTACTTTTTAGCGACTGGTATTGGTTTTGTAATGGGTGGAATTCAATCACTCTCACGTTCTACTTATGCAAAATTAATTCCAGAAGAAACACACGATACTGCTTCCTACTTTAGTTTTTACGATGTTTGTGACCGACTTTCAACCGTTATTGGTACGTTTATGTTTGGTTTGGTGAATCAATTAACAGGAAGTATGCGTATGAGTGTACTTTTCTTGACGGTTTTCTTTATTATCGGCTTAATAATTTTATCAAGAGTACCATCCCAAAAGATTTACCGATAGAGGTGTTAGACTTTAGGACTCTGGACTTAAAGACTCTGGACTTTAAGATTTTAGACACTAGACTTTAGATATAAGATTTTAGCCTTTAAGACGTTAGACTTTAAGATTTTGATGAAAAAAGATACTATGTAAAAATCCTAGAGTCCAGATTCCTAAAGTCTAGCGTCTAAAATCTCAAAATCTTTTGTTAAAAGTCTTTTTTCTGACATTCCAACAAACTATTTCATCGCATTTTTACGTAGTTAAATTGAATGACATTTAAACACAAAAAAGGAAATGAAAATCGTCTTAATAACATTAATTACTTGCTTGGCTGTATTGACAAATTGTACTGCACAAGATGAAAAAGCTGGAGTTACTCATCATAAATTTACCGTCGTGAAAACAGATGCTGAATGGATGAAAATATTAACACCCGAACAATTTAAAGTAACCAGAAGAAAAAGTACTGAATTAGCTTGTTCTGGTGCATATTGGAAGAATCACGAAAAAGGTATTTATAAATGTGTATGCTGTAAATTGCCTCTTTTTGATTCTCAAACAAAGTTTGAATCTGGTACAGGCTGGCCATCATTTTACAAGGCTATTCACAAAGATGCTATTTTGGAAGTAGCCGACAATAGTTTTGGTATGGAAAGAGTAGAAATCCTCTGTAGTCGTTGTGGAGCCCATTTAGGTCACGTTTTTGAAGATGGCCCTAAACCAACAGGTTTGCGTTATTGCTTAAACTCATTATCGCTGGATTTTGAGAAAGATGAGAAAATGAGTAAGAAATAATCAAGAGCTTTCAGCAATGAGCTTTTAGATTTTTATGAAACATGAGTCATCCCGAATTTTAAAATCACAAAAAAGCGGTCAAAAACTAATTTTGACCGCTTTTTTGTGATTGATGAGCAATGAATTCCTACTGTTTGAGCGAAGCGAGTTTAGGAATTCTTGAATTTCTTTTGTTACTTTTCTTGTTTCAAGACAAGAAAAGTAAGGATTGTACAATAATAAAGATAAAAACCTCTCAAATCGTCCTAAACCTCACTATTCTAAGAAAAAATTCGGGATGACTCATGTTTTTGTTTTCATACCTCTGATTCAATGGAGCATTAAAACGATACTCACGAGCATTAATTGAATGGAAAATTAAAATAAAACTTGAGGTGAGAGAGAGTCAAGAATTTGAGCGATAAATATGTCCTTATCGCTAGATTAATTTTTAGATAGATTTATTAGAAAAAAAGGGACGTCTGAATTGTCAAACGTCCCTTTTAAACAATCTTAGTTTTCTCTGGCACTTCTTTTTAAAACATATTTAAAAGCGGTGCCTGTTAATATATAACCAGAAGTAGTTGCTGTTGAAAATACTTTGTAATTTACTTTCATCAATCCACTTGCACCTAAATCTTGTGCTTGTGCTACCATTCTAGCTAAAATTGCTTCTTTTTCCTGTTGGTCATTTCCACGTTTCAGCATTGTGCCTTTATATTCTTGCTTGGCTGTTAATGGAAATTCTTCTGAAATGGTTAATTTATCCATTTCTTCAAAGCTTTCTTTAGGCTGTTCATCTCCCTGCAATACATCAATTGCATATTTATCAGGAACTTTAAAACCTAAACCTGTATGTTGATCATAACCACCACTTTGGTAGTTTGGGCTATAGTAAGAAGTAGGTTGAAAGGTTTTGGTTGGCTGACAATTTGTTAAAAAAAATGACAAACAAACAAAACCTACCGCTGTCTTAGTCCACTTAGATACTTTCCGAATCATAAATTAATACCTTTTCCCAAAGATGTTTACAATCATCTATAAACTTTAGATGAAGGGGATGTACTTGATATTCGTCGTGTCCAGCCGCATCATCAAAAACAGTAAGCTCGCAGAAATCATAACTACGGTCGATTACTGGGCGGTCTGTAGCAGCAGGAGGACCTACACTAAACGTTTTAATACTTTCGATATTGCCAAGAGTTTTTACTCCTTCTACAAATTTCTGACGGTCAGCTTCTGACAAGTCTTTCTTTAACCAAAAATTTACTACGTGAACAAACATGAGTAAGAGTTGTGAGCGGTTCGCCGCTGCGATTGTGAGTGATGAGTTTTGAGCTGTCACTGCCTAAAAGAGTTATTACTTCAGTTTAAACAGAACAGCAACTTCGTTTATTTTATATAGATTACTTAATTTAATTTTGAGTAAAAATAAGATTAAGTAATCCTAAAATTAATAATTATAAATTGTCTTTATCAATTATAACTGCCATTCTTTCGCCTAATTCATCAGATGCTTTCATTAATGGCAAGCGTACATCTGAACCACTAATTCCTTTTAGTTCAAGAATTTTTTTCACGCCAACAGGATTACCTTCTTCATATAAAAGAGGGTCAATCGCTAAGAAATGTCCTAGCAAATTACGAGCAGTCGAAAAATCTCCATCCAAAGCCGCATGAATCATTTTAGTGAATTTTGCAGGAACAGCATTAGCAATTACCGACATTACGCCAACACCACCGCAAGCAATGATTGGCACAGCCTGAACATCGTCGCCAGAGATTAATAAGAAATCTTCAGGCTTATCTTTATAAATTTCCATACACTGTTCGATGATACAAGAAGCTTCTTTTACACCGATAATGTTTGGATGTTCTGCTAATTTTAAAGTAGTTGCTGCCGACATATTGATGCCCGAACGACCAGGAATATTATACATAATTACTGGTACTGGCGAAGCATCAGCAATGGCAGAATAATGAGCAATTACGCCACGAGCTCCTGGCTTGTTATAATAAGGACATACCGAAAGGATTGCATCAATACCTGTAAAATCGGTAGCTTGCATCGCTTTAATTACTTCTGGCGTATTGTTTCCGCCAAGCCCAAATACGATTGGTAAATTCTTAGAATTATTTTCCTTGATGAATTCTAAAATCGCAATTTTTTCTTTGGTACTTGTCGTGGCAGATTCACCAGTTGTTCCTTGAACTACCAAGTAATCAACGCCACCGTCGCTTACGTGCTGTACTAATCTTTTTAACCCTTCATAATCAATACTTCCATCTTCAAACATTGGGGTTACTAAAGCTGGAGCTACGCCGTGGAATTTTGGTCTCATTTTTGGAAATTTTACGATTATGCAATCGTCTATATTTAAAAACTATTGGTCTGTATGGTAATTTGAAAATTTGAAAGTGTGGTAATTTGAAAATGAGAAAGGGTTATTAATATTTATATGAATAAATAAAAAATCTCATAGCTCATCGCTCACATCTCAAAGCTTATCCTTCCAACATTTGTAAAAAATCATCTTCTGAAATAATTTGAACACCCAATTTCTGGGCTTTTTGCAATTTTGAAGGACCAGCTTCTGAGCCAGCAACTAGAAAGTTCAACTTTCCAGAAACACCACTCAATACTTTTCCACCATTTGCTTCAATTTTTATCTTCAAATCATCACGTTCGAAATTTTGAAAAGTCCCCGAAATTACGAAAGTTTTTCCTTCTAAACTGTTCCCTTCTACAACAATTTCAGTGGTTTCATGGATAAATTGCAACTTAGCGTCTTTTAAACGAGCAATGTAAGCTTGATTATCCTCATCTTGAAAGAAAGCGACAACACTTTGCGCAATTCTATCGCCAATTTCTGGTACTTGTAACAAGTCTTCATAACTTGCTTTCGCAATGGCGTCGATATTATTAAAATATGAAGCTAATTTTTCGGCAACTGTTGCACCAACAAAACGTATCCCGATGCCAAATAATACTTGTTTGAATGGAATCTCTTTCGATTTTTCAACACCAACAAGAATATTATTGATTGATTTGTCTTTAAAACCTTCCAGATTGGCTAGTTTTTCTTTCGTCAAATCATACAAATCGGCAGGACTTTTTATGATACCTTTTTGATAGAATAAATCAATTGATTCTGTTCCTAAGTTTTCAATGTTCAACGCTTTGCGTTGAATGAAATGTTCAATTTTTCCTTTAATCTGTGGCGGACAACCTTTATCATTTGGACAATAATGGTTGGCTTCACCTTCTTTTCTAATTAAAGGTGTATCACATTCTGGACAAGTAGTTGGGAATTGTACTTTTTCAAATGTTAAACTTCTTTTACTAATATCTACACCCGTAATTTTTGGAATAATTTCTCCGCCTTTTTCTACAAAAACAGTATCGCCAATGTGTAAATCCAAGCGTTCAATTTCATTAGCATTATGAATACTGGCACGTTTTACAACTGTTCCAGCTAATAAAACAGGCTTTAAATTAGCAACAGGAGTAACGTTTCCTGTTCTACCAACTTGGTAACTTACTGTTTCTAAGGAAGTTGATGCTGATTCTGATTTGTATTTATAAGCAATTGCCCAGCGTGGAGATTTGGCTGTGTAGCCTAATACTTCTCTTTGAGCAAAAGAGTTTATTTTAATAACTATTCCATCAGTATTCAATGGTAAATCATGGCGAGCTTTGTCCCAACGCTCAATAAAGGTAAATACTTCTTGAATATTATTACATTTTTCCCATGTAGGCGAAACGTTGAAACCAGCTTTTTTCATCCAGTGAAGACTTTCTTCATGGCTTTCAAAAACTTCGTCATACGATAAAAACTGATACAGGTAGCAATCCATTTTTCTTTTGGCTACTACCGATGAATCTTGCATTTTGAAAGTACCAGAGGCAGCATTTCTAGGGTTTGCCAATAAAGCTTCACCAATGTCTTCACGTTCTTTATTCAACGATTCAAAAGAAGTTAAAGGCATAAAACCCTCGCCACGTACTTCAAAAACAGCAGGTAAGTTTTCAGCATTGATACTCAAAGGCAAAGTACGAATGGTTTTAATATTTGCTGTAATATCATCGCCACGTACACCATCGCCACGAGTTACGCCACGTACTAATTTGCCGTTTTCGTACCAAACGGAAAGTGCCACACCGTCGAATTTTAATTCGCAAATATATTCGTAAGGTTCGTTATTGAGTCCTTTTCTTACTCTTTCGTCAAAATCCGCTAATTCACCTTCATTATAAGTATTTCCTAAAGAAAGCATTGGGAAACGGTGATTTACTGCTTCAAATTCCTTAGAAACTGCACCACCAACCCGATGAGTTGGAGAATCTGCTCTAACAAACAGCGGGAATTCTTTCTCTAATTGCTGTAATTGTTCAAGAAGTTTATCGAATTCAAAATCAGATACTTCTGAATCAGCAGTGATATAATATCGATGGTTCAGTTCATTCAACCTATCTGTTAACTGGTTGATTTGTTCCTGTGGGTTCATTCCAATAAGCTTTAAAATTTTACCGAATTTACCGCCAAAATATAAGTAATCTTAAACTTTTCGGCTAAAATTCTCTTTTTGTTTAATGATGAGAGAAACTAAATTATCATACGGATCATTCTAACTACGAGTTGACTGAAAAAAATCGAAATAAACATTTATTCAAACAAAGTTTAAAAGTGCCTATTTTTTGTAATTTTGTTAGCTTTAACTAATTTCTCAACTGACAAAAGAGAGATTAAAATATCTTTGTGAAATTTGGGCTTACTTATTTAAAATTATTCAAATTGTTGAAAACTAAATTATCAAACAACTTTTTTGGGATTCTCCTCTCGATTACTCCAATCGCATTATATTTCTATTTTTTATCGAAATACGCTGTTAATATTCCTAAATGGGATGATCATGCTTTGAAAGCTTTCTTACTTGAATTTCATGATGGTAAAGGCATTTTTGCCAAAAGTCTTCCTTTTTTTAAGCAACACAACGAGCATAGAATTGCTTTTGACAGAATAATAACGCTATTAGTAAGTGAGGTTCATGGTCACATTGAGTACAGATGGTTGATGTGGATTGGGAACTTAACTTTAGTAGGAGTAATTGGCATTTTTTTTAAAATTTTCCAAAAGAATAAACTGTCATTCATCTCTTTTGTGCCGATTCCGTTTATTATTTTTCAACTTGAACTTTGGGAAAACACCTTTTGGGGAATGGCATCTCTTCAAAATTTCGGCATTTTGTTATTTGTATTTGCTTTAATATATTTCGTAAGTATAAATAATCAGCGTAGCTTTTTATGGTCGATATTTTTTGCTGTTCTGGCCACATACACAAGTGGAAATGGAATGCTTGCTTTTCCTGTTTGTGTGTGTATTTTGGCATTGCAAAAAAGGTGGAAGGATGTGACTATATTTACATTAACTGCTTTGGTTTTAATTATCCTATATTTCTATCATTTTCACTTTCCAGATAATGGTGTCAAAGAACTCCTTAGTAATAACATTCAAAAGCTTATTGTAGGTTTTTTCTGTTTTAATGGTGCTATAGCTGATTTATTTCCTCTTTCTTCTACTCGTCTTCAAATTACTGCTGTTTCAGGAATACTATTAACTTTTTTTGCATTTGGACTAAGTTTTTACTGGATTTTAAATAGCTCATTGTTTGCAAAAAAAGAAAAGACAAGCAGTACAGAATACTTTATTTTAGGCTGTTTTATGTTTTTAATAGCATCTTCAATAGTCGTTAGTGTAACTAGAATCAATCTAGGTGAAATGGGATTGTTGACCAGTAGATATAAAATTTATTCAGTGATGATGGTCGTTTGTATTCATATTGGTTTATTGTTGAATCTTAAGCAAGACAAAGTAAAGATATTTATTTATTCTACGCTTTTGATAAGTATAGGGTTTAACATACTTGCTAATTTCACTTGTTTTGATGAAATGGTTAATCTTCGGAAACAGCTTCTAACTCTTTCAGCCAATTGGGATTTAGAGACTATACAGACTAACAATAAATCCCAGATTACCTTTTATCAAAAACCATCAACGATTTTTGATAATATAAAATCCAAACTATCGAAGGATATAAAACAATTACCTGCTTGGGAGGGATATAAAAACCTGAAAATGGAGCATACAAACAATATTTCAATTCAAAACTCAAACTTTGAACGTACAGAAGATATAGATGATGGTGCTTATTTGATTATTCAATCTACTTCTAAAACCTTTCTAGTACCAGCTTTACAGCATTCATTTTCTGTAAGAAGTTTTTTGAAACATGGAAAGTACTGGGCTAAAGGGTTTGATATAGATATTGATAAAATTGAGTTGACAAAAGGGGTAAACCATTTGGGAATATGGATTCAGGAAGGTAAAAGTAGCCAGCAGTTCTATTTAAACGATTCATTAGTGATACAAAATTCCCCAGTTCGTGTAGTAAATAGTAACTGGTAATATTTAATTAATTTTGTTTTGAATATAATAAGTTTTCAAGCCTTTTTACTTTTGCCTTTGTGCTTAAGTATATTATATGGTAATTTTGCAAGGATACTTTAAATGAGTATCAAGCCAAAAACAAAAATTAATTTAAAGAAAAAGACGGACGTTTGATTGAAATCTTTGAAAATACATCAACGTTTCGCTATTAATTCATGAATAATATCCTTATTGCCCCTTCTTTGCTTGCAGCAGACTTCGCAAATCTTCAGAGAGATATTGAAATGGTAAATGCCTCTGATGCTGATTGGTTTCATATTGATGTAATGGACGGTCACTTTGTGCCGAATATTTCTTTTGGAATGCCTGTAATTGAAGCCATTAATCGCCATGCTAAAAAACCACTGGATGTTCACTTAATGATTGAAAAACCTGAACGTTATTTAGCTGAATTCAAAAAGTTAGGAGCTACCAATATCACTGTTCATTACGAAGCTTGTACACATTTGCATCGTACACTTCAGCAAATCAAAGACTTAGGTTGTTTGGCAGGAGTTGTGTTAAATCCAGCTACGCCAGTTTCTGTTTTGGAAGAAATTTTACCAGATTGCGAAATGGTATTGTTGATGTCGGTGAATCCCGGTTATGGTGGACAAAAATTTATCGAATCTACTTATGATAAAGTTCGTAAACTTCGTACTATGATTCAGGAAAAAGGATTGAATACTTTGATTGAAATTGATGGTGGAGTAAACCAAGAAACTGGACAGAAATTAGTAGATGCTGGTGCCGATATTTTGATTGCAGGAAGCTATGTTTTTGGTGCGAAAGACCCAATTGAAACAATTGCAAATCTAAAAAAAATCAAATAATACTTTGCTTTTTGTAGCAAATTTTAGAAAGAATAATAAAAAAAGACAATTTTCGTTTAATTTTATCAGTAAAAACTAATCGCTTCATTAAACTATTGATAATGAGAATATTCATTTTTTTATTATTCTTTCTCATTTCCTACATTGCTACTGCACAAAAAACTTTTTGGGCTAGCAAGGTAGTTGCTTTTTCTTCTGAATATTATGACGCTAAAACAACCAAAGAGAATCGTGCTATTCAGGCATTAGGAAAACCAAGCAAATTACCGATGGCTGGTACTTCTGCTTGTGCTTGGCAACCGCTCACACAAGATAATCCTCAAGAAGAATTTTTAATTGTAAGTTTTGATACACTTATGTCAATTCAGCAAGTAGCCATTGCCGAAAATTATGGGCAAGGTTGTATTGTACGTGTTGAAGCTTTTGACGAACAAGATAATTTAAAATTGTTATGGACAAACAAAACTGCACCCAGTTTTGAAATGGGTAAAATGTTGAATTTAATCCTTCCAAAACCTACATTATATAAAGTAAGAAGTATAAAATTAGTCCTAA
This sequence comes from Arcicella rosea, assembly GCF_014204325.1. Classification (GTDB taxonomy): domain Bacteria; phylum Bacteroidota; class Bacteroidia; order Cytophagales; family Spirosomataceae; genus Arcicella; species Arcicella rosea_A. The sequence continues at coordinate 41,235 of NZ_JACHKT010000025.1, forward strand.
ACACTGCAAGAGTAAAAGGTTGGAATCAGATTGATGCCATCGGTATTTCGCAATCTACGACACCAATCAGGGCTACTATAAATCTTGCCAAAAATCTTCCTCCTCAAGTTATCAAAGAAAACCTTGGTTCAAATATTAATTCTCCTTATCGTGAAATTGCTCCGGTGATTTCTCCAGATGGCAAAACTTTATATTTTACTCGTTGGGAGCATCCAGAAAACCTTGGAAAAGATAAAAATCAAGATGTTTGGTATTCAGAATTGCAAAAAGATAACAAATGGGGGATGGCTCGTTCTATGCCTGCACCTATAAACAATACCGAACACAATGCACTTTGTGCAATTTCTCCTGATGGTAAAACGATTTTATTAAATAATGTTTATCTGAAAGATGGAGGAATGTCAACTGGCGTTTCAATTGCTAAAAAGAGTGAAAAAGGTTGGAATTTTCCTGAAGCATTATCAATCAAAAACTTTAAAAATAAATCTGAATTCTCTGAATATAGTTTTTCTGCGAATGGAAGAGTACTCATTCTGACTGGTCAGTTCAAAGAAACACAAGGTGGAAAAGATATTTACTTGTCTTTTTTACAAGCTGATGGAAAATGGTCAGAACCTATCAATGCTGGAAACACGATTAATACTGCCGACGATGAAAGTTCTCCGTTTTTGGCGGCAGATGGCACTACTTTATACTTTTCATCTTATGGTTTTAGTGGTTATGGGAGTAGTGATATTTTTGTGACTCGCCGTTTAGATGATACTTGGATGAAATGGTCGGAACCAGAAAACGTAGGTTCTAGCATTAATACTGCCGATTGGGATGGCTATTTCTCAATTTCAGCTTTAAGTGATTTTGCCTATTATAGTTCCAGAGAAAATGCTATTGGACAAGAAGATATTTTCAAATTCAAAGTGCCAGAATCTATCAAACCAAATGTAGTAGTGCAGTTAACAGGTAATGTGTTTAATATGGTTACCAATAAACCGATTCAGGCAAAAATCAGCGTCCAATCAACTGTTAATAAAGCTGATACCGTTTGTGTAACTTTTGATCCAGAAACAGGTGATTATAAATTAATGCTTCCAGTACAAAAAACTTATACATTAACTGCTTCACAAAAAGGTTTTTTGACGTTTTCAGAACCGTTAGATTTATCAAAAGAAAATTCATTCAAAGAAATTAAGAAGAATATTTATTTAGTTCCGATTGAACCTGGACAGAGAATGACGCTAAATAGTGTGTTTTTTGAACAAAGTAAATATGATATTCTGCCGAACTCATATCCAGAACTTGATAGAATTGTAGCAGTAATGAAAGAAAATGCTACCATGGAAATTATGTTGGAAGGACATACCGACAATCAAGGCGATTGGAATGCCAATTTAACGTTGTCAAAGCAAAGAGTAGAAGAAGTAAAAAAATATTTGGCAAGTAAAGGCGTTGACATGAAGCGAATTCAAACCCAAGGTTATGGTTCTATTAAGCCAGTTTCAAGTAATAATTCGGAAGAAAAAAGGAAACTAAATAGGAGAGTAGAGTTCTTAATCATTAAAAACTAATCTGCTTCATAGTAGTAAACAATGAAATCTTTTTTCGTTAGTATTTCTAATGGGAAAAGATTTTGTATTTTATTGAGGATTTAAAAGATTTTTTACAGACAAGTCGTTAGTATATCTATTTTATTTCTGCAAATTGGTATTGTTTTTGTTTTAGAAAAGGAATAAATAGCTTTTAAATGAAAAGTAAATCATTAGCCATTCTTTTATTATTATATTCTTTTTCATTCAGAATTACAGCCCAACAAGTATTTTGGGCAAGCAAAGTATTGGAATTTTCTTCCGAAAACATCGTTCCTTTCCAATCATCTGCAAACAAAGCCAATCAAATACTCGGCAAGCCCAATGTGCTACCTCAATTCGTAAGGAGTGGTTTAGCTTGGCAACCTGCTTTCAAAACATTAGATAGTCAAGAGTTTATCAAAGTAAGTTTTGATACCACAATCGCCATTCAGCAAATAAGTATAGCCCAAAATTTTGGAGAAGCAACAATCGAAAAAGTCATAGCTTTTGATTCTTTGATACAAACTCATGTACTTTTTCAACAAATAGATTCTTTACAAGCTCCCGAAAAAGGAGAAATGTTCAATATAATACTGTCAGAAAAAACTTCTTTCAAGGTCTTTGGCATTGGCGTATTTATCAGTAAAAGAAAACATAATGAGCAAATTCAGTTGGATGCCATTGGTATTTCAACGCTTGAAAATCCAGTTCAAATCAATATCAATGTTGCTAAAGATGCACCAATAGCAGTAATTCGAGAAAATCTTGGTAAAGGAGTAAATTCAAGACATCAGGAATTTGCCCCAGTGATTTCTAGCGATGGGAATACTTTATATTTTGCTAGAAACTATGTGAGTTTTTTTGGCAAAGAAAAAGATCAGGATGTTTGGTTAAGTAAATTGAATGAAAGTAAAGAATGGACTAAAGCCAAAAATATTGGATTACCAATCAATACCAAAGATAAAAATGCTGTTTTTGCCATTTCTACAGATGGGACAGAAATGTTGTTGATGAATAAATACCATAAAAATGGGAGATTATCATCTGGTATTTCTCGTTCTTTCAAAAATGGAGGAAATTGGACTTTTCCCGAAGAAGTAAAAATCGACAATTATTATAATCAAAGTCAGAATGCAGAGTTTACTTTATCGGTTGATGGAAACATCATGATTATGTCTATTCAACGGAAAAATACAGTTGGGAAAAGAGATTTATATGTTTCTTTCAAAAAAAGTAATAGTACTTGGACAGAACCCAAAAGTCTTGGAAACATAGTCAATAGCATTGAACATGAAATGACTCCCTTCTTAGCTGCAGATACTAAAACATTATATTTTTCTACTCGTGGTTTTCCTGGTTTTGGTGATAATGACGTTTTTAAAAGCCAGCGGTTAGATGATACTTGGACAAACTGGACAGAGCCTGAAAACCTAGGTGAAGCCATCAATACTCCTTATTGGGATGGATATTTTACTTTACCAGCTTCTGGCGAATTTGCTTATGTATGTTCTTATAATGGTAATAATAAGGAGGACATTTATAAATTGACTTTACCTAAAAAAGCTCAGCCTGAACCTGTAGCAATTATTTCAGGAAATGTTTTGACGAGTACTGATAAACAAACAATTGCTAGTACAATTATGATGATTCCAAGAAATGCTAGTTTAAAATCAGAAAAAAAGACGTATGAACCAGCAAATGGAAATTTTAAATTCATTTTGCCTTTACATGAAACAGTAGATTTTGTGGCGGTAGCAAGAGGTTACTTAGGTATCAGTGAAACAATTGATTTGACAAATGTAAAAAGCTATCGAGAAATTAATATAAACTTGTACTTATTACCATTAGAAATTGGAAATAAAGGCATATTAAATAGTTTGACTTTTCAGCAAGGTGATGCCAAATTACAGGCTTCTGCGATGAAAGATTTAGACAGAATCATTCAAGCGATGAATGAATTTCCTGATTTAGAAATTCTATTTGAAGGACATACTGATAATCAAGGAGATTTTCAATTAAACCTTCAATTATCAGAAGACAGAGTAAATGCTGTAAAAAAATACATTACTAGCAAAGGGATTACACCGAATAGAATCACTACAAAAGGCTGGGGACAAACTCGTCCATTAGCTAGTAACGCTACCGAAGAACGTCGTCGGTTGAATAGAAGAGTAGAATTTACAATCACTAAGAAATAGCCTATTTCTTTGGGTAAGGTTTAAAAAGGAGCTACTTTTGTAAGTAGTTGAATGAATAATTACATCTAAACTTTATTCATTTAGGAAGAACATCATATAATAATACAGACTATGATTTTTAAATATATTAGGAATTCCAATATATTTTGGGTTTTATCAGCCTTCACACCAGTTATCTTTTTTTTTAGCATTTTTAATGAGTACGCTATCAATATCCCCTTTTTAGACGATTTCACTTTTTACTCTACTATTTCCACTTTTTACGGAAAATCTGATTTTTGGACAAAAATTGCTTTGTTTTTTGCTCAACACAATGAACATAGAATTTTGTTAGACCGCATTGTCGCAATTATTATATATTTTTTTGAAGGGCATTTAGATTATCGCCTAATGATGCTAATTGGTAATTTATTATTAGTTGGAATTGTAGTTGTTTACTTTGTTATATTCTTTACCCTTAAATTGAAATTCAAGTATTTTGTACCAATCCCATTTTTGGTTTTTCATACTCAATTATTTGAAAATTCCTTTTGGGGAATGGCTGCAATACAAAATTATGGAGTGATTTTATTAGCTTATATTTTGTTTTATCTAATTAGTACTAATAAGCGGCTACATTTTTATTTATCTTTTTTAGTTGCTTTTTTAGCAATTTATTCAAGTGGGAATGGAGTTTTGTGTTTGATTGTCACTTTGATTTTACTACTTCTGCAAAATAGAATTAAATATTTTATTCTATTTAGTATCTATACTTTGATTTTGATTGGTGGATATTTTTATGAATATAATTCTCCTTCAACAAAAGATTATTTAGATGGAATCGTAGTCAAAGATATAATATTTGGTCATTTTGTATTTATAGGATCAATTGCTGACATTTACAATAGTTCTCCACTTAGATATACATTTACAGCTATTGTTGGTTTAACTTTATTTATTGGAGCTTTATTAATTATTTTTAGGTTAATCATTAAAAGCAAATTGTTTTCTTCTACGAAATCGTTGAATAGCACTGAGATTTTTTTATTGGGAGGTGTTTTGTTTGTTTTTTTTACCAGCATCATAGTTGTAGTAACTAGAATTAATTACGGTATGAATTCATTATTAGTTAGTAGGTATAGATTGTATTCAATATTATTTTTTATTAATCTTTACTATTATTTATTATTATATCTTAATGCCAATGTAACTAACAAATTGTTCTATCCACTATTGTTGATGGCTGTTTGTTATAATTTAATAAGTGATTTTCAAAGCTATAATGATGTAGTGAGTTTAAATAAAGCTCGTATATGTGGACTTGCAAATGATATTATGGCAAAAAAGAATGATGGATTAGTTGGCAATATACTTGTGTATAAAAAACCTCCTTTATGGTTTGATCAATCACTAAGTACTTTTAATAAGCCAATAAACAAAGCTCCCATTTGGGAAAAAGATTTCAGTATACATAAATTTTCTGATTTTTTATATTCAATTGAAAATAAAACTGAAGATTTTACAAAAAAGAATTACAATGTGTATTTAATCATGCAATCAGACCAAAAAAAATATATTTTTCCAACAAATCAACGTAGAAATAGTTTGAAAACCTTTTTGAAAACTGGACATTTATGGACTAGAGGATTTATTGGTAATTTTACTAGACGCCAGATTGATGTTGGTAGTTACCAATTAGGCTTATTGATTAAAGAAGAATCTAAAGGACAAACATATTATTTAAACGATTCATTGTTAATCAAGTAAATGGCTAATAAAATAACAAAAGAAACCTATTTTTCGCAATTAGATGGAGTACGCTTTTTAGCAGTAGCTTTAGTGCTAGTAGATCATTGGTTGGCTGAGCGAAACCCATTTCCTCTAGGACATCTTGGTGTAACAATGTTTTTTGTTTTGAGTGGATTTTTGATAACAAGAATTTTGATTCAAAGTAAACTAAAAGATGACAAGTTTGGTAGAAGTCATTGGTTTTCTGTAAAGCAGTTTATCATCCGTCGTAGCATAAGAATTTTTCCCATTTACTTCTTGTCGATTTTTGCTTTGTATTATTTTGATGTTCCCCCCGTTCGTGAAACTCTCGTTTGGTGCCTCACTTACAGTACTAATTTGTACATTGCCATCAATCAGCATTGGATGGGAACAATCGACCACCTTTGGTCTCTAGCTGTTGAAGAACAGTATTATTTAGTTTTTCCTTATTTAATTCTTTTTCTTCCGACTCACAATTATCTGAAATTGTTATGGATAATGATAGCCATTTCAATTGGATTCAGACTTTACTTTTATTTTCATGGAAGTCCGTGGTTAATTCAATATGTATTGATGCCTACTGCACTTGATTGTTTTGGTTTGGGAGGTTTAATGGCTTATTATTTCACTTTTAAGAAGGATGAAGTATTCGCCCAAATTGCAGATACTAAATGGCTAATCATAAGTTTCATCATTTACTGTATTTGTGTAGCTTTGATTATTTTTCAGCAAAAACAAACACAACAAGTTGATAATTTTGGAAAGCTAGTCGTAGAAAGATTTTTGGGTGCATTGTTCTGCTTTTTCCTAATTGCCAAAGCTGTTGCAGGATATTCTGGTTTTGTAAAATGGTTTTTTGAAAACTCGGTTTGTCAATATCTAGGACGTATAAGCTATGGAATTTATTTGTATCATAATTTTGTCTATAATTATTATCATACGCCACAGACAAGTATAGTGTTGAGAGGTCTTCATAAAATTCAAAGAATTATTCCATACTTCACCCTTAATTTAGGCTTTGAATTATTATACTTTCTAATGCTCACCGTAATTCTCGCAAGTTTGTCTTGGTATTGTGTAGAGAAGCCAATTAATCATTTGAAAAAATATTTTACTTATTAATTGATAAAAAATCATCAAAAATGGCTTATTAACAATAAAGTATTAAACTAAAATCGGTTTTGTGCCTAGCTTTAGATATTTTTGTGGTTTGAAAGCTTAGCTTTGTTGATATACTTAGATAAGAGTTGTGTATTGTATGTCAAAGTTGTGAATTTAAAGTGCTGATTTACACTGACTAATTCACAAAAGGAGATTGCCATCCTACTCATTTATATTAGCTTTTTAAATTTTAATTTCTTAATCTAGCTTTACCCCAATAACTGAATGAGTATCAAATTAGCGATTGTCATGCCTGCTTACAATGAACAAGATTGTATGGCTGATGTAGTAAAAATCTGGTCGAATCTTTTAGAAAATGGATTTGCAACAGAAAATACTCGTCTTATTGTAGTGAATGACGGTTCCAAAGATAATACTGGTAAAATTTTAGATGAACTAAAACTTTTCTATCCTAAACTTATTGTTGTTCATCAACCTAATGGAGGCCATGGTAATGCCGTAGTTCATGCCTATCGTAAAGCTGTTGAATTGGAGGCTGAATATATTTTTCAAACAGATTCGGATGATCAGTTTATTCCTGAGGATGTAAAACTACTTTGGGAAAAACGCCACCAATCTAAATTTATTCTAGGTCATAGAGAAGTGCGTCATGACGATCCCTTCAGATTATTAATTACTAGAATTTTAAGATATAGTATGTTTTTTGTTTATGGTACTTTTATCATGGACTCAAATATTCCTTTTAGATTAATTGAAGGTAATTTCTTGAAGAAATTATTAGCTCAATTACCAAATCCAGTGCCATTTGCCCCAAATATTTTTTTAGCAATTATGGCTAAAAAGGCTGGACAAGAATTATTTAATATTCCAATTGTACATAAAGAAAGAGCTACTGGTGAGGTTTCAATCCGTAAAATGAAATTGCTTAAAGTTTGTTGGCAATCGTTCAATGAATTATTAGATTTCCGCCTTACGCTCAATACTAAAATTAAAAACTTGAAATAGAACAGCAGAGAAATTATGAAACAATACGATTTTGTGATAGTTGGTGCTGGATTGTTTGGTGCTGTTTTTGCTCATGAAGCTAATAAGAGAGGCAAAAAATGTCTTGTAATTGATAAAAGAACTCACCTTGGCGGGAATATTTATTGTGAGGAAATAGAAGGCATCAATGTTCATAAATATGGTGCACATATTTTTCATACCAATGATAAAGCTATTTGGGATTATGTAAATTCATTCGTTGAATTTAATCGTTATACTAACTCTCCCTTGGCTAATTTTGAAGGTGAATTGTACAATTTACCTTTCAATATGAATACTTTTTATCAATTATGGAAAGTAAAAACACCGCAAGAGGCTCAAGATAAAATCAACGAACAAGTAGCTGCTTCAGGTATTACTGATCCGCAAAATCTTGAAGAACAAGCAATTTCTTTAGTTGGCACAGATATTTACCATAAATTAATAAAAGGTTATACCGAAAAACAGTGGGGAAGAAAAGCTACCGAACTTCCTGCATTTATCATCAAAAGGCTTCCACTTAGATTTACTTTTGATAACAATTATTTTAACGATAAATATCAAGGTATTCCGATTGGTGGTTATAATAAATTGACTGAAGGTTTATTAAAGGGAATAGAAGTAAAAACTTCAACAGATTTTTTTGCAAATCGTGAAGCATTTCAAGCAATTGCCGATAAAATTGTATTTACGGGTCATATCGACGAGTATTATGATTATTGTTTCGGGAAATTAGAGTACAGAAGTTTACGTTTTGAAAATGAAGTACTCGACCAGGAGAATTACCAAGGAAATGCCGTTGTCAATTATACAGAAGCAGATATTCCTTTCACAAGAATCATTGAACACAAGCACTTTGAATTTGGTAAACAGTCTAAAACCGTAGTCACGAAAGAATATCCATGCGAATGGGATTCAGGTATGGAAGCCTATTATCCAATCAACGATGATAAAAATACGGAAATGTTCAAGCGGTATCGTACCTTGGCTTCTGAGGAAAAGGAAGTGATTTTTGGTGGTCGCTTGGCTGAATATAAATATTATGACATGCACCAAGTGGTGGCTTCTGCTTTAGTGAGAGTGAAATCAATTTTTGGATAATTCTTTGTCCATTAAAATGTTAAAACTATGAAAAATAAGGCAATACTTTTCCTTGCATTAGCCATTTTAGGAATTGCTACTTATCTTTTTTTTCAAAAGAAAAACCCTTATCTAAGCACGCTAAAACGCTTTGTGCCTGATAATACTTTGTTGTTATTAGAAACAAATGAGATGACAGATAATCCTCAATCTCATGTTTTTACTCAGATTCCTTTACTCTCTCGTATTGAAAATCAGTTTTATTTGTTACAGAAAATTGGACTTTCTAAAGAAGAGATTCAAAATTTAATTCAAGATAAAACCTTATATTTTGCCTTACTGCCCGAAGCAAAAGAAGATTTGAATTATATCACTTATTTACCACTAAATCAAAGTGATTCTGCTTTAGTAAATAAAATTAAAAGACTGCAAGAAAATATTTCAGGTAGTCGCATTATTTATCATACTACTCGTGGACAAAGAATTGCTGAAGTAATAGATAGTGCTACCAAATCTGTTTTGTCTTTTTTTATTCAGAATGATATTATCATTTTTAGCTCTTCAAGCATTTTAATTGAAGAAGCTATTTTGCCTAGCGAAAACTCTTGGATTAAAGAAATTGCAGATGAACTTACGCTGCAAAACGATTCTACAATAACAGCTACTCATCTAAACAAACAGGCAATTGCTAGATTTATTAATAAAATTTCGGTTGATAAAAGCAAAATAGCCAAGCAGTTTGTCAATTTACTTTCCGATAATTTCACGGGTTTTCAGTCAGATGAATCTGTTATTAAGGCCTTTGGTGTACTGAAAGATAACAATCTTTTTGAAGGACAAAGTCCTAAAAAACTGGAAGATTTAAGTATGATTCCTAATACTTCTTCATTTTTACTGCACATTCCTTTTGATAATACTACAAAATTTGAAGAAAGTCTTCAACAATATTTCTCTAAAAATAAGGAGTTGAATGTGCTGAGAAATACGGTTAAAGCTGCTTTCAAACTAAATTTTAGTGATATTTATCAAAATCTTGAAGGTGAAATACTTTTTACAGGTTTTGACGAAGGCGATGAAACTTTCAATGGCAAAGCTTTAGTACTTAGAAATAAATTACTTTTCAATATTTTAAAAAACACTTCTGCTGAAGTTTCAAAAGAAGAAAATGCCAATGTTGTAAGTGTTGAATATGGCGGTTATACCATTAAATCTTTAGGAATCAGAGAATTCCCCACAATGCTTTTTGGTGAATATTTTGCTGGCTTTGAAGAATGTTATTTTACAGAATATAAAAATTATTTAATCATCACGAATAGTTTGTCGGCAATGCAGAGCTATTTATTGACAATTAGTAAAGGTGATGTTTGGAGTAATTCTGCTAAAAATCAAGCACTGGTTAAAAAGTGCAAAGCTTCTAATTTAACCTTAATTTCAGAAACGAATCGAGCTTTATTAGGCTTCAAAAAATCTTTAGTAAATGCTTGGGCGAATAGATTTTCTGAGAATGAAAGTCAGCTAAACCGTATTCAAGTAAGTATTTTTGAAATACTTCAGGACAAAACAGAACTTAGCTTATTTAAGAATATTTCTTTGGTAGAATCTTCAAAGAAATATTCAAATAAATGGATAAAACTGGCAAGTATTCAGGTTGATTCTTTGTCAAAACCATTTTACTTTACCAATCCTTTAACCAAAAAGCAAGAAACTTTTGTGCAAGGAACTGATAATCAAATTCATTATGTGAAAGCGGGTAAAAAAGTTTGGTCGTATCAATTGTCTGGAAGAATTGTGGGTGAAATTAAAAATGTTAACGTTTTACCAAATACTCAGCAACAATTGTTGATAGCGAGTGCTAATAAAGTGTATATTCTTAGCAGAAATGCTCAAGGATTTGAGGTAAAAACGATTTCAAATAATACAGGATTAGCCATTCATGATTTTATTGTTTTTGATGCAGAGGATGATAAAAAACAAAATCTGACATTATTTTCTTCTAATTCAGCTTCTTATAAAATTGATAAAACATCGCTTACTTTAAGTTTATATCATAAACCCAAAAATAGTACGCCACACATTTTGCCGATTTCAACTGTTATCATCAAAGGAATTGAATATGCTATTTTATTGGATAAAAAAGGAAAGCTGATTTTGCAAGATGCTAGTGGAAATGTGGCGAGTGGTTTTCCGATTACACTGAATCGTACTTTTAATGCCCCAGCTTTATTGGAAGGTTCAAATGAACGAATTCACATTAAAGTACTCAGTGAAAACGGTGAATTGTTTTCTGTAAATTTATCAGGTAAAATCGTCGAAAAGAAACAATTATTACGTCCGAATTTTGAAAGTAAATTCTTCCTTTGTGCCGATCAACGCAATACAGATTGGGTAATTATGAGAAGTGATGGCAAAGATGTGACAGTCATTGATAAATCAGAAAGAGAAATGTTTACGATTAAAGAGGAAACCTTTGGCGTAAAACGTTTGAAATATTATAATTTGGGTGTTGGAGGAAAGTATTTTGCTTTAACAAACAGCTATACTACTTATCGTTTTTTTGATGAAAATGGAGGTTATGTTGGCGGTATGCCAATAATTTCAAGCTATCATCCAGTACTTACTTATTCAGAATCGTATCAAAAATTAATCATTGACATAACAACGCCTGCTGCTTTAGAAAATTGGTCGGTGAAACTTCGTTAATATGCTTTTTAATTCTATTCATTTTTTAATTTTCTTTATCATTGTTACACTTGGCTATTGGTCTTTGGGTTGGAGTGGTCGCTGGCGATTATTACTTTTTGCGAGTTGCTATTTCTACATGGTTTTTATGCCAATCTATATTTTAATACTCTTTTTTACGATTGTCATTGATTATTTTGCTGGAATTTATATTGAACAATCGAAAGGTTCAAACAGAAAATTATTGCTGATAGTCAGCTTGATTTCTAACATTGGAATTCTAGCGATTTTCAAATATTATAATTTCTTCAATACCAATCTTTCTTATCTTTTACATTTGATTGAGGTCAGAAATCCAGCGCCTTATCTCAAGATTTTATTGCCAATTGGACTTTCTTTCCATACTTTTCAGGCGATGAGTTATACCATTGAAGTATATCGTGGTAATCAAAAAGCAGAACGGCATTTTGGGATTTATGCACTTTATGTAATGTTTTATCCGCAATTGGTTGCTGGGCCTATCGAAAGACCGCAAAATGTAATTCATCAGTTTTATGAAAAACATCAATTCAATTGGGAAAAAACTAAAAGTGGATTGATGATGATGGCTTGGGGTTTATTTAAGAAAGTAGTCATTGCTGATAGACTGGCGATGGTTGTAGATTCGGCTTATAACAATCCCTCCGAAAAAAATGGATTGTCACTTTTAGTAGCTACTTTTTTCTATACTTTTCAGATTTACTGTGACTTTTCTGGTTACTCAGAAATTGCTCTGGGTTCGGCTAGAGTGATGGGTTTTGAATTGATGGAAAATTTTAAAAGTCCTTATTTTTCTAAATCCATTTCTGAATTTTGGCGTAGATGGCACATTTCACTTTCTACTTGGTTTCGTGACTATTTGTATATCCCGATTGGCGGAAATAGAGTAGCCGAATGGCGAAGATATTTTAACCAATTTATTGTTTTTATGATTAGTGGGTTGTGGCATGGTGCTCAGTGGACTTTCGTGATTTGGGGGTCTTTGCATGGTTTTTACTTGATTATCGCATCCGCTAGAAATAAGTATTTTCCAAAGTTGATTTTGCCAGACAATACTTTAGGAAAAACGATTAATCTAATTTCAACTTTTGTATTGGTGATGTTGGCTTGGGTGTTTTTCAGAGCAAAAGATACTAGAGATGCTTTATTGATTTTGAAAAAAATATCACTCTTTTCAGTAAATGATTCGTTAGAATCTCCATTGAATAATATCGAAATACTGTTTTCATTAGGATTGATTGGATTATTATTATGGAAGGAATTGAAATGTTTTTACATCAACACCGAAAGTAATGCTAGATTTTACAGTTTAATCTCTCTGTTGATGATTTTAGTCTATTTCTTTGGAGTATTCAATACCAATAATTTTATCTATTTTCAATTTTAAATGGGCTTTCGGAAATCGGATTGCAGCTTTCGGATGTCAGACTTCTGATGATATAAATAAAAATAAAATCTTGCATCCCCAAACCAACAACTGAGGACTGAATACATAGCTTTAAAACCAAAACCCGAAAGCTGAAATCCGATTTCCGAAAGCCTAATTAATATAGTTATGTTAAAAAGTGCATTAAAATATATTGTATTACTTGTTGCCATTTTCTTGTGGTTGCAAGCTTACTTTCCTGTTATTTACTTCAATACAAAATTGTTTCCAGACGATTACCGTTTTGGAGATTTATATCGACTTTCTTATTTACCTCAGTTTAAAGAACGAACTACTAATTGTCATGAAGAAGGAAAGTCATTGGCAAATGATACTTCTAAGGTGAATTTGTATATTATTGGTGATAGTTTTGCCGAAGAAGCGAGAGTCAATAAAACCGATTTTAATGCTAGTAAATACCTTTACACACATTGGGCAAACGAAGCAAATATTCAATTAGACAGTACAAAAAGAAATATTTTAATTTTAGAATCGGTAGAAAGAGCAGCGAAAGAACATCTTTCAGAAGATGTTGATAATTTTAGCATTGAAAAACCAGTAATAAATACAGAGAATACTAACCTTAGTTTTCGTAAAAAAATAGTTCGTGGATGGGAAAAAATGAGTTCCGTGTTATTTCCTCCAGGAACTGAAGAACGACTAGAACATACGCTTTTCAATTACGATATTTTCCTTTGGTTTAGAGAATTAAAAGCAAAAATGAATTTAATTTTATTCGACAGAATTGAAACAAAAGTGATTCTATCAAAAGATAAACAGCATTTATATTACATGGAAGAAGCCGACAGTACGCATGGACGCTCAGCTTTTTTTCCTGTTACAGATGCACTGATTGACACTTTTGTTACTCATGCGAATCGAAGTAGAGCAAAGTATTTAAAAGCAGGTTTCGATGAAGTTTATTTATCAATTATTCCGAATAAAGTAAGTGTACAGTCGCCCGATTTGGGGAAATATAATCATTTGATTGAGCGAATTCAAAATCATTCAGCTTTGGAAGTTCCTGTGATTGATACTTATACTATCTTCAAAAAGTCACCTGAAAAGTATTATTTAAAAAGTGATACGCATTGGAATTGTACAGGAAGAAATGTTTGGTTAGATATTATCAATCAGCAGATTATCGTAGAAAATAATCTAAAAAAATAAAGAGCCAAACTTTAGTCTGACTCCTATTTAGCGGTTATTAAAGTGGTTATAGCAATTACAATAAAGTAATAAAGCTTTTGATAACGGCTCCTAATCGAACGGCATCAAATATACGCTGTTCGGTAGCACCATGAGATTTTACGGATGCTTCGTGTGAAGTAACACACATTTCGCAACCATTAATCGCTGAAATGACCAAGCTCAATAATTCAAAGAATTCTTTACCAAGCACAGGATTCATCATGATTGACATCCTAACGCCCGCAGGAATATTGTTATAAGATTCTTTATCCATAAAATGGCGGAAACGATACAATACATTGTTTGCATTCATCAAAGACACACAAGAAGCAACTTCCAAAAGTTCTTTTTCTTCAGCTCCTTTGCTTTTTGCAAGCTCTTCCAATGCGGTAATCAAAGTACTTGATTTTTCGTTGATAGCCACAGAAAGTGCTAACAAGATTGCTTCTTTTTCTTTCAAAGTTTGTGCTTTTAAAGCATTAGAAACATTGATTTTAAGATCTTTGATATAACGGTGGTCGGCTGTGTTTAAGCGATCAAGGAATAGACTTTCAAATGTTGAAGGAAGATTTACTTCAGCCAACAAATTATTTTTAGTTTCACTAACTGTTCCGAACATGATTTTTATTTGAAGGGATGAAAATTAAGAGGCTTTAATCAATAAAGCCTCTTAATCAGGAAATTAAGCTGATAAAGTTTCTTCGCCTTGTTTCCAGTTACAAGGACAAAGTTCGTCTGTTTGAAGTGCATCCAAAACTCTTAATACTTCGTCAACGTTACGGCCAACAGATAAATCGTTAGCACATACCCAACGGATAATTCCTTGTGGGTCAACAATATAAGTAACACGGTAAGCGATTTTTTCGTTTGCTTCTAAAATTCCTAATTCTTCTGCTAAAGATTTAGAAGTATCAGCTAACATTGGGAATTTTAATCCACGAAGATCATCGTGATTATTTCTCCAAGCCAAGTGAACAAATTCTGAGTCAGTAGAAGCTCCAACTAAATAAGCATCACGGTCAGAGAAATCATCGTATTTTGCATTGAAAGCAGCAATTTCTGTAGGACAAACAAAAGTAAAATCTTTTGGCCACCAGAACATTACTAACCATTTGTCAGCATTTTTGTGATCTTCTGAAGTAATATCGTGAAACTCTTTTCCTTTTTCAAGAGAAACTACAGCAGTTTTTTGGAATGTTGGAAATGTTGAACCTAATGATAACATCGTTTTGTTGTTTTACTGTTTAAATTAAATATTGAAATTGTACAATTTTTAGTTCTTTTAGAAAGAAATAAAGTATTTCTGTATTTGAAAAGTAATATTTTATTTTCTACTACAAAGTTGCTCACTAATCTCTTTGTAAACAAATTGATAATATTGATATTTACATAGAGATTCCTTATAACTTCTTTTAATAACATGACTATTACTCAATTAGAATATGTAATTGCTGTTGAAAATCATCGAAATTTTGTGCAAGCTGCCGACAGTTGTTTTGTGACTCAACCTACTTTGAGTATGCAAATTCAAAAACTAGAGGATGAACTTGGCGTAAAAATATTTGACAGAAGCAGACAACCTGTTGTAACCACTCAAATTGGTTTAGAAATTATTCAACAGGCACGCATTACCATTGCTGAATTTTATAAAATCAAAGATGCTGTAAATTCTGGAAAACATGATGTAACTGGCGAAGTTCGTTTGGGCGTTATTCCTACTATTGCCCCTTATTTGTTGCCACTTTTTCTGGCTAGTTTTCTTGAAAAATATCCAAATGTTGAACTGAAAATCAAAGAGTTGACAACCGACAGAATTGTTCACGGTTTAAAAAATGATGATTTCGATTTGGGATTAATTGCAACGCCACTTCAACAACCAAATATTGTGGAATATCCAATTTTTTATGAAGAATTAGTGTTGTATGTGTCTAAAGAAAATGCGATTTATCAAAAAAAATATGCAATTTCGGAAGATATTAATCCAAAGGAATTATGGCTTTTAGAGGAAGGACATTGTTTGCGTTCGCAAATTGAAAATCTTTGTGAATTAAAACGAAAGTCTATCGGAAGAAATCAATTTGAATATCAGGCTGGAAGTTTAGAAACACTTCGAAAAATGGTTGAAAGAAATCAAGGAATTACCATTTTACCAGAATTGGCTACGATGGATTTTGATGAAGATAGATTAAACTTAATTCGACACTTCAAATCGCCAGCTCCTGTAAGAGAAGTAAGTTTAGTCGCTCACAAAAATTTTGCAAAAATGGGTATTTTAAAAGCGTTGAAAGAAAGTATTCTTGAAGCAATCCCTAAAGAATTAACAGTTGAAAAGAAAAGAAATATAATTGAAGTTGCTTAGATTTAAGACTTTAGGACTTTAAGACTTTAAGACTTTAAGACTTTAAGACTTTAGGACTTTAAGACTTTAGGACTTTAGGACTTTAGGACTTTAGGACTTTAGGACTTTAGGACTAATTTTTTAAAAAGCAAGGTACTTATTTATACATATAATTTGCGATTTTTTGTCATTAATTTTGCTATTTTTAGTTTTCAACTTCTACAAATTCATCGTGTAAAATAACTTTTAAAATTGTCAATCTGGAAATCTTTTAATCTTAAAGTCCTTTAGTCTTAAAATCCTAAAGTCGCCAAAATCAATAAACTAAAAACAATGAAATCTATCCTCACACTATGCTTGATACTCCAAAGTTTTTTTGGATTTTCACAGCTATTCCAACCTAAAAAAACTTATACTCGTCAAGACACACTTCGTGGGAGTATCACTCCTGAAAGAGCTTGGTGGAATTTACAGTATTATCATCTTAGCGTTAAAGTTCAACCCAATGATAGCACTATTTCTGGTAATAATTTAATTACTTATAAAGTATTGAAGCCAGCACAAACGATACAAATTGATTTGCAAAATCCTATGCAAATCACCAAAGTTGAGCAAGACGGACAAGCTTTAAAATATAAAAGAGATGGTAATGCCTTTTTTGTTGAACTTCAAAAAAAACAAGTCGTTGGCAAAACAGAATCTATCAAAGTATTTTATGAAGGAAAGCCAAGAATTGCTCGTCGTCCGCCTTGGGATGGTGGTTTTTCTTGGAAAAAAGATTCAGAAGGGAATTGGTTTATCACTACTTCCTGCCAAGGTTTGGGAGCAAGCGTTTGGTGGCCTTGTAAAGACCACATGTACGACGAAGCCGACAGTATGCTCATTTCCATTACTGTTCCCAAAAAACTGCAAGATATTTCAAATGGCAGATTGTTGAGAGTAATTGATAATCCAGATGATACTCGTACTTTCGATTGGTTTGTTTCAAATCCTATCAATAATTACGGTGTAAATATCAATATCGGTAATTATGTACATTTCTCAGAAAAGTATAAAGGTTTAAGAGGAGATTTAGATTGTAATTATTACGTTTTGCCAGAAGATTTAGAGAAAGCCAAAGTACAATTCAAACAAGTACCACTAATGCTTAAAGCTTTTGAACATTGGTTTGGTCCTTATCCATTTTATGAAGACGGATACAAATTAGTTCAAGTATCATATTTGGGAATGGAACACCAAAGTTCAGTTACCTATGGCAATAAATTTGCCAATGGTTATTTAGGGAGAGATTTGTCTGGAACAGGTTGGGGATTGAAATGGGATTTTATCATCATTCACGAGTCAGGTCATGAATGGTTTGCTAATAATATTACCGACAAAGACATTGCCGACATGTGGATTCATGAAAGTTTTACCAATTATTCTGAAAGTCTTTTCACGGAATATCATTTTGGAAAAGAAGCAGGAGCGGCTTATGTAAGAGGATGTAGAAAACTAATTGGTAATCAAGAACCCATTATCGGCGATTATGGAGTGAATGAAAGTGGTTCTGGCGATATGTATTACAAAGGCGGTAATATGTTGCATACTATTCGTCAGATTATTGATAATGATGAAAAATGGAGACAAATTTTGGTTGGACTCAATAAAGACTTTTATCATCAAACTGTTGATACAAAGCAAATTGAAAGTTACATCAGTAAAAAAGCAGGAATTAATTTAAGTAAAGTATTCGACCAATATCTCAGAAACACTAAAATTCCAACCTTGGAGTATAAAGTAGAAAATGGTGAAATTACTTATCGCTGGACGACTTGTATTGATGGTTTCAACATGCCAATAAAGATTGAAAATGCCAAAGGGAAATATCAATTCATTGAACCAAGTACAGAATGGAAAAGCTTAAAAAGGCTTAATGAGCTAAAAGTTGATGAGAATTTCTATGTAAATGTGAAAAAAATATAAATAATTTAATTTCATTTATCAAAATTTAAAATTTGTATTCATTAACATTATTCTAATTTAATATAACTGTTAAATGTAGTTCTTACTTTTGAAAAAATATTCTTTGTTACTACAATATGGATAATAAAATAGTTATTTCTGTACTAATGTCGGTATTTAATACCGATTTTGTATTGGTAAAAAGGGCGATAGATTCTGTACTTAATCAAGATTTTCAAGATTTTGAACTCATTATTATTGATGATGGGAGTAATAACAATATACATTACCAAGTGCTTGATTATGCAAAACAACATGAAGATAAAGTAGTTTACCTACGCCATAAAAATAGTGGGCAGTCAAATGCTATCAACAGAGGAATATCATATAGTCGAGGTGAATATATTACTATTCTGGATGCAGACGACGAATATAAGTTAAATCATTTACAGGCTTGTTTAAGAGAAATAAAAGGTAATGACTTAATCGCCTCTACCACGAAAACAATAGTAGATAACGATAATGATTATTATGTACCTGATAAATACGATCTTAATAGAATTATTCATGTAGATGATTGTATTTTGTTTGCAACACTTTTCGGAAAAAAGGAGGTATTTATCAATTTAAAATTTCAAAATGTTTATTCAGCAGATTCTTATTTTTACGAGAGTGCGGCCCAAAAATATGCAGTAAAAAAAGTAGATTTAAGAACCTATATCTATTACAGAAACATTCCGACTAGTTTCTGTTCAACTCTGAAGAATAAAATCAATGTCGTTAGCTAATCCCTTTCTAAGCTATCCAGATATTACTACTAAAGAGTTAATATTTGGTTGTCATATAACTGGAATTTTTGATGTAAATCGTAATAATACGTTGCAAGATGATGATTTTGGCTTGGTAGAAAAATGGTCAACATCTATAAAAAATCTAAATTTAAAAGCTATTTTATTTCATAATAACTTTTCAGAAAAAACTCAAAAAACTTTTGAAAGTGACCACTTAGCTTTTGTTGAAATTAAGTACGATACACGATTTAATCCAAACGTATTTCGCTATTTTGTTTACTTAGAATTCTTAAAAATACATTCAAAAGTTATAGAAAAAATTTTTGTAACAGATGTTTCAGATGTGGTAGCAGTAAAAAACCCTTTCAAAGAAAAGTTATTGCTAACAAACCCTGATACAATTTTTTGTGGTGATGAGCCTAAGTTACTCGAAAACGATTGGATGATTGAGCATGCTAGTCACTTACGGAGTAAAATACCCAGCTATTGCTTATATGAAAGTACATTTAAAGACGCTATTCTTCTAAATTGTGGTATAATTGGTGGAAATATTAAAGTTATGTTTCCATTTTTAAATAAGCTTTGGCATATACACGAAACTTATAATCATGATAATAAAACTGCATTCACAGGAGATATGGGGGCTTTTAATTATCTTATAAGAACCGAATTCAATTCAAATTTAATTCATGGAGAACCTGTCAATACTGTATTTAAAATGTTTGAAGAACTTAGACAAGATTGTTGGTTTAGGCATAAATAGCTGTTTCTAAAACCGTGGATAAGTTGGTATTTAGATATTACTGTATTATTAAAAATGCCTTTGTTCATTACGAACAAAGGCATTTTTAATAAACTTATTTTAAAACTAGTTCCCTACAACAAACACAGCATTACCAAATAACAACTTACCATTTTGCCAGAAACCTCTGAAAATTGGGTCGTTGGCTAAGTAAACGATTTGTCCACGACCTAAATCTTGTGTGCCAAAAATCAATGAATTTTTAAGTTTATCTTGTGCTTTTGTACCAGCATAACCTGCTACTAAATCTTTGGTTTTAGTTACACCAACATTCCAGCCATCAGCAAGATATTGGAAGTCGGATGTTTCAAGTACTAAGCTGTAATATGTTTTGTCGTAGCCAAAAGCTAAAGGATGAGTATTATCCATCGAAAGTTTATAAATACTTCCGGGTGTTTCTTCCGAAACTGATTCTCTTTCAGCATTAGCATAAACTTTTAGTTTTGCTGCTTCATTTTCCTTTTCTTTATCTTTCTTCTTGTCTTCTTCTTTATGCTTTAATTCAAAACCATCTTTGCCTGCCAACGCATTTAATGCACCTTGAACTGCTATTAATTTACCACCAGCACGAACCCAATCTTTTACTTTAGCAAGGGTTTTATCATCTAAAATTTTGTTGTAACGACCATCTACTAAAATCAAGACATTAAATTTTGATAAATCAACTGTTCCTAAAGTATTCTCGCCAATGATGGTAGTTGGATATTCAATTTGCTTATCAAAGAAATGCCAAGTACCACCAAAAGAAGTTGGAGAAACGCCATCACCTGAAACAATTGCTACTTTTGGAGCATCCAAATAAGCTACATTGTCAGAACCAAAGTCTGAACCTTTTGTTGACATTCCTGTAGAAACAGCGTAAAGATTTACTTGTAATCTTTCTGCTTCTGCTTGCACAATTTTATCGAATGAATCTCCCAAACGTTCATTTCCAGAACGAGTAATTACAAGCGTTCCTTCATTGTAAGTTTGATTTTCAATTTCAAAAGGTTTGGCTGCTGAACGTACTTTAATACCTTTTTTCAACAAAGAAGCTAATAATTTCAATTCGCTGAAAGCTTGCCATTTTACCAAATAAGCATAAGGTTTTTCAACTTTAGCAGCGGCTGGTGTAAATTGTGGTTTTGGTGCTGGAGTAATTTTATCTTTTACCGCAAAAGCACTTAGTCCGTAAGCATAAGGCAACGACCATGAAGTAATATCATAGGTTACAGAATCTTCTACCATCGTTTTTGGTTCTAATAAAATCTTCAAGAAAGTAGAACGTGGTTGGAAAAGGTTAATGACAATATCGTCTGGGTCGATACTAAAACCTACATTTTTATCATCTTGATAACTATAACCAGCAGCTACTAAACCTTTGCCAGCAATTCCATATTGAAAGTTTTCACGGTCAAGGAAACTTAAAAACTCACGGGTTCTACTTTCATTACCTTTTGTTTTGAAAACAAACGATTTGTATTGCCCAACTGGATTTTTCTGTGCGTTGTCAAAGAACTTAATGAATTCTGTTACTGCTTTATCAGCATTAGCAGAAACGGCTTCTAAACAAGCAAAAGAAGTACTGAAGTGATGGTCAATTCTTTGCTTCAATGTAAGTGTGTCGCCATCTCTTTTAGTGATTCCTAAACCACCTCTTCCGCCACCACCTTGTTCGTAAGTCATACCAAAAGCACCGTTGTAAGTTGGATAAGTATCGCCATAAGATGGATACAATAAATCAAAACGTTCTTTAGAGAAATACAACCAACCATTTTTATCAAAATCACGTTTGTTATAGTCACCAAGAATTTTCTGGAATTCTCTCTGCCAACCAGTAATATCTTCATGATATGGTTTTGCAGAAGGAGCGAAGTAATATGGGTTTTCAACACCTTGTTCATGAAAATCGGCATGAAGATGTGGCATCCATTGACGATACATTGTTAGTCTTTCTTGCGATTCTTTTTGTGTTTGCCAAGCCCAGTCACGGTTCAAATCAAATAAATAATGATTGAAACGTCCACCCGGCCAAGGTTCAGCGTGTTCAATCGCCGCAGGATTTGGATTATAAACCGCACCTACTTTTTGATTATAAAAGTTTACATAACGGTCGTATCCATCTGGATTAATACTTGGGTCAAGAATCACTACAGTATTTGCCAAAATCGCTTTTGAACGCTCGTTAGAAGCATTCATCAATTCGTATAAAGTAAAAGGAGCAGTACTTGTTCCACATGATTCATTTCCATGAACATTGTAACTCAACCAAGCAATAGCGGGTTGTTTTTTAGTTGGTTTTCCTTCTAATAAACCAATTGATTTTAAATTATTGGTTCTGATTTCCTCTAATTGAGCAAAATTTTCTGGTGAAGCCAAGATGGCAATCATCAATGGGCGACCTTCGTTGGTTGAACCATATTGAATTAATTTTACTTGGTTTGGGTTCTGACGAGCCACATATTCGTAATAACTTACTACTTGGTGATGTCTGAGGAAGCGTTCGCCTTTTTTGAAGTTCAGGAATTCTTCAGGAGATTGTAGTTTACTTTGTGCTGATGCACAGATACTTAACAGCAAAAATACGTGAAGTAATAGATTTTTGAGCATGATATTAAGGTTTGATGAATGGATTCAAACCAAAAATAGAAAGAAAAAGCTTCCTAAAAAATCAAATATCCTTTTTTTCACAACAAGATTTAAGCGGTACTGGGTCATGACCGCTACCGCCCCAAGGATGGCAAGAAGCAAACCGTTTCATTCCTAAACGAAAACCTTTCCAAAATCCCCAAATCTGAATGGCTTCTATCATATACTGTGAACAAGTAGGCGTATAACGACAAGCATTCGGAAAATATGGCGAAATAATTCCTTGATATATGCGTACTAAAACGATAAGGATTTTACTGGGAAGGTTGGTCATTGTTGTATTCTTTTATCAAAGGTAACAAGCTCTAGTAAAATAATTATCAGCGATTTGAAAATCATTAAAATGTTGGTTTGATGTTGGTAGGTGGCGTCATACTTTCACGATTTGTTGCTTGCCAAACAAAACCCAAAACGAACTTGAAAAACTGGGCAGAAAATTTAGAATATAGTGAAGAAAACGTGTATTATCCAAAGACGGTTGAAGAAGTACAAGAAATTGTAAAGAAATGCGATAGCCTAAAAGCATTGGGTTCTCGCCATTCATTCAATATAATTGCTGATAGTGAAGAAAATCAAATTTCACTGAGAGATTTTGATAAAGTAGTTTCGCTTGATAAAAAAGCCAATACTGTTACCGTAGAAGGAGGCATTAAATACGGAGAATTAGCCCCTTATTTAGAAGAAAACGGTTATGAACTTCATAATTTAGCATCCTTGGCACATATTTTTATGGTGGGTGCTTTTGCTACTGCTACACATGGTTCTGGTGTGAAAAATGGAAATTTATCAACGGCTGTTGTTGCTTTTGAATTTGTCAATGCTGCTGGTGAGCTGGTAAATTCCAAAATGAATTCTTGAAGAAAAATATTTTCAATGGCTAAAGGGGAAACTCATAAAACCACAATGATTTTTTCTAAAAATTTGTGGTTTTATGAGTTTAAGTATAAAATGAATTCAATGTACGGTTAAATATTTGTTTACCGTATGATGAATTTTTTTAGGCTGTTTTATTCCCCCAATTGATTTTTAAAAGATAAACAATAGCTTAAAACTACATTTATTTAGATGTTGCTGACTCATTATATTTTATACTACTGACGATTGCACATTAATTATGTTAATAATTTCTTAATATTAATTTTAAATTATAGAAAAGTGTAGGTAATATTAGCGTCGTACTTTTGTATTAGTGAAAAGAGCAAAATACATATCGCTATTACTAATTGTCTGTTTATCGTTCATTAAGGTGTTTTTACATACTAATGGCGGTTATACTGGTTACAAAAAGGATATTAATTTTTTTGCACGCAAACCCTATAAGTGTAACGCTCTCCAAAATCCTGTATCAAAAGCTGAACTTGAAATAGATGAAGATTCAGATGATGAACAAAATTTTAAATTCAAGCAAAATGTGGTCTTTAAAAATTCCTTTTTAAAGACTAAAAAAGTAATAAATTGCTCCAATTTATTAATCTCGTGTAAATTCAAGTACAGCTATCCTACCGTTTATTTATTTATATTATTTCTCAAGATTCTAATTTAGGATTATTCCAAACTTCTCGCAATTCCTTATTCATATACTACCGTATATGCTCTAATTTCTTATTTTAAAACTTCAAAATGATGAAAAGTTTCCTTACTTTTCAACAATCACTAAGATTGTTGGCAATTATCTCGTTGCTCTTTTCGGGCGTGCAGGTTTTTTCACAAATCACAACTTCTACTGTTTCAGGTAGAGTTAAAGATCAAAAAGGTACTCAAATACCAGGTGCAACCGTTATTGCTGTCCATTTACCAACGGGTACAAAATACGGAGTAGCATCTAGCGTTGATGGTCACTTTACAATTGCAAATATGAATCCAGGTGGGCCGTATAGATTAACCGTTACTTCTGTTGGTTATAAACCACAAGTCCGTGAAGATATTATGTTGAATTTAGGTTCAACGTCTAATTTGGATTTCATTGTGAGCGAAGAAGCTACAAGTTTAGCAGAAGTTGTCGTAAAAGCTGATAAAGGTGGAACAAGACTTGGTGCTGGTACTAATATCGGTGAAAATACGATTAAAGTCCTTCCAACTTTGAGCCGTAGTTTGACAGATATGACTCGCATGACGCCTCAAGGTAGTTCTACCAATTCATTTGCAGGAACGAACTTTCGTTATAACAATGTAACAATTGATGGAAGTATCAATAATGATGCAATTGGTTTTAGTCCATCTTTAGGTGGTGTAAGTGGAACATCGGGTATGCCAGGAAGTAGTACTCGTACAAACCCAGTAAGTTTAGATGCAATTCAAGACGTGCAAGTGTATGTTGCTCCTTATGATGTTAAAATTGGTAATTTTACTGGAGGTTCAATTAATGCAGTTACTCGTACTGGAACGAACCAAGTCACAGGTTCAGCTTATGCTTTTGGTCGTAATGCTACAATTACTGGCCCTAATAATGCTGGTGATGGTGCAAAAATCCCTAGTGGATATTCTGATTATCAAGTTGGTTTTAGAGTAGGTTTACCTATCATCAAGAATAAATTATTCTTCTTTACTAACGAAGAAATTACTCGTCGTAACGAACCGATTTTTTATGGTGCAGGTGATGCTAATTCATTAGTTGATGCTGCAACAGCTAGTAAGATTACTAATTATTTGGTGACGAACTATGGTTTCAATCCGGGCGAAACAAACAACTACAGTATTTATTCAAGAAGTAACAAATTCTTTAATCGTTTAGATTGGAATATTTCTGATAAACATCAATTGTCGATTCGTAATAACTATGTTACATCAGAAGCAACAAACTTAGAGCGTGACGCTGCCAATTTTCGTTTCGGAAGTATGGATTTTAGACAAGTAAATAAGCAAAATTCAACAGTTGCTGAATTAAAAAGCCGTTTTGGTAATGGTAATATTTCTAACAGTTTAGTATTAGGCTATTCAGATATTCAAGATTATCGTGATCCACTTAGTAGCAGTATAGCAGGAAATAATGTAAATAGTGTTTCATTCCCACAAACTGAAATTGCTTATAATGGTGGAACAATTATCTTAGGGAATGACCGTGAAGCAACAGTTTTTAATATGAAACAAAAAACTTTTGAATTAACTGATAACGTAACTTTCTTCAAGGGAAAACATACATTTTTAGTGGGGACACATAACGAGATTTATAATATTAATTATGGTTTTGTGAATTCATGGAATGGTCGTATAGCATATAAGAGTTTAGATGATTTCTTCGCTGGAAAAGTAAATCGTGTACGTGGTTCATACAGTTTTGGAGATAATTCTCGTGATAATCTTTACAATAATCCTTATGCAAAATTTACAGTAGGATTGTATAGTGTTTATGCGCAAGATGAAATCCAAATAACAGATAGAATCAAACTTTCTCCTGGTATTCGTTTTGATTTAGCAAGTGCTGATTCGCCAACTTTGAGTCAAAAAACTACTTCGACACCGTTGGATATTAATGCTGGAACTACTTACACATCAGGAACACCATTGAGCCAAATTGATAATAAACTTTTCGGACAAGTATTGGTATCGCCTAGATTAGGTTTTAACTTTGATGTTAACGGAGATAAATCTGTAGTGATTCGTGGAGGAACAGGAATTTTCACAGGTAGAATTCCATTTGCTTGGTTAGGCTATGCTTTTTACAATGATGGTATTGGATATGGTGCATTTGATATTAATAACCGTGCTACTGTTGCTAATAAAGGCGATGTATTGAAAGATGGTGCTAAAAACTTTGCTTTCAATAATGGTCAAGGAAATCAAACTCAAGTAGATGCTGTTGCGAATAATTTCAAAATGCCACAAGTATTTAGAAATAGTTTGGCCGTAGATTATACTACTAAGAATGGCTATAAATTCACGGTTGAAGGGATTTATACCAAAACAATTAACGATTTGAAATTCCAACAAGTAAACTTGAAGGACTCTGTGAAGTATTTTAGTTATGATACACAAAAACAAATGCCAATTTATTTATCAGGAGGAGCTACTGGTCAGAAATTAAATACGGGTTTCTCGAATGCTTACGAATTGTCGAATACTTCTCAAGGGTATCGTTATAGCTTAACTTTACAAGTGGCTAAAACATATAAATTTGGTTTGAATTTTAACCTTGCTTATACTTACGGACAGTCTTACGATTTAACAAACGGGATTCGTAACTCTATGGAATCTAACTGGCAGTTGAACCAATCTTTAACACCAAACGATCCTAAATTGTCGCATTCTAATTTTGATATTCGTAATCGTATCATTGGTTCTGTTGGATATAGCCACAAATGGTCAAATACGCATGCCACAACCATTACAAGTGTAATTTCTGCACAATCAGGTGCACCATTTACATGGGGATTTGTAAATTCAACGATTGCTAACACACCTCAAGCTGCTGGTTTAGCTTATGTTTTCAAAGACGAAGCTGAAGCAACTAAATATTTTGTAGATAAGAAAAATGCTACGGGAGTTGTTACAGAAACGGCTGCTCAACAGGCTGCTAATTTCATGAATTTTGTGAATGGAGATGATTATTTAAGTACTCGTAAAGGTGATTTTACTGAACGTAATGGTGGTCGTACTCCTTGGAACACAACAATGGATGTAAGAATCTTACATGATATTAAAGTAGGAACAAAAAATACAGTACAAGTAACCTTAGATATTTTCAATTTTACTAATTTATTGAATGCTGATTGGGGTAGAATTTACTTTGCACCAAATACTTTCAACTCTACGGTTGGTTTAGGTTTATCACGTGTGAATTCTGGAACTTCAGCGGATCCAACTTATACATTTACGAAACCAACGTCAACTTATTCAATTGATCAATTATCATCAAGATGGCAAATGCAGTTAGGCTTAAGATACAGTTTTTAAGTAGGTAGGATGAAATTTCTTCTCTGTTAATTTAAAGTAAAAGAGGTTGACTTTTGAGACAATCTCTTTTACTTTTTTATGCTTATTCAATCCTAAATACACATTATTCTCGTTTTCTTTCATCGCTACAAAACCAAAAAAACATTCCTCACGTATATCTGCTAAAATTTCCACATAAAACTATTAGCAATATGTACACAAGTAAACTTAAACATTTTTTAACCGCCTCAGCCTTTGTCATGGGTTTTGGATTGTCTTCTTGTAGTGATGATAAAGTAACAACCCCAACCGTAATCAAGCCAGATCAAACTTTTTATGTATTAGCAGACGGAAAACAGTTGATGAAAATCAATGCCATGAATCCTGAAATGGCAAGTAGTACGACTACTATTACAGGTTTAATAGCTAATGATATGTTATTATCCATTGATTTCAGACCAGCTACTGGCGAATTGTATGGAGTAAGTGCAATGAACAGAATTTATGTTATCAATCAAGAAACTGGAGCGGCTAGAGTAATTGGAACAACTGCTTTAAACCCTGTAATTAATGGTACAGCCGTAGCTTTAGACTTTAATCCAACGGTTGATAGAATCAGATTAGTAACCAACAAGGGTCAAAATTTACGTTTATATCCAGAAACAGGTGCAGTGGCAGCGACAGACGGAAGTATCAATGGTGGAATGAGTCCCGCTATCGAATCGGTAGCATATACTAATAATTTTGCAGGAGCAAGCTCTACTGTTTTGTATGATATTGACGCTAAATCGGATAAATTATACAAACAAGACCCACCCAATAATGGTACTTTGGTAGAAGTAGGAAATCTAGGTATTGATATTACTGCTTCGGCGGGCTTTGATATTAATCCCGCTGGAGATGTTGCCCTGACTGCGGTGATGGTTTCAGGAAAATGGGAATTGCATCAAGTAGATATTACGACAGGGAAATTAACAAAATTAGGAAATTTACCAACTGGCAATATCAATGGTTTGGCGATTCCAACGGCACCAGTTGCTTATGCAGTTGATGAAAGTAATAATTTATTGGTCTTTAATTACTTGAATATTGGTACCCCAGTTTCTAAAGCAATTACTGGTTTACAAATGGGTGAAACCGTTTTAGGCATAGATTTTCGTCCTGCAACGGGTCAATTATTTGCTTTGGGAAGTTCTAGTAGATTATATGTATTGAATACTTCATCAGGTGCGGCAGCAGTAGTTGGTACTGCACCATTTGCAACTACTTTGGCGGGTACTTCTTTTGGTTTTGATTTTAACCCAACCGTTGATAGAATTCGTTGTATTAGTAATACTGGTCAGAATTTACGTTTGCACCCTGAAACAGGAGCTATTGCAGCAGTAGATGGTGCTTTGAATCCGGGAATGCCTTCGGTTACGGCTTCGGCTTATACCAATAATTTTGCAGGAGCAACGTCAACAATTCTATTCAATATTGATAGCATGACAGATAAATTGTACAAGCAAGATCCACCAAACAATGGAACTTTAGTAGAAGTTGGGGCTTTAGGTATTAATGTTGAAGCAGTAGGAGGATTTGATATTAGTAGCCGAGGAGGCATGGCTTACGCAGCTTTGAAAGTAGGAGATAAGTCTGCAATTTATACCATCAATATCACAACAGGTGTTGCTACGAAATTAGCTGACTTACCGAATACCGTTCGTGCTTTTGCTTTAGGCACAGGATTTTAATAGTTGATTTAATTCCTTATTTGCTAAAACCCAAGAAGAGATTTCTTTTTGGGTTTTTTGTTTTATGCCCAAGCACCTAAATCTATTTGCGGTTTTCTTCGTATTTGTACGGGAAATTGCGTAAAAAAGATGCGTCAACCTATCTCCGAGATAGGATGTCCTATCTTTTTCACGCAAAAAACCGCAAAAAAGATAGGTTGACCTATCTCCGAGATAGCTCGTTCCATCAAAAAGATAGGTTTTTCTATCTCCGAGATGGATTGGTGGATGTTTTAGATAGGTTTGCCTGTCTTTGGGATGGATTGGTGGGAGAGTTCTGTGAATTGCTCTAACTAGAGCATTCCCCTGAAATTTTACCACTTCAGTTTGAAAATGAGTTTGGCAAAAGCTCTTGACTCAGTTTTGAAGAGATTCGTCTTTGATTAGTTGTTGATTTTCGAGAGTTTTCATGTTATTGGGTTTTATATGATTTACCTTTAATGAATAAAAAATTAATCTATCAGTTTTCCAAAAATTGTATATTTGTCTTAAATTATACACAAATGGCTGAGTTTGTAGAGAAATATATCAATCCATTTACCGATTATGGTTTTAAGAAATTGTTTGGCGAAGAGTTGAACAAGGATTTGTTATTGGATTTTCTGAACGAATTATTAAAAGAAGAACAAGGACAAATTAAGGAACTGACTTACCTAAAAACAGAACATTTAGGTTTGACGGAACTAGATAGAAAAGCAATTTTTGATTTGTATTGTGAAAATGAGCGTGGAGAAAAATTTATTGTAGAACTGCAAAAGTCCAAGCAGAATTTCTTTAAAGATAGAACAGTTTATTATTCAACTTTTCCAATCAGAGAACAAGCTAAAAGAGCAGATTGGAATTACGAATTAAAAGCTGTTTATACCATTGCGATACTTGATTTTGTATTTGAAGCAGATAAAAATGAACCCGATAAATTTAGGTATGATGTAAAGTTGAAAGACATAGAAACCAATAAAGTATTCTATGATAAATTGACTTTCATTTACTTAGAAATGCCTAAGTTCAAGAAAACAATAGAGCAGTTAGAAACAAGGTTTGATAAGTGGCTTTATGTAATAAGTAACCTTAACAAATTAGATAGAATCCCTGATAGTTTGCGAGAACAAATCTTTGAAAAAGTATTTGAAACAGCAGAAATAGCCAAATTCACGCCTGCTCAAATATTGTCTTATGAAGATAGTTTGAAGTATTACAGAGATTTAAAAAATTCATTAGATACTGCAAGAGAGGAGGGAGAAATGGAAGGAATATTGAAAGGAAAATTAGAGGGGAAGATAGAAGGGAAGATAGAAGTTGCTCAAAATATGCTTGCTATGGGAATGTCTGTGGAGATGATTATTCAAATAACTGGTCTTTCAGAGGAGGAGATTAGCCGTTTGGCATAGTACATAGCTTTGTCAACTTTCAAAAAGTTGACAAAGCTAAAAAAAACTACTCTACATCTACATTTTGCAAGCCGCCTTTCAAGGTAATCGTTTTTCCATTCCAAATAAATCTTCCTGAAAGGTTCGATGGAAGGTTTACTTCTCCTGAAATACCTGTTTTTCCTTTACGTTTTAAATTCACTGTAATTTCTCCAGATGGATGCGGTACTTTTCCTGATACGTTTTCTAAATCCCCTAAAGCTGGTTGAATACGTACTTCTTCAAAACCCGGAGCATCGGGCATAATGCCACAAATGGTGGCTAAAAAATCATAATTGGGTGATGCCGACCAAGCGTGACAATCTGAACGAGTTGGGTCTGCTTGTTCTGCAAAAGTACTTAAACCGATATTCAACATATCTCGCCAAGGCGATAATGTACTGTAATATAGGGAAGCATTCCCAGATTTTTTCAAGGCTTGTGTTAGATAAAAGCGAAAGTAAAAAGTGGCTTGAGTCAGACTTTGATCTTTCAAAATTTTATCCATAATTGCTTTTTCGTTGGCTCTTGGCACGGCATTGGCAAGTATTGCAAAAATATTGGCATGCTGACTAAATGCCTTTTTATCTGGCGTGTCGGCTACTTCGCTTTTACTTTCATCCCAACATTGTTCATAGCTAGATTTTGAGATTAAATCCGCCAAGGTACGGTAATAAATAGCTTTGTCTTTGTCGCCATAAGTTTCAAAAATAGCGGCAGCTTGTCGCAAAGTATAAGCGTACTGGAAAGTAATAATAGACGAATTTCCATCCGTTGCACCATCAGGAACACCGCCAATATCTGAGATTGGATTCCATTTCCAAGGTGTTGCCCAATCAACAAAAGACCACCATCTCATTGCACCTAACATATTTTTTTGTGGGTCAATCTTTCTTTCGTACCAACCTAATACTTTTTCGATATTGGGCAGAAGCGATTTAACAAAAGCATCGTCTTTGCGGTGCATCCAAAAATCATAAGTCATAGAAACCCAAAACAAAGAGAAAGTAGGAATAATCTGAGGCGTATTGCAAGGATATCTACTTTGCGTTAAGCCTTCGGAAGTCATTGAATTATCATAATCTGTCAAGGCTTTACGCATCAAACGGTCGTCGCCAGAAACATATAATGAAATTAATGCCTGAATTCGAGTATCACCAGTATATTGCAATTGTTCATAATAAGGGCAATCAAAATAGCTTTCGCCTGCACATAAACGAGCAGTTTGCCAGCCTACTTTCCAAATATTTTGTAAACTGGGGTCATTACTTGTGAAATTACCTTTTTCCTCAAAAGGATAACCTGTTTTTATTCCGTAAAAATCATTAATGGTAAGTGCCTGTTCTTTGGTTTCAATCGTAATTTCTATATAGCGATAAGTTCTAAACCAAAGTGGTCTGAAACCTCTTTTAGCTTGTCCGTCTGGACGAAATATATCTTGAATGCCAATAATATGTTTTCCTTCAATCTCATTCCTATTACCTTTTACCCATTTATCATCAATCAATGCTTCTGCATAAATAAAGCTAATTTTTGAATCTTTTCCTCCGCTGACAATTATTTCTGGATAAGCTACTGTTTCAAAAGTTTGGTCGAGTAAAATAGTAGTTTTGCTATTGGCAGGAATGTTTAAAGTACCTTTTCCTTTCAACCAATTATCATTGATTGTTAAAGTTTTAGAACTCTCATATCTTCTGATACTATTGATATTTTGATGAATTTCTTCCATTTGCGGAATCGTTCTTGGCACTAAATACCATTCAGCTCCTGTACCTGTTCCTGAAATATAACCATGTTCTAAAGTTCGTGCATTTGTCCACTGACTGTCATCAAAAGATGGTTTTTCCCAGTTGGTAGGCAATTTACTTGCTTCTACTTCTTCGCCAGCACCCACCACAATATAAGTTCGAAGTTTCCTGCCATCCACTGGCAAAGGTTTATAAGCTTGATTTTGAAATATTTTCCATGTTGGGTTGGTATTCACAAGGCTTTCCTGTTCAGTATTTCCTTGCATGATAAAACCCGTTTTATTACTCATCTGGGCAGCGGGCATAAATTCACCAAAATTCCAAACCACGGTAGCAATGGTATTTTTCCCTTGATTCAAATACTTTGCAATGTCATAAGTTTCAAAATTCCAGTGCATTAAATCACTTCGTGCTGGGCCCGTTCCGATGAAATGTCCATTCACGAAAAGTCTATAACGATTATCACCAGAAACATTGATGATAAACTGAGCAGGCTTTTGAGCTAAGTCAAAGTTTTTTCGGAAATGAAACACTCCAAAATCTTTCAGATTTATATTTTGTGGAGCAATCCAGTCGGCTTGCCAACGTTGCGTTAATACTTTTTGACTGGCTTTTTGTGCTGAAAGTGGAAGCGAAATAAGTAATGAAAAGAGTAAAGCTTGAAGTACTTTCATTTTCGTTCGTTTTGATTATGGATATTCAAACGAAAATACAATTTTTGAAGAAGAATGTTTGCCTGTTCTTACCTGTTTGGGTAAGAATTGGTCGGCTTAAACCAACAAAATTCTTAGGTGAAGTTTTATGAGTTATAAAAAAAGCTTTTATAACTCATAAAATATAGTATTTTTGAGTTATAAAAATAAACTTTATCGCTCATGCGTTGGATTTGGCAAGATAAAAATTGGGCTAATTTTGAATATGACCCATCAAAGCTACTCATTTATGAGTTAGAGTTTGAGCGTAACATAGGCAAAATATGGGGAGTGATTCAGCATATTGAAGCCGAAGGGTTAGAAAATTTAAAGGTAGAAATTCTATCGCAAGAAGCTGTTTCTACCTCAAATATTGAGGGGGAAATTCTGAACAGAGAATCTGTTCAAAGCTCTATTAGAAAGCACTTAGGCCTGAAAAGCGATTTTCGACAAGTACCGCCTAATGCTGCTGGTGTAGCTGAAATGATGGTAGATTTATATGTGAATCATGACAAGCCCCTTGAACATGAAATGCTTTTTGAATGGCATAAAATGTTAATGAATGGGCGACGTGATATAGAAACTATTGGTAGCTACCGGACACATGAAGAACCAATGCAAATTGTATCAGGGAATTTGTCAGTTCCACGAGTGTTTTATGAAGCACCGCCTTCTGGACAAGTAAAGACTGAAATGGATACTTTTTTGAATTGGTATCAGGAGAATTTAACTAATAATCAAAAAGTTTCAACCTTGATTTTTGCAGGGATTACACATTTATATTTTGAAATAATTCACCCTTTTGAAGATGGAAATGGGCGTATAGGCAGAGCTTTGGTAGATAAAGCGATTTCGCAACGAATGGGTAAGCCAGCACTTACTTCGTTTGCTAAAGTAATAGACTCGCAAAAGAAAGCCTATTACCAAGCGATACAATCCTGCAATCATCAATTGAATATAGATGCTTATTTAACTTATTTTGCAGAATTGACGTTGCAAGCACAAGATTATACCATACGAATGGTTAGTTTTCTGATTTTTAAAACAAAGTTTTTTAATCAGTACAAAGACTTATTGAATGAAAGGCAAGAAAAAGTTATACTAAGAATATTTGAGGCTGGAATAGAAGGGTTCAAAGGTGGTTTGAGTGCAAGTAATTACAAAACTATTTCGGGGGCATCCAATGCAACGGTTACTCGTGATTTACAAGAATTAGTAAATATGCAAGCGTTGACTAAAACGGGGACATTAAAAAGTACACGCTATTGGTTGAATCAATAATGAGATAAATTTGGAATGCTTTCTAAACATGAGTCATCCCGAACTTTTTCTTAGAATAGTGAGGTTTAGGACGATTTGAGAGGTTTTTATCTTTATTATTGTACAATCCTTACTTTTC
>NZ_JACHKT010000026.1 GCF_014204325.1 Arcicella rosea
AGCCAATAGCTTTTTCAGAAAAGGATTGAATATTATCAGGCGAGGATTTAAGAATCCTACAAAAGTCTTTGTCCAACTCTGGAATAAATGCTTTGAGGCATTTGCAAAATGGATAAATATACAAATGTCTTACAATCAAAACTTTAAAGAAATCTTCGGGTAGAGTAGTTTTCAGTAGTTTAGGAGTAAAATAAAAACGAGACTATCCTTTTTAGAATAGTCTCGTTAAAATATTGTCTATCAATTAATTTTAATGTGTTTCATAAACCTCAACTTCTTCAACTTCTACAAGCATATTTTCGTTGATGGTTGAAAGTTTTACTTTTTTTGTTTCATTAATCAAAATTGGGTCATATTTAGCAGTTACTCTGATATAATTCTCAGTGAAACCCTGCATTTGTCCATTTTCAACATCTTCTTCAAAAAGTACTGTAAATGAATTTTCGAGATGCTGTTCGTAGAAATACCTTCTTTTTTTATCAGATAAAATATGAAGCATTTTTGAACGTTCAGCTCTTTTATTCATTGGCACTACAGGTTTTATAGCCAATGCAGTTGTATTTTCTCTTTCTGAATAAGTAAAAACGTGTAAATAGCTGATTGGTAACTCGTTCAAGAAATTATAAGTTTCTAAAAACTCTTCGTCGGTTTCTCCTGGGTGACCTACAATTACATCAACGCCAATACAACAATTAGGCATTAACTCTTTGATTTTAGTTACTCTATCTACATAAAGCTCTCTTTTGTAGCGTCTTTTCATTAAAGCCAATACTTTGCTAGAACCTGACTGTAATGGAATATGAAAATGAGGAACAAATCGTTTTGAGCTTGCTACGAAAGCTATAATTTCATCAGTCAACAAATTTGGCTCAATTGAAGAAATTCTAAAGCGTTCAATACCTTCAACTTCATCCAACGCTTTTACTAAATCTAAAAAAGTATTTTCTCTTTTCCCATTTTGAAGACCGAAATCTCCAATATTTACGCCCGTCAAAACGATTTCTTTTACGCCACTTTCAGCGATTTCACGAGCCGCTTTTAATACATTTGCTATAGTATCAGAACGACTTCCTCCTCTAGCCAATGGAATCGTACAATAAGCACAAGGATAATCACAACCATCTTGTACTTTCAAGAAAGTACGAGTTCTGTCGTTTAATGAATACGAAGTATGGTATTCCACAGCTTCTTCAATATTTTGATTATAGACTTTGGCTTTATTGCCTGAAGGCTCTTTTACAAAACCATCTAATAAATTTATCAATTGAAATTTTTCTGCTGCACCCAATACCGCATCTACTCCTTCAATATCAGCAATTTCCTGTGGTTTTAATTGTGCATAACAACCTATGATTGTTACGTATCCATCAGGATTTATTTTATTGGCTTCTTTTACAATTTTCTTACACTTCTTGTCCGCATTTTCAGTAACAGAACAAGTATTGATGATAAATATGTCTGGCTTTTGATTGAACTCAACTTTTTGATAACCTTTTTGCTCAAACATTCTTGAGATGGTTGAGGTCTCAGAATAGTTAAGTTTACAGCCTAATGTATAAAATGCTACTTTTTTCATACTGCAAAGATAGTTATCAAGATTGAAATTTGTAGCTAAAAATTCAAAACTAGCTAGATATAGAATTCATTATTAGCTGATTATCTGATATATCAATAAAAAAGCCCGACTAAATTAGCCGAGCTTTTTTTGATATATGTCTAATCTCAAAACTAAACTTCAACAGTTTTAACAGTTTTGATGATACGAGCAGCAACTTTGTATGGATCTGCAGCTGAGTTTGGACGACGATCTTCCAACCATCCTTTCCATCCTTTTTGAACAGCAGCAATTGGAATACGGATTGAAGCACCACGGTCAGAAACTCCATAAGAGAATTGATCGATAGATTGTGTTTCATGCTTACCAGTTAAACGTAAGTGGTTATCAGCACCATATACTTCAATATGTTCTTTCACGTAAGGGGCAAATGCTTGACAGATAATGTCATAAGTTTCTTTCTTACCAGCTGTTCTAAGAGCAGTATTAGAGAAGTTAGCGTGCATACCTGAACCATTCCAGTCAGTATCACCAAGTGGCTTACAGTGGTAGTTAACCCAAACACCGTATTTCTCACAAGTTCTTTCTAACAAATAACGAGCAACCCAGATTTCATCGCCAGCTTGTTTAGCACCTTTAGAGAAACATTGGAATTCCCATTGTCCAGCAGCAACTTCAGCATTGATACCTTCTACGTTCAACCCAGCTTGAAGACAATATTCTAAATGTTCTTCAACAATATTACGTCCGTAAGCATTTTTAGCTCCAACTGAACAGTAATATGGCCCTTGTGGACGAGGATAACCGTTTGAAGGGAAACCTAAAGGAAGGTTTGTCGCTAAATCGTACAAAAAGTATTCTTGTTCAAAACCAAACCAGAAATCATTGTCATCATCTTCAATCGTAGCACGACCGTTAGACTCGTGTGGATTTCCTTCAGAATCTAAAACTTCGCACATTACAAGATAAGATGGAGTTCCCAATAAAGAACGCTCAGGATCTTTGCAAATGAAAACAGGTTTCAATTGACAGTCAGAAGAACCACCTGGAGCTTGTTCTGTTGATGAACCATCAAATGACCACATGTCGCAATCCTCTAATTTCCCGCTAAAATCATTCTCAATTTTAGTTTTACTACGAAGGCTCTGAGTTGGTTTGTATCCGTCCAACCAAATGTACTCAAGTTTAGCTTTTGCCATGATTTTGTTATTGGATTTTTTAATATTTGGTTAATTTCCTTGTTTCTTGCTACAAATTTATACTTCAAAAATTGAATTTCACAAGAAAAAAATGATTTTTATGAAATTTTTAAACATAGGCAAGTTTTTGCGCCTGATTTGAACTATTCTAATGCGTCAAATAATTGCTTTGTTTAAAATGATGAAATTATATTTTGTTATTATCAAAATTACAATACTTTATTTTGTAAATCAAAATATTTGCAGAACAAAATGTAAAGTTCTTGAAATAGTTAAATTTTTTCTTTAGTTATTTTAATGTCAGTAAAATTGTGATATTTGAAGGATATTGTTTTTACATGAAAAAGTTGATTTGAAGCTATTTTTTTAAATTTTAAGAGTGATTAATTAATAAAAAATAAATTTCAATTACATTTATGCGTGAGTTTATTATTTAATGGAATTAAAAGGTAGCGATTGAAATGTAATAAGTAGTTTGCTTGAGGCTTCAGTCAAAACCTTGTGTGAAATATCCATTAACATTAAAAAAATAATCTGAAAAATTTTATATGGCAATTGCAAGATTTAAAGCACTTGAGTTAGCTCAGTCTCGTCCGACTGTACCGGTAAAAATACCGACGGAGAAAGTAACCGATTATTACGGAAGTAATACTTTTAATGATGAAGTAATGCGTTCCTTATTAAGCCCAGAAGCTTATCTGAAAATTACAAATGCAATTGAAGACGGTAAGAAAATTGATAGAGAGGCAGCTGATGAAGTTGCAGCTGCAATGAAATCATGGGCTTTGTCGAAAGGAGTAACACATTATACACACTGGTTTCAACCATTGACGGGTACTACTGCCGAAAAGCACGATGCTTTTTTTGACATTACGGGTAAAGGTAAAGCTGTTGAGAAATTTAAAGGTTCAGCATTAGTTCAACAAGAACCTGATGCTTCTTCTTTCCCAAATGGTGGTATTCGTTCTACTTTTGAAGCCCGTGGTTATACTGCTTGGGATCCTTCTTCGCCAGCCTTCATTATGGAAAACGTAGCAGGTACTGCTACTTTATGTATTCCTTCGGTTTTTGTTTCCTATACTGGCGAAGCTTTAGATTACAAAACACCTTTGTTGAAATCAAGTGAATTGATTGATAAAGCAGCTACAAAAGTAATGAATGAATACTTCAGTCGTGAAGTATCAAAAGTTTCGGCTTCTGTTGGTATTGAACAAGAATATTTCTTGGTGGATGAAGCATTGTATAACGCTCGTCCAGATTTGATGATGTCTGGAAGAACCGTTTTTGGCCATTCACCAGCTAAAGGTCAACAATTAGAAGACCATTATTTTGGTTCGATTCCTTCAAGAGTAAATGCTTTTATGGTTGATTTTGAATTGGAAGCTTTGAAATTAGGTATGCCAGTGCGTACTCGTCATAACGAAGTTGCTCCAGCACAATTTGAGGTTGCTCCAACATTTGAAGAAGCAAATTTAGCTTGTGACCACAATGCTCTTTTGATGGACTTAATGAATAAAGTAGCTGCAAAACATAAAATGCGAGTACTTTTTCATGAAAAACCTTTTGCAGGTATCAACGGCTCTGGGAAGCACAATAACTGGTCTTTGGCTACAGATACTGGTGTTAACCTTTTAGGACCATCAACTAAACCAAAAGAAAATTTACGTTTCCTTACTTTCTTTGTGAACACTATCAAAGCTGTTCATGATTATGCAGATTTATTGCGTGCTTCTATCGCAACAGCTGGAAACGAACATCGTTTAGGTGCGAATGAAGCACCTCCAGCGATTGTTTCAATTTTCATCGGAACAGAAATGACTCGTGTATTGAATGATTTAGAAAATCTTTCAGAAATGCACGATATTAAATTAGAAAAAGGAGATAATGTTTATCTAAGATTAGGAATCAACAAAATTCCAGCACTTTTATTAGATAATACTGATAGAAATAGAACTTCTCCTTTTGCTTTTACGGGTAATAAATTTGAGTTTAGAGCTGTTGGTTCATCTGCCAATTCTGCAGCACCAATGACAATCCTCAACACGATTGTAGCTAATCAATTATTGCAATTCCGTGAGGAAGTGGATGTTTATTTGGAAAAAGGAATCAAAAAAGAATTAGCAATTGTTGAAGTATTGAAAAAATATGTAAAACAATCAAGAAAAATACTTTTTGAAGGAAATGGCTATTCTGAGGAATGGGCAGAGGAAGCATCTAAAAGAGGATTGTCAAATCTAAAGACTGCTCCTGAGGCATTGACAAAATATTTGGAGAAATCGGCAATTGATTTATTCTCGAAACATGGTATTTTCAACGAAATTGAAATGCACGCACGTTATGAAATCGAGATTGAAAATTATATCAAGAAAATTCAAATCGAATCAAGGGTTGTTGGTGATTTGGCTATCAATCATATTGTTTCAACTTCTTTGAAGTATCAAACTCAGTTAGTTGATAATGTTCGTGGCCAAAAAGAGATTGGAATTGATCCTCAGTATTACGCTCCGACAATTGAAATTATTAAGAAAATATCTATCTATACTGCTAAAATCAACAATTTAGTTGATGAAATGACAGAAGCAAGAAAAGAAGCTAATAATGTGGAAGATACTGCTGAAAGAGCGAGACTTTATAGTACGAAAGTGAAGAATTTCTTGGAGGAAATTCGTTATTGTGTAGATAAATTAGAACTTATCGTTGACGATGATGAATGGCCTTTACCAAAATACAGAGAATTGTTACTGATTAGATAAGTAATATATGTAATAATTAAGTCTTAAAATGCCCACAGCACTTTTGCGTTAGTGGGCATTTTTGTTATCTTTGACACATAAATTAATCTATTGTAATATGTCATTAAAATCGAATCCGGGACTAGACCCTAAAGAAATTGAACAGTTAAAAAAGGAATGCAAAGAAGCAGGAAAGAAGTTTGTTTACTTTGAAGACGAACTGAATGATGAACCTGATAACGTTGAAGAATTTGTTCACGTTCAGTTTGTAGGTGAGTATAAAGGGCAAGAAGCAATTTTTGATGCCGTTATTTACTCTCTGCGTTTGCATTACAACAGTATTGTTTATGAAACAGCTGAGCGCCAAGCGATGAAGTCGTTTCCTTTATATATTCCTGTTGAGAACCGTGATGAGACTTATACTTCAAACGAGGCAATGGATGAAGAAGTAGAATTGTTCATTACTGAATTGATTGAGGAAATTGAAGAAAATGAAGAAATTAAACTTTCTGAGCATTTAGAAATTGATGAAGATTTTGAATTCGGAATCGGATTAGAAGTATGTTTGAATGTTGATGAAGTAAATGACAAAGTAGTTACTAAATTTGTGGACGATTATTTATCGGGTAACTTCAAATTAAACCCAACTTTGTTTTCTTTCAAAACAGAAGCTGAAGACTAATTCCTTTTTAAATGTTTAGTAATTCTCCAATTTGGTTAAAGTCACTTATTAAAGTCGTTGGATTTTTGTTGTTCTTCGTTTTTTTTGTGGGACTAGGAAGAGCTTTCTTTGTATTTCTTTTGACTTTCGTTTATCAAATTGATTATGATAAGTTATATGAAATAATCAACCAAACTCAACACTACGATAAATTATTGGTGTATGAAATAGGAGGGTTATTCTTTGAAATATTAGCTGTTTGGCTTTATCCAAGAATGCTAGGAAAAAGCATTTCACTCAAAAGTTTGGGGCTAGATTGGAAAAATAAAAGTAAGGATTTTGCCTTTGGATGTACTGTCGGTATCTTTTTAATAAGTATTGGATTTGCCATATTGAAAATTATGGGATTCATTCAAGTTGTAAAGCTTGAATTTAATCCCATAATTTTCGTTTCATATATTTTCTTTTTTATACCTGTAGCTACCTCAGAAGAACTGATGGCACGTGGATACGTGCTGAGTACTTTATTAGAAGGCATGAATAAGTATGTCGCACTAAGTACTTCTGCATTTATTTTTGCAGGTTTACATCTAATGAATAATCATATTGGCTTCATTCCTCTTGTCAATCTAACTTTAGCAGGCTATCTTCTAGGAATTTATTTTATCTTTCAAAAAAACTTAATGTTTCCAATTGGGCTACATTTTACTTGGAATTTCTTTCAAGGAGCCGTTTTTGGCTTTGAAGTATCAGGACATGATATTCAAGGAATCGTTTCTCAAAACGTAAAGGGCGATATTTTATGGACTGGTGGAGCTTTTGGCTTTGAAGGTTCGATCGTTGCTTTGCCCATTGTAGTATTGGGGATTTTTTTTATTTACTTTTATTTTCGCAACTCAAACACTTCTGCTGAAAGCACTAAATGATTTTTAGCACTATACGAAGATTATTTCCATGAATATATTTTACGAACCGAATATCAAGCAAACTTTATTGTTGAATGAAGAAGAATCTCGCCATGCTATAAAAGTACTTCGTTTATCGGTCGGAAGTAAATTGTATGTTGTAGATGGAAAAGGTGGTTTTTATACTTGTGAAATTAGGGTCGCACACGAAAAAAAGTGTGAAGTAAAAATTGTAGAAGAGCAACAAAACTATGAACGTCAAGATTTTTACATACATTTAATCATTGCTCCAACCAAAAACATGGATAGAATTGAATGGATGGTTGAAAAATGTGTAGAAATGGGCATTCATGAAATTTCTTTTATTCAAACTCGTTATTCAGAGCGTAAAGAGATTAAAACGGCAAGAATAGAGAAAATTGCGATAGGAGCGATGAAGCAATCTTTAAAAGCATTTTTGCCCAAAATCAATGAAATGATTACTTGGAAAGCTTTTTTGCAAAAAGAGATAAATGAAAATCAGAAAATGATTGCACATTTGGAAGAAGGTGACAGGAAATTAATCCAAAATTTAGCAAATCCAAAAGGGAATTATGCAGTATTAATTGGCCCAGAAGGCGATTTTAATCCAGATGAAATAGCACAAGCTTTGAAAAAAGGTTTCCAGCCTGTTACTTTAGGAAAAAGTAGATTAAGAACAGAAACCGCAGGTTTAGCAGCTTGTTTTACCTTGAATTTAATTAATCAATAATGAAGTGAGTAAACAATCGAGTAATTCAACAATGAAGAATATCCATAAAAATATTGCTAGTATTTTATTGTTAACTTTTTTCTTGGTTTTTAATCATCAAAGCTTTGCTCAATATTCATTTAAAATTGCTAAAATGAAGTATGGAGGAGGTGGAGATTGGTATTGTAACAAGACTTCATTAACGAATCTAATTAAATTTTGTAACAGTAATCTCAGAACGAATATTGCTCCTGAAGAAGATATTGTAGAGCCTTCAAGCCCAGAATTATTTACTTATCCATTTGTGCATTTAACAGGACATGGAAATGTTGTGTTTAGCGATGGAGATGTGGCTAATCTTAGAAAATATTTAGTAGGCGGAGGTTTTTTGCACGTTGATGATAATTATGGTTTAGATAAATTTATACGTAGAGAAATGAAAAAGGTTTTTCCTGAATTAAGTTTTGTTGAATTACCCTTTAATCATCCTATCTATCATCAAAAATTCAAATTTCCCAATGGTTTACCTAAAATACATGAACATGACAACAAACCTCCACAAGGGTT
This sequence comes from Arcicella rosea, assembly GCF_014204325.1. Lineage (GTDB taxonomy): Bacteria > Bacteroidota > Bacteroidia > Cytophagales > Spirosomataceae > Arcicella > Arcicella rosea_A. The sequence goes on from NZ_JACHKT010000026.1 coordinate 8,350, forward strand.
TGGTTTAATTTATGAAGGAAGATTGGTCTGTTTTTATAGTTTTGAAAGCGATTTAGGAAATGGTTGGGAAGACCAAGCTGTTTATAAAGATCCAGAAACGATTCGTTTGAAAGCATTGCAGATGGGTGCAAACCTACTATCATATTCGCTTACTTCTTTTTAAAGCCTTGCAAATGTCAGAATATAAAAGATTTAAAACCTTTTTAATAAACAATTGGTAACTTTGTTAGACGATTATTACAAAAGTCATTTATTTAGCAATAATCTGTCTTTAAAATTCTCAATAACAAAAACAAATTAAAATAATAATATAATCATGCAGTTGGTATTGCCCGCTTTTATCATTCATTGGTACTTATCTTTGTTTAGCCAAACGTTTTTTTTACATCGTTATTCAGCACACAAGATGTTTACTATGAATAAGTTTTGGGAGAAATTTTTCTATTTTCTCACTTACGTTTCTCAAGGTTCATCTTATTTAAGTCCACGTGCTTACGCAATTTTGCACCGTATGCATCATGCCTTTAGCGATACCGAGAAGGATCCTCACTCTCCACATTTTTCAGATAATGTATTTTCAATGATGTGGAAGACAAAAGATATTTACAATGCTTTGTTGAATAACAGTTCTAAAATTGAAGAGCGTTTTGATCACAACTATCCTTTTTCAAAAACGATTGAAAAATTAGGTGACCATTGGGTTTCAAGAATTGGTTGGGGTATTGCTTATGTGATGATGTATGTAGTAGCTTTTGTTTATTTTGATATGCACTGGGCATTTTTCTTTTTATTGCCTATTCACTTTTTGATGGGACCTGTTCATGGTGCAATCGTAAACTGGTCGGGTCATAAGTATGGTTATCAAAATCATGACAATAAAGATAAATCTAGAAACTCTTTAGTATTCGACTTTTTGATGATGGGAGAGTTATTTCAAAACAATCATCACAAATTGCCTAACAGTATGAATTTCGCTTCAAAATGGTATGAATTTGACCCAACTTATCCAATGATTAAATTATTAATCTGGTTAAGAATCATCAAACCAAATTTAAGCAAACCTGCTGATGCAGAGTTCTAGTTATTGAGTGAATTAATGAATGAGTGATTTAGAGATTCTCAATATTTAGATATAATGAATAAAAAAGACCTGATTGAATTTCAATCAGGTCTTTTTTATTCATTATGGCTTAAAGCTTACTACAGTTTTCTATCAATATCAAAAGCCTCCAAGTAATCAGATACTCGCTTTACAAATTGACCGCCCAATGAACCATCAACAATTCTGTGGTCATAAGAATGAGAAATAAACATCTTATGGCGAATCCCCAATAAATCTCCTTGAGGCGTTTCAATCACCGCTGGTTTTTTCTGGATAGCACCAAATGCCATAATCGCTACTTGTGGTTGAACAATAATAGGAGTACCCATAATGTTCCCGAAAGTACCGATATTAGAGAAAGTATAAGTGCCGCCTTCTAAGTCTTCTGGCTTTAGTTTATTTTCTCTGGCTCTTTTAGTTAAATCATTGATTTTCTTGGTCAAACCAATCAAATTATAAGAATCAGCATGATGAATTACTGGAACAATTAAATTGCCATTAGGCAAAGCAACAGCCATTCCGACATTGATGTTCTTTTTGTAAATAATTTTATCACCATTAACAGAAGCATTGATTTGCGGAAAATCTTTAATGGCATTAACGATTGCTTCTACTAAAATTGGCGTGTAAGTAATGTTTTCGCCATATTGTTTTTTGAAAGCATCTTTAGCGTTGTTTCTCCAAATCGCCACATTTGTCATATCTGTTTCAACGAATGAAGTAACATGTGGAGCAACCCTTTTAGATTCTATCATACGCTCTGCAATCATTTTACGCATTCTGTCCATCTGAATAATTTCATCTGTACCAGAAGTGAAAACAGGAGCTGAGCTTGAAACGATTTTCTCAGGAGTTTTTACTACTGGGATACTTACTTTAGCTGTTTTTCTATTTTCTAAATAAGCTAAAATATCATGTTTAGTTACTCTTCCATCTGAACCAGAACCAACGATAGCATCTAGTTCAGCCGTTGAAATGTTTTCTTCTTTTGAAATACTTAAAACCAAAGGCGAATAAAATCTAGCACCTGCATTTGAAACTGTTTCTTGGCTTGTTGGGTCAAGATTTATACCTGTTAAGATTTTGATTTCTTCAATTTCTTGAGCAAGCTTTTCAGAAATAATCTCTGCTTTGGGTGAAGTATCTCCTTCTTCTCCCTCTGTATCAATGATACATATTGGTTTTCCAATTTCAGCAATTTCTCCTTCTTGAACCAAAATTTCTGTTAAAATACCCGACTCAGTACAAGGTACTTCTGTATCAATTTTATCAGTTGCTACTTCTAGTAAATATTCATCGGCTTCAATTTTTTCGCCTATGCCTTTAAGCCACTTTAAAATAGTAGCTTCCATGATACTCTCGCCCATTTTGGGCATAATTACTTCGATTAAAGCCATGTTGTTCTTAATAAATTCAGGATGTTGATTGCTGTAAGATGAATATTTTGTTCACGAAATCCACCCAATTGCAATTTCTTTGTGATTGTTTGTGTTTCTGAAGCGATGGCAATCCAAATAGTACCTACTGGTTTATCTGTTGTTCCTCCGTCGGGTCCTGCTATGCCACTTGTTGCCAAACCAAATGTTGTTTGGCATAATTTGCGAATATTTTCTGACATTTCGATGACTGTTTCCTCTGAAACTGCTCCGAATTGTGCTAAGGTTTCTGCTTTTACGCCTAATTGATTTATTTTAACAGCATTGTCATACGATATAATTCCGCCCATAAAATAAGCTGAACTTCCTGCAACTTTCGTGAATTGATGACCTAAATAACCACCAGTGCAACTCTCTGCCGTTGAAACTGTATAGCCTTTTTCTTTCAATAAACGACCAATTGCTTCTTCTAGTTCTTCGTTCCCAAAACCATACACATAGTCTTTGATGATAGGCAATACTTTTTCAAATTTATCTTCTACTTCTTTTTCAAGTGCTTTAATGTCTTCTCCAAAGCCTGTCAGACGTAACTTTACGCTTCCCATTGATGGTAAGTAAGCTAACTTGATATGCGGAGGAAGTGCATCTTCCCAAGCGTCAATCATTTCTGCTAATAATGATTCCCCAATACCAACAGTGCGAATTACTTTATGGAAAATTACAGGAGTTTTAAAATACTCTTGAATTTTAGGTAATAAGGAAAGTGTCATCAGACCTTTCATTTCATAAGGAACGCCTGGCATTGAAATATAAACTACTCCATTTTGTTCAAACCACATGCCGGGTGCAGTTCCCATGGTGTTTTTGATATAAGTAGCATTGGCAGGTAACTCTGCCTGACCAAGATTTAAGCCTGTTACTTCTCTTCCTCTTTTTCTAAAGAATTCTGTTAAATCAGTCAAAGCTTCTTGATGTACTTCCAGTGTTGTATTGAAGTATTTACAAAATGTCTTTTTGGTAATATCATCTTTGGTTGGCCCTAGTCCACCCGTTACAATCACTAAATCTGCTCTATCTGTGGCTTCTTGAAAGATTTGTAAAATGGCTTCTTCTGTATCGCCAACGGATGATTTTCTAACGGTGCGAATCCCTATTTTATCAAGTTCAGCACTAATCCACTGTGTATTAGTATCGGTAATTTGCCCGTAAAGTATTTCATCACCGATAGTGATTATCTCTGCTCTAATCATTTTTATTTTTACCTTTTAGCTAAAGGCTTAGTCCTAATTGATTATTTTTGTTCAAAATTACACAAATTCAAGTGTTTTGGCGTTTAAATGACAATGACTTTCCACAAAATTTGTCAGTTTTCATATTGTTAAACATTGAAATTTAAAAAAATGAAAAGAATTTTCTTAGGCCTATCATTATTGTTTTCTGTAAGTAGCTGTAATTCACAGAATATTGGTAATATCCTCAAACAAGCTAATGATGTTTTGAGTGGCACTCCTGGCGCTTTAACAACGGATGAAATCGGAAAAGGTTTAAAAGAAGCCTTAACAGTTGGTATTAAAAACAGTTCATCAAAGGCTTCTGCTTTAGATGGTTATCTTGGTAATCAAACGATTAAATTGTTATTTCCACCCGAAGCACAGAATGTTGAACAAAAACTTCGTCAGATTGGCTTGGGTGCTCAATGCGATAAATTTATTACTGCTTTAAACCGTGGAGCAGAGAAAGCAGCAGAGAAAGCAGTTCCTATCTTTGTGGATGCTATTACTAAAATGACGATTCAAGATGCTTTGAGTATTTTAAAAGGCGATAAAGATGCTGCTACTAATTACTTAAAAAGAACTTCTTCGGTAGCTTTAACCAATGCTTTTGCACCAGTGATGGAAGAATCTATCAATTCAACAGGTGCTACAAAATTGTATGGAGAAATTGCTACAACATACAATAAAATCCCTTTTTCAAAAAAAGTAAACCCAGATTTGAAACAATATGCAACTCAAAAAGCAATTGATGGGTTATTCCTTTTAGTCGCTCAAGAAGAACAGAAAATTAGAGAAAATCCTGCTGCTCGTGTATCGGATTTATTGAAAAAAGTTTTTGCAAATCAATAGCATTATGTAGTGATTAGTAAATAGTGATTGGTGATTAGTACTTCAAGTTACTAATTGTCAGTTTTTTACAATAAACTAAAACGTTGCTTGAGTTGTATTGATTACTTGACTATCAATCTTTTTAGCGATTCAATTAAAAAACAATTATATAAAAAGTACCCATCTTTTATAATGAAACATTCTGAAATTAATTTTAAAGTAACATTAGACGATCAAAGTGTCCCTGAACAAATTCAATGGTCTGCAACAGACAATCCAAACGAAGGTATTGAAGAAACAAAATCAATCTTTGTAGGTGTTTGGGATCATTACCACAAAGGAACTTTAGCTTTACCGCTTTGGACTAAAGATATGGACGTTTTAGAAATGAAACGTTTTTACATTGAAGTAATCGGAAGTATTGGAAATACCTTAGTAGATGCCACTGGCGACCAAAAGATGTCCACTTTAATTGATAACCTTTGTAGAACTTTAACTAAAAATCTGCAAGAAGAAATTAAAGCCGCTGAACAACAGCAATAATGTTAACGATTGTTAATGCCAATTTCTTTCAAAGGAGATTGGCATATTTTTGTGATACTCATTCGCAATAATCCATTTTTAACCATGAAAAAATTCTTTATTCTCTCTCTTTTTGTATTCCTCACGCATTTAGTTACTGCACAAAAAGGAACAGCTTTTTTACAAAGCGGAAACCTCAAAACCGTTTTCGATTTAGCTAAAGCACAAAACAAACCTGTACATTTAGAAGTATATGCTCCTACTTGTCATGTTTGTAATGCTTTTAAGCCTACTTTTGAAAATGCCCAAGTAGGAAGCCTCTACAATCAAAACTTTATCAATTATAAATTAGATATTACTTCGGCAGAAGGAGCAGCTTTCTTGAACAAACAAGGTATTTGGATTCCTTCGACTCCAACGCTTTTGTTTTTTGATAAAGATGTAAAATTAATGCACATCACTGTTTTGGGTGAAAATTATAATACTCCTCAAGCATTAATTGAAGCTGCCAACAAAGCTATCGACCCTAAACAACGCACCAGTAATTACAAAGCAAGCTATCGTTCTGGGAATCGTGATGCTAGCTTCTTGATTGAATACGGTTTTATGGCGAGAATCATGCGTGATACACTTGATAATATCAATGTGATGAATAATTATGCGAAAATCGTTCCTGCAACACAATACAGCAATAATACCAGCTTTTTATTATTGCAAAAAGTCATAATGGACGATGAGAACAATATCTTTGAATACATGATTAGCCATTTAGGAGAATTCAATGCCAAATATGATAAAAACTTGGTAAAGCAAACGGCTGAAAATATTATCATGTATTCTTTGTACAGTAGTCGTGGAATGAAATATTCTGTGGCAAAAATCAATCAAGTAAGAGCAAACTTGGCTAAACTAGGCGTAGATAAAAAATCTATTAACGGCAGAGTTTGGAGAGAAGAATCAACGGCTTATTTCCGTGAAGGACAAGTGCCGAAAGCTCTTGCTGTGTTAGATAGTTTAGTAGATGCTACAACAGATAAGAAATCATACAAATTCTTGAGTAACTGGATTAAAGCCAGAAGTTCTGATAAAGCCGCTTTAGCCAAAGCCGCTCTTTGGGATGCAAAGAGTAAATAAGTTAGAGCATAAATACATAAAAAAGCGTCTTGAAAATTCAATTTCAAGACGCTTTTTTATTGTATGTCTTTTTCTTATAACAATCTGTAAGTTACTCCAAAACGTATCAGTCTTGCAACGCATTCTGTTGAACCACCAACATAACCTGCTTTATAACTCATAAAGCCATAAGAATAACCTGCATAAACGCCCATTTTGTTATAATTTACTGCAAGTTGAATTCTTGGTCTAACTTCAGTATTGATGGTTTTTCTTTCAATATCAGTAGTAAATACTGTACCGTCCACAGCTGTTGCTTTTCCGTTTTCATGCGTTTTTAGATTGGTACCAATATCAAAACCTCCAGTTAAATCAATGGCTAATTTCTTAGTATGAAAGCGATGACCAAGAGATGGAAAGATATTGATAAAATCTGCACTTAAAATTGTACTCCCTTCGGTTGTAAGAAGATTACCAGGAGATTGAGGACTTCCATATACTCCAAGAAGATTTACTTTACTTCTCAGACTTTCATAGCCAAGGTCAAGCCCAAGAATAAAATTCTTTTTGGTAACTCTCTTCAAATTCCCAGAGAAACCATACGAAAGTGCCGATTTCGTGCCATAAGGATTATTGGTGTACCCTCTTTTAATATCTGCACTGTAGTTAATATTTGAATTAGCATTAGTCGCATCGCCATGAAATGAAAAAAGTCCAGAATTTAAGGCGAAATGTAGCTCTGTTTGTTGGGCAAAAGTACTTGAGAATGCCAAAGAAGCAAAAACGGTGAGTAGTAATTTTTTCATGTTTTGTGTATTTTATTGAAATGTTTAGAAATATTAATTGATACAATAAAGATAATTAAATCTTGAGTGTAAGCGCTACTTTTATGATTGAATTATAAGGAATTTTTATTATTAGAGCTAAGTATAATCCTGTAAGGTTTTTAAAACCTTACAGGATTGAAGGCACTCTGAACTTGTTGGTGTTTTTTCACCAACAAGACAGGCAAAATTAATTATAGACGAAATGATGCGTTGCTGACGCCTGTCTTGTTGGAAATAATTCCAACAAGGGCAGAATAACATTTTCAAGAAAGTATATCATTCTCATAAAACATAACTAAACACTACATCCGAATACACCAACATTGGTTCTTTACCAACTGCGGCTACTTTGATGGCATATTCTGTGCCTGATTGTAGGTTTTCAAATACCATTTTTTTGCGACTGATGATATGCGTTTCCCAAATACTTGTTTCTGTTATTGGGGAAGTCGTAATCTGATAAATATAGCTTTTAGCTCTGTGTATTCTATCTATATTGGCGATTAAAGTACCTTTTACTGGGCCGTTGACTACCGTCAAATTACTGGGTTTGGATAAAATACCAACGGGCTTTCCTTTCTTTTTAACATCAAATCCTGAACTTTGGGCTATTACTTCATTATCAAAACAATTCATATTTACATACAAGCCCAACAATTCTAATTGTTTTTCTAAAATACTTCTACATTCTTTTTTATAAAGAGTTGCCTGTTTGCTTCCAGTTCTTGAAGCGACCAAAGCATCCAGAAAAGCTATTCTGCTCTGATTAATTTCCTCTAAACTAGGTTGTGGAGTAGGAAAATGAGGGTTTCCTGTTAAGCTTTGAATAATTGTCGAAGTCTTGATGTTTAATTCATCTTCTCTGTATCGTTTAAAACTTCTGAGGATGGTAATTTTAGGCATATCATTGGTTGTTTTAAATGTTGAACATGTATGGAATAAAGTAGATAATTAAAGTATTGATTTATAATAACTTAATCTTGAAATCTTTGTTTAAAGATAAGTTTTTTTTGAATATTTAGCTCAAATTTTTCTTTATAAAATTAATTTGGAATCACTCAGGCTAGTTTTATTGATGAATAATTTTGCTTTTTTTCTTGTTTACAAAATTTTATTGTAGTGTAACAATGAATCATTGTAATACGGAATAATTGTAAAATAGTGTTGCAATGACTCATTGTAACACGTAAAAATTAAAATGTAGTATTACAATAAATCATTGTTATACGTAAAAATTGTATTGCAGTATAACATTAGCTTATTGTTATACATATCAATTTTATTATAGTATAACAATGGCTAATTGTAATACGTAAAAATTGTATTTTGATATAACAATAGCTCATTGTAACATGTAAAAACTATAAAATAGACTTACAATGGATTAATGTAACCCTATAAAATATTTTTTCAGTCTTTATTGTTCTTTTCACCAACAAGCTTTAAGTCAGGTACTGTCTGAAATGGGAGGGATGATGATAGAGAAATTATAAAATAGGCTGTTTTAATAGGAAATTAATACAAATCAGCTAAAGGAATATCAAAGGAGGGAATAAACTAATGTTTATGATTTTTATTAAATTATGATAAAATGATAAGGTTGGGATTTTTAGGGTAATAATCAATGTAATTTATTGTTTTTTAGGTGTTTATGGTTTTTCGTATAATCCTATAAGGTTTTAAAAACCTTATAGGACTAATGCCCCCGCTTGGCGGAGTGTTTTTCACTACGCCAAGCAAGGGTTTTCTAACGACTATCTTCTTAACGCTCTACCTCTTATAGATTTATCAACTTTTGAATAATCTACCCCACACTTCACAAAATACTTTTGGTCTTCTATATAAATGTATTGACGTTCTTCTTCCATTTGGTATTTTTCATAATCCAACCCTAAATACTTCATCCACTCAAGCGTTATGCGATGTCTCATATATCGTAAATTTGTAAAGATAATCATACTTAAATGCTTAACATCATCGTAATTAAATATCATATCTTCAAATTGAGAACCAACAGATGTATCAGAAAAGACATACCATTGGCAGTCCTCTGGTTTGGTATAATCTTTATAATTTAAAGGAGATGTAAACTCTGGACAAGACAAATCTTCTTGACTCAAAGGAAAGTAATCTAGTTTTCTCCATTTATGATCTCCTCTCTGTGGGGGTGGATTTATTCCTAAAATCGGTGTTGACAAAAAATCAAATTGCTCAAAAAAGGTTGTTACTTTTTCTTTACGAGGTTTATCGCTTCGATAATTAAGCACTTTTACTATTGTACCTATATGTCCAAACTCTGCCAAACAAATTGTTTGGACATAAGCAAAGCCTAAATCCTGAGCCATGGGTACTTCCCAAAGCATACCATAATGACTATCAACTAATTTTTTCATTTTAAAAGAACTATGATGTTTATTTACCGCTATTTATTTTTTTCAAATAACTAATACATGAATAACACGCAAATGACAATTAAGAAAAACTAATTATAGCCTTTGCAGTTTGCTAATGCCTATTTTTAAATCTATACTCCCTTTATCTCAATTTTTTTTATGTTAAGACTGCTATCGCTTAAGTCTTGTATTATTTTTTTCATACCTATATCAGCAGTACTTCCTAAATCTATTTGAAAGATTGCATAGTCTTTATTTTTGAATTCTTTTAATGAAAAAGAATGTATTAATCCTTCAAAACCTGCTATTCCTTGCTGATTATTTTCATTATAATTGCTGATTGATTTGCCGATAAAATGCTCAAGGGAATCAGCTTGTTCAGCAGAGAGATTTTTATCAAAAATAATCTTCATGCTAATGTCAATATCTGGTTTTTTAACTACTACAACAAAGCGATACCCATCCAAAAATACTTTTCGCTTTAGATAAGCGTATTTGATAAGATTTCTTTTTAAATATTCTACATTAAAATCTTCAATCCAAATACGGATACTATCTTTTTCGATTTCTTCTGCACAATTGATTGGATTATCACCTTTTAGATTTTCCCAATGGAGTGTGACATCAGTGGCATAATGCGTATAATAAGATAGTCGAAATTGATACACCGTTGTTTTTGATGTATTTTCGATGATTTGAGGAAAATCTTTAAATATTATTAAAAAATCTTCAGGGTCAAATATTTCGCCTAAAAGCTGTTTTAGCTGAATAGATACTTGTTTTATTAATTCGTTTTTAAATGTCTTAGAAGTGTCTATAGACAAAGGTTTGTTTAATGAATAATCCCAATAGTTATAAGTCTCGAATTTCATATTTTATTTTGGTTAAATAGTACTAGTTAATGCTTATGAAAATTTGTACCCTTGTCTATTTTTTACATACAACCAATAACTAACTTTTCAATCTGCTCTCCAATTTTGTCCCCATTCTGCTTTAGTGCTTCCAATAGGGATGCGCATTCCAAAATGTTCCAAACAATATTTATATATGCTCTCAATATCAATAGTTTCATTAAATTTTTGCTGAATTTCTCTATTGTTTGGTTCATTTGATTCAAAAGGATTATCATATAATTCTATGAACCGTAATCCATTTTCAAGCAAAATATTCTGAATACCTTCTTCGAATCCTTCTACTTTCTCCCTTTTTATCATTTCATAAGCTTGTTCCCCAAACCACATTCGCCAACAAGACCTCAGCATCATATTACACACTTGTCGTTTTCTTCCCGGGTTTCCATCAATATTTATTCGCCTTTCACCATCAATGCGTAAAACTTTCCTTTTGTCAATCGGTATCTCTTTTTTTTCATAGTTTCTTACGAATGTTTCATTTTGTAAAAACTCATCTAATTCCCAAAAAGAGTAAGCACAAACAAAGCCTTTATGATTAAAAAAATGTTCAAATACTGACAAATTAAAATTTTCTATGCTTCCATTCCAAATTATTCGGATTAATGCTGGACTGATAATTGGGACAACTCTTGATATGCTTAATCTATGTTTATTTTCTATATCGTAAAGAAGATGACCATAATGGAAAAATCTCTTTTTTTTCATTTTTGAAAAAACGCTATTAGCTTTTTCAATTGAGAAATCATTGTATCCTATCCATCGTTTAAGGATGTAACCAATGTTTGGATTATTGACAAGGTCAATAATTTCAGATACCTCAAGGGTATCTAGTTTAAAACACATCTCAAAGGTAATATCAGGATATTTTTCTGCTAATGCTTGTGTATCAAGTGGCTTAGGTCTAAAAAACCATTCTAGTATTTTCATAGAGCATTACGTTGTTTCTGTCTAGTTTGTGTTGTAACTATAATTCTATAAGGTTTTTAAAACCTTATAGAATTAATGCAGATTTATGATTGAAAGGGAATAATTATATACCACTAGCCGTTGCCTTCTAAGAAGGCTTGACACACTGACGTAGTGAAAACACTACGCCAAGCGAGGATTTTTAAGTCAGCTTATGAATTTCAAATAATTTCATTCCTTACTTCAATACCTTTTATGTTTAATTGTTCTTCTAATTGTAGCCAAGTAGTATCACTTAATGTGGATGCTTTGTGTGAGGTAGATTTGAAGTCTTTGGTGATGATTCTGATAGCATTAGGGCTTTTTCCAGCAGTTTCAAAGACTATTTCTTTGATGTCATTTAAAACATAAATATTTTTCCAAAACCAGATAGTACGATTTTTGATAACCAGATAATCGTTGGCAATAATGATGTAATTCATCATCCAAGAAAAATAGATAATGCCTGTTATTAAAAATAATAAAATGTATATTATGGTGGGTGAGTAAGGATTGTTCGTCATTGAGTAGATTGAATAAGCAAAGTAGGCAAGAAAAACCCCTAGTATAATTTCTCTATAACTTGTAAATTTATTTCCATCAAAAACCTTCGTTTCTGTTGACGTTAAATCCACAGATTCATGCTGATTTACTTCAAATGCTTGGAAGGCTTGTTGTTGTTCCACTACTTGATAAAGGAAAGATTTTATTTCCCATAAATTCTTATACAAATCATCATAAAGCACTTTTTCTGTACCATTTTCAAACTGAATAATCATCCCTTCTAAATCATTTCTATAAGTTTTATTAAAAGGTATTTTTGTGGAGAAAGTAATGTCCGTAATGTCTTTGATAAGGAATGATTCACTATCGCCAAAAGTAATAGTATCATTTTTGATTCTAACCGAAGGCGTTTTTTTGAAATAGGTAAATGCTTGGTAAAGAGAGTATGTAATTAAACCTAATCCAAAGAGAAATCTTATCCAATTTTTTCCTACTAGCTCATCATTTTGTAGCTTATTAATTGTAGATAGTAAGATTGTTGAACCATAGAATAGAAAGAAAGCACAGGTTATCGTAAAGATGATGTAAAATCTATACAGATGTCTTTGTGTTGAAATTGTTGTCATTGTTTTGTGCAGTTTATTGATTTGCAATTGATAAAGATAATTATTTGGCTTTAATTTCTTCATTGTTTTACATATTTTTAGATTAGTTGGTTTGTTGTAGAGGCAATCCCTTGCTGTTGCCTTTATTGCTTGGAATAGAAAACGGTAATTGCAAGCGTTAAAGCTACAATGATTTTATTAATTCCGTCCTTGTTTATATTTTCGCAAACAAGCTTTGCGTTAGTAACACGCTAATGATAATCACATTACAGAGTCCTGTCTAGTTGTAAATTATTTCAACATCGGCAGAAACAACTGTTAATGAATCACTCAAAAACTGCTTTTTGTCAGTTTTTAACTTTATAAATTCATCTTTCTTAATTTTACTTTTTTCAATCAAAAGGTGATACACAATTATGGCAGAGAATTATACTTTTAAGGATAAGTCAAAACGGGAATTGTTAAGGTTTCTGGAGGCATATCAAATGGCAATCAACGAAAGTATCATTTGTTCTGTCACTGATACAAAAGGAATCATTGTGTATGTCAACAAGAAATTTTGTGAGGTTAGTAAATATCAAGAAGAGGAATTATTAGGAAAGAATCATAGAATTTTAAATGCTAATTATCATTCCAGTACATTTTTTAAAGAAATGTGGCAAACGATTTCCTCAGGAGAAATGTGGCGTAGTGATGTGAAAAGCATTGCTAAAGATGGAACTTACTTCTGGCAGGATAGTATCATTCTCCCTATTTTTGATGAAAATCAACAAATTATTCAATATTTCTCGATTAGAATTCCTATTGATGAGCGTAAAAAAGCGGAGGAGGAAAGAGAGCAGCGAATTAAGGATTTAGAAGAGGTGTTATTCAAGATTTCGCATGAAGTGCGTCATCCTGTTACATTAATGTTGGGGATTTGTAATTTATATGATGAATCTTTACTTACACAAGAAGAGCTAGGCACTTTTATGTCGGCTATTAAAAACGCTGCAAGTAGATTGGATGTTTATACCAGAGAAATTACTGAAGTGGTTAGTAAGCTTAGGGATAAGGAAGATGCTTAGAGTCTGGTTTGAGTTTATGAGTGCATGAGTTTAGGGTTTATGAGAAGAATAGCTGTTGGTTGTTCGTGAGACACGAACAGTGGAGAGTAGTGCATGAGTTGAGGGTTTATGAGAAGAATAGCTGTTGGTTGTTCTTGGGACACGAACAGTGGAGAAGTTTATTTTGAGTTTAAGAGTTTATGAGTTTAGGGTTTATGAGAAGAATGTTACAATGATAAAATTGCCGTTGTTCGTGTCATTTTGAGTTGTTCGTGAGACACGAACAACGGCGGAGATATTATTTTCTTTTATTCTCTTAGCTGGACTAAAGTCCAGCCCTAGTGAGAAATAATGATATTGTTCTAACAACGTTACAGAATACTTCTTATAAACCTTAAACTCATAATCTCATAGACTTTAATTAACATTGAAATACTTCAAAGCGTAATTCCAACCTTCAATGGATACTTGTGATTTTGTTTGTAAAGGAACGTTGTCGATGATAATGGTTTTCTCAGCACCTGGAGCGATAGAAACATAATTATCATTGTAAAATACTGGTAAGATTCTTTCTTTGCTGGTGGCATCTACCAATGATACTCTATTAAAGAAAGCGATTGGGTTATTTGCTGGGTTTGTTAATGTGACTTGTACTTTACCCGATGCAATACTTTTTACTGAAACTTTTAAGTTTTCGGCAGCTTTCATTTTTTGTAAACCAGTATATTCTCCTTTAGCGTTCGGATACCAATACATATTATCACTTACGATTTGTTTGTTTTCATCTAATAATTGTAATGACAAAAACGAACCATCTTCCGCACCGATTTCATCTAAAACCTTTTTTACCGAAAGAATCTTTTTCACAGAACTTGCTTCGATATAAGTAAACACTTGCGTAATTTCTTTAACAGTACCGTCTATCTTATACGCTTTGGCTACTAACATTAAATTTCTACGTGCTTTGAAATCATTGTTGACCATCATCAACATACCATCAACAGGATTTGCCATGATGTGTACTAATTCACCACCATTTCTTAAACCATATAGACAAGCGTTAGGGTCTAAATAGTAATCATACATTTGTCCACGCATGGCAGTCCAAGGATTTTGTGTTTTCCAGATGATTAGACCTGTGTACCAATCCCAAATATGTGAAGAGAAACCTTCAATTAAGCCACGATATTGATCATAGTTTACTAATTGTGCTTTCAAACCAAAATCTTTGATGTCTTTAGGTTTTCCATAAGGATTTATGAATTCATTATAACCAACGCCTGTATAAGTATGGTATGTCCAAACAGAATCTGGTTTTTGGTTAGCATCGTGATAAGGAACAACAAGGTTTTCTTTAGGAATAAAGCGTTTCAAAGATTCATAATCACCCGTACCTACTGAACCAACTTCTGAATTAAAAGGAAAAGTACGTTGATTCCAGAAAACATCAAGTGGCTGAATACCATAAGGGCCGTCGCCATTACCTCCTAGTGAATTAAATGACATTTCATCAGAGTTTGAATAATCAATAAACCAACGAGTACCATCTAATTTAGGCAAAATCTCATCTCTTAAAGGAATTAGTATGTCTTCTGGAGGAGTAATCTCGTTTCCGCCACACCATATTGCCAAAGAAGCATGATTTCTCACCATTTTAATCATGTCGGCAGCAGATTCTAAGAATAATTGATGATTATCAGGATAATTTCTTCTAGTCCATTGGTCTTCTTTCTTCATTGGGTCAACCCAACGACCATTGCAATCGCCCGACATCCAGAAATCTTGAAAAACCAACATTCCATATTTATCACAAGCCGCATAGAACTCTGGACGTTCTACCAAAGCACCGCCCCAAATACGAATAAGGTTCAAATTCATATCACGATGAAAACGAATTTCTGCATCATAACGCTCGTCAGTAAAACGTAGCATCGCATCAGAGATAATCCAGTTACCGCCTTTGATAAATACTTTTTGTCCGTTTACATAAATCTGGCGACTAGCCGTATGTGCATTCCAATCTGTTTGAATTTCACGGACGCCCACTTTTACAGCTTCTTGGTCGGATACTTTATCGTTGACGATAAATTCAAATTTAGTATCATATAATTCTTGTTTTCCATAACCAGCAGGCCACCATAAACGAGGATTCTTTAAAGATAAATCAGCTAAAGAAACAGTAGTTGTGCTATTCGGAGGAAGAATTACTTTTTTCGATACCTTCATTCCATCAATGGTATAAACTAAAGTGCCTTCTACTTTTTGGCTAGAAGGATTCTCTAAATCGGCAGAAGCTTTGATGATTGCAGGTTTTTGAATCGCATCGGGCATCCTTTTTTCAGGAACTAGCGTAATAACATGCGGGTCTTTTAAATTTACTTTGCCTGTTTTTTCGATATAAACTTTATCCCAGATACCCGTATTTCTATCACGGATTGGACGAATCCAGTCCCAACCAGCAGTATATTGTAGCGAAACGTTTTTAGCAATCGTTCCATCACCACCTTGTCCACCATTGGCATTTCCGACAGTGTAAGGAGGATAGACAATCACTGCTAAACGATTGTTGCCGTCTTTTGTCAAGAATTTTGTAATGTTGAAAGATTGACGTAAAAACATTCCTTCAAATACTTTCTGGTTTACTTTTTTACCATTCAAGAAAACATCACAGCTATAATTAATACCTCTGAATTTTAACCAAACCTCTGATCCATCAGCAGGAATACTTTCTTTAAAATCTTTGGCAAACCAATAAGTATAATACTCTCTGCCAGTATTATAAATATCTGGAATTTTCTCGTTGTTCATGCCATAAAAAGGATCTGGCACTTCTTTGTTGGCAAGCATACTTGTAAGCACTGTCCCCGGCACAACGGCAGGTTTCCAATTACGAAGCGAAAAGCTAGGAGAGGAGATTACTTCACCACTTTCTTTAGTGCTTTTAATGGGATTACATTTCCAAGCACTATTCAGTTCGTACTGATTTTGTGCTTGGATTTGTTGTACAAACAATAACATCAATATAAGATGAAACTGTTTGAGATTTAGTTTTAAAAAATTGGACATAGTAAGATTAAAAATTATTAATATTTTTAGAAGTACTCAGTTGCCTGACGTTCACAAGGAAAGTCAAGCCTTCTTCATTGCTGATGAATGATAGGCTAAATTTAATACATAATATTTGGGATTATTATACTTCTGTGTATGATTTGATTTGAAAATAAGCAATAACACCTAGCTTTTATTTTGAAATCGGCAATATATGTAAGATGTAATGATATTTGAGGTGAATATTAACAATCTTTAAAATTGAAGTATCGGTATATAATAATTGTAAAATATCAAGAATGGAAAATTGTTGCTTTTTCTACCTTTTTCAATGCGATTAAGGTCATTCAGCGAAATAATTTTATTCTTGCTATTAAATCCATTATTTTTCTCTCTTTAATATTCTAAATGTTTTCCATTAATTTCACATTGAACTATAAAATTTCTCCAATGAATATCAAATCGAATAAAACCATTTTTCTATTCTTAATACTGCTTGGTTCTTTGTTCAATATCACTGCTCAGCCCATTAAACCAATGCCTACTGGCGAGCTTTTGTTGAATCTTAAAAAATTAAATGTACTTGGTACAGCCATGTACATAGCTGCCCACCCTGACGATGAAAATACTGTAATGCTTTCGTGGCTTGCCAAAGAACGTAAAGTAAGAACTGCTTATCTATCAATTACCCGTGGAGATGGTGGTCAGAATTTAATTGGTTCAGAATTAGGTGATTTATTAGGCTTGATTCGTACACAAGAATTACTGGCAGCTCGTGCCATTGATGGTCCAGAACAATATTTTACTCGTGCTAACGACTTTGGTTTTTCTAAAAACACTGAAGAAACACTTCAGATTTGGGGAAAAGATGCTGTTTTAGCAGATGTAGTTTGGCGAATCAGAAATCTTCGACCAGATGTAATCATTTGTCGTTTTCCACCTGATGCTCGTGCAGGACATGGAAATCACTCTGCTTCGGCAGCTTTGGCAGAAGAGGCTTTTAAAATTTCAGGCGATCCAACGAAGTTCCCAGAACAATTAAAATATGTAAAACCTTGGCAAGCCAAAAGAGTAGTTTGGAATACTTTTAACTTCGGTGCAGTTTCGCAAAAACCCGCAGAAGGTACTTTTATTCAAGTGGAAATTGGGGGATATAATCCTTTATTGGGAAAAGCTTATTCTGAAATTGCCGCAGAAAGTAGATCACAACATAAATCTCAAGGTTTTGGTGTTCCTCGTACTCGTGGTTTACGTCCAGAATATTTTGTCCATAAATTCGGTGATTTAGCCCAAAGTGATGTTTTTGATGGTGTAGATTTAACTTGGAGTAGAGTAAAAGGGGGCAAAGAAGTAGAATCTTGGATTAATCTAGCTATCAATAGTTTCAATCCAGAAAATCCTTCAACGATTGTTCCTTCTTTGTTAGAAGCTTACAAAACACTAGATAAAATTGGTGATGAGTACTGGAAAACACAAAAGAAAAAAGAAATTGAAAACCTAATTATTGCTTGTACTGGTTTGTATTTTGAAGCAAATCCAAATGAATATTCTGCTTCTTCTGGAGAGAAAATCAATATTCTTGCTACAGCCGTAAAACGTTCTGATTTTGCTGTAAACTTGAAGAAAATCAAATTAGTCGGTTTGGGAAAGGACAGTACTTTCAATGTAAGTTTGGCTAATAACGAATTACAACGCATTAATTTCTCAGTAGAAATTCCTAAGAATCAACCATTGACACAACCTTTTTGGTTGGCTGAAAAGAAAATGGGAAAAGGAATGTATCGTGTTGATGAGCAAACGTTGATTGGTTTACCAGAAAAACCTGCAGATTTGCAAGCAGAATTTACTTTCGTAATCGACAATCAGTCTTTCACTTTTAGCACGCCAGTGATTTATAAATATACAGACGAAACTCGTGGAGAGCTTTATCGCACCTTTGAAATTCGTCCAGAAGTAACGGCGAATATTTCAGATAAAGTATATGTTTTTGCAAACGACCAAGCCAAAGAAGTAGAAGTAACCTTGAAAGCTGGAAAGAGCAAAACTTCTGGTTCGGTAAGTTTAGATTTACCAACAGGTTGGAAAGCAAATCCTGCAAGTATAGATTTCAATTTGGCAAATAAATATCAAGAATTGAAATTGGTATTTAAAGTTACACCTTCAAGCTTAACACCAGAAGGAACAGTAAAAGCCATTGTAAAAACAGCCAATGGAACTTATGATAGAGGGATTTTAACCGTTGCCTATGACCATATTCCTCCTCAAACACTTTTCCCAGCAGCAGAAGCTAAGGTGGTGAAATTGGATATTAAAACGAAAGGTAAGAACATTGGTTACATCGTTGGTGCTGGCGACGATGTACCAATGGCATTACGCCAGATTGGATATAATGTGACGATTTTAACGGAGAAAGAATTAAATGAAGATTTATCAAAATTTGATGCTATTGTAGTTGGTGTAAGAGCTTATAATACCGAAGAACGTATTACTTATTATCAGAAGAAATTGATGGACTACGTTGAAAAAGGCGGAAACATGGTCGTTCAATATCAAGTAAATAGCAATTTGCAAAAATTAGAGATGGGTATCGGGCCATATCCTTTTAAATTATCGAGAGATAGAGTAACGGTTGAAGAAGCGGAGGTTCGTTTCTTGAAACCAGAAAGTATTTTATTGAATAGTCCGAATAAGATTACTTCAAAAGATTTTGATGGCTGGATTCAAGAAAGAGGATTGTATTTTTCAAACGAATGGGATGGGAAATATGATGCGATTCTGTCATCAAACGACCCGAATGAAGCACCTGCCAATGGAGGCTTATTGTATGCTAAATACGGAAAAGGTAATTACATTTTTACAGGATATGCTTTCTTCCGTCAATTGCCAGCAGGAGTATCGGGTGCATATAGATTATTTGCCAATTTAATTTCAGCAGGAAAATAATTATCGAAACGCAACCTAAAAGTAGAAAGAGCCGTATTTGAATGTAAGACGCAAGTCTTACATTCACTAAAACAAAAAATATTATGAAAAAAACGCTCTTTACGCTTTTAATTGCTGCTTTGTTATTTGCTACTTCTTGTAAAAAAGATGAAGAAGTAGTTTCTCCAGAAGTAAAATTCAATGTAAGCCTCAATGGCTCATTAGAAGTACCCGCCAATACTTCTACTGCTACAGGTTCGTTTGTTGGTACTTATAATAAGACTACAAAAGTTATTTCTTATACCATCAATTTTAATGGAATTACGCCAACAGCTTGGCATATTCATAAAGGTGCGGTTGGTGTAAATGGAGGAGTAATCTTTGCTTTAGGAACAACATTCAATACTGCTTACAGTAGCACAACAGCTGCACTAACAGCAGAACAGGAAACAGATTTAATGGCAGGAAATTATTATGTAAATATCCACAGTGCTTCAAAACCAGGAGGTGAAATTCGTGGACAGTTGATTTTGAAATAGCTGTTAGCTGTGAGTTGTAAGCAATGAGATTTAAGAATCTTTATGCTAATAAAAAAGCGGTCAAAATTAGTTTTTTGACCGCTTTTTTATTGCTAAAATTCAGGATAACAAACGTTGCATTAAATTAATCTCAAAGCTCGCTGCTCATCGCTATCGATTAAACTTAATTCTCAACACTGTAGCATCGTATTTTCCATTCACAAAATTACCAACTACTTCTAATCCAAATAATTTCCCAAGACCTAATAAGCCATAACCAACTTCTAGGTATTCAAATTGCTGATTCGGTACTTTCAAATAATTGGCAAAGACAGATTCCTTTAAACCATAAATTCTTAATGGTGTGATTTGTGTCAGCAATAATTTATTGAAATCTTGTTGAGCAAAAACTTCTAAATAGTTGCCTGTTGTGCTGTGTAAATAATAGTCTAAGTTTCTGTAAGCATCAAATCTGAATGAACGAAGAATAGTTTGATTGCCATTAAAATGGCGGTAATCAATAAAATAGGTTGGCTTTTGCAAGTATCCTCCGTAATTGGCTAGGATATGCAAATTTCCTAATTTCTCTAAATCAAAAAACTGTTCATAAGAACCTTGTAAACGTGAAAATTTACTTTCAGCCAATAAACCATTGGTTGACTTTACTCTAAAAATCGGATTACCTTCATTAATTGTGTATTCTCTGTCATTATATTTACGTTTCTTTGCAAACGGTCTCCAAGCAATAATTCCTTCTGCTAAAAAGCTTTTATGTGTGTTAAAAGCAGTATTAGCTAATTCATTATTCGCAGGATTGTTCGGACTAAAATCTCTATCTTTTACATCAATCCAAGGCTTGAAAGTACTTAGGTTTTCTAAAGCCTTTCTTTCAGCATATTCCCCGCTTGCTACAATGGTTATTTTTTCAGAAAGTCGATTTCTATACTCTGCACTAATATAATCTTTCTGGTAAATTTTCTGATAATTTCTCTCAGCCAACATTGTATAAATGGTATTTGCGGGCGTAGAAATAGGGTTTTCATTGTTAAACTGTTGAATATATCTACCCGTTTTGATTTCAACAGTATGTTGATTTTTTAGATAGTAATATCCAAGATTCCAGTTTAAAGCTTTTCTACCCAAAGCGTATCTTAAATCACCATAAAAGGATTCTCTTCTGGTTAGTTTTTCACGAATATCGTATCTTAAAGAACCTTGTAAAAAGTATCCATCAACAGTATTCACAAAATCTAAAGCTGGAAGTTGGCTTAGTGGAGAACTATAACTAAGCGATTTTGGATGAAATCCGAATAGATTATCTCTTTTGCCATAATTATAATTTTTTCCAAAAATCAAATGTGAAAATTTGAATGCAGGTAGATTTCTAACAGAATCTTTTTTGAATTGCTCTTCATTGGTCAATGCAATGCTATCAGCTTGAGCATAACCTTTTATTTCTAAAGGAGTAAGGGGTACTTGTCTTTCATCATTCCAGAAATCAGCGTTTCGTTTGTTGTGAAGACTGTCAATTTCAATATTATAAGATCGAACCAAATCTACATCTTCGCCTTTTTTCTTTCTATCTTTTTTGTCTTCTTTCTCTGATTCTTTCAAAAACTTATTGAGCTGTTTTCTAGTAACTTGTTTTTGACTGAGTGCAATCTTACTATTTACTTTTTCACCTTTCAATGATTTAGCTTCTGCTTTGTCTATTTTCTCATCAATTACCACGGGTCTTTGATGATATTTTTCATTGACAGATACCGTATAATTCCTAACGTTGGTTACATAATTAAAGAAACCTTTGAAGCCAAAAGCATCAAACTCTGAACGAAAAGTATAATTGATTGGCAACCAAATTTCTTTGTTGGGTGCATAAATCATTTTTACTGTGTTTGAAGTATTATCATCACTAAAGCGTAAATCCAAACTATGGATGTACCAAGAGTCTTCGATGATATTAATTATTCCCTCAAAAACATTTCCATTTCTTGATTTTGGCGTTACTCTAATTTTATTGACGGTTTGTCCATTTTCAGTAAAAAAACCTTCGTATTTGAACTTGTAATAAGCCAAAGCAACAGGTGAGAGTGGAGAAATCATATCGCCAAATGGTTTTGGATTATAGAAATTAGTACGAGAAACAGAAATAAAGTTGCCACCTTGACTTTGCAGTTGCTTTGGTAAATTGTTTCTGGTTGATACTACTTTTTCTTTTACTGCTGAAGGCTGCTTTACATTTACATCATTAATTGATTCTAAAACATATACTTGTCCGATTTTTAAACCAGACTCTTTTTCAATCCTTTTTCCTGCAATAGCCTTCATCAAAGCAGAAACTTCGCTTACTTGCCCAGTACCTTTTACATAAGTTCTGGCAGAATATTCATTAATTTCTAATATTTTGAAACGAGCCATTGAAATGGTCTTTCTGATGATAGTATAAGCAGGGTCTTCACTTTTGGCAGAAAATTCTACTTCTTTCAGACTGATAGCTTGCTCTTCGAGAACAGCGTCTAATGTGATGGTTTCGTTCTGGATAACAACTTTCTTTTCTAAGTTTTTATGACCTAAATATTGAAAAATGATGGTATAAGTTCCAGCAGATAAAGTAAGTTCATATTGTCCATCTTCATTAGCCATTGTCCCTTTACCAGATTCTTTTATAATGACGGAGGCAAAGGAAAGTAATTCGTTTTTTGTATTTTTAACGGTTCCTTTAATACCAGCACTCCAAGAAAAAGAGTTGAAGAATAGAATAACCAATGAGGTTGATAAGAGGTTTTTGAAAATTTTGTTCATAATCAGCAATTTGAGGTACATGTATCTAGTTTATTACGCAAGATAAAAGAAAAGCCAAGCCTAAGACTAAAATTCTTTCTTAAAAAATCTTAAATGCTTGTTTAATCGTATTTAGACATAGAATGTTTAAACAATAGAAAGATTATTACGGTTTATTTTTAATGTTTTGATTATCATTATGTCGATGTTTTTCTTCGTGTTTTAATACAA
This sequence comes from Arcicella rosea, assembly GCF_014204325.1. GTDB lineage: Bacteria > Bacteroidota > Bacteroidia > Cytophagales > Spirosomataceae > Arcicella > Arcicella rosea_A. The sequence goes on from NZ_JACHKT010000026.1 coordinate 31,299, forward strand.
TCTATTATTTATTTAAAATGTTTTTTCAATTGAGTTCTTGCTCATGTTTCATCCTAACTTTAATAAAATGCGTTCAAAATTCCTTCTTTATTTTTTATTCGGTTTGACTTTAATTTTATCATTACAAGGTTGCCATCGGCATACTGTCGTAAAATATGCTAATGAAAATAGTGATTTCAAAGTAAGTTATAAAGATGTCGTCGATTTTGGAGATTCAGCATTATTTGTATTTGAGGCTTTTAATAAACTAAACCAAGTAAAGGTTTGGGAAGGAGATAACCTTTTAGGAACGGCTAAATTTGTCAAGAAGAAAGCGAGTATAAAAATTAAATTTCCTAAAAAAGGTGAAAAGGAATTGATTTTTATCGCTGAAAAAGAAGATAAAAAATTTACGAAAAAGATTCAAGCTTTGGTGGTAGTTGTTTTACCTGAGAAAGCAATTACTCCACCAACAAAAAAAGTTGCTACCAAAAACAAGAATACTTCTGCCAGTAAAGTTTCTGACGCTCAAATTTTCATTAATGATATTTCATACTATGTTGTAGAGCGTTGTAAAAAGAATAACCTTCCGACAAGTGTTGTGATTGCAATGGCTGCCTTGGAAAGTGGCTACGGGAAAAGCGAATTAGCGATGAATGCCAATAACTTTTTTGGTTTAAAAGATTGGACAAAAGACCATACTCAAGCATATCAATATACCAACCAAGCTTATGCTGGAGAAGTTGGTAATTGGTACAAGAAATTTAATTCGAGAGAAGATTGCCTCGATTTTTTCATGGAAGAGCTTTTGATGCACAAAACTGGAAAATGGCGAAATGATTATTCGCCAGCCGTAAAAGCTTACCAAGAAAATACCAAAAAAGGAATTGACAAAGTAGAAGCCATCGAAAAGTTCATTGAACACTTAGTTGATTTAGGTTATACAACTTTGCCAAAACATCAATATGTTAGTCGTTTGAAAAGATTAATAACACAATACAACTTGATTGATTTATAAGTTTACAGACCAATAGCCCAAGTCAGAAATTCAGGCATTACTTTACTCCAAGTTTGTTGATTGTGTTCACCACCCTCTACTTGTCGGTAAATAATGTCTTTGTTTTTTTGATAACCGTGTTTTTCTAATTCTTTCATCAAGTCTAAAGTATCGTCGATAGCATCAATGATTCCGTTATTGTTTCTGTCAGAAGTTTCGTCGTTTGTTCCCGCCTCAAACCAGAATTGTTGATTTTGATGATAATTTCCTTTTCTGACGATATTATGAATAATTCTATCGTTTTCGTCTGTGTAACCATCCTCCTCAGATTTTTGTCTCCACCACAAAGCACCAGAAAAAACACCCACTTTGGTAAATACTTTTGGTGAATTCCAAGCAATATCCAATGCAGAAAGTCCGCCTAAAGAAAAACCAGCCATTACTTTATTGTCAGGTGATATTAAAAAAGTGTTTTCTAAATAAGGTAACAATTCTTTTAAAATGAAATTTGAATGATGGTGTGCTTTATTTCCTCTGTTTTTATAATCTGCTTGGGAAGCTGTTCCATATTCTTGCAATCTTTCTTCGTTGGCATGAATTCCCACACAAAGAATCGGAGCGATTTTATTTTCATCGCTCAATGAGGCAATCCAATGTTTGATTTTTAAAGATTCAAAATCTTGTCCATCGTTAAAAATTACAAGTTGAAGTAAATTATTTTTTTTAGGATATATCAAAGTGAGCTTAACTGTTCTATTCAAATAGGTAGAATAAATATTATCCTCAATTTGAATGATTTCAGGGGAAGTATTTTGTGAATATATTGTCATTACGGGATTGTCAATTTTAGGATTATTCTCGAAAATAAACAAATTGTTAAATATTTCACAGAGAAATTATTCTAATGTTTTGTTTTGAAAGTTAAAAACAGTTTCTATTTTAGAGTAAAGATTCTTTACAGTGTTTAAAATTATTATAAAATGACTAAGCAGATATTATTTATTTACAAATAGTAATTTTTGCAACGATAAAAAAGACTCAAAATCTAGCTATTGATATTTTTTAACATCATGAACAATTCTCTCTATCACAATGCAAGAACGTTATATCAAGTATTATTCTCATCATCTCGGAGCAGATAATGAATTATTGATTTTTGGCAATTGGGGCTATCCAGTAATTGTTTTTCCAACTACTATGGGGCGTTACTATGAAGCAAAAGATTTTAAACTGATTGAATCTGCAAGAAGCCAAATAGAAGGGGGGAAAGTAAAGATTTATTGCCCAGATAGTATTGATAAATACTCTTGGTATGGCAAACATTTGCATCCTTCCGAGCGAATTCAAAACCATATTTATTATGATCAATATTTGAATGAAGAACTGATTCCAGCTATCATGCGTGAATGTAATACTTCAAAAGTAGCGGTTGCGGGTTGTAGTTTTGGCGGTTTTCATGCTGCTAATTTCGCTTTTCGTCATCCTGATAAAGTATCACATCTTTTCACGATGGGAGCAGCTTTTGATATTCGCTCATTTTTGAATGGCTTTTACAACGAAAATGTATATTTCAATAATCCTCCTGATTATCTTCCAAATGCCAATCAACCAGATTTATGGCAAATGAACATCGTTTTGGGTACTTGTAATGCAGATTTTTGTAAGCCTGAAACAGAACGTCTTTCTAAAATTTTAAGTAATAAAAAAGTAAATCATTGGTTGGATGTTCGTTGGCATGGCACACACGATTGGGATATTTGGAGAGAAATGTTTCCTGAATATTTAAACAGAATTTAATAATCATAGAATCCATAAAATTTAGTCATCAAACCTGAAATTAATATGAAAAAAATAGGTATCCTACATGGTATGGAGTCTTCATTTCCAGAAGCATTTGTAGAAAGAGTAAATCAAATTGCTCCTGCTGGAATTATGGCAGAACGTATGATTGTAGAAAAAGTAATACAAGGGGAATCTAGTGGATACGATGTAATTATAGACCGTATTTCTCAAGATGTCCCTTTTTACAGAGCAATGTTAAAAAATACAGCCCTGACAGGAACAGCTGTTATCAATAATCCTTTTTGGTGGTCGGCTGATGAAAAGTTTTTTAACAATGCTTTGGCATTAAGTGTTGGTGTTCCAGTTCCTAAAACAGTTTTATTACCTTCCAAAGAACGCCCATCTGATACTGCTGAATCTTCATTTAGAAACCTGAAATTCCCTTTACCTTGGGGTGAAATGTTTGATTACATCGGTTTCCCAGCTTATATGAAACCACATTCTGGCGGAGGTTGGAAAAGCGTTTATAAAGTAAGAAATCCAGATGAATTGTTTTCTGCTTATGACGAAACCGACCAATTGGTCATGCTTTTACAAGAAGAAATTACTTTTACTGATTACTTCCGTTGCTATTGTATTGGTGGAAAAGAAGTAAGAATAATGCCTTATGAACCAAGAAATCCACATCATTTACGCTATGTTGCCGATATGCCTTCTGGCCCAGCCGCTAAGAAATTATTGGCAACAGTAAAAGATTATGTAATTCGACTGAACAAGGCTTTGGGTTACGATTTCAACACGGTAGAATTTGCTATAAAAGATGGTATTCCGTATGCCATTGATTTCTGTAATCCTGCTCCAGATGCTGATATTAATTCTGTAGGACAAGAAAACTTTGAATGGGTAGTGGAAACTGCTGCCAAAGTTGCGATTGAGCGTGCAAAAAAACATAAACCAGGTAAAGACAACCTTACTTGGGGAACATTTCTTGCAACATCTGTTGCTGGTAGTCCGAGAACAAGCATTATTGAGAGCAAAAAGTAAATTAATTGGACTGTGTAAAATATAAAGAATACAAAAAAGCAGTAACCTTTTCTTAACTTCTTTTGAGAAGGGACTTCCTACAAGATTTTCCTTCTCAAAAGAAGAGAGATTAGGCTTTGAGTTTACAATAGAAGAACATTTGGATACTTTATATTTTACAACCTCCCTTAAACCTTCTAAATTATGTCCTTATTTACCATCGGAATTGAAGAGGAGTTTCAAACCATTGACCCAGTAACCCGTGAATTACGCTCGCACATGAGTAAAATTGTTGAGGGCGGTCAGATTATCCTACAAGAAAGAGTAAAAGCCGAAATGCACCAAGCTGTTGTGGAGGTTGGAACGAATATTTGTTACAATATTCAAGAGGCGAGGGCAGAAGTAACTGAGTTAAGGCGACATATAATTGATTTGGCAGAACAAAATAATCTTTTGCTTGCTGCCGCTGGAACGCATCCATTTTCAGATTGGCAAGACCAACTTATTACACCAAGCCCGCATTATGATTCATTAATTGATGAAATGAGAGACGTAGCTCGTGGAAATTTGATTTTTGGTTTGCACGTTCATGTGGGGATACAGAACAGAAATGAAGGTATTCAAATACTGAATGCAGTGCGTTACTTTTTACCACATATTTATGCACTTTCTACGAATTCGCCTTTTTGGTGTGGTAGAAATACAGGCTTTAAATCCTATCGCTCAAAAGTATTCGACAAATTTCCAAGAACAGGTATTCCAGAATTTTTTGCTTCTGCCAACGAGTACGATGAGTACATCGCTTTGTTGGTAAAAACTAAATGTATCGACAGCGGAAAAAAAATCTGGTGGGATATTCGTTTACATCCATATTTCGATACAATTGAATTTAGGATTTGTGATATTCCGATGCGAGTAGATGAAACGATATGTTTAGCAGCTTTGATGCAAGCTTTGGTCGCCAAGATTTATAAATTGATGAAGCAAAATCTTAATTTTAGGTCGTATCGTAAAGTATTAATCAACGAAAATAAATGGCGAGCTGCTCGTTACGGAATTCAAGCGAAATTAATTGATTTTGGAAAGCAAGAAGAAGTACCCTATAGTGATTTGTGTGATGAATTATTAGATTTTGTAGATGATGTCTTGGATGAATTGGGTAGCCGTCACGAAGTGGCTTATATCAAAGAAATTCTAAAAAATGGTACTGGTGCCGACCGACAATTAGCAGTATTTGAACAAACAAATGATTTAAAAAGTGTAGTGGATTATATTGTTCAAGAAACGAAATTTGGTATATAATGAAAAGCAATTTCAATGTTAAATTTATCGTTGCTTTCTGTAATTGATTGATTTTAAGGCTGTTTTTCGTAAATTGCATTGTATTTAAAATTAATTAAAGGTTAAATCTTTGATAAATTTCCACATCAACAAATTTACAATGCAAAATATTTCGCTAGAAAAACCACTAAAAATAGCCGTGTTAGATATGTACGACAACGTTGCCGGAGAAGGTATGCGTTGTATTATAAATTTGATTAATGAATTTAGCACAAATAAAAATATTGAAGTAATTACAGAGGTTTTTAATGTTCGTGCCAATACCGAAATTCCAAGTTTGGTACATGATATTTATATTTCTTCGGGCGGGCCGGGAAGTCCTCTTCCTTCAGACGACGCTTGGGAAAAACCTTACTTTGCTTTGATTGATTCAATTTTTGAGCATAATAAATCAGAAGAGATTTTAAACGGAGAAGGTTCTCCTAAATTCATGTTCTTGATTTGTCACTCATTTCAATTAGTGGCTCGTCATTTAGAAATTGGGAAAGTAACCAAACGTAGAAGTACTTCATTTGGCGTTTTTCCAGTACATCCAATTGACACTGTAAACAAAGAACTCTTATTTGAAGGTTTACCAGACCCATTTTTTGTTGTTGATTCTCGTGATTATCAATTAGTGAGTCCTAATTTAAAAATTATCAAAGAATTAGGCGTACAGATTTTGCGGATGGAGAAAGAACGTCCACACGTAAATTTAGAGCGTGCCATTATGGCAATTCGTTTTTCAAAAGAAGTATTTGGTACACAATTTCATCCAGAAGCTGATGCACAAGGAATGCTAAAATTGCTACTATCAGATGAAAAACGCAAAGCAGTGATAAAAACGCACGGAATTGAGAAGTACAACGATATGATTACAAAGCTTGATGACCCCGACAAAATCATGTTGACGGAATCTATCATCATTCCAACATTTCTTGAAAAAGCCTATTCTACCATTAGTCAGCAAGTATTTTATGGAGAAATAGCATAATTTGTTTTAAACATGCTTCTTTTTATGCAAAAAGACCTTAGAGCTTCCTTTAACCAATCGTTTTCTCAAGAAAAGTATCAGGCATTTTTAGCAGATTTGAATAAAGCTACTCAGAATTCACTTGAGTTCAGAGTAGCCGAAACGCCTATTTTTGTGCCAAAAGCATTCAAAGAAAAACTGATGCTTACTTGTGAGAGTATTATTGATGTTATTGTAAAAGATGATTTCAAAGCAAAAACTGAAAAAGCGATTCCAGCACATCAAATCGTGCCGAATGAAAATAAACATACTTCTTTTCTGGCGATAGATTTTGCTGTTTGTCAAGATGAAGAAGGAGAATTCGTACCTCAGTTAATTGAATTACAAGGCTTTCCTTCGCTTTTTGGTTTTCAATATTTACTTTCAGAAACCATTCAAAAACATTACGCTATTCCTGACAATTACGATTTTATGTTTAATGATTTTGATAGAAAATCTTACATTGAAGCATTTCGTAAATTAATTGTGGGCGATGAAAAAACTGAAAATGTAATTCTGTTAGAAATATATCCTGAAAAACAAAAAACAAGAGTTGATTTTGAAGTAACAGAAAGATTGATTGGCGTAAAAGCCGTTTGTCTTACTAAAATTATCAAAGAAGGCAAAAAGCTATTTTATATGAATGAAGGTGTTAAAACGCCCATTTATCGTATTTGTAATCGTTTGATATTTGATGATTTAACAAATTTCCCAGATTTAAAAACAGATTTTAATTTAACAGACGATGTTGAAGTAGAATGGATTGGACATCCAAATTGGTTTTTCAGAATTAGTAAATACACGATGCCATTTTTGAAAAATCCTTATATTCCAACTTGTCAGTTTTTAAGTGATTATCAAGGCAATTTTCCAGAAAATTTATCGGATTATGTACTTAAACCTTTGTTTTCTTTTGCAGGAACAGGCGTAAAAATTAATATTGATAAAAGTGATTTAACGTCAATTCTTGACCCCGAAAATTATATTTTACAGAAAAAAGTACAATATCAACCAGTCATACAAACGACCGACGGAACAAAAGTAAAAGCTGAAATCAGAATGTTGTATATCTGGCAAAATGACGAAGCAAGACCAACGTTATTAACCAATTTAGCAAGACTTTCAAGAGGTGAAATGATTGGAGTACGTTTTAATAAAGATTTTGATTGGGTTGGAGGGACTGTTTGTTTTATGGAAAAGTAGGCAAAATTCTTATAAAGAAGTATTTGATCTATCATTGATAGGTTAATACTTCTTTTTTAAATATTCAAATTTAGTTCTAAGAATATAAGAGGCATCTTCATCTCCTAATTCAACAGCTCTATTAAAATCATTGATAGCATTATCAAGTTGACCAATACAATAACGAGCCATGCCACGCCAACGCAAGGTTTCAGGATTTTCACTTCTAAAGTACCAATCAGCTTTATCAAACTCTAAAAAAGCCTTATCATATTCATTCAATTGATAAAGTACTTTACCTTTGATGACGTAGGCTTCACCAATGGTATTATCAAATGAAATAGATTGTTCAATGTCGTACAAGGCTGAGAAGTAATTTTTAAGCATATAGTTTGCTGTACTTCTATGATAATATGCTTTGGAAGACTTTGGAAAATATTTTAGTTTTTCAGTAAAAAAAGCTTGGGCTTCAACATATTTTTTTTTGTGTAGCAATAATTCGCCTTCTCCTAACTTTTCTCGGTCACGAAAGTTAAATAGCTTTTCTTCTAACCAATTGAAAAACATCATGGTCAGCACAAATGGCAGAAAGAAAAACAGTAATAACCATTCCATAATCTTATAAATTTTGAAATTCTACTTGTACTTTTTTAGGTAAACTAGCCACCACTAATTGATACGAATGTTCCGTTAATTCTTTTACTTGCACCGTCGAAGCAATATCGGCATTGACAGTATTCCAGTGTTTTTTATTCATGTGATAGCCTGGAATAATGTAATGAAAATCTTCACGCAATTGAATTGCTCTGTCTGGGTCACATTTAAGATTAACAGTGAATAGTTCTGAGTCAAGCCCTGTCAAAGCAAACATCTTTCCCATTACTTTATACACTAAAGTATCAGGACCAAAGGGCAATTCTTCAGTTACGCCTTTCAGCGAAAGACAGAAATCTCTAAATTCTTCAATATTCATTGTATTTAATCAGAATGGTTTGTGAGTATTTTACTCGCAGTAAGCTTCAAACTTATCTTATCTCAAGAAAAAGCAAAAATTTTGCCTAATGCCTACTGTTTACAGCATATTGCACTACGTTTATCTAAAAAAAGCTCTGTAAATCATTACAATCAAACACATCAAAAACATCAAAATTGATATTTTATTGATAACGTGCATGGTTTTGATGTTGAAATTAGTTGGCTTTGATGGATCAGGTTTGCTGAATATTCTAAAGAAGTATCCAAAAGCTTCTCCTAATTTAAACTGTTCTTTTAATTTTGACATGGCTTTTTTTGTTTATGTTTAATAGCTATTAGCTTTGAGCTTTTTTGCTTTCCTTGAATTTTACTGGTCGAGTATTAATCTATAATAGAAATGACATCATTCACAACTTAAAGCTCATAGCTCAATGCTCATAGCTCTAAATTACTTTCTGCTTCAAACCAAACGCCGTCTTCTTTGATGATGTCGATTAATTCATTTACTGCATTATCGGCATGAACAGATTTTTTTACTACATTTTGTCCACGGTAAAGAGCAATTTTATCTTTTCCAACACCTACATAACCGTAATCAGCATCAGCCATTTCGCCCGGACCATTTACGATACAACCCATAATCCCAATTTTTACACCTTTCAAATGTTCGGTACGTTTACGAATCATCGCAGTTGTTTCTTGCAAATCAAATAAAGTTCTGCCACAAGACGGACAAGAAATATACTCCGTTTTACTCATACGAGTACGAGCTGCCTGCAAAATACCGAAGGCTGTTGAGTTGTAACTTTTTGATTTAGTGATTAGTTCAGCTTTTTCTGATAAATCAGGTAATTGTAAAAGTATTCCATCGCCAAAACCATCAATTAATAATCCACCGCAATCTGTTGCTGAAAATAATTGAAAATCACTTTCTGGTAAATTTTCGTATTTTCTTAAAATCACTGCTGGCGTTGTGATTTCTTGGTTTTTCAATTCAAAAAATAACCTCCGTAATTCTGGCATAGCGTGTTCATTGTTGGTGGCTACTACCAAAACTAATGTTTCATCGGCTTTAATTTGTTGAATTAAAACTTCGTTCAAATCTGCCAAACTAATACTTAAAAAATTCAAAGTAGCGTGTTTTTCTCGGGCAACTTGATAAGCTTCAATGCTAAAGAATGGGAATTTATTGAGTTTATCGCTTTGTTCTGCCCAAACAGAAGCATCTAAAATCTCTTTTAAACCCATTGGCAACATATATTTTGCTGGATTTTGAGCCGTATAAATATAATCTGCTCCCAAATCGTTCATTGTCCACTTGTCGGGCAATGGCAAATAAAAATGACCAATCGGTTTTAAATCTTCATGTTCAGAAACTTCAATTTGAGAATAATCTGCAATTACTCTCGGCACATTATGTCCTCCAAAATTTGCCACTTCATGCGTATTTCTTCTAAAATACTGGAATGGATTGATGGGAGAATCAAATGAATTTGGAGTGTTGAGTGTTGAGTGCTGAGTTGGTTTAAATGCTGGAATTATAGTTGATTGTTCTTTTCTCTTTGAATATCTATCAATCAAAGCTTTGGCTACTGGTGCTTCAAATTCTGGGTCTTCTGTGAGTGATACTCTTACGGTATCGCCCAAGCCGTCTTCTAATAAAGTACCAATACCAACTGCTGATTTAATTCTTCCGTCTTCTCCTTCGCCTGCTTCTGTCACGCCCAAATGCAATGGATAGGCTTTTAAACCTTCTTCATTCAGTTTTTTACATAATAATCTGTAAGCTTCCACCATTACTTGCGTGTTTGAAGCCTTCATAGAAAGTACGATATTAAAGTAATTTTCATCTTCACAAATTCTTAAAAACTCCAAAGCAGATTCCACCATTCCCAGTGGAGTATCGCCGTATCTACTTAAAATTCTATCACTCAAAGAACCATGATTTGTACCGATACGCATTGCCGTTCCGTACTCTTTACAGATGTTTACTAAAGGCAAAAACTTATCTCTGATTCTATCCAATTCTGCCTGATAACCAATTTCTGTATAATCAATCGTTTCAAAACGCTTTTTATCAGCATAATTTCCTGGATTAATTCTTACTTTTTCGACCAAACGAGCAGCTAATTCCGCTGCATTTGGCGTAAAGTGAATATCTGCTACCAATGGCACATTGTAGCCACGTACTCTTAATTCTTTGCGGATATTATCTAAATTTTGAGCTTCCTTCACAGACGGAGCCGTGATACGAACGTACTCACAACCAGATTCTATCATTCTAATCGTTTGTTCTACCGAGCCAAGCGTATCTAAAGTATCAATGGTTGTCATCGATTGTACTCTTATTGGATAATCAGAACCCATCGGTACATCACCAATATTGACAGTTATCGTTTTTCTACGAGAATATTCAGTTAAAGAATTGGCGTAACGATTGCCATTTTCGATAAGATTATTAAAAATTTGAGTAGTTGACATGGATTTGTGAATTGTTCGATGCAAAGATACGTGATTCTCTAATTTAATTTTATTTCACACAAAAAACCCCGATAAACTTAAAACGCTTATCAGGGCTGAATGGTTATTTTATTTTGATGTTTTACTGCTAAAATAACAGTAAAAAGGAAAATTGTCCTCTTATCTTTTTGGTTTGATGTAAATGAATTTTGTTTGATTACTTTCTTTTTGTGAATGCTTGTTTATTTCTGAAGCTTTGTAAGTAATTAGGATTTTTGGGATTGAAACATTTGAAATTTTTCTTTTAGACGTTGTTTTAGGTTGATTAATAGTTGAAGTTAAATTACTAAACTCCAGCGTAAGCATACCAGTGCTTGTTGATAAATTGTTAGTTTTCATAGTTTTACTACTTGGTCTTTGTTTGAATGATTATGTAATTCAGCCTAATCTAAAAATATATCTTTATCATCGAAAGATATTTTATTGTTAGATAGTGAGTTAAATCAAATTTACACATTGAGCGAAAAAAAGCCTAGAACAAAATCGAAAATTTATTAAACGGTATTTAAAACGAATTGATAAGTTCTTTTAACAAAAAAATCCACTCAATTTTTGAGTGGATTTTAATTAAGATCAACTATTTAAACCTACATAGCAATATATTTTAAAAATTCTGCTTTTGTAGATTCTTCTAAAAATTTTCCTCCGTAATAACTGGTTACGGTTGACGAAGTATCATCTTTTACTCCTCTTGATGCCACACAAAGGTGTTTTGCATCAATCATAATAGCCACATCATCAGTACCTAAAAGCTTTTGTAATTCTTTAGCAATTTGCATCGTAAGTCTTTCTTGTACTTGTGGACGCTTCGCAAAGTGCTGAACAATTCGGTTTAATTTAGATAAACCAATTACTTGTCCGTTTGCAATATAAGCAACGTGTGCTTTTCCGAATATTGGTACAAAGTGATGTTCGCAATTCGAGTAAAATGAAATGTTTTTTTCTACCAACATTTCATTGTATTGATATTTATTCTCAAACAGAGCAACTGAAGGCATATTTTTAGGGTCAAGACCACTGAAAATTTCCTTTACATACATTTTTGCTACTCTTTTAGGCGTACCTTTTAATGAATCATCCGTCAAATCTAGCCCCAATGTTTCCATGATTTGCTTGAAATGATATTCAATCTGAGCCATTTTTTCATCATCACTCAAATCAAAAGCATCTTCACGCATGGGAGTGTCCACCGAAGTCATGATATGTTCATCACCGATTTCATCATCCGTAAACCTAATCTTGTTATTGTTATCAACTAATAGGGTATTCAACAAAGTTTCGTTCGGTTTCATATAGTCTAATTTTAAGGTCAAAATTTGAGTTGATTTTTGTTTTTAGTTTGTCATGAATCACAATTGCAATGTTTTCAGCGGAGGGATTAAGGTCTTTAAATTCCTCTGTGTCCAGATTTAAGTTCTTATGATCAAACTTATCGAGAATTTCTGCTTTGATGATATCGCTTAATACTTTCATATCAATCACATAACCCGTTTCAGCATCTATTTCTCCCGTTACTTGTACAATTAATTCATAATTATGACCGTGATAATTGAAATTATTACATTTTCCATAGACACGTTCATTTTTTTCATCCGACCAATTCGGATTATTCAGTCGATGTGCGGCATTAAAATGCTCTTTTCTAAACACCGACACTTTTTTTGGCATCATGTTTTTTATTGATTAATTAAATTTCAACTTTTGAATGGGTGATGAAGTATCACAAATCATTTAAAAGTTGGAGACAATTATGCGGAATTTAGTCTCAAAGTTTAAAAGCCGTCTGAAAGGTTGTCAGCAACACTATTAAACTAAACCAGCGTTTATCTTACTCAATACTATCAACACATTGAATAAAAGTTTTGTTTAAGTAATTTCTTAAATTATTAAACAAATGTATTTGTGTGTTGGCTTATCATGCTTCATCAATAAGAAAAACAAAATTAATCAGTAATCAATTACTTATTGAGGCTGATTTGACAAATAATATCTGTTAAACTTAATTGATGAGAGAAAATATGGTTCTTTTTCTCAAAATATTTTCTTAGGTTACAACATGATTTCAGCTATCTAGGTTCAAAAAACTAGAATAGATGATAAATAATTATTAGTTAATGAATTTATTAAACTCCAACTATGCAAAGACGTCAATTTATTCAATCCACAGCGCTGGCTAGTACTGCTGCTCTTACAATTCCTAATTTTATTTTCGGTGCTAAACAAGAAGAAAAAAAGGTTCGCCTTGGTTTTATTGGTGTTGGACTTCGTGGAAGAAATCATCTCGATATGGCGATGTACCGTGACGACGTTGAAATTAATGCAATATGCGATATAGACCCAAATGCTATTGCTATTTCTTTAAAAATGATAAAAGACAAGGGAAGAAAAGAACCTGCTGTTTATCAAAAAAATGACCGTGACTTTGAAAACATGGTTAAAAGAGACGATTTAGACGGAATTATTATCGCTACGCCTTGGGAATGGCACGTTCCGATGTCGATTGCTACAATGAAGGCTGGAAAATATGCAGGTGTAGAAGTATCAGCAACGGTTACTTTGCAAGAATCTTGGGATTTGGTGAATACTTTCGAGAAAACAGGTTCGCATTGTATGATTTTGGAAAATGTTTGTTATCGTCGTGATGTGCTGGCGGTTTTAAACATGGTGCGTCAGAATCTTTTTGGCGAATTAATTCACTTGCAATGTGGCTATCAACATGATTTACGAGGAGTAAAATTTAATGATGGAAAGCAAGCTTATGGCGGAGGGGTGGAATTTGGCGAAAAAGGTTTTTCTGAAGCCAAATGGCGTACACAACACTCTGTTGATAGAAATGGAGATGTTTATCCGACGCACGGATTAGGCCCAGTGGCAGAAATGATTGATATTAACCGTGGAAATAGATTCCTTTCGCTTACTTCAACTGCCACAAAAGCAAGAGGTTTACATGATTATATTGTTAAAAAAGGCGGAGCCGATCACCCAAATGCTAAAGTGAAATTTAAACTAGGGGATGTGGTGACGACAGTCATAAAATGTGCCAACGGAGAAAGTATTCTGATTACGCATGATACCAATTTACCTCGTCCATACTCTTTAGGTTTCAGAGTACAAGGCACAGAAGGTATCTGGACAGAAGATAACAAATCAATTTACTTAGAAAGTTTGGCAAAAAACCACGACCGTTGGGAGCCATTCAAAGAATATCAAGATAAATACGACCATCCACTTTGGAAAGCCCACGCCAAAGATGCAGAAAACGCTGGTCATGGCGGAATTGATTATTTTGTGTTAAGAGCTTTTGTAGAATCTATCAAAAGAAAGGTTGCACCACCGATTGATGTGTATGATGCAGCGGTTTGGTCGGCAATTAGTCCATTATCAGAGCTTTCAATCGCTAAAAACTCCGCCTCAGTAGAAATTCCAGACTTTACCAGAGGAAAATGGAAAACCAACAAACGTATTTTTGGATTAACAGATGAGTATTAGGGTTTAATTTGAAAATTTGAGGATTTGAAGATTTGAAAATTGGTTTAAGGGTTTTTAAATAATAGATAATATGGAATATTCTTAGCTTAGAACCTCATCCCGTAGCGACGGTCGCCCCAGCCCCTTCTCCTGTAGAGAAGGGGAGCCGTTGGAGAAAATTTCTTATCAATTATCAGACACTTATACCCTTGTTTTTAGATTTTTCCAGTTTAGAGATGGGAAGCCAACTTTGATGCTTAAAGCTCCCCTCTCTGACGGAGAGGGGTTGGGGGTGAGGTCTTTTCACGCATTTACTTTCAAATTTTCAAACCAAATCACATTTTCAAATCTTCAAATTCTCAAACTTTCAAATTAAAACATTATTTTTGCAGTAATTAATTACCGACATTAATGAGTAATAAAATTAAAGTATCAACGCCAGGAAGAATTTGTCTTTTTGGCGAACATCAAGATTATCTAGGATTACCAGTAATTGCAGCAGCCATTTCTAAAAGAGTAACCATTACTGGAGAAAATAGAAATGATGGAAAAGCGATTATACATTTACCTGATATAGAGGAGGAAATCAATTTTGAAATCTATCCAGAATTACCTTATTTACATAAAAGAGACTATTTTCGTTCGGCTTTAAATATTTTACAAAGACAAGGTTATACTTTTAAAAAAGGGTTGGAATGTACAGTGCAAGGAAATATTCCTATTAATTCAGGAACATCAAGTTCATCTGCATTATTAGCCAACTGGATTCATTTTTTATCAAGAGTAGCTGATGAACCTAATCCGCTTACTGCTAACGAAATTGCTGAAATTGCTTACAGAGCCGAAGTAGTAGAGTTTAACGAAGCAGGAGGGATGATGGATCATTATTCAACCGCAGTTGGGAATGTTATTTATCTGGAATCAACGCCAGTAATTAAGGTAGAAACCCTGAAACCAACATTTGGAAGCTTTGTTTTAGGAGATTCTCTTGAACCAAAAGATACAGTTGGTATTTTAAAAAGAGTAAAATACGGTGTTTTAGAAGCTGTAGAGAAAATCAAAATAGCCTATCCTGATTTTTCTTTATTTACTGTTCAGCAAGAGGACACTAAAGAATTTGCTTCTTTAGTTACAAAAGAAGAACTAGATTTAATTAAAGCCAATATTGATAATAGAGAAATTTTGATTGAAGCATTGGCATTGTTAAAGGCTAAAACATTGAATCATCAAAGATTTGGTGAATTATTAAATCAACATCAGTTAAATTTACAAGCATTATTAAAAATATCAACTCCTAAAATTGATAGGATGTTAGCAGCAGCAAAGGCTTCAGGAGCATTTGGAGGTAAAATAAATGGTTCTGGTGGTGGTGGATGTATGTTTGTTTATGCTCCCGAAAACCCTGAGGAAGTTGCTAAAAGTATTGAAAATGAAGGAGGTAAAGCTTATGTCATTCAAATAGACGAAGGCACAAGCTTTGAAAATTAACCAAACCAGCAAAACAAAAATCTTTAAATGGCAAAATTATTAATCATGGCGGGCGGTATGTCGTCAAGAATGAAAAAAGCAGAAGGCAACGAAACCTTAGATTCCACATTGATTGAACAAGCAAATACACTTCCGAAAGGAATGATTGGTGTAGGAAAAGATGGTCGCCCATTTATGGATTATTTAATTTATAACGCTCATCGTGCAGGTTATACAGATGTATTGATTTTAAAAAACCCCAAAGACCACGTTACAAAACCTTATTATGATCAATTGGTTTCTGAAAATAAGGCTTGGGGAATTAATTTTAAATATGCTACTCAGCAAATCGCTCCCGACCGTGAGAAACCCGCTGGTACTGCCGACGCCATTCAACAAGCTTTAGAGCAAACACCTGAATGGAAAGGAGAAAGATTTACTGTGTGTAATTCAGATAATCTTTATTCTGTAAAAGTACTTAGGCTATTAAGAGAAAACCCTGTTCAAAATGCAGTAGTATCTTATGAAAGTATCGCTTTAGGCGTAGCACCAGAAAGAGTAAAAGCATTTGCTGTAATTAAAGCCGATGAAGAAAGCTATTTGGTAGAAATCATTGAAAAACCAAATGAAGAACAAATAGAATCTGCCAGAGATAAAAACGGAAAGATTGGTGTAAACATGAATGTGTTCCATTTCAACTATGATGATATTCTGGAGTATGTCACTAAAGAGCCTTTTAACCCAGTACGTAACGAGCGTGAATTACCAAGTGCTGTAATGAAGATGGCTAGAGAAAATCCGAAAAAAGTAATTACTGTACCAGTGGAGGAAAATGTTCCAGATTTAACATCAAAAGGAGATATTACCATTGTTCAGCAGTATTTAGTAGAGGAATTCGGAGACTTTTAAGAGTAAATTCTAGTAAAAAGTTTAAAACCATCAAAAATTATTTAAAATAATATAGCAAGCATTATCTCTTATCAATATCCTGTTGTAACTATTGCCCTTCTCGTTCAGAGGAGGGTATTTTTTTTGAGAAAAAAGAACCTCACCCCCGACCCCTCTCCTGTTGAGAGGGGAGCTTTTTTAACACCAAAGTCTGCTCCCCTTCTCTACAGGAGAAGGGGCTGGGGGATGAGGTTGTTTTCTTCCTAAAACCCTTCACAAAATTTACCGTTTAATAAGTTTTCTGAGTATTACTTTGAGTTTAACTTTCTATTAATTAAGTTTGAAACAGATGAAAGTTAAATGATTATTCAACAGAATTTATACCTTAAAAAGACAATGTTAAAAGCCTATTTAATGACCCAGCAAAGCCCAAAGATTAAGGAAAATTACAACAAAACTTCTTGCAAAGCCCGCTAATGATGAAGCAAGTGTGGGAAAGAATCTTGTGAAGCCCGCAGTTAATTGTGAAAGTGTGGAAGTGAAACTTGTGAAGCCCGCAGTTAATTGTGAAAGTGCGGGAAAGAAACTTGTGAAGCCCGCAGTTAATTGTGAAAGTGCGGGAAAGAAACTTGCGAAGCCCTCAGTTGATTGTGAAAATGCGGGAAAGAAACTTGTGAAGCCCTCAGTTGATTGTGAAAGTACAGGAAAGAAACTTGTGAAGCTCGCAGTTAACTATGCAACGTATCAGTTGATTGTGAAATGATGGCAAAATATTTTGTGAAGTCCTCAGTTGATTGTGCAATGATGGGAAAATATTTTGTGAAGCCCTCAGATGATTGTGAAATGGTGGGAAAATATTTTGTGAAGCCCTCAGATGATTGTGAAATGGTGGGAAAATATTTTGTGAAGCCCTCAGATGATTGTGCAATGATGGGAAAATATTTTGTGAAGTCTTCAGATGATTGTGAAATGACGGGAAAATATTTTGTGAAGCCCTCAGATGATTGTGAAATGATGGGAAAATATTTTGTGAAGCCCTCAAGTGATTGTGAAATGAGTAAAGAGTATTCTGCGAAACCACCCAATAACTATGCTAAAACCAATTTAAAATCTATTAATAAAAGCTTTATTTAGAATTTCAGCGCTAATGTGATACAACAGTTTTACCTTTTAATGAGATAGACAGGCTACAAAATGAAATGAAGGGATTAAGGGAAATTAACGCTACAACATTTTAAAAAAGATAAATAAACAATAACAATAAATACTACAATTTTTTTTAAACATTTAAACCCCATTTCTTATGACCTCGTTACAAGAATCCAAACTAAGTATGTACCAAAGCGTGCAGTTGTTGTGTGCAAACAATCCTACAATTACTGCAAGCAATGCTGCTTTTACAGAAGGACTCAGCGAATTAAATGCTAAAATTAGCGACATCCTCAATTTTGTCTCCACGGATATAAAACATACCAGTGGAATTACAAACGACAAAACGGTAACCAAACACAATCTTTGCACAGTTGCTTCAGAAATCGCAGGATTTGTTTTTGCTTATGCCAATGTTGTTAAAAATGAAGTACTAAAACAGGAGGTAAATTATACTTACAATGAGCTTAGGAGGCTTAGAGAAGATTTAATTCTCCCAACTGTTAAAATTATCTTCAATGCCACACAGGCAAATTTAGCAGCATTGGGTAGTTATGGCATAGATGTTATCAAATTACAAGAACTTGCCGATGCTATGAGTGCTTACACCAGTGCTTTGCCCTCAACAAAAATGACAAAATCAGAAAAATCAAGTGTGGTTATTTCACTCAATAATCTCTTTAAGGAAACCGATGAGCTATTAAAGAACCGATTAGATAAATTGTTGGCACTTTTCAGCAAAGCCCATCCTGAGTTTGTAAATGCCTATAAAAGTATCAGACATGTAGATGCCCCAACCAAGACCACTACGCAAATCAA
This sequence comes from Arcicella rosea, assembly GCF_014204325.1. Taxonomy (GTDB): domain Bacteria; phylum Bacteroidota; class Bacteroidia; order Cytophagales; family Spirosomataceae; genus Arcicella; species Arcicella rosea_A. Next base: position 49,880 of record NZ_JACHKT010000026.1, read on the forward strand.
AGGAAATATCAGTGCAGATAAACGTGGAACTTCAATAGCAGGAGCCAATATCACCCTTACAGGCAAAACAACCTACTCAGCCACAAGCGACGCCGAAGGAAACTTCATCTTCAAGCCCATTAGCTACGGCAAATATCAAGTAAACGTACAAGCAACAGGTTATCAAAGCCACACCGAACAGAATTACCTAGTAAAAAGAGGCGTTGTGAATAAGCTTGTTGTAGTGCTGAAAGAATAAATCAGAAGCGTAATGATAGAACCTTTCCCAAAGCTGGTGATTTTAATCGCTGGCTTTGAGGAATTGGAGTGGATTGGGTTGTTTTTTGCCTTTTGGTAATTGTTGTTTTTGGTAAATGTTTTATTATTAGGTGATTAAACTTTATTTTTTACCGTATAATAAAAAAGTAAAAAGTTTATGGGTTGGAATTTTGATTATTGGTGGGGAAATTGAAGATTTGTGAAATAGTTAATATTATAAGTAAGACACTATCCCTTATTTTGTTTAAGTTGTTTTCTCTGTAATTAATAAAAATTTAATTTTTACAATGGCAATACTAATAGGATTAATAGTTTTTTTATTTTGTTTTATTAAAATCTTTTTAAAGCAGAATAATAAAAAAGCAATTATAAAAAAATACTTATCGTCTAAAAATGCTAGTTTGATTGAAAACTCATTAGACACAGAGTCTTTGTATAATAGAACACATAAAGCAAACGAAAAAATAAAAACTCTCAATATTTACTCAAGTGATGATTCAATTATTGATGTTTCAAGTTTGACGTCAAAAATTATCTATGAAAATACAACAAATGAAAATAATGGTAATGTTCCTTATTGGAAACATCAGTATGTTTATTCATTTAATGAAATAAATTCTGCAACAGATAAGCAAAAAGAATTTTATTATAAATTCAAAAAATGCTTTTTAAATTCAGAATACCTTGATTTAGAAGAGAATAGTAACTATTCATTTGTCTTAATGTATGATTTTTTAAGAGAATATGATAATGATATAGGTAAATTGGAAAATCTATTCCTATTATTAGGAAGGTATTATCCCAAAACAAAATCTTACTGCAACACTTTATTGAATAAAAAGAAAGATGAAAGAAATAGGCTTAAAAATATTACTTCTCAATTTAACACAAGTGTATTTCAGAGTACTTATTCGCCTAATTATGAAGAAATTTATTGGAAATTAGGTGACAAATACAAAAAACGACTTTCTCTAAATAATGAAGAAGTAACTTTATTAAATAAGCTTTGGAATCCTAATAATAACTTCTGTAATATAGAATTTTGTTTAGTGGAAGTATTACGATTTTTCCTATTTACTATAAAAGAATTAAATGTTCTATACTTAGGACAAGGGTCTAGCCTTGAAATGGAACTCTTAGCAGTAGCAGATGTAATTGCTAAAAAACAATTCAAGTATAGAAAAGGAAGTGCAAATTATAAATATTGTATAGAATCTTCAATGAATGATATTTACAATAACATATTTAAACATTGTGAAAATATAATTAGAGAATATTTTGGGCATAAGCGAAAAATAAATGTGGAGCTAAATTATGAGATTCCACTAATTAAAATTGAGTATGAAACTAGGATTATTGTAAAATTACAAACATTATTACCTAGCCTAATTTCTAAAATTACACCGCCTGATGATGAAACAGAAATTGAGTTAAATTCTCAAAACACTACAAGATGGAAAATTAAGTTTGAAGAATTAACTACAAAGCATTCTAGTAGTCCAAAAAATTTTGTTGACTCAATTATTTTTCTAGGAAATCAAAATATTGAAAATCCATCAGTAGAAAATATATTTTTTGAAGCATCTAAATTTATAGCAAAATACGATAATGAATCAGCTCTTATACTTTATATATATTACCTATACTATGATTTAGTGTCAACAGTGTTTGATAATAGACAGCTTACAAAAACTATTCAAAAAAGTTTATTTAAGACAAATGAACAGTTGCGTGATTTTGAAAAAATTGTTAGTGAATTGATTAAAAGTAAAGATTTGGAAAATGCTCTTAAAGAGGCTTCTAAAATCTATGAAATTAAAAGAAAAAAAATTCAACTTGATACAGATTCAATAAAAGAAGTACAAAAACAGCACTCAGGAACTGTTGAACTTTTAAATGAATATCTTAAAGATGATTATGAAGATGAAACAATCACTATTAAGTCACAAGAAATAAATAATGATGAGATTGAAATTGAGATAACTCCTAAAAATGAAAATAATAATAATTCGTCATACTTATCTGAGCTATCATTAAATCAAATTCAAATTGAAGCGTTGGAATTATTTTTAAAAAGTAACCTTGTATTATTACAAAGCGAAATAGAAGTATTTGCAAAATTAAATGGCATTTTTAAAAATCAACTTATAGAAAGTATTAATGATAATTGTTATGATGTTTTAGATGATATTCTAATAGAAGAGGATGACGAATACTATGCAATTAATTTAAATTATTTTCAAAAAATTACTGTATCATGTTAGACAATATTAAACCTAAAGAAGCAACATCAATTATTAACTCTCTAATTGGTGGTGTCGTTCCTAAAATTGGAGTTCAGCATATTACAGTTGGGCGTTCTGAAGAAATAAATGCAGTAGTCTCGGCATTAGAAGATGTAAAAAATGGACATAGCATGGTGAAATTTTGGATTGGGGATTTCGGGTCAGGAAAGTCCTTCATGCTTCATCTGCTTAATACTGTAGCATTAAAACAAAAGTTTGTTGTAGCAAATGCTGACTTTACACCTGATAATCGCTTATATTCTAATGATGGCAAAGGAGTTGCCTTGTATTCTGCAATCATGGATAATGTATCTATACAAACAAAGCCAGAAGGAGGAGCATTACCTACCTTATTAGAAAAATGGATTGAACAGGTTATAACTAAGACAGCACAAGAAAATAAAATTACGTTAACAGAAATTCGTAATGAACAATACTTAAATATTATTCAGACTAATATTATGAAGACAATTAATGAACTTACTGATGTTGGTGGTTTTGATTTTGGTATGGTTGTAATGAAATATTATGAAGGATACATAACAGGTAATGAATCTTTAAGAAGAAATGCTTTAAAGTGGTTAAAGGGAGAGTATAGGACTAAAACAGAAGCAAAACAAGACTTAGAAGTTAGAGAAATTATCAATGATTTAAATTATTATGATATGCTTAAAAACTTCTGTAAGTTATTTGTAAATATGGGATATAGTGGCTTTATGGTGAACCTTGATGAAGCTATTAATCTATATAAAATTTCTACGTCTGTAATGAGAGAAAAAAATTATGAAAAAATTCTTACAATCTATAATGATTGCTTTCAAGGTAAAGTGGCAAACTTATTTATTAATTTTGCTGGGACAAAAGAAGTGCTTGAAAATGAACGTAGAGGACTTTTTAGTTACAATGCGCTAAAGTCAAGGCTTTTAACAAATAAATTTGAAACGGGAGAACTTAGAGATTTTGCACAGCCTGTAATTCGCTTAATGCCACTCAATCACAATGAAATATTTGTATTACTTAAAAAATTAAAAGCAATATTTGATTATAATTATAAGACTGACATAGCTATAAGTGATAACGAGATTCAGCTTTTCATGGAAGAGTTATTTAATAAACCAGGTGCTTCTGAATTTTTAACTCCGAGAGAAGTAATTAGAGATTTTTTAAATATTTTAAATATCATTCGCCAAAATCCAAAAGCAGATAAGAATAAACTTTTTGGAGAAATAGAAGTTTCAGATGAAAGACCTGATGAGACTTTATTAGACAGTATAGAAGAATTATAATGTCATTTAATTTACTTTCTGAGCCAATACGGAAATTTATCCGTGATAAAGGTTGGGAGCAATTTCGACCAATTCAAACAGCTGCTATTTCTAAAATATTAGAGTCCAGCAATAACTTTATTTTAATATCTAGAACTGCATCTGGAAAAACAGAAGCTGCATTTTTGCCGATTCTTTCAAAGGTGAATTTTAGAGAGGAAGGCATTCAGGTACTTTATATTTCACCTTTAATTGCTTTAATAAATGACCAATTTAATCGTATAGAAGACTTATCAAAAAATCTAGATGTCACTATAACTAAATGGCATGGTGAGGCAAATAAAACACAGAAGGAAAAATTAATTAAACAACCTAATGGTATTGTTTTAATTACTCCAGAATCATTGGAGGCAATGTTTATAAATAAACCATTTAATGTAAAACTATTATTTTCAAATCTCAAATATGTTGTTATTGATGAAATACATTCTTTTATTGGAACAGATAGAGGAATCCAATTACAATCAATTTTATCAAGATTAGAAAAAGAAAATAATAATTTATTTAGTGTAGTTGGATTATCTGCAACTATGAGTGAGGAAAATAGCTTTAGAGAAGTTAAAGAGTTTACGGGCAATGTAGATAAAACTAAAATATTAATTGATAGAACTCCTAAAAATATTAATGTTTTATTTCGTTTTTTCAAAAATGAAAAAGAAGAATTGTCTTTGGAACTATTAAAAGATTTATATAAAACAACTAAAGATAATAAAGTTTTAATCTTTCCAAATTCAAGAGGGAGGGCTGAAGAAGTAGCTGTAAAACTTAAAAAGATTTCCGAAAAAGTTAAAGGTCACTTAAATTATTTTTCACACCACTCATCTGTAGATAAAGAAGTAAGGGAATATGTCGAATATTTTGCAAAAAATAATAGACAGAATTTTTGTATCGCTTGTACCTCCACATTGGAATTAGGAATAGATATAGGTACAGTTGATGATGTTATTCAAATAGATGCAACAAATAGTATTGCTTCATTAATTCAAAGAGTTGGAAGAAGCGGGAGAAAAGAAGGTAAAACTAGTAATTTGTATTTGTATGCTACAAATGAATGGAGTTTACTTCAGTCAGTTGCTTGTTGGTTATTATATAAAGATGGTTTTATTGAGCCTCCACATAAAAATGTAAAACCTTATGATATTTTTATTCATCAGGCATTGTCAATAACTAAAGGACATTCAGGAATTAAATTAACAAATTTAATAAATCAACTTAAAGATAACTCGGCATTCAAATATATTGAAATCCTAGAAATTGAAGAAATACTTTATCATTTAATTAAGATAGATTTTTTAGAAAAACTACAAGATGAAGTTATCATTGGAGTTGAAGGTGAAAAAGTAGTTAATAGTCGTGATTTTTATAGTGTATTTAAAACAGAGGAAAATTTTAAAGTTATAAATGCTGGTAACACAATTGGTGAAATTCCTTTTTCACCACAGATTGTTGAGGATGAAAATATTTTACTTTCTGCCAAAATATGGAAAATAAAATTTGTAGATAACAAAACAAAAAAAATAGAAGTCATTCCAACTAAAGATGGTAAAAAACCAATGTTCTTTGGCATTAGTGCTACAATCCATCAAAAAGTTAGAGAAAAAATGATGGAAGTTCTTTACAATCAGTCAAATTATGATTTTCTTGATGAATCAAGTTTAGATGAAATAGAAACTTTACAAAAAGACTTCTCTGTTTTTAAAATTCAAGATTTGCGCACTAATAGAATGTTACTAATTGCTGATAAGGATTTGAGATTTTTTACATTTACAGGTACAAGAATTAACAGAACAATTCAGTTACTATTAAATGTTTCAAATGTAAAAAATATTTTAGAAGAGAGTAGTAGCTCATTTGATATTGAATTATCTAAAGATGAATTTATCTTGAAATGGAATGCCTTATCATCACTAATTTCTAATATTGATGCCCATATTTATAATCTTTTATCTACACATAGTTCATTATTAGGGTTCTCAAAATGGGGTAAATACTTGCCAAATAAATATCAAGTTGAAATACTAAAAAATAATTACTTTGATATTGAAAATACAAAAGAGTTTATAACAAAAATAAATATAGTTTATAATAAATAACTAAGAAATTTATTGAAAGAGAACATGATATATAAACACAAATTCATTATAACCAAGTAGAAATAAAGTATTAAAATCAATTTAAAGCCATTTGTTATACCTGTTATACCCGCTTCGGGGTCTAATTGTGTTTTTGGAGCTTTTTTATTTTCTAATCAAGTTTAATCCTTTCAGGATTGTGTGATGAATCTGAATTAATATCTTAAAAAGTATTACAAGCCATTTTAAAAAATAATCATGCGACAGCAATTTTCCGAAATTCCGCTGTTTGAGCGGAGCGAGTTTCGGAATTTCTTGACTTTCTTTTGTTACTTTTCTTGTGTCAAGACAAGAAAAGTAAGGTCTATGAATAAGGAATAGACATTTTAAAGATAATAATTTAATAAATCATATATTAGACCCACTTCGGGGTCTGATTTGTGGTGTAGATTTAATTTTTATCTATAAACATTTAATCCCTTCGGGATTAGAAAATGTAAAACAATATAATCCTTTAAAAGAAAGTATTGCTTACTAAAAAAAATAAAAGAGCCTTGACAGTGTTATCTGTCAAGGCTCTTTTATTTTTTACTTTAGAGTCTCTTCATAAAACTCATCGGCTTCTTTTTTGAGTTTAATCAATGAAGCTTTATGAATATACATCATGTGTCCAGATTCAAAGTAAGTAAATTTAACGTTTTTACGTTGTTCTGGTCGCAAACCCATGTGTGAAACTACATATTCGGCCGCAAAATAGGGCGTTGCCAAATCGTAATAAGCAGAAGGAATCCATACTTTTAAATAAGGATTTTTTGCCATCGCTTGTCTTAACGTTTCTGCTACATTCAAGTACTTGTTTTGTACATTATTATAATTCCAAGGCTGAACACGTCCCGTCAACATCAAATAAGGTAAATCGTTTTCATACTTCAAATCCTGACGTAAATAGTTATTCACCGTCGTAGAATAAGGACCAGAGATAGTAGCATCTAAACTTGGGTCGAATTCATAACGTTCACCAACATTATCAAAGTCAATACCAGTAAAACGACCGTCCAAACGTCCAGCAGTTTTGCCTTCATCACGCAATAATTCTTTAGTGAATCTGCTAATTTCAATACGAAGGTTTGCATTTTTAATAAAGGTTTCTGAAATACCCGTAAGCTTACTTAATTTCTGTACAATCTTTTGTTTTTCGTCTTCTGGCAACAAATCACCTTTCATTAAAGCGGTAGCATATTCATTTAATGCAAAATGTTCAGCCTCACGCAAAGTTTTTTGTAAGTCACCTTGATATTCTTTAGCGATTTTCTTGTGATACCAAGCCATTGCGGTATAAGTAGGTATGTAAAGAATGTTCGGTAAATCATTTCCTTTGTCGAAAAGTATCGTTTGGAAATTCAACACCGAAGAAATCAACGAAATACCATTGATATACATATTGAATTTATCTTGAAGATAACCTGAAAGTCCCGCAGAGCGAGTAGTACCATAACTTTCGCCCGCTAAAAACTTAGGCGATGACCAACGACCGTTCTTTACAGTATATAATCTGATAAATTCTCCGACAGATTCAATGTCTTCTACGTATCCCAAAAACTGTTTTGGGTCTTCACCTTGCACAGCACGGCTATAACCAGTATTAATTGGGTCGATAAATACCAAATCAGTTTTATCTAACCAAGAATATTCGTTATTAATGTACTTATAAGGAGGTGCTAAAGCATCGCCTTTGTCGGACATTAAGATTCTTTTAGGGCCAATCGCACCCATGTGCAACCAAACCGAAGCAGAACCTGGCCCACCATTGAAAGTATAAGTGATAGGTCGTTTAGTAATATCAGTAACGCCATCTTTGGTATAAGCAATAAAGAATACATTGCCTTTAGCTTTGCCAGCTTCATCTTTTAAAACCATATAGCCAGTAGTGGCAGTATATGAAATCGCTTGACCATTAATAACAGTTTGATGTTTTGTAACAACTGGAGCAGGAGGGGGGAGAACAGGAGTATTAAGTTTTGATTCAGCCTTTTCTTGGGCAAAAGAACTGATGGAACAGAGCATTAATAAAAGTAAGAAATGTTTTTTCATTGATTTGTTAGTTAAATGATGATGAATGAATTGTAATTTTGTGTTTACTGAAATCTAAAATCTCATAGCTCAAGGCTCATTGCTTAAAGCTATGAGAAGATACTTATCAATTAAATTACAAAAACTTGATTACACATAGAGAATTATTCTTAAAAAATGTTGCCCAAACTTCAGATTTCCCATTGGCATTGGAAATTGAGAAAGCAGAAGGCGTTTATATGTACGGAAAAGACGGAAAACAATACATGGATTTAATTTCAGGTATTGGGGTGTCAAATGTGGGGCATCGTCATCCGAAAGTAGTAGAAGCGATTAAAAATCAAGTAGATAAATACTTGCATTTAATGGTTTATGGCGAATATGTTCAAAGTCCACAAGTAGAGTTGGCGGAGGCTTTGGTAAAAACACTTATTCCAAAAGTTGAAAATATTCAGCCATTGGATAATGTGTATTTTACTAATTCTGGAACAGAAGCCGTAGAAGGAGCAATGAAATTAGCGAAACGTTTTACGGGTCGTCAGGAAATAATTTCTTGTTTTAATGCTTATCATGGAGCTACACAAGGAGCTTTATCTTTATCAGGAAGCGAGAATTTTAAAAGAAATTTCCGTCCATTATTGCCAGAAATTAGAAATATTCGTCACGGAGTAATGGAAGATTTAGCTTTCATAACCGAAAAAACGGCAGCCATTATCATAGAAATTGTTGGGGGAGAAGCAGGAGTAAGGATTCCAAGTAAAGAGTATTTCTTGGCTTTAAGAAAACGCTGTGATGAAACTAAAACACTCTTGATTTTAGATGAAATTCAAAGTGGTTTTGGCAGAACAGGTACTTTCTGGGCTTTTGAACAATTTGAGATTTATCCAGATGTCTTATTATGTGCTAAAGGAATGGGAGGAGGAATGCCAATCGGTGCATTTATTGCCAATCATGAAGTAATGGCTGTGTTTAAAAACAATCCAATTTTAGGACATATTACTACTTTTGGTGGACATCCTGTAAGTGCAGCCTCTTCTTTGGCTACACTGAAAGTGATTTTGGAAGAAAACTTATTGGATGCAGTAAAGGCAAAAGCAGCGCTTTTTAAGTCTTTATTAGTTCACGAGAAAATCAAAGAAGTCAGAAATCAAGGTTTGATGATGGCGGTAGAATTTGAAGATTTTGATACATTAAAACCCATTATCGACCGAGCAATTGAAAAAGGCGTAGTAACAGATTGGTTTTTATTTTGTGATAATTCTATGAGAATTGCCCCGCCATTGATTATTACCGAAGAAGAAATTAGAAAAGCTTGTGAAGTGATTTTGGAAAGCGTTTAAGCGTTTAAAGTTGATGAGCTTATGAGTTTAAGGTTTATGAGAATATGGATTTAAGCGTTAATTCGATTATAAGTGAAAAATTTGGTTGTTAATGGTTATTAAAAAGTCATTTATATAGTTTGTGAGTATAAGTTATTGATTATTAGGATATTGAAGGCAATGAATGATTGTTCGTTTTGTGCTTCCCTTAGATAAAAAAGCTTATGTATTCATGATTTATATCTTTATGAAAGATGTAAATCATGATGTGCTGTTAGTCATTTTTTTATTCTGTAAACAAATCCTTTGTAGAGAGGTTCTATAGGTAATTTCTTATTATAAATATAGAATCGTATGTCAAAAAATATCTTAATCATAGGTGCAAGTTCAGGAATTGGAGAAGCTACTGCACAATTATTAATTAAACAAGGCTTTAATGTTTATTCAGCCTCACGTACTGCACCAACAATTACAACGGTCAAACATTTTACTTGGGATGCACTCAATCCAGACAACACTGTCTTTAATGAATTGCCAGATGTTTTGGATGGAGTTATCTATTGTCCGGGAACAATTAACCTAAAACCATTTGCAAGACTGAGTCAGGATGATTTCAAGAATGATTTTCAAATTAATGTTTTAGGTGCTGTTTCGGTAATTCAAGCAGTTTTGCCACGTCTCAAAAAAAGTAGTCGTGCATCCATTGTTTTATACAGTACTGTTGCAGTAAAAATAGGAATGGGTTTTCATGCTTCGGTAGCAAGTTCAAAAGGTGCGATAGAAGGTTTGACACGTTCTTTAGCAGCAGAGTTTGCTCCTAATAAAATCAATGTAAATTGTATCGCTCCTTCATTGACAGAAACACCATTGGCGAAAAATTTATTATCAAGCGAAGAAAAGAAAGAAGCATCTAATAAACGCCATCCAATAGGACGCTTTGGTAATGTATCAGATATTGCAAGCATGACATCATTCTTAATTTCAAACGATGCAAGTTGGATGACAGGACAAATTCTGAATATTGATGGAGGAATGAGTTCAATAAAAACGATGTAATTTTGCCTTTCAAATCAGAAAAGAGTAATTTCTAATAATTATTAACGACAGCATCAAAGTTTTCCGTACTTTGGTGCTGTTTCTATATTATCAATTATAACATACATTCTTAAACCCCAAAACTATGAGTGCTTTAATTATTTTAGTGGTTTTTGCCATTTTAATTGTTTTCTTTTCCATTGTGATTGTCAACCAAGGTACCGTTGCAGTCATTACAATTTTTGGAAAATACCAAAGAGTAATGACCCCTGGGTTGAATTTTAAAATTCCATTTGTTGAATTTATCTTCAAAAGAATCTCTATTCAAAACCGTTCGATGGAATTAGAATTCCAAGCTATTACTTCTGACCAAGCTAATGTGAATTTTAAAGCAATGTTAGTCTATGCTGTACTAAATCAGGAGGAACAAACCATTAAAAACGTAGCTTTTAAGTACATGGACGAGCGTTCTTTTATGCAAGCCTTAATTCGTACTGTTGAAGGAACAATTCGTGCTTTTGTGGCAACTAAAAAACAGGCAGAAGTACTGCTTTTACGTGGTGAAATTGTATTGAATGTAAAAAATGAATTAGATGAGACACTCGAACAATGGGGTTATCATTTAATAGACTTACAATTGAATGATATTGCTTTTGATGAAGCAATCATGCGTTCGATGGCACAAGTAGTAGCGTCCAATAATTTAAAAGCTGCTGCTGAAAACGAAGGACAAGCTTTATTAATCACTAAAACAAAGTCGGCTGAGGCAGAAGGTAATGCCATAAGGATTTCAGCAGAAGCTGAAAAAATTGCTGCACAATTGCGTGGTCAGGGTGTTGCCCTCTTCCGTGAAGAAGTAGCAAGAGGTATGGCAGAATCTGCGAAAGTAATGAATGAAGCAAATTTAGATGCTTCGTTAATACTCTTTTCGATGTGGACAGAAGCCGTAAAACACTTTGCAGAACAAGGACAAGGTAACGTAATTTTCTTGGATGGTTCAACCGAAGGAATGGATAAAACAATGAAGCAAATTATGGGTATTCAGCAATTGAAAGAAGGTGGTGATTATGTTGCACCTGCTTCGCCTAGTGGGAAGAAATAGTTCTCATTAACACTTAAAAGCGATTTTAATGTATGAAAAAAGTTCTGTTAGGTTTTACTATACTTTCTTTATTAGGTAGTTGTAGTACTTATAAACCATTTACATCGACTGTAAAACCAGAAGAGATTAAACAAATAGGAATATTTCCATCCTTAAATGTTCTAACATTTAAGGATGCTGATGAAAAGTCTAAAATTAACGAAATAGCTAAACAATTATCGCAAAATCTGGCTGTTAAAACAAAAGATAAAACAGAAAGTGTCCTAAACTTAGCTGAGGTTTCTTATAAACACATATCACTTAATGATGAAGAAGCTCATATTTTAGATAATGAATTGTCCCGTTACATAACCACATTTAATAAACTTGAGTCAATCAATTCAAGTCATCTTCCTGAAATTCTGAATACCCAAAAAAATAGAGATCTATTTAATAATATGGCTGTAACGGATAGTGTTGTTAATATATTGGAGAAAAACAATTTAAGATACGCACTATCTATTATCACTTTGGGTATAACTAGGACTCCAATTGGTGATGCTGAAAGACGATTAAACAATACAATAGGTTTTGTAATAGCTTCAAGTTTTGTGGCATTGACTGGTACTGGGTTTTGGAGAAATGAATTACCTTATACAAATTCTATGTATGCTGTAATTCTTGATGCCAAAGAGAAAAGACTCGCTTTTTTTAAATATAAAACTGAACTCATAGACCCTTTAAATGAAAAACTTACTACGGCACAACTATATTCTTGTTTTGAAGATTATTGGATTTGGTATCATCCTGAAGCTCAGAGGCATTTAAAAATCACAAAAAAATAAAAAATCATTTTATCAAAAAAGCGACACTAAAATGTCGCTTTTTTGTTTATTTTGTATAAGTAAAACCCCAAATTAATGCAATTCTCTCATTTACACTGTCATACGCAATACTCTCTCTTAGACGGAGCTTCTAAAATTTCTGGACTTTTTGCCAAAGCCAAAGCTGATAATATGCCTGCCGTTGCCATTACCGACCACGGAAATATGTTTGGTGCTTTTCAGTTTGTGGCAGAAGCAGGGAAACATGAAGGCGTAAAGCCAATCGTAGGTTGTGAGTTTTATGTGGTAGAAGACCGTTTTAAAAAGCAATTCTCGAAAGAACAAAAAGATAAGCGTTATCATCAATTAATGTTAGCGAAAAATGCCGAAGGCTATGCCAATTTGGTGAAACTTTGTTCTTTGGGTTATATCGAAGGACTTTACGGAAAATATCCTCGTATTGATAAAGAACTCATTTTAAAGTATCACAAAGGACTTATCGCCACTACTTGTTGTATTGGTGCGTCTGTTCCTCAAGCGATTCTGAGAGGAAGTGAAGATGAAGCTGAAAAGGAATTCAAATGGTGGTTGGATATTTTTGGGGAAGATTATTATGTAGAAGTACAAAATCACCAAATTCCAGACCAATTAAAGTGTAATGAAGTATTACTAAAATTTGCGAAGAAGTATAACGTAAAAGTAATTGCCTCAAACGATTCGCATTATTTAGACCAAAAAGATGCCAACGCACATGATATTTTATTGTGTATCAACACAGGCGAAAAACAGGCAACACCTACTTATAAAGATGTTGACGATGGAGAATCAGTAAAAGGAAAGCGTTTTGCTTTTTATAATGATGAATTTTACTTCAAGAATACGCAAGAAATGACCAAACTTTGGTCGCATATTCCAGAAGCGATTGATAATACGAATGAAATTGTAGGCAAAATTGATACACTTCGATTGAAGCAAGACATCATGTTGCCTAATTATGAAATCCCAGTTGGATTTCTTAGTCAGGATGATTACTTAGAATATCTTACTTGGGAAGGTGCAAGAAAACGCTACGGTGAAGCATGGGAAAGTATAGAAGTAAAAGACCGTTTGAGCTTTGAATTGCATACCATTCGCACGATGGGTTTCGCAGGTTACTTCTTGATTGTATCAGATTTTATCCGTGCTGGTCGTGAATTGGGCGTTTTTGTGGGGCCGGGTCGTGGTTCGGCGGCTGGTTCTGTGGTTGCGTATTGTATTGGTATTACGAATATTGATCCAATTAAGTATAATTTACTTTTTGAGCGTTTCTTGAATCCCGATCGTAAATCAATGCCCGATATTGATACGGATTTTGATGACGAAGGTCGTCAAAAAGTGATTGATTATGTGGTAGAAAAATACGGTAAACAACAAGTAGCACACATCGTTACTTACGGCACAATGGCGGCAAAAATGTCTATCAAAGATGTTGCCCGTGTGATGGATTTACCATTGAATGAATCCAATGAATTAGCAAAATTAGTGCCTGACAAACCCGGCACTAATTTAAACAGAGTAATGAATGCCCCATTAATTGGTGAAAAATCACTCGCTGAAAAAGAACAGTTCCAAGCAGAAGATATAGAAAACGTTAAGAAACTCCGTGAAATCCGTAGAGAAGGTTCTTTGCGTTCAAAAGTATTAGAAGAAGCTTTGGTTTTAGAAGGTTCTGTGCGTGGAACGGGTATTCATGCCGCTGGGATTATTATTGCTCCAAAAGATTTAACAGAAATCCTTCCTGTTTATTCATCTAAAGAAGTAAACTTATTAATTACACAATTTGAAGGAAAAATCATTGAAGATGCTGGCGTAATTAAAATGGACTTTTTGGGATTGAAAACCCTTTCAATTCTTAAAGAAGCCCTTCGTTTAATTAAGCAAAATCATGGTATTGAAATTGATTTAGATAGTATTCCGCTCGATGATGTAAAGACTTACGAGTTGTATCAAAGAGGAGAAACAAACGCTACTTTCCAGTTTGAATCTGGTGGAATGCAAAAGCACTTATTGGATTTGAAGCCCGATCAATTCTCGGATTTAATTGCCATGAACGCCTTGTATCGCCCCGGACCAATTGCTTATATTCCCAACTTTATTGCTCGTAAACATGGTCGTGAAGAAATCTCTTATGATTTACCCGACATGGAGGAATATTTGGCAGATACCTATGGCATTACGGTTTATCAAGAACAGGTAATGCTTTTGTCTCAGAAAATTGCAGGTTTCTCGAAAGGTGATGCCGACGTTCTGAGAAAAGCAATGGGTAAAAAAGACCGCTACACACTTGATAAAATGAAGAGTAAGTTTGTGGACGGTGCGAAAGAAAAAGGACATCCTGAAGATAAACTTAATAAAATCTGGACTGACTGGGAAGCATTTGCTCAATATGCTTTTAATAAATCTCACTCTACTTGTTATGCTTTTGTAGCGTACCAAACGGGTTACTTAAAAGCCCATTATCCATCTGAGTACATGGCTGCGGTAATGTCCAACTCTTTGGGTAACATCGAAAAGATTACTTTCTTCATGGAAGAATGTAGGAGAATGGGCTTACCTGTATTAGGGCCAGATATTAACGAATCTTATCGTTCTTTCGCCGTAAACAAAAAAGGTGAAATTCGTTTTGGTTTGGGAGCAATCAAAGGTACTGGCGATGCAGCGGTTGAAAGTATCATTGAAGAAAGAGATAAAAATGGTGCATATAAAGATATTTTTGATTTCGTAAAAAGAGTAAACCTTAGAACTGTTAATAAAAAGACCTTAGAAAGTTTGGCTTATGGCGGAGGTTTTGATTGTTTTGATGACATTCATCGTGCAATTTATTTTGCGGATGTTGAAGGAAGTAATTTTATCGAAAAAATCATTCGTTACGCCAACAAAGCTGTTGAAGTAGCAGCTTCTGCACAAGGTTCGCTTTTTGGAATGCTTGGGGAAGGTGGCGGTGGTGACTTAGCAACACCAAAAATCCCATCCATTGAAAAATGGGGACAAATGGAAAAACTCAAGTTTGAAAAAGAAGTAGTCGGAATTTATATTTCTGGTCATCCGCTGGATGAATATCGTCTGGAATTAGAAAGTTTCTGTACTTGTACGTTAGATAGAGTAATGGAGCCGATTTTCAGAGGAAAAGAAGTTTCTGTGGGTGGTATTGTTACAAAAGCGATTGAAAGGTATTCTAAAAATGGAAATCCGTTTATGCTTTTTACTTTGGAAGACTATAATGGAAGTTATGAATTTGCTTTATTTGGGGAAGATTTTGTAAATCTTTCAAAATACATTGCTCCAGACCGTTTTCTATACATTAAAGGACAAATCAAAAACCGTTGGGGACGACAAGATGAATGGGAATTTAAACCTGTTTCGATTCGATTGTTGTCAGAAATTAGAAATCAGTTTTCGAAAGAATTAAAAATAAACATAGGGTTACAGCAAGTTAATAATGTCTTTATTGAACATTTGAATAAATTAGTGGCTAAGAATCAAGGCACTTGTAATTTAACATTGACAGTTTATGACCCAGAAGATAAAGTAGAAGTAACGATGCTTTCCAGAAAAAATAAAATTTCACCAAGTAATGAATTCCTGAATGAATTACAATTAATTCAAGGATTGACGTATAAACTTAATTAGTTGTTAGTTAGTGAATTGTGATTTAGTGATTAGAGTATAAATAAAATAATTTATTGTAATTGTATGCTAGTAACTGTAAGAGTTTCCATACAACAATTATTAAAAGAAAATTAATCACTAAATCACAATTCACTCATTCACAATTTTCTCAATTACTCTCATAAACCTCAAAAATCAACATGATTAAAAGATTTTTTGCAATTGCTTTATTTGGCTATTTTTCTTTTGCTTGTAGTTCAGGGAAAAAGGCTTTAGAACAAGGAAATTATGATGGAGCTGTTGAAACTGCGATTGGGAGATTGCAGAAAAGCCCAACAAATACAAAAGCTCAAAAAGTATTAAAAGAAGCTTTTCCTGCTGCTGTGAACTTTCACCTTTCAAAAGTAGAGAACTGGAAAAATTCTCAAGAGCAATTTCGTTGGGAACGGGTTGTGGCTGAATACAAACAAATTCATGCTTTAACAGACGAATTGGTGAATTGCCAAGCTTGTTTAAAAGTAACAGGTACTCCCAGAAGATACTTTGATGATTTGCAAACTGCTAGGATTTTAGCGGCAGATGAACGTTATGCAGTTGGGCAATCTGCTTTAAAGCAAGCTTATGATAACCGTCAAGCCGCTAAAGATGCTTTTTATAATTTCTCAGTCGTAGAAGAATTACTTCCAACTTACAAAGGAATTAAAAATAAACTCGATGAATCTTATGAACTAGCCAGTATAGATGTAGTTGTAGAGCAAGTAAGTGTTCATTCTCCAACTTATGCGTTGAGTAATGAGTATTTTCAAGGGAAAATCAATGAATTTCTTCGCACTAATCCAAAGTTAAATCAATTCGTCCGTTTCCATTCGCCAGAAATAGCTGAACAAAATAAGTTAAAGCCTGATCATATTATTCGTTTGCAATTTGATGATTTTATAGTTGGTCAAACTTATGTTGAAACTAATACAAACACTGTAACCAGTAAAGACAGCGTAAAAGTTGGTGAAACAACGGTGAATGGAAAGAAAATTGCGGTGTTCAATAAAGTAACTGCTAAATTAACGCAATCCAGAAAAGCGGTTACTTCTAAAGGAATTTTAGATTTTCAGGTCATTGATTTTAAAACGAAACAAAAAATCTATCAAGATAAAATCGGTGGTGAGTTTGTTTGGGTAAATGAATGGGGGAATTTTAATGGTGATGAAAGAGCTTTAACGAAACAACAGCTTAGTCTAACGAGAAACAAAGAGCTTTTGCCTCCACCACCTCAGCAATTATTTACTGAATTTACAAAGCCTATTTATGATCAAATTACCCGTAAAGTAAAAAAATACTATGAAAATTATTGAAATATATTATATTAAATAATTGATTATCAATACGAATGTGTAATTCTCTCTTGTTTCAATAAAATACAGGAACTAAGATATTAGAACATTTTGTTCTAACTTTGAAAAAAGAAATTAACTTAATTAAAAAATAAAATGGGAAAATACGTAATAGCAACCGATGATAATTTTCAAGAATTAATCAATTCAGATAAACCAGTTTTAGTGGATTTTTGGGCAGAATGGTGTGGACCATGTAAAATGATTGGACCAATTGTTGAAGAATTAGCTGGTGATGTAGAAGGACAAGCAATCGTTGCTAAAATGGACGTTGATGCTAACTCAACTGTTCCTTCAACTTTAGGAATTCGTTCTATTCCTACATTATTGATTTTCAAAAATGGTGAATTGAAAGAAAGATTAGTAGGTGGAAATATTCCAAAAGCTGTGTTATCACAAACACTTTTGAAACATGCATAATTTTTTGAGTTTATGAGCTTAAAGTTCATGAGTAAAAATTTACAAACAAAAGCGGTCAAATTGATTTTCAATTTGACCGCTTTTGTTTTACGCTTATTTTTCAAGCATTAAATACCTTTTTATTAGATAAATTAAAGTATTGTTGAAAACCTTGAATAGTATGAACTCTAAAAAAACTATTTGAACGATAGTTAATCAAGATAAAAGTGAAAAGTTTATTTTTATTGGATTTTTAAAATATTCTACCCTTTATTTTCTTGAGTTTAATAACAACATTCCTCATCTAAGTAAAGAATTGAAAATTAACTCATGTTCAGAAAATAATCTTAGTAATTTGCATTGTCAAAATGATGTTTTGACAGCATAAATTCTATAATTACTAATTGAATAACCTTATTTAAACACAAACATTTGTCTATTATAGACTCTCTATCATGAAAACAAAATTACTATCTACAGTACTTGGAATTAGTTTATTAATCTCATCTTGCTCCTCTGAACTATTAGTTGATGAAAAGATGAATGGTGATTTTAACAGTTTAAAAGTCCCTACTGGCTTTAATTGGAACACTTCACGAGAGGTGAATTTTTCCATCAAAATTGCTGATGTTCGTTTCAACAATGCTAAACATGTTATTTCGATTTACAGTTCAGTACCCAAAACAGGCATAAATCCTATTTCAAGAGGAGCGGCTTCTGTATCATCCCCCTTCAATACTAAAATTTCAGTAGCTTCTAGTTTGAAAGAACTGTATGTTGTGAGAACATCTCCTGATGGTTTGAAGACAACAGAAAAAGTTTCACTTGATAACTCATCTCAATTAAATTTAGTTTTAGGTGGCGTTTCTTCTGGTAGAATTGCTGCAAGTGATGTTAATTTAACATCCAATTATCAATCAATCGTTACAGAAACTAGTCCAGATTGTAATACAGGCTGTAACACGACAATTGATGAAAATACTTCTAACAAAAATCTAACGCTTGATTCAAAAACGATTTGTTTGACTGGTAGTAATTACACAGTAAATGTTACTTCAATTAATCCTGTTGGTGGAGGTACTATACGTGTATGTGGTAATAATATTACTATCAAAAACTTGACATTAGATGGTAGTTTATACTATAATCTTGTGGTAACCACTGGTGCTTCTGTTACTTTAAATAGTTTTACTTGGGGGTCTTCAAATGCTACGATAAAAAACTTTGGTACGCTTAATGTTGCGAATACTTCATCATTGAGTATGTCAGGAAGTTTGAAAAATTTTGGAACAATAAATTTTGATAATAGTATTTCAACAGGAGGACGCTCTACGTTTTCTAATGGAGGTACAATTAATGTAAAAGGTAGTTTTACTCCATTTGCATCCATTACTAACAATGGAGAGTTTGTTGCTGATGGAGCTGTTACATTAAATTCAAATGGATTGTCCTTTACAAATAATGGTAACTTTTCAAGCAAAAGTACTTTGACTGTAAATAGTAATGTTACATTGACAAATAATGGTTATTTGTCGGCAAATAATATGCAGGTACTTAATTCAAGTAATGTTTATAATAAATGTCAATTAGTTGTAAAAAATAATTTGACAATTGATAACGGCTTTTATATCAATAGTTACGTTTTTGTTGGAAATAATACCGTTATTAATGGTAGAGCTATTGTTCAACTTTTTAATGGATCTTTGTTTGTAACGAAAACAATCACTGTTTTTGATGGACATTTAGATGGTCAAGGTTCAAACTATTCTTTATTTAAAGTAACAAGTAGTTCACCTAATCTTACAGGAGGGAAGGCACCAAAAATCACAGGAACAATTCAATATGCTGAACCTAGTGGTACAATGTTAGCGTCACATTTTGATGTGTATGCAAAATCAACAACAGGTGAAGGGATTTATATTCCAAAAACATCTTGTAATGAAGGAAATGGAACAGCCCCAGTCGTTTTAGCTGATACTGATAATGATGGAGTTATAGATGTGGAGGATAATTATCCTAATGATGCTTCAAAAGCTTTTGACAATTACTCAACTCCATCAACCGTAGCTTTTGAAGACCAATGGCCATATAAAGGAGATTATGATTTGAATGACGTTGTGCTTTCATATAGTTATCAAATTGTTACGAATGCTTCGAACAAAGTGGCACAAGTTAAAGCAAACTACACGCTTAAAGCTGCTGGAGGAAGTTTACAAAATGGAGCAGGTGTACAATTTAATTTACCGAAAGGAACTGCAAAAAACTTTGTCTCAAGTACTGGTGCTGAATTAGAAGCTGGTCAAGATAGCGTTGTTGTGCTTCTATTTAAACAAAGTGGGAATGAGCTAGGAGGTTGGAATACTTTCTCTGGAAAATCTGTTAGTCCTAAAAGTTATTCATTTTGCTTTGATTTAGTTGATGGACCTTCACTATCAACCTTTGGCATAGGTTCATATAATCCTTTTATATGGGATAATGGGTCAACTTCTGGGCAATTACGCAAAGAAACCCATTTATTAGGTAAGTATCCTACAAAACTCATGAATACTAAGATGCTTGGAACGATGGATGATGCATCTTTAACGAATAAATATTTCAGTACTAGCAATGGTCTCCCTTGGGCAATTGAAGTTTCAACAAATGACTTTAAATATCCAGTCGAGTTTACAAGTATTTCTAGTGCATATTTAAAATTCGCAAACTGGGCAACTTCTGGAGGGACGTTGAGCACGGATTGGTATTCAAATCCTGCTAATAGAATAGATTCAAATATTTATAGAGCAAATTAATAATAGGTATTAGTCATAAAAAAGCTTCGAGGAATTCCTCGAAGCTTTTTTATTGTTTACTTAATCGCTTTTCTCTCAACACCTTCATTGGTAATGATTACTGGTTTAATCAAACTATTTTCATCAAAAATCATTTTATCAATACAAGCTAAATCTTTGGATGAAAGAGCATCGAAAAATACTTGTTTATTATAAGTGTCTAAGCAACTAAAATAAAGAGTAATACTGAGAGTAATTTTTTCATGATTTGAAATGAAAAAATTTTATAGATAATTGGATAATTGAGCCTCAAACATAGCATTTGAGTACAACAAAGAAATCATAAAAACTTTTTGAAAGACAACAATAAACAAAATCTTTGATTGGTAAGTACATTTTACTGAAATTGTATTTTTAAAGTTGATAAAAACTTAAGCCATTATTTATGAAAAATATTTCTTCAAGAAGAGTTTTTTTACAAACCTCTGCGATATCAGCTTTTATTATGGGCTTGAAAAGTAATGCTGTTTCTTCTAATAATTTTGAGATGGAAACAAAACTTACTTTTCTTTTTCAGGGAGATTCTATTACGGATGGAAACAGAGGTAGAAATACCGACCCCAATCATATTATGGGACATGGTTATGCGTATGGAGTAGCTAGTAGGATAGGAGCTGATTTTCCTGAAGCTGGTTTTACTTTTTATAATAGAGGGATTAGCGGTAATAGAATTCCAGATTTACAAAAACGTTGGAAAGAAGAAACACTTGATTTAAAACCTGACGTGTTGAGTTTGTTAATCGGTATTAATGATGTAAATGCTTTAATTCGTAAACCAGAGGAGGCACCCAATCTTGAACAATTTGAAATTGGTTATAGAGATTTACTAGATCAGTGTAAACAAAATAACCCGAATATTTTATTTGTATTGGGTATTCCATTTGTCTATGCCATTAAAGGGAGAAAAGATAATTGGGACATTTGGCAAAAAGAAACAAACGCCAGAGCCGAGGTTATCAAAAAAATTGCAGAAGAATATGATGCTGTGTTGATTGATTATCCTTCAATGTTTGAAAAAGCTTTTAAAAACGCACCAGATGAATATTGGGTTTGGGATGGTATTCACCCAACTGTTTTTGGACATGAATTGATGGCTCGTGAATGGATTAAAGCTGTAAGTAAAAGATTAAAGTTTCTGAAAAAGTATCAATATTAAATGAATGGTAGCCTTCGGATATGAAGGCTATTTTTTTGATTACACCGCATTCCTTTACTTAATGCTCAGAAGAGTAGTCCGTTTTTTGATTTTGACACTAAAAAGACCGAAATTTGCAAATAAAATCTAATTCATCAATTTAATAAAAATACAATGCACATTGCCGTAACTGGAAATATCGGAGCTGGGAAAACATCACTAGCGAAAAAATTAGCAGATCATTTTGGATGGGAAGTATTATTTGAAGCTGTGGAGGGAAATCCGTATTTAGCTGATTTTTATGGAGATATGCCACGTTGGGCTTTTCATTTGCAATTGTATTTTTTGAAAAGTAGATACGAACAAGTATTACAAATTCAACAATCGAATAAAAGAATTATTCAAGATAGAACGATTTATGAAGATGCTTACATCTTTGCTCAGAATTTATACGAAGGCGGAATCATGTCAGAAAACGATTATCTTACTTATAAAGGAATCTTCGATTTGATGATGACTTCTGTAAAAGCACCCGATTTAACGATTTATTTAAAAGCGGATATGCCAAAATTGGTTTCTCAGATTAAACAAAGAGGAAGAGATTTTGAAGCAAATATTTCTATTGAATATTTACAAGATTTGAATAGGCACTATGATAACTTTACCGAAAGCTATACTTATGGTAAATTATTGATTTTAGATGTTAATGAGTTGGATTACTTAAATAATGCGGAAGATTTGGCTTTTGTCATTAACCAAGTGGACAAAGCTTTACTTTATGAAACACCTCCACGTCCCAAACCGCTGACAATCCCTTCTTTATTCGATAAGTCTGAGTAAATTTTCAGCCTTAATATTTACCGTTTAAAGTAAATAAATATCATTTTGAATTTATTTACGAAAATGTTCGTAGATAAATTTGTTAATACGAATTCTTTCGTAGTATATTTGTTACGAAATTATTCGTAACAAATATTATTATTGAAATGGAACCTATCAAACCTACAGAATCAGAATTACAAATTCTTCAAGTACTTTGGTCATTGGGTCAAGCCAGTGTCAGACAAGTAAATGATGAACTTTCTAAAGTAAGAGACATTGGCTATACAACAACTTTGAAGTTACTTCAAATCATGTTTGAAAAGAAAATTGTTTCACGTATAGAGGAGGGACGTTATCACTTGTACGAAGCCGCAATTACTGAAGAAGCTACGCAACAATTTTTAGTTGACAAATTTGTGGATACAGCTTTTCGTGGTTCAGCCATGAAGTTGGTGATGCAAACTTTGGGAAATCATCAAGCCTCGAAAGAAGAATTAGATGAAATCAAAAAACTAATTGCTCAAATTGAACAAAATGCCTAAACCTAATTTAACAAACCTCATATTTAACCCCTTTCTAAATCAATGAACTCAATTTTGAATTTTTTTCCAGAAAATGTAATGTCAGCCGTTGGTTGGACATTACTTCACTCAGTTTGGCAATTAATGGCACTTGCCATTGTTTTAAAGGCTGTTTTCATTTTTTCAAAAAACTCAGCCATTAAGAAATATTGGTTTGGTTTTGCGAGTTTACTTTTTCAGGTTTTTGCAAGCATCATTACTTTTTTAATTGTTTTTGAAGAAAATTCGGTGTCATCAATCACTCAAACTAATCTTACTTTCGATAAAATAGCTCAGGCAAATCTAAGTACATCATCTACAATTACCTCAAATACAAGTGTTTGGATGGATTTTCAGGTATTGTTTTCAGAAAATGTAAATCTGTTAGTAACAGCTTGGATGATTGGAATGTTATTTTTGTCTGTCAGGTTGATGGGAGGTTATTTTTATACGGAACAATTACGTTGGAAATACACCAAAACCATTCAAGGCGACACGTTAGTGCTTTTTAATCAGCTTTTAGAAAAAGTAAAGATTAAAAAAGGAATTAATCTGTTAGAATCTTCTTTGGCAACTAGTCCAATGACGATTGGTTTCTTGCAACCAGTTATTTTATTACCAATTGGTTTAATCACAGGATTGTCAAACAATGAACTTGAAGCCGTTTTGGCTCATGAACTGGCACATATCAAACGTCATGATTATTTAGTAAACATCATACAGTCATTGGTTGAAATTTTATTTTTCTTTCATCCTGCTACTTGGTGGATTTCTGCAAATATTCGTGAAGAAAGAGAAAATTGCTGTGATGATTTAGCGATTGAGTTATGCGGAAATAATGTCCATTTAGCGAAAGCATTAACTAAAGTTGAGATTTTTCAACAACAAACAAATATGTCTTTAGCGATGGGTTTTGCAGGTAAGAAACAAACTTTGTTAGGAAGAGTACATAGAATTTTAGGAGTAAAGAAAACGAAATCAGTGAATTATGCAGGTATTATTATAATGTCTTTATTTGCTTTGACTACATTTGTTTTTGTGAATTTACCTAATAATGCTGATGCTCAAACAAGCCCACAAACGCCTAAAACTTCTAAAAAGACAGTTACCACAACGACTAAAGTCACTAAAAAAACATCAAGGAGTGTAAGCGTTAAATCCGACTTCAATAATAACCTAAATATTTCAAATGGAAATATCTATGTGAATGGAGAAAGGATACATCTTTCACCGTCAGATAGTATCAAAGTTGCAAAAGAGTTACAAGCCATTGAAATACTTGAAAAGAAAATGGAACCTCATCAGAAAAAAATTGAAACACTTTCAAACCAAATTGCTGTTTATAGCCAGCAAATAAATGAGCATAGTCAGCCAATGAATGATTTTTCAATTAAAATTTCTGAATTGAGTAACAAGTTGTCTAAGTTAGGCGAAAAACAAGGAAGTATTGCTGAAAAGATGATGTCTTATAAAGAGGGTTCTCAAGCTAGAAAAAATGCTGAGCAAAGTATGAATCAGATTGAAAAAGAAATGAAGATAATTGAACAGCAAATGGAAAAGTATGGTGATGAAATGGGAAAAATAGGAGAGAGAATGAATTTCAACAGCGCTCCAATTGACAGTCTGAGTAAATTAATTGAGCTAGAAGCGAAACCAATTGAAGCTTTGGGGAAAGAAATGGAATTACATGCTAAAGAAATTCATAAAGTACTTCCAGCCTCAGTAAGAGCAAAAATTAATAGTGCTTTTAACTCAATTCCTGACTTCCCAGAAGCTCCAACGCCGCCAACACCTCCAGCACCAGCTTCGTTTCCAACACCTCCTTCGCCACCAAGTATTAAACCTTAAAATATTGAAATAATAAACATGAGTCATCCCGAATTTTCTCTTGAAAAAGTGAATTTTAAAAGATTTCAATGTTTTTTGGATTGGTTCTCGTCCTTACTTTTTGCCT